>JAVKDJ010000060.1:0-659 GCA_040222275.1 Cyclobacteriaceae bacterium
ATTCATTTTTTGATAATGAATGGAAAGCCTATCGTGATAAGGTGAAGGCAGCCAACCTCAATTGGTTTAAAGAGAACTAGCCTATGCTATGCGGCAATGGGTTGGTTGTATACTTTTCCCTCCCATTCCTCTAACCTGGGGTTCATCATATGAAACCATAGGGGAGGAACCAATGCTATGATGATCATGGTAGGGTAGCCAAAAGGTAATTGTGGGCTGTAGTCGTAATGGTTTAATACCTGATACCGTTTGATAGCGTTGGCATGATGATCGGAATGACGCTGTAGCTGAAACAAAAAGAAATTACTCATCACATGGCTGGAGTTCCAGGAATGCAGTGGATTTACTCTTTCTGGTTTTCCGTTCTTTTCCTTTCGAAGTATGCCATAATGCTCTACGTAATTCACCAGTTCTAATAAGGTAAAGGCAAAAAAGCTTTGAGCGAAAAAGAACATCGGTATTTGCCAATTGATGGCACCTGCTGGGCTAAAAGTAAAGGTGAGCAGGGCACAAAAAAGAATAGGAAGCAGGGCAAACCAAATCATTTGATTCTGTAAGCTAAATGTGGACAAGCCTTTTCTTTTCAAACTTTCAATTTCCAGTTTCCAGGCATGGAAATATCCCACAAACACGGAGCGCAGCCAAAACATATAGAAAGC
>JAVKDJ010000061.1:0-121471 GCA_040222275.1 Cyclobacteriaceae bacterium
ACTGAATGTCATACGGGTTCCAATTACCGATATATAATGCCTACGGCATTGAACCACTATCGAACCTTGCTTGTCAAGAATGTTCAAGTTGGGGCAATAAATACTGAATGCATGCTAAATCCAATATCCCAGAAGTTTCTAAGCTGGATTTTAGTTGGCGACCTCAATTCCACTACATATAGAAAAAAAACGCAAAGGTTTTTCCTGTGGGTATTGAATAAGGGCGGGCACTTGATTTGTCTTAATAAGCAAAAGCCACAAATAGTGAATATTGCTGACAAAGTAACGTGAACTCAGAGTTTAACGTGTTTACAGTCAACAAATTACGATCGTCCCCGCATCAAGTGCGGGGCAGGCTATTTCGGAATTTTTATCCTTAAATTTAAAAAAGGATAAAAATATCCTTGCCTGCGGCATGCAGGCGTAATCTCATTTTCAGATGCCCGCCTGTCCGGCGAGGCAGGCCTGATAAAACATGCCTTTTAAGAAAATTAAGGCATATTTTTCTGGCATGACGTTCATTTTGTTTATCAAACTGACGTTAAGGTAACCAACCACCCGGTCATAACAACCCATACATTCTTAAGTCTGCCCGCCCAAATCAACAACTCACCGGATTTTGTTTTACACAGCGCCCTTCCTGGCGTAAGCTTGTACTGTAATCATTAACAAAACCAAAAATTAAATGCCATGAAAACAACATTCGTAAAAAAGGGATTGATAGCAGGATTGCTCTTGATCTCAGGACTCACCTTCGCAGAGGGTGGTAAGGATTCAAACTCAACAAACAGCGCCTATTTAGACGTGAGCGTAAAACCTCTTGGAAACAAGGAGGTATCCATGAAGTTTGAAAAACTAGCAGATGAACAAGTCAAAATCAACGTATATGACAGGAACGGGGTGCGTCTCCATGGAGAAAAAGTGAAGGGCAAGACCCTGGTATGGAAGAGATTTGACATGTCCAACCTCCCAGAAGGCAAGTATTCATTCGAGGTATCCAATGACATATACCTTATGAAAAAAACCGTGGAGGTAAAGTAATATGAAAGTAAATTGTTTTAGTTGATCCTGGCCCTTGTGGGTCAGGGTCTTTTAATTTCTTTTTCTAAATAAATTGACCCAAATAAATCATCCTGGCAATTCAAGCCCAACCCATTGCCTATCCCACTAATATCAACCGGAGATGTGGCCAATGTTGACCCGGGATTGGTTTATCTTTATTCCTATCAAGCCTGATTAATTTTTCAAATCAGCGACTTATAACATTTTTCTGTTTTCATACTTCACATGCCAGATGAATAGGCTCTGTGTGCCTATCCGGGAAACCACAGCCCTTCTTTCGAAAGACCGCTATGTGGAAATATCGCTAATACCCATATTTTTCTCATTCATCGTATTCCTATCGGCACTCAACGAATAGTCCCGTCATCAGTCCTTAAAACCCCGTATAATTGTACACGATTAACCAATAACCATTTTAAGTAACCGCTATGATTAAGATGAATTATAAGAAACTTCCGGGGGATTTGTTCCAGGTAGAGTATTACGACGAACGGGGAATGATCCTATTCGAAGAAACACTCACCGAACTGGAAGTGGACAAAAGGTCCAACCTGATGAACCTTTCCGAGGAAAAATTCCTCAAGGCCCTGGTGGACCAACCAGCCGAGATACATAAAGTGTTTGAATAAAAATAGTGATTTGTATAGTTGAATAGTTTTTAAGCCCTGGCCTCATAGCCGGGGCTTTTTTTTGCGCAACATATCAACCCGTAAATTCTAAAGTTTACCTTCCCAATACATCAACCCACCGTTTTTTACTTTACCTGGCAAACAATCTCCCGTAACCTTGTATTGTAATTAAACAATTAAATAGCAAAACAATGAAAACGATGATGTTCAAGAAGGGGTTGATTGCAGGTTTGCTTTTGATCTCTACGTTGGCCATGGCCAACAACAGAAAAAATTCGAAAATTAACAAAATCAACAGTGAATACCTTGAGGCCACTGTTACCCCAAACCAATTCAAAAAGGTATTGGTACATGTATATAAGCAAAAAGATGAAACAGTAAAGATAAAATTGTACGATGCAGAAGGGCATACCATACATGAAGACAAGGTAAGCCGGAGCACCGAAATTTTGAGGCCGTACGACTTGTCCGGACTTCCACTTGGCAAATATTCTTTTGAAGTATCCAATGATATCTACCTGATGAGGAAAACAGTTGAAATAAAATAGTGATTTGTATAGTTGAATAGTTGAAAGCCCTGACTGAACTAGCCAGGGCTTTTTTTGTGCTGTCAACGCAGAAAAGATTCCACAACTTTGGCACAGGTGCACAAAAAAAGGCGCCCTTTCAGGCGCCTTCCTATATATTATAAGCTGCTATTTAAAATGCCCGGCCAAAAATCCGGACTATTTCAAATTACATTTCCAACGCATCATTCATTTTTCGCACAGCAGCAGCACTTGCTTCGAATTTCGCTTTTTCCTCATCGTTCAGTTTGAAGTCCACCACTTTTTCCCATCCATTTTTACCAATGATCACAGGCACTCCAATACAAATATCCTTTTGTCCATATTCACCTTCCAGATATACTGATGCGCTCATCAGCTTTTTCTCGTCCCTCACGATGGCCTCTACTACGGCTGCACCAGCAGCGCCCGGGGCATACCAGGCAGATGTGCCCAACAAGCCAGTAAGTGTAGCACCGCCTACCATGGTGGCAGCAGATACTTCTTCGAGTTTTTCAGCCGACAGGTAATTGGATACTGGTGTAGAATTATAAGTAGCCAATCTTGTCAAAGGAATCATCGTGGTATCGCCATGTCCTCCAATCACTACACCTTGTACATCATTGGGGTTGCAATCCAAAGCCTCTGAAAGCCTGTACCTAAACCTGGAGCTATCCAACGTACCCCCCATACCGATGATGCGGTTTTTCGGCAAGCCACTGGTCTTCGCAGAGAGATAGGTCATGGTGTCCATTGGGTTGGAAATAACCACCAATATAGCATCTGGCGAATGCTTGATCAGGTTTTCAGTTACCGACTTTACTATGCCTGCATTGGTACCAATGAGCTCTTCCCTGGTCATTCCAGGCTTCCTCGGTATGCCAGATGTAATGACTACTACAGTTGATCCGGCAGTTTTTGTATAATCACCGGTGGTGCCTACCACCTTGCTGTTGAAACCATTAAGTGTGGCGCATTGGTTGAGGTCCATGGCTTTGCCTTCTGCAAAACCTTCCCTGATGTCGAGTAATACTACTTCATCAGCCAGCTCTTTCATGGCTACATATTCGGCTACACTGGCACCTACGTTACCAGCTCCTACTACTGTTACTTTCATTGAGTATTGAAATTTATGGTGAATAGATTTATGAGTTTGCGCAGCAAAAGTATTAAAATATTGGTCAATGACGAAGCGTACAGCACGATTTGGAGCACAAAATCACTGGCGGTTATCATATACCATTCCCAAATCAAAAAATCCAAACGCAGATTTATATTTTTTGAATAAGGTAGAGGTGTACTCGTTGTAGAGTTCGGAAAAGGAAGTCATCATTTTTGCCCTGATCTGTGGGTCGTCATCCAGGATGTCCAGAATATTTGCCTGTGGGATCACATAGAGGTCGGCCTTCTCGGAGACCACCACTGAAGTATAAATCCTTTTGGTATTGTAGAGCAATGAATTGTCGCCAAAAGATTCGCCCGGGCGCACCACTGTCAGCTCTTCAAATTTATCATTCACATCTATCCTCAACGACACCTTGCCATTTTTTACAATATACATGGCGTAGCTTGGGTCTTCACGAAAAAACACCACCTCGTCCTGTTTGAATGTGCGCAGGTACATAAAAGGGGCAAAATGCGAAAGTTCATCATAGTTGAGCTTCTCAAAATGCCTGATCTGGGACATGAACCTGAAGAGGCTCAGCTCCTCTGCACTGTATTTCTTTTTGAAAGGGTTAAACATCTGTCTTTTCTATAATGAGGACCTGGGCCGTTTTTGAGGTCACTTTAAACCGGTCGTCCACGCGATATCCTGCCACCCAAACTATCTCCCCATGGCTCTCCAGCAAGACGACTCTGCTTTTCAAGTTTACTGGAATTTTTTCGTCAATCATAAAATCGCTCAGCTTTTTTTTTGATTTCATCCCAAGGGGCACGAACCAATCCCCCTGTCTCCAGTTTCTCATTTTTAGAGGAAAAAAAAGCTTATCCAAATCCACACAGGCGAAATTCGAATCCTTTATTATTTCAAAGTTCCCGGCTTCCTTTTTAGTCAAACGAAATGATGCCCCGGCTACTTCTACCCTGCCATCTACCTCATCCACATCAAGTTCAAAACCTTCCTCATCGGACACCGGGTTTATGTAAATATTTTTCCTGTCCACATTGAGTTTATGGGAATTCGAATAAAACACCTTTCCTGCGTGTTGGTGAATAGCTTCGAACATCGAATTTACCTGATCGAAATTGAAGCCAAATTCGTTCAATATAGATTCCAACACCACCAGCGCACCTTTCTTTTCTGCAATCCAATCCAGCGCCAAGGTATAGTCCTCCCCACGGGCTACCAGATATTCAGATTTGATTTTGGCCACTTCATCATCCAGCAACTCCTCCAGTGCCCTATACCTGGATACATTCCTCATCATTGTCTTGTCTATTCCTGGATTGACCTGTTTCAATCTTGGGACAACAGAGTGCCTGATCAAATTACGGCTATACTTTTCATCTTTGTTAGAAGTATCCTCACGCCATTTGATATTTTGACCCACAGCATATTCTTCTATCTCCTTTCTGGAGGCAAACAATAGGGGCCTTACGATCATACCATTCAGCAATGGAATGCCCCTCAGTCCCGAAATACCACATCCTTTCACAAGATTATACAGCACAGTCTCAGTTTGGTCGGAGGCATGATGGGCGGTTGCGATCCTTCCATAACCATGCTCAATGGCTATGCGTTCGAACCACTGGTACCTCAGCTCCCTGGCAGCCTGCTGCAAAGCCAGTTGCTTTTCTTTCATATAGGCGATGGTATCAAACCGGGTAGTGTGAAAAGCCACTTGCAGGTCTTCTGCTGTTTTCCGCACCAGCTGTTCATCACCATCTGACGCTTCGCCCCTCAACTGAAAATTGCAATGGGCAATGCCAAACCCAATGCCGCTATGATGGAGCAGATGCACCAAAACCATGGAATCTACACCTCCACTCACAGCCACCAGCACTTTTTCATCATCAGGCAACAACCTGTTTTCTGAAATGAAGTTTTGAAACTTTTTGAGCATCAACTTTTTAATTGGGAATTATAAATCAAACTTAGGTTTTTTTCGTTACTGTTCCGGTATAGTTTTGCGCTGATATGCTATTGACATGAGGATTTTGAAGTTTTTCGCCGTTCTTTTTGTATTGTTCGTGCTGGTACACGAATCCTACGGACAAAGAAGGCCCAGATACAAGGCAGATAAAGTAGAGTACCACGGCAGGGGAAAAGTAAAATTCAGGAAACTTTTGGGCAATGTCGTATTTACCCATGAATCCACCGTGGTAAATTGCGACAGTGCCTATCAGTACACAAAAGACAACAGGCTCGAAGCATTCGGGCATGTGCACATCAAGGATGGTGATTCGGTCACCATCACCTCCAAAAAGCTGGTGTATGAAGGGGCTACCCGACAGGCCAGGCTAAGGGAAAATGTGGTGTACAAAAACAGGGGGCGGACCCTATACACAGATATCCTCGATTATGACCTGATAGAAAAAATCGCCGACTTTCGCGACAGGGGAAAACTAATGGATGGTGAAAACACCCTGACAAGTGACAATGGCCGGTTTTTCTCCCAAATCAACTTTGCGGTATTTTATAAAGATGTGAAGCTGGTATCCCCTACCTATGATCTGGAGGCCGACACCCTCGAATACTCCACGGTAACGAAAATTGCGGTAACCAAAGGACCAACAAACATCATTACTGAAAACAATACGACCGTGCACGCCCAGGGAGGTGAGTTCAAAACTACAGTGGATGTCACCATTTTCGAAGAAGGTATTATAGAAACCAAGGAGTACATTCTGGAGGGTGATGAGCTGTTCCTCGATGATGCCACTAAATTTTACACTGCGGTAGGCAATGTAAAACTAACCTCGAAAACGGAAGATGTAATTATAGTAGGGAAAAAGGGGATTTATGAGCAGGCAGCCGGCAGGAGCAAGATATTTGGGAACCCTGTGATGAAAAAACTTATGGAACTGGATACGTTTTTTCTTGCTGCCGATACGCTGGTGGCAGTAGAAAGTGAAATTGAAGCGGACAAGAGGATATTGGCATACTACGACGTTAAGCTGTTCAAAGCCAACCTGCAGGGCAAATGCGATTCTATGTCCTATTTCATCTCGGATTCCACGATCATCATGTACAATGACCCGATTTTATGGAATAAGAAAAGCCAGATTGAAGCTGATTCCATTGACTTATTTCTGGTGGAGGATGTAATCGACAAAATGGTGATGAGAAAAAACTCATTTCTCGCATCAAAAGACACCCTTGGCCAGTTCAACCAAGTAAAAGGACGGAACATGGTAGCCCATTTTGACAAGGGCATCATCAATACCATGGACATCAACGGTAACGGGGAAAGCCTATACTATGCATTGGAAGGCGACTCAATTATGATTGGCATGAACCGCATCCTGTGCAGCGACATGCGCATTCGCTTTCGAAACAGCGACCTGTCGAATATTTCTTTTTACAACCAACCCGAAGCACAACTGATCCCCCCCCATGAATTGAACCCTACAAAAACCCGTCTGGAGGGGTTTGCATGGCGGGAAAACGAGAGACCTACTTTGGAAGACGTGGTGCCATACTACCGTGGGGAAGGGTATATCGAAAGACTGATTGAAGACAAGAAAATAGAGGAAAAAATAGAAGACATACAGCAGAAACTAGGACTGGATCCACTCGATGCACCTAAAGAAATCCGGCAATTTGACAAAAGCAAACTGAAAGGCCAGGACTTCAAACCAATAAAGAAACTTGACCTCAAAAAATGACAGGCAACCCGTTCTTTTCAAATCTCATTACAGTATGTGAAAGTGAAGACTGTCGGCAATGAGATGTTAAACACAAAGATGTTAGAAGAACGACCCACCACAATAGGTATTTATAACAAAGACACGTATATTTGCAGCCCTATGCGAAAAATGAGGTTTTTAGGCGTTTATTTCACCCTTTTTGTCATGATTTTGATGACTTCCTGTAGCAAATTCAGGAAAATTCAAAAAAGTGCGGATTGGAAAGAAAAATATGAAGCGGCACTGGCATACTACGAAGAAGAGGACTACTATAGGGCCGGAATCCTGCTGGAAGAGATATTGCCTATCATAAGGGGAACGAAAGAGGCCGAAAAAGCCAATTTTCTGCATGCATACACCTACTACCATCAGCGACAGTATCTACTAAGCGCTAATTATTTTCAGAATTTTTCGGTAGTCTATTCGAGAAGCGACATGGCAGAAGAAGCGGCATATATGCATGCCTACTCCCTGTATTTACAGTCGCCGGATTCCAACCTCGACCAAACAAGCACCTATGATGCTGTAACGGCTTTTCAAAATTTCATCAACAACCATCCTCATGGTGAATACACCGACAAGGTAAACGACATCATGGATGAAATGCAGCACAAGTTGGAGGTGAAAGCATTTGACAATGCCAAACAATATCACAAATTAAGAAGGTATGAGGCAGCACTTATAGCTTTTGAGAATTTCGCCAAGGACTTTCCTGATTCCAAACTAATAGAAGAGACATTGTTTTTGTCTGTGGATACACAATACAGCTATGCTAAAGAAAGTATCTACACCAAACAAAAGGAAAGATACGCCAAGACGGTCGAACTTTACGAAGAACTAATAGATAAATACCCGGACAGTGAGTTTTTGAAACGTGCAGAAAACATGTATTCCAACTCATTGGACGAAATAAGAAAATTAACAGCAAAAAAATAAAATACTATGGCTAATCCATCAATCGAAACAAGGGACATAGATTCGTTTTCTAAAACAACAGGAAACATCTACAAGTCGATAGCAATTGTTTCAAAAAGGTCGAGACAAATTTCGAGCAACATCAAAGAAGAATTGAGCGGTAAATTGGCAGAGTTCGCTTCTACAGTTGACAACCTGGAGGAAATCTTTGAAAATAGGGAGCAGATCGAAATTTCTAAGTTTTACGAAAGAATGCCAAAGCCTACTGCCGTGGCAATCGAAGAATTCCTTGAAAATAAGGTTTTATTCAGGGATGCCGAGAAAGAAGAAGGCGGAATTAACGTTTAATTAGATAATTTTACCCTCATGATAGAGGGAATAAAAATACTCATTGGTGTATGCGGCAGCATTGCCGCATACAAATCAGCCTTACTTGTGCGCCTTTTGGTAAAGGAAGGGGCAGAAGTAAAGGTAGTAATGACCCCTTCTGCCACTGAATTTATCACCCCCCTTACGCTATCCACCCTTTCAAAGAAGCCTGTTTCTATTGATTTCATCAAAGACAAACAAGGTCAGTGGGAAAACCATGTTGAGCTGGGGCTGTGGGCAGACCTCATGCTGATAGCACCAGCGAGTGCCAACACCATGGGCAAACTGGCCAATGGCATCTGCGACAATCTCCTGTCAGCAACATACCTATCCGCAAGGTGTCCGGTCATATTTGCCCCGGCAATGGACCTGGACATGTACCAGCACCCGGCCACCATCGCCAATATCAAAAAACTTGAAGCATACGGCAATAGGATCTTAGACGCTGAACACGGGGAGTTGGCCAGTGGTCTTACCGGGCAGGGGCGCATGGCCGAACCTGAAAATATAATCGCCTCATTGCATACTTTTTTTGGTAAAAAAAAACGGTTTGAAGGCAAGACTGCTTTGGTCACCGCCGGCCCAACTTACGAGCAAATAGACCCGGTGAGGTTCATTGGAAACAACTCATCCGGCAAAATGGGTGTGGCACTGGCTGAGTCATTGGCCAGCGAAGGGGCCAAAGTCCACCTGATTGGTGGCCCAGGGGTAAAACTTATTACCAGGGAAGGCATTACGGTGCACAATATTAAATCCGCTGACGACATGTATGCTTGTGTTAGCGAGCATTTCCAGCAATGCGATGTGGCCATCTTTGCCGCTGCAGTGTCTGATTACAAACCCGCCACTGTTGCCGGTCAAAAAATAAAAAAATCTGACAGCACGATGGATATTTCTCTGGTCAAAAACAAAGACATTGCGGCCGAGATGGGAAAGTTGAAAAAAAATGGCCAGTTTACGGTTGGGTTTGCGCTGGAAACAGAAAATGAAGCATTGAATGCACAGGAAAAATTGAAGAAAAAGAATTTTGACATAATCGTCCTCAATTCCCTCAACGACAATGGGGCAGGTTTTTCTGTTGACACCAATAAAATCAGTATTTTCAGCGTTAGAAATGAACCTAGGCATTTTCCCCTCAAAAGTAAAAAAAAGGTAGCCGAGGACATAGTGGACAATATAAACGAACACATCAATGGGTAAAATTTTAGCTTCCGTTTGCACTGTCATCCTTTTGTCTTTTGGGTCCGCACTGGCACAAGAGCTAAACTGCAGGGTGAGCGTGGATGCCCGACAAATTCAATCGACCGAAAGAAGGATATTTGAAGACATGGAAACGGCGTTCAGCCAGTTTATGAACAACCGTAAATGGACAGAAGATGAGTACGAGCTTGAAGAACGCATCAACTGCAATATCATTGTCACCCTGGAATCCCAGCCTTCCATAGGAAATTTCAACGCTACAGTACAGGTATTGTCCGCCAGGCCAATCTATGGCTCAGCATACGAGTCTGTACTTTTGAACTTTGCAGATCGCGACTGGGCCTTTGAGTACACCGAATCACAGCCTCTACAATACAACGACAACACTTTCATATCTAATATCACTTCGTTGCTGGCCTATTATGCCTACCTCATTATAGGTTTCGATTACGATTCGTTCAGTAAAATGGGAGGGGATCCCTATTTCAACAAAGCATGGCAGGTAGTCAACAGTGCCCAGCAGTCCGGGTACACTGGATGGGACCAGTTCAATAGCATCAGGAACAGGTATTGGTTTGCTGAAAACATCATCAACAATCAATTAAAACCCCTAAGGGAATCCATCTATGATTACCACAGAATAGGCATGGACCAACTGATCGAAAATCCGGATGAGGCCAGAAAGTCAATTTTGGGGACTTTGAAAGAAATTCAAAAAGTAAATAAGATAAGACCCCGTTCTATCCTTACCATCTCTTTCATGGATGCCAAAGCCAAAGAAATTTCAAACATTTTTGCTGAAGGCAATTTATCCGACAGAAGGGAAGCCTATGCTGTTTTGCAGGAAATAGATCCCAGCAGGGGAAAAGAGTACGACAAAATAATCGGTAAGTGACATGCCCCATCGTAATTTTAACGACTCGTCCGTTTTATGGATTGCCCAAAACCAAACTGAAGGAAAAAGCTTATCTCCGCATTTCTAGTTGGTCAAAATAAAGGAAGTTCATTTGAAATCTTTATTTTTGATTTTCTTAAAATAAAATAGCTCTGCTGTAGGATGCTCACTAACTTATCCATTAAAAACTATGCCCTCATTCGCGAATTGGAGATCGCACCGTCCCCTGCCCTGAACATCATTACAGGGGAAACAGGTGCAGGAAAATCCATCGTCCTGGGGGCAGTTGGGCTACTGTTGGGCAACAGGGCAGACACCAAAGCACTCTTGTCGGAAGACCAAAAATGCGTCATAGAGGGGGAATTCGAAATAGAGGGATACCAACTCCAACACGTTTTTGAAGAAGCCGATTTGGACTATGAGGAGCCGTCTATCATCCGCAGGGAAATCAACCCCAACGGAAAGTCAAGGGCATTCATCAACGATGTGCCTACTACACTGGATGTGCTGAAAAAAATTGGATTGAGACTGCTCGACATCCACTCACAGAACGAAAGTATTGAAATTGCCAAAAAAGAAGCGAGGCTGAATATCCTCGACGACTATGCCCAGGTCAGCGGGCTTAGGGAAACGTATCATCGGGCTTATCTCGATTTTAAAAAATCAGAAAAGGCACTGGACAACCTGAAAAACAAGCAAGAAAAGCTCAACAGGGAAGAAGACTACAACAGCTTTCTGTTGGATGAGTTGGCCAAAGCAGCGTTGAAAGCGGGGGAACAGGAAGAACTCGAAAGTGAACTCAAAATCCTCGACAATTCTGAAGACATCAAATTGAAGCTCGCCCAAATCGTGGGTGAATTTCAGGATAACGATTTCGCAGTTTCTGACAGGCTGATGGAAATGAACAACCTGCTGAGAAGTACAGCCAGCTTTTCTTCAGAACTGGAGGGCCTCAACGAACGGTTTACTTCTTCGGTCACCGAATTGAAAGACATAGTCAATGCCCTTGGGGATGTCCTGGAATCTGTAGAACACGACCCACAAAGAATAGATGAAGTCAACCAGCGGTTGGGGTTGATCTACCAGCTACAACAAAAACACCAGGTATTGGATGTGGAAGGTTTGTTGGAAATACAGGGCACCCTGGAAGAGAAGGCCCTGGCCAGCCAGAACCTGGACGAAGAAATCAAAAAACAGCAACGGTTGTTCGAAGAATCCCAAAAACAACTCCTTTCACTTGCAGACAAATTGTCTGCGAAAAGAATAGCTATGTTGGGCAAATTCTCTGATGATGTCAACCAACTGCTGGGTTATGTAGGCATGCCAGACGGTCGGTTACAACTGAGCCATAAGCCCATAGAACCGTCAACGAGCGGAAAGGACGAGATAGAGATGTTGTTTTCGGCGAACAAGGGAATCAGTCCACAGCCTGTGGCAAAGGTGGCATCCGGGGGTGAATTTTCCAGGTTAATGCTTTGCATCAAATATTTGCTGGCCACAAAGACCGCCATGCCTACCATCATCTTTGACGAAATCGACACTGGGGTTTCTGGTGAAATCGCCAAAAAGATGGCCCTGATGATGAAAAAAATGTCACAAAGGCATCAGGTAATAGCCATCAGCCACTTGCCCCAAATTGCCGCCAAAGGAGACACCCATTATTTTGTCTATAAAAACAACAATTCTGAAACGACGGAAAGTTTTATCAAAAAACTGGACAACAATGGCCATGTTTTGGAAATAGCCAAGATGCTTGGTGGTGAAAACCCCACGGAAGCGGCTTTGAAAAACGCCAGGGAGCTAATTGAAAAATAGGCCTGGGTTTGATCAACCCACCTGTGCGGATCAATTGGCTTAACATATTTGCCCCTTTGATTTAAATCGATTTAAACCTATGAAAAATTTACTGACCTGCACATTCTTGTTGTTCTGCATACTGACTGCCAACGCCCAAACAACACCCATCAATGTAATTGTATTTGGTGCCCACCCTGACGATTGTGATATTGATGCTGGGGGAACAGCCATTTTATTCGCAAAAATGGGCCATAAGGTAAAGTTTGTTTCCCTTACCAATGGTGATGCCGGACATCATGAAATGGGCGGTGGGGAACTGGCCAGAAGGAGGATGGCTGAAGCCAAAGAAGCAGGGAAAAGGTTTGGGGTGCAATACACTGTATTGGACAATCATGACGGGGAACTGATGCCTACCCTGGAAAACAGGCTAAAGGTGATCAGGGAAATCAGAAAATGGAACGCTGATATTGTGATTGCGCCAAGGCCCAACGACTATCATCCAGACCACAGATATACAGGTATTTTGGTACAAGATGCCGCCTACATGGTGATCGTGCCGAATGTAGCTCCCGATGTGCCTCCACTCAAAAAAAACCCCGTGTTTCTCTATTCAGAGGATGGCTTTCAAAAGCCTAACCCGTTCGAACCAGACATAGCAGTGATCATCGATGAGGTATTCGACCAAAAGGTCAATGCCATGGCAGCCCATGAGTCACAATTCTTCGAGTGGCTCCCCTGGACTATGGGAGCTCTGGACAAGGTGCCCGATGACAAGAAGGCGCGGCTGGAATACCTGGCCAAATGGAGGTCAAAGAAACCAAACGAAAGCACATTGCAATGTTTGGTGAAGTGGTATGGGGCCAAAGGCCCCAGTGCAAAGCATGTAGAAGGTTTCGAAATTTGCGAGTATGGGAAACAGCCTTCTGAGGAGGAGATCAGGAAACTTTTCCCCATGTTAGGAAACTAGCATTCCTAAATTTTGTACTTGAACCCTATTCTCAGTACCTGGGTTTCGTAGTTGTTTTCATAGCGCGCAGAAAAATCAGAACCCTGAAGATCCTGCCTGATGCCGAAATTTTGAAAGACATCACTTACCGAAAAACTCACTTCTCCTCTTTCAAAGGTTTTCTTTAACCCCAAATCAACAGAGGACCTGGACAACTGCCTCCCCTGAGGTATATTTTTTGGGGCATAATAGAGCGTAGTAATCTGCGCCTGCACACTCCCGGACAGAAAAAACAACCCGTTTACCTTAAAGTCCCATGTGTTGTCGTCAGACGCTTCCAAAGTATAAGGCCTTACATAAGGAAAGAGCATCGTTCCCTGATAGGCTTCTATTTCGTTCTGATACCAGTTGAAACTCCCGGACAACTTACCTATATCGGCTATGTCCTGGGTAAGCAGTAGCTCAACGCCTGTATTGGTGGCCCGACCGGTGTTTTGATATATTTTATTGATGATGTCGTACTCCGAGGAGTTGGAATCGATCCCATAGATGCGCATAAACGGATCGGTAATGATCCTGCGGAAACCTGCCAGATAAACAGAGCCAGTCGTCCAGATATATTTATAGGCCAATTCGAAAGATTCCGTGAATTGGGGCCTCAGGTAAGGATTGCCAACTTTTAGCAATTCGGGATCATCATACTTTGGAAACACCCTTAGCTCCGGCTCTCCAGGCCTGTCAACCCTGCGGTTGTAAAATGCTGATACCCTGTTGGTGTTATCCAGCTTGAGTGTAAGCCTGACATTCGGGAAAAGCTTGAAGTAATCGTAGGCATCATCGTTGGGATAATACCCGTTTTCGGATGATAAATTGTAAAAAACATCGGTATGCTCAGCCCTAATCCCACCTTCTATATCGAAATCATGCCTTTCCAATATGTAGTTGATATATACCGCGTATAGGTTCTCTCCCCATTTGGACCAATCACCCAAATCCGGGTAGATGATCGATTGATCACCTGGCTCTATTAAATATTCCACTGGCAACCTTCTGAAACGAAGTTTTGTCCCCGACTCCAGCCTGCCCCTTCTCAGAGGTTTTGTATAATCCACTCCAAATGTAGCCGTATGTTCCGTGGCTATTATATGGGTGAGGTCTTTTCCTATGCGAACTTCTGAGCTGTCATTCAGTGAGTAAGTTTCATCTTCCCAACCCTTAGTGTATTGCAAGCTCGCATCCAGTTCGTGCCCCGGTTGCTCGAACTGATGCTTTAAATTCAACAGGTAATTCATATAACCGGTCACCTCCTCTTCGTTCCAGGCCCAGTATCTATACCTCCTGTTGTTGAGCTGATTGATATACGCCACCTGCGAAGTATCGGTATGTACCTCGTAATCGTAGATTCCCGAAAAAGTCAAGACATCTTTTTCGCCCAGACTCCAATCCATACCGCCATTGATAATATAATGGGTCTGTGTTCGGTTTTCAGGCACTTGAGATGCCGTCACCCTGCCATCGTTGTATTTCCTGAAGGTAAATTCGTTGTTGGGCAGGTGTTTTTGAAAAATGACTTGAGATTGGAGGAAGTAGTTGACCTTGGGGGTTTTGTAATTGAAATTCAGGCTGGGAATCAATTTGGAGTTGCCTGAATAGCTCCCAAGGTCGGTGGGGTTGTCAGGCCGCTGTTTAGATAAAGCGCCAATGCCATACGCCATGCCTACATCCCCATTGAGACCGCTTTCCTTTTCTTTTTTATAAATAATGTTCACAATACCCGCCAGTCCCGAAGCATCATATTTCGAAGACGGGTTGTTGATAATCTCAATCCGTTCAATATTTGCAGCCGGGATATTGTCCAGGGATTTCTGGTTGCCGAATCCCGTAAGGCTCGACTGCTTTCCGTCGATGAGCACAGCTACTTTGTCACTGCCCCTGAGTATTATTTTTCCTTCCTGGCTCACGGTAACACCGGGCATGGTTTTCATCACGTCCAGCACTGTGCCCCCGGATTGTGCCACATTTTCGTCCATATCAAACGTCTTGGCATCCATGCCAGAGGACAGCATTTCCTTATTGGCCTCTACTACCACTTCTTCCAACTCCTGACCAGAAGCGATCAACCCAATGCTCCCTATATCAAAAAAATTGTTCAACTCCCCTATTAAAAGGGGCTGTTTGGCTGTCTCATATCCCACAAAGGTAAAAGTCAATTCATACTCCCCTCTTTCAACACCGCTTATGGTGAACCTCCCTTCCTCATTGGCTATGGCACCACCCAGATGGGAACCATCGCTGGCCGAACCAAGCAATACCGAGGTGAATGGCAATGGCTCTCCGGTATCTTTGTCAACTATACGTCCGGACACAGTTGCCAACTTTTGACCCAACAGTATGCCAGTGAAAGCAAAGGCAAAACATACTAACAACAGGCATTTCTTTTTCATTGTAAAATAGACTTGGTTTCAAACAAAGGTGCAATGGTAATTAAGAATATGTTTAATCAACCTGGGTTAGTAGCAAAATACCGTTTCCGGTACGTCAAATTTATGGCATATTTTGATAACTAAAAGGCCACCGTATCGGGACCGTCATATTCTGAAAAGCAAATACTTACTTTTCGAAGAATGTTAGAAAAAATAAGTGATCACCAAAATCTGGTCAAAAGAAAGCTGGTTAACAAAATTCAACCCGAAATTATTTTGATCGTAGGAATCTTCAGTAATTTCACCATTCGATTCCCGCTTGTATTTTTGGCGTTCCAAAGTTTTACTGGCAAACACATTTCCGAGATTGGCTTCAAGTGCAAATTTTTTCGCAATGAAATAGTATAACCCAAGACTGCACCCCAATGAAACAGTATGGTCTTTAGCTGATGAGGACCAATCAAGGGTTTCTGAGCCTCCAGAGATGTTAAAACTCCCTTCATCGGAAAAACCATATCTGTATCCTAGTGAGGGGTTTAAGAAGGCACCAAATTTATCATTTATTGGGTAGTATTTTCTTATGAAGAAAGAAAAGCCAATTCCTTTTCTTTTGCGCTCAGACACTCTATTTGGAACACCATTGTTGTTATATGTTATTTTATTATTTGTATATGATGTATTGAGCTGGAAACCAATAGCGGTTCCATCTTTCACAAACTTGCCCACGTAAGGAGAAAACGAGAATATTAAATTATCCTGATCAGTACCATTACCAGGGATCACATTGTTAGACCTGTCTGAAGTATTGAAATTAATACCGCCTCCGAGGAGGCGTTTTCCAGAAGATATAGATTCTTGGGCAAGAGATTGGTGGCATGAAAAAAGAAAACCTACCAAAAGAATGATAATGGATCGTGCTAGCATAGTTTGTTTTTTTCAGAAATAACAAATTCTATGCCATGAAAAAGTACAAAGAGAGGAGTGAAGCACCAATAAAAAACGACTCAAGCAGAAAAAATACTAAGCCATCTTTTTTACTAATCATCGTGACGCAAACCATATTCCGATAAAATAACAGACCAGTCTCGGCTTTCTGTAACCTTCAATAATTCATTGGAAATCCGCTCCACCACTTCTCGGCTCAGGCCCTCAGAAAACCCTAAGGCATACATCTGTTGGTTGTACGAAATGGGCAGCACTTCATAGGGGGTACTTTCTTCACTGCGAACGTAGTACTGCAAAGGAGGATTGTCATAAGCAATGGCGTCTATCTCTTTGGCCGATAAACCCTTGATTGCCTCCCGGGTATTTTTATATGACTTAACGTTGTTGAAAAAATTGTCACTCAACCATTTTTCTGTTGCTGATTTGCCTATGGTACCCAACTTCTTTTCTTTGAAATCGGAAATATGGTCAAAAGTCCATCCTAGCTGGCTCACTGTAAGTGAAGATGTGATAGCCGCCATAAAACCTGATATAATCATTATGGCTACAAACATCCAAACCAAAGCCACTACCTTACCTCCGGCGGTCCTTGGGGATTTGTCACCATACCCAACGGTGGTCATGGTAACGGCCGACCACCATATACCATCCCAAATGCCCTGCACGCCTGAACCAAATTCGTCATTGTTCTTTCTTTTTTCAAAAAGCCATAATAAAAAGCCAAAAGCCGAAATGATAATCAACAGAGCACCGATGGCCTTTATAAATCCAACATTTAGAAATGACCCCAAAAAGAGAAGTACTTTTTGGGTTGACCCAACTGTAGGGATTAATATGGAAGAATTGGCCACATAATAGGGGGGTGAAAAATCTATCAATCCGCTTCTTTCTTTGGTAATGGTAAGCGGTACTATACTCAGGTCAATCCCGCCTTGCGCCATACTTTCCACCAAGCCGTTGAGCGGCACTTCGACCAATTTATGCGGGACTGGATACTCAGCTAATATTTTTTCCCAAAGCCAAACACTCACCCCCTGCAAGTGCCCGTTTTGCTCATAAATAAACGGTGCAGTCTTATAATACCCTACACGCAAGGTGTCCTGCGGTTGCCCCCAGGAATACTGGTGAACAAATAGGACTGGAATAATAAGGAAGAACTTCCATCTCATAATAGGCCAGGTAATTTCTAGTTGCTGTAAGCGCAAAATAAAAAACCTGAATAATCAGGTCAAAAAAAAATCCGGCACATTGTACCGGATTTTTTAGAATACTACTCGTCTTCTTTTGTTTCTTTTTTTGTTTTCGATTTCTTTATTTTCAAAAACAATTCTTCAGACTTTCCGTCATAGTCGGCCAAAAGGGTATCACCTTCTTTGATTTCACCTTTTAGTATTTCCTCTGCCACTGGGTCTTCCAGGTATTTTTGTATGGCCCTGTTCAAAGGCCTTGCCCCAAATTGAGGATCATAGCCTTTATCAGAAAGGAAATCTTTGGCCTTATCGGTCAACTCAACTTTGTATCCCAAGTCAGTAATCCTGGAGAACAATTTACCGAGTGTTATGTCAATTATTTGATGGATATGCTCCCTTTCCAGTGAATTGAAAATGATTACATCATCCAGCCTGTTCAGGAATTCCGGACTGAAGGTCTTTTTTAAAGCATTCTGTATAGTGGACTTCATGATGTCGTCCATGTTGTCCCGCTTGGCTTGCGTAGCAAAGCCTATACCTGCTCCAAAATCCTTCAAATCCCTCACACCAATGTTTGATGTCATGATGATGATGGTATTTCTGAAATCCACCTTGCGCCCAAGGCCATCAGTAAGCACCCCATCGTCCAATACCTGTAGCAGTATATTGAACACATCAGGGTGGGCTTTTTCTATTTCATCGAGCAACACCACGCTGTAAGGCTTCCGTCTCACCTTCTCGGTAAGCTGCCCACCTTCTTCATACCCTACATATCCCGGAGGTGCACCTACCAGTCTAGACACGGAGAATTTCTCCATGTATTCACTCATATCTATTCTTACCAAGGCATCTTCCTTATCAAAAAGATAAGTAGAAAGCACCTTGGCCAGCTCCGTTTTACCTACACCCGTTGGGCCAAGGAAAACGAACGAACCTATAGGTTTTTTAGGATCTTTAAGCCCTACCCTTGTTCTTTGTATGGCCTTGGTAAGTTTTTCAATCACTTCTTCCTGGCCTATTACTTTTTCCTTCAGGTCATCGCGCATTCCCAGCAACTTGTTGCTCTCGTTTTGTGCCACCCTCTTGGCAGGCACACCGGTCATCATGGCTATCACTTCGGCCACATTGTCTTCATCCACGGTATAGCGCTGCGACCTGGTATCTTCTTCCCATTTTGCCTTGGCCCGCTCCAGCTGCTCGATCAGTTTTTTCTCTTTGTCCCTAAGCTGGGCTGCCTCTTCATATTTCTGGCTCTTAACTACCTGGTTTTTCTCCTTTTTGATTTCTTCAATGGACTCCTCCAGGCTTACAATTTCGTCGGGCACATAGATGTTGTTGATGTGCACGCGTGAACCCGCTTCATCCAAAACGTCTATGGCTTTGTCAGGCAAAAACCTGTCACTAATGTACCTGTCTGACAAACTCACACAAGCATTGATCGCCTCGGGTGTGTAGGACACGTTGTGATGGTCCTCGTATTTGTCCTTGATATTATCCAGGATTTGAATGGTTTCTTCCACTGAGGTAGCATCTACCATCACCATCTGGAACCTTCGGGCCAATGCCCCATCCTTTTCTATGTATTGCCTGTATTCATCCAGGGTAGTGGCTCCTATGCATTGGATTTCGCCACGTGCCAGGGCAGGCTTAAACATATTGGAAGCATCGAGCGAGCCAGAAGCACCCCCGGCACCCACTATGGTGTGCAATTCATCTATAAAAAGGATGACTTCAGGAGATTTCTCTATTTCGTTCATCACCGCCTTCATCCGTTCCTCAAACTGTCCGCGGTATTTTGTGCCTGCCACCAACGAAGCAAGGTCAAGTGTCACTACCCTTTTCCCGAACAACACCCTTGAAACCTTTTTCTGGATAATCCTGAGTGCCAGTCCTTCCGCAATAGCGGTTTTACCAACGCCAGGTTCTCCAATAAGTATTGGGTTGTTTTTCTTTCTTCTACTCAGAATCTGTGCTACCCTTTCTATTTCTTTTTCCCGTCCAACGATAGGATCCAATTTATCTTCTTCGGCAAACTTTGTGAGGTCCCGTCCGAAATTGTCCAACACAGGTGTGCGTGATTTCTCGGCAGACTTGCCAGCACCTTCTTTTCCTGAAGAATGACTTTCACCCCCGAAAAGCCTGGATGAATCTTCATCTGGCTCGTCGGTATCGGACGACCCCATTGGGTTTTCGGTTTGGTATTCGAGCATTTCCTTCACCACATCATAGGCCACATCAAATTTGTCTAAAATCTGAGTACCAATATTATCTTCATCGCGAAGGATGGAAAGGAGCAAATGTTCAGTGCCAATAAGTTGGCTCTTGAAAATCTTTGCTTCGAGATAGGTGATCTTTAATACTTTTTCTGATTGACGGGTCAGTGGAATATTTGCTAAATTTTTGACATTGCTGGTGGCTGACCCTTTGGTCGCCCTTTCTATGGACGTTCGCAACTCATCGAGAGAGACGCCCAATTTCTTTAAAAGACTGACTGCAACACCTTCACCTTCTCTCAACATTCCCAAAATCAGATGTTCAGTGCCAATGTAATCATGTCCCAGACGAAGTGCCTCCTCCCTACTCAGCGAGATTACTTCCTTTACCCTATTTGAAAACTTTGCTTCCATGTCTGGCATTTATATCTATAGTAAAAATAAATTTTAATCTAACAAAAACTAAATTTTTCCATAAAAACGAGTGATTTAATTCATTCGTTGTGGTCAGTCCGACAGTTTCTGTCAAATATAATTTCTGGATTCCGGGCCGCAGCAGAAAATCAAATCCAAGATACTGAGGTTCGAAGCAAAATTGCTACCAAATATCTGAGTATATGGTTTGGGGTCATGAATTTTTCTATGAATGTGTCCTATTTTGGGATGAATGACCGACCGATAATCCTCAAACCCCTTATCCGTGGATTCAACGTACTTTTCGGTATGCGCTATCTTGACATCTATTTGTAAAACTTTAAGACAGAATGACAGGATTTCATTATTTAGCTGGATCAACCGCTCATGTTTGGCATGGATGGCCTGATAAATATAGCCCTCATAAAACTCAAAAAATGGCGACTTGCCATAAGCTGAAGTAATTGCGCCCCAATGGTCCTTCATCCAATTTTCTGCGTAGTTTATCTTTATCTCCCCCGTTTTATTTTTTTTGTTTACGCCATTAAGGGGTACCGAAAGTGGGAGAACTTTGTTTGAAGTGAGTATATAGCAACGGTTGCGATAGGTCTGCTTAATGAAATGCTCATGAATGTCTATGAAAATTTTTTGCTGATCCTTAATCAGGCTAAAGTACTCAAGTGGTGGAAAATACTGACTTTCTATGACAACCATTCAGACTATCAAATCTAAATCCCCTAAGCCTTCCCTCAATACTTCGGGCTCATTGCCCGTGTAGTCTATCACAGTACTGGGTGCTATATTACCATACCCCCCATCTATGACTATATCTACCAACCCGTCAAATTTTTCCAATATCAATTCCGGATCGGTGGAATATTCGATTACCTCGTCATCATCCTTGATAGATGTGGTCAGGATCGGGTTTCCTAACTCCCGCACGATCTCCCTGGGGATGTTGTTATCGGGTACCCTGATGCCCACTGTCTTCTTTGATTGGTTCAAAATCTTTGGCACCTTGTTGCTGGAATTCAAAATGTAGGTAAATGGACCGGGCAGTGTTTTTTTCATCAGCTTGAAAACAGGCGTAGGCAGGCTTCTGGTGTATTCGGAAATGTGTGAAAGGTCATAGCAAATAAACGACATGTCGATGTTCTTGCCTTTCCACTGTTTTATTCGCTTAATTCGATCCAGTGCCTTGGTACTGAAAATATCACAACCCATGCCATATACTGTATCAGTAGGGTAAATAATTACACCACCGTTGCGCAAGGTTCTCACTACCTGATCTATCTTTCTGGCATCAGGGTTGTCGGCATACAACTTTATGAACTGTGTTTCCATGTGATAAAATTACTGCGAATATAACCCCTTAGGTTGTAATTCGCACTAGGGACGACTCTATGTGAGCACCTCTGGCGTTTTACTTTTCCGTTGAATGAATTCCCTTTCCTGCCAGCGAACCGTAAAAACCTTGAAGATAATATTTCAAAAGCCTGACGAAGGCTTTAGTTTTGCGCCCGATATGAAAAGACCCAAGGTATTAGCCATTGTCATCATAGTATTTTCTACCATGCTGTCCTCCTTTGCATTTTATTTTTTTCAGGTCATCAATTCCCCCAACTTTCTGGTTCAGGGGCAGGCGAGACCGTTGATTATCCCAACCGGATCTACTTTCAAAGATGTACAAAATCTGGTGTACAACGAGCGGTATGTCAACGACCTGGTATCCTTCAGCTTTCTCTCTAAACTGATGAGCTACGATGAAAATATAAAACCCGGGCTTTACTACTTAGAAGCAGACATGAACAACAAAGATGTGATACGTTTGCTCAGGTCGGGTGAGCAAACCCCGGTAAATGTAACATTCAACAATGCCAGGCTAATAGAAGACCTGGGTGAAAAAATAACCAAAAACCTGGAAATGACCCCATCGGATTTCTTGTCCTACATTTCCCGGGATTCCGTACAAAGGTCGCTGGGATTTGATAGCCTCACTATTATAGGCATGTTTATTCCTGATACTTACCAGGCTTATTGGAACACCAGTCCATCGAACCTGGTCAGCAGGATGAAAAAAGAATACGATAATTTCTGGAATGATGACAGAAAAGCCAAGGCGCAAGCCATCAACATGACACCCATGCAAGTTTCTGTGCTGGCTTCTATCGTACAGGCGGAAACGGCCAATGCTTCTGAGTTGCCCACGGTGGCTGGGTTGTACATGAACAGGCTAAACAAGGGCATTGCACTTCAAGCTGATCCTACTCTTGTGTTCGCGGCACAGGATTTTACTATCAAAAGGGTACTCAACATCCACAAAGAAATCAAATCACCTTACAACACCTACCTCAACAAGGGCCTGCCTCCCGGCCCAATCAACATGCCGGAAAAGCGTAGCTTAGATGCCGTACTGAACTACGAGCGCCACAAATACCTATACATGTGTGCAAAGGAAGATTTTTCTGAAAACCACAATTTTGCCACCAACCTCCGCGACCACCTGCGCAATGCAGAAAAATATCAGAGGGCATTGAACAAGGCGGGTCTGTATCGATAGTAACATAGCCCGATTCCTGTAAAGGATTTTTTTCTAAAGGACTTCACCTTATTGCCCCAAAAATCGGTACTTTTAGCTTTTTAGTGAAAAGGGTAATTACCCCTTTACAAATACCTGCCATGAACACCAATTTCTTTGAAGATGTATATGATGTCGTACGGCTGATCCCCAAGGGCCGGGCTACCAGCTATGGGGCCATTGCCAACTTCCTTGGCTCCAAAATAAGCGCCAGAATGGTAGGCTGGGCGATGAATGCCGCACACAATATGGATGATATACCGGCCCAAAGGGTCGTCAACCGATTGGGTATGCTAAGCGGAAAAATGCATTTTGGAACCCCTACAAAAATGCAGGAAATGCTGGAGGCAGATGGGTTAGTAGTTGAGAATGACCAGATCATGGATTTCAAGAAACATTTCTGGGATCCTTCAATAGAACTGGAAATATAGATACAAAATACCCGCGCCAGGGAGTGCGCCTAACCTTCCTCTCCTGTTGTTGTCTGATGTCCATTTGAAATGGCCAGCAGCCCCAAAAATGTAAGCAGGCCATTGACAAGGAGCAGTTCAAAACCAAAACTGTACCCTCCAAACAACCACTCAGAATTTTCATTGAGTAAATAAGTAATCAAAGGGGAAAGCACGCACACCAAAGGGGCATACTTATCCCTAATTTGACGGGTGGTAAACAAGCCAAAACTATACAAGCCCAGAAGTGGCCCATAGGTATAACCTGCCACTTTAAACACCGCTACAATGACACTATCATCATTGATGGCGCGAAAAACCATGATCACCATCAAAATCAGGACTGAAAAACCCAGGTGAATCAGCATCCTTGATTTGCTTTCTGACTTCTGAGGGTCTTTGTTGAGGAAATCAACATAAAATGATGTAGTGAGGGCAGTAAGGGCTGAATCCGCACTGGAATATGCGGCGGCTGTAATTCCCAAAAGAAATACTATACCACCAGCTACATGGAACTCGTTGATGGCCAAAAGCGGGTACAAATTGTCCGACCGACCGGGCATGGCAATACCCTGAACCGTGGCATAGTGGTAGAGCAATACCCCAAGGGAAAGGAACAACAGGTTGACGAAAACCAGCGATGTACTAAACCAGAAAACATTCTTCTGGGCATCTTTCAGGTTGCGGCATGTGAGGTTCTTTTGCATCATGTCCTGGTCCAGCCCTGTCATAACTATGGCAATAAATGCCCCGGAAAAAAATTGTTTATAAAAATTACCGGGAGCCTTCCAATCCCATATAAATGTAGTAGATAGCGGGCTGTCGGAAATGGTAGCCATCACTGCTGAAAAACCCATGTCGAGATCCGAGGCTATGAAATAAATACTGATAACCACCGCCAGCAGCATAAAAAATGTCTGTAGCGTATCTGTCCATACTATGGTTTTAATACCACCCTGAAAAGTGTATAACCAGATAAGCGCAATGGTCACCAACACCGAAACAAAAAAGGGCACATCAAAGGCATCAAAAAAAGCGATCTGCAATACACCCGCAACAAGAAACAACCTAAAAGATGCCCCAATCACCCTGGAAATGAGGAAGAAAAAAGCACCCGTTTTGTAAGAACTCGCGCCAAACCTTGATTCCAGATATTGATAGATAGAAACCAGATTAAGCCGATAGTACAAAGGCAACAAAACGGTGGCGATTACAAAGTACCCCACCAAATAACCAAGCACTATTTGAAAATAGGACCAATTGCTGTTGCCCACCTCGCCGGGCACGGATATAAATGTAACACCAGACAAGGAGGCCCCTATCATGCCAAAGGCCACCACATACCATGGCGATTGTCTGTTGGCAGTGAAGAATGTTTCGGATGTGCTGCCTTTTGATGTAATGTTTGCGATCAACAAAAGCAGTCCAAAGTATCCGGCAATAATGGAAAATACAAGTAGTGGGCTCATATACTCAAGGTTTGCTGATGGTGGCAAACATACTCAATTGTAAAGCGAAGAATGATAGTGTTTGAATATAAAAATAGAGTTGAACTTAACCAGTGGGCCTTGGGCCAAGTGTGACAAGCCAAAATAAAAACGAGATGAACTATTCCATTTTGTCTCTTTCATTACTTAAAAGGGCAGTTGTGCTTTTTTCTGAATTGCCTATTCCCGTTCACAACAATTTAATGGTTAGCTTTGCCCAAATTTTGATTGTATGAGCCAACCTCAGAAGATTTATTTCAACAACGAAGACAAAAATTCCAAGGAGTTTACCGCTACCCTTAACAAAAGGGTAAACGATTATTTCAAGTCCAATGGCATCTCCCGTTATGGCAACAGCGAGATGTATTTTAAAACTGTCTTCATGTTGTCACTTTTTGTGCTACCCTTTATCGCGTTGGTAGTATTCCAACCACATGTATTGGTGGCGATAGTCCTGTGTACCCTTATGGGGTTAGGCATGGCTGGTATTGGTTTGTCTGTGATGCATGATGCCATTCACGGGGCATATTCAGGCAATCAGACAATCAACAAGTTGTTGGGATATACGCTGAATTTCGTTGGTGGTAATGCACTAAATTGGAAAATCCAGCACAATGTAAAGCACCACACCTACCCCAATATTCACGACCATGATGAAGATATCGCCCCTAAACTGATCCTTAGGCTGTCTCCCTATTCCAGCATTTCCGGTGTACACAAATACCAGTACATATACGCCTGGGTGCTCTATGCACTAGGCACATTCTTTTGGGTTACTTTCAAGGACTTTATCAAAATAATCAATTTCTACAAAGAAGGTTGGCTGCAAAAAAACACTACCAGCATTGCCAGTGAAGTTGCCATATTGGTAGTCTCCAAAATTATTTATTATGCCTATATCATTGGAATACCAGTATTTTTTACCTCCTATACTGGCCTAGAAATCTTCCTGGGTTTTTTGATTATGCATGTCTTTAGTGGCCTTGCATTGGCAGTCATATTCCAGCCCTCACATTTGATGGAAGAGGTAGTGTATCCAACCCCTGATGCGAATGGAAAAATGGAATATTCGAGATTCGTGCACCAATTATACACTTCCGTTAATTTCGCCAACGAAAACAAACTCGTCACCTGGTACGGAGGTGGGCTCAACTATCAGGTAGAACACCATTTGTATCCACAAATTTGCCATGTACACTATCCTGCCATTTCAAAAATTGTAAAGCAAACAACCGCCGAATACAACATCCCCTACTACAGCAAAAAAGGGTTTTTTGAGGCAATTAGGGAGCACAACAAAATGTTGAAATGGCTGGGCAGCCCGGAAAGTAATTTGGCCATATCCTGATTGTCGTTTTCGTTATTTCCTAAATTCGTTTAAACAGATTGAAAAAGGTGTAGATAGCTCCCTGTTTAAGGGTGCGCCTCCCCTGAAAATATCCTGTCCTTCGCACGCGGATAATCCAATGTTTTGTTTCTAGGTAGAATGTGGTAATTTTAGTGTTGCCCAAAAACACTACTATGAAAAACACTTTACTGTTGGTTTTGCCAATTTTATTTTTGGCCTGCCAGCCCACAACCAAAAAAGAAGAAACCGCCACCCAGCCTTCAGGTGAAAGGGAAAAGCTACAGGAATACCTGGCGCAATATGAGCCCTACGAAATGTCCTTTGACGCCACCAGCTACAACGATACCGACAAAGCCATCCTCAAAAAGCTGGTAGAAGCGGCCATTTATCTGGACACGATCTACTGGCTGCAAACTTCCAAGTACGGCATGCACCTCCGCGACAGCCTGGAGAAAGTGAATTCCGATCCGTACGCCAAAAATTTGCTCACACTGGTGAAGCGAAATGGCGGGCCGTTTGAGCACCTCAATGAGTTTGAAGCCTTCTATGGCAACCAACAATACTACGGCGGGGACGAGCTCTACCCCAGAGGCATGACTGCAAAGCAATTTGATGACTATATCAAAGACTTACCACAGAAGGAAAAAGACGAATTTATGTACCCCTATACCGTCATTCGGGAAGATGGCCAGGGAGGTTACCGGGCAGTGAGGTACAGCGAAGAATATAAGGAATACATTACCCCAATTGCTAAACTCCTGAATGAAGCTGCCGACCTGTCGGACAATGAATCTTTCGCCAAATTCCTGAGGTTAAAAGCTGAAGCTCTGACCACAGACAATTATTTTGATGCGGATGTGGCCTGGATAGATACCGAGAATACAAAGTTTGACATAGTTTTCGGGCCATTTGAGACCTATTCTGACAAGATAAAAGGCGTGAAAGCCAAGTATGAGGCATACATCGAAATCGTTGATCAGCAGGCCTCTGCCGACCTTGAAGTGTACAAAGCCTACTTGCAAAAAATGGAAGAGAACCTGCCCATTCCCGATGAATACAAATCTGTGGTAGAAGGGCTCACGGCCAATTTCATTGTGGTGCGGGACATCATCAGAACAGGCGAGGGCTCAATCGGCTATCAGGCCGTAGCAGCCAACCTGCCCAACGACCCGGAAGTCCATGCCAAAAAAGGCACGAAGAAAACGTTTTGGAAAAATATGTTTGAAGCCAGGTTTAATGCTATAATAAAACCTGTAAGTATGCGCCTAATCGATGAATCCCAACTGGAATACTTGTCCGATGATGGATTCTTCATGTTTGTGCTGATGCACGAAATATGCCATGCCATTGGCCCAAGGACAGTAAAAGTAGGGCCGAAAAAAGGGATGGCAGCCAATGCAGCCATTGGCCCCAACTACAGCCCTTTGGAAGAAGCCAAAGCGGATGTGGTGGGCTTGTATTCGTTGGCATACCTGATGAAAGAAGGGGTAGTGGATGAGCAGGGCAGGAGGAGTTATTATGTTTCCTTCCTCGGCAGTCTGTTCCGTTCCATTCGTTTTGGGCTGGAAGAGGCGCATGGAAAGGCGGCAGCCATTTCCCTGAATTACCTGGTGGCCAATGGAGGTATCAATTATGATGAACTTACGAACAAATGGTCCATAGATTTTGATAATTTTGAGGAGGGAATCAAAAAACTATCCGCAGATCTGATGATCCTGGAGGGCGATGGAGACAATGCCAAAGTCGAAGATTTTTTTGCGAAATGGACAAAAGAGACGCCACAGTTGACCAAAGCATTTGAAACCGTGGAAGACATTGCCATCGATGTGCTGCCTGTCCGGTCGATAAAATGGGATTGACCGACACCTGACTTGATGAAGAAACGTACTGAACAATTATAAAAAAACAGAAACCACACTATGTCCCTTACTTATTCGGAAATGATGCCACTGGGCACAACAGCACCTGATTTTGAGCTTCCAGATACCATATCGGGAAAAACCATGTCCCTTGGACAAATAAAATCCGACATTGCCACGGTGGTCATGTTTATATGCAACCACTGCCCGTATGTCATCCATGTGGAAAAAGAAATGGCAGCCATAGCCAACGAATACAAAAAAAAGGGGGTGGCTTTTGCTGCCATCAGTGCCAATGATGTTGAAAACTACCCGGATGATTCACCTGAGAAAATGAAGGCCAAGGCAAAGGAAGTTGGTTATTCTTTTCCGTACCTATACGACGAAACCCAGGAGGTGGCCAAAGCCTATCAGGCAGCCTGCACCCCCGATTTCTATGTGTTTGACAAAAACCTGACATGTGTGTACCGGGGCAGGATGGACGAATCCTCCCCCGGAAATGGCAAGCCAGTGACAGGCAAAGAATTGCGAGCTACACTGGATGCTGTTATCGCGGGAACCCCGGTCAGCCAAGACCAACTACCAAGTATGGGGTGTAATATTAAGTGGAAGAAGTAACCCTTATTTACCTAAATTCATTTTAAATCGAAGTGACTTTTAATTGTATTCCCCTAAAATCCCTCCGGTCAGTCTCATAAGTTCCACTTCGGTTTCCAGCAGGTCGTAAATAGATTGGTAATAGCTCAGGGCAGTTTGCAAATAGGTGATCTGCAGGTCGCGGTAGTCAAAGGAATTGATGCTACCGTTTTTGTAACGGTCTGCCCCTAGCTGTAGGTTCAGTTCAGAGGTTTGTACATTGTCATTGGCAATATCCAAAAGGCTTTTCCTGAGATTGTAGGTATCAAAATTACTGATCAGGTTGTTTTTAAGCGTCAACTCCAAATCCTTGATTTGCAACTGCCCTATGCGCTCCTGTATCCGTGCATTTTTGATCTCATTTTGTACCCGTCCACCATTAAACAAGGTAAAAGCGAGGGTAAGATTTGCCGCCAGGTTGGCCGTGGAAGATGAAATACCAGACTCACCGTTGGTGCCATTGGCGAAGACCGCATCGCTGAGGTCCTGGCTTTGCCAGTTTTTAGATCCAGAAAGGTTCAGGCTCACCGTGGGGTACATGGCCGATTTTGAGATCAGGATATCCCTTTTCAATATCTCCTGATTGATGTACTGGTTTTTCAGGTTGCTGTTTGAAGCGGTCATCCGGGCAAACAATTCATCCAGGGAGAATACCTTTTTTTCTACTGTCAAACTATCCTCAAACGTGTAACTGGTATCGACATCCTTGCCAAGCAACAGGTTTAGGTTTCGGATGGCATTCCTGTGGTTGAGCACCTGCACTATATAGTTGGACGAATCGGTCAGGTACGAATTCTTATCCTTGAGTATATCAAAAGTAACAGCGCTTCCCAGTTCTCCTTTCAGCTTGCTGTAAGAGTACCTGTCGTTGGACAGCTTCAGGCTACTGCGAAAGACTTCCGTTCTTTCTTCTTCCAAAAGCACCCGATAATATCCCAAAATGATGGCCTGCACTGTGTTTTCAATGATCACCTCGGCATTGCCGTCCGTTTGGGTTTGGAGTAACCCTAGTCTCTCCTTGGTCATCTTTACATTAAACCCATTGAACAAAGTCCAGTTGGCCGTCAGCGAAGGATTAAAACTACTGGATTTAATAGAGCCTGAACTGAGGAAGCTTGCCGGGTTGTTGATGTTGGTATTGGACAGGCCTTCCGAGGCATTCAAAATCACCGATGGCAAGGCCCCCGCCTGTCCCCAGTTGTTGTTGTTACTGGCCTGCAATTTTTTTTGCTCTTCTATCTGAATAGAAAAATTATTGGCCAACCCTGTGTTGATGGCACTGGTAAGGGATAAAGTTTCCTGTGCCAAACAGGCGCCAACTGAAAAAAACAGTGGTACTACAAACAAATGTTTGAATTTCATTATCATAGGATATCTAGGTCGTTTAAAAAAATGGGTCAAAAGCCTGCCAGTTTCTTCTCTTCGATGATGGCCGGCTCTACTTCTTCCTTGCCAGGTTTGAAAACTTTAGATGTGCCCCCATAAAGGGTTGCTTTCAGTGGGTACCAGATACCCCTCAGCAACCAGATCACATATACCCTGATGTCATTGAAGCAAAGTATCATTACCGGAAAGAAAAACAATATGAACAGTGTACCAAACAAGACCCCATAGGCAAGGGAAAGTACCATCGGTATAATAAATTGCGCCTGAAAACTTTTTTCCAATATCAGTGGAAACAAGCCAGCTACGGTAGTCAGCGAGGTAAGGATGATTGCCCTGAACCGGGCTATTCCCGCATCATTGACGGCATCCAATACATTCATGCCCTCCCTCAGGTTTCGGTTAAATTTATCCAACATCACTACGGCATCATTTACAATTACCCCCGAAAGTGCCAGCATACCATATATGCTGATGAACGACACCACAGCATCATGCAGGAAATGCCCAAAAATGGCGCAAGTCCATCCCAGCGGCAAAAGCACCAATATCAAGGTGGTTTGGTAAAACGACCTGAAATTGAGCGTAATGAACATGAGCATGAGCAAAACAATAGGGCCAAGCACGGCCAAAAACGAATCCACCTGCTGCGCACCCCTTCTGGACTGTCCCTCAAAGGAATATTCCATGCCCGGGTATTTCGCCATTAGGGGTGGCATTATGTCCGTTCGGAGTTTGTCCAAAACCGGATCCAGAGTTGTTTTGGCGGTGGCCAGCTCTGCCGACACCCTGATTTCCCGTTTGCCGTCAAAATGGTTGATGTTGGTAATGCCGCGCTTGATCTCATAGCTAACCAATTCCGTGAGTGGGTATTCCACATCATTAGGTCTTTTGATCTTCATAGATTCAAGCTGTGAAATGCTGTACCTGTCTTCTTTGGGGTACCTTACCCATATCCTCACCTCATCGGTACCCACAATAAGACGTTGCACTTCTTCTCCAAAAAATCCCTGGCGGATTTGTCTGGTGATTTCCTGGTGGGTAAGTCCCAGATGATAGGCCAGTGGTTTCAGCTCCAGTTCCAATTCCCTCTGGCCGGCAGAAGCATTGTCGGTAATGTCGCGCAAATCCGACATACCAGACATGATGTCTTTGACCTCATCCTTGGCTTTTTCCAGGTCTTCTATATTCTTGCTTTTCAGGGAAATCGCCACTGGTTTTCCCCAATAGTTGGCTGCACCTATAGTAAACTTCTCCGCCTCCGGCACATTCCCAATTTTTTCCCTTATCATACCACCCAGTTCTAGGCCCGAAATGTTGTTTTCATCCAGGTTTTCAAATTCCACCGCCACATGGCCGGCATGCCCGCCATTGATAATGAAATCAGATGTGGCACCAATGGCCATGTTTACCCTGGAAATGATGGAGTCCTTGACCGTACCATTGGCCAGCATTTCGGCATGGAGGTCCCATATTTGTTTCTCAAATTTTCGGAGGAAGCTCTCGGTAATGTCCTCATGCGTTCCTGGCTTCAATACCAGGTCAACATTGATGTCGTCAATTGGAGGCCTGCTAAATGGTGTGAATTTTATAATCCCACCAGCGAACATGCCCATGACAATAATGATGAAAACGATGGGAACTGTGAAGCTTACCCATCGATGTATCAATAGCCTGCGAATAAAGGGACCATACATTTTGTACCTGACATGGTCGATGAATTTTTCCATCCCGGAGCGGAAAGAATAATACCAACCCTTTCTGCCAGTGCTCGAAAGTACCCATTTATGAGCCAAATGGGAAGGCAGTACCAAAAATGCCTCGATCAGCGAAAATGCCAGGCAGGCAATCACTACTATGGCCATTTCTTTGGTGAACCCGTTGTTGTCCAAAAAGATAAGCGGCATGAATGCCACAATGGTGGTGGACACGGATGTAAAAACAGAAGGTATCATCTCAAGGGTGCCATCTATGGCCGCATGTCGAGGTTCCTTTCCTTTTTTGAAGTGGGTGTAAATATTTTCAGCGATCACAATGCCGTCATCTACCAGAATACCCACCACCAGGAGCATTCCCGTAAGGGTGAGCATGTTTATAGTGATACCGGCCATATCCCCAATGATAAACATACCGCAAAATGAAATGGGAATACCAAGGGCAACCCAAAAAGAAAGCCTTAGAGAGAGGAAAAACCCAAGAGTAAATAGCACCAAAAAAAGGCCTGTACCGAAGTTTTTCAACAACAGGTCCAACCTTTGTTTCAGGATGGTATTGAAATCAAAATCGGTTTTGAGCACGGTGTTGGAACTGGCGGCATTGTACTCCACAATATAGCTATCGACAAATGCCGAAATTTTTTCAATGTCCTCTTCCGGCAACTTGCTCACTGCAATGTTCACCGCCCTCTTACCATTCCAAAAATATTTGTTGGGCACATCGGCAAACTGAAATTTGACATTGGCTATGCTACCCAACAGCAGTTTGGTGCCATCCGGATTTGCCCTTACTATGATTTCTTCCAACACAGAAGGGTCGAACTCTTTAGCATTGGCCCTGATCCTTATTTCTTCGTTGGAGGTTTTGATGGTGCCACCGGAAATGTCCAGGTTGTTTTGGCGCACAGCACTGGCCACATCGGCGAATGTAAGCCCATACCTCCTCAAGTCCTGCTCCTTTACTTCAATGGAAATTTCCAGATTGGGAAAACCAGAAATCCTGACTTGTGATATCACACCAGATTTCAAAAAATCATCTTCGATCTGCTCTGCGGCTTTCTTCAGGTCAAATAAAGAAACATCCCCTGTCAGGGAAATCCATGAAGCGCCTGAAGTGCTTTTTTGCTTTACCACGATGGGTTTTTCGGCAGATACCGGAAAAGAATTGATGCGGTCAACTGCATTTTTCACCTCTACGGTCACTTCTTCCAGGTCATAGTCCTTCTTCGTACGGATGCTTATAGAGGCCGTGTTTTCAGAAGAAACAGAACTTACTTCTTCAATGCCTTCTATACCTTTTATAGCCTCCTCTATTTTAATGGTTACCCCTTCCTCCATTTCCACCGGAGAGGCTCCAGGGTAATTTACAGATATGGTAATGTCCCTTGGTTCCCTTTCGGGGAAAAAGGATTTTTTCAGATTGAGTGAGTATGCGCCCAATCCTCCAATAAAGGCCACCAAAATAATGGCATTGGCCCAAATAGGGAATTTCACGAAAAAAGTAATGACTGCTCTCATATCTTTATCCTTTAATGATTTCTACTTTCATGTTTTCGGATGCATTCGATGGCATATCCGTAACATAGACATCCCCTTCTACCAGTCCGCTGATAACAGCTGAATTTTCATTCAGTTTGTGAACAGTCACCTGTCTCGTCTGAAGCACACTATCCTTCACTACAAATACTTCATTCTTGTTTTTCAGAATGCTTCTTGGCACGCGAACAGCCCCATCCACTTTTTTTCCAGGAATTGAAGCCAGAAGAAACGACCCCTCGCGCACGTCATTTGATTTTTTGTTTTTTACCGAAATGAACACCCCAATGCTCTGGGTATTGGCATCCACAAAGTCAGAGATGCGCGACACCCTGCCTTCCCATTTCTGATAGTTGGGGCTTTCCGCAATTACTTCCACCTTTTTGCCTATTTCCACAAAATCAATATCGCGTATTTCACAGGCTATTTCCAGTTCCAGCTCATCTGTACGGATAAGTGCTGCTATATTCGCACCTGGGTTCACCACCGATCCTATTTGCAGGTTTACCTGCCTGATGCTCCCATTGAATGGTGCATAGATGGTATATTTTTTCAGGTTCTCCTCTGCGCTCTTGATGGCATAGTAGTCGCTCAATATATTTTTTGTGGCCAGGAAAGTTTTTTCTTTGGAAGATTTCGGGCTGGGAATATCCGGGATGTCCCCCTCCAACTCGATTAGTTCAAAGTACTTTTGCCAAGTTTGAAAGTTATCGGAAAAATCAATTTTAAGATCGGGCAGTACAGAGGCCAGGGTATTCAAAAACCGGCTCTTTTGGGCCTTCAGGTTCAGCTTTTGCTCCTCATTGTAAATCCTGCACAGCAGTTGCCCTTTAGTAAAACTCTGTCCCTCCTTTAGTGGAATACCACCTCCAAGTAGCTTCCCACCTACTTCGGCTATCAAGTCTATTTGCTGGGAAGAAGACACCCGGCCATAGGCCTCAATAGTTGTTTCTACAGTTTGTGGGGTAAATTGCTTGACCTTTACGTAATTCTTGTTTTCAGCTTTCTTTCTTTGGGGAGGGTCGGTTTTCTGTCCGGCCAGCACTGTGAAAAAATACAAGGCCCCACCAAGAATAAGCACAACAAGGACAAAGGAGATAAGTTTTCGGTTCATTAGAAGGATTTATTAAGTTGTTCACTAAGTATCGGCAAATTTCACTATTTGTTGCGTTTTTTTGGCCATATTTTTGATGAACGGAGTTTATGATATGTGCCAGACTTCTACCAAACTGGATATTGTACCAGCCCATGTGTCCTAAATTTTTCAGGCTTTTAAATTTTGAGAAACGGTTTGTCCTCTCTTGCGTATAAACTTGGGTTGGTATTTAAAAACATTGAAGTACTTATAACATTGACAAATGGGATACCTGATGCTTTCTATAAATTTAAACCTGCTCCATTAACCTTTAAAGGTTGCCCTTTCACCACTCTACATGCCACGAACAGAAAAATCCAGGTCTGAATTTATTTTATTGTCCCTTTGGTTGCTGATGTTTTCTTCGAGCAGCCAGTTCCTTATTATTTCACCTATCTTAACCCAGATTGGCGAGCAACTGTATATTCCCGAAGCACTTCGTGGCACCTTGATAACGGCTTATGCATTGACACTTGCCTTCTCAGCGTTGCTCACCGGCCCCATTTCTGACCGCATCGGACGGAGAAAAGTACTCCTGATTGGCAGTGGTACCATGGCCATTTCGTTAGCTATTCACCAGTTGGCGTTTGACTATATGTCCATACTACTTTTAAGGGTATTGACAGGGTTTGCTGGCGGTGTACTCACTGGCTCATGTGTGGCCTATATTGGAGATTATTTTCCAAAAGCAAAACGGGGCTGGGCCAATGGCGTGATTGCCACGGGTAGTGCAGCTGGCCAAATCCTGGGCATACCTGGCGGCACCATCCTATCGGAGATGTTTGGTTTCTTCGCGCCTTTTCAGTTCTTTTCCGCCATTATGTTTGTGGCCTTTTTTATGATCCTGTTCATTGTGCCACAGCCAAAAGTAGCCCTGGCCAATTGTCAAATCAGGTTGGGAAGCATCATTCGCGATTATATTTCCATATTGAAAAAAGAATCAGTGAAAACTGTGTCCTTAGGCTATCTGCTGATGTTTCTCAGCGTCACCGTGTTTATAGTTTATTTTCCCACCTGGCTGGAAAATGAATTTGGTGCGAGCAGCTTCAAGATTGCTTTACTATTTTTCGTAGGAGGACTTGCTACCATATTCGCAGGGCCTATCTCTGGCAAGATATCTGATCAGTCGGGAAGAAAGTACATCATCATTATCGCCAACCTCTTGCTGGTACTGGTCATGCCCACCACTCTTTTTTTCCTGGGGTTTGGCTTTCACTTCTCCTATCCTGTTTTCTTCATCATTATGCTCCTAACAGTTGGTCGTATGATTCCTTTCCAGGCCCTTGCATCGGAGGTAATACACGACAGCACACGGGGCAGGATGATGGCCCTTTCTATTTCTGTTGGGCAGATAGGAATGGCCATTGGTTCGGGTATTTCTGGCTACATCTATACCGAGTTTGGTTTTATAGGGAACGCTATTATCGGATCTGTGGCTTCACTGGCCATGGCCCTTCTCATAGGCAAATACATTTCTGAACCCAAAATTGTTTTGACTGAAGAAACCAGTCGGTAATATCCCTACTGCCCACAAATCTCAAACTCCGGCTTGCAGTCTTTCATTTGATGTTTCATCTGAAAATGTATCTGGCGGGCTTTCTTATTCAACACATCATTTTCCAAAAAATCCTCAGTGAGGTAACGATAGTCGGTGTTCATGGGGCGGCCTGCCCACTCATGGCCACCTCCGCAGCTACTTACAAAATAATAACCCTTGTTGATACTGCGCAATTTTTCGTTGATGGCATGCGATCCAAAAAACATCATAAACCCTGTGTTGTCTGGTGAACAATAATGGTGGGCAGCTGCCGAAAATGGCACCAGAGGGTCGCAGGTTCCGTGAAACATGGCTGTGGGCATAGCACTATCTTTTGTGATCCAGTTCAGGTCCAATACTGCACCTGCCATACTGACCACACCTGCGTATTTGAATGCTTCAGGTAAAATATTTTCCTGCGACTCTTTCCAATAGGCAGCCTGCAGCACAGCCTCCGCCCCTGCACTGCTGCCCGATATAGCTACCAGAGAGGGATCGATGTTAAACTCATCTTTTTTGGCGAGCAAAAAGGCGGTGGCCTGGTTGACATTTTGCGCCGCAGTGAGCAAGGTTTTGATTTTATTTTGCACTGGCTGGTCACAGCTAAATGACTGCCCTTTCATGGTAAGGTGATAAGAAATAGTGGCCGTCACCCAGCCCTTTTTGGCAAAATACTCACAATAGTCCAGTCCACCGCCCCTATTGCCGCCAGAAAAACCACCACCGTGTACATAAACCAACAAAGGCCTCAACGCTGTACCCGATTGTTTTGGCAAAAATATATCCATAGCCAGGGTATCCTCATAGACAAAGGTCCTACGCTCAACCTCCAGGTTTTGGGCCGAAGCACTTGAAAAAAACATAAGAACCAAGCCTACTGCAAAAAATAAGTATCTCATCGCATTAAATTTAATCTTTTCCAAACAAACACCCTGCCCTAAAAAACCCAATCAATCTACAATGGCCTGGTACACAAGGTTTCTCAACTTGGCATGGTCATCCACACCATTGGTGGGAATCAATTGCTTAAAATACACCACTATCAATTCTTCTACCGGATCAGCCCAATAGGTAGAGCCGTACGCCCCACCCCATTCAAAAGTACCGACAGAGCCAGGTTCCCCTCTTTGCCCTACGTCTTTAGTAATGGAAAAACCAAGGCCAAAACCAGAACCTGCCCGCGAGCCATAAGGAATATCCCTTGAATCAACATGGTCGGCAATCATCAATTCCACAGTTTTTGGCGAAAGTATCCTGTTGCCATTAAATTCACCACCGTTGAGCATCATCTGGAGGAATTTGGCATAGTCGGTTGCTGTTGACAAAAATCCTGCCCCACCCGAAAAGCTCTTGCGGGGGCCATTCACATAGTGCCCCTGGCCCATGCCCATTCCAGGTTCGGGCGACCTTTCCAGTGGTTTGCCTTCATAAGCCATGTAAGATGTGGACAACCGATCCACTTTATTTTTGGGCAGATAAAAATGCGTATCCTTCATCCCAATTGGGTCGAGGACTCTTTCCTTTAGAAATTTGTCGAGGTTCATGCCGGAAGCTTTTTCAATGACCGCTCCTAAAATATCTGTATTGTATCCATACACAAACCTTTCTCCAGGCTCGGCATCCATTGGCAAGCTGGCCATGCGCGCTATGGTCGCACCCACGGGCTCGTCCCTGTGGGCAAAGTACCATCCCTGGATGTCTGCCTCCTCCCATTCTTTTTTGGCAATACCATACCCATAACCAATGCCCGCAGTGTGTGTGAGCAGGTCCCTTATCGTAATGGCCCGAGACGCTTTCACCACATCATATCCTCCATCATCACGTTTTTTGGCCACTGTCGTTTCTGCCCATTCCGGCAGAAAATTTCCAACAGGGTCAGAAATTTTCAATTTCCCCTCTTCCTGAAGTACCATTACGCCAACACTGACGATGGCTTTGGTTTGAGAGGCTATCCTGAAAATAGCATCTTTGGGCATCTTCTTTTTAGCTTCTATGTCTCTATCTCCAAACGCTTCCAAATACACGATTTTTCCTTTTCTCGCCACAAGGGTCACATTGCCAGCCATTTTTCCATCTTTGGTGTATTGATCCATCACAGACGACAATCGCTTCAACCTCTCGGAAGACATCCCAACATCCTCTGGTTTGGCTGTAGAAAGGTCCTGGGCCTGCGCCAGGAATACCCAAAGAAGACACGCAACGAATGCAAAAGTGGGCTTGTATAGTTTCATCATTACTTTGAAAAGTTATAGTTTAATTTTTTACATTCGTAAAGAAATAAAAGTAAATCCACTTACAAAAATTTATTTTCAGGGTAATTCAACCGATTCAAGTTACCCACTGAGCCCCAAGTCAAAAATGATAGTGGCTTGTGCTTTGATTTTACTAATTTCCGAGATTGTGGTGTGTTTTTGCCCAGGCAAATTCAGATAGTTTTTGCTGCTTCCATCCATTGGGCTAACTTCGCGGAATAACCATAAGTTTATGCCTGTCAATTACCTGTCTGTAGAAAAACTCAGTAAAAGTTTTAATGAAAAAATACTCTTTGAAGACCTGACTTTTGGGCTGGAACAAGGGCAAAAGGCAGCACTCATTGGTGTCAATGGGTGTGGAAAATCTACACTGCTCAACATCATATCAGGCAGGGACAAACAGGATGCTGGTGTGGTTTCTTTCCTGAAAGACATCATTGTCAAATACCTTGACCAATCTCCCGACCTGAGTGACTATGACACCATACTCGATTCCATTTTTGATTCAACACATCCTGAAGCGGTAGTGCTGAAGGCGTATAACCAACTGGCAGAAAAGGAAAACCCAACGGAAAATGAGCAGGAAAAGCTACAGGATCTACTGACCCAAATTGACTCCCTCAATGCCTGGAACTATGAGTACCGGGCAAAGGAAATACTTGGGAAACTTGGCATAAAAGACCTTGGCAGGAAAATAAGCAACCTATCAGGTGGCCAAAAAAAGAGGATAGCCCTGGCCAGGGTACTGATAGACAAACCGGACTTGCTCATACTAGATGAGCCCACCAACCACCTCGATCTGGACATCATCGAATGGCTGGAGGATTACCTTTCTACGGCCAATCTTTCTATCCTAATGGTAACCCACGACCGGTATTTTCTGGACAAAGTGACCAACGAAATCATAGAAATAGAAAACGGACAGCTCCACAAGTTCAAGGGCAACTATAGTGATTATCTGGAACAAAAGGCGGAACGGGACGAAATGCGCCAAGCATCGAAAGACAAAGCGCGAAACCTGATGAAAAAAGAGCTGGAATGGATGCGGCGACAACCAAAAGCTCGCGGAACGAAAGCCAAGTACAGGATAGATGCATTTTATGACACAAAGGAAAAAGCCAATGTGGACCTCTCGAAAAATGAGTTGGAAATAAAAGTATCCGGCAGCAGGCAGGGGAAGAAGGTAATAGAACTGGACAAAGTTTCGAAAGCTTATGGGGATGTCCAAATTTTCAGTGACTTTTCATATGTCTTTAAAAGGGGCGAAAAAGTGGGACTGGTAGGTAAAAATGGCACAGGCAAATCTACTTTCCTCAATGTGCTCACTGAAAGAATAAAGGCTGATTCGGGAAATATAGACAAAGGCATAAATACCAGGTTTGGCTACTACACACAAGATGAGTTGCCGGCGGCTGCCAATCAAAAAGTAATAGATGTGGTGAAAGAAGTAGCTGAAGTCATTACACTGGATGACGGCAGTGTGGTTACGGCATCTCAACTGCTCAACCTTTTTCTCTTCCCACCGGCCACTCAGTATGGTTTTGTTTCGAAGCTCAGTGGTGGCGAAAAAAGGCGGCTCCAGTTGTTGCGCGTATTGATGTCCAATCCCAACTTCCTCATCCTCGATGAACCGACAAACGATCTGGATATCGTTACCCTCAATATCCTGGAGGATTACCTCCAGGGATTTGATGGGTGCCTGGTGTTGGTATCCCACGATCGTTATTTTATGGACAAACTGGTGGACCATCTCTTTGTAGTGGATAATACACCAACCATATCAGATTTTCCTGGTAACTATACCGACTACAGGCTCAAACTACAATCGGAGAAAAACTCGGACACAAAAACCGACAAACCACAAAAACCGACAAAAAAGAAAGAAGCCCCAAAAGACAGTGGCAAAAAGCTCAGTTTCAACGAACAGAAAGAATATAAATCTCTGGAAACGGAAATTTCCAAATTGGAAGCCAAAAAAACTGAATTGATCAGCAAACTGAACTCAGGCAGCACCGATCATACCGAACTAAAAGAATGGTCTGATGAAATAGAGCAGTTGACCGATGCAATCGACGAAAAGGAATTGAGGTGGTTGGAATTGTCCGAAAGGGCTTGACACCTAGCCTTTTCAAAGCCAGCCTTCATAAGAGCACCACAAAACCTCCCAATTTACCTCTCAAAGAATGGGGTAGTCCGAAATTGGCTTAATCGAATTATATTCGAGCAATAAAACAACTTTAATTTATGGTTCGAATTCACCCAATTACCTTCGTAGTATTATTTTTCTTCACAATTTCGTGCACCAACCAACCCACAAAGGAAAAGGCCCAAACTGAAGTAAACAATAAAGAGCTCGCCGTAAAACTGGCGCACAAGTTTGTCATAACAGATGGCCACATCGACCTTCCCTACCACCTCAAAAGCATGGGCTTTCTTGATTTGAAGGAGACACCCGACCTGATCAATGGCATCAAAGGTGATTTTGATTTTCCCCGGGCCAGAAAAGGAGGGCTTGATGCGCCCTTCATGTCCATTTTTATACCACCCGCGCTACAGGAAACTGGCGGATCAAAAGCCCTTGCAGACTCGCTGATCAATATGGTGGAAAATATATGCAAGGTTTATCCCGATCATTTTGCCCTGGCGGGATCGCCTGATGAGGTGACCAAAAACTTTGAAGCCGGCAAAATCTCCCTTCCTATGGGCATGGAAAACGGCTCCCCCATTGAAAGCGATTTGGGCAATGTCAAATACTTTTTTGACCGGGGCATCCGCTACATCACCCTGACACACGGCAAAGTAAATGAGATATGTGATTCGTCGTATGATCCCACCAGAACCTGGAATGGCCTCAGCCCATTTGGCAAAGAGGTAGTGCTGGAAATGAACAAACAGGGGATTATGGTGGACATTTCCCATGTATCGGACAGTACCTTTTATCAGGTAATGGCACTGACAGATGTACCTTGTATAGCTTCCCATTCTTCGGTAAGGAAATTTACGCCAGGTTTCGAACGCAACATGAGTGATGACATGATAAAATTGCTGGCCAAGAAAAATGGGGTTATTCAAATCAATTTCGGTTCTTCATTTGTGACCGACCAATATCAAAAAAACCTGAACAAGAGGGACTCATTGAAAAGGGTTTTTATGGAGGAAAACAACGTCAAAGGCGGGGATAGCCTTACCAGGGCGTTTGTTGCCAAGTGGATGGAAGAAAATGATCCATTCGCCAGCGTGGCGCTTGTCGCAGACCACATCGATCATGTAGTCGAGCTGGCCGGAATTGACCATGTGGGGCTCGGATCCGACTATGACGGTGTGGGGGATTCCCTACCCACAGGATTGAAGGATGTTTCCAGCTACCCCAACCTGATAGAAGAGCTACTAAATAGGGGGTACTCTGAGGAAGACATTGAAAAAATATGCTACAAAAATGTATTCAGGGTATGGAACCAGGTTTTGGACCATGCCGGAAAAAATGGTTAAACATACTTGCCCGTTTTGAAAAACTATTTAAGCCAGCTCAACTACAAGGATTATGGTATTGCAGCCGTATCGCTTGTTGTTTTGATGGCATGTTTGTCCAACGGGCTGACCCAAACCTACGACTCACAGCTATACCTTGCTGGCAGCAAACATATTGAGCAGTATAGTTTTGGGAATTTGTTCTCATGTGGCTCTTTCAGGGCAAAGCCACCACTCTATCCGCTGGTTTTATACATACTGGGAAATAATGAATTTCTAATTTCCATAAGCCATATTGCTTTTCATGCCATATCTCTGCTGGTCATTATTATATTGATCAATCAGCTAATTTTTACCCAGGCGTATCGTCTGTTTGCAAAAATTATCATTGGCATGAGTACCCCACTACTCATGATACAGGATTTGCTGCTTCCCGAATCATTATTTATGCTCATTTGGAATTTCCATTTGATCGTTTTATTCGTTTTATGCCAACAACCCTCAAGGAAACTATTTTGCCTATTGGTTTTAACCAGCATCATGATGATTTCCCTTCGACATATTGGTATAGCATTGGTATTTATTTCAGGGTTGTTTACCTGTTTACGGTTCAAAAACGATTCGCTTAAAACATTCAGTTTTCTCAATTTTATCGTACCAATTGGTCTATTTGCTGGTTGGCAATATGCCCTTTACCTTAATGTAGGACACACCAAAAGGCTTCATCATTTTTCCGGACTGGATATAACTGGAAACGCGCAGGAGGTGCTTCTACAATTTACCAAATGGTTTGTGCCGAGCACCCATATACTCTATCTGGACATTGCTTTGACTTTTTGTGTTCTTGGAATCTTATCGTACCTGTTTATCCTTGCCTTGTCCCAATCCAGTAGTAGTTTTATGAACTTTTGTGCATTTCTTTCCACTGCATTCATAGGATTTATCATCCTAAAAGGAGACTTGATCTATTCTGACATTGAGCGTTATCTTAGCCTCATTTTTCTGCCTATGTTTCTGCTCATTGCCACCGGGTTGGGGCATTTCGAATTGCGCCACAACATGGGCCAATACCTCATGCGCTCTATGTTGCTGATATGGTTGATGTACCCATGCGTGAGGTTAATCAAGAATGTGGCCCTTTGGTCAGGGTTTTAGCTATAAAACCTGGATAAAAGTGGTCTGCCACCGTACAGATTTTCGAGTTGAATTGTCCGGTAATGACACAGTTTTAAGTAGCAATTCTACGCAAACTTTATTACAACACACTGATTACATGGTAGTTGTGTATTTTGGCATATCAATTGTGTTTCAGTAGTCAAGCCGATCAGTCATAATGAAAAACTGGAACCAACTACACATGAAAAAGCCTAACTTAAATACATCAAAATTGTTGCTGATAATTCTCGGTGTATTGGTGGCCATTATCATTGGATTCCATTCCAAAGCCATAGGAACGGAAAACCTTGAGGTAAAAAAAGTACAGCAAGAGGTAAAGTCACCCAAAGTGCTTTTGAATAAGTTGATGAAGGAAACATCCATTGACGCCATAAGGTCGATCAGGAAAATTAGAACCCAGCACCTAAAATAACGTCAAACGTCAGGAGGTTCAATGGGTCAAAACATGCAGGAATTCTTTTTACGTTTTTTTAGATCAGGCCTTTTCCGTTTTTTCTTCAAGCTTTACTAATCAAATTAAAACCCAATTTTCAAAAATTTCCCTTTGTATTTAAAATTCAGACAGAAATTACCGAAATTGTTCTATACAAAAAAACAAAACTTATGACCAGAAAACTCACGAGATCAAACGACAGGGTAATTGCAGGTGTCTGCGCTGGACTAGCAGATTATTTTGGTTTGGATCCGGCCCTCACAAGGCTTGGATATGTATTACTTTCAGTGCTAAGTGCAGCCTTTCCCGGCCTGCTGGTTTATATCATTCTTTGGATTGTGATGCCTGAAAGTTAACCAGTACTTTTGGCCACAGTACTGATCCACCTTTGAGGCACTTCCCCTTTGGTTGCTTTTACATAATCTGAATAATCGCAGGGAACGATAAAATTCCTATCATAAACTGCCTTTTGCCCCGAATTGGGTACCTCCATCCACCATTTTTCAGACAGCTGGCTTTTGTAAAATATGATCGTTTCCGGGGTGTCATCCATAGAAACTATATATTTCAGGAAATCATTGGTTTGAAATCCACGCTCTCCCTTCCTGTTTTTAAATCCCTCAATAAAATACCAGATCATCACTGCCATGGTCATGGCTGTTGGTTGACCATTTGTATCCTTATCCGGGTCGTATTCATAAAAGCCCGCTGAACTCAATTTGTCGTTCATCCCGGCATACCAACAGATTTGACAGGCTTCTTCGCCTGTCAAGCCAAACACCTGCGAATCAGAACCACCCGGGCAGTATTGAGTCCTGATCGAAGAAACATCAAAGGTAAGCATGTCCGCTTCTCTGATCAATGGCTCCACTTGCTTTAAATCTTCCCTTATGTCTCCTAGTCTATAGGCATGAAAGTTCAGCTGTTCCATTACCTTGAGGGCAGATGGGTTCACCAAATAACTTTGATGTGCGAGGTGGTTGTAGTTGAAAAGGTAATTGGGCTCATGGGTGAAAATACGATGGATGTGCCTGGTATTGGGCGAGGCACTTTTTTCGTCTTCCAAATCAAACTTGGAATCAACGTTCAATATACTCACTAGTTTGTCTTGGTTCTGATAGGCCAGGTACTGCCCAAGGTCCAGGTCATGCGTGCCGCCCACTAAAATAGGCAGGATATTGTCCTCCATCAGGTGATAAACCACCTCCCTTATCCTTACAATGGTTTCTTCAAGTGTAGGGCCGTTTCTAAGGTTTCCGAGATCGGCTATGTTACAGGAACCACCTCCCTTTTTCAGGGAATAAAGCTTCCTTCGGATCTCATTTGTACCACTTTTGTTTATTGAACCATTACCCCTAATTTCATTCAATCCAATGATAGCAATGTCCAGCCCTTCTTTCTCAGGCATTTTATGCTCGTTTACATAAATGAAATTGAACAAGGAGTCGTTGGGCAATGCTTCGGATGCCAGTCTTTCATCATTGGCATCAAAGAATAATTTTAGATCCATAGGAGCAGCACAAAATGAAGGTTGGTTCGACCAAAACTACATAAAAAAAGGGGAACTAAATTCCCCTCTTTGATTCTTTATTTTGATTTGGCTTAACCTCCGAAATCGTCAAACGATACATTTTCATCGGGCACACCCCAATCATCACACATTTTCAAAACTGCCGAGTTCATCATTGGAGGCCCGCAGAAGTAGAATTCGATATCTTCCGGAGCTTCATGCTTTTTCAATTGCTGGTCGATTACAGCATTGTGCACAAAACCAAGGAATCCATCACCCTCTGCATCGTCCATCGATTTTTTCTCTACCCAATTGTCCTCCGGCAATGGATCGGACAGTACTACATAAAACTTGAAATTAGGAAATTCTTTTTCGATGTTCTTAAAATCTTCAATATAAAAAAGCTCCCTTTTTGATCGGCCACCATACCAGTAGGTTACTTTTCTTCCGGTTTTTAGGGTATGGAAAAGGTGGAAAAGGTGCGATCTCATTGGCGCCATTCCTGCTCCTCCCCCTATGTAAATCATTTCTGACTGTGTCTCTTTTATAAAGAACTCCCCATAAGGACCAGAGATCGTTACTTTATCACCTGGTTTTCTAGAGAAAACATAAGATGAGCAAATTCCAGGGTTCACATCCATCCAGGCGTTTTTGCTCCTGTCCCATGGTGGGGTAGCAATCCTAATGGTCAACATTACGATATTGCCCTCTGCAGGATGGTTGGCCATAGAATATGCACGGAAGATTGGCTCGTCATTCTTCATTTTCAGGTCCCACAATCCAAACTTATCCCAATCTTCTTTGAATTTATCCGGGCCAGCTGGATCGCTAGGATCAGGACTGATGTCTATGTCTTTGTAGTCCACCTCACATTTGGGCACATCGATCTGGATGTATCCACCAGCCTGGAAATCAAGTATTTCACCGGGTGGCAGCCTTACGATGAAGGCTTTGATGAATGTTGCTACGTTGAAATTGGAAATTACCTCACATTCCCATTTTTTGATCCCAAATATTTCTTCAGGAATCTCAATGTTCATGTCTTCTTTTACTTTCACCTGACAGGAAAGCCTTACTTTTTCCTTCTGCTCAGTTCGGCTTAAGTGCCCCACTTCTGTTGGCAACACATCACCACCACCATCCAGTACTTTACACTTACACATGGCACAGGTACCACCACCTCCACAAGCTGAGGGAAGAAAGATTTTCTGGCCACCGAGGGTAGTCAGCAAGGTAGATCCCGCTGCTGCTGTTATTGGGTTTTCGGTATCACCGTTGATTGTGATTTTCACATCTCCGGATTGAACCAGCTTGGATTGGGCAAATAGCAGAATAAACACCAGTAGCAAAATCACCAATGTGAACGCTACTATAGATGTAATAATGATAAAAGAAGACATTTATAAAAGAAGTTTATTTTTTGCTCATACAAATTTGGCACAAATATAGTCCAATCTGCATCATTTCAATAAGTTGATACTTTTTTTTAAGTCCAGGAATTGGGATTCCTTGCGGCTCTATTCAAATCATTTAAAACCTACACCGCCGGGAGCAAACTCACGAAATTCTATCGAACAACATTTCGCTTCAAACTAGCTGAAAATCTGGGCCTTGCTCTGAAGCAATCCCGGGTCATCAGAAACCTATTCGGGATGAAAATTGAAAGAAAATATGGATTCTGCTATAATTACATAATAGTCTTATACATAATTGATTAATGCAAATGGTGGATTTCTTCAAAAAGGCATCAATTCTTTCCAGGTGCCCTTCATTCTATTGTACTTGACAGTGCTTTTGAAAGCATTCCACCAGTATTTATTAAGCTCAACCGCAAAAGATGGCTGCATGTAGCAATTGATGGTACAGCCCTCACATGCAGGCAGTTTTCCTTCCATTGCTACTATATTCTGCACTTCACTGCTTTTATAAAGGCGGTACAATTCATCTTTTATTGGGAACGCCTTTTCCCCTAAATGATAACAAGGTAAGATCAATTCATTGTCAGGACCGATAACAATGGTCGTGCTTGCCGCCTTGCACACCGGATTGGCTGTTTGATTTCCCCCATTCAGCCTTAGGTCTATAAAGGCCTCATTCAAATATACGTATGGTTTTTTGCTCCATGCCCTCAAACGTTCAAGGGTACCTACCGATAGGGTTGTGCCCGTATCCACCTGATTATACTCAAAGGCAGGGTTTAGGATCAGCACTAGGTTGTTGGGCAAACATATCTGCTCATACACCTTTTCTATTTCGCTGACATTATGGTTGAAAACGGTAAACAACACATCAGGCCTTTCTTTCAACTTCCTGGCTACTTTAATACTTTCCATTACAAAATCGAAGCATTTCACACCTCTCATGTCATCATGCACCTGTCCGTCTGATGAGTCAAGTGAAAAATGCAACATATCTATCTTGCCTTTCAGCCTCTCTGCGAGTTTTGGATACAATAGACAATTGGTAGTGAGTGTTGTGATGAAGCCTAGCTTTTTTGCCTCATCGAGCAACTGATCTATTTCCCTGTGAAGCAAAGGTTCCCCTCCCGTAAAATCAATCACTTTTACACCCAACCGCTTCAGGTCCAATAGGTTTTTCCTTGCAGTATCAAGCGAAACATAGGGTGATGGCTTTTCCCAAATATCACAAAACCCACATTTGGCATTACACCTGTATGTCACATAGTAGTTGCACAATATGGGATGGTTGACTATTCTCAAAATATTACGTTCCTGGTGTTTGGAATACTGCCGAATCGAAAACAAGCAATATCTCGGATATCTTATTCCCTTTGGTTTGAAAAACCTGGGCCATCGTAGTGGATATTCCCGGTTTTTCGAATGAATAAATCAGACATGCCGAACTGTTATCCTCGTACTCCTGTAGTATTTTGTATCTAAATCCAACCGGAGGATCGCTGGCCATGGTTCGGATATAATCATCGGCACAATCCGACTGAAAAAAAGGCCCACGGAACTTCAGGTCATCTGCAAGGATATCCACGAGCCTTTCCATCTGAGGTGAGTCAAACACAATATCCATATAAAGCCTGGCCAATTCGAGTGGTTTCATTTCTACTGAGTCATAGAGCACTGGTGTAAAAATAAAGCAGGGTACCGCCTAATCATATTTCAAATGGAATTAATTTTGGCGCATGACTAAAGCAGAGCTCTTCGAGCAAATAAAGACCAAACAATCCTTCCTGTGTGTAGGCCTGGATACAGATATCAACAAAATACCACCCCACCTTCTTGATACTGAAGACCCCATTTTTGAATTCAACAAGCAAATCATAGATGCTACCAGTGCATATGCCATTGCCTACAAGCCCAATATTGCTTTTTATGAAGCCATGGGTGCCAAAGGCTGGGAGTCGCTGGAAAAAACGATCAACTATATACCTGACAATATATTTACCATAGCCGATGCGAAGCGTGGCGACATTGGCAACACTTCGTCGCTGTATGCGAGGGCTTTTTTTGATAAAATGAATTTCGATTCGGTAACAGTAGCCCCATATATGGGCGTGGATTCGGTTTCTCCCTTTCTGGCTTTTGAAGGCAAATGGGTAATACTGCTCGCAGTAACATCCAATGAAGGAGGCAAAGATTTTCAGTTTTTGGAGGCTGATGGCAAACCGCTCTACCAACATGTATTGGAAAAATCAAGCCAATGGGGCAATGCTGACAGCCTGATGTTTGTAGTGGGTGCTACCCGCCCGGAATACCTCACGGATATTCGAAAGACCATTCCCAATCACTTTCTACTCGTGCCCGGTATCGGTGCGCAAGGGGGCGATCTGGAAGAAGTATGCAAATACGGCATGAACGACCACTGCGGGCTCATCGTGAATTCTGCACGTGGTATTATCTACAAAAGCAACGGTGAAGATTTCGCTGAAGTAGCCGGGCAGGAAGCCCACAAACTGCAACAAGAAATGAAAGTGATGCTGGAGAGGTATTTATGAATCGGGAAACCTAGACCAAAACAACCAAATGAGACAATGCTCCATGAGCACCGATGACCAGATTTTGTTCAATATCTCCTGTCTTTGATGGCCCGGCGAGAAATGTCCCAAACCCAGTTTCCGTGTTTCCAATTTTTTGGTAAGCATGGTGCATGGTGGGTACAATTGATGTTTGTTTTAGAATTACAATGGTGTGCTCCACTATAAATGGCAAAATCCTTAACCCTTGTATTATCTGGTCATCTACCCACACAGCTCCATTTTCAGCAACACCGACCTGAGCCTTGAAAATGACCACCTTTGTGTCTTTGTAATTTTTAGCATCGGCATCCAAAACATTACCCTCCTGGTAAACTTCCAAAACCCCGGCTATGTCCACATAACTTTTGCCTGCTACTTCTTCCAACAAGACTTCATTTAAATTATGTTCGTCACTTGCCAACACGTACTTACCACTATTAGCCGCAAGGCTTGAACAAAAACGTTCGAGAGTATCCTCTCTTTCATCAACCAGGAATGATGACAAATCTATCGTCCCGTCAAAGGAAGGTTTGTTTTCCCTGATCCTATTCAATATGGAGGTTTTACTGCTCATTTTTCTTGCGGTTTTTGATGTACCAATGTCTAAAGTTGCTTTGAGGCAGATTGGGAAAATCTCTTTGCCTACCCCAGGTATTCCATTTATTATAAACCATCCATCCGGGTAAGTATTTCAATAAAAACCGGGCTAGCCAGCCCAGTTTGTCAAAAACCCTTGCGTTGCTGAGCACTCCTGAAGCCATGCGCATTGTACTTTGTTTGATTCTGTCAGGGTGCTCTTTCATGACAACCTGACGCCATTTGTACAGCTGCTGGTGAATGTCTATTTTGACCGGGCACACATCACTACATGACCCACAAAGGGTGGAGGCAAATGGTAAACCTGAATATTTTTTCAAATCGACATTGGGAGACAATATGGAACCTATTGGGCCAGGTATCACACTGCCATAGCTATGGCCGCCACTCCGGCGATAAACAGGGCATGTATTCAAACAGGCACTGCACCTTATACACTTCAGTGAGTTTCTGAAATCAGGCCTGCCCAAATGTCTGGAACGGCCATTATCCACGATAACCACATGCATTTCCTGGTCCGGTCTTGGTTTGAAAAAATGAGACGAATATGAGGTGATTGACTGCCCACTCGCGCTGCGTGCCAGCAACCGGAGAAAGACCCCCAGATGCTCAAGTTTCGGTATAATTTTTTCCACACCCATACAAGCGATATGGACTGGGGTAAGATGAACCCCCATGTCCGCATTGCCTTCATTGGTGCACACCACAACCCCACCCGATTCGGCAATGGCAAAATTGACACCTGTAAGACCGGCATCTGCATTCAGAAATTTATCCCTGAGATGAACCCGTGCGGCATTGGTCAGGTATTGAGGATCGCCGTTGGATGGCGTGGTTCCCATTGTCTGTTGAAAAAGCTCGTCTATCTCCTCCTTCTTTTTGTGGATGGCAGGAGCGGTAATGTGGCTGGGCCCTTCGCCAGCTAGTTGAATGATCCTTTCCCCCAGATCTGTGTCAATTACCTCAATGCCACGCTGTTCGAGGTATGGATTCATGTGACACTCTTCAGTCAGCATAGATTTACTCTTCACCAGGGTTTTGACCGAATGCCGTTGAAGAATACTGTGGACAATTTGATTGTGCTCCTCAGCATCTTCCGCCCAATGTACTTGAACCCCATTAGCCAGGGCATTCTTTTCAAACTCCTCCAGGTAAATATCCAGTTTGGAGAGTACATCCAGTTTGATTTGGGAAGCAGCCTCCCTCAAATCTTCCCATTGGGAAATTTTAGCCACTCCCTTATCCCTGTTAGACCGCATAAACCATACGGCCTTGTCGTGCCAATCGACCCGCTTTTCGTCTTTATTAAACTCCGCTGCTGCTTTAGAATGTGTCAATTTTGGCTATTTAAGATTTCAGCCACATGCACTACCCGTATGGCCAGTTTATTTCTTTTGATTATTCCTTCCATGTGCATCAGGCACGACATATCCCCTCCTGTGACCACCTCCACACCTTGTGCTATATGGTCATTTACCCGGTCTTTGCCCATTTTTACAGACACTGCCTCCTCGGCTATGGCAAAGGTTCCCCCAAAGCCACAGCACTCGTCTCCCCGGCCAAGTGCAACCAACTCTATCTCTTTTACCTTGGTAAGCTGCGAATGAATGAATGAAAATGGTTCTCCCACCGTCTCGCTGCTCTTGCCAAGCCTCAGCCCCCTCAGCCCATGACAGCTCTGGTGTATCCCTACTTTATGGGGAAAGGATGCGCCAACTTCGGGATCGCCCAGCACATTGGTGATGAAATCGCACAGTTCGTAGGTATTGTTCCTCACATGGCTCACTTCCTCCGATTGCCCTATGATATCGAAGTGGTGCCGGACATGATAGGCACAACTGCCCGATGGGGTAACAATGGCATCAAAAGATTTAAAATTTCTTACAAAATGACTGTAGGAATCCTTTGAAAAGCATTCAAACCCCGAGTTTGCCATGGGCTGACCACAACATGTCTGCTGTTGGGGATAGCAAACCTCAACGTTTAACTTTTCCAACAGCTCCAAAGTAGCCACACCTACCTGAGGGTAAAACTGATCGATATAACAGGGTATAAACAGACCTACTTTCACTGGGTACTTATTTAATGTTTTCTATTAAAGAACTATCGTCCATCGCTGCATTGATAACACTTCTCCACTACCTCCATTGTGTGGATTGCGTCTTCAACAGCGTTTACAAACCTGTAAGAGGGGTTTTCCATTTTATGAAGCAAACCGGCCATTGGGCCGATAAAGGCATCTGGGAACCACGAACCCCGGATCTCTTTTTTTCTCCATCCTTTTCCATCCTCAAGACATATATATTCAAACTCATCGGGCCGCCCTTCGGGGTAATTGAGGTTCAATCCCATAGTCAATTTGATAGCGCCTTTTGTGCCTTCAAATTTCACATACGACTCCTGATGTTTGGTACCAAACTCGTGCCCATGATTGGTATTGATATTGGCCCTGATCATATCCCCATAGTCCATGATAATGGATGAGCGCGTACTGGCCAGTTCTTTCATTTTCGGGTGTTTGTTGGTCAAAGCAAATACCCTTTCCGGGTTACCAAAAAAATACCGGATCAAATCGATGTAGTGAATACTGTTGTATAAAATTTCCATTCGGGGGAGCTTGTACAGAAATTCCCAGAGGTGCCATGGTGTAAGCACATTGACCCGGATATCTATGTCGTGCAAATCGCCAATCAGCCCCTCGTCAATTATTTTCCTCGCCTCCACAATATAGGGGGCATGACGTAGCTGGAAATTAATACCTGCCACAAGGTTCTTAGTGCGGCACAGAGCCAATATTTCTTTTGCCTGACTCAAATCGTCTCCCATAGGCTTTTGAATGAGTACCCCACTTTCATCCGGCAGTTGGTTTAGCACCGGCAAGATGGCTGATGCCGGTAAAGCCATGTCAAAGACACACTGTTTTTTTACTGCCAACCCGATAAGGTCATCCAACTTGTTGCAAACCACAGAAATGCCAAATTTGTTGGCCAGAGTTGTCGCTTTTTGGGCGTTCAGGTCGTAAATGCCCTGCACGTCAAAACCAGCCTTTTTATAGGCAGGCAAATGTGCATCGCCCACTATGCCCCCGGCCCCAATAATGACGATGGGTCTAAGTGTCTGCACCTTTTCAATTGATTCTTTCATGCTTATTTCTTTGGGTAAATCAGGTATTAATCATGGTGAAATACTTCGTCCATGCTGGCCCACCACTCTCCATGTTTCCTGGTCTCCAAGGGCTGCTGACAAGGATCGGTCTCTTTCCACCACCGGCGGGTGGTTGAATCCTCGGCCATACGAGCCATGTCACCTTTAAAATCATTCCCTGTGTATTCGAAGTAGCCAAACAAGTAGTCATCTTTGAGATAAATGGAATAGTTGCGAATATTGTTTTTGGTAATCTGGTCCAAAACACCCGGCCATGGGTTGGCATGCAATTCTTTGTAATAATCCAACTTTTCCGGTTTTACCTTTATCACCCATCCGTACCTTTTTACCTGGTCTTTCTCCTGCGTCGAGCCACATGCTACAGTAATGGCCAACAGGGTTATTAACATTAGTTTAGTTAGAGATTTCATCGTTTATCGTTTTATCCAAATAGTGTGTAGAGCAAAGTCATGATAGTTAACAGTATTGCTGTCAATATCAAAGCGATATTGTATTTTTCACCAGGCTCGCTTTTCAAAAATGCCAGAGGTGAACTCAAGGTAGTATTCATTATTTTATCCTTGTCCGGTGCGGGATATAGATAGCTGGCAACTACATAGATAACCGAGCAACAGACAAACAGCCACCAGGCCTGCATCATAAATGATACCCCCCAACCGTTGGTAATGATTTTTGTGTCGCCTATCATTGGAAAGTCAACTAAAAACACCGCCAGACCGAGCAGAAACCCTCCTATAAATGTAGCCAATGCCCCCTGGTGATTTCCCCTTTTCCAGAAAATTCCCCAAACGAATACTGTAGTAATAGGAGGTGATATCACGGTGAGTAAAACATTGATGGCCTCAAAGATGCTGTTGAAACCTGCAACCATGGGCGACCAGGCTATGGCCAGTAACATGACCACTACTGCTGTGATCCTTCCTATCAATACTTGCTGTTTTTCTGATATATCCGGTTTGTTCCTTTTCACTATATCGATGGACACGAGGGTACCTGCACTATTGAGTGCTGCGGCAATTGTACTCATAAGGGCAGCCAGCAAAGCAGCGGCCATCAGCCCCTTTAAACCTGTAGGTAGCAACTCTGTGATCAACACCGGAAAGGTATCGTTGGGATCGGAAATGATATCGCCAAAAAGTACATAGCCCAATACCCCCGGAAAGACCATGATAAATACCGGTAGCACTTTGATGAATGCGGCAAACAACGGTCCTATTTTGGCATCCTTGAGTGTTTCTGCCCCCAAAACCCGCTGAACAATGGTCTGGTCTGCGCACCAATACCAGATGCCCAACACAGGATACCCCAACAATATTCCCTGCCAGGTGAGACCAGAGCTACTCCCAGGCTCAGGTACCAGGTCAAGCTGACCTGGCCTTACCATAGCCTTTAGCTCCGACCATGAATGCACTCCAATATCGGATAATGCCATCACTCCGAAAAGGGTAAGCAGCAAGGACCCTACTACCAAAATTACGGTTTGTATTGTCTCCGTCACCACAACAGACTGCAGCCCTCCCACTACGGTGTACAATCCCGTGATAAATGAAATTGTCAGAATAGAAACGTAAACATTGATGCCGAAAAAGTGTTCAAACACGACAGCTCCGGCATAGAGACTAACACCAATATGCATAAAGAGCGCCCCCAAAAGAGCAAGAAAGGCAAGGTAGGAGCGAACAATACCATTGTACCGTTTTTCCATAAACTCCGGCAGGGTTGTGATTTTACTTTTGTAATAAAAGGGGGCAAATATCAATGCCAATACGATGAGTGTAAAAACTGCCATCCATTCAAAATTGCCCCATACCAGCCCGTCTTTAAAGCCTGATGCAGCTAGTCCCACCAAATGTACCGTGGAGATGTTGGATGCGAAAAGTGCCGCCCCTATCACCGGCCATTTCAAAGAGTGACTTGCCAGAAAATAACTTTCTGCACTTGCGGATTGCTTGCGGGCAACCCACATCCCTATAAAGAGGATACCCGCCAGGTACCCTGCTATCACTATAATATCAATCAACGACATTTCACTTCTTTCTTAAGTTCAACTTTTCCAGGTCTGCATGGTACAATGAAAAACTTTTCAGCCTGGGTTCTCCTTCTCTTGTGGACAATGAGAGCCTTACCTGACCTGTTTTTACCGGTGCTTCTATCAACTGTATGCGCTTTCTTCCAATGGTTTGGCCTTCTGCCACTTTGATCCATTTTCCTTTAGCAAATACTTCTACCTGATAGTCCGATATGGTTTGACCGTGTTGGATGTCTTCCTCTATCACCAGCAGGTTCATCGCCCGCTTTTTATCCAGGTGGATGGTATGTTGATTTGCCGGTGCTTCGTCAAACTTTGTTTTGCTCCCGACAGGTTCTCCAAAAACATTTTCCAGTGTTTCTCCTAATTCAGCGAGCCGACTCACCTCCATATCAGGAATGAGACCGCTTGTGTCAGGAGTCATGTTAATCAACAGGTTGGCACCACGTCCTATCGATTCCAGATAGGCATTAAACAAATAAGGAATATCACGCAATGTTTTGTCCGAGTCTGTTTTCCAGAACCAGGAGCTGCGCGTATGCATACATGCTTCGGCAGGTAGCCACCCATGATTTTGCGGGCCTACCCATTTTTCAAATCCCTCTCCTTGTTCTACCACATTCCACAGCGGATAAGGGGCCCATCCCTGCTCACTGCCAGACCACCTTACATCGGGTTTTGTTCCACCCATTACCAGCGCGTTTGGTTGCAAATGCTTCACCAGAGTCCTGATGGCATCACCATAGGCAGTACCCAAAGGCTTCATGGTTTTAGGATCCATCACATCCCAACCCAACGGATTGTATGCACCATCAAACCACAGGTAAGACACTTCTCCATAATTGGTAAGGAGTTCTCTGAGCTGCTCAAAAAAGACCGGAAAATACTTATCAATATCCCCCACCAGCTTTCTCTGGCCTTGTGGATCGGGAGTGCTCGTGCAGCCAAAATGCTTATCGCCTGTAGAGACATACAGGCCCACTTTCATGTCGTATTTTTTGCAGGCAGCTACAAATTCCGCTACTACATCTCCTTTACCATTTTTCCAGGGTGAGTTTTTAACTGAGTAGTCGGTAGTACGGGTAGGCCACAAACAAAATCCATTGTGGTGTTTTGCGGTTAGCACCACGCTTTTGGCACCAAATGATTTGGCAGCTTTCACCCATTGTTCGGCATCCAGTTTTACAGGATTGAAAATGTCAACGGGGGGCACAGACAACATATCAGACTCAATATAAGTGGCCGGACCAAAATGGATAAAGGCACCAAGTGGATTCTCCTGATAGGCCAGTTGATCGGCATTTGGTTTTCTTCTTGTCGTTGGCTTTTTCTGCCAATCCACCTTGCCCTCCGGAGCTATAAGTACAGGTGCCCAGTTGCCTTCATGTCGTGGAGTTTCTATGTTATCGTTGTTGCTGTAAAAATGCTCAAACAACTGCCGGGGGGTACCATTGTAGGTAGCCCACTGGAGGTCGCCAGCAGTGGTTTGATCGCTACCCGTGAAGTAAAGTATCGTCTTTCCATTGTAATAGCATAGCTCAACATCCGATGCATTGCTTTCGGCTATAGATGAGTCGATCAAGGGGATATTCCTATGACTGGGGTCGAAAGTAACAAAGGGCCTATCTTTCGGGGCATCTTCCCAGGCAATCAAATCCTGGGAACGGGTAATGCGCGTCTCATATCCTCCTTTTATGGATTCCAGGTATAATGTGTAATACCACCCCCCCTCAAAATACAAAGCCGGCCCGCCTACATATTTGGACTTTCCATATACAGCTTCCGGTATTTCAGTCCAGTTTTCCAAATCAGACGACTCCACATACCTAAAAGTGAAGGGTTTCCACCTATCGTCGTTGGTTTCGTACAAGAGTATAAATTTATCTTTTCCCCGGCAGACGGCTGTATTAAAAAAATACTCCTTACCGGATGCCTTCAGTATGGTTTTGGGTGTTGACCAGTTTTTCAAATCTTTCGAACTGGTCATTGTTATTTCGGTCATCTGCCGCCAGGGTTTTCCTGATCCATAACTGCCCGCAAATACATAAACCCGATCGCCCCATGTGAGCACAGTGCCAAAACCATGATTTTTCAATGGCACTGACACTATTTTGCCGCTTTCCAGATGTCTAATTCGGACTTCATCCTGCTCATAATGGTCTCCCGGTTTGGCTCCCGGCACGTCCCAAAAGCGTTGATTGTTTTCCAGCAGGTACAAGTTGTCATTAAAAACGAATGGTGAAGTTTCTACCAGGGGGGAACCGAACCTACCTTGTTTTTGAATGGGGTTTATCCAGGTTGTTTGTGCCCAAACGGCAATATTTACACAAAAAAGTGCACAGTAAATAAGTATAGTTTTTCTAAGCATAATTGATAATTATATAGCCAAAGCTAGTTGTTAGTAGCGCTTTATTCTATCGGATTTTTTTCCACATGTAATAGATTTTTTGCAATTTAATAGTCCGTTAACTTAATTATTGTGAAAAATAAATAATATTGTAGCATAGCTCGTATTCAAACAGTCACCCTATCCGCTTATTATGAAAGCAAAACTGATCGGCAGGTACATCGACCAAAACACCTCTCTGAGTATTCAGGATTATTCTTCCAACTACTTTCTGAATGTGTGGCACTATCATCCCGAACTAGAGCTCGACATTATCAAAACCGGTACAGGCACAAAGTTTATCGGAGATAGCGTGGAGAAGTTTGAACCGGGTGACATAGTCCTGATTGGGAAAAACCTACCTCACCTGTGGCAAAATGACAAAGCATACTTTGACGAAAAGTCAACATTGAAAGCTGATGCAGTGGTCATCCACTTTGATCAAAATTTTGGATCGGGGCTATTGAATATGCCCGAAATGGTTGAGATAAACCATCTGCTTAAAAAAGCTGTACTCGGAGTGGCCTTTACTGGAAGGAGCAATGAAATTATCTTTAAAAAAGTGGACGAATTAGTAGCGTCTTCTGGCTATGAGAAAATAGTCCTATTTGTAGATATTCTTGGCCGTCTGGCCAAACACAGTGATTGTCGGGTTTTGTCCAGTCCCGGTTTTGTGGACTCCTTTCAAGACAACAACAGTGAAAGAATGGAACCTGTGTACAACTATGTAATGAACCATTTCAAAACGGAAATAAAACTAGAGACTGTGGCCAATCTGGCCCACATGAACCCTTCGTCGTTTAGCCGGTATTTTTCGCAGCTTCACAAAAAAACTTTCACGCAGTTTCTCAACGAGATCAGGATTGGCTATGCCTCCAAACTACTGATAGAAAACAACTGCAACATATCCACTGTATGCTATGAATCTGGTTTTCGTAATATTTCTAACTTCAATCGGTTGTTCAAGGAGATCAAGAAGCTTACTCCTTCGGAGTATATGCGGCTGCTTAACGTTTAAACTTCTTCTGTCAAAAAAATCGTTATAAACACTAAACTATAGTATTTCAATTACTTTTAGTTGTTCGTTGTTGCGGGCGATCAGTAAGGCTTTTCGTCCATTTACCAACACAACATGCCTGATTTTTCTTACTTCTCCTTTTATCATCAGCCCGCTTTCGTAAGGCATTTTGGCTTTAAAATTTCCTGCACCATCTCCGGTGGCATACACGCCAAAAGAGGCGTCATTTCTGGGTGTTTCTACTTCAGAGTTGTATAGGTTTCCGGCCAAAAGAACATCCGGATTACCATCCTCATTGATGTCGTCTGCATAGATGGCGTTAACCGAACTTACCTGTGCCATTTTTTCTAATGGGCTTGCTTCAAAGGCATTCCCTTCCTTGTTTTCAAAATATGAAGTTTTGAAATTCACCGCTTCGTAGTGTTTCGATTCTTCTATCGACTGAGTAGAATAAACATCCTCCAACGTAGCTCTGGCAAATGAATTATAGTCTTTAAACTTTATGGCAATGGCAGGAATTTGCTCCGAAGAACACTGTCGCCCTCTCAATGGGTACTCTTTTCCTTCCTGCCTATAGGCCAGTACTATGTCTATCTTGTTGTTTTTATCATAATCGTTTACATAAATACTAAACGGTTCTTCCTTCGTAGCTTTATACTTGTAGTTGCTACCCAGATTTCCTGCTATCAGGTCTATGTCTCCGTCTTTATCAAAATCCTGCGCATAAATACTGCTCCACCAGCCTGTTTCATCTGCTATCCCATAGCTGCTGGTTTGATCCACAAAACCCTGTTCCTGGTTGATAAAAACAGTGACGGGCATCCATTCCCCAGTCAAGATCAGGTCAGTCCGCTCATCATTGTTTACATCAGCCCACACCGCATCGGTTACCATTCCTATGGCTGATAAGCCTGGAGCCACATCGCCCGATACGTCAACAAATTTCACCTGCCCTTTTGTGCTTTCGTTTCTCAGCAAAAGTGACTTTCCGGATTTCGGGTAGTTTCTTGGCAAAAACCGACAACCTACGAACAAATCCAGATCACCATCATTATCGTAATCAAACGCCTTGACTACAGATCCGCTTTCCTTAATGGTGGGTATGGCCTTTTCCTGTTTCTCAAATCTGCCATCTCCTCTATTCAGGTAAAAACGGTCTTTATAAAACCTGTCATTAGGTGGAGCTTCATTGCCTCCACTCACTACATATAGATCCGGCAGGCCATCTTTGTTGGCATCAAAGAAAGTGGCATCTACATCTTCATGTTCCCTATCTTGGTAGAAAGCATCAACCACCAGGTTGTCAAATTGTCCCTTTTTATTTTGAAGAAAAAGCCTGGCCGACTGCTCTTTTGCTCCTCCTGCAAAAACATCTTCCAGACCATCGCCATTGACATCTCCTACAGCCAGGGCTGGTCCACACTGCGACATCTTATGCGGCATCAAAACCTGGTATTTAAAATCATCGAAATCATTTTCCTGATGGGTAAAGTCAAGGTTTACCTCTTTGGTGATGTCTTTAAATTTCGGATGTTTCAACGCTGGGGTCTCATTCATCTCTCCCATAGCGTCATCGTAATTGATAACAAGTGTTTGGTTAGTTTTCACACTGGTCAGGATTTGACTCCTGCCGTCAGGCCATCTGATTAGAAGTGTATCTATGGCCTTTTTTTCTCCCACACCAAAATGCAGCACAGGCTCTATACTCGACTGGAAACCGCGTGTGGGGGATAGTTCGAGATATTGTTTCGTGCCATCATATAGAATGGTAGCTTTCGTCCCAAATCCAAACCTATTTTTCGATGGGCCCTGCATCTTCAACCTGAGAAAATTACCCTTTCCTTTTTGGGTACTATTGTTTTCATACACAATACTGAATTCGTCTATATTGTTTACCACCAGATCCAGATCACCATCGTTATCAAGATCGGCATAAGCAGCCCCATTCGACCAGCCTTCGAAATCAATTCCCCAGTCTGTTGCTATTTCTTCAAACTTTAAGTTACCGAAATTCCTGACCGCATAATTTTTTACTTTAGCTTCCGGCATTTTATTTACCCATTCTACATAGCGGGATGCCATTTGCTTGTCTTTGTTCATTTCTTTAAAGAAATCCTTGTTGTTGATTTCTCTACGAGACCCATTCGTTACAAACAAATCTTTCCAACCGTCATTATCAAAGTCGGCGATTAAAGCTGCCCAACTCCAATCGGTAAGCGCCACATTAGCCAGTTGAGATATTTCCCCAAATTGCGGAACTCCATTGTCATCATAACCCATGTGCAATTGGAGTGCGTTTTTCATGTACTGATAATGCATGCCATTATTCACCATTGTCCAGAAGACATCCGGTTCCATGCTTGCCATATTGGATTTTGACCTGAAATTGTCCTCTGGCGACATATCTACCTGCAAAATATCCAGCAGTCCATCGTTGTTGATATCTGCTGCATCTATGCCCATGCCATAAAATCCGGTGTGGTTTGTAGCTTCTTCTACCTTGTCGCTAAAGATGCCATTGCCATTGTTGATAAAAAAGTAATCCGGTGTGGCAAAATCATTGGAAACATACAAATCTGGCCAGCCATCGGCATTGTAATCTCCTACTGCTACGCCTAATGACAAGCCAAAACGCAACACGCCTGCTTGAGCTGTAACGTCTACAAACCTTCCGTTTTCGTACGCATACAGGTGATCACTGTCGTTTGGGCGTACAAAGTTCATCATTTGCCTATAGTTTAAGATACCGGTGCGTGTATCTACAATAGGATAATTTGCCACATACAAATCCAGATCTCCATCTAAATCATAATCAAAAAATGTAGCCTGTGTACTATTTCCTGTATCTGCTATTCCATACGCCTCGGCGGCCTCTGTAAATGTTGGGATACCTCCTGCAGCACCATTATTGATATACAACAGGTTCTTTTTGGTAGTCCATATTCCCGCTACCGATACATAAATATCTAACCAGCCATCCTGGTTTACATCTGCCATGGTTACACCAGTTACCCAGCGGTTGTCCCCTGCTACCTTTGCTTTATCGGTTATATCTTCAAACTTCATTTCTCCTTTGTTCAGGTAAAGCTTGTTTTCAACCATATTTCCAGTGAAGTAAACATCCTGATAGCCATCGTTATTTACATCCCCAATAGCAACTCCCCCTCCCATGTAAAAACTTTTGTACAGGAAGTAGTTTGCTGAATCTGTTTCTGTAAGGGTGTTGGAAAAGAGAATACCGCTCTCAGTTGGTGTGAGTGGAGTAAACAATTTTTCTTTTTGAGATACCTCACAACCCAAAATCATCATACTACAGAGGATTCCTATAAAAAAACAAACCCGGGTTTTGTTCATTTTTTGTCTCTTATACCTATCACACATGGTTGATCATTATTCCTTGCCACAACAATTATTTTTTTATCTGCCCAGCTGATGCCGTGCATTTTTTTTACTTCGCCTACTACCATCAAACCACTTTGGTGCATGGGCACGGCTGAAAAATTTCCTTTGCCATCTCCTTCCATAAACAATCCTAGGCCTGCATCGTTTCGAGGGGTCTCCACTTCCGATCCGTATAGGTTTCCAGCCAGGAGTATGTCCAACTTGCCATCTGCATTAAAATCTTCTATCAAAAGATCATTTACAGTGGTGGTTTGAGCCGCAGGTTCCAAAGGTCTGGGTTTAAAGATGCCTTCCCCCAGGTTTTCAAAATAGGTGGTTGCAAAAGTTTCGGCTTTATAATTCACCGACTGATCCAGGTGGTTTTTTCCATAAACTTCCTCCAAGGTTGCTTTGCCGAAAGCATCGTACGTTGTGAATTTTTTCTTGATGAAAGGCATTTGATTGGAAGAACACTGGCGCCCCCTCAACGGGTACAAGTCATCACCGTCGTAGTAGCCCAGCACGATATCAAACGTGCCATTAGAATCAAAATCATTAGCAAAAACCCGGAAAGGCTTTTCCGTAGAAGCTTTGTACTTGTAATTCAACCCCAGATTGCCTGCTATCAGGTCCAGGTCTCCATCATTGTCAAAATCTGCTGCTTTAATGGTATTCCACCAACCGGCCGTATGTGATAACTCTTCTGTTTTTTCTTCTTCAAATTTTCCTCCGTTGTTGTAAAACAACCGTACAGGCATCCATTCGCCAACCATAATTAAATCCTGGGTGCCATCATTGTCGATATCTGCAACAACTGCATCACTGACCATACCAATGCCTGCCAATGCAGGAAAAACCTCCTGCGAAACGTCCGTGAATTTTATTTTTTGATTACGGCTATCATTTCGCAATAGATAACTACTAACCGGGCTTGGGTATCTTCCGGGAAACTGCCTTCCTCCTACAAACAGGTCCAAATCTCCATCTGCATCATAGTCTATCGTCTTTACACACGAGCCACTGACTAAAAGCGATGGAATGGCACCACCTTGAAGAATAAATTCCCCTTGTCGATTTTCATAAAATCTATCCTGATAGTAAAGCGCATGAACGGGCTCCTCGTTTCCGCCACTCACCACGTAAAGGTCCAAATCTCCATCACCATCCGCATCAAAAAAACTGGCGTCAACATCTTCATGGTGCTTGTCTTTTTGAATACTTGTTTGTTGGATTTGCTGAAATGAACCATTTGGGTTTTGTTTGAACAATACCGACTCTTGATTTTTAGCTCCTCCTAAAAAAATATCCTGTAAGCCATCTTCATCATAATCGCCTACGGCCATCGCAGGCCCCAAGGTGGACATTTTATGAGGTAATAAACTCTCCCTTTTAAAGTCGTCAAATTTATTTTCGCTATGGATCCAATTCAAGCCTACCTTGCCAGGTTCTATTGTCGAAAAAATAGGCCGTTGGACTTTACCTTCTTCGAAAGGTTTTTCAATTGAGTCTTTGTATTTCACTACTATTTCCTGATTCACCTCTACCTCTCTCCACTCCTGTTTTTTGCCGTCCGGCCAGGTCACAACAATACGGTCTATGCTTTGGATTTTTCCCACCCCAAAGTGTATGCCTGGCGCTATAGCCGACTGAAATCCTCTGGTCAGATACTGCTCCTGCAATTGCACCTGACCTCCACTATATAAGGTCACCCTTGCACCTATCCCAACAGTATTTTCTGGAGGTCCTTCAAATCTCAACTTCAGGTAATTACCGAGCCCCTGTTCCATAGTTTCATTCTTGTATATAAGGGATACATCATCGGTATTGTTGACAACCATATCCAGGTCTCCGTCATTATCCAGGTCACCGTAAGCAGCTCCATTTGAGCTGGAGGGGATATCGGCCACCCATTGTGTAGATTTGTTTTCAAAAGACAACCCGTTTTTGTTTTTGAAAAAATAGTTAAGCTTCTTTCTTTCCGGCATTTCATTGAGGACGCCCATAATAAATGCATCCCGGTCTTCTGTTCTTATTTTATCTTTTCTTGTCTTTTGTTTTATTACAAAATCATTATTTCTAAAATCTTTTTTTATTCCATTGGACACAAAAATATCCTTGAGCCCATCATTGTCCATGTCGAAAAAAAGTGGCCCCCAGCTCCAATCTGTACTGGCCACTCCTGCCTGTTGGGCTACATCAGAAAACACAGGAATGTTTTTGTCGGGAGCAATGCCATTGTTGAGCTGTAGTGCGTTATACATGTATTGATAATGAAGTCCCTGGTTTACTACTTTTTCAAACTTTTCCGGATTCATCCCACTCATGCTCGTTTTCATGGTATAGTTGTCTTCGGCCATCATGTCCAGGGACATAAAGTCCAGCCAGCCATCATTGTTTACATCTCCTATATCTGTTCCCATCGAATAGAATGATGCATGCCCCAGAGCTTCATTTGAAACTTCCTTAAAAGTGCCGTCACCACCATTCATATAGAGATAGTCCTTCCCTTCATAGTCGTTGCTGACATACACGTCCGGCCAGCCATCGTTATCTAAATCGCCTACTGAAATACCCAAACCATAACTTAGCCTGGAGGTATTGGTAATACCTGCCTTATGGGTGACATCCACAAACTTCCCCTGTCTGTTTTGATAGAGCCTATCGCCTGTCAAGACCCCCTTCTTTTTGCTTAGGTTTTCTAATTCCCGATAGTCGAAAGGTTCGGTGTAGTGGTTGATCAGAAACATATCTAAATCACCATCCAAATCATAATCAAAGAAGGCCGCCTGTGTAGAACACATTTCTATGTCGAGGTTGTAATCAGCCGCCTGCTCTACAAAGGCTGGGATTCCATGTTCATCTACCCCCTTATTCACCCACAGTTCGTTTTTCCTTTTGGCCGGATCATCATATTTTCCCGATTTTGAAATATAAAAATCCATCCACCCATCTCCATTTATATCTACATTGGTCACTCCTGTACGAAACCCCACTGACTGTATTAGTCCCGATTCTTTTGTTATGTTTTTAAACTTGAGCCCACCCCTATTTAGGTAAAGAGCATTCTGCCTCAAGCTGGAAATGAATAGTATATCCTGCAAGCCATCGTTGTTGATATCTGCCAATGATACCCCTGCCCCATTGTAATAGTACTCATAAAAAAAGCCGTTCATGTCCGGAGTTTCGGTGAGGGCATTGACAAAATTTACCCCAGTTTTTAACGGGTTCATGAGTGTAAACAATGCCAAAGTAGTTTTGCTATTCTTTTGAATATCCTTCCCTACATCATTTTCCTTATTTGCCGTACAAGCAAGCACCATACAGAAGACTATGACAACAGCGCCTCTACTCATTCCGACAAAAATTACATAAGTGTGTTTGTATAAGTAAGGAAAGGGGTGCCCCTTTCCTTACTGTTTTATTAAACTTGTTGCCCAATTATCTCAAGGTTAGTAACCAAAGTTTTGTTTTAGGGCGTTGTTACTCGCTTTTATTTCCCTGTCTGGTATAGGCAACCAATAGAGCCTGTCATCCCATTCCCTCAACTCTGTTGCTGTAGCCACTTTGGTACCGTAACTATATACTATATCACCTGTACTCAATTTTTCTACATTGATACCATACATAGGCTTACCCATAACATTTTCGGCTATTCTCCACCTCCGAATATCAAAAAATCGGTGGCCTTCCAGAGATAACTCTATTGCCCTTTCTCTTCGGTATGCTTCAACAAGCTCTTCACCGGATACCGTAATCGCAGGCATGCCAACGCTGGTCCGGGCTCTTACGGCGTTAATAGCATCCCTCGCTGCACCTTCATTGCCCAGAGCTATCTGGGTTTCCGCATAGTTCAGATAAAATTCCGTTTTCCTGAATTTAATATCGGGGGTAAACTCTTCTGTTGGGTTGCCGCTGAGAGCCGGCAATTCTGTAGGGTCAGTAAATTTCCGAAATGCATAGTTAGTTGCTGATGGCTCCCAAAAATATATCGGCGATAGGTGGGTATCTAATCCTCCTGCTACCTCAGTACGATCGCGGTGATCTCCATTTCCATCTGTTTCATATTCTATCCAATACTGAACATCCCTGTCTTTAAACATTGCTCCGTTGTACAAAACAATATCCGAAAATCTGGGGTCTCTGTTCTCATACGGGTTTTGCGGGTCGTACCCCGATGCAGGATTTACTGTAACCCCATCCGATAAATATGGCGTTTCACCATTTGTCATTTCAAACAAATCCACGAATTTCTGATTGGGGCTAACTGAGTGCCACCCTTGATACCCATTGGGCCAAAACATGGTGTTGGCTCCAGACCAGGTGCCCTGACTCACCTCCAAATTGTATTCTCTTGTAAAAATGACCTCATCGGCTATAGCTGGCCTACTCAAAAAGATGCTACGATAATCGTCAGTTATCGGGTAGGTTGTTAAATCCATCACCGCTTTATTGGCATCAGCTGCTGTAGTCCACTTAGACATATCTCCGGAGGAATTAAGCAATGGGCTTGCTGCATAGAGCAGTACTCTCCCTTTCAGGGCCATAGCTGCGGCCTTGCTGGCCCTTGCACTGGGTGCAGTTTCTTCTAAAAGCGGTATGGCCTTATCCAATTCTGACACTATAAAATCCACTACTTCTTCAATAGTATTTTTTGGTAGATCAAAATTTTCGTCGCTGATTTCAAACCTATCGGTAATGATAGGAATGCCTCCGTAGTAAGACATCAAATCAAAATGGAAGTAGGCCCTCAAAAAATGCATCTGGCCTGTGAGGGGATCGAGCTCGTTCTCTGCAATAGAACTGCCTTCAACCTGGGCAAAGTAGCTATTTATATGCCTTATGCCAGCATAATTTCTACTCCAAGCATTTTTCGTAATGCCCTCCACATTCAAAGCATCGACCCTGTTTTGCGCATATTCCGGCGCTCCCTCTCCTCTGTTGTTTTTTAAATAAACATGATCGGCCAGTGGGTCGGTGCCCATACGCTGCTGTGAACTGAAATTGTCTGGTATTCTGGCATAAGTTGCATTTACATACGCCTCGAGCAATTTCACATCATTAAAGACATCTACTTCAGAGATAGCATCTAATGGTTTCAAATCCAATGCATCTTCGGAGCAAGATATAAACACTATTATTATACCAATAATGAGATTTATTCTATTCATATTTTTCATGATACACTATTTTAAAATGATACGTTAACCCCAAAATTTACTGTTTTCAAAGTGGGGTAGTCTCTGCCCTCGGCATTTAGCTGCTCGGGATCAGTAAACCCGATTTCCGACAGCAGGCTACTAAATGTTAGCAGATTATATCCGCTTAGGTACACTCTCACACTGCCTAAACCAATAGTACCTGCCAGGCTTTGTGGAATGGTGTAGCCAATTTCCAATGTTTTCAATCGAATATAGTTGGCACTTACCCTGTAAAAATCTGTATCCCTACCTGCATTGGGAGCGGGCCATTTTCCTTCGGGGTTGTCAGGACTCCACGACTCATTGGCAATGTATGCCAACCCATTATTGCCCGGATTGAAAAGTGGCGCTACAGTTTTCAACCCTCCTGTGGCTCCCTGCCAAAGCATACTTAAATCAAATTTTTTGAACGTTACCTGGGTATTTATTCCATAGTAAAATTTATGGTTTCCAGGGTCTGTCCTTATTCGGTCTGCTATGGTGATCTCTCCATCACCGTTTGCGTCTTGAATAATGACCATGCCCAATCGATCGCCCGGACGAGTGGGCAAATTATCCAATTGATCCTGTGTCTTGAATATGCCTATCGCATGGTACTGCAATGGCGAGCCCCATGCTTCACCTGTTTGGCTTTGGTAGGGTTCGTCAAATGGAGGTTCGTCAAAAAATTTCACTTTATTTTTTGCGTAAGAAATGTTTCCTCCTACACTGAAATTCACATCTCCCACTTGTTGCCTGTAAGAGGTGGAAATTTCAATACCCCTGTTTTGGTGCTGACCTATATTTTGCTGTGGAGGGGTTATTCCCGTGTATTGTGGCAATGTCAGTTGCGGTGATGTCAATATTCCGGTAGTATTCATGTTGAATACATCCATTTCCAAATTTAATCGGTTGTCAAAAAATGCTGCCTCAAGGCCAATATTAACGGTTTCTGTCGTTTCCCAGGTTACGTCAGGGTTTGCACTTCCTGATTCAACAATGCCGGGTACTGTACTTCCATTTACCACTGTGTTGCTACCAAGCACATATCTGGATAGGTAGTTAAAATCTCCAATCCTATCATTTCCCAATTGCCCCCATGATGCTCGCAATTTCAAATTACTAACAAGGGAATGATTGGTAAAAAAGCTTTCGTCCGATATTACCCAGGCCAGTGATGCTCCCGGGAAAAATCCAAACCTCTTTCCTTTTGCAAAGCGCTCCGACCCATCGTATCTGAACAAAAACTGGGCGATATACCTGCCTTCATAATTGTAATTTAACCTGCCTGAATAGCCAATTCTTGCTCGTTCTGATGCCGCACCATTTACATAAGAATCCTCCCGGGCCTCACTTGCTGCCCCCAGTAAATCAGAAGCCGTAGATAAAAAGTTGTCATTACCGGCACTGAACCAATCGGACCTTATTTCTTGTTTTTCTACTTGTAGCAAAGCATCCAGGTTGTGCTTTTCATTGAGGGATTTTTTAAAGGTTGTGCGAAAGTTGGAAGTCAAAAACCTGGTTCTGCTGTGGCTTTGATCCAGTTTTGTTACACCGGAAATACGTGACTCTGGCACATCGTTTGGGTCTGTGTTATTCTCTATGTAGTATGTCCAGGGTTTAAGGAAATTCTTGGCATTATCTGTGTCAATTCCTACTGAGAAAAAACCGCCTATAGCCAATCCTTCCACTTTGGGTATTTCGTAGTTGAATTTAAGCTTAGCGCTTTGGTTTCTTCGTTCATTACTTTCATAACCGCCAGCCCTAAACATGGCAATTGGGTTTTGAAAGGCCCTCGCTTGAGCAGGGTAACGAGTATCTCCATTCACATATCTTTCCAAAAACGGACTTATCAGTGGAGCATTTACCAAAACACCGGGAGAACGAGCAGCAGAGTTTTCTACATCTTGTTGCCTCAGTGCTATGTTTAACCCTACGTCCAGTCGCTTGCCGAAAGTAAAATCGGTATTACTCCTTATATTGTATTGCTTGTTCTGGCCGTTGTTATCCCCTACAAAGATGGTTCCTTGCTGTAAGTACCTCGCCGATAAAAAATACCTTACATTATCGCTTCCTCCACTTACTGAAAAGTTGTGCGAAGTTTGTGAAAATGAATCTTTATAGGATGCATTAAGCCATTCGTATGTAGGAGTCGCCCCACTTTTTATATTTTCTATTTCTGCATCACTATACAATGGGGTATAGTTTTCGTCCCAATCAGATTCGAAAAATGCCTGCCTGTTGAGGAAAGTTGCATATTGTAATCCGTTTGAAACTTTCAACAAACTGGTCGGGGAGTTAAATCCCGCATTAAAGCTATAATTAAATTTAGGAGCCCCTACTGCGCCCCTTTTTGTTGTAACTAGAATGACACCATTAGCGGCCTGTGCTCCATATATAGCTGCTGACGCATCCTTAAGCACAGTTACACTTTCTATGTCGTTTGGGTCCAGCCTGGAAAGCCCATCTACATTCGCTACTCCGTCTATAACTATCAGCGCAGAGTTATTGCCAATAGTACCTAATCCCCGTACGAGTATAGAGGTACTTTCCCTACCCGGTTCAGACGATCGCTGATCTATCGTAAGTCCCGGCAAACGGCCTGACAAAGCATTCGTAAGTGTAGAAATAGGGGCACTGGTCAACTCTTTTCCTTCTACCTGAGCCACAGCCCCTGACACCTCTTTTCTTGTTTGAGTACCATATCCTACCACAACTACTTCTTCCAGCTGCCCCGCATCCACTTGCATCTGTAGGTCTATAACACTTTGTGACCCCACTTCAATTTCCTGGGTTAAGTACCCCACAAATGATATGACCACAGTTGCATTTTCTGGTACACCCAGCTTATAATTTCCTTCCAAATCCGAAGTAGTTCCATTCAAAGTTCCTTTTACCACAATCGAAGCACCTGGAAGACCTTGTCCGTTCTCATCTGTAACCTTTCCAGAAATCTCCTGATCGGCTAAAAATACAACATCAATTTGTTCAAGTGATTTCTCTTCACCAAGTCGGGAAACAGTTATATTGTTATTGACCTGCCTGAACTTAATCCCGGATTCTTTGGATATTTTTATGAGTATATCCGAAACCGTATTCTTCCCCCCTTCAATACCCACTTTTTGATTAAGCTCAGATTTGAGGTCATTTTTATCAATCGCAAAACGAAAGTCTGAGTTTCTTTCGATTTCATTGAACACATCTCGCACTTTTGATTCCCCAGCATTGAGAACCACCTGCACCTCTCTTACACTCAGGGTCTTTTGGGCAGATCCTGTATTTGCCAATAGCAAGTTGAAAAACAGTACCTGAACTACAAACCCGTATGCGGTGCACTTCGAAAGCATAATAATTGCCTGTAATAGTTTTAATTTCATATTTTTGTAATGAATTGGTTAAAAGTTTATTTAACTATTCCGGGCAGTGACATTCCCCAATGATACATCCCGGAAAAATTCTGAGTCGGAAACCTGGTTTCCGGCTCGTGTTTTTTATGAGCTATTCATCAGTATATCGTTTAGCATTAAAATATTAGTTTTACAGTTTCATTTTCTATTTTGTATTCAAAGCCTTTGGCGTAACTAATTGTCCTCAGCACGTTTTCGAGCGTTTCATCCTGAAATTCCGAACCAAATTTCCATTTACCCACTCTGGACGGATTGACCACTACAAACTTTTTTCCATACCACCGCTCCAGTTTGTCCACCACTTCAGAAAACGAAGCGTCTTTGAAGTAAAGAATCCCTGATTTCCACCCGAGGGCTTCTTTAGGATCAAAAGTCGTCCTCAACACCTTGGCATCAGCAATCAACACGCTAATTGCCTGACCAGGGTCCAGAAATACTTTTTCACTTACCTCACCATCCCGATACTTACCATAAACCATCACTTTTCCCTCTGAAAGGGATACAGTATGATCACCTTGTCCGGCGTATGCTTTGACATTAAACTGGGTACCCAAGGCTGTCACCGCACAATTTGAGGTTTCAACTACAAATGGCCTTGATTTATCCTTGGCCACATCGAAAAAAGCTTCTCCCGTGAGCCGGACTATCCTTTTATCAGCGGTATTTCTTGAATCGTATTCGATCCTGCTCTGGGAATTGAGCCAAACCACTGAACCGTCCGGCAAAAAAACCTGCGATTTTCTGCCTGCAGGATTTTCTTTGACAATCACCTTCGAGAGTTCGCCGTTTGTCGCATGTTGCGTATCGAAGGATAAGTAAGCTAAATAAAGAAATCCCGCCAGGGCCAATACCGCAGCTACCTTCAAATAAGTGAAAAGTGTTGGGTTCGCTTTTGATTGATTGTCCTTTTTATCTGCATTCATTGAATACTCACCTGCCAGGACATTCTCCAATACACGATCATACCCTTCCTGGTTAGGTTCCCTGACATTATGTTCAAGTTTCAATATCAACTCCTTGGCCAGCAAGAGTTCTTTCAAGTGATCCGGATTGCTTTTCATCCAGGTTTTCCAAAACAGGTCTGATTGCGGCTGAGGGTTTAGCACCCATCGCTCGAAATCAATATCCATCATAAATTGTTCTGCTGAAGTATATTCTTTTTTCACTACTTTGTCTCCTTTCGGGGTTTGGTACTCTATAGAGCGACCAAAAACCAAAAGGGCATCACTTCAACTCAATTTTTTTTCAAAAAAAATATCTGGGATAAATTGACATGAGGAATTAAGTGCCGAAAAGCGGGATGAAGTGGTTCCATTCACACCTTAAGAGGTATGCTGTAGCAATTGAAACAGCAAAGCAGACCCAATCAAACAGAGTTGGACAATGGCAGATTTTATGGATGCCAGGGCCCTGTAAACGAGGTTGCGAACGGACCTTATGTTGCTGAAGCCCATCAATTCCTTTATCTCACCATAAGCCATTCCCTCGTGGTATAGGTAGTAAATGGCCTCCCTTTGCCTTGAGCTGAGGGTTTTGATCACTTGTTGCAGTTTTTCGTTTTGCTCTTGCTTTATTTGTCCTTCGATTATCCTTTGTTCGGCAGAAATACCCAATTCAAAATCTATGAACCCGGCCTCTTCCAGTGGTTTGAATTTGTTGTCAAATTTTTGCTTGTATTGCAAAATCCTCCTTCTGAGGCATGTGAAGAGATAGTTTCTGATCGAGCTTTTGATTACATTCCTTTTCCTGTTTTCACGCAGTTCGATAAACATGTCCTGAATGGCATCCTCAATTAAAGCATCGTTTTCAGTAAACTGTGATCCATAGTGAAATAAGCCCTGAAAGTGTTTTTGATAAATATGAATAAATGCCAACTCCTGTCCCTCTCGGAACAACTCCCAAATTTCACCATCAGTCAAAGATTCCAGGTCATTTTTAGGTTGGCCGTGTGCATTTAAACTGGGCCAACTGGCAGTTGGTTCCTTGTGAGAATCTATGGAAAAATCATTTTTCATTCTAAAATATTCCCCAGGGTACTTTGGCTTTGTAAACCTTTAGGGTAAATCAAATATACTCCTTTTTCAAAACATACTAACAGATCAAATATTCACATGGATTTATTTACGCTTGACTATTATTGCTAACTTCTTTCAATCTATACTTCAATAGCCAACCAAGACAAAGCCCGTGAAAACCATTCTCCAATACCTAAAAAACTACCTTCGTGACCATTTCCATTGGAAGCTCTATCTCTCTGTAGCGGTGTTCCTATCCATCTGCACCTATTTCAATTATAGGTACGATTTTGAGGATTCCATCATAGATTCTTATACTGGTTCGGAGCTGAAGTGGCTGTTCATGTTCCTGCACATGTCGTTTCCTTTTTTGGTTACCTGCTGTTTCCTTTACCTGTATAAGATCGAAAGGAGTTGGATAAAATCGAGGGAGTTTTGGTTGAAGTTTTTTGTTGGTTTCGCTATCATCAGTTTCGACCGGCAGTTCTACTATTTCTACGATATGATCAAGTCCCTGCCCAGGGCAGATTATTACTTCCTTTTTAAAAACATCTCCTGGGGCGACAGTCTCATTGCCTCTGTACTGCCACTCTTGCTTTTTTATTACTGGTATGAAAAAAAAAGGGACAAAGACCAGCACTGGTATGGACTTTCGTTTAAAAATATGGACTTCAAACCATACATTTTTCTCACCATAATAGTATTTGGAGGTATGGCCATCGCATCGTTCATGTCCGAACTGAACACCTACTATCCCAGGTACAAGTTTTCTGGTGGAACGGAATTCGCAGCTTTCCACAACATTCCAGAATACCTTTCAGTGTTGATGTATGAATTGGTTTATGGATCGTACTACATCAGTGTAGAGTTGTTCTTTCGAGGCTTTCTGGTCATTGCATTTGCCCGCATATTGGGTGGGCATGCGGTCATTGCGATGGTAGGGTGTTACGTTTTTCTACACTTTGGCAAGCCACTTGCCGAAACCATTAGCTCGGCATTCGGTGGCTATCTCATTGGCATACTCGCCTATTACACCAATCGGATTTGGGGTGGTGTGGTACTGCATGTTGCCCTGGCCTGGAGTATGGAGCTTTTCGCATGGCTGCAAAACTCTTCTGACACATAAAACACTTTGCCCTATTGTTCGTTGCAAAAAAGTAACTACATTTATTGAGTCATATTTGACTTGAAGTTATGAGTGATAACATCAAAAACCTTATTCAGCGATTCGAAAAGCATAAAAATGTAACAGATGCCAAATTTTCTTTCATGCTCGAACGACAAAAAAGCATGGAATCAGCCATGATAGAGCTACAGGAAGAGTCATCTGATTTTTATTCGTTTGTTGCCGAGTCTCTTCGTGAACTCGACAAGGAAATCAATTTGATCAAGAAGAAAATCGAAAATCTCTAAGCCTTCCTTTTTCGAGACATCTGGTGCAGTTGCTTTTGCATTTCACTCATCTGCTTTTCCAGTAACATCACTTTTTCTTCAAGCATTTTAGGTGGGTTCAGATATGTGCTGTACACACCCTTCACCTCCCAAAGTTCCAAAATGGCATCTAAAGCCAGTTCCGCCTGTTCATAGTTCGGGTCATCGCTAATCCAGACAAGGCTATCCTTCTTTATTTCCTTCAACCGCCTGGTCATTATTTTTCCATCGGCAACAAGCACATACACCTTTTTCGTATCAGGCTTGCCCTCATACAGCTTGCTTTGCAGGCACAACAATATATCCCCATGATGTAAACCATTTTGATGGTATTCCATTTCGCTTCCTTTGAGCTCAAAAGCCCGGGCCACACCCTTAAAGTTTACAGGAAATTCGATATAAGGCAGTTTGCCAATGAAATCCTTATTGCCAAAATTGACAACATACTCCAGGTGGTTTTCTATTTTCACCAGTCCAATGCCCCCTTTTCTGAAAGCGGGTATCTGCTTCTTTTTGAAATGGTGCGCCTCGTCCAGTTTTTCCTTGACCATGTCCAGGCTATACAGATCGTTTACTGTCAACTCTTTGTTGATAAAAGCATCGATGGATAGGCCAAAATAATTAGCCATTTGTATGATTGTGTCAATCTTAGGTTCAGCACGTCCTTCTTCATAAGCACCAATACTCCCCCTGGTCAGGTTGAATATTTTTGAAAATTCAGTCTGATTAAGCTTTTTGAGCGATCTTATCTTCTTTATGTTTTTTCCTATATACGACATGGGTAAAAAAATATTATGCTAATTATAATTGCAATTCTAAAACTATTTGCATTATGTTTACGTAAACTTAGCCAAAATAATCAAAACCAATCCAGAAAAAATGAAATTCAGAGCCCCTCCGTAAAGCACAAACATTTTTTAACAACTAATTTAAGGTAACCTGTTAATAAGTAATTAAATTTGATATCCTTGACATGCCATTCAAAATTTAATTACGCATCTAAAATTATTTCAAAATGAACAATTACTTTCAGAAAGTAAAAGAATACTTATTAGAACTTGAATATGAAGTAAGCTACGAAAACCAGGAGGATGGATTATTGGTGATAGAAAACGAATCACAAGGGATAAAGAACCTCGTATTGGTAGCAGCTGATCCATTGTTAATCGTGGAACAATTCATTATCGAATTAAAAAATCCAACAGCGGCCACTTACAAGCAACTCATGCAAAAAAGCCGGGACATTATCCACGGAGCTTTTGTCCTGGACGAAACCGGCAACAAAGTCTTGTTCCGCAACACCCACGAACTGGAAAACCTCGACCTCAACGAAATAGAGGCCACATTTAATTCATTGGCACTCTTATTAGGTGAGTACTCCGAGGAAATTTTAAAATTATCGAAAAACTAAAATAGAAATAACCATGAACATGTTTAGAAGACTTTTCAAAATCGGGGAAGCAGAAGCGCACTCCGCCATAGACAAATTAGAAGACCCGATCAAATTGACAGAGCAAGGCATCAGGGACTTAAAAAAAGACCTGGATAAAAGTTTGCAAGCACTTGCCGAGGTGAAAGCCATGGCCATCCGGGCTAGAAACGAGGTAGAAACCTACAGGAGCAAAGCCAAAGACTATGAAAACAAAGCCATGCTCTTACTCAAAAAAGCCGCTGACGGCCAGATGGATGTCGAAGAAGCAGACAGGCTCGCCAGTGAGGCATTGGTAAAAAAAGAAGAAGCAACCAGTCAAATGAACCGCGCCAAAGACGAGCAACAGCGCTTCGAAAATAATGTAGCCCAACTCGATGTAAACGTAAAGAAAATACGCTCCACCGTTAGTCAATATGAAAATGAGCTAAAAACCCTGAAAGCAAGGGTAAAGGTAAGCACGGCCACCAAAAACCTAAACAAACAGCTTTCTCAGGTAGATGCCTCGGGCACAGTGGCCATGCTTGAAAAAATGAAGGACAAAGTAGCACAGGAAGAAGCCCTGGCAGAATCGTATGGAGAAATAGCCAACGAAAGCAAGAGCGTAGATGATGAGATAGACAAGGCCCTGGAGGGAGATTCCAGTCAGCTCAAAGCAGCTGATGACCTGGCAGCCATGAAGGCTAAATTGGGATTGGACAAAAAATAATTGTCTTGGCCAGGTTTTTAAAAGAATGCCCGGTTGGCGCAATGGCCACCGGGTATCCCACAAAACCAAAACCTGAAAATACCTTTGTGATATGTTTGATTTAGTAAGAATTCTGTTGGTAATAGCCCTGGTCGTCTTCCTGTTTGGGTTCATCTTTGGCATCTTGTTTAAAATTGGGCTCATTGCCCTCATTGTTTTGGCCGGACTTTATTTGTTTCAAAGGGTATTTGGAAATTAAAGACAGGTAAAAGTAGGCCCACAGGAAGAACAAATTTGATTGGAATGCGACTAGCCACCTCCAACACACAAGATAAGTTTTAAGAAAAATGGGAGTATTTGATTTTTTAAAAAAGAAAGAAAAAGAACCGGAATATGACATTACGGACATGTCAGTAAAAGATCTCGACCAGGGGTTTATATTAGATTACAACATGAAATCGTGGCAAGTAAAAGAAGTGTATGAATACGACTGGGGGAAAAGCAATTTTTCCAGGGAGTACATGATCGACTCAGGAGATGAGGTGCTCTACCTCAGCGTGGAAAACCAGGGAGAGCTTTTCCTGTCTGCATCGAAGCAAATCAAGATGCGGGAATTGGGGGAAGATATTATAGACAAGACGATCAAAAAAGAACGCCCTCCTAAGAAATTGGAGTACGATGGTTCAACCTACTATCTCGATTCGGATGTGGCAGGGTACTTCAATGACAAAACCAAGGGTACCGACGATTGGGAGGAACTCATTTGTTGGGAATATTACAACGATGATGAAAGCCTGATCATTACCATCACGCAGTGGGGTGAACGGGAGTTTGATGCCTCTGCCGGAAAAGTGGTTAAGGAATACGAAATTTCGAACATCATTCCTGCGGGTAAATAAAGAATGCCAGCACCACGGTGCGAAAGCAAATAGTCCTTTGTGGGTAGTTGCTAAAGGGTTATTTTAGTGGCTTTAAAATCAGGGATTGAAAAAACAAAAAAATTAACAAACAAATGAAAGCTTATAAAAGCATAGCCTTACTTGTCTTATTGTCTGTTTTGTATGGGTGTGGAGGCAAAAAATTTCAAAAAAACCCGGTTGACCTCCTGATAAAAGACATGCCGACCAACCGGGTATTCTCCATCATCCTCAACGACATGGATGTAGAAGGTAGCTTTTTCGAAACTTACAAACATCAATATAAAATAATAGAAGAGCGGGAAGAAGGGAAACCAGAAGAGTACATTTCAGGATGGTATGAAGTAGATGAGCATTTTTTCAACCAAAATGCAAACAACATGGGCATGGAAATCGCCTCCCGGGGCGAAGATGGAAAGCTGCACAAATCTGCCAGCCCACCAGGCTATAACAACTATGTAGGCAATCCAAAATATGGTCATTGGCAAAATAGCGGTGGCAGCAGCTTCTGGGCTTTCTATGGCCAGTATGCTTTTATGAGCAGCATGTTCAGAATGGCTACATTTCCAGTCCGCCAATCTTACTACAACGACTACAGGGGCAACTACTACGGAACCGGACGTTCCTATTACGGACCCACTTCCGGCGGCAGTTCGTATTATGGTACGAATAGCAAATACACGAGCAGTTCACGACCCAACTCATCCTGGAGCAGAAACAATTCTAGTTTTAAACAGCGCGTATCTGGTCGTACGTCCAGATCGGGATCGAGGTACAGCAGTTCCAGTTCCAGGTCGAGGGGAGGAGGTTTTGGAAAGTAAATCAACTCAATTTTACACGGATCAAAAATTTGAAAAAACTTAAAACCTAAACACATGTTACCTATCCTAGACGGCATACTGACCACCATCATCTACCTCGCTGTTTCATTCTTCTTGTTTTTTATAGGCAAACTAATATACCAACTTTTCCATCCCGGCATCAAGGTCAACCATGAGTTGGTGGAAAATGACAATTTCGCTTTTTCTGTGGCCTACGTAGGCTATTTCGTTGGGCTTCTTCTGGCCATAGGCAGTGCCTTACTTGGAGAATCAGACGGACTGGTGAACGACCTCATTGATATTGGAGTTTACGGCGGGTTGTCCATTTTATTGCTCAACCTCTCGATCATCATCAACGACAAAATCATCCTGCACAAATTTCATGTTAAAAAAGAAATTGTCGATCAAAGAAACACAGGATCTGGGATCGTTGAAGGTGCCATGGCAGTTTCCACTGGCCTCATCATCCTGGGTGCCATTCATGGCGAGGGCCATGGGGCAGGCGGACCAATTATCACTGCCATATTGTATTGGGTCTTGGGCCAGGGTCTTATGTTTGTTACCGCCAAAGTGTATAATGCCATCACACCTTATGATGTGCATGATCATATAGAAAAAGGAAATATAGCCGTAGGTATTGGTTTTGCCGGGGCTTTGATCGCCATTGCCAACCTGATCCGCTTTGCCTTGATGCACGACTTTGAGAGCTGGTCGATCACCCTCTCGGATGTAGGCGTAGATGTGGGCATTGGATTGGTCTTTTTGCCAATAGTGCGTTTTCTGACAGATAAAATATTGCTGCCGGGCCAAAACCTGACAGATGAAATAGTAAACCAGGAGCACCCCAACTGCGGGGCTGCCCTGGTGGAAGCTTTTGCCTATATCGGTGGATCGGTATTGATCAGTTGGTCGCTTTAGGCGAGGACATTCGGGGGAAATCCCCATAAAACTATGACATGCTATGAAACTACAATCCAACATCCTAAAACTGGCACTGTTCGCTACAGGGTTGTCTGGAATTGTAGCTGAGTATGTCCTATCTACACTGGCCACTTATTTTTTAGGTGATTCGGTTTTCCAATGGACCATGATCGTTTCTATCATGTTGTTTTCCATGGGGCTTGGCAGTAGGTTCAGTAAGTATTTCTCCAATAACCTACTGCAAAAATTCATACTGATAGAGTTTATCCTGTCAATACTTACGGCATACGTTTCAGTGATTACGTACTCTGTATCTGCCTATTACGGAAATTCCTACCTGATTATATATTCCCTGAGTATCATTATTGGCCTGCTTATCGGCATGGAGATTCCCATTGTGATCAGGTTAAACAATCAATTCGAAAAACTCCACGTGAACGTTTCTTCCGTAATGGAAAACGACTATTATGGCAGCCTTGTTGGTGGGGTTTTCTTCGCATTTATTGGCCTGCCCTACCTAGGCTTAACTTACACACCTATCATATTGGGCAGCATCAACTTTTCTGTGGCCATCGGCTTGTACTTTCTGCTCAAATCCGCACTGGAAAAGCGGCAAAAATTCAGGATCAACCTGCTGTCGCTGTGCGTGATGCTTCTTCTGGTTTCCGGTTTCGTATTTGCCAGGCCCATCATCAGCTATGGGGAAGAAAGAAGGTACCGCGACAAAGTGGTGTATGAGGAGCAGAGCAAATATCAAAAAATAGTCATCACACAATCCAAGGAAGATTTTTGGCTGTTCATCAATGGCAACCAGCAACTGAGTTCAATAGACGAAGTGATGTACCACGAACCTTTGGTACATCCGGTAATGAGGGCACTCAAAAACCCCACAGACATACTCATAATGGGCGGTGGAGATGGTGGAGCGGTACGCGAAATCCTCAAATATCCTTCAGTGAAAAACATTACCCTGGTCGATTTAGACCCGGCCATGACCGCACTTGGTCAAAACCATGAATTACTGGTGGAAATGAACCACAATTCGATGAACCACAACAAACTGGCCATTATCAACGAAGATGGCTACAATTTTCTGGAAGACCATAATGAATACTATGATGCCATCATCATTGACCTGCCTGACCCAAAAACCGTGGAAATTGGCAGGCTTTACTCTTATGAATTTTACAAATTGTGCCACAAAAGGTTGAGGCCACATGGGCTGGTGATAACCCAGGCTGGAAGCCCTTACTATGCGGCCAGGGCATTCAATTGTATAGACAAAACAATGACTGCTGCTGGTTTTGCGACCGTGCCCCTGCACAACCAGGTCATTACGCTGGGTGAGTGGGGATGGGTACTGGGCGCCAAAAATGGTGATGGCAACCAACTCAAAACCTCGCTACAACAACTGCAATTTGAAAACCCAAAAATTGAAACCAGATGGATCAACCATGATGCCATGACTTTGATCACCTCATTTGGAAAGGAATTGTTTGAAGACGACACAGTAAATATAGAAGTGAATAAAATCCACAATCCTGTGCTATATAAATACTATCTCGATGGCAATTGGGATGTTTATTAAAACCATATAAAAAGAACAAGTTATGGGTGTTGATATATATTGGAACATAGCGATCTACTCGAGCGGTTTTTTAGGAATATTTGTTTTGCTCAACTTGTTGGGCATGGACATAGACAGCATTGAAATAGATTTTCTTGGAGACCATTTTTCCTTTAGCTCTCTCATTGCTTTTGTTTGCGTGGGTAGCTGGACTGGCTTCCTCGCCCACAGCATGACTTCCATGACCAATATTCAGGTTTTGTCCACCTCTGTATTGATGGGGTTGATCGCCCTGGTTGGTAGTATTTTTTTACTGAAAAAGCTAAAAGGCTGGGAGGAGCACGGCAATATCAATCTTAACAATGCCATAGGCAAAATAGGGAAAGTATATCTTGGTATTCCTGCAAAAGGAGAAGGATCGGGCCAGGTGCAGGTCATCATCCAGGGTAGGTTAAAAACTTTTCATGCCAAATCAAACCAAAGCAAAATTGAAACCGGAACAGAAATAATTATTTATGATGTGAAGGACAATGTATTATATGTAGAACCTTATAACAACAATTGAAATGGAGTTTTTATTCAGTATCTTCGGAATTGTTACCATTGTTTTCATCTTTTTGATCCTGCTCTTTATAGCAAGGTATAAAAGGTGCCCATCAAACAAAATACTGGTAGTGTATGGCAAAGTAGGTGGGGCCGAAAGTGCCAAATGTATTCATGGTGGCGGGGCATTCATTCTTCCCATCATTCAACAGTATGAATACCTCGACCTGAAGCCCATTCCCATCGACATTGACCTGAAGGGTGCTTTGTCCAAACAAAATATCCGTATCAATACGCCAAGTACTTTTACGGTGGGGATATCTACAGCAGAAGGCATCATGCTCAACGCTGCTGAAAGGCTCCTGGGCCTGGATCAGGATGAAATAGAAACACAAGCTACGGATATCATAATTGGCCAATTGAGGTTGGTTATTGCTACATTGTCCATAGAGGAAATCAACAAAGACCGGGAGCAGTTCCTCCAATTGATAAACAAACATGTGGCCTCAGAGCTGAACAAAGTAGGGCTTGAACTGATCAATGTTAACATCAAGGATATAACAGACGAATCGGGCTACATAGAAGCCATAGGCAAGAAAGCGGCTGCTGAGGCCATCAACAAGGCGAAAGTAGAGGTAGCAGACCAGGAGGCCTCAGGAGCAACGGGAGAAGCCAGGGCCATGCGTGAAAAAGATGTAAAAGTAGCCATCGAACTGGCCCAAAGCGAAGAAGGTGTAAAGGAAGCGGAAGCCAAGAAAAGGGTGTCTATTGCCAATTTCGAAACAGAGGCCAGTCTTGGAGAAGCAAAAGCCGGCAGGGAGCGGGAAGTGCAAATAGCACTGGAAAACGCAAGGGCTACCGAAGGCCGAAAACAAGCGGACACAGAGCAACGTGTGAAGGTAGCAACCCTGGAGGCTGAAGCCATCAGCGGGGAAAACCAATCAAGGGCCAAGGAGGTACTCTCTAATGCTGAGCTGGCAGAACGGGAAGCTGAGGCTAAGCAGCGCAGTGAAGTAGCCAAAGCGCAAGCATTGAATGAAATCCTTCAGGCACAAAAAATTGCCGAGCAAAGAAGGCTGGAAAAAGAGGAAATAGTGAAGAAAGAGATCGAAAAGCAAAAAACTACTATCGATGCGGAAGCAAAAGCACAGGAACTGATCAATATAGCAAAAGGCGAAGCAGATTCCACACTACTCAAATACCAGGCTGAGGCAAAAGGTATGGAAGAACTGCTAAACGCCAAAGCCTCCGGATATAAGGAAATCATAGAAGCTTGTGGAGGCGATAGCAAAGCAGCGTCCACACTCCTGTTGCTCGAGCAATTGGATACCCTGGTAAGCAGGCAAACAGAGGCTCTCGCCAACCTGAAAATAGACAAAATAACCGTATGGGATTCAGGATCCAATGGCAATGGGAACGGGCAAAATGCTACATCTTCCTTTATCCGAAATTACATCAGCGCCCTGCCGCCCATTCACGACCTGGCCAAACAAGTCGGCATTGATTTGCCCGATTACCTGGGAAGCATGAATGTGAATGGTGAAATAGAACTTCCCCCGGCGAAAGAGGTAGGTGTGGCCGATGAAAAGGAAGAAACACTTCCGCAATCCCGCACCGCAAAAGAAAAACCAATTCCAAAAAAGCGTTGAAAGAATATGGCAACAATCAGGAATTTGACTTGGTCCTGAGTCCAAATTCCTGATTGTCCACTTAAAGGTAGGACACCCATAAAAAAGTGAATCTTTTATATAGGTAAACCAATAAGGCTGATAAATATTGATAGAGCATATTAGTTTTCACAAGTGGTGAAGCTTCGATGACCTAACAGCATAAAACCGTTCTGGAAAAACCGGTGGCACCAACTAATCCGATGAGTGACTGTAGCACGAAACGAAAGTTTTGATCAATGGAAGCACACAACCACAAATTGATTATACAACCCTTCATGCCTTTTAAGTTTTTCTGGTTCAGATAATGATCAGAACGTATCTTAAAATCCACTTTTTCTTAAATTCCACAGAGGTAATGCTTAACTTTGCGCCCGGTTTCGGCCCGAAAGAATTGGTCAAAGGTATATAACTGCTTTCCAGTGGTTTACGACATTTATTTTGGAAAAATACTGGATATAAGTAACAACAATTTTAAAAATGAGTATTAAACAATTTAAACAGGCAAATAATCTGCTCATTGATTGGGGGATGCGCATTTCGAAATTGACACTTAACCAAGCTACGGTACTTTTTTAAAAAGCCTCCTGACAAGGAACTTAAAAATCAACAAAACAGTTTTTAGACTTTTAAACGGAAAATGATCATTCGCAAGAAATTTAAATTCACACTGATAGCGTTTTTAGCATTTCAGACTTTTATAGTTCAGGCTCAGGAACTAACCAGAATATGGGGAACCGTAGAGGATGCCAGCACAGGTGAGCCATTGCCGTTTGTCAATATTTCGTTCGCTGGCACCACACTTGGAACTGTTTCCAGTAGTGAGGGCAAGTTTTATATCGAAACAGAAAATGCCACACCAAACCTTAAGGCCTCATTTATAGGTTATGAGCCAAAAATCACCACAATAACAGTAGGTGAGTCTCAAAGGATAGTTGTAAAACTGGAAGAAACCAGCGTACAACTGGACGATGTATTGGTAGAAGGTGAAAAACTACGGTACAGAAACAAAGGCAACCCGGCGGTAACCCTTATAAAAAAGGTGGTTGAGCATAGGGAAAAAAACCGGACAGAAAACCTCGACTACCTCGAATACGACAAGTATGAAAAAGTAGAGTTTGATTTCAATAACATCACCGAAAAATTCAGGCAAAAGAAGATCATGAAAAACTTCCAGCTGGTATTCGACTATGTGGATACCTCTGAAGTGAATGGTAAAACCTACCTGCCTATATTTATCCGCGAAACCAGCTCAAAAGTATATTACCGAAAATCGCCGCAAAAGGAAATAGAATACAGAATGGGCCAGAAAATGACCGGGTTCCATGACTACCTCAACAATCAGGGCATCTCGATGTTGATTGACAAGATGTACCAGGAGGTGGACATCTATGACAACAACATCAATGTCCTTACCCAAAAGTTTGTGAGCCCAATTTCGGGATTGGCACCAGTTACATACAAATATTATATAGCAGACACTTTGGAAATTGAAGGTGAAAAGCTCTTCAAACTTTCCTTCCAGCCACGAAATGAAAACAACCTCGCCTTTGTAGGAAACTTGTACATCACAACCGATTCAGCCTATGCGGTGAAGAAAGCCTCCATGAGGATATCTGACAAAATTAACCTCAACTATGTCAACGACCTCTTCATAGACCAGGAGTTTGAAAAAACAGAAACCGGGTCTTATATCATCAAAGTGGATAAAATAAATATCGACTTTGACATCCCCGGCAAGTTGGATATGTATGGCAAGAGAACTGTCTCATTCAAAGACAGAAAATACAATATTCCCAGGGAAGATAAAATCTATTCCGACTTACAGAATATTATAGAAGACCCCAATGTTCGCAAAAAAGGAGAGGAATTTTGGGAGGAAGCCCGGCACATGGAACTGTCCAAATCTGAAAAAGGGGTATATGAAATGGTTGAAGAGGTAAAAGAACTTCCCGCATTTAAGAGGATGATGGACATTCTTTTCCTCGTGGCGGTGGGATACAAGGATTTTGGCCCGCTTTCCCTTGGGCCCGTCAATACCTTCTATAGCTGGAACGATGTAGAAGGCTTTCGAATGAGGGTAGGGGGACAAACCAATGACAAGTTTAGCGAGAAATTTCAGATCAAAGCCTATGGGGCTTATGGTTTTAGAGATGAGGAATGGAAGTATTCTACCGAATTTCTTTATTTCAGAAACAAAAACCCACTCGACTTGATAAAATTTTCGTATCAGGATGAAATACGAAACCCAGGCGAGGAGCTCATGTTTGTGCAGGAAGACAACTTCCTGTTGTCCTTCAAACGAGGGGTAAACAACAAGCAGATTTACAACAAGAAAGTACAGTTTGAGTACATGAAAGAACTCAAGCATGGCATCTCCTATACCGTTGGATTGAAAAAGCTGGATATGCGTCCAGGGGGTATATTGAGTTTTGCACCCGGGGTGAGGGCTATTGACCATGAGCTGGATTTCACGCCAAAAGACCAGAGGGATGCCGAAGTACTGCGAACCTCCGAGCTAAACCTCACCTTAAGAATAGCGCCGAACGAACAATACTACGAAGGCATTCAGTTCCGAGTGCCCATATACAACAAGCACCCCATCTTCACCTTAAAGTATGACAAAGGGTTCGAAAATGTATTTGACAGCCCATATTCTTACGACAAATTCTCACTGGGACTATTCAAGCGTACCTACGTACCGCCATTCGGATATTTTGATGCCGAAGTAGAAGGAAATAAAATTTGGGGACAAGTACCCTATGCATTGCTCAATGTACCCAGGGCCAACCAGACGTATTCCTACCAGATACGATCGTACAACCTGATGAATTTTCTGGAATTTGTGAGCGATAGGTTCGTGAGCCTTCAATACGCACACTACTTCAATGGTTATATACTGAACAAAGTCCCCCTTATCAAAAAACTGAAATGGAGATCCATAGTAACTTTCAAAGGACTAATGGGAAGTGTAAGCGACCTTAACGATCCAAATTTACACCCAACTACCCTTCCTGGCTACCCGGTAGATCCTGATGGCAACCCGGTTACGTCGGCATTAGACCATTACGTAGAAACCAGCATCGGCATTGGAAATATCTTCAAAATATTCCGGGTGGACCTGGTAAAAAGATGGACACAACTCGATCAACCAGGCATTGCGTCGGGTTACAATATTCGGGGAAGGTTTAAGATAGAATTTTAGATTGTTAAAAAGTATTATTTTTGCCCGAGAATTGTAGCCAGATATGCTGAAAAAATACGGCCAACCACTAGTCTATAAACTGATCAATCCATTGATCAACTTACTGGTAAAACTTAAAGTTTCCCCAAATACCATCACCACCATTGGGCTGGTGATCAATGCGGGAGCTGCCGTGGTTTTCATAGTGGGTGCAGAAACCGCCCCTAGGGACAACCTTAGCTATGTAGGATGGGCCGGGGCATTGATCCTGTTTGGTGGGCTGTTCGATATGATCGATGGCCGTTTGGCGCGAATAGCCGGGATGTCGTCCACTTATGGCGCCTTGTATGATTCGGTGCTGGACAGATGGAGCGAAATCATTATGTTTTTTGGAGTATCATACTTCTTAATAGCCCATCACTATTTCCTCAGTTCCATGTTTGTGTTTTTCGCACTCACCGGATCTGTGATGGTGAGCTATACCAGGGCGCGCGCCGAGGGATTGGGGATCGATTGCAGCGTAGGCATTATGCAACGCCCGGAAAGGGTGATTATAGTAGGGGTATCTGCCACAATTTGCGGGATTGTATCCGGTAAAATTGGAGGGGATTACAAATATTTCTCAGATACCTTCAACATGGTCATGTTCGAACCTATTTCCATCCTTACCACCCCAATATTGGTGGTTGCAATTTTGGCCAATTATACCGCCATTGAGCGGTTGAGCCATAGCAGGAAAGTATTAAAAGGGAAATAATAAATTGAAAGAATTAAAGAATCCACCTTCTAAGAAGGTGGACTTGAAAAGCCCCTATAAGGGGCAACAAAAGCTTTCGCTGTAACATTAAGATATGATTTTTATATCCAAATTATTAAGAATGCATTGTTTACGTAGGATAGAATAGAAAATACAGGCAAAGCCAATAGAACATAACCACCTTCAAAGAAGGTGGGTTTTAAATTATACTAAAATGAAGAACGTTTTTTTAACCTGTTTTTTTCTTATCGCCATCAAATCTAACGGTCAGTTTGTAGCTGAAAAACTAGTGCATGATGGTAAAAACAGTGCTATTCACAAACGCCACAGCTATCCAACACCACCAAGGACAAACAATTCGCTGTTTTATATCCAGCGATCCAACAACTCCAGTGCAATAGTATATGATGGCACCAGGGACAAAAACGGCAAGATAAACGCCGACGACCCTGTACATGTTTATTGGTTGAGCTACAGCCAGGACAGCACTAAAAACGAACTCAACTACATCCAAAGGAAATTGGCCTATGGAGTGCACGTATATACTACATCGGAAAAGGATGAATTTGATATTTCACTAGTATCCTACAAGAAGAAAAAAATCCACATTTTTGAGAATGACAAAGGTGAAATGCAGGCCAATATGGTCATAAATGGCAAAATGTCCCGCTTTAGAAATGTGTACGTGGAAATTGCCAAGAATTTTTTCATCCCTGAAATCGCTTATGTGGAAGTATTCGGGGAAGACCTGGAGACGGGCAAGGAGGTGTATGAAAAAATTATTCCAAATTAATTAGGAAACCAGGGACTATTCTGTCACATTAACCTTAATCCCTTCAGGTAGTTTATTAGTTTTGCAAAAAATCAGTCATGGGAAAATTATTTGTATCCAATAAAAACGAATCTGCCAGAATGTTCAAAAGCGACTTTCTGGAGTTCTTTTCAAAAGTACATTTTACCACCCCACTTTATTTCTTTCTGCCCTTCATTGGGTATTTGTATTACCTGTCATTTGCCGAACGGTCTTACTCTATCTGGGCATTTCTGGGCCTGACACTCGCAGGTATAGTACTCTGGACTGTATCCGAGTATCTGCTCCATAGGTTTTTATTCCATTACCATCCGAAATCCAAGGCCGGGAAAAGATTTTTCTTCATTATTCATGGTGTGCACCATGATTATCCGAATGACGCCAAAAGGCTCGTATTGCCACCTGCAATCAGCCTGCCACTGGCCACCATGTTTTATTTTATATTCTATTATTCAGTGGGTGAATACTACTTTCCCCCAATATTTGCTTCGTTCTTATTAGGATATCTTTTTTACGACATGGGCCATTATGCCATGCACCATTTCAAGCTCAAAGGCAAGTTTTGGGGAGCAATCAAAGACCACCACATGCGCCATCATTATGTAGACCCTGAAAACGGTTTTGGCGTGAGTACACCACTTTGGGACATTATCCTAAAGTCTGGTTACGACGACAATAAAGAAGTGGAAGAACCATCCAGGGACTAAAGCCAAAAAACAGGCTATACTTTTTCAGTCAATTTGGCCAGCCACTGGCCAACCTTTCCTTTGAGCAGTATTTTCTCAAAAATCAATATGCCACTGATGGAACAGAGGGCCCCAATAGCTACATCCAGGATATAGTGGTGCGACGAGTAAACAGCAGAAAACCAGATACCCAGCACGAATACCCCAAAAAAAGCAGACACCAGCCAGTGCACTTTCTTTTGTAGCCCATAATAAAAAACCACTACCGGATAGGCACTGTGCAGGGAAGGCATGGCAGCAAATACATTAGAGCCTTTGGAATACAAATCCTGAAAAACAGTGATGCCAAAGAATTGATCAAACTTGATAAGGCCAGCCACATTGCCGGGGATATCGAAATGCTCCTCAAATCCATAAAGCTGAACGTACCACGGTGGGGCTGCCGGATAGCTGTAGTAAATAGTCCAGCCAATCACATTCACTGAAAAGAAAGCAGCTGAAAACCGAATAAACATCGCTTTGTCTTTTAGCCATAAATAGAGTCCAAACAACAAGGGAATTGGCATCCAATTGATGTAAAAAATACCGGTCAACACATCTAGAAAAGTGCTGTTATAGATCAGGAAATATTCGTTTGGAGTGATTGTCCCACTGGCTGTATCTATTCCGAAAAGAAACTTCTCAATGTTATATGGTTCTTCTATTCTCACATCGGAAAATAGATAATTGGGAAAGCCCTTCATTGAATCGAATATGATTCCATAAATGAAGAAAATAGAAAAGCCCAGCACAAACTTGCGCGTAGTGGGGTGCGCAAAATAGGCCGTCAGGCAAAAAATCAAAAAATAAAGATGGTCCGGGCGGTAGCCTGTCACAAAAATCTCCAGCAACAAGTAAATTGCTGATAGGGCTGCTGCCCATATTACTGACCCAATATCAAACTTGTAAAATCCGTCAGCAAATTGTCCTTTTTCCATACCTTGAGTTCAGGTCGCAAAATTATAAAACCACCGTAAACCACCATACGTTATTGGCACTTAATTGTCATGACTTTTCAGAATTAAAGTCAATTAAATATGAATAAAGTTGAGTTAAACATATCTTTGCAAATTCATTAAATAAAAACATTGTCACCAGCACGAAAAGTTAATGATAGAGGTCAGAAAGGTAGGGAGCAAAAAGGAACTGAAGGACTTCATTGATTTCCCCCACCAGCTTTATAGTAACGATCGCAATTATGTTCCGGAATTGTACCTGGGGCAAAAAGACTTGCTCAACAAGCAAAAACATCCCTTTTTCAACCACTCGGAGGCTGACTTCTTTCTTGCCTATAAAAACAGGCAAATAGTAGGCAGGATCGCTGCTATCAAAAACAACAACTATATAGACTACACCGGGGAACAAAGCGGAAACTTTGGCTTTTTCGATGTGATCGAAGACTATGAAGTAGCGGAAAAACTCTTGCAAACGGCCATTGATTGGGTAAGGGGCCATCAGATGACCGCCATTATGGGGCCAGCCAACTACTCCACCAATGAAACCTGCGGTGTATTGGTGGAGGGGTACGATATGCCTCCCACAGTGATGATGACATACAACAAGCCGTATTATGTAGATTTTCTTGAGCGGTTCGGGTTTAGTAGTGAAATGGACCTACTCTCGTACAAAATCAATACGGTGGATGTCCCCGAAAAACTGGTCAGGCTATCGGGCAAAATACTGGAAAGGTTAAACACCCATGGCATCACCACCAGGAAAGTCAACCTTAAGAACTTCAAAGAAGAAATTGACAGCATTTTCAAAGTTTACAATGCTGCCTGGGAAAAAAATTGGGGTTTTGTGCCCATGACTCTCGAAGAATTCCGCCATGCCGCAAAAGACATGAAGGCCATAGTCGATCCCGATTTTTTGTTAGTGGCCGAGCGGCAAGGCGAGCTGGTGGGCTTTTCCCTCACCATCCCTGACATGAACATCCCGCTTAAAAAACTGAAAAAAGGGAGGTTGTTCCCCTTTGGGCTATTCAAATTGCTCTATTACAAAAACAAAATAGACAGGGTGAGGATAGTGACGCTAGGGGTTTTGGAGGAATTCAGAAGACTAGGTATTGATGCCTATTTTTACATGAAAGCATTTGAAGAAGCCAAAAATAAAGGCATGGAATTTGGGGAAGCGTCGTGGATTTTAGAAAATAATCCAGCTATGAACAAAGCCCTTGTCAATATAAATGGCAAAGTGTATAAAAAGCATAGATTATATAAAAAAGCTGTTTAGTTCGAGGGAATTGGGCAGTTTGGTATGTTAAAAAGACGAAGGTTTTTTATTGTGAATATTATGAAAGAAAGCATTAAATTTGCTACTTTTTAATGGATAGTAGGATATAAATGCCTATTTTCACAGATTATTTGGCCTTCTTTTAGAAAAAAAACTAATCCTTGATGAATGTTTTAAAAGAGCGAATTTCAAAATTTACCCAAGCAGAAAAGATTAAGGCGAGCGGCCTGTACCCCTATTTTAGGGAAATAGGATCGAATCAGGACACTGAGGTAAACATTGACGGCAACAAGATCCTCATGTTTGGATCTAACAGCTACCTTGGCCTTACCAACCACCCAAAAGTAAAAGAAGCTGCCAAAGAGGCCGTGGATAAATATGGAACAGGGTGTGCAGGATCAAGATTTCTCAACGGCACTTTAGATCTTCATGTTCAATTGGAAGAAAACCTGGCGGAGTATTTCGGTAAAGAAGCTGCACTGGTTTTTAGCACCGGATTTCAAGCCAATTTAGGAGTGATTTCTTGCCTGTCAGGCAGAAATGATTATATACTTATTGACGAACTAGACCATGCTTCCATCATTGATGGTAGCCGGTTGTCATTTTCCAAAGTCATCAAGTTTAAGCACAACGACATGAACTCCCTGGAGAGGCAACTTGCCTCTCTACCAGCTGAAAGCATCAAACTTATCGTAGTAGATGGTATATTCAGTATGGAGGGCGATATTGTTAACCTGCCTGATATGGTGAAAATAGCCAAAAAATACGGGGCTACCACCATCATAGATGATGCCCACGCCGTAGGTGTGATTGGCGAGAAAGGATCAGGCACTGCATCCCATTTTGATCTGGTAGATGAAGTGGACTTTATAGTTGGCACCTTCAGCAAATCATTGGCTTCACTCGGAGGATTTGTGGTAGGCGACAAAGCTGCTATCGAGTTTATGAAGCACAACGCCCGATCCCTCATGTTCAGTGCCAGCATACCTCCGGCTTCAGCTGCAAGTGCGCTTGCCGCCCTGGAGATCATTAAATCTGAGCCGGAAATTATTGAAAAACTTTGGAACAATACCAACTACGCCATGAAAAGGCTCATGGAACTGGGGTTTGATATTGGGGAAGCAGAGTCGCCCATCATTCCTATCTACATCCGGGATGACGAAAAGACCTTTCTCATCACAAAAATCCTCTTCGAAGAAGGGGTATTTGTAAACCCAGTAATTTCTCCAGCGGTGAAAAGTGATTGCTCATTGCTAAGATTTTCACTAATGGCCACTCATTCTCATGAGCAGATAGACTTTGCATTCGAAAAACTGGAGAAAGCAAGAAAAATCGCAGGCCTGGAGAGATACCAAAATGGATCGGCAGTGAGCCACGCCGATTTGGTGCACAACAAGATTTAATAAAAAAACATACGTATTTGAAATAAATAAAGCCTGGTCAATCAGGCTTTATTGTTTACCAGCAAATACGACTACTCAATACCCTCGCAAAAGATGAACATAATAATTACTGGAGCCAGTGGCTTTATTGGAGGGTTTATTGTAGAAAAGGCACTCGATGAGGGGCTTAGTGTATTTGCGGCAGTCCGGTCATCAAGCAGTAAAAAATACCTGCAAGACGAACGGATCAAATTCATTGAACTCAATTTTGCCAGGCCAGAGGTTTTATCCGAACAACTGGGTGACTTTATGAAGTCACATGGAAATATTGACTATGTGGTACACAACGCAGGCGTGACCAAGAGCCTGACCATGGAAGAATACAACCTGGTCAATTTTACATTTGCCAAAAACCTCATAGATGCACTTAGGGCTTCATCTCATCAACTCAAAAAATTTGTATTTGTGAGCAGCCTCGCTGCTTCAGGCCCAGGAGCTGAACATTCCGATGAGCCTATCAAAGTATCTGACCCCTGCCGGCCGGTGACAGAATACGGCCGTAGCAAACTGAAAACAGAGCAATACCTTACATCCCTACAAGATTTCCCTTACGTGATCATGCGCCCACCTGCAGTATTCGGGCCAAGGGATGCCGATATGTTCAGCTTTTTTCAACTGATTCAAAATAAACTTGAACTCTATATAGGGGGCAACTTACAATATTTGTCATTTATATATGTGAAGGATTTGGCAGCCGCGATAGTCAAGGCAACAACCAGTTCGGTAAAGCAAAAAATTTACTTTATTTCTGACAACCACAAGTACACTAATGTGCTCTTTAGCGAGCGCATAAAGCACAGGATGGCGAAAAAAACTTTTGTAATTAAATTGCCGCTGTTTTTGGTTCATATAGTAGCCCGGGTAACAGAAACGGTGGGCAAACTGACCCAAAAACCCTCTCCGCTTAATGTGGACAAGATCAACGAATTGAAATGTAGCAACTGGCTCTGTGATTCCAGCGACTTTTACGATGATACCGGATTCAAAGCCCAATATACTTTGGATGGTGGTATCGATGAAACTATTAATTGGTATAAAAAAGAAAATTGGTTATAGATAATTATTAAACTAAAATTTAAATGTCAACAAAAGCAAGTATTCAGGCCCCTACCGGTAAACTGGCCATTCTTACACCGGGTATGGGAGCCGTCTCCACCACTTTTATGGCTGGGGTAATCAGCATAAGAAAGGGGCTGGCAAAACCTATCGGGTCATTGACCCAAATGGGTACCATTCGATTAGGAAAAAGAACCGACAACCGCAATCCCCGTATCAAGGACTTTGTTCCTTTGACCGAGCTTGAGGATATTGTATTTGGAGGTTGGGACCTCTTTGAAGACAATGCCTATGAGGCCGCTGTAAACGCCGGCGTGCTCGATAGGTATCTGCTCGAGCAAATCAAAGACGAACTGGAGCAAATCAAGCCAATGAAAGCCGTTTTCGACAAAGAATACGTGAAAAAGTTGGATGGGCCCAACGTAAAGAAGGCTGCCACCAAGATGGAACTGGCTGAAGCCGTGATGGAAGACATCAAACGCTTCAAAGAAGAAAACGGATGCGACCGAGCTGTAATGGTTTGGTGTGGATCGACAGAAATATACATAGAGGAAAGCGATGTTCACTCATCGATAGCCAAGCTTGAGGAAGGCTTGAGAAACAACCACCCTGACATAGCCCCAAGTATGATCTACGCTTATGCGGCCATCAAAATGGGGATACCTTATGCCAACGGCGCTCCAAACCTTTCCTGTGATGTGGATGGCATGGTGGAGCTTGCCAAAGAAACAGGCGCCCCGATTGCCGGCAAAGATTTCAAAACCGGTCAAACCCTAATGAAAACCATCCTGGCACCAGGCCTGAAAGCACGGTCTCTGGGTATCAATGGTTGGTTCTCTACCAACATACTAGGCAACAGAGATGGTGAAGTGCTGGACGATCCGGACAACTTCAAAACCAAGGAAGTTTCCAAACTGGGAGTATTGGAGCAAATTCTGGAGCCGGATTTACACCCTGACCTGTACAAAGACCTTTACCACAAAGTAAGAATCAACTACTACCCTCCAAGAGGTGATGACAAAGAAGGCTGGGACAACCTGGACATCAGCGGATGGTTGGGTTATAAAATGCAGATCAAAGTGGATTTCTTGTGCAAAGACTCCATATTGGCTGCCCCACTGGTACTTGACCTGGCTTTGTTCCTTGACCTGGCCGCCCGTGCTGGTATGAAAGGTGGTATCCAGGAATGGTTGTCTTTTTACCTGAAATCACCACAAGCAGCGAAGGGGCTAAAACCGCAGCACGATATCTTTGTTCAATTGATGAAATTGAAAAATACTTTGAGGTATCTACAAGGTGAAGATTTGATCACAAACCTTGGATTGGATTACTACGATTGATCCAATTTTAGAAATTGAAATATTGAATCCCTGCCCCTGGCAGGGATTTTTCTTTTTAATCGAACAAAATAATAGATTACTTTTGTCTTCTCTCCATTAACTAACCAAAAGCAGGAACAAATGCGCAATTTTTACATTTTTATGTCCACGGGCTTTGGAAGTGGCTACTCTCCTTTTGCACCAGGTACTGCCGGTACTATAGTTGGATGTTTGATGTTTTACTTACTGCATTCGTTTTTCCCGGGGTACTTTCCGGGCAGTGGGATAGAGTCTGTTTATTTTATCGCACTGATCCTTTTGTTCCTGGTCATTGGGGCAAAGGCCAGCCATTATCTTGAGCCTGATTGGGGCGAAGACCCACAGAAGATTGTAATAGACGAAATAGTCGGCGTATGGGTAACACTGCTTTTTGTGCCCTATTCTCTTCTCAATTTACTCCTTGCTTTTGTATTGTTTCGCTTGTTCGATATTTTCAAACCGTTATATATTAGAAAATTTGAAGGCATGAAAAAAGGATGGGGTGTTATGATGGATGACGTTGCTGCCGGTGTTTATGCCAATATCTGTTTGCAGTTCTATGTTTGGCTCACCTGAGTACCAATGACAACCCTTAAAAAAGAAATCACAAGGCCTTCCGGCAAAACCTCGTTCATCAGGTACAATGTGGTGGCCATCATGGCAACCCTGGCCGATTTTCTTGTATTGATCCTGCTCACTGAAATTGGAGGGCTATGGTACCTGTTATCAACTGGTATTGGGGCCTTGGTGGGTGCCACCATTGCCTTCACCCTGGGCAGAAACTGGGCTTTTGTTTCTAAAGATGAGAAATCTTCGAGGCAGGCAATCAGGTATGCCATGGTTGCTATAGGTAGCCTCGTTTTGAATACGTTTGGGGTTTATCTGTTTACCGATACCCTGGGCCTTCAATATGTCATTTCAAAATCGTTTACGGCGGTTATTGTAGCTCTTGGCTACAACTATCCATTGAGCCGCTATTACACTTTCAAACATCTCTAATAATTCGTTCCGGCTCCTAGTTTTACAGCCAGGGACAATCCGGTAAAACCGCCAGTGACAAGTGGTTGCCAGGACAATCTGGAAGTACTTTCTTTCTTCTTATGAAGATGGGGCACGATAAAACCTATAAAAGCTCCTGTGGCATAACCGGCCAATACATCTGTAGGGAAATGCCGACCGGCTTTAACACGTAAATAGGCCGTGGTGGCAGGTATAATTACTGCCCCACCCCACATCATAGCTTTCAGTCCTTTCTTCATATTGGGGTGGTAGTCTGCTACCACCTTGGCCATGAAGAATGTGAAGGCCGCTGTATGCGATGTATGTCCGGAAAAAAAGGATCTTTTGGCGTCAACTTTCAATTTCCTATCCAGCGAAACCGATGGGTTGTAGGTAAATGGTCTCGGCCTTTTAGCCAGGTTTTTTGCCAGGCTCGTCATTCCAAAAGTAGTGGAAAATACTTCCAGTGACATGGCTACCAGGGGCCATATATCTTCCTTGGTATGGTGATTGGAAAGGAAATAGATCGGAAGAAGGGTCATAGATGTGCGAAAAAAGTCGCTGTAGGAAGCAGCTGTTTCCGAATTATTGTTCACCACGTTTCTATCCAAAAAGAACAAGCCACTCTGGTCCAGCTCGTTGATTTCGTTCATATTCAAAAACTTTTCATTGTTGGCGTACTGGGCTATTAACCCTGCGGTCAATGAAGCAGTACTGGCTATAATAAATGGCACCTCGTGCCGCAAGCTTAGCTCATAAGGCCTGGGCTCTACATGATTGCCCCCTTTGCATATCTCGCATGGATCCTCTTCGGATTGTGCCTGTAATGCATGAAAAAAGGCAATCATGCACCAAAGGGCAGCCAGGGTCACCCTCATCAAAGTATTAAATTGTAACCTAAACTTTTGATTGGTGCATTTTCTGTTGGCTCTCACTTCCGGGCATTCGTTGTAAACTGATCTCTTTTTCAAGTATATGTTGCTTTGAATTTTTTGATGCTGGTTTCAGAACCTGAAATTATCACGACATCCCCTGTCAAAATTTTCGTTTCAGGTTGTGGGTTAAATATGAACCCGTTTTTGGGATCTTTGAAACCAACGACAGTTGTTCCGGTTTTATTCCTAATATCCAGATCTAATACTGATTTTCCTTTAAACTCATCCCGGAAGGCGTCATAAGCCACCTCTTCCAGCATGAACCCATGATCACCTTCGCCTGTCAACAACTCCAGAAATTCTATCACATTGGGCTTGGTAATGAGCTGTGCCATGTGTGTGCCACCAACTGCGTCCGGCATAATTACTTTATTGGCACCAGCCCTTAGTAGTTTTTTCTCCGACTTTTCCTGAGATGCCCTGGCAATAATGGTCAGTTCGGGGTTAAGCTCCTTGGCTGTAAGCGTTATGAATACATTTTGGGCATCATTGGGCAAAGTGGTGATGAGGGCACTGGCTTGATCAATACGTGCTTCTTGCAATGTTTCGTCGTGAGTGGCATCTCCTGTTATCACCTGATAATGCTTCACTTCCTCATGGGCAAGGAGAAGATCCTGGTTCAATTCCACCAATATAAAATTTCGCTTGTTTTTATGAAGTTCCTCACAGGCTTTTCTGCCATTCCTGCCATAGCCGCAAACGATAATGTGACCTTTCATTTTTTTTACTTCTTTGTTCAACAATATATTCCGAAATACCGAATTGAGCTTGCCTTCGAAAATATAAGTGGTCATTACCGAAACCACATAAGCAAATATCCCAAGGTTAAATATGATGTAAAAACTTGTAAACAACCTTCCATTCTCCGAAAGCGGATTAACTTCATTGAACCCAACCGTGGAGAAAGTGATCACAGTCATGTAGAAGGCATCCCCCAAAGAGTAGCTTTCTATCAGCATAAAGCCGGCAAGGCCGGTAACCAAACTCAATGCCAGCAGTATTACTGCGCTTACAAACCTTTTTATTTCGCTGTTCAACCTTCGTATGGCTTGTATTGTACATTAAACCAATCGCTAATATAAGCTTTATGGACTGATAAAAGCTTTTCAAGCTATTTGTTTTGGAGTGTTCAGGGCTTAAAACGACCGTTGAAACAAATCTGTAGGCTGTGATGGTTCAGAAGATGGGTTTCGCTCCCTATGTTCCCTTTTTGGCTTTGGTGGCACAGGTTTGTCCCTAAACGGTATGGTGTATAATATATAATAGTTGAACCCCGCATTGCTGCTTTTTCCGGCCCGCCCGTACCCGGGGATGTTCCTTGGCGTAAGGTTATCGAATCCCTTCATCGACTTATTGAGCTTGTACCGAACCGTGTATCCAAAGTACAAACGTTCAGATACTTTGACTTTCATACCCATATTCACCTCATACCATGTAGCGGTCAGGTTGTTGTTCTTAAATTCGATGCTCTTTTGCCCCCATTTGTCAAAATCATCGATGAATTCTATCTCATCAGAAAATAGAGACCTGGCATACCTAAACCCAAAGAAAAAGAAACTTCTGTCCTGATTGTAGGGCATCATATTGATTTGGATACCTGTACGGAAATACGTGCCATTATTGGAATAATTGAATTCATCGTTGGCTATCGAATTCTTTTCATGTCCCAAATCGACCACAAAAAAGTAGCGGTCGAAATCTATATCTGCCTGCCCTTCCAGCTGTGTAAACCCTGATGATGTAGCAGTCCGGCCCAGGCCAATGGTTTCCAGGCCGAGTTTTACCACAGAAGGCTTGAAGTCCCTTGGGACTTTTTCCTTTTTTTCTTTTTCATCTTTCTTCTCCTTGACCTGCTCCTCAGAATCTGCCTCAGGCTTGGGTTCAGCCAAAGTGGGTTCCTTTTCCTGTGCAAAAACTGCGAAACACACAGTCAACATCAATATGCTAATAATATATTTCAAGGTTCTCTGACAGGGATCGGTCCAAAAAATCGTTTTTAAGTGCCACCGAATCGAATGAATGCTTATTGATGGCAATGGAAGAGAATGCAATTGATGGCCCACATTCCTCTGACACCACCGCAACATTTCTCAAATATCCTAAATCCAAAGTATCCACACCCTGCGAAAGGTAGAACAAAAAGGATGTTCTATTCAAGGAGGGATCCAGGTTCAGTTCATATTTCGACAGGGTAGTATCCTGATAGAAAATGGAATCGGTATTGAGCGCACGGATTGAATCAAATTTGATCGGCACCAAACTTCCATCCTCTTTATCCAGAAATGATATTTTAACTGCGTTCGGTTCTATTTCATTGCGGCAATCAGGTATATTGTTGCAGGCCACACAAAGCATGACTGCCATTAAAAAAATAGAAAAAACTCGAACTGTACTCGTCTTCATGAATCCTGCTTAATCTTCGCGAAGATACCTATATATGTCCAATTGACTATCCGATGCGCAAAAGAAGTAATCCCCCGATTTCTGAACATTTTTATACTTTCCTTGTGGCAATGTTATCACCATTTCTGAATCATCGTAAAGTCCCAGAAAAATCAGCTTGTTTCCATCCAGATAGTATAGCTTCTCAGTTTCAAATCCAAGATATTTGATCCCCTTTCCATCGATTTTTCTTATCAGATTGCCAAGGTTGTCAAAAACCAACACGCCTGCAAATTTATCTACTACATACAGATGCCCTTTGAATTCCCTCATAAATGTAATCTCATGGTTGTCCACGTCCAGAAACTGGAAGAAGGGTTGCTCTACAAATACATTCCCATTTTTCAAATCCAACAACTTCAAGCTAAAATCTGATTCGTCCATCACCCACAGCCTTTGTTGAAAATTGAAGGCTACATTGCTCACAAAGCCGAGATCGTAGGAGTCCAATTCATGCCTGACAGTTTCTGTCAGAAACCGATTCAGCACTACTATTTCCTGAAAGGTGTCGTAAAACACCATAATTTTAAATGGGGACCATACGTCGATTTGTTTCACAGGGCCATTTTTTGCCGGTGAGAAAGTAAAGAGGACCTTTCCTTCCGTATCAACTCTGTCAATATCACCGTTGGCTTTTGAAATGACAACCCCCGATTGGTGGTCGGCCACCATGAAATCAAAATTTGCAATGGATTTTGTAGTAAGCAATTCCAGTTTCTGGGCGTTCAGACCAGTCAGTGGAAAGAGGTTAATCACATTCAAGAGGACAACTCCACCTAGCAGCTTCAACATACCCATAGCCTAGGCTGGTTGTTTGTTGGATTCGAATTTTTTCAGCTCGAAATGTTCACCATCAAAAACACCGTAATTGTATTGGGTCACCCATTCGCCCAGGTTGATGTAGCGGCTCTCATCATTGAGTTGGTAGTCTATAGGCAAGTGCCTGTGGCCGAATATGTAATAATCGAAATGGGCCTCTTCTTCCCGTGATTTGCAATAGGACATGATCCACTCGTTTTCAGGATCAAAGCCACCATCAGATTCGGCATTGTGGGCACGGCTCTGCCTGGACCATGCTTTGGCCAGTCCCATGCCAAGATTGGGGTGCAACCAATGAAACAACCATTGACAAAACTTGTTGGCAAACACCTTTTTCAGCATTTTATAGGTCCTGTCGCCCGGACCCAAGCCATCTCCATGCCCTATGTGAAATTTTTTGTTGCCAATTTGGTAATCCTTTGGATGGCGTTCCAACTCCACATTTAGTTCCACTGGAAAATAATCGGCCATCCACATGTCGTGGTTGCCGGTGTAGAAAATAACAGGGATGCCAGAATCAGAGAGTTCTGCTACCCGACCGAGAAACCTGATAAACCCTTTTGGGATGGAGTATTTGTATTCAAACCAAAAATCAAAAATGTCGCCAACCAAAAATACAGCCGCAGCATCTTCTTTGATTTGATCGAGCCATTCTACTATTTTCGACTCACGCAAACGACTTTCCTGGTCATTTGGTGCCCCCAGATGAAAGTCGCTCGCAAAATAGATTTTCTTCCCTTCGGCAAGTTCGGAAAAGTCCTTGTTCATCAGAAAATTATTAGTCAATCAGGTATCAGTACATCAGTCTGGCCTTTTATTTGCCCGTCCCGGTTTCTTTTACCTCCTCGTCTTCTTTCGTTTCTGCCCCCTCCTCTATTTCCACCTCATTTTTAACGGTTGATTTCAGGCTTTCCAGATCATCCCCTTCTTTGGTTTCAGCCTTATCCTTATCGCTTTTTCCATTGGTAAAAGCTTCATAGTTAGTCTCTTTGGCAAACGGTCTTTTTCCTATCAGCCTTTCCAAATCTGTTTGGAAAATTATTTCTTTCTCCAACAGTTCCTTTGCCAGGATTTCGAGCTCCTCCCTTTTGCTTACCAAAAGTTCTTTTGTCCTTTCGTAGGCTTCATCTATTATCTTCTTGGCTTCTTTGTCTATTTTCTCAGCAGTAGCCTCAGAGTAGGGTTTGTTAAAATTGTATTCCGACTGTTTGGAATCATAGTATGACAAGTTGCCAATTTCATTGTTCATACCATATATGGTAACAATACTGTAAGCCATCTTGGTGATCCTCTCCAGGTCGCTCAGAGCTCCGGTAGATATTTTGCCAAAAACGATTTCTTCGGCAGCCCGCCCACCAAGCGCCATGCACATTTCGTCGAGCAATTGCTCAGTTTGATACAAAAACTGCTCTTTTGGCAAGTATTGGGCATATCCAAGTGCAGCCGCACCCCTTGGGACAATACTCACTTTTACCAACGGATCGGCGTGTTCCAGGTACCATCCGGCTACAGCATGACCTGCCTCGTGGTACGCTACAATTTTCTTTTCTTCAGGAGATATTATTTTGTTCTTTTTTTCAAGCCCACCGATCACCCTGTCAATGGCATCATGAAAGTCTTTCATTTCTATGGCCTCCCGGTCTTTCCTGGCAGCAATCAATGCAGCTTCGTTGCACACATTGGCGATTTCAGCACCTGCGAATCCAGGGGTCTGTGCTGCCAGTTTTTTGGAATCTATAGTTTTGTCAAGTTTCAAAGGTTTTAAATGTACTTTGAAAATAGCATCCCTGCCTACAATATCCGGCTTGTCTATACTAATTTGGCGATCAAACCTTCCTGGCCTTAAAAGGGCATTATCCAATACATCGGGGCGGTTGGTTGCAGCCAATATAATCACACCTGAATCTGTAGAAAAACCATCCATTTCCACCAATAGTGAATTGAGTGTGTTTTCCCTTTCATCGTTGGATCCCGGCATTTGTCCACGTCCCCGTGACCTGCCAATGGCATCTATTTCATCTATAAAAACTATACAAGGCGCCTTTTCATTGGCTTGTTTGAAGAGGTCTCTTACCCGTGCTGCCCCAACACCCACAAACATTTCTACAAAGTCCGATCCCGACAAGGTGAAAAATGGAACTTCGGCCTCACCCGCCACAGCTTTAGCCAACAAGGTTTTACCAGTACCCGGAGGGCCTACCAGCAGTGCTCCTTTGGGAATTTTTCCTCCCAATTTTGTGAATTTTGAAGGATTCTTAAGAAAATCAACTATCTCTTTTACCTCTTCCTTTGCTTCTTCCAGTCCAGCCACATTGTCAAATGTGATTTTAACTTTGTTTTCCGCATCGAATAAGGCAGCCTTTGACTTACCTATGTTGAATATTTGACCACCCGGTCCGCCACCACCCGTCATTCTTCTCATCAACAACCAAAAGCCGAGTATGATAAAAATCAGAAATCCGGAATTCAGGAATATCTGTGTGTAATCAGAACGGTCATCTACTTTGAAATCGTAATAATTGCTCTCCTTCAGCTTGGCATCCAGTTCTTCCCTCTTTCGGGCGAAAATATCAAGGCTTTCCAGTTTGAAAAAGTAGTGCGGACCACTGTTGATACCAAACCGGTTTTGCTGTTCCAGTTGAAGCTTGTACTTGCTGTTTTGCAGTGCTTCATTTTTCAGGGTCACTTCAACTTTATTTTGGTTTCGAATCAGAACCACCTCTTTCACATCACCACTCAATACCATTTGCTCGAACCTTTTGAAAGATATTTCAACTGCAGAGCTGTTGTTGCTGAAGTAAGAAATTCCAAATATAAAGGCCATCAAACCCAGAATTATCCATAATTGGTAATTCGGCTTACCCGGTTCTCCGATTATACTTTTCTTTTTTCTTGGTTTATCTGCCATTATATTATTGTTCTAATTTTATGCTTTTTTGTTAACGCTTGCTAAATGAATAGGTTCTTTTGTCAGGCTACTTCGGTGATTTGGGCGTCTCCCCAGAGCTTTTCCAGGGAATAAAATTCCCTTTTGTCTTTTTTAAAAATATGGGCTACAACATCTACGTAATCTATGAGTACCCATTCCCTATTGGTTTTTCCCTCTTTTTTCCAGGGATTAGTTTGTGTGGCTTTATATACCTCCTGCTCTACAGAGTCAGAAATAGCATCTATTTGTGTGTCTGAATTTGCCGAACAAATTACAAAAAAATCCGCCACCGCATTTTTCACTTCCCTCAAATCCATTATCCTGATGTCAGAAGCCTTTTTTTCAGACATTCCATTTACCACCAGGCCACTTAGTTCTTCGGATTTTAACTCTCCTTTGCTTTGTTGCATTCGTTGTTTTTAAATTAGCCACAAAATTACACAAAATATCTTGCATAAATTCTTTGCCAAAACGCTATTTCTAGGTAAAAAAGTTTGTTACCTGCCAGAATGTCACTCAACCAATGAAGAGGCGCACCATATTATATCCCTTGAAAAGCCGATAGAAGGCCTGGTAGTCGTTACAGATAGACAAACCAAAGGGAAAGGCCAACGTGGAAACATTTGGGAATCTGAGCCTGGCAAAAACCTCACTTTTTCCACTGTACTCAAACCATCTTTTATTAAAATCCCCGATCAATTCGGCTTGCACCTGCTAAGTTCTTTGGCCATTCATGATGCGCTCTTTAGTATTTTAGGCAATAAGCTTTCGATCAAATGGCCCAATGATATTTATTATGAAGACAACAAACTAGGCGGAATCTTGATAGAGAACTCCATTAGGGGCAATGGCATTGAATATTCCATTATCGGTATAGGAATAAATATCAATCAGTTGGTTTTTGAAACTCCCCATGCCACATCACTGGCTGACATAGGGCTACAGGATTATAACATCATGGAAGTAGCCGAAAACATCCTTGCAAATCTGGAAAAAAGATATCTACTGCTCAAAAAAAGCCATTTTACTTTATTATTAAATGAATATCATGCCCGAATGTACAAGTATGGGCAAAATCAATTGTTCAGTGAAAACGGCGTAGTGTTTACCGGAACTATAAGAGGAGTGGAAAAAACAGGGAAAATCATTATAGAGTCAGACGGGAATATGCTAAAATTTGACTTTAAAGAAATTGAATTTTTGAGGGATTGATACCATCCCATTAACAATTTATCTAAATTTGCCAGCCTGTCGGCAGACAGGCGTTTTGAAAACTGGAAATAACTGAAGACCATGATAGAAACTCAAGAAAAATTCAAAGTAAAAGACATTTCCCTGTCTGACTGGGGAAGGAAAGAAATCAAACTGGCGGAAGCTGAAATGCCTGGGCTCATGTCCCTAAGGGAGGAATATGGAGCTTCCAAGCCTCTGGCTGGTGCCAGAATAGCCGGATGCCTCCACATGACCATTCAGACTGCAGTCTTGATCGAAACACTCGTAGAATTGGGAGCTGAAGTTACCTGGTCTTCATGCAATATATTTTCTACCCAGGATCACGCCGCAGCTGCCATAGCTGCTGCTGATATACCGGTATATGCCTGGAAGGGCATGAACGAAGAGGAATTTGATTGGTGCATAGAGCAGACATTGTTTGCTTTTGAAGGTGGAGAGCCTTTGAACATGATCCTGGACGATGGAGGTGACCTTACCAACATGGTGCTTGACAGGTATCCTGAATTGGTTGCCGGCATCAAGGGACTAAGTGAAGAAACCACCACCGGGGTACACAGGCTGCAGGAAAGGGAAGAGAAAGGCACACTACCCATGCCGGCCATCAATGTGAACGATTCTGTAACCAAGTCTAAATTTGACAACAAATACGGCTGCAAAGAATCTTTGGTAGATGCTATAAGAAGGGCCACCGATGTAATGATGGCTGGGAAAGTAGCCGTGGTAGCCGGGTATGGTGATGTAGGCAAGGGTTCCGCTGCTTCATTGAGAGGTGCTGGCGCCAGGGTTATCGTTACCGAAATCGATCCTATATGTGCACTTCAAGCTGCGATGGACGGCTTTGAAGTGAAAAAAATGGATGATGCGGTGAGCGAAGGGGATATTATTGTGACTACTACCGGTAATAAGGACATAGTGGTAGGACGTCATTTCCTCAACATGAAAGACAAAGCGATAGTTTGCAACATCGGGCACTTTGATAACGAAATTGATGTAGCATGGCTCAACCAAAATGCAGCCAAGTCTGAAATCAAACCACAGGTAGATTTGTACGACATTAAAGGTAAGGAGGTAATATTACTGGCAGAAGGCAGATTGGTCAACCTTGGATGTGCCACCGGACACCCTTCATTCGTAATGTCCAACTCATTTACCAACCAGACTTTAGCGCAAATAGAGCTTTGGACCAATACAGATAAGTACGAAAACAAGGTATATATGCTTCCAAAGCATCTGGATGAAAAAGTGGCAAGACTACACCTGGCTAAAATAGGTGTGGAACTGGATGTGCTTTCTGAAGACCAGGCAAAGTACATAGGTGTGACCCCCGAAGGCCCGTACAAACCTGAATATTACAGGTATTAAATATTAAAAGTCCGAAGATTTAAAAGGCTCCAAATCGGAGCCTTTTTTAGTCCTTTGACCTTAATGCGTTCTCTTTCCCGCTAATTTCAAATAAGCTACTTTTGCTCCCATGAAAAATTTTTGGAGGATATTAAGTTATGCCAGGCCCCTGGGGCCAAGCGCAGTAAAATATGCTTTATTGACATTGCTTTATGTGGCATTTAGCCTTGTAAATTTTACCGTCCTAATACCTCTGCTTGAAGTTTTGTTTGACCAAGTGAACGTGCCACAAGCAGGTGCAATACCGGCTCCTCCTGATTTTTCGTTGACCATTGATTACTTCAAAAGCACTTTTTACTACCATTTCAATGCCATCATCATCGAAAAAGGCCGGCTTGGTGCTTTGCAGTTCGTGTGCATGGTCATTGTTGCTTCGGTGCTGCTTTCCAACGTCTTTCGCTACCTGTCGGCAATGATACTGGTCTCTCTGAGAGTAAAAGTGCTAAGAAATATGCGCAACCACATATTCCAAAAAGTTTCGGAGTTGCACCTGGGATATTTTACGGAGCAGAAAAAGGGTGACCTGATCTCACGCATGACTGTGGATATACAGGAGATTCAAAATTCTGTGACCAATTCCCTGAAAATCCTGTTTAAAGAACCTGTTCTGGTCATTGGGTATTTCGCCATTCTTTTTAGTATGTCTGTAAAACTCACCTTGCTCACCATACTTGTATTGCCATTTTCAGGAGGTATCATTTCTATTATTGCCCAGCGCCTGAAAAAAAGGGCCGTTCAAAGTCAGGAGTCGTTGGGAAGAATATTGAATATGTTGGACGAGACCCTTTCAGGTATGAGGATCGTCAAGGCATTCAACTCTGAAAGAAATATCGTTGACAAATTTGAAAAAGAAGTAAAGGTAAATGAGCGATACAGCTATTCGGTATTACAAAAATTTGAAATGGCTGGCCCTATTTCTGAGTTTTTAGGGGTATTTGCAGTTGCTGCTATATTGCTTGTAGGTGGCACCATGGTTCTCAACCAGCAGGGTGATATGTCAGCATCCAAATTCATGGGTTTTCTTATTATTTTCACCCAGGTACTCACTCCGGCAAAGGCCATTTCCACTTCAATCACCAATATCAATAAGGGATTGGCAGCCTCGGTCCGTATTTTTGAAATTATTGATACGAAACCCACCATTACAGAAGCGCCAAATGCCCAATCTGTTGAGCAACTTAAAACCTCCATTGAATATAAAAATGTAAACTTTTCTTATGGCCAGGAACAGGTGCTGACCGGTATCAATCTTGAAATCAAAAAAGGTGAGATTGTTGCATTGGTTGGGCCATCAGGTGGTGGCAAGTCCACTATGGCTGACCTCATACCCAGGTTTTATGAGCCTACATCCGGCACCATCGAAATTAATGGGGTTGACATTAGGCAATATAAGGTGAAAGATTTGAGGGCCCTAATGGGAATTGTGACGCAGGAGTCAATTTTGTTTAACGACACCATCAAAAACAATATCGCTTTTGGGTTGGTGGACATAGACGACTCCAGGGTGATAGAAGCGGCAAAGGTGGCCAATGCGCATGAATTTATCATCAACACCCCGGAAGGTTATGAAACAATGATCGGGGAAAGGGGGACGAAATTATCAGGCGGACAAAGGCAAAGATTGAGCATTGCAAGGGCAGTGCTGAAAGACCCTGACATACTCATTTTGGATGAAGCTACCTCTGCCCTTGATTCAGAGTCCGAAAAATTGGTGCAGGAAGCCTTGATCAATTTAATGAAAGACAGAACATCCCTTGTGATTGCCCATCGGTTGAGCACCATCCAAAATGCTGACAAGATAGTGGTAATTGAAAAGGGAAAAATAATCCAGGCCGGCACCCATGATGAGCTCAGTACCAAAACAGGCTTGTATAAAAAGCTATTGAAAATGCAGTCTTTTTGATTTAAATAAGTGTTACTGGGTAGAGGCTATTCTTTTTTTATCCCATAGGGTGTGTAAGTCACCTTCTTATCCTTGTTTTCATTGTAAATTAAAACATTGTCATTTTCACGGTCTAAAATTTTGTGGTACAAGTGGTACTGAACCGCCATATTGTTCACACTTTTGATTTTCATCCCTCCATTTAAAGCCCTCAACTCCAGATCCACATCTTCTCCATAGGTAGGGGCCAGATACCTTTCATCAAAGCCGTTCAAATTCAACAAATCGCCTTTGTACATCGAAAAATTGCAGCCAAGGAGTTTGATGCTCTTCGACTGGATGATTTTTCTGATATAACCCGACCTAATATAAATGGACTTCTCAGGATGTTGGGTTTTCCGGGTCAAGCCATCCCAGATCATCTTGAACTGGGCTTTTTCCAAATACCCATTTTTTACCTTGTCGTAGTTCAGGCCATTCGTCTTTTCCAAGGTTAAGTTCGCACGTCTTCCTGCCAAAATGGTGTTTTCACTTTTGTTGACGAGGTGTTCGTGTATGAAATACCGATGGGGGATGCAGTCTGCATCCAAAAAAATGAGGTAATCGCTTTTTGACTTTACCACGGCCTTGTTCAATATTTCGTTTTTTCTCCAACCTCTGTCTTCATGCCAGACATGCTGCACATCAAGGCCTGATTTTTTAGAAATATTTTTCAGTTCTTCTACAAACTCATCGCCCGAACCGTCATCGGCTATTATTACTTCAAACTGCTTTTCAACTTGTCGTTCCAGACCAGCAAAAACCAATTTTAAAAACCCAATCTTATTGTAAGAGGCAATAATTACGCTTGCTTTGTACATCCCCTACTATTTTTAATGATATCATTATAAACTTCCAACGTCTTTGCCGCCATAATTTTCTTGTCAAATTTTTCCACAAATTTAGAAGATTCTGTCGTGAGGGTATTCCTTAACCCTTCATCCTTCAGCACACGGATTACCTGCCTCGCCAGGGAGTGATAGTCCCCTACCTTTGAAGTAAGGCCCGTTTTACGGTCTTTTACAATTTCAGGAATGCCTCCTCCCTCTGTCGCAACCACCGGCACTTTGGCTGCCATGGCGTCCAAAATACTTGTGCCGAGACCCTCAGTCTTGGACGTCATTAAAAACACATCTAGTTCTGGTAATACCTCTGAAATGTTATCAATAAAACCAGTAAAAACGATCTTGTTCTGCAAACCAAGCTCTTCAACATACCCTTTTAGCTCGGCTTCCATTGGGCCTGTACCAATAATAAAGAACATTGTGGGTATATCTTCTTTCACTATCTCCCTTGCGGTATTGATAAAGGTATAGTAGTCTTTGTGGTCAGCAAGGGCGGAAGTATTCCCGACCAACCATGTCCCTTTGTCCAAAGAGTAGGTGCTGCTTAAAAAATTACCCTTGACCCGATCTCCAAATTTACTTATGTCAATGCCATCATAAACAGTTTGACATATACTCCTGTTCTTAATCGTTTCCTGTACTATTTCCCTGATCTTATCAGAAACACAGAGGACTCTTTTGATTGACGGATGATTGTACTTCCATTTACTCAAAAAATTTCGTTTTAGGGGAAAATCCACTCGTCGGCTAAGCACCAAGCCAGACTTACTGCCCAATGTAGCAGCCAAAACAGCTGGTGTATGCGACCTGGATCCATGTATGTGTACAATGTCGATTTGATGCTTTTTGCAGTAGCGCAATATGTGTATGGCTGTTGGCAGGTCGAAGGAATTGTTGAACCCGGCCTCTTCAAATGACCAATTGTTTTCAACACACAAACGACTGAATACAGACCCCTTTTTGCTGATGATGTGGCACTCCGCCCCTAAATCTAATAGCTCTTCTATCAAATAGGCTATTTGTTGTTCTCCTCCTCTCCAGGATTTTTCAGAACTTAAATGGAGTACTTTCAAAACTCGTCTTCATTTAGGTTTTCGGACGATCATCCTAAAACTGGATTTGTAAGGATAGTCATCATGAAAAGAATGACTGATCGATGTTGTCGTTTTGGTCGCCTTTTTGTCATTGCCAGAATACAGTACTTCAAACCCATACACTGTGCTCAAAAGCTTACTTAACTTCTTCGGACTGTAATAAAACAAATGGTGCCAGGTATCATAGTGCTTTCCTTTGCTTTTTTTGAGCCCAATATTTTCAAACACCGTTTTTACACCATTCGCCAGGGAGTCTATATTCGGGCAAGCAATGTACAATATACCCCCTGGTTCCAACAAGTCCTTAATTTTGTTCAGGTAAGCACCAGGGTTCTTGGGGTGTTCCAGCACATGGTTTAAATAAATACAGGAATATTTTTTCCCGGGAACGATATCTACAAAATCCCCTGTGTAAATCACGGCACCAAGTTGACTAGCCAACTCTTCCGGGTACTCCTGCCCCACTTCATAGCCCTCGGCGTGCCATCCCCTTTGCATTGCCATTTTCACATCCAGGCCATTGCCACAGCCCACAGACAAGAAATTTCCTGGTGTAACATATCTTTCTATTTGCTGTATATTGTAGTCATGTATGAGCTCCCTCGGCTTGGTCTTGTCACCATATCGGTGGTGGTTAGAATCTTCCCTTTGATATTGGCTGTAGAAAGTACTAAGATAACCATCCGTGTATTGGGGGTTCATAAATTCAATACTACAATCTTTACACACAGCTATTTTGATCCCCCGATAATCGGTCTTGGTTTGTCGAATGTTCGTTGAGTTGCACAATTGGCAGCTGGAAAGTGGCTGATCAAACTCTGGTGTCATCTGGTCAAAATTAGTTGTTTCAATTTCACATACTTCAAAAAGCGGTAATAACCATCAAGTACGCTCAGAACAAAACCATAATAGCCGTCCAAAATTCCCAACTTGAAAAAATATACCCTAATGAAAGTCCAGGTCGGATAAAATATCAGATGAACCAATGTATTCATGGACTTTCCTCTTTTCATTTTTTCCCTGGCACTGACGGTGGTAAATTTATTGATCTGATCCAGGTGCTCTTCTATGGAATAGTAAGAATAGTGAAGAATATCCTTCCTAACAGACTCTACCTCCGAGCCTTCCTGCATTACAATTTCATCGTGGGGGTCTGTTCCCTGATAGGACCCTCTTTTTTTATTGAACAGCCTCAATTTACTATCGGGGTACCATCCACTATGCCTGATCCACTTCCCACAATAATTCGTCATCCTGTTGAAAACATATCCATCTGAGGTGAAGCCATCAGATTTCAACCTTTTCAACTCACTACATAAATCGTCTGAAAGTGCCTCATCGGCATCCAAAGAAAGCACATAATCATACTTGGAAAAATTCAGGGAAAAATTACGCTGCGCATTAATTCCCGGCCACTTATTTTGGACAAATTGCACACCATATTCATCGCAAATTTCTCGGGTTCGATCCGACGAAAAGGAATCAATGACAATAATTTCATCGGCCACTGGCACCACAGAATCCAGGCATCTTTTTATATTCTTTTCTTCGTTAAGCGTGATTATAATAACAGATATCCTGTCGTTTGTTACCCCATTCAAATCGTAAGAATTATTTTTGGCAAAAATAGGATTTATTTTGGTAAACAATGGCAGAGAAAAAACTAACCTTGTACGCAAGAACACTCTTTTCATTCTTCATATATTTTCTGCTCAAGGCTAGGTTGGTATCAAAAATAAGATTGCCGGGTATAGCCAAAAGTTTCAGTGTACGCCCCTCTACCTCTGATGTAGGCGTATTTCGGCAGATATTTAAGGAAAATCAGTACAAACTAAAATTTGATGGTAAAATAAATACCATCATAGATGCCGGGGCAAACATTGGCCTGGCATCCGTGCTATTTGCCAATCTTTTCGAGGGGGCCAGCATTTCTGCCATAGAACCCGACCGCAACAATTACAATCTACTGAAGAAGAACCTTGGTAAATACAATAACTGCAAAACGTTCCACGGAGCTATCTGGAACAAAAACTCAGCCCTTGAAATTACTGACTCCAATCAGGATGCCTGGTCATTTACCATTCGGGAAGCCAATGAAAAAAATGAAAGTACTATTGAAGCATTTAGCATAGACCAAATCATGGAAAAGTCAGGTTTTGATACTATTGATTTATTAAAAATAGATATAGAAGGAAGTGAGAAGGAGGTGTTTGAAGAGAACTATTCCAACTGGCTACCGAAAACCAAATATTTGGTAATAGAGCTGCATGATGATATGCGGATGGGTGCTTCCAGGGCAGTCTTTAGGGCTACCAGCGAATACAACTTCTCTTGTAAAATGCGAGGGGAGAACCTAATTTTTACCAACCAAAATTTATAAGTGGTTATTTAACGAAAAGTTAATCCTTAACATATCAAATTGCGTTGACAGGCTGTATTCAGCTAAACATATTTGAGTATTTGTCCTATGCGCTTGATGAATTTAACAAATGCTTTACCAAAAAGCCTTTCTTCAAAGGGTTTAATCCTCATATTTTCATTGCCAATATTCATGATGTCCTTCGAGTTGACATTAAGGACATACGCGAACCTGCCTGCAATGCAGGAAAATTTAATTTCCAGGATATTTAGCCTATTCATCGTTTCCTTCCTGCTGTTATTTTCTTCTTCATGGGGGCGGGTTTTGGTTTTGGTTTTTTTTTCAATTTCAATATGGATAGAGGTACCACATGCTATATTTTATGGCAACTGGGCCAATCCTATTAGTTTATTCCTTTTATCCGAGAATTTTTCAGAGGTATGGACAACTATCAGGGACGTTGATTGGAAAGTGATCTTTATTTCTATTCTATTTATTTTTTCTTCTTTGGCTTTCTTCCTTTGGTTTTTTGCTTGGATATCAGACATAAAAGGCCAACATGTGGTGAGCTGTTTGATATTGGCGGGCTTCCTTGTTCAACCAATAAAAGACGGGATATTTTTAGCCGACGAGATAGAAAAGCGGTTTACAAAAAGTGTCGATGGCTTTTTTGAAAACTCCCTAAATACATACGGTGTTTTTACTTCTTTGCTGGTTCAACAAGTGGTTGGCAAACAGAAGTACCCATTCTATAACCATGAACCACACCCTTTGAAAGATTCTGTAGATCGTGCTAAAGTCAACATACTGATATATTTCGGTGAAAGCCTGAGTTCCCGATATATGTCGCTTTTTGGTTATCACAAGCCTACCACACCATCGCTAAGTGGTATCAAGGACAAATACCAACATACCCTGACCCGTGAGGCAATAGCTGGTTCTATGGCCACCAACGTTTCTACTGCCCGGTTTTTTCACATGATCCCTTACCCTGACGGCCGACAGCAAGTGGCCTCCTCAAAGACAAACTTGTTTAAATACGCTAAAGAAGCCGGTTTTCATACAGCCTATTTTACTACCCAGGCAAAAAGGTATATTGGCCATATAATGAGTGTGACTGGCGGAAACTATGTGCAAACCAGCATTACCCCGCACGAATATGACCAGGCCAACTATGGCTTTACCGATTTCGCAGATGACATTCTGCTCTTCGAAATGTTGGACAAATTCGAACCACAAGAACCCTATTTCACTGTACTGCAACCGGTGGGGTCCCATGTTCACTTTAAAAATAGAAGCCCCCCTGCTTTTAAAAAATTTGGAACCAATGATTATCGGTTGGAATATGAAAATTCAATTTTCTATACTGACCATATTCTCGACTCGTTGTTGGAAGGGCTTGCCAGGAAAAAAAGCGAACTCCCCTGGGTTTTCATTGCCACTTCTGATCACGGGACATATGTCAACAAAGGTATTATATCCAGGGAAGACAAATACGCAGAAAGCTATAGTGTACCTTTGATTATAGTCACCAATGATACGGGCATTTATAATGAATTCATAGCTCCCCTTGGCCAGTGCGGCACTATATTTCACCAACAAATAGCCGAGACAATAGCCAATATATTGGGCTATGAAGTACCTATGTCCCCCTGTAACCAAGGCGTATTGAATAGTGATATCCTAAGTGGGGTAGGCAGAACGCATCGTGTCGTAATAAATAACTCCAGCCCAATTTTGACGCCTTACACCGGAGAATTTGAGCCTGGAAAATAACTTTTCTGTCCTTCTGTGTTTACCTTTACCGAGTTTGGGGTGATGTGGTACAGAAAGCCATAGTATAAGTTCAATATCATTGTCTTGATGATTTTGATTTTTTTGCAAACCAGAAGGAGCCAAACCCGTACTACAAAGCTATTGATAATTTCACCAGCCCAGTAAATCGCATTCAATGGAAGACGACCCTTTAAAAGAAGACTATTCAGAAAAAGACAAACTCCATGTTTTCGACAATGAGTTTATGCCCCACATAGATTCGATGTACAATTTCGCCTACCGGCTAACATACGATGAGGATGACGCCAAAGATCTGGTGCAGGATACATTCCTAAAGTCATACCGGTTTATAAATTCTTTTCAAAAAGGAACTAATGCAAAAGCCTGGTTGTTCAGAATCCTGAAGAATAGTTTTATCAACGATTTTAGAAAGAAAAGCAAGGAACCTTCCAAGGTAGATTACCAGGAAGTAGAGGGGTATTACAATTCTGACAAAGCCAACAAATCAATAACCACTGACCTGCGAATAGACACGGTCAAAGACATGATGGGGGACGAAATATCCAACGCCCTGAACTCTCTGGCGGTGGATTTTCGAACAGTTATCATTCTCTGCGATCTGGAAGGTTTTACTTATGAAGAGATGGCCAAGATTCTGGACATCCCCATCGGGACGGTACGATCGAGACTACACAGGGCTCGAAATTTACTGAAAGAAAAATTGCATTCCTATGCGCAAAGCATGGGTTATTAAATATTATTCACTAATTATGCATCATCGTTTTGGGCTTTAAAGAAATAGTAAATAAGGTGAAAATGAGTGCCGGAATGGCCGACTGTTCCGAGTACAGGGATTTGGTACAATTGGTCATAGATGGGGAAGCTTCCTCTCAGGAAGAAACATACCTCAGAAGGCATTTAAAAATGTGCCTGAAATGCCTTGACCGGTACAACATAGACAGTGAGATCAAACAAATGCTGAAATTGAAACTCGCTAAAATGGAAGTGCCCGCCGGACTAGCCGAAACAATCAGAAGTAAATTAGTTCAGTGAAGCAATAATACATGCAGCAAGGAAAAGCCATTATTTTTTCAGCTCCCTCCGGGTCAGGGAAAACTACCATCGTAAAACACCTTCTATCAAAAATAGACAGCCTAAGGTTTTCGATCTCTGCCTCCACACGAGACAAGCGCGGGCGAACAGAAGAAAATGGCAAAGATTATTATTTTCTTTCGCCTGACGAATTCAAAGACAAGATTGACAAAAAAGAATTTATCGAATGGGAAGAAGTATATGAAGGCAACTTCTATGGCACCCTGAAGTCCGAAATAGACAGGATCTGGCAGGAAGGCAACCACGTGATCTTCGATGTAGATGTAAAGGGTGGAATCAGCCTCAAGAAATATTTTGGAGACGATGCTTTGAGCATTTTTGTGAAAGTACCAGATTTGGAAACACTGAAGGCCAGATTGACAGATCGAAACACAGAATCATCTGACAGTCTGAGTAGAAGGCTCTACAAAGCCCAGTTCGAGATGTCCTTTGAAGACCAGTTTGATGTGTCCCTGCTCAATAAAGACCTGGATGAGTCATTAAAAAAAGCTGAAGGTATGGTAAGGAAATTTCTTGCTTCTTAAATTAGCTTATTCAATTAAAACTTCCTGACAGTGAAAATCGGACTTTTTTTTGGTTCTTTCAACCCCATTCACATGGGGCACATGATCATTGCCCAGACCATGTTGGAATATTCCGGGATAGAAGAGTTGTGGTTTGTGGTATCCCCTCAAAACCCACTTAAAAAATCCAAAAGCCTGCTACATGAGTTCGACCGATACGACATGGTGGAAGCGGCCATAAGTGAAAATCCGAAATTTCGGGTAAGCGATGTGGAGTTTCGGATGCCAAAACCGAGTTATACAATCGACACGCTGGTTTTGCTTCATGAAAAACACCCAAGCCATGAGTTTAAATTGATCATGGGTGGTGACAACCTGAAGCATTTCCACAAGTGGAAAAACTCAGACCAGATTTTGGAAAATTACGGCCTGCTGGTGTACCCCAGACCAGGCCAGGTGGAAGGGGAAATAGCTGCACACCAAAACATTCAGTACATCGAATCCCCGCTGTTGGACATATCGGCCACTTTCATCCGAAAAGCCATAAAAAACGGGCACTCAATTAAATATTTGGTGCCCGAAAGTGTTGAATCTTATATAGACAGAAAAGGACTCTACCTGTAATCAGATAGTCATAATATCCTCTTCTTTGACTTCTATCAGCTTGTCAATCTTTGCGGTATGCTTGTCTGTTAGTTTTTGAACCTCTCCCTCTGCATCTTTCACCAAATCTTCAGAAACACCCTCTTTCAGCAGCTTTTTAAGCGAATCGTTGGTGTCTTTCCTGATATTCCTGATGCTGATCTTGCCGTTTTCAGCTTCGGCTTTTACCTGTTTCATCAGGTTTAGCCTACGCTCTTCTGTCAAAGGTGGTATGTTGATCCTGATGGTTTCCCCGTCATTCTGCGGGTTCAAACCAAGGTCGCTGTTGATGATGGCCTTTTCGATTTCCCCTAGAACAGATTTCTCCCAGGGTTTGATCAGCAGGGAACGGGCATCCGGGGTATTGATAGACGCCACCTGGTTCATTGGCGTCATATTGCCGTAGTATTCTACAAATATACCATCCAGCATGTTGGGCATAGCCTTGCCTGCCCGGATTTTGGATAACTCGTGGTTGACATGCTCAATGGCCTTGTCCATTAATTCGTTGGCTTCATCGAGGTATAACTCTATTTCTTCCATTTCAATTAAATATTATCAGTAAAAATCCTTTTTTAATCAATGTATAAGTGTTCCTACTTCTTCATTCCCCAGTACTATTTTATTCAGATTACCTGGTTTGTTCATATCGAAAACGATAATTGGCAATTTGTTTTCATGGCACAATGTAAATGCTGTCATATCCATTACCTTCAGGCCTTTTTCATATACTTCCTGAAAAGTAATCTTTGAAAATTTCTGTGCATCCGGGTTTTTCTCCGGATCTTCTGTATAAACCCCGTCAACACGTGTGCCCTTCAGCACAACATCTGCGCCTATCTCAATGGCCCTCAAGCTGGCGGTGGAGTCAGTAGTAAAGTAAGGGTTGCCAATACCTGCACCGAAAATTACTATTCTCCCTTTTTCAAGGTGGCGCACCGCCCGTCGTTTGATAAACGGCTCACACACTTCTTCTATCTTTATGCCCGACATCAACCTGGTGTAGAGGCCACTTTTCTCCAGGGCAGACTGTAGCGCCATGGCGTTGATTACGGTGGCCAGCATGCCCATGTAATCCCCCTGTACCCTGTCTATACCAGCACTTTCCCCTTCTACTCCCCTAAAAATATTGCCTCCTCCAATCACTATGGCTATTTCCAGCCCTTCTTCCTTTACCTTTTTGATCTCATTTACATATTGATCCAGACGCTGTGCATCTATCCCGTATTGTTTATTTCCCATCAGCGCCTCTCCGCTCAGTTTCAACAGTATCCTTTTATACTTCATTCTTTTTTAATAATTGTAAATGACTCAAAATCTTGCGGCGACAAATATAATCCTATCTGGACTAGGTAAAAAAATTAGAATACGATCATGGTGTGATTTTTTTCCACACTTTGCCCAACGGATACGTGAATAGCCGAAATTTTGCCATCCCCGGGGCTTTTTATCACGTTTTCCATTTTCATCGCCTCAAGCACCAGCAGTGGGTCACCCTTCTTTACTTCCATCCCTTCTTTCACAGTGATATCCAATATCAATCCTGGCATTGGCGATTTTATATCATTTTTAGAAACTGAAGCCTGGCCTTCAATACCCATTTCTGCCAACAATATATCCATTCGGTCTTTTAAAGACACCTCATAAATGTGGTTGTTGACTTTAACCCGCGCCATTTTGTTGTTGGCATCCAGCTCCATGACGGTGACATTGTAGGAGGTATGGTCGCTGAGTACATGAAGGGTGTTTTTGGAGGTTTTTACAATATCCAGGGGACGTTCGTTTCCATCTATGAAAAAACGACCGTCCTGATGCGCGATTTTTAGTTTTTTATTATTGACCGTAGCTTCAAACATGGCAGGTGCAAATTTACCCTAAACGTCGAGCTGTATATGTCGGTTGAGGCTTTCTTCCAGGGATATGAAAGTTTCGGTCCTTTCTATGCCTTCTACCTTTTGTATTTTATCGTGCAATACGTCCTTCAGGTGCTTGGTATCCCGGCAATGTATTTTTATAAAAATATTGTAGTTGCCCGTAGTATAATGGATTTTTACTACCTCAGGTATATTTTTCAACTTCTCAACTACAGCCTCGTAGAGCGAGCTTTTCAATAGGAAAATCCCCAAAAAGCAGGTAACGTCATAGCCCAGTTTCGAATAGTCCATGCTCAATGTAGTGCCTGTTACCACACCCATTTCTTCCAGTTTTTTCATCCTTACATGAACCGTCCCCCCCGATACATAAACTTTCTTGGCGATCTCTGTGTAGGGCACTTTGGCGTCTTTCATCAACTCTGTTAGTATCTTCAGATCAACATTATCAATTTCGTAATTTTTTGCCATAGTGTTAGATTATTTTTGGTTATTTTTCAAAGATGCTGAACTTCTATTGAACAATATGTATTTTTCGGCTAAATTATATAAAAAATTTTTAATACATGATAAGTTGTGCTAATTTTGAACCTCGAAACAAGCAGAAGTATGCAATCTTCTCACGTTTCGGGTAGGGTGATGAAACAGGCAGCCATGCCCTCAAAAGCAGAGGGTGGGAACAACAGGAAAAGCTCACACAGCTGAGACTAACTGCCCCTTGAAGGTTCGAATCCTTCTCCTATAACTATCATTTTTGGGTTAATGTTGTTTAGAAAAAGTCTGGTTTTCCGGACTTTTTCGCTTTTATAGCCTTTCCATTTTTTACCCGCTTTCAATTTCTGTTTTTTTATTTGACCTGCATTGGTATATTTAAGGTTTAGATTTATTCAGCCTATAACCTAAACTAGCCTCTGGCCCTATCATGAAAAATCACTCCTGGTACAAGCATTATCCGGAGGGCATCCCTCACGAAATCAATCCCGATGAGTACGGTTCCCTTGTGGAGGTAATCAACGAATCATTTAAAAAGTATAGCGACTTACCAGCCTTTGAGAACATGGGAAAGTCCTACACCTACAGCGAGATCGACAAACTCTCCACCCAGTTCGCTTCCTTTCTGCAAAATGAATTGAAACTCGAAAAAGGGGATAGGTTGGCCATACAAATGCCCAACTTAATACAGTATCCGGTGGTATTATTTGGTGCACTCAAAGCCGGGGTGATCGTGGTAAATACCAACCCTTTATACACACAACCGGAAATGCAGCACCAGTTTCAGGATTCCGGGGCGAAAGCCGTAGTGATACTGGCCAACTTTGCCCATAACCTGGAGGCCGTTATAGAAAATACATCCATCGAGCATGTGATAATCACAGAAATTGGCGATCTGTTGGGAGGCCTCAAAGGAATGCTGACAAATTTTGTGGTAAAGAAAATAAAAAAAATGGTGCCTGCTTACCAAATACCAGGGGCTATTCCTTTTAAAGAATGCCTTTCCAAAGGCAAATCCCATTCCTTTAACCCCATAGAGATAAATGCTGATGACCTGGCCTTCCTTCAATATACAGGAGGTACAACCGGGGTGTCCAAAGGAGCGATGCTCACCCACAGAAATGTGACATCAAACCTGCTACAGGTCCGTGCCTGGATCAGCAACATCACCGTGGAGCGGGAGGAGCTCATCATTACTGCCCTGCCACTGTACCATATTTTCGCCCTGGTCATCAATGCTTTGATTACATTCAGCATTGGCGCTAAAAATGTATTGATCACGAACCCAAGGGATTTGGATGGGTTTGTGAAAGAACTGGCAAAACACCAATTTACCATGATGACTGGTGTCAACACGCTGTTCAACGCCTTGCTCAATCATCCTAAATTTGCGTCACTGGATTTTTCAAAGCTCACCCATGCCGCAGGGGGTGGGATGGCCGTACAGCGTGTGGTAGCTGAAAAATGGAAGGAAGTAACTGGAAAGCCGCTATTAGAGGGCTATGGGCTCACCGAGACTTCACCGGTATTGACATTCAACCCCACAGACGGGACAGACCGAATAGGCACCATCGGTCTGCCTGCACCCAGCACCGAGATACAACTGCTGGATGATGATGGCAAAGAAGTACCGCTTGGAGAACGGGGGGAAATATGCGCCAAAGGGCCCCAGGTAATGAAAGGCTACTGGCAAAGGCCAAAGGAAACTGAAGAAGTCTTTATTAATGACTGGTTTCGAACAGGGGATATTGGGGTAATGGACGAGGATGGGTTTATTAAAATAGTGGACCGCAAAAAAGAGATGATCCTGGTTTCAGGTTTCAATGTATATCCCAACGATATTGAAAACACCATTGCATCCCACCCCAAAGTGCTGGAGGTTGGTGCTATTGGAGTTCCAGATTCGAAATCAACAGAGGCGGTAAAGGTTTTTATCGTTAAAAAAGATGACGGGCTTTCGGAGGAGGAAATCAAAAAATATTGTAAGGAAAACCTTACAGGGTATAAGTGCCCGAAACACATAGAATTTCTAAAAGAACTACCAAAATCTAACGTCGGAAAAGTACTCAGAAGGATTCTGAAAGAAGAAGATATGAAAAGGAACACGTATTCCTAAGATTTGGCTTTATTATTGCACTTGAATTGGTCCTAGTGAAGAATTCCATCCAGCCAATAAAAAAACCTGTTGCAATTGACTATTTATGAAGCAGTTAGTGTTAGCCTTTCTGATTTTGGTTCCTTTTCTGGCATATTCATCCACGCCCCATGATACCACTTATTGGAATCTTGGTGGCATCACATCCTTGACCTTTAGTCAGGTATCGCTTACCAACTGGGCTGCAGGAGGTGACAATTCCACTTCATTTCATGGCCATGTCCATGCTTTTGCCGACCATGTAAAAGGGCCGGCAATATTCGAAAGCAGTTTGGAAATTGGTTATGGGGTGATCAACCAGGGGGATCAGGGTTTTGTGAAGGCAGATGACAAAATCAGTTACAACTCAAAGTACGGACGAAGGCTATCGGATGGAAACAAAAAATGGTACTGGACCACCAATGTCAACTTTCGAACCCAGTTTGCTGATGGTTTTAACAAACGGGACCTGACAAAAAAAATATCCGGATGGCTGGCCCCTGGGTATGTATTTACCTCTGTAGGTATCGATTACAAAGCATCCAAAAACTTCTGGGTAGCCTACACCCCACTTTCCGCTAAAGTAACAATAGTTAATGACCAGGAACTGTCAGATGCTGGTGCTTTTGGTGTGGAACCTGGTGAGCGCACCCGATCAGAGGTAGGATCGTACCTTACCTCTGTGATAAAAACACACTTGCTGGAAAACATCAATTTCGAATCCAAACTTCAATTGTTTTCCAACTACAGGGAAGAGCCGGAAAAAATAGACATCAACTGGGAAACCACCTTTGTGCTAAAGGTCAATAACTTCATTACCACCAATATACTCAACCAATTGATATATGATGAAGATATCCTGATCCCAACATTTGATGACAATGGAGAGCAAATCGGTGAAGGCCCGAAAGTTCAGTTCAAGAATATTTTTGGCGTTGGTTTCACCTACAAATTCGGTCACACCCGAAAGAAAAACAAAATCTAGCGCCGAGGTGCTTTGACACAGCTTACAAAATGTGGGGCTAAGACAGGTCTTGGCTGGCACCTTCTTATAAGGCACATTCACCGACTAATTTCCCAATCTCACAGAATAATTTCATTTATTATTTAGAATAACATATAAACTTGCGCCAATGATTGACCCTTTTGAACAGAATCAAGGATACTATTATCACCAGAAATCAAGTTTTCTGAAACACAATGAGATGATCGTTAAATGACTTTTACCAAAAACCAATAATAAACTGATGAAAAAAAAGACAATCTTCTTTCTAGCCTTTTTCTTACCCTGCCTTCTGTCGGCCCAGGATGCAGACACCACCTATTGGAAAGTCGGTGGTGTGAGTTCGCTTTCTTTCAGCCAGGTATCCCTGACCAACTGGGCAGCTGGCGGCAACAATTCGGTATCGTTCAACAGCTATTTCAGCATTTTTGCCAACTACGCTAAGGGGCCTTCGATCTGGGAAAACAGCCTGGAGCTAGGCTATGGGCTTATCAAACAAGCAGATGCCGATTTTGAGAAATCAGATGACAAAATCAACCTGACTACCAAATATGGCAGAAAACTATCCCCCAACAGCAAGAAGTGGTATTGGAGTATGAATTTCAACTTAAGAACACAATTTGCAGAAGGGTTTTCAGCTTCTGATCCAAATACCCCAATTTCAAGGTTTATGGCACCAGGATACTTTGTTGTGGCAGCAGGTCTGGATTACAAGCCCTCCAAATATTTCAGCATGTCATACGCACCGGTTACTGGAAAAATGACCATAGTGAATGATGACGCCCTGTCCAATGCGGGGGCTTTTGGAGTGACACCTGGAGAAAAGTCGCGTGGAGAGTTTGGTTCATACCTCACTGCCCAATTCAAAAAAGACATCATGGAAAATGTGAATTTCGAGTCTAAACTTCAGCTATTTTCCAACTACACCCAGAACCCCGAGAATATTGATGTAAACCTGGAGACTGCTATATTGATGAAAATCAACAAATACCTTTCGGCTAGTTTGATCAACCAACTGATATACGATGAAGACATTGACATCCCCACTTATGACGAAAGTGGCAATGTGACCGACCTTGGCCCAAAGGTTCAGTTCAAGAATATTTTTGGCGTTGGCTTTTCTTACAAATTCGGGGACAAAAAGTAAAATGAAAAGAGGCTGTTTCAAAAGTATTTCGTCATTGTGAACGGAGTGAAGCCTGCCTGTCGGACCATAGCCGTCAGGTTAAGCATGTTAATTACTGTAAATGAGTGGGTTATGGAAAATACAATAAAATCCCTATTGGGATTTCCAGTCTTTTTTCCCATTTTTATGTTTTGTTAAAGTTAAAAAGGGCGGGTTTTTCTAGCGA
>JAVKDJ010000062.1:0-42330 GCA_040222275.1 Cyclobacteriaceae bacterium
TGCCAAGGTCAATGACCTGGACAGGTTCCTGCCCCAGAATTGGCAAGCACCCTAATTTGGTCAAGGCAGTTTTACCACATGATCCACAATTTTCGTCTATCTTCCAAAGATATTCAAGATGGGTATGACCGCAGGTTTACAAGCTGCAAGCCTATTTGAGTCGAAAAGTGCCAGTTTTAGCAGGAATTATTCATCAAAATAAATACGCCGTTGGGCTATCTTTCAGGTTAATTTAGTGTTTGCCCTTTCCAAGTTGGAAAAAGAAAAAGATTAATATCATGAAAGAGAATATAACAAGAAGAAATTTCCTGCAAACATCGGCTGTGGTTGGAGTGGGTTCCGCCCTGAGTTTTCCGGCTTTGTCCAGTGCCTCTTTTTATCAGAAAAACCAACAGGAAGGGCTGGAAATCCATGTATTTTCAAAGCACCTCCAATTTCTAAACTATAAGGATTCGGCGGAAGCTGCTGCCGAAATTGGGTTCAATGGATTGGACCTGACCGTTAGGCCAAAAGGGCATGTACTGCCGGAACGGGTCGCGGATGATTTACCAAAGGCAGCTGATGCCTTGAAATCGGCAGGGTTTCAACCAAAGCTAATGACTACCGCTATTACCAATGCGGAAGAGCTCAGTTCCAGGCAGGTGCTGGAGACAGCAGCCAGCCTCGGGATCAAATTCTATCGCATGGGCTCCTACCGGTTCGATGAAGAATTGCCGATCCCTTACCACATTGAAAAGTGCAGCGAACAAGTGGCCGCTTTGTCCAAACTAAATGAAAAACTGAAGATAAAGGGTGGATATCAGAACCACGCAGGCCTGCGGGTAGGTGCTGCCATTTGGGAGATTTGGCAACTACTGGGCAAGGTGAAAAACGACTACATGGGGTGCCAATATGATATCCGACATGCCACCGTAGAAGGTGGATTGGCCTGGCCTACGGGATTGAAGCTTATAGAGCCTAAGATCAAGACCATCGTATTGAAAGATTTTCTTTGGAAAAATATCAACGGGATCTGGAAGGTAGTCAATGTGCCTTTTGGGGAAGGAATGGTTGACTTTGATGCCTATTTCAAAATGCTTAAGAGGCTCAAAATAAAAGTTCCGGTTTCCATGCATTATGAATATGACCTGGGAGGTGCCGAGCACGGAAAATCCGATTTGTCGATAGACAGAAAAGAAGTTTTCAAAGCTATGAAAAGGGACCTGACCAGGGCCAGGGAAGCATGGGAAAAAGCGTGATCACCTGAGATGGGCACAACTCATCGATCCGGTTTGCACCTAAAATGAATTTCAGTAACTTTCCAGACCTATCACTATTGTCTTTCGGCGAGTACCTGGATTCTTTTTTCAATACCTGATAAATTCCCTTCGGAGCTACATAAAAATGAAATGCCTTGTACCTACCAAACCAATCTTAAGTCAATTGGAATTATGAAGATCGCCATAAAAGGTTTAGTTGGGAATTGCTGGAACTTGGTATTATAATTGCCCAAAACGATTTCCTTTTCACAAAACCAAACCTTCTCTATGCGATTATCAAATACCACCTTCGCCTTGTTGCTGTTAGCTCTATTTTGTGCTGGTTGTTCTGACAAACCAGGCACTAATTCCCCCAAACCCAACATCCTCTTCGCCATTCTCGATGATGCCACATTTTCGCATTTTGGTGCCTATGGTTGCGATTGGGTCAAAACACCGGCATTCGACAGGGTGGCTAATGAAGGTATCCTGTTTATGAATGCTTACACACCCAATGCCAAATGTGCCCCGTCAAGGGCTTCCATCCTTACCGGACGTAATTCCTGGCAGTTGGAAGAGGCCGGCAATCATTGGTGTTACTACCCGCAGAAATTCAAAACCTATGCCGAATCCCTTTCGGAGAGCGGCTACCACGTGGGCTATTCCGGCAAAGGTTGGGCACCTGGCATTCCTGGTGAAATCAACGGGCAGAAGAGGCAATTGGCCGGACAACCATATAGCAATAAAAAAACAACCCCGCCCACCAAAGCCATTTCCAACAACGACTATACAGCCAATTTTCAGGATTTCTTGGCCAGCAAAAAGGAAGGTTCACCTTTTTGCTTCTGGTATGGGTCCACAGAGCCTCATCGGGCTTATGAATATGGCACAGGCATCAGCAAAGGGGGTAAAAATACCGGTGAAGTGGATTTTGTCTATTCCTTTTGGCCAGACAATGATACCGTACGCACCGACATGTTGGACTATGCCTTTGAAATAGAATACGCCGACAAACACCTGGGAAATATGCTCAAAATGTTGGAGGAATGGGGAGAGCTTGACAATACCCTGGTAGTCGTCACCAGCGACAATGGCATGCCCTTTCCCAGAATAAAAGGGCAGGAGTATGAACTATCCAACCACCTGCCCCTGGCTGTAATGTGGCCAAAGGGGATCAAGAATCCGGGTAGGAAAGTAGAAGATTTTATAAGCTTCATTGATTTTGCACCCACATTTCTGGAGGTGGCAGGTGTGCAGACAGGTGATACAGGCATGCAGCCTGTGCAGGGTAAGAGCCTGTTGAATATTTTCAACTCAGAAAAGGCAGGCAAGGTAGATGCCTCCAGAGACCATGTGCTCATCGGCAAAGAACGTCATGATATAGGCAGGCCCAATGACCAGGGCTACCCTATACGCGGTATAGTAAAAGGCGATTATTTGTTTATCCAAAATTTTGAGACCGACAGGTGGCCAGCCGGCAACCCGGAAACCGGCTACCTCAACTGTGACGGAAGTCCGACCAAAACAATTTGCCTGGATGCCAAGGACAATCCTGAAACATTCGATTACTGGAAGTGGTCTTTTGGCAAGCGGCCTGCGTACGAATTGTACAACATCAAATCAGACCCGGAATGCATGGACAACCTGGCACAGGCCCCCTCAAACTCCGAACTTGTAGAACAACTCAGGGCACAACTCTTTGAGGAATTAAAGGGCCAACAAGACCCTCGCATGTTTGGCAAGGGCAATGTATTCGATGACTATCAATACGCGGACGGCTCGGGCAACAACTTTTATGAGCGCTTCATGGCTGGTGAAAAAATGCGAACCGGCTGGGTGAATAGCAGTGATTTCAGGCCATTAGGCACCAGTAATTAACAATCTGCGAAAAAAGTTGTTTCTTTGTAGCCAGGATAATTGTCCTTGATTGGCCATAAGCTAACGCCATGTTAGATAAAAAGACTGCAAAAGATACCGATACCACCCATTCCCAAAATAGGTTTGCTATTGAAGGAAAAAGTGCTTTCCAGGGTATTTCGGACGCTGAACTTTGGCAAAAGTTCAGTTCCGGTGATGAAGCGGTTTTTATTTTTCTTTACAAGGAGTACTTTGACTCACTTTATCAGTACGCCCGGCAATTTACCCATAGCAACGAATTGGTAGAAGATGCGATCCAGGACGTGTTCATAGAATTGCGCGAAAAGAGAACAAAGCTGGTTATAAAATCTTCCATTAAGTTTTACCTTTTCAAGACCCTTAAAAGGAAAGTCGTAAGCTTGTTGGAGAAAAACAGGAAGAACCTCTCATTAAGTGATGCGGGTTCTTACAAAGAATTTGAGGTGACTTTTTCCGTGGAGCACCGGCTCATAGAAAGCCAGTTGGAGACAGAGCAAAAAGAAAGGCTTGCCCGTTCCATGCAATCCCTTACCGCACGGCAAAGAGAGGCCATTTATTATTTCTATTATGAAAATATGAGTTATGCGGAAATTCAGGAACTGATGGACTTTAGCCAGATCCAGGGAATACGTAACCTCATGTACCGGGCACTCAATGAGCTAAAAACCCAGCTCTCACCACAGATGATGGCCCTGGCCTTTCTCTCTGTCAGGGAGGTTTAATCTCTAGGTTCCTGAAAAAACTATCCAGCATAAAACCAGAATTGGCATTTTTGCATCAAAAATGAAACAGTCCATGTGGTAATTTTCAGGTAAGGTTACCTGCCTTGTCGTGGAATATAGTACCAAAGGCGCACGTGATCAGGTGCTGTTTCGAAAAAGAACAGGGCATAAGCAGCCCGACAAACGCCAGCTCAACGTCATGTCGCAACGGAGTGGAGACATCTTTACCCTCCAGTTTGGTGAAGTTTCCTTCTTGCCTCGCCGGAGGTGGGCGCTACGCTACGGAATGACATACTATAAGTGGGGTGCAAAACACCTGGCACCTTTTAGAAACTCAAGGAATCCCTGGAATTTGTACAGAGTCTGCTCAAAGCGTCATGTCGTAATGCAATGGAGACATCTTTACCATCCAGTTTGGTAAAGATTCCTGCGCTACGCTACGAAATGACATACCCAAAATGGGTACAAAACACCTGACACCTCCATTAGAACACGGGCAACCATATGGGTCTTGACAAACGCCAGCTCAACGTCATGTCGCAACGCAATGCCCGCCTTCGGCGAGGCAGGAAGACATCTTTACCACAATTTAAGGGTCTATTCAGTCCACAATAATTTCTGACCTCATGTCAGAGGCTTGAGAGAGTATCAGTGCACCATATCCAAAATGAAGTAACCGCAGTTTTTTATTCTTCTTATATTTCTAAAAATCAGACATTTAACAATATTTCTAAAAAAATATGAAATTTTTTTCACCCTCCGTGATTTCTTTTTTGAGATTGCGCCCTCTTCATAGTAGTTACTCGCAACATGTAATTGCTGATGAAAGAAAAAGTCCGGGATATCGAAGATTTTATGTTGGATCCCCAATTCAAAAATTGGGTGCTCAACCCTCAGGCCGAAACCAACGAATTTTGGGGAAAATGGCTGAAAAACAACCCCAGTCAAAAGACACAATTTCTTTTGGCCAAAGAAATGATCCAGAACACTGAATTCAGGAAAGTGGATGTTCCGGAGCTGGCAGCTGAACGCGTGCTCAACCGCGTTTTGGAAGGCGACAAGGAAGTAGCCAATGGAAACGGCCAGGCAACCCGCTTCATCCCGTGGAAAACAATGATGAGAGTAGCTGCCTCAATAGCCTTGCTGTTTGCGGTCTATTGGATATCCGGCAATTTGAAAGATAGTGCAAAACAGCCAATAGAAGTAGCCGAAATTACTACTAAGGAAAACCCAGCCGGACGAAAATCACAGGTGTTTTTGCCTGATGGCTCCATAGTTTGGTTGAATTCCGCCAGCTCATTGCAATACCGGGCTCACTTTTCGGGAAGCGAACGCAGGGTCGTACTAAAGGGTGAGGCTTATTTTGATGTAGCCAAGGATCAGGACAAGCCATTTGTTGTCGAGTCAAACGGAATGTCGGTGACTGCTGTGGGCACAGCTTTCAATGTGCGTGCTTTTGATGGTGATGATACGATGGAAGTGGGCCTGGTAGAAGGTAAGGTGAAAATAGAAGGGATTGAAGAGGAAAACGAAAAACAGGTAGCATTCCTTGAACCCGGACAATACCTGCAATACAACCTGGCACGCAAGCAAATTCAAAAAGGAAGCTCTGACCTGCGCCACCTGGTCAGCTGGAAAAACGGAGTATTGCACTTTGAGAGGGCATCTTTTGAGGATGTAATAGAAGAACTGGAAAGGTGGTATGGGGTTGAGTTTGCTTACGAAGCATCGGCCAAGCCTGCCAATTGGGACTACAGTTCGGAATTCGAAAATGCCAGCCTGGAGAATGTCCTGAAGAGTATTAGTTATACCAAAAACTTCGATTTTGAAATAGTAAAAAATAAAGTCACCCTTAAATTTTAACTGTATGATGATAACCAATACCACATAGTATCAAAAAAAAACCGACAACAAGGTTGCCGGTTTTGAAGTCTTCCCGGGCGGACATTGGGGAATGCGATACCCGGGACTAGCTAAAACATGTTTAACTAAATTCTATACAAAAATATGAAATTTAATTTTGTACCAATCATTATTATGCTTTCTAAGTGGGCCGCATATGGATTTTGCATACAATTGTTGTTTTTCAACATGATAATTGCAGGCAGTGCCGTGGGCCAGAAATCAGCGAGCGTGAAAGAGGTTGAAATCACCCTGGATCTCAGGAATTCAACCATCAGCAAACTTTTCAAGGAAATAGAAACCAAAACTGACTTTAGGTTTTCCCTTGACAGGTCCGAACTAAAAACGGAACTCAACAACAGGATTTCCATCACCGACCAAAACATCAAGGTAGCTGACGTGTTGATGGAGGTGTCGAAATACTCCGGCATCAAATTCAAACAGGTAAACAACAACATCAATGTAAGGAAGATTGAAAAAGGTGAAGCCGATCCCCTCTCTTTTGAAGTAATTCAGGTAGTGAAGGATATCGATATCACTGGTAAAATCACCGATGAAAATGGCGAAGGACTGCCTGGTGCATCTGTGGTCGTGAAGGGTACTTCCAATGGCACAACGACTAATATTGAAGGCGACTTTAAATTGACTGCATCGGATGAGGCCATACTCACTATCTCATTTGTAGGGTATGTTACACAAGAGGTGCCTGTAGGTGGCCGAAGCACGATTGACAGCCAAATGGAGCTGGATGCAGAGCAGTTGGAGGAAGTGGTAGTTGTTGGGTATGGAACACAAAAGAAAGAAAACCTGACAGGTTCCGTAGAGTCCATCGATGGGCAGGAACTCACCCGCCAGCCGGTATTCCAAACTTCACAGGCTTTGGCAGGTTTGGCCCCAGGCCTGGTAGCCACTCAAAGTAGTGGGCAACCTGGTGCAGATGGTGCCACGATCAGGATTAGGGGTATAGGTACCCTGGGCAATGGAAGTAAAAACGACCCACTCATTTTGGTAGATGGTATTCCCGACAATATCAACGGCGTAGATGCCAACGATATCGAAAGCATTTCAGTGTTGAAAGATGCATCAGCTGCTGCTATTTATGGATCCAGGGCTGCCAATGGCGTGATAATTATTACCACAAAAAGAGGAAAGTCAGGAGATTTGAAACTCACATACAATACCTACTTTGGCGTTCAAAAAATCACCCAAAACTTAAACTTTTTGGATGGACTTGGTTACATAGAAAACATTAACAAAGCTAACCCTGGCACCTATGATGATGATTTTATTTCCTCTTATAGAGCTACACGAGGCACAGATGCCAACCCGGATACCGATTGGGTGAATGAGGTGTTTACCGAGAGCGGTGTTCAAAAATACCATCGATTAGGGGTTTCAGGAGGATCTGAAAAAATCAGGACATCTGCTTCCTTATCTTATATGGATCAGGATGGCAATATTCCCAATTTCAAATTCAAAAGGTACAATGGCAGGTTCAATACCGATATGCAGATCAATGACAAGTTTGACATCAACTTTGATCTCAACTTCAGAAGGTCTATCCGACAAGCACCTTCAGCAGGTTTCGATGAGCTAACAAGACAGGCATATAGGATTCCCCCATTGTTCAGTGCCATTAATTCAGATGGGTCTTATGGTCCGGGATGGAATGGACAAAACCCTGTGGCCGCAGCTATCGATGGTGGGCTTTCTGTTGAACAGTTCAATTACTTCAGGGGAGTACTGAAGGCAAATTACCGTCCAACGGAAAACCTGGTGGTATCACTGACTTATTCTCCACAGTATAATGACGATGCGAGGAAAAGCTTCAGGGCCCAATACGATTGGACAGATTTATCCCAAAGTGGAACCTATCCGAACCAAAACTCACTTTCTCAATATAACGGAAGGGCGTTTCAGGACAATTTTAATACCGTAGTAACTTATAGCAAGGATTTTTCCAACCACAGTTTGGGCGCCACTATTGGATACGAATTTTTGAAAAACACATCTAGCAGTTTTAGTGCCAGTAGAAGGAACTATGTACTTCAGGAATTTCAGCAACTTTCCAGTGGGGATGCAGATACTCAACTAAACAGCGGTGGGGAGAGTTTAAATGGACTGCAATCAATCTTTGGTAGGGTCAACTACGCATTCAACAATAAATACCTGGTGGAGGCTAACTTAAGGAGGGATGCAAGTTCAAGGTTTGCCGCTGATAACAGGGTATCCGTGTTTCCATCATTCTCCCTGGGTTGGAGGGTAGCAGAGGAATCTTTTCTTGCCTCATCGCCAGTAATTTCGGACCTTAAATTGCGTGCTTCCTGGGGAAAATTAGGTAATCAGCAGATAGCAGGGGATTTTCCTTATGTTTCTTCATTTGGAGTGGGAACAGCCAATCCTATTATCGGTGGTGTACCGATCACAGGGGGAGCCCAGTCCGTATTGTCCAATTCCGCTTTGAGATGGGAGAGCACAGAAACCTCCAATTTTGGAGTTGATGCAGCCTTTTTGGAAAACAGGCTCTCATTGACAGCAGAGTATTACATTCGTACTACCAATGATATCCTGTTGCAAGCCAACACTGTACCGCCTTCTACAGGTTTGTCGCCTCCGGTGCAAAACGTGGGTAGTGTAGAAAACAAAGGATGGGATATGGCACTCAACTGGCAGGATGCTATTGGTGAACTGAAATATACGTTCAATTTTAACATAGCCAATTACAGCAACAAAGTAACAAACCTGGGCGAATTGGATGAACTGCCTCCTGGTGGTGAAATCACCCGGGTAGGTGAGTCTATCGGCTCTATATTTGGATACCAGGCCATGGGCTTGTTTCAAAGCCAGGACGAAATTGACGGTGCGCCTGTACAGCAGTTTGGAGGTGTGCAGCCAGGAGATGTAAGGTATGTAGATCAGCTCACCGTAGATAGTGATAACGATGGTATAGCGGATGCTACCGATGGCATCATCAACAGTGACGACCGTGTCATTATAGGCAATTCACTTTCCAGGCTAAACTATGGATTTGACCTGTCTGCCCGTTTCAGGGCGTTTGACCTGTCCATGTCTTTTTTAGGTGTTGGCAAAAGGGAGATTGTTCTACAGGGAGATGTCGCCTATGCTTTCTTTAATGCAGGGAAAATACAGCAGTGGCAATCAGACTCATGGACTCCTGACAACACCGGGGCTTCTTATCCCAGGTTGACACCCGGTAGTTCCCACAACAACTGGAGGACAAGTACCCAATGGCTGTTTGATGCTTCTTATTTTAGGGTAAGAAATATTACCCTGGGATACACTTTACCAAACACCCTGCTGCAAAAGCTGACCGTTCGTGACCTTAGGGTATATGCTTCGGGGCAGAATTTGCTCACATTCGACAACCTTCCTGAAGGAATAGACCCGACCATTCCCAACTTTACATCTGGTGGTTTTTATCCCGTTACTTCGGTTTATACATTGGGGCTAAGCTTAAGTTTCTAAACTATTAAAAGTCAAAGAAATGAAAAAACTAAATAGATATATAATTATAGGAATGATGGCACTTTCAATAAGTGCTTGCGAGGACACAATCCTTAATTTGGAGAATCCAAGTTCACCTACTGATGCGGTATTTTTCACCTCTGAAGACCAGTTGGAGGTGGCCCTGGCTGGAATTTATGAATCAGCCAATTTTGTTCATGGCGGAATCCCATTTCCCCAGGTTCTGGACCATACAACCGACCTGGGCTTTAGCCGGGGCAATGTTTCCGGTACGGCAACCATTACTACAGGTGGCATGACCTCTACCAATGGTACTTCCTCTGGTTTTTGGAACAACATGTACGAAGGGGTTCAGCGTAGCAACAATTTGCTCAACAACATGCACAAGGCCGAAGAGAATACCAATGCCGCTCGTTTTGCTCAGATCAAAGGGGAAGCACTTTTTCTTAGGTCATTTTTCTACCACCAATTGGTAGAACTGTTTGGGGATGTCCCTTACAGAACCGAAGTTGCCAATTCCCTGGACGGTTTGTCTCTGACCAAGACTCCTAAATCTGAGATTGTGTCCAACCTGCTGGCTGATTTGCAGACAGCTGCCGGACTACTGCCAGATGCATGGGGAGCTTCCAATAGAGGTAGGGCTTCTGCCATGGCAGCATATACGCTAAGGGCCAGAATAGCTCTTTACAATGAAAATTGGACTGCAGCTGAAGAGTCTGCAGAGGCAGTTATGTCCAATGGTGCCCATGGGTTAAACAGTGATTATGAGGCACTGTTTACTTTTGATGGCGTAGGGACTCAGGAGGTGATCTTCGATTTAAGTTACCAGCAAGGAACCAAAACCCATGGCCTATCCAGGCGCCAGGGTACGAGATATGGTGGCTGGGCTCAGTTTGTTCCTTCCCAACAAACCGTAGATACTTACGAAACCATCAATGGTTTGCCAATTGACGAAGATCCGGCTTTCGATCCTGCCAACCCCTATGAAAACAGGGATCCGAGGTTGAAGGCTTCCATTGTAGTTCCAGGCGAAGTTTGGACAGGTGTGGTTTTCGAAACACATTCCGACAGTGTGGCTACCTGGGTGATTGAAGATGGAGCCAAAACTTCAAGGACATTGAACCTTAATTCGGCCGATTTCAGGGGGATTACAAAAGTAGATCCTGTCAGTGGCCAAAGTTTCTCTACTTCTGGGGCCAATGAATTTGGGGCTTATACCGGCTACAATTGGAAAAAATTCTCTGATGAACCTGCCTTGCTAGGCAATGGTAATGTGGACCAATCCGAAATGCCTATTATTCTCATGCGCTATGCAGAGGTGTTGCTCACCTACGCTGAAGCGAAAATAGAAGCCGGAAGTATAGACGAAAGCGTGTTGGAGGCTATCAATGATGTGAGGGCAAGGGCCTATGGCACTACAAGGGACGATATAGCCAATTACCCTGAAATCACCACAACAGTCCAATCCGATTTGCGCAAAATTATCAGAAGGGAGCGAAAAGTGGAGCTGGCAGATGAAGGGTTTAGGTTGTTTGACATCCGAAGATGGAGGATTGCCGAAAAGGTAATGAATGCTACCTTAATGGGTTCCCCTGCCAATGGATGGAGTAAGATTGGCGGTACGCTGGGCTTTGTTCCATCGATTGATGATGATGGCTTTGTGAGCTATGATGGAGCCCCATCGCAACTGAGAAATATCAAAGGCAATCTTGATTACCGAGAGGTGGAAGAAAGGCCTTTTAACCCTGCGAGAGACTACCTGTGGGCCATTCCACAAAGTGAGATAGACGCCACGGAGGGTACAGTAAAACAAAATCCTGGTGGGTATTGATATGATGTAGCAAGATTTGGGCAAAGCAACTGGATATGCTTTGCCCAATATTGCCAACCTGGTTATAGTGTTTTAAATTTTCCTATCAGACAATACGTTGTATGGTATTTTTCCCATCCATGAAGGCTTGCTGCCATATAGATAAGTTGTTGCTCATTCTGTGGGTGGGGCTTATTGGTTGCCATGGGGACGACACCAGAAGTACAACCGAAGAATACCTGTTTGAAGTATTGCCTGATTCCCTAACGAATGTGCGATTTGTAAATGAAATCAGGGAAAGCAGTACAATGAACGGGTTTGTTTATGAATACCTGTACAATGGAGCTGGTGTGGCTGTGGGCGACCTCAACAACGACGAGTTGCTAGATATCTATTTTGTTGCAAATCTGACAGACAACCGGTTGTATATCAACCGGGGCGGGTTGAGTTTTGAAGACGCAACAATAAAGGCTGGAATAAAGGGAAAGTATGGTTTTCATACAGGGGTGACACTGGTTGACATCAATGCTGATGGAAAACTGGATATTTATTTAAGTAAATCAGGCAAATTCAACGATCCTGACAAAAGGCGCAACGAACTATACATCAACCAGGGAAATGATGAAAAGGGAGTGCCATGGTTTATAGAAGAGGCAGAAAAATACAACCTGGATTTGCCTCATTTTTCTACTCAAGCCGCATTTTTTGATTATGATCAGGATGAAGACCTGGACATGTTTTTGGTGAACCATAACATCGACCCGGATTTGGTGCAATCCAACATGGAACAACTGAGGTATGCTAAAAACGAGTTGGCAAGTGACCGCCTCTTCCAAAACAACAATGGACGGTTCATAGATGTTTCGGACAAATCTGGAATAATCAATGATGGAATAGGTTTTGGCCTTGGCCTTGGAATCGGTGATTTCAACAACGATGGATGGCCAGACATCCTGGTTGGGCACGATTACACATCTAAAGACAGAATTTACCTCAATCAGCAGGATGGTACTTTTCAGGAATCAATCAACCAGGTTACTGGGCATATTTCAAACTTTTCCATGGGCAATGAAATAGCTGATTTCAACAATGATGGGTGGCTGGATTTTATGACAGTTGACATGGTGTCTGAGGATAACTATGGTATCAAAGCCAGTATGAGTGGCATGAATCCCGATCAGTTCAATTTCCTTGTGAGGGAAGGGTTTCATCATCAGTATATGTTCAATACTGCGCAAATTAATAATGGGAACCGGCCGTCTGGCCCTATACCAGTTTTCTCAGATATAGCCGCTATGGCTGGGGTATCAAATACTGATTGGAGTTGGGGGCCATTGTTTTTCGATATGGACAATGACGGAGACAAGGATTTGTTTGTGTCCAATGGTATAAAGAGGGATTTTAGAAATGTTGATTACCTCATATTCAAAAACAAAAAACAACAGGAACTGAAAAAAAACCTGGCAAAAGTCCCTGATAACCTGAAGGGTATGTTGCAAGAAAAGTTTGTGGCCGAAATGCTAAAGAATATGCCCGGACGAAAAAAGGATAACTATTTTTATGAAAACAGCGGGGATTTGAACTTTATAAAAAAGAACAAATCCTGGGTGAAAGAGGCGATTACTGCTTCCAATGGGGCGGCCTATGGCGATCTGGACAATGATGGGGATTTGGACATAGTCACCAACAATATGGATGGTGGTGCATTGATCTATAAAAACAATACTTCGGAAAAAAAACCTGGCAATTACTTGAAGGTCAGGCTTCATGGTACGCCTAAAAACCCAGATGGAATAGGGAGCAGGGTAACCATCAAAACCCGCAATGGGATACAAATGTTGGAACAATATTTTTCAAGGGGCTTTCAGTCATCGAAAGGGAGGGGCTTGCATTTTGGGTTAGGTCAGGAAAATTTGGTAGAATGGCTGGAGGTGGCTTGGCCTGGCGGTTTTGTCCAGCGCCTGGAGGATGTTGGTGCCAACCAAACCCTTATTCTAAACCATAGCCATGCTGGTGTGATGGGAAGTCAATACGCCCAGGATCAACCTGTTTTTACCGATATAACACAAAATGTGGCCTTAAACCATCAGGCCAGAGAAAACGAATTTGATGATTTTGGCAGGGAAAGTTTACTTCCCCACAAAATGTCACAGGAAGGACCCGCACTTGCAGTAGGAGATGTGAACGAAGATGGACTGGATGACTTCTATGTTGGGGCTTCAGTAGGTTTTTCCGGTAGAATGTACCTTCAGCAACCTGATGGAGGGTTTCGGTACTATTTTTCTGATGATTTTGTACAGGATGCCCCTCATGAAGATGTAGCCGCTGTATTTTTCGATGCAGATGGAGATCAGGACCTTGACCTTTATGTGGTGAGCGGGGGAAACGAACACGAAGCAGGATCATCATATTATGAAGACAGACTGTACATCAACCACAATGGCAAGTTTGGTAGGGTAAAAGGCTTTGTGGATTCAGGCTTTGCTTTTAGTGGAAGTGTGGTGAAACCATGTGATTTCGATCAGGATGGTGATTTCGATCTGTTCGTTGGAGGAAGGCAGAGTCCGGGCAAATACCCGTTTCCCGGTTACAGCTATTTGCTGAAAAACGAATCAAAAGGTTCAGTAATAGGTTTTAAGAAAGTGGAGGGGCCCTGGGGGGAAATAGGCATGGTGACCGATGCAACCTGGACAGACATAGATGGAGATAACGACCAGGATCTGATCGTGGTAGGAGAGTGGATGTCGGTGAAAGTGTACATAAACAAAGAGGGTGGCTTTGAAGAGCAGAATACTACAGGTTTGAACCAACACATTGGCTGGTGGTTTAGCATAACAGCCACAGATTATGACAATGATGGTGATATGGACTTAGTAGCCGGAAACCTTGGGCTAAACAGCAAGTACAAATCAACTCCAGATGAGCCATTTCAGGTTTTTGCCAACGATTTTGATGAGTCTGGTAGCCTGGATATCGTTTTGGGATATTATCAGAATGGCCAACTTTTTCCCCTGAGGGGGAGGCAGTGTAGTTCCAGCCAAATGCCCTTTATAAAGGATAAATTCCCGAGCTATCACGCTTTTGCTTCGGCAGGGTTAGAAGCGGTTTATGGCATGAAAAACATGGAAGAGTCCCTTCATTTTGGAGCTACGAATTTTGCCTCAGTACTGATTGAAAATAAGGGGGATGGGGCTTATCTGGTAAAGGAGTTGCCCATACTTGGGCAGACATCCACGGTGAGGGAAATTGCTGCCCGTGATGTCAACAAGGATGGCTTTATGGATTTACTGTTGTTTGGAAATATGCATGGGTTCGAAGTGGAGACACCAAGGCAGGATGCGGGGCTAGGAGTGGTCATGATCAATGACCGGCGGGGTGGGTTTGAGGCGCAGATGCCGTTCGAAAATGGGCTCTATGTAAAAGGTGAAGTATCGGCAGTGGGTACAATAAGGATTCCCGGAGGTGAAGAGGCACTTCTCATCGCAAAAAACAACGACAAAATACAATTAATTAAACTAAACTAATAAGAACGATTGCAAGAGCTAGTATTAATTCAAATCTTAATTTAAGTTTTATGAAAACGAAAGTATTATTATTACTCGCGATCAATTTTTTTGTGCACAATGGGAAGGCAGCAAAACCTGCTGAGTCAATTTTCATTGAGGCAGAGAGCTTTTCCGAACGTGGGGGCTGGGTGATAGACCAGCAGTCAATGGAAGTGATGGGGTCAGCCTACATGTTGGCGCATGGTTTGGGTGTACCGGTAGCAGATGCCCACACCACGGTTGGTATAGAAAAAAAAGGCAATTATAAAATTTGGGTACGTACCCGCGATTGGGTGGCACCCTGGAAGGTGGCCGGGGCTCCTGGAAAGTTTCAGTTGAAAATAGATGGAAAGGCACTTAAAACCACCTTTGGTACCGAAGGGGCAGAATGGCACTGGCAGGATGGTGGCAGCATCAGGCTACAGGCAGGCAAGGTAAAGCTAACCATGCACGACCTCACTGGGTTTAACGGACGTTGCGATGCTATTGTCCTCACCACGGACCACAGCAACGCTCCACCAAACCAGTTTGACCTCTTGGCAGAATATCGAAAGCAACAACTGGGAAATGACGACAGGCCGGAGTTCTCGGGAGAATATGATTTGGTAGTTGTTGGCGGTGGATTGGCTGGTGTATGTTCGGCAATTTCTGCGGCCAGGTTGGGGGTGAAGGTGGCTCTCATACAAAACAGGCCGGTGCTTGGTGGCAACAATAGTTCCGAAGTGAGGGTAGGGCTTTCCGGGCTTATTTATCAAAGCCATTACCCGAATTTGGGTTCGCTCGTGGATGAAATTGGCCCTGTGGGTCATTGGAAGCTGTGGGAAGCCCAACGGGATTCCAATGCCATCAGAAGCAAGAAAATTTTCGAGATCATCAAAAACAACCCCGAAAAGAAAGAACACAATGCCGGGCCTGCCAGCAATTACAATGACGACAAGAAACTACGAATAGTGAAGGCCGAAAACAACATCAGTTTGTTTTTAAATACCCATGTATTTAAAGCTGAGAAAGATGGTGATAAGATCACCGCTGTGATAGGCAGAAGCATTGTTACTGGAAAGGAATACCTTTTTAAAGGTAAGCTGTTTGTTGATTGCACAGGGGACGGAACCCTTGGCTTTGAAGCAGGGGCAGATTACAGGGTGGGAAGGGAGTCCAAGGCTGAAACTGGCGAAGACCGTGCCCCGGATACAGCGGACCAGCTGGTGATGGGTACTTCAGTTCAGTGGAATTCTGCCGAATTGGAATCCGAAACTTCCTTTCCTGATACAAGCCCATGGGCAGTTGAGTTCAATGAAGAAAACAGCCACAAGGTAACCAAGGGTGATTGGAACTGGGAAACTGGAGCCAATCGCGATCAGATCACTGAAATAGAATTTATCAGGGACTATGCCCTGCGTGTGACCTTTGGCAATTGGGATTTTATCAAAAACAAGAGCAAGGACAAAGCCGGTTTTGCCAAGCGGAAACTGACCTGGGTAGCATACATAGGCGGCAAAAGGGAATCCAGAAGGTTGATGGGTGATGTGGTACTGAAAGAACAAGACATCCTGGATCAACGAAAATTTCCCGATGCATCATTCACCACTACCTGGGATATTGACCTGCATTTTCCAAAATACTCAGACTCCTTCAATGGCGAGCCATATCAATCTACAGCCGACATGCGTGAAATAGAACCCTATCAGGTACCTTACAGGTGTTTGTATTCACGAAACGTATCCAATTTATTCATGGCTGGACGAAATATTAGCGTAACACATGTGGCCCTGGGTACTGTTCGTGTTCAGCGCACTACCGGTATGATGGGGGAGGTTGTTGGTATGGCGGCTTCTATATGTAAAGAAAAAAACACAACACCCAGAGGGGTTTTTCAGAATTATTTTTCAGAATTGCAAAAATTGATGGAAGCTGGAATTGGCAACCCGGCCTGGTAAACTGTGGATACGGAATAAGTGATTACATACAGAAAAGTATTAAAAGAAGTAGTGCGCGTGTTTTTTGGCTTTTCAATCCTATTATCGCTCATGCTTGGGACGGTAGGAATGTCGTTGTTCATTCCGGCACCTTCTGAGGACAATGAGCTGGCATTTCAATACATGACAGGGGATTCAGTGTTGTTGGATGTGAACAAATATTACAATCCGGAAGGAATATTGGAAGGGTATAGGTCGCACATCATCACACCTGTATGCGAAGACAGGACATGTTACGACGTGGAGCTGGATTTTTATTGGGATGTCCTTGGAAACTTTATGAGGTTCGACGTTGACCCTAAAAATCCATTAACAAAGTTGGACCATGTGCCATTTACCAGCGGGGATTATGAGAAACTGAGGGGGATATTGGCCAAAACCAATCCCTCTTTTGTTTATTTGAAACGGAACCAGCTGGTGATTGACGATCCCGAACATGGGAACAATGTGGATGGTGTGTCTTCGGCCACCGTTTCGTCGGTGAAAGAAGATATGGTAGAAGGCGCCATCTACACATGCTACACACTCTGGCAAATTGCCAACAAGACAATCAAATTCAAGATAAAGCAACATACCAGGAACCACCTGGATGTGGCACTGGTTCGTAAAATGCTAAAGTCAGCCAAAGTTGATCAACACTATTTTGTTATTGAGAATATGGATGGAGCGATGTATGAAAACTTCATTCCCGAAATCATAAGGCTTGCCAGCCAATACAACGGGTTTTTCATAACAAGAGTAATGAAGCACATGCCCCAAGACATGTTTCAGCGGCGGGAAGTTGTAGTTTTTTTGGTTGGTAAGATGAACGCTTTGGCGCTGCAAGATCAGGTTTTTCTTTTGTCAAAAATTAACGAAACGGATAATAATGTCTGGGTATTGCATGCGTTGGTAGCAAATATCCATGACATGGGCACCATGGCAAGAAACCAGGCAATTGCTTTGGTTTGTGATCAAACCCAGGCAAGCAACTTGGAAGCCTTTAAGGATATGGTGTCACTGTTGAATGACTATTTTGATGAGATTCCACCTCTCTTGTTTTCAAAAATTATCAGTACGGGAAACAATTATCCCACACTGGAGAGGACAATGAAAAAGATTAATAGGGATTATCAGAAAGCCAATAGGTAGGAGCTGGTAGTACAAGATATTTCATCCCGTTTCCCCATTCTCTCACCAAAACATTCAATATTTGCAGTTGGTTTCATACAAAAGAGAACCTGCTGGTGAACAAATCTGAAATAAATCTGGTCCGTGAGCTGAAGGAAGGGAAAAAGAAAGCCCTACGGTCGCTGTATGAGGCGCATTCCATCCAGGTTTTCAACCTCGCCTATAGAATGACCTCCAGTAGGGAAGATTCAGAAGAAATTGTACAGGATACTTTCATCAGGCTGTGGAAGTCACGGTCGGGTATAGATGTGGATGGGAAGATTTTGGGCTATATCATTGTAATAGCCAGAAACCTTGCCATCGACCTGCTCAAAGCCAGGCGTAAAAGGGCCGAACTGGAGGTGCATACGGATGAGCCCTCTGAAAAGACAAGCACCACAAACGATTTTTATTTTGAAGAGGCCAGTCGCCAGTTCGATGAAGCAGTGGCCAACCTGCCCCCGAAAAGAAGGGAGGTGTTTATATTAAAGATTCATACCAGCCTGACCAATAAGGAAATAGCTTCGAAATTGAACATTTCCGAAACCATGGTCGAAAAGCAAATCCGCCTGGCTTCCAACAGCATTAGGGAGCTGATGGAATCCTCCAGATAATTTTTTCTGATTTTTTTTCAACCCGGGGTTAGGCAAGCACCTTTTTGTCCGGTATATAAAAATAGAAGTGGCTAGATACTTCTATTTTGACATGGAAAAAAGCAAACAAAAACTCATAGAAAAATACTTCCTCGGCCAATGTACCCCATCTGAAAAGAGGGATGTGGAACAATTGCTTGAAAACAACGACGAAGGGGCCATCTGTTATTTTGATCAGCTGGCTACCAGCCTCGATCACACCAAAACCAGTGTGCCAGCCGATTTGGATGGCATCTGGACAAATGTAGATGCGTCCATCTCCGATGATGGAACAAAGGAAAACACGCGAACCCTTCCCTTGTTTACACCATTAAAAATAGCAGCTGCTATTCTAATCGTGATGGTTTCATCATTTGCGCTGATTTCATTGCTCGATAAGAAAGAAGCACCCCAAGAAGTGGCAACCTCTATCATAACCAAAAGTACCAAACGTGGGGAAAACCTGACCGTAAGGCTGCCCGATGGTACCAGGGTTAGGCTCAATTCTTCTTCATCCATCAGCTATTCCCAAAACCTGATCCTCGAAAACCAACGGGTAGTAAACCTGGAAGGCGAAGCGTTTTTTGAGGTAAAAAGGGACGAATACCGACCCTTTATTGTGAAAACCAATGCAGTCAACACCACGGTATTGGGTACATCTTTCAACGTAAATGCCAAAAATCATAAGGCAATAAAAGTGGCTGTGGTGTCAGGCAAAGTGGAAGTTGAACAACACACTGAAAAAGTAGTACTAACCCCGGGAGAGATGGCGGTAGTAGAAGAAAAAGTAGGGAAAACCAAGTATGATTTTGACCAGGAAGTAGGATGGAAAAATGGGGTATTGGTGCTGCGGGCCAACGACTTTATGGACGTGTTAGATGATATTGAACAATGGTATGGGGTGGACATTGAAGTAGAGGGGAAAGTCAAAGAGAGGGGGATCGACCTAAAATATATCAATGAATCGCTGGAGGAAGTACTGGAAGGGTTGAGTTTCTCCGCCCATTTCAACTACGTGATCAATGACAAGAAAGTAAGATTAATTGTAAAATAAACAACTATATATGACAAGAAAAATTACTACAGACACGGGCTAGAAGAGAGCCCAAGCACCACTTAAAAAGCGAACCCTGGAAAAATTGATTGGCCTTAATTTCCCCAGGGTCCTGTAAAATTATTATTAACTTAACTACAAAAGTAATGTATTATAACTATACAAAAAAGCTCTTGATTATGTCGAGAAATTCCTTCTTAGCCATATTCATTGTGTGTTTGTGCGGGACCATGATTTTTGCGAATGATGGCAACAGCCAGAGTTCCCGGTTGCATGAGATGTACATCAACATCGAGGAAGAAACCACCTCACTTAAAAAGGTATTCGAAACCATCGAAAGACAAACTGGTTTCGAGTTCAGCTATTTCAAATCCGTTCTTAAGAAAGACAAGCTTAATTTGACCCTTGCTAGTCAGGAAAACCTGGGGGAGCTGCTCAACAAGATATCCGAAACTTCCAGGTTAAGTTTTAAGCGGGTAAATGATAAAATTTATATTTCCAAGCATGGCAAAGAGGTCGAAAGGGTTGTAGAGGAAATTAATGTTAGGATTATCGACATCACTGGTAAAATCACCGATGAAAATGGGAGAGGGCTGCCAGGGGCATCTGTGGTAGTGAAGGGAACTTCACAGGGTACCACTACTGACATTAACGGAAACTATAAGCTTACCGCACCGGATGAGGCAATTCTCACCATCTCGTTTGTTGGTTATATCACTCAGGAAATACCCGTAGGAGGCAGAAGTACAATAGATACTCAACTGGTATTGGATGCAGCACAATTGGAAGAAGTTGTAGTTACCGCTATGGGCATATCGCGCGACAAGGCTTCCCTGGGATATTCCGTTCAGCAAGTTGATGCAAAAGCTGTAAGCAATAGCGGGAATTCCAATTTGTTGGATGCTGTAAACGGAAAAATCTCCGGTGTCCAGATCCAAAATTCAGGTGGACAACCAGGTAGCGGCACCAATGTGGTCATTCGAGGGCTCTCCTCCATAAGTTATAATAATCAGCCATTGTATGTTGTAGATGGGATACCTATTAGCAATGATGTAGTCGGGGGTGGAATTGATGATGGCTCCCCATCTGCTGAAGATGGCACCAATACATCTAACAGGGCAATTGACATTGACCCTAATACAGTTGAATCGCTGACCGTATTGAAAGGTTTGGCAGCTACTTCATTATACGGTATCAGGGCTGCAAACGGGGCGGTCATTATTACCACAAAAAAAGGAAGTACAGGTAAAAAGGGGGTGAATGTCGAATACTCCTATAAGTATTCTGTTGAGCAAGTAAATAAACTGCATGAATTCACTGACAAATTCGGAAGAGGCGCAAACGGGACCGATTTCGAATCACAATGGAGCTGGGGGCCTGACATTACGGCCAATCCTTTATTTCCAGGCGCTCCCGGCTCAGGGACATCTATCGTTGATTTGGACGGGACTGGCGATAAAGATGTGTCCGGTACGCCAATACCATCGTTTCCTGGCAATTACGAAAGGTTTTGGAAAGATGGAAGTACACAAAAACACTATTTGGCAATAGATGGCGGAATTAAAGACACTGATTACTACGTAGCTTTTTCTTCCCTCGACCAAACTGGCATAATACCAACCTCGACCTATGACAAGTATTCCTTTATAACCAACTTGAACACCAGGGTCAGCAAACGGATTACCCTCAATACTAAACTAAACTATATTAATACAGGTGGAAACCGGGTACGGGAAAGAAGTGGCCTAATGCTTACCTGGCCTTTTTTTCCTAATTTGCTGGATGTCAACTCATTTCCATGGAAAGATGCAAATGGCGACAAAGTATGGTACCCTTCAACCCCCCATCCGCAGTGGGCTGTCAATGAGGATGGGGAAGAATGGCGTATAAATAGGTTTATTGGCAATGCCAGGATTGGCTTTGAGGTATCCAAATGGATGACCATTAGTTGGAATATTGGCCTGGATACCTTCGGTGAGAGAAGAACAGAAATCAGGCCCATAGGCTCAGGGCAATCCCCCAACGAAATGGGTGATATAAGTGAGTTTAGGACTACAAGCCGTGATATTACCAGCGACTTTATCATATCGGGAAACCTGCAACTGAACAATAAACTGGATTTAAGCTATATAATGGGCCACAATTATTATGAATGGGAAAGAGATAATATTTTGAGCAAAGGCACCACATTCGTATTGCGTGACTTCCTCGATATTTCCAACACGATAGACCAGAGCATAACCAAGAATGATGATGGCAGGATGTTGATTGGCGCTTATGGAGGGATTACTTTAGGTTATGACCATACATTTTATCTGGGCATCACAGGAAGAAACGACTGGTCCTCGACCCTGCCCGGGGACAAGAACAGTTTTTTCTACCCAGCGGTTAACCTCGGGTTTGTAGCTTCGGAAATGCTGGAAGCTGATTGGATCAAATTTCTAAAATTCAGGACTTCTTTTGCCAAAGGGGCTAATGATGCACCTACTCAAAGTTTGAGGAATGTGTATGTAAAAAGTGATCCGAATGTATTTAGCAGGGCACGGTTCTCACAAAGTTTGCTGTTGAGAAACCCCGAATTGAGGCCTGAAAAAACGACAGAAACCGAAGTGGGTTTTGAATCGTTGTTCTTGAGCGGGCTGATAGGCCTTGACTTTTCTTACTATCACCGTCTCAGCGAGGACCAAATAATACAAGTACCTGTATCCACAGCTACAGGGTTTTCAAACAAACTTGATAACCTGGGCACGGTCAGCAACAGGGGCGTGGAAATAACACTTTCAGTAAATGACCCGATAAAAGTTCAAGGGTTGCGGTGGAACACCAGTTTTAATTTTACCCGAAACAAGGGAAGGGTAGAAAAAATTGCGGCTGGACGTGATAGGGTAATTTTGGGAGGAGCCAGTGATTTTTGGGCCCAGTCACAAGTTATTGCCATAGTTGGTGAACAACTGGGTTCATTATATGATTATCCCTATCAGAGGTATGGGGTCACCGAAGAAGACCCCAATTTTCTGGATGCACCATTGTTAATTGATGCCAATGGCTATCCACTGCGTGGCAGCCAGCGTGTACTCATGGGGAATGTTAATCCTGATTGGATTCTTGGTATCTCATCCAACCTGAGCTACAAAAACCTGAGGTTTGGGTTTACCCTGGAGAGAAAACAGGGTGGAGATGTGGTCAATGGTTTCGGGGCAATGCTCACATACTCAGGTAAGGCAAAAATCACTGAGCAGCGTTATTATAATAATGACCCTAACAACCAGGCCACCAGGAATTGGGGGGGCTTGTATGCGGACGGTTCGCCCAACAATATCGAAGCTCCGTTGACAAACCCATTTTGGGCCAACACCTACCGAAGGGTTGGGGAAAACAACATTGAAGATGCATCGTGGTGGAGGTTGAGGAATATCTATATAGGTTATTCATTGCCAGAAGCATGGTTGGAGAAGTTATTTGTCCAGGACGTTGAGCTTACCTTCACGGCAAGGAATGCCTGGCTGAGTACCCCCTATTCAGGAAATGACCCGGAGATCAGTGCCAATGGCGTAGGGAATATCCAGGGGTTTGACGATTTTATGATCCCTAACACCAAATCGTTCGAACTTGGTGCCCGAGTTAAATTTTAAAACCAGAATTTAATATTTAGTCCAATGAAAAATTTTATAAAAATATTTCTAATGGTGATGGCAATGTTGCCGATGGCAAGCTGTGACCAGACATTTGAGGAAATAAATAAGAGTAAAAACCAACCGGAAGATGTATCTGTGGATGTACTGCTGGCCGGTGCTATCTATGCACAATTCGATAACTATGGAGGCAGGATGGAAGGATATATGGAACCTTTTGTACAGCGCTTATCGGGCATATTCAGCGGATCGTCCAATATGGACCAGTATATACTGGACAACAGTAATTTTGCTTATTTCTTTACCGGGTTTTACACCGGCCCATTAAATTCCTATAAGGATATCGTAACCAGGGGAACTGAAGAAGAATCCTGGCATTACGTAGGTGCGGCCAAAGCAATGACTGCCCTGGCTTTAGGAAAATTGACCGATATGTATGGTGAAATCCCATGGTCCGAGGCGTTGGATGTCAACAACTCTTTTCCCAAGTATGATACCCAGGAGTTTATTTATAGTGAAATAGACAGGCTGCTCAATGAAGCGATAGCAGATTTGGGGAAAACTTCCTTCAGACCCCTGAGTGATGGCGATTTCATCTTAAACGGTGACGCTAACGCCTGGATCGCATCTGCCCATCTTTTGGCTGCAAGATATGCCAACCACCTTAGCAAGCTCGATCCTATGGGGAGTGCCACCACAGTGCTTGCGCACGTGGATGCGGCCAAAGCTGCAGGGATCAGCTCTTCCACGGACTTGAAAATGAAGTACGAAGGGACATCCCAGTCGCTCAACCGATGGAACCTCCTTTATAACAATAATTCAATGGTGGCTGAAAAACGTTTTATGGATGACTTACTGGCGAATAATGACCCCAGAGTAGATGCTTATTTTTCTGAAATCGATGGTCAGGACAGGTTCACAGGGTTAAAGGGAAAATCAATTGGCACTGGCTCCCAGCCAGGTTTTTTCTCCGCCGTTAACCCGGATAGCTGGTATTCGGCCGCTGATTCGGATCATATGGTAGCCACTTATTTTGAACTTCTTTTTATAGAAGCGGAAGCCGCCTTCCGGTCCGATGATTTGCCAAGGGCTGCCGCAGCACATAATGCGGCGGTAAGGGAGCAAATTGAGCTTGTGGTCACTGCCGGTGACCCTCGAATAGAGCCCTATATTGCAAATTTTGGCAATGAGACAGCAGCCACAATTTCCATGGAGAAGATAATGACCGAAAAATGGAAAGCAACATTTACAATGAGCCAAGAATCGTGGACTGATATGAGAAGGCATGATTATGCCTATCCAAGTTTTGTTGAAATTCCCAGGTTTGCTGATGACACCCCTGTTGCCGCAGAATTTATCCGCAGGATATTGTACCCACAAGACGAACTGGACAAAAATGGGGATCAAGTCCCAAGCGTATCGATCTTTGACCGGTTGTGGTGGGATCAGTAGTAAATAATAAATAAGTAGGATCGAATGGTCGGGCCCTTTGCGGGCTTGGCCATTTTTAATCTTCACTATTATGGATTTTCCCTGGATTTATCAATAGGGAATTTACTACATTGCGAAAATGAAAAAAGGCACCTTCATTTCGTCAACCCTCCTTTGCTTCATTGCAGTATTTTTACTTTTATCGCTCAATGCTTTGCATTTATCCGCCCAGTCCTCCCTCAACAACACCAAAGTCGATGGTTATCGGGGGATATGGTTCGAGCTGAACCAGAAAAGTGCATACGGCGATAAGTACTCCGGTGGATTGGGAACCTATACTGCCAAACACAATCCATTGGCCATCTATGCCAGCGAAGTGGACAAAACTTTTTTCGTATATGGTGGCACCACTTCGGCGAATGAAAAATACCTGCTGTGTATGATTGGGGAGTTCGACCACAAATCCGGGATGGTGTCACTGCCCACTGTGGTGCACGACAAGCAGGGAGTGGACGATCCGCATGACAACCCTTCTCTGACGATCGATGATGACGGGTACATTTGGGTATTTGTAAGTGGACGGAATACCAGACGGTTGGGGTTTAAATACAGAAGTAAAAAACCTTACAGTATCGAAGCTTTTGAACAAGTGAGCGAAGAAGTCTTCACGTATCCCCAGATATGGAAAACCGATGAAGGATTTTTCCATTTGTTTACCAAATATACCGGAGTACGCCAGTTGTATTTCGAAACCAGCACCGAGGGCCTGGAGTGGAGCGATGACAAACAACTGGCAGCCATACCACAGAATGAAGGGGAAAAGTCAGGACACTATCAGTTAAGTTATTGTTATGAAGGCAAATTGATAGGTACTTTTTTCAACCGCCACATCAACGGGCACCCCGATACCCGTACTGATTTGTATTACCTGCAAACCAAAGATTTTGGTAAGACATGGACAGACGTACATGGTAATGCCATTGAGATACCGCTTCAGAATAAGAATGTCAGCGCCCAGGTGATGGATTACCACAGTCTTGGCAAGAATGTATATATGAAAGATATGGGGTACGATAGTGGTGGTAACCCCGTTTGCTTGTACATTCGGAGCAATGGCTACCTCCCGGGCCCGGATAGTGCACCGTACGAGTGGTGTGTGTCTAAGTGGATAGGTGAGAAGTGGCAGACTACTGTTATCACCACTTCTGATCACAACTACGACATGGGCAGTCTGTTTATAGAAAAGCAAACCTGGAAGGTGGTGGGGCCTACACAAATCGGCCCACAGAAGTATGGAGCAGGGGGTGAATTGGTTATTTGGGAATCAAAAAACGAGGGCGAATCCTGGAAGAAATCTATCGAGGTAACTGCAAAAAGCAAAATGAACCACGGTTACGTTCGCAGGCCACTCAACTACAAAAGCCCTTTTTGTTTCTTTTGGGCAGATGGCGATCCCCATCAATTTAGCCGTTCAACATTGTATTTTGGTGATTTTGAAGGAAATGTCTGGCAGCTGCCTTACAATATGGACCAAAAATATGTCAAGCCAATTACGATCAAATAAGGTAATTTTATGCGTATTCAACTCAAACACCTCTTTTTAGTTTCAATATCTGTTTTGTCTATGTTTTCGTGCAAAAAGTCCGAAACAATGGACATTTTCATTTGCATAGGACAGTCCAACATGGCGGGTAGGGCAGAAGTGCCCGAAGAAGAAACCTTTGCATTGAAGAGGGTTTTTTTATTGAATAATGATGACGAATGGGAAAATGCCTCCAACCCGTTGAACAAATATTCCACCGTTAGAAAAAACATGTCGATGCAGCATCTGGGCCCTACCTGGTCATTTGCGAAGAAAATGTCCCATGAATTTCCTAAAAAGCGGTTCGGACTGGTGGTAAACGCCAAAGGAGGCAGTGCCATTGAAGAGTGGAAGAAAGGGAGCCATTTTTACAATGAATGCTTGATAAGGGCATTGAAGGCCCAAAAGACCGGGACTATCAAAGCCATTTTATGGCATCAGGGAGAAGCCAACCAAAAGAACCCGGAAGTATATTCGGGTAAGTTTGATAGCCTGGTGTTTAATTTGAGAAAGGATCTGGGATTACCAAATTTACCTGTTGTAGCTGGTGAAATAGGGAAATGGAGGGAGTCTGCCAGAGAGATAAATGCTGTTCTAAGGTCATTGCCCTCGCAGGTTTCCCATGTCGGTGTAGCTTTGGCTGACGATCTGGTGCATAAAGGAGATAATTCCCATTTTGATGCGGCCTCCCAATTGAAGCTCGGCGAAAGGTATGCCAATAAAGTAATAGAAATGGCCTATAAATAGGAGGTGTTACAGTGCCTGATCCTTGTATTTAAGAAGCTTTGGATTTTTAACGGCTCCTCCAACACCGGAGAAAATGAAAGCAATACCCTTTATTCTACCCAGAGGCTTATGATAGGCTTGTTGGTGAAGCAGTGAGTCGTTGTATAGCACGGATACATTCTTGTCATAACTTTCAATTTTCACATTTTGAAAATCGAGAAAGTCCTGCCCAAAGGCCGATAAGTCCTGATCAGATCCCTGGAGGTTTACCTCTCCAAACTGCAAGTTGACCCAGTTGGAACAACCCTCCCTCAAAAAGTAAATTTCGATCACCCCACCTTCCCCAATCACGTGGATCTTCACATGGTTGCACCGAGCTGGTATTATTTCCTTGTCGTTTTTCAGGGCTGCTTCCAATATGAAATTCTCGCCATCGATTTGAAAGTCCTGATAGTTGACATATTGCACCCAATACATTTGCGTGGTATCAATTCCCTTGTTTCGCGGCATAGCCGGCTCAATACTCATTAGGTAGTTGGTCGTATCAAAGAAATCATAAATGGGCAAATATTCGGTATGGTCTGTACGCCAAAAATAAGTGTATGCCTCCCATCCCTTTGTGGACAGGTAAACGGTGGTGTCAAATACAGATTGGTTGTCAACGATTAGATTGGCTGTATATAGGCCAGGCCCCCGATAATAATGAGAAATGGTGTTTTTTTTCTTGTTCAGAACAACTTTTGGTGTGTTGTCACCAAAGTCCATGAAGATACTGTCGGTTTCTATTTGGCTTACATCGTACTCAAACACAGTGGTGTGATAGGCATTGCCGGTCAGGTATTTGCCGGCAATATCAAATTCATAAGATTCTATTTTTTTGTTTTTTGGCCAAAAGAAAAAGAAAAGAAATCCTACCAGGAGCAAAATGGGATATTTGATCCAGGAAAAATTTCTTCTGGGCAGCTTGATGATGGTTACAGGTTTATCTTCCACCACCACAAGAGCCTCGCTGGGCAGTGGGTTCTTCAGTTTGTAATCCGACCACTCAACGTATCCGGCAAATACTGCCAGGGCATCTTTTGTTGCCAATTGGGGGTTGTATTCTTCGAGGGTTTTCACCTTTCCAAATATCCTTTTGAGCGTATCGGCACTTATCCTGACACCAGACCTTCTTTTGATCAAATTGCTCAACTCCAGATAGTTGCTGTTCTTCCAATCCATCGGATCGCCCCAGCGCAACTCATCTTCAATTTCCAGCGAGATGCTTTTCAAGTACTTTAGCTCAATGGAACTGCTCATTTTGAGGCTGATTTCGGTGTGTTTTTTGATCTTATAACTATCAAGAAATCAAATATATAGCTTATGCATAATATAGGGAATATTTTGCTGAATTATTGCACAGCCATATTTTTTGAATAAGCAGGATGATCCATCAATTTAGCATAGTGAACAAATATGAAACTGTACAAAAAACATAAGTGATGAAAAGATTTTTGCAAATAGTATTCCTGGTTTTAATTGGCTTTTCTTCTCAGGCCCAAAGTGAAATCCTTGTAGAAGCAGAATCCTTCCTCGACAAAGGAGGTTGGTTGGTAGATCCTCAATTTGTTGAACAAATGGGATCTCCGTATTTAATAGCCCATGGCATGGGGGTACCTGTTAAAAATGCCTCAACCAAAATCAACATTAAGGAAAAAGGAAAATACCATGTATGGGCCAGGACAAAAAACTGGGTACCTGGAAACTGGGAAGCTCCTGGCCGGTTTCAAATAACGATCAACAAGAAAAAACTGGACAACACCCTGGGCCTAACTGCTGGTTGGGGTTGGGAATATGCAGGAGTTGTGTCAATCAATTCAAAAAAAGCAGAAATAGAACTGTCGGATTTAACCGGGTTCAACGGAAGGTGTGATGCCATATACCTGAGCCAAAGCCAAAACGAGCCACCATCGGAATCAGAAGCATTGGCTGCATGGAGAAAAACCAAACTGAATGAAACTGCCGCCCCTGAGAAAGAAGAATCTTATGACCTGGTGGTGACAGGAGGGGGGATTGCCGGTTGTGCAGCAGCTATAGCCGCAGCTGAACAGGGCCTCAAAGTAGCACTGATCCATGACAGACCAAAATTAGGTGGGAATGCGAGTAGTGAAGTACGGGTACATACATTGGGCATCTATGGCCACTACGAAAGGATACTCAAGTTGATAGACACCGAACACTACCCCAATGGGTCTTCTGAGGCCATCTACGATCAGGAGCGACGGGATAAAAATGTCAAACAATTTAAGAACATCAGTTTGTTCCTCAATTGGAGGGCCTATGATGCCAGGGCAGAAAACAATACCATTCAATATGTAGATGCCAGGCATACCTCTACAGGCGAACGCATACGGTTCAACGCACCGCGATTTGTGGATTCAACCGGCGATGGTTGGATTGGGTATTGGGCTGGTGCCGAATTTTCCTATGGGCGCGAAAGTGTGGATACCTACGGGGAAGCCTGGGAAGAATGGGGAGAGCTCTGGAGCCCTGAAGAAGCCGATGATTTTGTGATGGGCTCGTCAGTGCTTTGGCAAACTGAAAAAATGGACAAACCACAGGAGTTTCCTGAGTTGCCATGGGCAGCCGATATAGCCGATGGGCATTCGGCAATAGCTGGTGAGTGGTACTGGGAGTTTTCCAGAAATGACCTGCATCAAATCCATGATGCGGAAACCATTCGCGATCACATGTTAAGGGCTATTTATGGTTCTTTTGCCAACGCCAAGCGTGACCCCAAAAATGAGCTTTATCGCTTGCAATGGGTGTCTTACCTGGTGGGCAAACGGGAATCCAGAAGGTTGGTAGGCGACCATATATTTACCTTCAATGATGTGGTGGACTATGTGCAATTTCCGGATTCAGTTGTGATGGAAATTCGTGAAATAGACGTTCATTTTCAACAAAATTTGCTGGATGAGACTAAACCAGATTTTTTGTCGAAAGCTTTGTTTTATAAAACGAAAAAATATTACATACCTTACAGAAGTCTGTATTCGAAAAACATCAGCAATCTTTTCATGGCAGGCAGAAATTTTAGCTGCTCGCATATCGGACTTGGAGGGCCCAGGGTGATGCGCACCACAGGCCAGATGGGTGCAGCTGTTGGGCTTGCTGCCGTCATTTGTAAAAAATATAACATCAGCCCGAGGGAAGTTTATACCAAACACCTTCAGGAATACATGGACCTAATTCTAAGCCAGCAATCACTGTGAGGTTAGCAGTGGGAAGTATATTGCTACTGCTTCTGATGGCTTTTCAATGGGAAAAGCCATCAGAAGAACCCATGTTTTTCGAAATGGCCGAGGAATGGAAACAAGTGGTAAATGACGACCAGTTAATCGAATTTTCCGGAAAAGATACTTTTGAAATACACCAGGTCAGGTTGCTTTCGGACGAAAACAAAAGGCCGCTTTTGTTTTTTTCTGATTTAGAAACAGGTGTATGTGCAGATGGTGAATGTAAGCTGGCCAACATCAAAATCTACTGGAATTTGCTGGGCAATTATGTGGGCTATGGTATTTACCCGGATTTACCGCTCACCAAATTTGAACATGACCCGTTTACCAGCCAGGATTACCAGAAACTACATCAACTGCTGGGTGATCAAAACTCAATATTGAGGAGAAAAGAAATGGATGAATTGGTGGATAAAGTGCCCATTAAATCCAGAAAGGCCAGAAAACGGGATATAGATGGCATGTCGGCAGCTACAAAGAGGGATATAAAAGAAGCTGTTGTGGAAGGTGGCCTGTATTCCTGCTATACTTTGTGGCACTTGGTTTATGGCGAGGCACAAACCAAAATGAAACATGTTCTTGATTCTATTCAATCAGATGAGCTGAACCAATACTTCTTATATTCGGAATATGCAGATTATAGAAGTTATGCCCTAAAGCAGATGGATGAAAGCCATTTTCTTGGGCATGCTGAGCAGGTGGTGAAAATATTCGAAGAATCTCAGCCACTGGTGCGTACATATCTGTTGAAAAAAGTACCAGGTCCTTTTTTAGCCGATGAAAAGGTGAGTCAAAGGCTGTACAAATCTTTTCCGGGTGTAGATGTCAATACTAGGACGCAGCTAATAAAGAAGTTGGATATGGCACACCCTATGGCAGCCGAACTATTGTCGGAGAACCTTTCTGAAATGACAAGCAACCAACTGAAACTGTACCTGGCACACCTCAAGGACAGTGGGCAGTCCCTGAGCGAATTGGTCAAAACCAATCTGCAAAGCCAGGCTGCCAAACGACAATACACCTATAGCTTTATGATAGAGGAGTTTCTTAAAAGCAATGGGCTGTAAGGTTAAATTCCGAAACCTTTCAACTGGTTAAGTTTCCTTTTCTACGCTAGGGCAAGGCCATGGTCAACATTTCGGAGAAGCCGGCCAATGTTTGTACTGGTGCGTTTAAGTGTGTATTATTGCTATAGACTAAACGTACTGATTATGTTTCCACGACTTGTATTATATACCTGCCTGGTCCTGCTTTTTACAACTTCCTTGATGGCCCAAAAGAAAAAATGGACAAAAGAAGACGTAAAAAAAGCCAATGAGGCGATCACTGAGATCAAGGCCAAAAACAAAAAGATATCTTCATTTTTTAGCAATGCTTATGGCTATGCTGTCTTTCCTTCCATTGGCAAGGGCGGAATAGGTATCGGTGGGGCCTACGGAAAGGGAACGGTTTTCAAAAAGGGAGGGAGTGCTGTAGGTGGTGTGCGCATGACCCAGGTCACAATAGGTTTTCAGTTTGGAGGCCAGGCTTATATAGAAGTGATATTTTTTCAGTCTAAAAGCGCGTTTGACAATTTCGTTGAAGGAAATTTCGAATTTGCCCCCAATGCTACCGCTGTTGCCGTCACAGAAGGTGCAGCTGTCAATGTACCCTACAAAAACGGGGTAGCTGTGTTTACTATGGCGAAAGGTGGTTTGATGTATGAGGCTACTTTGGGTGGGCAGAAGTTTGAGTTTATTTCGCCATAATTGAGCAATTAATTTATAGCGTATTTATAAGTTATTTACGTAGTTAATTTTTTGATATTTAACCTGCTTGATAACGGATTTTATTGATTCATAGCATTTATTGGTAGCATTAGGAGGGTATTTAAATTATTTTGTTTAAATTAAAGGGATAAAATTAGGTTATTGTTTAATATTTTATTTCAACCAGCTATGATTACCCTTATTGTTTCAGTAACAGCATTCTTTGCCATTCTTATAGTCCTTGATATTTTGAACAGAAAAAAGCGTTGGTTCTAAAGCCAGCTTTTTCTGAATCGGCTCTTGTTTATATCCAATCATAAATTCAGCCAACCCAATAGATTGGGTTAGGTTCTGTTGATATTTATGAAATTGTGTAGATTCGTGGCTGAACTTCAAAAGGAACGAATCAAAACTTGGCACTTGATAAAACAGAAATCCGGAAAAAAATAGTAGGCGAAATCGTTCAAACAAAGTCTGATATTGCCGATCTGGAAGAATTGACAAAACCAATTTCTCCTGAAAATGCTATCGGCCGGGTGAGCAGAATGGATGCCATCAACAACAAATCCATCAATGATGCCTCTCTTTTAAAATCCAGGGAGAAACTCAAAAACCTGGAGACTGCACTTTCGAAACTGGATACGGCCGATTTTGGTATTTGTGTAAGGTGCAAGGCTTCCATACCTCTCGGAAGGATCATGCTGATGCCCCATGCCAATAAGTGTGTAAACTGTGCTTGAGGTTTTAAAAGGAATCATTAAATAAACATCTTGATATGAAATTAAAAATAGGTGACAAGTCACCAAAGTTTAAAGGACTGGACCAGAACGGAGACCCAATCGGGTTGGAAGATTTTAAAGGAAAGAAGCTTGTACTTTATTTTTACCCAAAAGACAACACACCCGGATGTACAGCGGAATCTTGCGATTTACGAGACAACTATCAGGAACTGCTGAAGCGGGGGTATGAAGTGGTTGGTATCAGTTCGGATAGCGCCAAAAAACATCAGAATTTTATTAAAAAATACGACCTACCTTTCAGGCTGATAGCCGATGTGGACAAAAGTATTCATGAGCAGTTCGGTACATGGGCAGAGAAGCAAATGTTTGGTAGAAAATATATGGGGACGGTGCGTACAACTTTTATCATAGATGAAAATGGTGTGCTTGAAGATATTATTGAAAAGGTGGATACCAAGGACCACACATCACAGATATTGACATAAAAAAAGCCCCATTCGGGGCTTTTTTTATAAAGATTTTTTCTAAATCATTCGGCCACCAGGCTCACAGTCATTTGTACATCATCGTAGATGGCTTTGTCTCCAAGGTTGTCGAAGAAACTGTTGGATCCGTACCTCACATCAAATTTTGAGCGGTCGAAAACGATATCGGCTTTGGCTGACACCTTGTTACCATCTTTGGTTACCATAGCTGGGAAGCTAATGGAATTGGTCTTCCCCTTGATGGTAAGGTCACCAGTCACTTCGTAGTTTGCATTGTCGCTTTTTGATTTTTTCACTGAGGTGATTTTGAAACTGGCCTCACCAAAAGTGGCTGTATCGAAAAAGTCGGGGGAATTCAAATGTCCGGTCAGTTTTGTGTTCATCTTCGATCCGGCTTCAAGGTCGAGCACTTTAATGGTGCTCATATTGATGACAAAATTGCCGCCAGAAAGCTTGTTGCCATTGAATGTGAGCCCACCGCTTTTTATGTCGATTTCCCCGTTGTGTTGTCCAGTCACTTTTTTGGCCAGCCATTCCAGCTTGCTTGACTTGGTGTTTACTTTGTACTCATCCCCGGCGATAGCGCTAAAAGAAAGTGCTACCAGTGCTACAATAGCCAATAATAAATTAGGTTTTTTCATGTTCTATTAAATTTTAAAATCAAAACTAGTCCTTTAATACGGAATATATGTACCTACAGTTATTTTTTGTTGTTAAAAAAATGAAGTTTTTTCTGACCCTTCCCAAACCAAAGAAAAAAACCACTTGTGTGGTGTTGAAATAAGCCTTTTGGGTTGATGGGTTGTGAATGTTAATAGAAATTCTTGCAGCAACCCCTCTTGAATTATTCATAAGGGGAAGTTCGAGCAAAAGTTTTCTAAGGCCAATAGATAGTAGCTGGTTGACTATCACATGTCCCATTCCAAATTAAAAGGCCGTTCTTTTGTTGAACGACCTTTTAAAATTTATTGTGGATTTTGTTCCGAGCTGAATAAACCCGTCTGTTGTTTTAGTTATAGAGTCCTGAAGTATTCCAGGATTTTCCGAGCCTGCTCCTCTGTCACATTCTGGTCGGCCATGGGTACTCCATTGGCTTCTTTCAGTAGCTGCATGGCAATCGGGTCTTTTTGAGTCATCTCACTCGGGTTCATGATCATGTTCATCACCCACTCCGGTGTACGTCTATCCAGAATCCCTTTTGGGGCAGGGCCTATCAGTTTTTCAGTTGGTTTGTGGCAGGCTATACACAGTTGGTCAAACAAAGCCTTTCCTTCAGCAGCCAAAGCTTCATCGATTGATGAAAGTGCCAGTTCCTTTACCGGTCCTATTCCCTTGTTTTGCATGGGATCGTTGCTCGGTTTTTCCACCTTGGCAGGTTGCTCCTTCACGGGCTCATCTTTTGCGCTGCTTTCTGCCGGTTTTTTGTTTCCAGAACAAGCTACTATTGTCGCTATTGATAAGCAAAGCAATGCTTTCCCAATACCCCCATAAATCGAGTGCAGTTTTTTCATAATTGTAATGATTTTAGATGATTAAATTATACCTATAATCCATGGCAATCGACCAATTTTTACCTGCAAGGGGTGCAACTATGGCCTTGTTTTGTGCCAGATTATATTTCAGGCTCAAAATAGCGCATAAAAAAAGCCACTTCAAATTGAAATGGCTTTAAACTTGACTTTTTTTTCTTTTATCCCTTAAGTAGGAATCCATCGGCAAGCAGCCTGAATTCATTGAATATTTTAGATGTTGCTGCTTTGATGTGCCTGTCGGACCGGTTGTCTGCCCTGGAGAAAACGCCGGAAGCATATCCCTGCCATACCGTTTTTTTCCTCTTCCGATCGTAGAAGACTACAAGAAGTGTGCCCTCATGCATGCAATACCTTTGCTCCAGATATTCGCCAGCACGTCCTTCCTCTTCATCATCGCGATATTCATCGAGATTGGATACAGTAGATTGTCTGGTGCTTCGCGTCTGCCTGGTGTTTAGGAAGGAATCTGTGCCCACCCAGGTCTCAAATTTTGGTTGGTTGTACCCTCTCAGATAAAAATCATCATAGAAGATTTTATACATGATAAGAAGGTCTGGTTTTGTCGTACTTTTTTTATAACCTTGTGCACCGAGACGGTTCATCATTGTTGTTTTTACCAATTCACGATTGTGCAGGGTGTCTTCATTGGCATTTTTGATGAAATCAAAGGTCTTGTACCTTTTGAAATTACCATCGTAGCTGTAATCTGAGTCGATGATGTAGTCTCTATGAGAAATACAACTAGAAATTAGTAATGTTAAAACAATTAATTTAGCCAATGGATTTAGTCGATATCTGTTTGCCATCTCTTTTGGGTTTTTGGTAATTCTGGTGATTTATTTTTTGTTACATTATTATTCGAGGCTATAATATAATGAAAATTATTTTATTTGATTAATTAGCGGGTCTTTTTATATTTATTTTTTTATACAACGCAATCAGCACGACTAAAATTTTAATTTTCCCACCATTTTATTAAGAATATTGCAAATGTCAAATGTATTGATTATTGGGGCCGGCGGAGTTGGAAGAGTCGTTTCCTTCAAGTGTGCCCGTGTAACAGAAGTATTCAAAAATATTACACTTGCCAGCAGGACTAAGTCCAAATGTGATGTTATAGCCTCAGATATTTTGAGTGATCTGGGTGTTAAGATTAACACAGCAGAAGTGGATGCAGACGATGTGCCCCAATTGGTAGAATTGATCAGGGAAGTTGGGCCCGATATAGTGATCAATGTGGCCCTGCCTTATCAGGACCTCACCATTATGGACGCCTGTCTCGAAACGGGGGTGCATTATCTGGATACGGCCAACTATGAGCCGAAAGATGAAGCTAAATTTGAGTACAAATGGCAGTGGGAATATCATGACCGCTTTAAAGAGGCCGGGCTTTTGGCCGTTTTAGGCTGTGGGTTTGACCCAGGTGTAACCAGCATTTTCACGGCCCATGCGGCCAAGCACCATTTTGACGAAATCCATTACCTGGATATTGTGGATTGTAATGCTGGCGATCATGGAAAAGCTTTTGCCACCAATTTCAATCCCGAAATCAACATAAGGGAAGTTACCCAAAAAGGAAAATACTATGAGAATGGGAAGTGGGTGGAAACCGAACCCCATGAAATAAAAAAATCCATCAACTATCCGGAAATAGGGGCCAGGAATTCTTATGTCATTTATCATGAAGAGTTGGAATCCCTGGTTAAGAATTTCCCGACACTAAAAAGGGCACGTTTCTGGATGACGTTTGGAGATGAATACCTTACCCACCTCAGGGTGATTCAAAATATAGGCATGGCCTCTATCGAGCCGGTCATGTATGAAGGCAAGGAGATCGTCCCACTGCAGTTTTTGAAAGCTGTATTGCCTGACCCTGGTAGTTTGGGGGAAAATTATAGTGGACAGACATCTATTGGCTGTAGGATCAAAGGTGTGAAGGATGGAGACATCAGGACCTACTATATCTACAACAATTGTAAACATCAGGATGCATTCGATGATACCGGTGCTCAGGGTGTTTCATTTACTACAGGTGTGCCGGCCATGATTGGTGCCATGATGGTACTGACGGGAAAATGGTCAGGAGCCGGGGTTTTCAATGTTGAGGAATTCAATCCCGATCCATTCTTGAGCCAGCTTTCCAAGCACGGGCTTCCATGGCATGAAATGCATGACATAGATTTGGAGCTTTAAACGGTCTTATGAAAACAAGGGGCATCCCATCACCATGTTTCGTGCTAGACGAAATCCGGCTTGAAAAGAACCTTCAGTTGCTCGACCATATTCAGAAAGAGGCAGGAGTAAATATTATTCTTGCCTTTAAAGGTTTTGCCATGTGGAGCGCATTTCCCCTTGTGGCCAAATATTTGAGCGGAGCTACGGCAAGCTCACTAAATGAAGTGCTGCTCTGTGTGGAAAAGATGAAGTGTAAGGCCCATACCTATGCTGTAGCCTATCAGGACGATGAGATGCCGCACATCCTGAAGAATAGCAGCCACATTACTTTCAATTCTTTGGGTCAATTCGAAAAGCATGGGCCAAAAGCAAAGGCTGCCGGGGTTTCCTCTGCTATCCGTGTCAACCCTGAATTTTCTGATGTAAAAACAGACCTCTACAACCCGTCTTCACCGGTTTCGAGGCTGGGGATGACCAGTGCCCATTTTTCTGATGGGCTCCCTAATGGCCTGGAGGGCCTCCATTTTCACGTTTTGTGTGAGTCGGACAGCCATGCCCTGGAAAGAGTACTGAATTCCTTTGAAAAGAAGTTTGGGGACTTGATCGGTAAAGTGAAATGGGTGAATATGGGAGGGGGGCACGCCATTACCCGTGAGGGATATGATGTGGCACACCTTATTAAGCTGCTTCGCGACTTTAAGGAAAAGTACAAGGTAGAAGTGATCTTGGAGCCGGGAAGTGCCATAGCCTGGCAAACAGGGGAGCTGTACACTACCATCCTGGATATAGTAGAAAATGGAGGGGTGAAGACGGCTATAATTGATGGGTCATTTACCTGCCACATGCCCGATTGCCTGGAAATGCCCTATCGCCCGAAGCTCAGGCAGGGATACGCCGATTCGTCCAAAGGTAAGTTTGTGTATAATATCGGGGGGGTGAGTTGCCTTGCTGGAGATTTTCTGGAGGCCTATTCATTTGACCGTGAACTGGCTATTGGGGATGAGTTGGTTTTTGAAGACATGATCCACTATACAATGGTCAAGACCACCACATTTAACGGTGTGGGGCATCCTTCCATAGGAATTGTACGGAAAAACGGAGAGTTTGAGTTGGTGCGAAAGTTTGGTTATGAAGACTACAAAAACCGGCTTTCCTAAACCCGCCTAGTGATTTACTACTATTTTCTCGACCTGGGTAAGGTTTCCGAACCTTGCCTTCAAAATATAGATCCCATTGGACAGGCCAGAGACATTGATGTTGTTGTTGGAAAGGGTGAATTTAACAGACCTCCCGGATAAAGAATACATTTCAATCTGATCGTAGTTTCCTTTCACTTTGATCGTTTCCCGGGCCGGGTTGGGATAAAAGCTAAGAAAATTAGCCGGTTCCTTATCTATTCCTACCACGGCGTTTGGGTCGTAGTTCGTCTTGCCAAAAACAGGCCGGACCATCAGGCTACCCTCCACTTTTAGGTTTTGGTCCCATGTCCCTTGGGCGTTGAAATATATTTTGTCGCTTTGGTTGTGGGATTTATCCAGTCCTATACCAATAAAATCATCCTTGAATTGCTGAAAACCGATGTAGAAGGTGTCAGAGACAACCACCGGAGATTCGAACGTGTAACGGCTGAATTTATTGATTGAATCACTGGGTTCGATAGGAAAATTTTGAACGGCGAGCAGTGAGCCTACTTCCCCGGAGAGGTTTTTGAATACCCTGAGGTTCATTTGTTCGCCAGCAGAAATTACAGGCTTGATCAATGGAAAGTGGATGTCAATGGCTGTAATGCTATCCCTTTCGGCCAGCACAAACTGTATGGCAATCTGGCCATTGCTTTGGTTGATACCAGCTGCAAACTCGGCAGAACCGTCATCATAAGATAGTATATCATGTATGATAAACTCCTTCCTAATGGTATCATTCAACCGAAAGTTGAAGTACTCATCCACCAAAAACGTGGTATCTGCCCCACCGTTGTTTATGGATTTGATTAAATATTGGTCGCCGCTGATAAACTGGAATTCCGTGCTTATGTATAGGGAATCTGTGTTGCTGTTGAAAATGGTTTTATCAATGGTTTGTGTTTCTATTTCTCCACGACCAAAAGCACTCAGTGGGTTGATGGTTCCATTTTCATTAAAGATTTCCTGATTGGCCCAAATATCCCTGATGATGTAATTGTATTCTACTGGTTGTATGTTGTTTTCAAAACTGCTCAGCGTCACCCTCATGGGTGAGAATATGGTGTCAGGGAAAGCGAATAGCTGCGAATAGGGAATAGAAGTGTAGGTGTTAAAAAAGGATAAGGGCTCTGTAGCTATCGCATGGTCGAATATAGATTCGTTTGAGGTATTTCTGTCCTGGTTTAGGTAAATGTAATCGATGTGCCAGCTATCGAAGGCACCAGTAGTTTTTCCAAAACTTTGAAATTTGAACCTAAACCCCTGGTGGAAATACTGACTGCCCCTGACGGGAACATACACCTTTTGGAAATCCTCTGAAAGGTTTTCTTCCAGCCCTACGACGGACCATTGTGTTTCCCATTCACCATTTCTATTAAGGAATTCGAGCCTTAGCGAGTCTGTTTCATCAGGCAATTCACCAAGGCCTTTCATTTGCCAGAAAAAACTCAGGTAAACTGTGTTCGCTTTTTCAACCGGGATATCGGACATGTCGATGGCGTGGGAGACCAGGCTGTCTGTAGGAGCTACAAAGTCCGACTCTGCATTATAAGGTCTGCCGTTAGCGTTGATGCCATCGAAAGTTGCTACGTTGATCGTTGGCTGGTTGATTCCAATCGCAGGATTGATGAAAATGCCTATACCATTTTGCCATAATGTACTATCTACACCAGGTCCTGAAAACGAAAAGTCATCCCAAAACGGGAGGGAAATCGTATCCAGTTTGGCCAGTGTGGCTGTGGTCCTGGCGTTGGGGTAGGTCGGTGCAGCTGGTTTGTACTGTGGCACGGGCTTTACAATCAGCTGGGCATAGAGGCCTGTGCTGAACATCAGAATGGGAATCAATAGATATAGCCTGTACACTAATTTCAATTTTACAAATGCTTAACGCAATAACTTGCCAATGATTTTATAATTACCCTTAATCTTCCTTTTTTTCTTCGTCGGGCAATTCCAGGTCAGGAATCTCGAAATGATCAAGGGTGTCTCGTTCTACAACCCACAAATCAACCGTTTCCCCTATTTTTATACTACCTTTTGTATTGGCTGGTTTTTGTTTGAATATATAACCAGGTGCAATTTCTATTTCTTTCATTTCAGTGTTGCCCAATTCGTCGGTGGTTTCTACTTCTATCTTGCCTTCTTTCTCAAAAAACAGGTTGCCAACTTTCAATCCCATTCCGAGAAGTGCCACCCTGCCATCTTCAAATTCCTGGCCCACAAGGTTTGGTACCGGAAACTTTTGGTTTCCTGCCCCATCCGCCAACACAAAATCAATTTTAGAACCCTTTGGCACCTCTTCGTTGACTTCCATTTTCTTTCCCTTGTAGCTCCATTCCAATACCGTGTTGATGTGCAGCTCCGGAACGTACTCTGTATTGCCAACTGCCAATCCCAGGCTGTTGAGCTGGAGCATGGCATCTTTGAGGGACAAGCCGTATAGGTCTGGCACACGGATTACAGGAGGTTTTTTCGCATTTAGGGTAATGTAGATTTTTCGGTTCTCCTTTACTTTAGAATTGGGCAATGGAAACTGCTTGAGTACTGCCAGAGCAGGGTATGTAGCAGAATAGCCAGAATCTGGTTCTACCTCGTATCGGAGTTTTTTGCTTGAAAGCATTTCGTCCAGTTCCCTTACATCTTGCCCTTCCAGATCAGGTACAGTGATGGAGTCGCCATGGTTGGTAATAACAGGCAGGTACATGTAGAAAAAACCCAGAACGATGGCTAAGATTATGGCAATTATAATGGCTAGATGTTTTAATATTTTTAAAACATTCTGAAGTGTTTCACCCATTCGGTTGGATACATTTTTTGAAAATGGAAAATTAATCAATTGAACCATTAATCAGCGAAGGTGATCAAAATTATTTGGCTTTAGTTGCGGGCATCATTACGATCGTTATTTAAAAAAGGTACACGGTATTTAAAATTACATCTGGTCAATGGTGCATTCGCAATTGACTATTATATTTGGCCAAATATGGAAAATAATAAAATTAATGTGGCTTTGCTTTTCGGGGGCAAGTCTGCCGAACATGAAATTTCACTTCGATCTGCCAAGAATGTGATTGAGGCTATAGATAGGGACAAATACAATCCCGTGTTGATTGGGATAGACAAAAAGGGCAACTGGCTGCTCAATGAAAACAGTTCTATACTCCTAAATGCCGATGATGACGCCACCATTAGCTTAAACCCTGAGAGTGATGAAGTCGCCCTAATTCCACAAAGTGCAGGTAAAATTTCCAATTTTAACAAGGCTGGGTTTGATAAAAGCATAGATGTGGTCTTTCCCATATTGCACGGGCCATTCGGGGAAGATGGGACCATACAGGGATTGCTGAAGCTGGCCAATGTACCCTTTGTTGGGGCAGGGGTTTTGGGTTCGGCAGTAGGTATGGACAAGGACATTATGAAAAGGCTCCTGAGAGATGCAGGATTGCCTATTGGGAAATTTATTACCCTAAGGCAAGAAGATGAGGTGCCAACTTTTGACGAAGCGGAAGCAAGGCTTGGAATGCCCTGCTTTGTTAAGCCAGCCAATCTGGGTTCGTCAGTAGGCATCAACAAAGCAAGTAACCCTGCTGAGTATGAGAGAGCCATCGCAGAGGCCTTTGAGTATGATAGCAAGATCATTATAGAAGAGTTTATAGATGGGCGTGAAATCGAATGCGCCATACTGGGGAATGAAGACCCCAAAGCTTCCGTGGTAGGAGAAATCAGTTTTAGCGATTCTTTTTATTCCTATGATGCCAAATACCTCGATGACGATGGTTACAGGATAGATATACCGGCAAAAATTGACCAGGAGGTTCAAGCGCAGGTTCAAGACATTGCTATACGTACTTTTAAGGTATTGGCGTGCGAGGGTTTTGCCAGGGTGGATGTATTTCTGACAAAGGATAATCAAATAATAGTGAATGAAATCAATACCATACCGGGGTTCACTAAAATAAGCATGTACCCCAAACTTTGGGAGGCGAGCGGGGTGAGCTATCCAGAATTGATCAGCCGATTGCTAGAGCTGGCCATGCAGCGCTTTGAAAAAGAGAAGAAGATCAAAACTTCACGCTAGTTTTTCCTTAGCCGTTCTCAGGATTGGTCAAGCTTGGTTTTTAGGCACAGTTCGTCCTGTACAGAAACACCAGTTCAGTGGAGAGGCAGAAAGGAATCTCTTTATCACTCACGGGTTCTTTGTTTTGGGTAAAGATCTCTTTCAGCCTTACAGCAGGCGGACATTTCATTGCAATAGGGCGTTACGAGGGTAATGTCGTTAAGTTAAGCTTTTCGTCTCTGCGAGACCTAATTTTTGGTCAAGCCAAACACACAAAATGGGATGACGTTTATAGCGTAGTGCAGACTGCACAAACTGGCCGAGGCTAGATTAGTGCCCAGTGCCTGTCTGCG
>JAVKDJ010000063.1:0-148505 GCA_040222275.1 Cyclobacteriaceae bacterium
CGTTAAGTTAAGTTGAACCGTCATCGCGAGGAATCGAAGCGATCTCATCAAAATGGGCAGATAGCATTAAACAGAAAGACTGCCGCGCTACGCTCGCAGAGACGAAAAGCTTAACTTAACGACATTGGGCTCGCACCAGCGTAACCTCATTATTATCTATTCTCTCATTGATTGCGTCATCGGTAACCTGCCCGGCACTAGATGCGGGACGGTTTAACTTAACGACATTCATAGAAAGGCTACATAAAGCTTATTTTCTTTTTAATTACAACCGCTGAAAAGACACTTCATAATTTCCCACCGATGCTACCCTTCCCGTTGCATTTACCGCATTGAAAAGGATAGTAATGGTATCGATATTGTCTGAATAGCTGATAGAAAAGGCTGTAATAGGCCCAACTTCTGACAACACCACATCACTGGTAGAGTTGCCATCGGCCCAAGCCCAGGTGCCGGTCTTGTTGCCAAAGGTAGAAAGTGAACCATCTGACAAAAACTTGTCCGGATTGCCATTTTCATCCACAGTAAAAAGCATGGTGAGGTTGCGAAGGGCATCTGCCGATTCTACATCTGGTGCCTCTATGTTGTAAGCTGCACCCCAGTCCCCGGCCAGGTTTTTGGCAGCTATTTGCTGCTTGGTAAATTCGTGTGTGGCCAGTTCATCTTCGGTACACCCTGTAGCCATCAGGGCTATTACCAATAACAGTGTTGTATATTTTTTCATTGGATTTCTGTTTAATTGTTAATGATAAATTTCCCTTTGTAACTGAAGGTTTTGCCCTGGATATGATACAGGTAATACCCCTTGCTATGTGTAGAAATGTCAAGTGAAATATCAGCATATCCGGTGGTCAAAGACTCTGACTGGATTTTCTCGCCATTCAGGTTAAACACGGAGACGGTCACCTCATCGCCATACTTTAAATTTTCAGCAAATCGGAAGTTTAACCTGTCCCTCGCCGGGTTGGGGTAGATGGCTACATCCTTGGTCTCCATCCTTACATCCTCAGTTCCCAGCACGATATTTGGGATTACCAAATCCACGATATTTCCATCAAGTGCCCATTCGGATTTGATTTCAACTCCCAGGTGTGCCAGCAATGTGGTGGCTATGTCCACATGGGTAATGGACCCGTTGGCCGGAACCCTCTTGGTGCCCACCAATTCGCCGTTGTATTCATTGCCGCTATAGTCGATTACTTTTTTTCCTTCGTGCTCATCAAACTTCCAATAGCCAATGATATGGTCCCAGTCCGGGTGCCTGCCTTCTATATTTTTCTCGTCGCGCCAGGTTGCTATAGTGAGGCTGTCGAGTACTTTGTCAAAAATCCTCACTTCATCATAAACGCCTTTCCATTGATTGTTGCCATTGGCGTAGGCCAAAGTACCATCTTCCCCAAGGGCCAGGTGGTCGTAAGGGCTCTTGAAGGTTGATTCATCGCCATATCCCAAAAAAGTCCGTGCCGACTCCCTGCCATCGGTGTAAAGAATAGCATCCCCGTCTTTGTCAAATGACAATACGATGTGGTGCCATAAATCATCTTCGATGGTCCAGTCGCTGGTCAGGTCTATGTCTTTCCTTGTCCGGTTCTGATCGGCTACATTGAATTGCCAGGAAGATCCCTGGCGTGCCAACAACCACCCTGGGTTGCCCCCGCTGTTCCAGTCCTTATCGCCAATAATGCAAGGATCGGAGCTGGCATCTTTCGGCTTCACCCGTAACTCGACGGTGAAATCGCTCATGTTTTCCAGTTTGGTACCAGTCTTATTGATTTTCACATATTCATTGACACCAGGCCTGAGGAAAACGGCATTGTCTTTGCCCTTTTCAGCATCCAGGATATCGAGGATAAACTCCCTGTTTCTTACAAAATCGCCACTTATTATGATAAAGGGTGAAGTTTCTTCGAGGCTTTTTCCACCAATTTCACCTTCCACTGTTCCTCCGTGGTTGGTCGTCAATACGATCATCCAGTTTTCATTCTCGTAATTGGCCCTGGAGGTAACCGCTGCAATGATGGTTCCCACCTGCTCATCGTAGTATTGTATGGCTTTGATGTATTCTGCCCTTCTGGCGTCAAATCCTTTTCCATATCCGGTTTTGAATACTTCATCCAACTGTACGAAAAATGCCCCTGATTCCTGGTTCGTTTTGATGTAGTCTGCAGCCTGCGCAACCACCTCATCGTCATCGGAAAAAGAAACGTTGTGGTTGATACTCGAAGGAATCTGATTGGCAATAGAATCGTTGGCAGCAAATGATGCCGTCTTTATCCCCGACGCTTCTATATAATCGAAGAAATGGGGATAGGTACTGAAATCATTTTTGGTGAACGTAGAGGTATCTACTTTGTGCTTCACAGGCCATACACCTGTGAGCATAGACGACCATGTAGTGGAATTGTATGCTGGGGCCAGGGTAAGGCCGCTATAGGTATAGGTAGCGTTCTGCACCAGCAAATCCATATTAGGTGTATGCGCTACATCCCAAACATTGGAGTTCATGCCATCCAGGCTGATAATCAAAAACTTTGGGGTGCTTTGCTGGGAAATTGCGGTTCCCATAGCCAGTAAAAGGCATGATACTGTGAGTAATAATTTAAATCTCATATCTCAATTATTTTTACTTGTAAAAAGTGATTTTATAGCTCCCCGGCTTGCCCAGGGCGAAGTTGATGTACCGTTCATCTTCATTGAGGTACACATAGGTATCGGCTGGCCTGACCGGAAAATCAACCTGCCAGAGTTCGCCATTGTTGGTATCATCCACAAATATGCCTTTGAAGCCCCTATCCCTCCTGGCCACAAAGTCAATTGACTCGGCGGGTATCACCGCAGCATCTTCGTCGTAGGCTGTAAACAATATTTGATTAGGAGAATCCGCTATGCGCTCTATAACCGGCACGCCGCTCTGAAAATCGCTGAAGCCTATGATATCGAAATCTTTAACCTCCAGGATCAGCGCATCGTCCAATATGGCCGAGCCTGACACATTGGTCACTTTGATGTCGAAGTGGTATTTGTCCGCAGCAATACTATTGCCTTCCCTGACAATGAGTTTCCCGGTATATTCCCCAATGCTCACGGCCGGCATACTCACCCTCTTCGTTTTCAGCGCCAGTGCTTCTGAAGTTTCGTTTCCTGTAACTTCCTGGGTGAATATAGGCACCTCGATCATCGCAAACAATGGCTCGGTAGATGACCCATTTTCTGCTGCTACACCAGCAATTTCAAATTTTATAGGCAGGGAGGATTTGGAGGTCAGAAATTCACCCAATTCATCCCCAAGGCTGGTCACTATTGTCTGTTTTTTGTCTTTATACTTGATATCCACAGACAAGGTGCCTTCTGTCACCGAATCTTCACACCCCCAGATACCAAGGGTGCAAAATGCCAATAATGTATATACTATATTTTTCATACTATTCATCTTTAAAAACCAAATGTGAAACTTACAGCTACTACATGTACCACGCCGTTGGTTGATTCCAAATCGGTAGTGCTCATCACCGACACCCTTTCCTGTTCTTCAGGTACTCCGGTATTGATATTTGGCACTTTCACTGTGGCACCATATACCACATCCTTTGGCCCAAATCCTGGGATACCACCACGTGGGTTGGAAAGAAAAAAGACCGAAACGGGTTCTCCATTGGCATTGACCGACTCCAACTTGCCAGCTACCGGGATGTCCTTTCTCATAACTTCTTCCGAAATCATGTACTTTTTCAGGAGTAGTCCGAGTGTGTCTTTTACAGAAGCCGGTAATTCTTCGAGTGATTTTGGCACTGGATCGAGTTCCAGTTTGTCAAAAAACAACTTGAATGCCCCATTTTGCGGGGCAAAAAAGGTACTGTTTTCTGCGTTCACCTGATCCTTCAGGTTGTTTTCATCTATCACCCAAAGCAGGGTATCGAAGTACCGTTGCTTTTCCACCAAAAAGTCATAAGTGGTAACATTCAATTTACCATCGGAAAGACCACCGTCGAAGTAATAATCTTCCTGACAACCCATCAGGCTGCCCGCAAGTATCACCAGGGCGAATGCTATTATATTTAAGTTCTTTTTCATATTGATATCTCTTAAATTTTTAGGTGTTTACTCCCAAAATGAATTCTGGGTCATAGAAGGATTGTTGAGAAAAGCTTCATCAGCTACGGGCCAGAATGCAGCACCGTTTTTTTCATCGTCTTCCGAAACAAAACCGGTAAACTTGTGCAGGATACCGTTTCTCATGAGGTCGTAAAACCGGTGTGACTCACCGGTCAGTTCCCTTCGTCTTTCCTGCAATATTTCATCTATGAGCTGGTCCTGATTGGTATTGGTGTAGTCATCCAGACCGGCCCTTTGCCTCACCAGGTTCATGTGCAGGAGCGCATCTGCGGTATCGCCAATACGGGCAGAAGCCTCTGCCCTGAGCAGCAAAATACCTCCGTACCTAAACAACATGATGTTGTGGTCATACTGCGCGGTGAAATTTGGTGCTTTCTGGTATTTGGCAAACATGATCCTGTTTTCGTCATTGGCCAGTGGATTTGAGTTGATCTCATAATCAGGTTCAGGGCCGATGCTCATGAAAAACTGGGGAATTCTCTTGTCGCTCAGGTCTGTATAAGTTTCCAGTATTTTGCTTTTAGGTATTCCGAACGAGCCGTTTTCCCTGGAGGTGAATGGCCGTACAAAGTACCAGTTGACAGCAGAGCCGTAATAGCCAATGTCTTCACCCGTCTCAAAAGAGTAGAATATTTCAAATATCCCTTCATCGCTGCAGCCATCGTCGAACAACTCACGAAATTCCTCAGTATCAAGCAACCTGTACACCTCGCTCTTTTGAATTTGATCAATGGCTTCTACTGCCTTGGCGTATTCGCCTTGCCACATATACACATGGGCCAGCACTGCATTGGCAGCCCCGCTGGTAGCGGTGGTTTTGGATTTGCACCTATCAGGCACGCCATCTGAGAAATACTGCGCCGGCAGGTCTTCCAGCGACTGTCTTAGGTCATCAGCAGCCTGCTCCAGGATGATTTTCATATCCGTTCTGCCCAAGGGTTCGATGTTTTCAGATTCCAGGTTTAGGGGCACATCCCCCCAAATCCTGACCATGTAGAAATACACAAACCCCCTCACAAAATAGGCATGTGCCAAAGCGAGTTTCTTTTGCTCATCTGTGATGTTTTGAGCAATGCCCGGTACATTTTCCAGTACCAGGTTACATTCTTCTATTACCCTGTAAAACAGCCGCCAGTTGTGCAGGTCCCTTAGGGTAGGAAATGCACGCAGGTTGTTGGCAATGATATTTTTCCAGTCAGAATCATTGTCGGCAGGGTTTACCCAGTCGCCGGTGCGTGAGTCTCCGTAGATCATGTAATCACCCCAGGCACTGCCCCTGGCCGATGTAGGTACATCAGACCTATTGAGGCCACTGAGGGAGTTTCTCAAAATGGAATAGATACTGGTCACAGCTAACTGTGCGTCATTGTTGTTTCTCCAAAATTGCTTCTGGGTTACGGCATTTATTGGCTCCTGGTTGAGGATATCATGGCATGATGATACCACCCCCAATGTGAGCAACAAAAAAGCTGATATTTTAATACTTATATTTTTCATGAAATTAGATTTTATAGGCCCACGATGATTCCAAACAATGCATAGCGGGGTTTGGGATACCCACCAGAATTGTCATACCCTGAAAGTGTAACGGCCTCCGCATCAGGGCCGCTGTAGTCCTGAAAAATGGCCACATTATTTAATGTTGTATAGGCTTTTAAGCTGCGAAGGCTCAACCTGTCCAATATTGTCCTGGGAAAATTGTAGCCAAATGTGATGGTCTGAATCCTGAAATAGGAGCCATCTTCGATGTAGGCTGCATCATTGTCCAGCACCTGAGCCACAGAGTTCCATGGGTTTACACTAGGGTATTTTGTCTGATCACCCGGTTGGTTCCAAATGCTGTATTGGGACAGGTCTGATATATTGCCACCGGCAAAACCAGAACCAAACTGGAACCTGTCCAACTGGGCGGTGTTTACTATATCCCTGCCGATAACAAACGAGGTGAGGGTATTGAGGTAAAATCCTTTGTAGGTGAAATTGTTGCTAAAACCACCTACCCAATCAGGGTTGGGGTCGCCACTATATACCCTGTCCTTTTCGTTGATCACAAAATCATTGTTTTGATCAACGATCCTCCTGTCACCCGCCACCAGGTCTTTGCCATCCCACCCGGTAAGTTTTTTGCCGTTTTCGGGGTTGACAGGCACTTCCTCTTCACTTTGGTAGATTCCGTCAGAAATAAACTGGAACATGCCATTCAGTGGTCGGCCTACCCTGATGATAGAGCCCCTGCCCTGGTCACGGATTATGTCTTCATTGCCCCCGGCTATTTCCGTTACGGTGTTCTTGTTGTAGGCAAAGTTGAAGTTGGTGGACCATGAGAATTCGTCGCTCTGAATGTTGACAGTATTCAGTGTAACTTCAAACCCTTCGTTCAAAACGTCAGCAGCATTCTTGAAAATACGTACATAGCCTGATGTGTTTGGTAGGTCTGTGGTCAACAGTAAACCTTTGGTGAGTTTATGGTAATAATCAAATACCAGGCTTATTTTGCCATCGAACAATTCCAGGTCCAGGCCATAATCGTACATGGTGGTTTGTTCCCAGGTGAGTTCTGAATTTTTGTATCCATCTGTCCATACGGGGTTAAAGCCACCATTTCCTCCGTAACCTGCAGTCGGTTCCAAAATACCAAGCGCCAGGTAATCTTCACTAAACTGGCCTCCAGAGAGCCCGACACTCGCCCTCAGCTTTCCAAATGTCAGGAATGGAATATCCTGCATAAAGGATTCGTTGGAAAATGTCCAACCCAATGCTCCCGAAGGGAATACACCCCATTTGTTGTTTTCACCAAATTTTGAAGAACCATCAGTACGTAAAGATCCAGATATCAGGTATTTGTCATTAAAGATATAATTGACCCTGGTAAAATACGACAGTATAGCGTTGGCTGAATAATTGGATGACCCATCGGCTATAGCCACTGGCACATTCACATTTTCCGCAATGGACTCCTGATTCGTATTGCCCGATGCGGCTGTTGACTCGGCCTGGGTGTATTGCACTCCCTGCCCTACCAAAAAATCAACATAATGGATGTCATTAAAGGTGTTTTTGTAGGTAAGAGTATTGTCCCAAATTAAGTTTTGGGTTTCTCCTAGGGAAGAAATAGCTGTCCGGTCAATTCCATCGCCACCATCGGCTATTACAATCCTCTCGGGGTATTTCTGGTCCCTCATCGACCTGGAGTAATCCAGCCCACCAGAGGTTTTAAATGTAAGCGTTTTGAGGATATCGTAGGATATGTTCAGGTTGGTCCTGATCCTGTTGTTGATATTTCTATCGTCATATTTCACCTGGTCATCAAAGCCATCCAGGATAGGTGAATCTGGTGCAGGCAGCAACGAGGATGTAAAATCCGGCTCTGCCAAAGAAAGCCTCCTTGAGTTGTTGGTCCTTGAGACACCAACTACTGAATTAATGGCCAATCGCTTGTCCAGGCCGAAAAAAGTACTGTTCAAGAGTATGTTTGACCTTTTAAACCGGCTATTGATGGCAATTCCTTTGTTGGAGAAATGCCCCATGCTCAGGCTATAATTTCCGAAATCCCCTGCGCCCCTGATAGAGGCGTTGTAGTTTTCGGTACGCCCCATGGAGTAAACCTCGTTTTGCCAGTCTGTCGAATTGTTGTAGTAGGGGTTCAAACTGTCAGACAAAATACTTGGCAAAGGCAGGTTGGGATTGTACCTGTCGAACAAGCCGACTTTTAGCCTTCTCTCTTTTGCGCCACCGGCAGTATTGATAAGCTGGGGCACCATACTGAGCCCAACCAGTGACGTGAGCGTAATTTGCGGTTTGCCTCTTTTTCCTTTTTTGGTGGTAACAAGTATAACCCCGTTGGCCGCTCTGGAACCATAAATGGCCGCAGCAGACGCATCTTTCAACACAGTAATATCTTCAATGTCATTGGGGTCAATATCGGCCAGTACGTTGGTACCGGTCACATTGAATTCGCTGGTAGCCTGCGACAATATGGGAATCCCATCTACTACATACAATGGCTCACTGGCCACTTCGTTTCCTCCCCTGGTCACCGCAGACAATCCACGGATGATCACCACCGGGGCTGCCCCTGGTTCGCCTGAGTTTACCTGTACGTTTACCCCCGCTACCCGGCCCTGCAGCATGCCTTCCATGTTTTCTGCTACCTGCGACCCGGCCAGTTCTGACAGTTTGATATTGGATATTGAGCCTACATTGTCTTTGGTGTTTTGCTCTCCGTATCCGATCACCACTACTTCTTCCAGTTCTTCAGCATCAGGCGCCAAAGACACATTTATAACAGACTGTGACCCGATGGTAATAAACTGGCTCGCATAGCCAATATATCTGAATTCGAGCGTGGTAGCTCCTTTGGGAACGGTCAACTTATAATAACCTTCAATGTCAGTAGCGGCTCCTCCCCCGTTGGATACGATGACCACAGAAACCCCGGGAAGCCCCTCCCCGTCTTCTCCGGTCACCCGTCCTTTCACCGATCTATCCTGGGCAAGTGCCAGGCCTGGCAATACTCCGGAGAGTAAAATGAACAGTAATATTTTTTTCATATTTAATATGTTTATTTTCATCTCAACCTTATTTAAAATCCAAACTTGTGAGACCTGTCCAGGACATGGACCACACTATTTGTAGTCTGAATATCACCAGATGACACCATGGCTTCAGCCAGCAACGTGCTTTGCTTATCCTGCTTTAAGCTGGCATACAAGCCTGCATCGGTATAAATGATATTCTTGGCGCCAACATTCTGGACTCCTTTGTATTCACCAGATACTATTTTCACATTCATGTTGATGCCATTGGCAGTAAGTACATCTTCTCCCAACCCAGGCTTCATTCCGCCCCTCAACATTTTGCTATCGACTATGATATATTTCTGTAGCAGGGAATCCAGGTCGTCTGTATTCGCTTCCGAAACAGACTTGTAATCCATGCTGCCCAGGTAGTATCGGATCGATTCGTTTTGTAGGGCAAACAAGGTGATATTTTCCTGGTTGACCAGGTCTTTCCTGCCCGTTTGGTCTATTACTTCGATCAGCTCGGAAAATATATCTGTGCGTGAACTGAGGTAGTCGTAGTTGGTCATGTTCACAGCCCCGGATGCCGGACCTGATTCGAGAAAATGATCCTCCGTACATGATGCCAGTACTACTACCAGGCCGATCAGCAAGTTTATTTTTAAAATATTTTTCATCTTCGTACTATTTTTAGGTTAGTTCCAAAATGGGTTTTGTGTCATGAGGGCATTGTTCTCAAAAGCCTCATTGGATACCGGCCAGTAGATTATGCCATCCCTCACTTCGGCAGGTGATATGGTCGCCACCTTTTCAGATACTTTACCAAAGCGCACGAGATCGAAGAAATCATGGCCTTCACCAAACAATTCCCTCCTTCTTTCGGTGAAAATGGCATCTTTAAGTGTGCCATCATCGGCCTGCACATAATCGGCCAGGCCTGCCCTGTTTCTTACCTGGTTCAAAAAACCTTCGGATGTGGCCGGATCACTTTCCATAGTAGCTTCAGCTGCCAGGAGAAGCAGGTCAGAGTATCTAAAGAAGCCGCTATTAATCAATGGGAAATTAGATTTTCTGTAGGTCACAGTTTCAGAAGCATCATCCACGCTAAAGTATTTTCCACGCCTGGCATCAGAGCCGCTGAAAAGTGCTGTTACACCTTGATAATCCATGGGCTCTACCCTGGACAACACCTTTCCATTGAAGAAAATCTGATCGCTTAGCAAATCGGCATTCATATTTTGAAATTCGAAATCGGAGTTGAAATTCTGAAGGGACGAAAAAGCGAATATATTTTCTTCGGTTGTAGCCTGAAACACCCTTGCCAGGTCATTTTCCAGGTCATGTAACCGATACCTCTCCATGGCAATTACATCATTCACTGCAGCCTGGGACAGGGCATAGTCGCCTTTCCAGGCATGCACATGGGCCAGCAAAGCAAGGCTGGCGCCTTTGGTTCCCCTAAAAATGGAGGAACTCACGTCTTCGTCACCATTGGGTGTGAGGTAGGCTTCTGGCAAAACAGATGATATCGCTGAGAGGTCTGTCACCAAAAAGTCCAGCACATCAGTTTGGGGACTTTTTGACATGGCATCAATTTGGCTGGTTTTCGTAACCAGGGGAACCTCCCCCCAAACCCGCACCATGTTGAAATAGAGCAACGCCCTGAGAAACCTCGCTTCTGCGATCATGGTATTTTTTTCTTCCTGGGTGATAAAATCCTTGATATCACCTACTTTTTCGATCACCACATTGCATTGGGTGATGGCCTTGTAAAACCTGCCCCAGTCTTTCAGGGTGCGAAACAATGCCTGGCTGGAGTGCAATTCCTGGTTGTGAAGTTCTTCGGCCTCTGGCCCGTTGAGTTTCAACAAACCAGACCTGATATCACTGTACATAGCCCATGCGGCTTCTGTCACAATCGCCCTTCTGGCCAGGACATAAGCTCCCGAAATGGCCATGAACGCACTTTCCCTGGTGGTAAAGAAGTCTTCCTCCTCCCCTTTGTTGAGGTCGTTGATTTCCAGGGTATTGCAGGAAACCACAGGAAGCCACAAGCTCAGCAACAGGGCGAGTTTTAACAATAAACTTTTTCTATTTTTCATAATCATATCCCTAAGCTTAGTCCAATTGAAACTGATTTGTAACGGGGGGTGCCCGTTGTGGAAAGGTTGAAACCATTGACGGCATTCCAGTTTTCCTCGGGATCCAATCCGCTGTAATCAGACCCTCCTACAAATAAATTTTGTCCGGTAATGAATACCCTACCACTTCCAAAACCCAGCCTTGAAAGGGTGGATTCGTTGAAGTTGTATCCAAAAGTGAGGTTATTTAGCCTGATGAAAGAAGAACTCTCTATTGCTGCAATGCCTTGCAGGCTCATCTGGTTGTTATCAGAATTGAGGAAGTAGTAATTGGTACCAGGGCCGTTTTCCACAAACATACCCCTGTTCAGTTCTGCTACATTGGAGGTAAATCTGTTGATGACAGATTCGGTCAGTATTTGGCCACCAAATGAATAGGAGAACAGCGCATCCAGGTAAAAATCTTTGAACCTGAAGGTATTGCCAAACCCTCCATAAAAATCCGGCTGTGGACTACCTACAAAATAACGATCGTTTTGGTCGAGCACATAATCACCATTTTTATCCAGGAATTGTGGCATACCCTGATCAAGCTCTACCCCGGAATAGCTCACTTTTAACCCTGTTGCCGGATCGATGGGAATATCAGAGGCATTAGCGTAAAAACCATCAGAGGCATGTGCATAGAACCCATTGATCGGCCTTCCTTTTTCTATCGAGCCATACAGTGAATTGTTGGCGTCCGAAGGCATTTCGGTTACTTCATTGGCAATCAATGATGCATTCAACCTGGAGTTCCACGAGATTTCCCCTAAATTGATGTTGGCTGAAACGCCCAGGTTGAACCCTGTATTTTTCATGCCAATTCCATTTTTCACCTCTTCAGAAAACCCAACGGTATTGGGCAACATCACCTGGTAATGGTAGTTGCTGATGTTGTTGGAAAAGTAGTCTGCCGAAATGAACAGTTTATTGTCCAATATCCCAAATTCAGCTCCCAAATTGTAATTGGTAGATGTAGGGTTGGTAAAACTGTTGTTGGTTCTGGAGTACCTGGTAACGCCTGTGCCATTTTCCCTTACCCCGGCATAATCCCCGATGGTGCGTATGTCGCTTTTCCAAAGATGGTCTTCAACAGGTAAGATCCCCGACTTTCCAAAACCAGCCTGTAAGCTGGCGTAAGATATCAGGCCAATGCTTTCCAGCAGGGAAGTCTGGCTAATATCCCAACTTGCCCCAACAGCCGGGTAAATCTTCCAGCGTTCATCTTTGGGCAATTTGGATGAGCCATCGGCACGTACAACCCCTGTCAATACCAAGCCATCCGTTACTTCGTATTCCGCATCCGCAAAAAATGACAGTAGCGCACTTTTTGATAGAAAGCTTCCTCCATCAATGTCACTCAGTGAAATGCCGGTGATGGTTTTCACAAAATTGCTGGTACCAGTGGCATCCCTATCGGCCGATACTTCGGTATGTTGCCTGTCGTCCACAATGATGCTCTGGCCAAGTGCCACCTGCAATGGCCGCCCGTTCACCTCTTTCGAATAGGTCAGGGTATTTTCATTCATCAGTTGCTGCCTTCTTGTGGTAAATGAACTGATGAAGACCCTTCCGCTATTGATAGTGGATGGCACAAAGTAGTCTCTCCTGCCGGTCTCATAATCCAATCCGATATTGGAATTGAAAGCCAGGTAGTCTGAAAACTTATAGTCCAACTTGATGGCAGACAACAGGTGGTTGTTGGTGTTGACATCCCTTAGCTGGTCGTCATCTTCAAAAATGGTGGGGGGAAACAATGAGCTGTCATCATTTCTGGGGAAAAAAGATTGTTGGAAAAGATTGCTCGTGCTGTTGCCCCTGTCTGCCCTGGCTGCCAATAGCATTACCCCTAGGGTAAGTTTGTTGGTCACATTGTAGGCTGTGTTCAGGTTGAGGTTGAAGCGTTTCAGGCCAACCCCTGTTTTTGAAGATTCTTCATTGTAATAGCCCATGTGCAGCAGGTAGTGTCCATACACTCCGCTGTTGCCAATGTTCATGTTGAAATTCTGTACCGGGCGTGTATCGTAAGCCTCCTTCTGCCAGTCGGTATTGTAGCCATAGAAGGAATTGAGGCTGTCGCTGAGGAACATTGGGATTTCTATACCGTTCAGGTCGCCGGGCAAAACGATGGCATTGTCATACAATCCCCGCAACCTCCGCCTTTCTTCGTTACCACTGATGGTGGACCTCAATTGCGGGGCAAAGTTTACCCCTCCGGAAAGGCTTACCGATATTCTGGTCCGGTCGTAAGCCGATCCATCCTTTGTCGTAATCAATATCACACCATTAGCTCCCCTAGCCCCATACCTGGCCTGGGACACAGCGGAATTCAACACCTCAATAGACTCGATATATTCCGGGCTGATCTGGCTCAGCGGGTTGATTTGTGAAGCTTCGGATGCATCCACGTATATTGGCACACCGTTGACCAAAATCAGCGGCCTGTTATCAATGCCTACCGAAGCTGTGTTCACTGAGTTTACCGCCATCACACTTTGGATGCCCGGGGCGCCACTCCAGTTTTGCACAAAAAAACCTGATAACCTGCCCTGAAGCAGGTTTTCAAGGTCCGCAGCTGGTATGTCTTTTAAGTCATTTCCGTAAACCTTCTTATGGTTGACCTGAATGTTTTGTTCGACTACCAGGGAGTCTGGCTCAGAAGAAGCGGATTTCTGCTTCTCCTTGTCGTCACCAATTGGGTTTTCGCCAGAGGCATGAATATTCGCTATCAATAGAAACTGCAGCAAGATCACTCCTCCAACAAGCCTAAAACTCAAATTGGTTTTGGGTTGTAAGATTTTTATCATATTGTCATAGGTTTTATATTTTTTTCTTAATTAAGGGTTCGCAGAAAAAGATCATTCGGTGTATAAGGCCTGCATTTCCGCTGCTGACAGGGCATAGTCGAATGTATAAGCTGTAGAGGTTTTTCCTTCGTACCAAAGGCCATAGCTGCCGGTACCATCCTGGGCCAACCGGATAGGGTATCCGCTGGTCATATCCCCAACTGCACCCATGGCTACATTGCCCACAGCTTCCCCGTCCTGATATATGACGGCATCCCCGTCCCTATCGAATGTTACGCCGATCAGGTGCCAGGCACCATCGTTGATATCCGGGCCACTGGCATCAATCCTTTGACCATTTCCATCGCCAGCGTTGAGCTTCCAGTTGCTACCTATATGGGCCAGTAAAAAGCCTTTGTTGCCGCCACTACCCCAATCTTTGTCTCCTATTATCACCGGGTCGCTGTTAGATGCACTAGTGTTGACCCAAACAGCCACGGAGAAATCTCCTCCGAACCTGAAGTCCAATGCACCTTCGTCCTGAATAGTAGAAAAATCAGGGTCACCATTAAAGGTCCTGACGATACGCTCCTTGCCATTCACAAATTCAGCAGCTACACCAGATGAGGCATCATCTACTGATAAGCCAATGGCGGTTCCGTCTTGTTTTCTGAGTTGAACACTGAACTGTTCCAATGACTCATTCATTCCGGTTACTTCACCGGCACTGAGCACATAGTCAAATATGGTAGGCTCGCCTGTCATGCCTTCGTACCACAAGCCATAGGAAGAGGTGCCATCCTGGGCCAGTCTCAGGGGATAGCCACTATTCATGTCGCCAACAGCTGACATATCTGTACGTCCCATTTCCACTCCGTCCTGGTAGATGACCACATCGCCATCCCGATCGAAACTGGCAGCCAGGTGGTGCCATGTTCCGTCATTGATCTCACCACCAGTCAGATCGCGCCTGGATCCGTTTCCGTCACCAAGGTTGAGCTTCCATTTGCTTCCGATGTGGGCAAATAGAAAGCCCTTGTTGCCACCACTGCCCCAGTCTTTGTCACCTATGATCACGGGATCGCTGTTGGAAGATGTGGTATTGATCCAAATGGATATGGAAAAATCACCTTCGTGCCTGAAGGCCAGGTCTTCTGAATCTATCAGGGTAATGAAATCATCAGCACCATCGAAGGTAAAGACATGGCCATACTTATCGCTCAGTTCACTTGCAGCTCCGGTTACCTGGGTTTTTATCTCGAAGGTTTCACCCAGGCCGTTCTTAAAAAATGCCAATGCCCTGGGACGGATATTGGCCAAATGAAACTCAAAATCGAGAGTTTGTACCGATGCAGCCTGATTGCCCACAGCATTGTTGTAAGTGATGGTAAAGGAGAGCATTCTGTCCTCTCCCTGTCCAAATCCTAAATCATCAAAATTTGAGGAGAAATTGGCCACATACTCATTGTCTTCGTTGGCTACAGGAATGTCCAACTCTGTGAGTACTTTGTTATCCCCGGTCAGCACTTCTATTTTTTGTGGGGCAAGTTTCATGACAATATCAAGGGATACATTTCCCCCCGGATTGTAATGCTCTTCCTTTGAGGGGTCGTACGACAATGCCGCCAACTCCTCATCGGTATAGGGTTTTCCTGTTTCGGGATTGTCATGTTGGATTACAGCCTCATTGCCCTGTAAACGTTCATCGAGTGGTGCTTCTTCCCTTGCGGCAACCATCAGTGGTTCAGTGACCTGTTCCTCGCAGGATGAAATGACGATAAAGCCACTCAATCCTGCCACGAGCAGTGTACTCCATCGCCAGGCCCATATTCTTGTCAGAAAAGTATGTTCCTTAATTCGTAACCGTTTTATCATATTACAATTGGTTTTGTTAAGTTTATTTTACCAGGTGTTTGTGTGATATCTACCAAACATTTTAGTGATTTTGAAAAGGGGTACCGGAATGCCCAGGCACTCTTGTCAGTTTCACTTTTGATTTTAAAATCCGGCACAATTAAAGTCCACATCGGGGTTGCATCCCAGGCAGTTTTGGTAATTAATAAATTATTAATCCTTAATTACTATTAATTAATAATGGGTTGTTTTTGGAAATCCTTGTGAAATGTGTTCCTACTATGGTCACGAGCACATTTTGTCTGGGAGCAGGGTTTTAAAGTTTCCAAATACTGGGGTGCAAAATCAAATTGGGGAGGGGGTTTGAAATTTTGATGGTGATGTGTGGATTTTTTTGTTATCAGGAAACAGCACAAGTCAAAAAAGACTTGTTGCAGCCGGTGACAGCTTTTCGCTGTACTGACATAGGTATGATCTCATTTTGTAAAGCGGTGAGCTCGTAGCGGTGAGGCAGGTAGAAAGCTTTTCCAAACTAAGTGAAAAATGTGCTTTGACCAAAGGGGTTTACATACTTACATGGGCTTTATAAAAGCTCCTTATCTATGCTTCGAGATGCGCTACGCTAACATGCTGATCGGGCGCATTTGTAATGCGTCTGCAAACTATAAATAGGGTAATCATAAACCTGTCCAAAAAAAGATGGTAGCTGCAATCTAATATACTGGATAACAAAGGGAGCACATTGCAAATGCACTCTAGCATTGCCGGGTAAAATATATTGACCAAGGGGACTTCTCCCTACGGTCGAAGTGACGGAGATAATAAGAAGTGCTATGGAATAAGCCATCTATTTTCAGAAAAATGAGTTTGAACTGTCTGAGGCTACCAGCCTGCCTATACCCAAGCGTCACTTCGAAGTGAGGTACAAGCGTGAAGTCCCCTGATTTATAACAGGTTCAATTTGGGTAGCCTGTCAGTCCTGCCGAAAATAGAATACCCCTTTTTTATTGGCAACCACAATATCCAACTTGCCATCACCATTCATATCTTCCACCACAGTATTAAGGCCTATACCTGAGTCGTCATCGATAAGGTGTCTTTTCCAGGTCGGCTGGCCATTTTTACCTCTTTGCAGTTCAAACCAATACAGCACCGCTGGTTCTTTTCCTCCTGGATCTTTTCCCTGATGGGCATAAAACCGTTTCCCTGTCACCAAATCGGGCAGTCCATCGGCATTCATGTCTTTGAGGACCAGGGCATGCGTCTGTGAAAAAGTACTGTCGATCAAGTGGCGGTTAAAGACCAAATCACCTGCTTCCTGCTCCACTTGTTCGTGCCACCACATACCATAGCTGTGTGCCGATGCTGAAATGACATCATTGTCTCCGTCATTATCAAAATCATAGGCAAACATATGAGAACACGCCAAGCCAAAGCCTGTCTCATGAAACACCCAGGGTCTCTTATTCTTGTTTTTTGGTGCTTCCCACCAGCCTTCTCTGATGATAATATCATTCCTTCCATCGCCATTTACATCTCCCATGCCCAGCCCGTGTGCAAATTTGGCCGTACCAGGTGAATTGGGTGCACTTACGTCTCTGGCTATCCAATTGTCCGTACCGCGTTTAGGGGCATGCTCATACCATCTCATGGTACCGGTATTTTCATTCCCAAACACCAAATCCATTCGTCCATTCCCATCCAGATCCGCAAACAACGGGGATTCATTACAGGCGTTGGTATCGATCGTGTGTTCCTGCCAATGAACATCCTTTCCCTTGGGGTTTTCATACCAAACCACCGACTTGCCAGGAAAACCAAAAATGATAAAATCTACCCAGCTATCTTCGTTCACATCCAGGGCATAGCTTGGAAATGCATCGCTATACCCTTTGGAATAGTCGTATGCCTTGGGCTCCTGTATCTGATGTGGTTGCCATTCCGGAGCTTCAAACCAATATGCCCCGGCCATGATATCCGTGTTGCCGTCGTTGTTGACATCACCAACTGCCACACCTTCAGCCACAAACTCCTGCCACACATGGGTTTTGGTAAATTTTAATGCTGTGGATTTTAGTTCTCCTTCCGGTTGTTTTTTATCCGGCGAACTACAGCATATAAATAGTCCCAGGAGTGCATAAAAAAAGATGTAGGCGGTATTCATCATGTTACTTTTGGTTGAGCAAAAAATTCAACAATAAATAAAAATCTTTTTCAGGGATCACCTTGCTAAAATGGTCCGGCATTAAAGTAAACGGGCTTGCCTTTTTCCGGGCAATTTCACTTTTAGCTATCGAAAACTCCTGGCCTCCGGCGTTGGCAAAAACCAGCAGTTCACCTTCTTCACGCCTCAACAGGCCGGTTTGACTGGTACCATCTTTCAGTTTGATGTTGTAATTAACAAACGCCTTGGAAATATTCCTATTAGGATCCAGTATTTTCTCTGTCAGTGCCCTTGCCCCCCAATTGCCTATCCCATCAAGCTGAGGCCCTATAGAGCCTCCGGTTCCACCCATTTGGTGGCATGGCCCACAATGTAATTTAAAAGTTTCGCTACCCCCGGAAATAGCACTTCCGGATAGTTGGAAATTTGCAAGTCTCTCATCGATAGTTTTTTGAATCTCTTCATTCGGTTTTGCCACCCCATCCACCAGTTTTTCATATTGAGTTATTTGCCTTTGGGTTGCTGCATTCATCAGGCGCTCGTTCACTTGTCTTTCAAGCAAAACCCTTGGAGCTACCTCCTGTCGCGAAACTGCATCAAGCAAATGGTTCAGACCAACGACCGATTGTGCCAGGGTGAGGGCTACCTCTTTTTGAACAGTATATGGTCGCCCTGAAAATGACTTCACGAGTATTGGTGCTACTTTTTCAGGATCAAGTTTGCCCATAGACCTCACTATTGATTCTATGAGAAAAGGCTGAGTAGTTTCCCGGTTCAGGGCATCTGCCAGGAATGGAAGGTTGTCGGTATTGAGGCTCAGCAGGGCATCTGCTACAGCTGCCTTAGTGTGTAAATCAGAGAATTTCGATGAAAACAGGTCTTTCAAATCCTGATTCCAGGAAGTCAATAGATAATCCCCTGCGAGGTTCGCTGCAAATATCTGGCGTTCGGCAATCAATGCCGGGCTTTCAGCTGGCAATTCGACCACTTTCGGGGACAACTGGCCTATGCCGATGGTGCGATTGGTAAATGAAGAACCATCAACGATGACCAGATATCCTGTTTTTCCTTTGTACGAACTGATATCCCAAACCACTTTTTTGCGCATCTCAGGCGCAGTAATAAATGTCTGTTGCAACACTTCGCCAGAACCAGCCAATCGCAGTTCCACCAAATTGGTATGGATATCAGGATCGTCCGTATCCCGTTTGTTGCCCAGCAACTGAAATGACAATGTTTCAGGGATGGTAAAATCGGGGGAATACAATTTGCTTTTCTGGCCCTCGCCCGACCGGGGACCACTGGATAGTACGGTGGTGGCTTCAAATTCGTCGGTTGCTTCTACATCAACCAGGTGCCAGGTGTTTTTGCCATAGACAGATTTTTCTATCGGCTCTATCATCCATCCATTTGAAGTTTCTCCCTTATTGAGGAAAGTGCGTGCCAGGCTACTGCCCCATTCACTTGAACTCCCACTTTCTTTCATCCCTCTACGGTCCAATCCGAATCTCAGTGCATTATAAACCGTATATTGCAAGTCCAGGTCATCACCTGCCAGTGTCTGTACGGCTGACACCAGCCCATCCAGGTCGTTCTCAGTAAGAAATCTCGCAGCATGGGAAGATAATGTGATCAATTCACCTGCTCCCAGGTTGGCAACAGACTGAAAATATGACAAAATAAACCGTGCTGCCAATTCAGAATCAACCCCTACAACAACATCAATAAGTGACTGCTGCTGCTCAAGGGTCCATTGTCGGGAAAAGACCAGGCCGAATACCTCGTCATTTCTCAGGTGGTCCCTGAGGCATTGCCTTATGGCATACTTTAAATGCGTATCATATTCCGGGCAATTCTCCTGTGCAGCAAACAACAGGGGCAACTGATCAACATGTGGCTGTCGGGCCATGAGCATCACAGCTGCACGAGCAAGGTCGGGCTGTGGGTCTGATAGATAATTTCGAGCTATTTGCATCAGCTCGTTGCTTATCTGTCCACTTTCATACAAAACCCTGAGCACATGTACTTTCAGTGCCAATTCCCCTTTGCCGAAGGCCTCTATCAGCAGTTGATCGCTGAGGGCATTCAACCTGTACAGGAGCCATAAAATTTGAATGCGCTGGCCTGTGTCCTTGCTTTGACTGAAGGTATTCCTGAGTTTACCCACCGATTCAATGCCAAACCTGTCGATTATCTGGTCTGCTATGGTGGTGCGCAAAGGCAAGTTCTTATTGCCCAACTCAGCTATCAGGCCATCCAGCCCTACTTCGGACCAGTCAGTCACAGGTGGATTGTCATGAGGCTTATCTCCTGTGTACACAATACGCCAAATACGTCCACGCTCCCGATCCCTGCCAGGATGATCCAATGGCACTTCGTAATGGCCTATGATCCGGTTGTAAAAATCGGCAATGTAGAGCGCACCATCCGGGCCCATTTTCACATCTACTGGGCGAAACCAGGGATCATCCGTGGAAATAAAGTCTTCTTCCTGTGTAACATAGGCGGTGGTTCCTTTTTTTTCCATGGTGCTTCTGTACACCTTGCTTTTCACCACATCTCCATAGTAAAAACTATTCTGGTATTCCTGAGGAAAATGCGTGGCGATGTAGTATTCCAATCCTGCCAATGCGGTTGCCCCATGCTGATTTTTTATTTCGGTGACCGGGCCAAATCCTATCCCGGTAGGTTTCTTGCCAAAATGAGGATAATCAGCACCCCGTACCAATTGGTAAATGGGGCTTGTATGGCAATCGGTAGAATACAGGTATCCCATTTCGTCATAGGCATGCCCGTATGGGTTGACCCTTCCGGTAGTGGTGAATTCCAGATTGCTGCCATCATCCCTAAACCTGAACATATTACCGGATTGCATCACCAGGGTTTTGCCATTGCGGTCGGTAACATGGGAAGTGTTGGCAAAACCATGAGAAGCATGTATCCATCCATCCAATCCCCTAAAGAAATTGTTTACCATCCCATGGGTATCTTTATACTCAAACCCACTGAGTACAACATGCCTTTCATCTACTTTATCGTCTCCATCTACGTCTTCGAGAAAATACACATTGGGAATGCTGTAAGCCATCACTCCGTTTTTAACCGGTAGTATGCCAATGGGTATATTCAACGAATCGGCAAAATCTGTGACTAGATCTGCCCTACCGTCACCATCTGTATCTTCCAGGATGGTAATCTTATCCTTTCCCACACCTGTGGTATCGGCAAATGGGTACTCATAGGACTGAGTCACCCACATTCTGCCCCTGGCATCAAAAGACATATTGAGTGGTTTGCCAATTTGAGGTTCGGCAGCAAAAAGCTGGATTTCGAACCCTGGGGGCAATCGAAATGACTTCCGTTCCTGCTCCGGAGATTGTGCTTCGGTGGTGCGAATGTTCATACTGAACTGATCTTCCACAGTCTCTTCAGATTCCTGCTGATTGCAAGCCATCAGTGCACTTAGCACTAATGCTAAAAATCGGACGGAAGAATGTGAAAGTCGCGGCAGCACAAGCTCTTTTATATTGCCGAATGATGTCATTTTTTTAAACCAAATGCCCATAAGTTCACAGTTTAGGTTTGGATAAGTTTAACTTTTTTTCAGGATAAAAAGGTAAAATCAGGAAGACGAATTATTTCACCACCTTTCAGTGCAGATTCATGGGCCAATATCCCTACGCAGGTGATGTTGGCAGATTGCACCGCATTGGGGTAAGGCTGTTCACCCTTTATGATGGCATCCACAAAAGCATGTACCAGGTGTGGATGAGAACCCCCATGGCCTGCCCCCTGTGTAAAGGACAAGTGTTGGTTGTCGTCAGAATCGTACACTCCCCTGGTAGTAAAACCCTGTATTTCCTCCGGAAGGAGTTTGGCAAAATCCGGGCAGGCTGTTTCTTCCGGTATCTCATGTTCTGCCTTTTTTGCAGTATGCACGACCAATGGTTTTCCTTCTATCAGAGGCCATTCTACAGATTTTTTTGACCCATAAACTTCAAAACTTTCCCTATATTGACGTGCCACATCAAACAACGACCGGTAAACCTGTGCACTCAAATCCGAGTCTTTGAACCTGACATGAGTCGTTTCAACAGCATAGGGACTATTGTAATGGCCATGAAGCTCCTCCCTTATAGTACCGGAACCAAAGCAGGACACGTACTCTGCTTCAGATCTGGTGAGTGCCAGTACCGGACCCACGCAATGCGTGGCATAGTGCATGGGCGGCAGGCCAGGCCAGTAGTCGGGCCAGCCGTCCATATCCTGCTGGTGGCTGGCTTTCAAAAACTGTACTTTTCCCAGCTCTCCATTTTCATACAATTCTTTCATAAAAAGGAACTCTCTCGCGTAAACCACAGTCTCCATCATCATATAAGTCAACCCCTTTTCTTTTGTCAGGGATACAATTTCCTCGCATTCGGCGACCGTGGTAGCCATTGGTACAGTGCAGGCAACATGTTTTCCTGCCTTCAGTGCTTTGATTGATTGGGTGCCATGGTCCGGTATGGGTGTATTGATGTGGATGGCATCAATTTCAGGATCGAGTAGCAAGTCGTCAAATGATGCATAACGCTTTGGGATGTTGAAGGCATCTCCAATGGCATCCATCTTTTTCTGGTTTCTTTGGCAAATTGCCACCAGATTGGTGTTTTTGTATTGTTGGTAAATAGGGATAAACTCTGCCCCAAACCCCAGGCCGGCTATGGCTATATTGATCTTTCCTTCTCGGTTGTCCATATTGTTTTTTAATAGTATAATGTGTTTTTAAGCCTTTAGCGTCATAATTTTCTAAATTCTCAAAATCAAATCTAGGTTTTGTTTTTATCAGATGGAATAAGATATTTGTGCGATGTATTTAGATATTTTACCAAATCCTACCATCTATACTTCTAACAAAAAAAGGTTCAAAACAGGGGTATGACATACGTTAAGACCTACTATAAGCTGAAAAATCAAGAATAGATTACGCTATTTCATACTGATATGAAATCAGAATTTAGAAATAATACTAAGAAGAAACGGCTAAAAGTGGCCCTGCTGATGGAGACCTCCAACGAGTATGCTCGCGGTATCATCAGGGGCATCTACGGTTATATCAAAGAACATGGAGGATGGGATGTATTCCTGGGCGAATACAGCCGGGGCGAACCCAACCCTGAATGGATGCTAACGTGGAAAGGTGATGGTATCATTGCCAGGATAGAAAACAAAGCCATGGCAGAACTGATCAGAAAGTGTAACCTCCCCACGGTGGACATCAGTGCTGCCAACCTGATACCCGGTATTCCCTGGGTAGAAACCAATGACAAGGCGATTGCCCAACTGGCCGTGGAACATCTGATGGAATGCGGGTTCAAAAACTTCGCCTATGCCGGAACAAACTTCAACTGGTCCAAATGGCGTGGGGAACACTTTGGCGGCTATTTACACGCTCATGGATTTGATTGCCATACGCTACATCCTTCGAATGATATGGGCATGAATTGGGTAGAATCCAAAAAAAACATCCATCAGTGGTTGCAAAAGTTGCCCAAACCAATCGGTATTTTCGCCTGCTACGATCTGATGGGCCGGCAGATTATAGATGCCTGCAATGAACTGGGTTATCTGGTACCGGAAGAAGTGGCCGTATTGGGTGTGGACAATGATCCACTGATATGCGAACTATGCTCTCCCCCGCTATCCAGCATCGTGCCAGACACCTATAAAACCGGCTATCTGGCAGCTTCATTGCTGGCGTCACAGGTTGGTCAAATGGCACTGGATAAGACGGCCTACAAAATAAAGCCAACCGGATTCAAAAAGCGGAGGTCAACCGACACGATGGCCATTGACGACCCCTACATTTCCAGGGCATTACACTACATCTTTGAGCACGCCAACAGTGGCACATTTAACCTCGAAGATATTCTGTCGTTCGTTCCCATGTCCAGGCGGGTTTTTGAAAATAAGTTCAAACAGCTGGTCGGCAGGACTCCATACAAAGAAATGCAACGGATCAGGGTAAACCGGATAAAAGAATTGCTATACGAAACTGACTTAACCCTTTTCGACATTGCAGAAAGGGCTGGTTTTGAGCATGTTTCCTACATGAGTTACCTATTCAAAAGGGAAACGGGTACAACACCACAGATTTATCGGGAGAGGGGTGCATGATCAGGTCGATGAAAGGCTGCAGAAGAAGAGAACGACCATCTCACCGTATTCCAACTCAAATTCTGGTCAACAGAGTTTTGATACATGGAGACATTTCGTGCATTCGATCGGTTGTTAACAATGATTTTTTTGAGAAATAGCAAGAAAATTGCACCAAGATGCCAGTAAACAAACACTCGAAACTTTATTAAAACTCATAGGTTTAGTAAAGTTCCAGAATGCAGGTAATTTAGTTTAACCCAAACAACTCCGACTCTGTCCTGCCCTCTTGCATGATTTTTCGTATCCTGGCGACTACTTCCGGGTTCTCATTGGCTACATCCCTTGTCTCTGCTACGTCCATGACCAAATTATACAGTTCGATTTCCCCCGGCTTGTCTTTCAGGTTATAAGCCACACCTTTCCAGTCGCCCATGCGTACCGCCTGACGGCCACCTTTGACATTGAACTCCCAATACAAATATTCATGTTGCTCCTGTTCAGGATTGCCCAATAATGTAGGCAAGAAGGAGATTCCATCCGTTGGTTCTGGCACTGCCATACCTGCCACCTCAGCAAGGGTAGGCATCACATCCCAAAAAGATGAAACATGATCTGAAGTTGAGCCTTCCTCAATTTTGCCAGGCCAGCTCACTATAAGAGGCGTGCGGATTCCTCCTTCATACAAATCGCGCTTGATGCCACGAAGGCCTCCACTTCCGTTAAAAAACGAAGGATCAGCCCCTCCTTCTTCTGCCGGGCCATTGTCGCTGGCAAACATCACCAGGGTATTGTCGGCAATTCCCAATTCCTCCAGTTTAGCTACAATCTCACCCACATAGTTGTCAATCCTTGTGACCATGGTAGCGTACGCTGCATGCGGGGATGCTTGTGAACAATACTTTTTGAATTCCATCCCGGGCCCGTAATCATCCAGATAAGAATGGGGCATTTGAAATGGTTTATCTTCCACATATTTTCCTTTGAACTTTTCCCAAAGAGCATCTTGAGGTGAGATCAGCTCTGCGTGGGGCAATACAAGAGGCACAAAAGCAAAAAAGTTTTGATCCTTGTTTTTTTCGATAAAATCGAGGGTAGCTTCCTGAATTTTGTCAGGGGCATAGGTCACGGTATTGGTCCAATCGTTTCCTTCCAGATACACTTTTTCCTGATTGTGCCAGAGGTAGGTCGGGTAGTAGCGGTGGGCCATTCGCTGGCAGTTGTACCCATAAAATTCATCGAAACCCTGTTTGTTTGGGTCACCTTCAGTACCTACAAAACCCAGCCCCCATTTGCCAAAAGCCCCGGTTGTGTAGCCAGTCTGCTTCAGCATCTCAGCTATCGTTATCGAAGCTGCCGGAAGGGGCACCTGGCCTTCTTCCCCATATTCCCTATTGCCCCTAATGGGTGTATGCCCTGTGTGCTGGCCTGTCATCAATGACGACCGGGAGGGTGCACAAACTGCCGATCCTGTGTAATGTTGGGTGAATTTCATCCCTTTGGATGCCAGCTGATCAAGGTTGGGGGTTTGGAATTTTTCCTGTCCATAGCTACTCAGATCGCCATACCCCAGGTCATCCGCCAGGATGTATATGATATTGGGCTTTTCATTTTCTTGTTTTGAACAAGCCATTGATAGAAAGCCAACTAAAAACAGGACATAGCAATCCCAGGTTGTTTTTTTGAAAAACATCATAGTTTCTTAGTTAATTAAACCATATTATAATGTTCACGTCATGACCAAAGAGATTCCTCCTGCCTGCAGGCTGGGCCATTTTGCTTTCCCTTTTAAATCTGGAAAGAAAAATTCTGGAATGACGCCTAAACGATAGTTTGTTGCAACTATTAATCAGGTTCTAATTATTGAATAAAATGTAAGCGTGTTGTTTACTTCAGTTCCAGTTTTTTGGTGTTGGTATAACCTTCTCCCCTCAGGTTTTCGAAGACAGCAAGCATCTCCTGTAGTTTCTCGGGATTGGACTCTGCCAGGTTTTGTTGCTGTCCCAAATCCTCCTTAAGGTTGTATAACTGAAATCCTTCCGAATTTCCAAGTTCTATGTTGACCGATTTATTGATTGCAGGCCCCTTATACGGAGGTATCATAATCCAATCACCTTTTCGCAGAGCAGTTCTTGAAGTAGCCTCAATAACCAGTGATTCCCGACCTTTGTCCGATTCTCCCAGAAGGGTGGCCATGAAATCCTGGCTATCAGTACCTGACGTTTTGCCCGATACAAGAGAAGCCATAGAGGCCAGCAAATCCATTTGGCAAAGCATGGCATCCGATACCTTGGGTTTTATTCTACCTTTCCAATAGCTTATGAACGGCACACGGGTTCCTGCTTCGAAGAGGCTGTACTTCCCACCTCTCAATGGACCAGCGGGTGTGTGGTTGCCTATTTTCACATCCGCATCATCGTAGTACCCATCGTTCAACACCGGGCCATTGTCGCTCGACAATACAATAAGCGTGTTTTCCAACAGGCCTTCTTCCCTCAGTGTTTTAACAAATTCGCCAATGCACCAATCTGCTTCCAGGATCACATCGCCTCTTGGGCCCATTCCCGATTTGCCCACAAACCTTGGATGGGGCGTGCGTGGCACATGTGGCTGCTGCATGGCGTAATAAAGGAAAAACGGGGCGGATTTACGACTTTTGACATAAGCCTTTGCTTTGTCCAGAAAATGGTCGGCCATATCAATATCACTCCATTTGGCTGCCTCCCCCCCTTTCATAAAGCCAATACGCGGTATTCCATTCACGATGCTGCTGTTGTGTCCGTGGTGCCACTTCATGGTGAGCAATTCCGGGTTGTCCAGTCCGGTAGGCTCTCCTTCAAAGTTCTTTTTGTAATTGATCTCTATTGGATCATTTGGGTCCAAACCAACCACATCCCCATTTTCTATGTAAACAGTAGGAACCCTGTCTTGCGTGGCTGCCATAATGTAGGAGTATTCAAACCCAACTTCGTTTGGCCCGGGGGATACCCTTTTGTTCCAGTCCACCATTCCCGTACCTAACCCCAGGTGCCATTTGCCTACAATGCCTGTTTGATAGCCTTTGGCTTTGAGCATTTTTGGCAGGGTTTCCTGTTCAGTACTGATCAGCAATGGGGCTGTACCCGGCAGTATTTTGGCGTCTTTGTTGCGCCAGGGATACATACCAGTAAGCAAGGCATACCTGCTAGGCGTACAAGTGGCCGAAGAAGCATAGGCATTGGTGAAACGGACACCTCCGTTGGCCAGAGCATCAATGTTGGGCGTATTGAGTTCTGTGGCACCATAGGAACTCACATCACCATAACCCAAATCATCGAGGTAGATGACTACTATATTTGGCAGGCCGGGTTTGGTTTCTTCAGTGGTTTTTTTCGATTCGCAGGAAAGCAGCAACCCACTGATCAGAATTCCAACAAAACACAGGAAACGTTTAATTTTTGATAGCATAAATAGTCTTTTTTTTGAGCGAAAATAATAAATTATACCAACTCCAGTAGTGCCTTTGGCACGAAAAGCATTTCTCGCCATTTATAGAAAAAAAATCCCCCGGCTATTGCCACACCAGGGGATTGAATCAAGTTTAGTTCAACATTATGGCCTTACTTCCAATGCTATAAAGGATTGATCGTCAATGTACATTTTCTGAACAACCGCATCCGAGGGATTATCGGCTCCATCTACCCTAAAATCAAACCGGGCTCCTGTATTGTCTGCATCGAATGTAACAGCTTTACAAAGGCTCACCCATTCCCCTCTGGGTACGTTGGTCAAATCATATTTCACTTCTACTGGTGTACCACTATATTTTGCGGTCAGTCGGGTGATTGACGTCAGGGTATTGCCGACTTCAAGGAAAACGTGCATGCAAGCCAGGTATGTACCGGCCGATACTGCGGAATTTTTGAAGTTTGAACCCTGGAGGGTCACATCCTTTGAAATACCATCGGCGGGTGACTCAAATTTCATAGACCCCACTCCTGACATTTGAAAATCTTCCACCCTTGTCCACCAAAGATTGTCGTCATTGTCTCTTCCGACCCAGTATCCATCGGCGGCAGCCCCCCTCGTTTGGTTTCCACCATTCTGGGGTGTTTCGAAACCAGCCCAATCGGCTTCCAGCAGATTATTGTTCCCAAAATACATGGTCACTGGCTGTGGCCCAAAATCCTTAAGGGGCCGGGTGTCCAACGATTTGATATTCCCCCCTGCATAAGCCACAGTTATTGTATCGGAATTGTAAATAGGCTCGGCCAACACCAGTTCTATCACAGTAGCATCTGAGGAATTCACCCTGGTCGATTGTACCTCAATGGCCTGATCAAAACTTCCATTTTTTACATGTACCGTAAAATTGGATTGTTCACCACTAACACCTGCTACTTCACCCGTTACACTAAATGACAACACCTCAGACTCATCTTCGCGGAGGTTGCCATTAAAAACAAATGGCTGGCTTGAAGGTATCCCTTTCACGACCATAGGGATAACCCTGGCTACTTCAGAGACTGGTACTCCACTCCCGTTGCGCACAGAAGTCATAGTACCTGCTGCAAACTCTCCAAGTTTGGTATATACCAGCTCCACTTCTGATCCCTGGAGTGACTCCACCACTTCAGGGCCTATATTTAAACCCCATCTTGCAGAGGTGGGCCTGCCGGTAGTAGTCAAATCTACAAACCGAAGGGTACCTCCTACCTCCACCTCAACAACGGGCCAGGAGGCCTTGTCAGCCAACAAAGGGATTTCTCCCGCTGATAGGCTCAATACCTCTGTGTCTCCATTGAAAACTTTGAAGGCCGGGTTCAACTTATCAAAAATATCAAAAACAAAGGTGGTGTCTATTTCCCATAGGCCATTGGCAGCCTTCTTAGAAAACAAAGTATCGGTTTCTTCTGAAAACCAGGCCACAGAATCTTTGAAGGTATTGAATAACCTAATGGTATGCTTGCCTGGCTCAGTGAACAATACCGACACCTCTTTGGAGGTTGATTCCAGGCCAGCATCTGCTATTATAAAGTTGTCATAAATAGAATCGTTTTCCGTAAAGTCCTGTCTCAAAAAGAAGCTCCCTTCCCCTATGATCCATTTATGGTCAATAGGATTCAACGACAGATCCAATAAGTCAATTTTATCCCCTACCTGCAAGAACAGGGAATCTTCCCTTTCCAAAGTAGAATACCACTCAATCCCGGAATACTTGGGATCAAAATCCTCATCTTGTGTACAGCCGATAATGGAAACTATGGCTGCTATTAAAAATGTTTTTATCGTATATTTCATATTTCCTCCTTTTTTAATCTAAAGCTGTATTATTTCTTTCCTCTTCCAATGGAATGGGCAAGTAGGAGTGAAGGTTTTCATCATAATTCAAAGCCGCCTGATCGTATTCAAAATCAATTACAAATTCATTTGACGGGGCAGTACCTTTTACGAGGAGTCCTTTCTTGCTTGTTCCGTTATAAGAAAAGGAACCCACATAATATTCTTCAGCGGCCAGGTCGGTAAACCTTTGCTCGGCTATACCCCATCGACGCATGTCTATGTTTCTGATAGAATGGCCTTCTGCTGACAACTCCAGCGGCCGCTCGATGAACATCAGGTGATCCATTAAGGAGGCTACCGAATAGGTCACTCCATCGTAATCATCTCCAGTGCCCTGATCAGGACCCAACAGTTGCAAAGCCCATCTGTCCCTCAACTCATTGATCAAAGACAGGGCTCCTGAAACATCCCCATTGCCTTGCAAAAGGGCTTCTGCATACATCAGGTACACATCGGCCAACCGGCTTACGATTACATTTCTGCTTCCCTTCCAGGAAGTACCACCCGTGCCATCCTCTGTTTCAATAGGCAGGTCGTGGCTGGTGTATTTTTTCCAATACCCCACATTGTTGCCACTGAATGCGTTTCTGACATCAGCAGTCCATTGTTTGGTATAATAGGTGGTAACAGTATCCTGCATGACAGCCACCATGGCCGAGGTACGCAAGGATACAGGCCTGGGCTGTCCATTTATCATATTTCTGGAATCCTGCATGTTCATTGGTTCATTCACGTAGGCATCTACAAGCCATGATGCACAATTGAACCGCTGTATGCCACCTCCTGTGGGAGAGGTAAAACGACCCAGTCGGTTATTGAAACTTGTTTCGTCCCACTGGCTATCTTCGGGTTGGATTTCCGTGGTATAGTTTATTTCCAATATAGATTCTTTGCTGTTTTCGCCCTCTTCGGTAAACAATACAAATGGATCGATCAATTCATATCCGTAATCGGCGTTGTTGATCACGTCATCAAACATCTGAATTGCCAGGTTGTATTCACCTTCGTACAGATAGCTGGTGCCCAATGCCGTGGCAGCAGCGCCCGCACTCGCCCTGTATGCGCCTACAGCTTCCGGGTTGCTTGCCGGCAGGTTTTCATAAGCATACTCCAGGTCAGCCCGGAAAAATTCTATCACTTCTGCCGACGGTGATACGTTTTTGTGAAAATCAGACAAAGATTTAGGAACAAAATCCCGTATGATCACATTTCCATTGTTGAAATTGGAATGGGCGTAGAAATGCATCAACCCCCTGAGAAATCGGGCCTCTGCCATCTGCTTTGTCCACCGCTCCATATCCAAACCTGTTTGCTCTATGGCTTCCAGTGCTTCAATCACCTGGTTGGCCCTGAATATCACCAAATAGTAGGCCTCCCATTTTTCACGCAGGTCTTCCGATCCATTGTTGAAGGTTTGGTTGTACCAGTGAAAATACCGTCCGGATGTTGTTGTCCTGGTAACAGAATAGCCCATGTCTGACCTGAGGGTTTCGGATTGGATGGCCATTAACCAATGGTTGAGCATTCCGGAATAGGCAGATGTAAGGGTGTTTTCTATCCTGTCCAGGTCAACCCAATAATTATCGGTTGATGGCCCGTTTGGATTGGATTGGTTCAATCCCAGGTCCTCATCGCTGCATGACCAGCCTGATCCGACCAGTGCTGCAAATATTAATATGCGTGCTAAAATTTTCATATCTTAATAATTTCTTAGGTTAAAAATTTAATTCTAAACCAAAAAGGTATTGGGTGCTGACCGGGTAACTCCCCTTGTCCAGCCCACGCTGAATGATGTTGTTGCCACCTATTTCAGGGTCATATCCAGTGTATTTGGTGAATGTTATGGGGTTTTGCGCCGAAGCGTAAGCCCTCAACCTGTCAATGCCAATTTTTTCAAGAATCGATTTGGGAAGTGTATAGCCCAGGCTCACCAGCCTCAACCGGGCGAATGAGCCGTCTTCCAACCACAAATCGGTAGTACCTGCATAATTGGGGTGCTTCTTGTGGTTGTCTATACGGAGGGGTACAGTAGAACCAGGGTTTGCCGGTGTCCACATATTCACCAGGTTTTTGTGCCTGCCCTCTCCATAGGCAAAAATGGCACTTCCATTGATCACTTCATTGCCAACAGATGCGTACCATTGCATTGAAAAGTCAAACCCTTTGTATTCCGCATTCAGGTTGAAACCCAATTCGTAATCAGGCAGGCCACTACCCATATAAACCTGGTCTTCGGAATTGATCCGGCCGTCACCTACATCCGGGATGCCATCCCCATCGGAATCGATGGTGAACTGATCCACATATTTCAAGTCGCCCAAGGCAGCATCTGACTGGATCAACTGGTAGGCAGCCAACTCTTCAGCATTGTCGATGATGCCGTCAGTTTCGAACAAAAAGAATGCACCAGCCTCATAGCCGATTTGGGTTTTCGAAACCACGGCATTGGGGTCCCCAATCACAGAGGTGCCGGATGTATTGAAATAACCCTGGGTATCCCCAAAAATCCTGGTGATTTTGTTTCTGTTTCTTGAGAAAGTCCCTCCCAGGTTAAAATTCACACCAGCTGCCCTCAACCTGTATTGTGCGGCCAGCTCAATCCCTTTGTTGGTCATATCACCAACATTTAGGGTTACACTTTCATCAAAACCATAGCTACCAAGGAAGGGAACACCGGCTGATGGAGGCAATTGCAGTGGAAACAGCATGTCCTTCTTTTGGGTGTTGTAATAATCTGCCGTTACAGTCAGCTTATTCTCGAAAAATCCCATATCCAACCCTATATTGGATTGAATACTGGTTTCCCATTGCACAAGGGCGTTGGAAAACTCTGACTGTGCTGTTCCTATGGACACGTTGGATCCATCGAAGACATAATCAAAATCCTGATTGATGATTCCTGAGTAGCGGTATGGGTTGAAAGACTCATTGCCCGTGGTTCCTATACTACCCCTCAATTTTATCGAATTGGCTATCGAAGAAACAGGGCTCCAGAAGTTTTCATCTGAAATATTCCACCCTACCGATACCGAAGGAAAAGTCCCCCATCTATTGGCTGACCCAAATTTAGAAGAAGCATCACGACGAACACTGGCACTTAGCAGATAGCGGCCTTTGTAGTCGTATTGCACACGCCCGATCAACCCTACATCTCGTATCACATAGTTGAAGCCATTGGTAGCAAACTCGGCAAATATCCCATTGTCGAGCACACTCAGGTTGGGGTCTTCTATGCCCTGTGCCTCAGCGGTAAAGTTCTCCTGGGTACGTTCGTTGATGGAAAAGGAAGTCATGGCATTGATTTTATGCCCACCAAATTTTTTGGTATAATTGACCATGGCATTCCAGGCCCAGTTGACCTGCCTAATGGTGGTCATGGCTATACCAGACTTGGTGGGATCAGGTTCGTCGAAAGCCTCTATCTGAGAGTCATATACTTTGTAAGATGGCGTAAAGTCCTCATTGAGCGAATTGTTGATGCTACCACCAATGTTGGTGCGCAAAGTCAACCCTTTCAGTACTTCGTGGCTGATATCCAGGCTCCCGTTAAAACGGTCCCTTTTAATGTTGTTGATGTTTTTCAGCCTTCTGAGCAAGTTGTCGGCCTTGGTCTGTGATGGCCCACCTACAACCTCCACTACTTCGGTATTGAAGTCAACCGGTGGCTGGTACGGCTCGTAACTTATGGCCCAGAACAGCAAACCTCCTCCCATTCGATCGTTGTTCTCATGACTGAACCCCAGGCTGGTCCTGATTTTAGTTTTTCCTTCAGAATAGGACGTTGTAATACGGCTGTTGTATCGTTTCAAAAATGAATTGACCATTACACCTTCCTGATCGTACAGGCCTACCGTGGCACTGTAAGAAAAGTTGTTTTGTCCTCCTGAGACATTGAGGCTGTAATTTTTCGTTGAAGCGCCATCGTTCTGAACGAAATCCCTAAGGTCGGTATCGTTCAACAGCCAAGATGGGTTGTTCAGAATATCTGAATTGCCAGCGGAGGGCACATATTTCAACCTCTGATCACTGTAGTACAAAGATTCGCTGGTGTTCATCAGGGGTATGCTGGAGGTAATTTTACTGAAACCATAGGAAGCATCGAACCTTACTTTAGGTGCACCTGCTTTACCCGACTTGGTAGTGATCAGGATGACCCCTGCCGCTCCCCTGGTACCATAAATGGAAGCAGAAGCAGCATCTTTCAGTACATCTATGGATTCTATTTCGTTGTTGGGAATCCTGGGGTCGCCATCCTGGGGAATACCGTCCACCACAAACAACGGGCTATTGGAACCATCGATAGAGGTGACTCCACGAATTTGTATATTCGATGCAGCACCCGGCTCTCCCGAACTGGCCGTTACATTCACCCCGGCAATACGGCCCTGAATGGCCATACCCAAATCGGAGGTTAAAAATTCATTGATCTCTTCACTATCCACGCGCACCACTGCACCGGATACTTCCTTTTTCTTTTGGGTACCGTACCCAATCACCACAATTTCTTCCAGGCTCACCGCATCCGGTTCCAACAATACATCAATCCGATTGCTGGATCCAACCGTAATGTCCTGATCGATCATACCGATGAAACTGAAATGCAGGATGTCGCCCGAATTGGCTTTGATGGTGTATTTACCCTCAATATCCGAGACTGACCCTGTAGTGGTACCTTTAATAATTATATTCACCCCCGGCACTGTTAATCCATCTTCGGAACTGGTAATCGTTCCTTCAATGGTCATTTGCTGCGCCTGGGCGCTCAAGCCGCACAATAGCAGCATCACAATACTGAGCATGTATATGCCCGGTACTCGTTTCTTTCCAGGTAAAGTTCTTCTTTTCATATTTTAAATAGTTTTGTTTTAAGTTTTCAAAAATTGTTTCGGCCAGTTGTATGATAAGCTTAGGTTTAGGTCGTTAACCTGCTCAATACGCCTGGCTGAAACCGTCTAAGTAGTGTCGTTGTATAGTTGTAAAGTCATGGTTTTTAGTTTTATGTTTAGTTATTGAAATACTAGCTTTGATTTGTTTCTGGAGGCCTGGTCCGATTCGATGATGGTTTTTGCCTTGCCCAGGTACTGGTTGCTGTCGAAGCGGATGTCCTGCGCCGCTTTCACTTTTATGACAGGGTTTTCGGGAAACAATTGGGGGAAGCTTCCGGAGTTTCGAATGGTATTGTCCTCAAAACTGAGCCCCTTGGTATTGTTTACTTCCAGAATAAGGTTGTCAAATTGATTGAATTGATTGTGGCTGATATCTATGTCGGTAAAGGCAATATTCTCATTTTCGTCATCGGTGACAAACCGGATTACCCCCCGGTTTTGACCACTGTGCACACAATCCTGAAATGTATTGCCGATAATAGACAGGTTGCTCGCACTTCCTGATTCGTACCAGTGACTGCTTTCCACAGGCACCAGGATGGCCTCCATTTCGGTGTGAAAGGTATTGTTTCTTATTACTGTCTTTTTGGGTGTGGAAATAAGCAATCCCCTGGCACGGTTTTTACCAATGTTGCAGTTTTCTACCAGCAGCTCAGGGTAGGCATCCAGATTCTCAATCAGATCGCCAGGTTTCAGGTTAGCAGGTATGTTTTCTTTGAAAGTAAGTATTTGATACCTGCTGTTGATCCTTTCCACATGTTGCAGGGTCAGTTTCCCGTAGGGGAAAAAAGAATCTTCGAGGCGCACAAGCCCTATTTGATCCCCAATACGACCTATGGTAAAACCCAGCTGCTGGAAATGCCCGGACCTGATACCAATTCGTTTGGCCCCCAATATATCCATCACTTCCTGATAGGTGCCGTGTACGTTGGTGGCATCATCCAATTGGTTGTTGAAGGTGCAGTTTTTAAGCACTACTTTACCCCGGCACCCCACGAAGTGGGTGGCATCTGCGGTGGTCGAGACCATCCGGCCTCTGGAAGGGGTAACGTTAAAATTATCCAGGATCAGGTCAGAAGAGTTTTCTGCTATCAGCCCCATCCCACCGGCGTGGTGTACATTTACATTCAATGCATTGAATTGATCGGTATGGGTAACATGAAATGCCGGCGATACCCTGTTGATCCCTTGCTCCCCTTTCATGCTCACTATCATCCCCACCGGCGGTATTTTCTTGCCATGGTTGTGCACCCTCACCAAGCCTGGCCCGAGCGGCTCCACTTTAAGCCGCCATTCCCTGCCGCGCCATTTGAGGGGCGGTTCGTTGGGGTCTGCTTTGTACTTGTAGTTCACCTTGTCCAGGGCAAAATCGTTCTTCACCTTGGTCACCGTAGTTAAATTGGTATAGGATTCTGTGTCAAAGGCTATGGCTGACCTGTTAGGGTCATATAGAATGGATTGGCCTATCGTGTGTTCATAATATTCTTTTATAAAATACAATTGATCATTTCGGATTTCGTAGGGGTATTGCTCTGAAATCTTCATGTCGAAGGTTTTCCCTTTCAGGTTATTGGCCACCACCTGGCCTTCGCTGTGGAAGGTTTCCGCCCAATCTATGGAAAGGTTTTTTATAGTAATGCCCTCACTCCTGTCCACGAGGAAGGGGATCATGATACCATGAAAAATAAAAGTAGATCCTTGTCCATCAATAGTGAGATTTTTGAGACCTATAAGAGGGAAGGCGGTTCGGATCAGGTGGTCGCCATGGTTGGAGATGTTTCGAAAGTACTCCTGGCCTTTATCGGGGTAAAAATGATAGGTCCCTTTCTCAAATTTAATTTCCGAGACCGGATTGTCCCCTACCTTTTTGATGCGTGCCAGTACATCGGGTGTGGCATCTTCGGCTATCTCCACCGGAAACAAAACCGATTCACTTTCCTCCTGGTTGACGATGTGGTTGGAAAAGAGAAATGTAATGGCGATTAATAATGGAACTATAATGTAACTGCTGATTTTTTTCATGGATTGTAGGTTTCTGTCGATTTCACGCTTTGTTAGTTTTGTAAAATTGGGGAAGACCCTTCGAACCACTGTCCGTGCCAGTCAGTAAGGTGTATCTCTCCGTTCATGGGGTGGAAAAACAGCCGACACTATGCAAAAACGAGCGTTTTTGAGAAAATTAATTTGTGGAATAGGTACGGGTAGGCACAAAAAAACCTGGAAAGGTTTCAGGCTTATGTTTTTTATAAAAACTTAAAACGGCAGGTTTTGGCTGTGTCGTAATGCCGTGCGCTTTTTCACCCGGACAAGCATATTTCGGGGTTCGAAATCCTGCCTTTTCGGTTTACCACCAGGGCATTTTTACTTTATCTGTTAGTCTTTTCGAGACCTGATTTTTGTGTCCGAAACCTGCAAGGTTTTGAAAACCTTACAGGTTTAGTTACTGCCCTCACCTGGTTGCACTGTTGTTTCGGCAGGCTGGAAAGCTTCCTTCAGCACGGCTTTGCTGGTATGCAACATACTTGTATCCCATTTAAAGCAAAAAATGGGTATCCCAATACAGGAATACCCACAACGCAACTAACAATAAAATTTCATGAATGCAGGCAAGCCATTCAGTTGCTATGGCTTTTTGAATTCCTTGCTCAATGTTTGAAAGCCTATTTCCACACCATCCAGCATCTGCTGGTACAGCTCTGGTTTCTCTGTTTTTACCCATTCCAATAAGTCCACCGCACTGGGGTGAATGGGCTCATAGATGTCACTCACCGGTTTCATCACTTCATCCATTGCCCTGGTTTTAGTCCGCATTTTTTGTAAAATGGAAGCAAATTTTTTGTCATCAGCCAGGTTGAACAGTTCCTGGGGGTCATTTTTTAGGTCATAAAGCTCTTCATCGGGTTTTGTGGCCGCAAAGAAAAATTTCTGGGCCTCATTCAGTTTGCCCACCTCATAGAGCCGTCTCATAATGTGGACCGCAGGCCGGTAAAACTCAAGGTAAGCCTGATGGGCATCAAAGGGTACTTCAGGCTTGTCATTCCTGATATACTTCCAATCTACTGAAATTATAGTCCTGGATTGTTCGCCTACTTCATCCCAAAGGTCGCGGGCACCATACACATAGTCCCTTTTCGTTTTCTTATCGAATATTGGCGTACCAGTCATAAATCCTGGAGTTGACAACCCCGCATAATCCAGGATGGTAGCAGTGATGTCGGTAGCACTTACCAAATCTTTCCTCACCTTGCCATGTGGGCCGTTGGGGTCGTAAATAATCAGGGGTATATGCAGCCCCGGATCGTGCAGGTAGCCTTTGCCCCTGATATTGCACCGACCATTGTCGCCGATAAAGATCACGATGGTATTGTCGGCCATGTTTTTTTCTTCCAGTTCTTTAAAAATCCTGCCCACCTCATCGTCCATGTACTCCATTTGGTCGAGATACCTGGCCCAGTCCATGCGCACAACCGGATGGTCCGCCATATAAGCCGGCAATTCTACTTCTGCCGGGTCAACGGGGTGCTCAGACTGAGCCCTCACCTCGTTCCACCAATCACCCCGGTGGGTTACCACCAACTGGATCTGGGCAAAAAATGGTTCATCTTCCTTTTCGAACCTATCGTACTTATCAAACAACCCAAAGCTGGTTTTGCCATCCCATTCCCCTAAAGCCTCATGCTTAAAGTTCACATCTATTTTCCTTCCGTTTTTCATCACATCGTGGTGGCCCAGGATGGTAGTATAGCCGACCTGGCGCAAGAGCTGGGTAAATGGTGTGAACTGTGAATCAAGAGGTACGTCCCGGTTGCTCCTTTGGTGATGGGTGTTGGTTTTGACCTGATGGGTGCCCAACATCATGGCCGACCTGCTCGGCGAGCAAATGGGGTTGGTCACAAAACAATTATCAAAACGAACGCCTTCATCAGCCATTTTGTTCAGGTTGGGCGTTTTCACCGCTTTCATGCCATAGCATTCCAGGTCTATGCTGATGTCTTCAGCCATTAGCCAGATTATATTCGGTTTTGGCCTGGCCTGAAGGGTGGTTGCACATAGCACGTACAGCAACAAAATAGCAATTCTTTTCATAGGAAGCTTAATTGTTAATTCGATTCAGTTGTTCTAAAAATCCCTCCAGAGAAAGGGTAATGTTCGATTTTCTTGCTCTCATTTTGCAGGATTTGATTGAATTCCTGTACTAATTCAGGGTGGCTGGAAGAAAGGTCCTGCGCTTCAAAAGGATCTGTGGATAAATCGTAAAGCTCAGTTTTATAGGAAGCCCCGTACCTCACAGCCTTCCATTTCCCTTTTTTGGCAGCCTGCTTAAACCCTTTTTGACTGGCGCCATCCTGTATCTCCCAGTACAAATGGCCATGCTGTGGTTGGCTTTTTCCAAGCAGGGTTGGGAGAATGGATATACCATCCGTCTGTGCAGGGGCATCCACACCTGCTACTTCGGCCAGGGTAGGCATTATATCATAAAATACTGCGGGCTGGTCCGTTTGGCTGGCGGGTTTTATTTTGCCTTTCCAACTGGCAATCATCGGCACACGAATGCCTCCTTCGTAAAGGTCGCGCTTGTAGCCTTTCAGGCCGCCGGCACTATTAAAAAAGTGCCGGTCATGCTTGTTTGCATTGTGGGGGCCATTGTCGCTGGTAAAAATGACAAGGGTATTGTCCAACTCCCCTCTTTCCTTCAGTGCCGACAACAATCGGTTGATTTGACGATCGAGCATGGTGATGCGGGCTGCATGTGTCCGTTCTATTTCCGGCCATCCATTCCCGGAATACATGTCATTGTGCCTGATGTGAAACTCATGGGCATGCGGTATCCTATAGGACATCAACAGGAAGAAAGGCTTGTTGGCCGCCTTCTCTTCCAGGTACCGGAGTGCAAAATTTGTCCTGAATTCATCCAGGCACTCATAGTTCTCAAAATCATAGAACGAAGAATCCATGCGATTGTCGATCCAGTGCATTCTTTCATCAAACACCTCACCTTTGTCCGACACTCCCCATTGCTCCTGTATGGCGTAATCAAACCCCCTGCCCATGGCCCAGGTGGACATATCTTCGGGAACCCCCAGGTGCCACTTGCCAACAAAAGCGGTTTGGTAGCCGGCCTGTTTCATCATTTCGCCCATGGTTTGTTCACTTTTTCTAAGGGCCACCCGGTCCCACTTATCCTCATATTTGCCTTTGTTGCCCCTAATGCTCACATGCCCGGTGTGCATACCTGTCATCAGCACGGCCCGGGAAGGAGAACATACAGATGTCCCTGTGTAGAAATTGGAAAACCTCATGCCATCCTTTGCCAATTGATCCAAATATGGGGTTAGGATCACTTCCTGTCCATAACTGCCCAACTCACCATATCCCATATCGTCGGCCAGCAGCAGCAAAACGTTTGGCCTGTCATCTTTTTTACTTTCAGCTGTACAACCAGCCAGAAAGAATAAAATCGTACAAGGAATTAAAACAGATTGTAATATTTTCATGTTTGTGGTCTTATTTGTAAACGGGCACAGCCTCTGCTTCCCATTTGATTAGTGCCTTTTTCAATTTTGCTTCTTCTTTCAGCCCCTTGCCTATCTGGTTTTGCGTCTCGCTGATGTCCCTGGCCACATTGAACAATTCGTATTTACCACTGTGGTACCTGATCAACTTCCAATCTCCCGACATGATGGCTGCATACTGGTCTTCATAGCTTCTAAAAAAATACAAATGGCGGTTTTCCAATGTCCCTCCTTTTAGAAGGGGCATCAGGCTTGTGCCATTGATTTCTTTATTGACATACTTTTTCCCGGAAGCTATTTCCATCAAGGTGGGAAAAATATCCAAAGACTGTACAGGGACATCAGTAATCGCCCCGGGTTGGGTAACACCAGGATAGCGAATAATCAACGGCACCCTGGCACCTCCCTCCCCGAGGGTATTGCCACCTCTTTTTCCACCACTCAGCGGGGCATTGGAAAAATACCCGCCCTGATCGGAAAGCAGTATAAGTACAGTATTGTCGCTGATGCCCTTATCCTCCAGGGCTTTCCTTACCCTTCCTACTGATTCATCCATTGCACTTACCATCGCTGCATATTCTGCATCCTTGCCCTCAAGCCCTTCTTTTCTGTATTTATCCAACCAATCTTTCCTGCCAATATGTGGGCCATGTACATTGTAATACCACAGGGAGAGCATAAAGGGCTGGTCCCTTTCATAAGTGCCGATGAATTTCTCTGCCTCATCGGTCAACACATCTGTCAGGTATTGGTCGTCGGTAAATTGTGGCAAGGGGTTTCCTTCTTTGAAAAAAGGGGCATAATAGCTGCCGGGATGCCCGTGATGGCCAGTGCCATAAAAATCATCGAACCCCTGCTCTGTTGGGAAATATTTCTCACTGCCTAAGTGCCATTTGCCCATAAACATATTGTAATAGCCCAGCTCCCGAAGGCCCTCAGCATAGGTTTTTTCTTCCAGGGGAAGCCAGTTTCTGGATGGCATTTGCACCGGGTCTGTTTCCCATAGGTGAAATTCCTGATCCAACTCTTTGCCTATGTGCCTCACCATCTGAAACCGTACAGGTTCTTTACCAGTGAGCAGGGAGGCTCGGCTCGGGCTACAAGTGGGTGTGGCAATATATGCCCTGGTGAAATCAAGACCTTCAGCTTTCAACTGATCAATGTTGGGCGTGTGGAATTTGGGGTTTCGATAGCCTACATCTGCCCATCCATAGTCATCTACAAACAACAATACTATATTCGGTTGCTGCTTTCCATAGCAGAAAAGACTTGACAGGCACACAAGCACGGTAATCAGATTTGCTTTCACGAGTTTAGTTTTTTAGTTTATATGTAAAGTAAATTCCACCAGGAAAAAAGCTTGTTGTTCTCGGTTAATTAAAAGTATTTACAGGTAAATAGGCCCATATAAGTCTTAAAATGTACATTCTTATGCTGAGCCAATTACAATTCACCTTCATGTTGTTGGCGGAAATTTTCCAATTTTGTCTTGTGCAAAGCGGAGAGCTCAAACCCGGAAAGAAAGTAATAAGCCCTGCGGGCAAAAAGTATATCCCTCTCCAGTAAATTCATTACACCTCTTGAGATCGCTTCAGAAGGTTTCCTGCACTTTTCCAACACCCTCAGCATTAGGTCCACTTCCTGATATGTGGTCAAAATACTGATCTCACCTGCCAACTGGTCATAATCAAGGTTATCCAACCAAAAGTTGTGTTGCAGCAAAGAATTCAGGCAAAGCACATTGTGTTCCGGGTTGGAAGTAGGAAACAACTTCCCCATTGACTGTGTATAGACCCTGGCACCTCCCGACTGGAAGTAACCAATCGCTTTTGATACTTGTTCTTTTTCAAAATTCCCAGCATTGATCAAAATCGCATGCAAAAGCTCTTGTTCATAAGATTTCCTTCTCATCAATTCATCCAAAGCAAAAGTCTGATAGCTTGAATTGCCCGAGTGAACATAACCTACCAATTGCTCTATGGTGCAGGATTTTCCCATGATCTTTTGGATTTCCCTTTCTACTCCACCGTGAGCCCAGTGCCACAAAGTAAAGCAGGTCCAGGATGCCCCCAACACAGACGCCCCCTCTTCCAGGATAATGTCAGTAGCCCCTGATATGGCATCCACTTCCCCATGGGTCTTGGTTTTAGTTATATCCCTATAGGTGAGGTCTTTGAACGCAGATTGCCCGTCTTTGAGCACCTGCCGAAGGAGGTCATAATCCTCCTTTTCAAAGGGTTGCCCATCTCCTTTTTCCAACGCTACCCCATCCATCAACTCAAAATCCAGATAAACCCCAAAGGTGTCCCAGGCCATTCGAACTGGCACCACCTTGCAAATATTTTCGGCACATATCACCGATTCTACATCCATATAAAACCTCATGGTTTTTCCCTGGCGGTTTTTAACTTCCATCAACCTGAAATCCCTCGATTCATCCTCCTGCAAACCCGGATGATCGATAACCACCGGATGGGCTGATACCGTTTCCTGCGGCTCCAAATCCAGAACGCCCGCAGCTTGCAACAAGCAACTAAAGATGGTCAATATGGGAATAGTTAGAACCTGCATTTGTATCGATCCTATTCTTAAATCTTATGGTCTTTGGTCAACCCGCGCTTTTTCAATTCTTTTTCTGTTGGGATATTGATGAAGGGCCTGTCGATATCCTCATCAGGCTGCCTGAAAACGTAGGGTTCCCACTTGCGTAGTGCCTTTTCCCATTCTACCAAACTGCGGGTTGGATACCACGCTGGCCAACCGACGGTATTGAAGTCGTAATCCTTATCGTTTTGATTTACCCATTCATCGACTGTTGGGAAAAGGTTAGGTTTGGGAAAAACGTTTTCAGCCCTGAACTGCGACGAGACCCCTTTGTCCCTGATCACATTTTTTCGCCACAGGTTCAACTCTCCCAATAGTTCTTCTTTTATAGCCGTATAGGCCTTATCATCTACCAGGTTATACAATTCGTACGGGTCATTTTTCAGATCATACAATTCAATCGGAGGTTTTTCAGGGGCAAAAAAAGATGCCTGCTCCGGGGTGAGGCTACCTTGCATATACAACACATTCATTTGGGCCAACATCGGATAAGCCCCCTCTTTGTATTTATTGTATTGCAGGTAAGGCCGCTCAGGCATCAGGTTTTGTATGAGCTTGTATTCCCTGGACCTGATGGCACGCATGGCATCATGGGTCTCATCCATTTTGTCCCTGGCGGCAAATACGTACTTGCGTGATTTCACTTCTTTTCCAAGCAAGTTTTTGCCATGTAAGGGAACAGGGGCAGCAATGCCTGCGGCCTCCAAAATACTAGCACAGATATCAATGGACATCACCATGTCATCACTCACTTGCCCTGGCTGCACCATCCCCGGCCATCGCAGGATAAGAGGCACATGGATGCCGCCATCATAAAGAAACTGCTTGCCACGAATATGGCACCTGCCATGGTCTGAAGTGAAAATGACCATGGTATTCCCGGCCAGCCCTTCGTCTTCCAGCCGCTGGAGCAATGCCCCGATTTTCCTATCTACGAGTTGCATTTGTTCCAGGCCATTTGCCCAATCCCTGCGGTTGAAAGGAGTATCGGCATAATATGGTGGCAGTTTTACATCACTGATATCTATGGGCCGTTTGGGGTCGCGGTTCCACGACCTATGGGTGTCGCCAATGGTGATGCGTGCAAAAAAGGGTTGCCCTGGGGCCCTGTCGGCCCAATCGTTGGTGTTCATAAATAGTTCCTCCTTTTTGTCGGGAAGGAAATTGCAATCTGTTTTCCAGCTCATCAGGGTGGTAAAATATCCTGCTTCTTCGAATAGCTTGGGTATGGGCTTGATATCGTACGGTAAAGTTTTTTTGACATGGGTGCGGTGCTGGTTTGCCCCGATATAGTTTTGGTGAAAGCCAGTCATCATGGCCGATCGCGAAGTGGAACAAACGGGCGATGTGGAAAAGGCATTTTGGTACATGATTCCCTGAGAAGCCAATTTATCAACAAATGGGGTCTGAATACCCATAGTGCCGTAGCATGATAAATCTGGACTCCAGTCTTCTATGGTGATCCATAAAATATTCGGTTTTTGCCCACTTTTCACAACTGGCCGGCATGACCATTGACCAAAAAATATAGCCAAAAAATAAATAAAAATGGTGTTTAAGTACCTCGTTTTCATCGAATTTAAGGTTTTGTGATATATGCGCATCTTAATGGCTGCCTAAATTGAATTTCCTTTTTTTATGCAACCCTGGGTCGTTATACATTTTCATTTGCTTCAAAAGTTCCTGGTGCATCTCTCCAACAATGCCCGCATACAACGGATCGCCATAAAAATTCATCAATTCATCCGGGTCCTTTGACAAGTCGAATAGCCAGGGGGCATCATCTACTGACAGCACATACTTGTACCTGTGGGTGACGGCTGTAGCCCAATTGCCAGAGGATCCGGTGAAATATGCAATGCGGTCATTGGTCACTGTTTTTTCCTTTGACAAAAAATCCTGGGAGGCATCCTGGCCATGTGCTTCAGGGATGGCATTGGCACCCATGAGGCTAAGTATGGTAGGTGCAAAATCTACAGTGGTAAAGGCTTTGTTGATGACTTTTGCAGGCGCTATTTTCTTTGGGTATCTAATCAGGAAAGGGATTTTGGCCGAAGCTTCATAAGGATTGCCTTTGTTGTGCCTTCTGTGCTCGCCCATCAAATCCCCATGGTCGGACGTGAATACTACCAAGGTATTTTCACTCAACCCCTCTTTGTCCAAAAAATCCAGGACACGTCCTATATTGTCGTCAATGCACTTCACCATTCCAAAATATTGCTGCATTTTTTTCTGCTCATATTCCTTCACCTCCTCCTTGTTGAAGGATACCCATTTGGGCATTTTTTCCCTGGGAAACTGCATGGATTTTGGCTTTTCAAAATACAGATGGTCAAACATGGTATCGTATGGAGGCCTCACCAGGTTTGGTGTATGCGGATCAGGGTATGACACCATCATGCAAAATGGCTGGTCTTTGTCCCTGGCCAATATTTCCAATGCTTTGTTGGTTAAATAGTCGGTGGTGAACGTGGTGGTATCCGTTGTGGAAACATTCAATTTTGCATTTTGTGTCCTGGGGTTGAAGGTTCCGAGCAGCATGGGATTGCCATTGTCATCATCGGTCAGGCCTTTCCAATGACCTCTGTTGAACATAAACCTGTTGTCTTCAAACCCAAAATTCCTTTCCGGTGCAAACCCGGGTTTGGCATCTCCATCCAAATGCCATTTGCCCAGATAAGATGTGGCGTACCCCGCCTGTTGCAGCACTTTTGCAAAAGTCACAACCTCATCTTTCATCGGCAGGTTGTTGGAAGGACTGCCCGTGGCAATGGGGTACAAACCAGACATCAGGGATGCCCTGGACGGTGTGCAGACCGGGGAAGATGCATAAAAATTATTGCAAATAGCCCCTTCATTGGCCAAACGATCTATGTTCGGTGTTGTCACCTCCACCCCTTCGCCCCAAATGAAAGCCTGGTCTTTTGGCAATTGGTTGCGATAGCATCCCAGCGTCCTGAAATTGTGCTCATCGGTTTGGAACACGATCAGGTTGGGCTTTTGTGCGCACAGCCTGATGGACGATGCTATGCAGGCAACTGTCAATAAAAATTTGTTCAGCGTCATCATGATTGTTTTTTAGTTTGAAAGAATAGAATTAGGGGGCAAAGGCACATTGTTGGCCTTTCTCCAATTTACCAAATTTGCCAGGAGTCCCTGTACCGTTTCAGGATTTGTTTCTACCAGATTTCGGCTTTCAAGCGGGTCATTTTCCAAATGGTACAGTTCCAATCGACCATCCGCCAGGAACTGGATCAGTTTATAGGGACCTTTGCGAATGACCGAGCAGGTACCATGTTTGTACTGACTGGCCAGGTGCCAAAACAGGGGCCTTTCCAGGTAGGGTTCCACGTCTTGCTGAAAAATTGGCGTGAGCGACTGGCCATCCAATTCATCCGCATAATCTATTCCGGCCACATCCAGGAGGGTTGGGAAATAATCCACCACAGATACCGGCACCTTGCTCCTTCTTGGTTTGATTTTTCCAGGCCAGTTGACCAAAGCAGGCACTTTGATGCCTCCTTCATAAATTTCCCCTTTTGAACCACGCAATTGGTCATTTGAAGATGCGATGCTGTGGTAGCCATTGTCTGAAGTAACCACTATCATCGTATTTTCGCGTAAGCCATTTTTATCGAGATAAGCTATCACCCGGCCAATGTTGTCGTCCATAGATTCTACCATGGTGGCATAGCTGGCTGTGCGTTCCTTCTTTTTCCCAATACCCTGACCGGAAACGCTATCACCTTGTTTGGCCATGTATTTTTCATAAAGTGACTGGCTCCTGCTTTTGATTGGACGGTGCACGGTATAGTAGTGCAGGTTGACCAGGAATGGGCCGTTTTTGTGATCGTCCATAAATGCTATGGCCTCATCTGTCAGGCGATCTGTCAGCCATTCATCATCTGGTTTTGGCTCAATAAAAGGATTGCTAAACGGGGCACGGTAGCCTCCTGCTTCACTTTTGTACCCTCCTGCTTCCAAGGCAGGATCGCCCCGGAAGGTGCCCCCAACATTTTTCACAAACCCCCTCCCTTCAGGGTAATACTGCCGCACAGCGGCTGATTTGTGTGTACGGACCCAACTAAAATCCCCGGGATCGGGCTGGCCCAGCTTTTCTTTAATCGGCCAATCCATTGCCAGTTCTTTTTCAGGATAGGGCCCGACTATGTGCCACTTTCCCAGGTGGATGGATTTGTACCCTACATCGGCCAATGCTTCTGCATAAATCGGGTGCTCCCGGCCTACGGTCCACCGTGAAAATATATTCTCCTGTGCATCACCTTTTTCCAACACGGGAACGGTATATACACCCGTCCTGAAGGACTGCTTGCCGGTAAAAAGGGCCGTTCTGGAAGGGGAACAGGTGGGGTACATGTAGGCCTGATCGAGCACCAGGCTTTCTTTTGCCAGGGCATCCAGGGCTGGGGTTTCGTAATAGACAGACCCATTGAACCCTACGTCGGCATAGCCCAGGTCGTCCACCAAAATAAAAATGATATTTGGCCTGGTCTGTGGCTGTGCCTGCCCTGTGTTGGCAGTGAGCAGGCACCAGTTGATTACAAGAAGTATGATATTTCGATTCATGGTTTAAATCTTTTTGATGGGCAATAAATAATGTTTAGTGCAAATGGGGTGATTGTATTTCTATGTTTTTTGTGAATTCTACCGGTTTGGTCCCGGGGGTCAAAATGGCCGTTTTGATATCGTAAGCAGTAGCGGTTTTGAAGGATCGCCCGGTTGAAAGTTCGATTGTTGTTTTCTCAAAAGGCCCTAACTCCGGCACAGAACCTGAAGCCAGTTTCACCTCCTTGTCGTTATCCAGCAGCAGTACGTTGATCATAGATTTCTTAGAAGCCACCTGTCCAAAATTTTGTACCTCTACTTGTATGTTGTACCCATTTTTGGATTTAGTAAACCGGGGAGCCCGGCTGGACAACATTGGCTCAATATAGCTCACCCAGGGTAACCTGGCATAGCCGAACAACAACTGTCCGTCATTGGTTTTGCCCAGGAGCTTGCCAGCAAAACTGCCATCTGCAAAGCCATGTCCACTGGCATCAAAAACCAGTATTAAATCCTTTCCTGATTCCCTGCTGTCTATCAACTGACAGCCCCGTCCAAAATTGACTTCTTCTGAAGCCCCAAATCGTAATGTACCCAGGTCTAAATCCTTACATGGGTCAAAACCGGCCTCTGCGGCCACCCTCAATTCAATCGTTTTGGTCTTGGCAGTCATCTTGTAGGGGGACGATATGGTAAGCAAGCGTCCGGTATTCAAGGGTACCACTATGAGTTTAGAGCTGTGGTTGTCGTTGGGTAAATCTTCGTATTTTAGGGTATCAATCACAGCAAAATTGGCTGCAATCGCCCGGCCATACCTGTCCTGTACGATTCTCATACGCTCATATTTGTGCCAGTTTTCCCTGAATCCCGCAGTGTGTCTGGATATGCCGGGGATGTAGGCTTCCCCTGGTTCTGTTTTCCAGTTCACACCATCCTTGGAGCGCATATACCAGGCCATTCTGCCCAGCCAGTCGTTGACGATCAGATGGTATTGTACATGGTCCTTCCACACTACCGGATCTTCGTACTTGCCTTCTACAGGTGGGTAAACAGATCCCTGGCCTACCATATTCCATGAGTCAAGGCCATCTTTGCTCAGCCAGGTATGCCCGTGGCGGTTTACCATAAGGAAAGATCCATCCTCCCGTTTGGCAAAGGTGCAATTGTGCAAAAAATTGTGCTGTTTGGAGGTCTTTCGGTCACGTTTGTCAAATTCGAAAGTATGCTGCTCCCAGGGCCCGCTCATGTTCCCTGCCTGGTAGTATTTGTCGATCACGTATAAAATATATTGACCAGACTGAGTCTCATAGCACGTGGGGTTGTGCCCGTGCCCTATTTCTTCTAATACTTTGAATGGTCCATAAGGAGTGTCGGCCAAAGCATGTACCACCTGGGAGTCGTGGTAAGCCATGTGCCCTTTTTGGCTGCTTTCCGGCCAGCGGCAAACAAACAGGTGATATTTACCATCTTTTCCAAGCAACGTATTTCCTCCCCAATACGACCAATTGGGGGCTTCTATGCCATTGTTCGTATCGCGTGGAATTACATTGGCCGCCCCCCAGGCGGCTGCACTAACCCCTCCCAAATCCGGCATTGGCAGGAAGAGGTCCATGAAGCGCGCGCCCGGCACCAAGTCATTCCATTCGGCAGGCTTTTGTCGTTCTACCACCATCACCCGGGGCTCTTTTGGCTGGCCAGCTGCATGGTGTTGAAACACTACGAACAACAAGGCTGTAAGGCCACACCTGATCATGCCGGATATGTGTTTTAGTTTTTTCATATCAAAGTATCCGCACACTCCGGGGGCCAAAACCGTTTTGCCAATTGCGATCGCATGCTTCAAACAGTATGGTTTTCAACTCTTCCAATTTCTGTTTGTTTTCTGCCGACAGGTCATTTTCTTCTTTATAATCCTCAGGCAAATAGTACAACTGGAACACGTCTTTTTTTGTAACATACCTGAGTTTCCACCCCTGCTGGGTAACTATGGCCGGACCATACTTCGAAGCAAAGACTGTATAGTTGCGCATGTCACTTTTACCACCAAACAGTGTTTTGGCATAGGACACACCGTCTTTTCCTTTTACAGGAGGGCTTCCCACGATTTCGGCCAGGGTATTCAGAAAATCATAGTTGCTTACCATCTGATCAGAAACCTGACCTGCGTCAATTTTGCCTTTCCAATACCAAAACAAAGGCACTTTGGTACCCCCTTCCCAACTGTCGCGCTTTTTGCCAGACATGCCGTCATTTCCATCAAATACATCCCCGGATACCTCAGAATTAAACCGCGTTGTGATATTGTCGTAGGTATCGCCTGCCAGGTTTACATTGCCCCCGGTGGTCTTGCCTTCTTCGGGATAGTAAATTTCATGGCCATTGTCGCTGGTAAATACAAGGATCGTATTGTCTAGTATCCCCATTTCTTCCAGTTTGGAATAGATGCGCCCCACATCATTGTCCAGCATCTTGACCATGGAGGCGTATTCTTTTTCTAACTGGGTGAGTTCGCTGTTGTTTTTAAAGTCGGCATGTACTTCTGGAACCATGACTGGGCCGTGGGGAAGTTGGGAGGGAAAATAAATAAAGAATGGTTTTTGGGTTTCTTTGGGATGGCTTCTGTCTAAAAATGCCAGCAACTTGTCCATGATGATATTTTGTGAATACACTTTTTTACCCTTCATGTTCCACCGGTTGGCAAAGTTTTCCGGCGAGTCGTATTCGGTTGTTTTGGCACAATCCACGTGTGTATTTCCCGGGATATCGATTTTTCTGCCATTTTCAAACAGGAAGGGAGGATAAAACCCGTGGCACCTGCGATGGTCATAATATCCGAAATGGTAATCCCAACCATGGCGCTCAATACGTTCAGGCGTAGTGGCAAATCCCCATTCCAGTTTACCAAATTCGGCAGTGGTATAGCCAGCCTGTCGGGCAACTTGCGCCAGAAACACTTCATCCTTTTCGGCAGGTACTGCGACCTCATGCACTTTGTCTTTAATTTGATCCAGGGTAAACTTGCGGTCCAGTTCCATATATATCCCGGCTTTGGTAATTCTCAACTGATCACCACCATGACAATCGTGCATACCTGTGAGCAGGCTTGCCCTGGCCGGGGCACAATAGAAGGCCCCATAGGCACGGTCAAACCTCATGCCTCCACTCGCCAACTTATCTATATGGGGTGTCTTTACTATTTGCTGACCGTATGTTCCCAGCATGCCACGTCCAAGGTCGTCGGCATAAATAAGTATTATATTCGGCTTGGCGGTTTTTTGTTTGGTTTGACAGGAAAAGGCAGCCAATATCAGGATCAGACCTATTCCAAGTTTCATTTTTAATAGCATAGTTTGTATAGTAATTTCATGATTAAGATCCCTGACTGTAGAAATCGGACAATATGTGCCTGTTCCCCTTGTGATATCCCCAGAGGTAATCACCCGTTTCATTTACACATTTTTGACTTATATGATGTGGCAAAACCGAGACCAATGGATAGCCTGTTTTTCCTTTGTACATCTCCAGATGCTTAAGGTATTTGTTTTCGGTCAATGCACCGGTATCATTGCCACCAATATGGTCCAGGTTGATCCCCCTGCCAGGCGATGATTTCAGGCTAATTTCATAGTGGGTTTTGACCCGTGCCGGCCAGTCATATTTATCATTGAGCCACACATCATTGGTCCTGATGACATCCGTATATTTGGTGAAGAAAATATCCGGAACATGAAATTCCATTTCAAGGGTAGGATCAATGTTTTTTGCTGCCTTATATAGTTCCTTATGGATGTGGAGCATGTCGGATTTGGTATTGTAGGACATATCTATTTTAAATTTCCTCACCCCCATCTCCTGAAACCTGCCAATCACTTCTGAGGCGTATTCATAGATGTCGGCCTTGGGGTTCAGCCATCGCTCATCGGTTAGCCTGGGAGGTTTTCCATCAGCATTCCACTTACCCAGCATGTTGGGGTTCTCTTTTGCTTTGCTGCTCGCTGCGTGTATCTTGGGAAACCCGATCCAAAGCCCCGGTGTGAAACCCTTTTCGATGATCATGTCCATGGTTTTTCTAAAGTCGGGAAACTTTTTAGGGTCGGGATGCCAGGTACCATAGCCGGAATTGATGCTGCCATCGGGGAATTGCCCCCACCCATGGTCGAGGGTCATTTTGCCCTTGGGGTAACCAAAGTCGATAATTTTATCGAGATAATCTGCTACAAACTGGTGGTTGAGCAAGTGAAAATGCCCCTGTCTCTCTTTGGATTGAATTTTCTGTTCCACCCAGGTGCAGTATTCCACATCAGACCAAAATTCCGGAAAGTTGGTGAGTGGCTTGATGTTGAGGCGCCCCATCATTTCGAGGTTGTAGGCTTTCCACGCTTTGTCTCCATTTCCACCTTCATCTATGAAAAGCTCCTGACCGGAAGGAACAGACACGGTCAGTGTTTCTTTCCCATCGAAACTGAAAACGGAACCCTCAAATCCGTAATTGGTCAAAAAACCTACAAATTTGCCATCGGCATCTATTACTATTGGAGAGCCAGACATACCTGAAGCCCTAATGGTGAATGGATTGTGAGAAAACGGATCGCTCAGGTAGTAATAGGCGTCCCCTCCCTTTTGATCAGGCCGGCCCGTGCTGTGATACGGGCAGAAAAGCGGGGCTTTTACTTTAATTTGTATTTTTTCCGTGCCGCCCGGGGTTGTCCCATCCAGTCCACTGGTGGTATAGGGTGTCCCGGCCAATACCGCCCCTCCCATACTGGCGGCCATAAATCCAAGACCTGTTTTTTTTATAAAATCCCTCCTGTTATTTGACATATTGATTGCTGTTGTTAGATGAGCCTGTAGAGGCTATAAGTTTATCGTTCATTTTCCATGGGTACTAGGCATAGCACCTGACCTCATACAACCTGCCGTTTTCAGCCCCATAAGTTTCTTTGACAGTTACCCGTATGGCTGTTAATTGCACTGGATCAAAATCGAATTTTATCAATCTCCTCTTATTTTCTTCTTTCTTGCCCAGGCTTACCCATTTGCCTTTAACCCGGCCTTCCAATTCGAGGGTTTTCAGCAATTCTGGGGGCACGGTTATCCCAAAAGTCTCATTCACCCTGGAATCGTGCCGTAACATGATGTTTCTTCTGGTATTGGTATCACATTTAATTTCCACTGTGGACAAGTCCACTGGTTGCCGCCATTCGAATGTAACCGATGCAGGCAACCCATCGGATTGCCAGTGATGAATGGCGTCCTTTTCCTGAACATCCCTGGAATACCCATCAATGAGCAGGTCGGCACTGCCCGAGCTCGTGGTAGAAGCAAAAATTGCTGCCGCTGTTTTGGCCATTTCTTTTGTGTCTTTTGACGGCCTGTTTGGTATATAGGCATCATCGCGGAGCAGCTGCTCCTGGAGTTCGCCGATGTGGGAAGTAGCCAGCTCCCTTGGCAGCACATCTTTTTTGTGGCACAATGCAGCAGCCGTGCCCACTGCCTGGCCCATAGTGGCGCATGTACCCTGTAGCCTGGTGGAAGAAAGGGCAATATGGGTCACACTCACGTTTCTGCCAGCAAAGAGCAAGTTGGGTACATTGGCCGAATACAAACTCCTAAAGGGGATTTCGTACGCCTGGGAAAAGTGATGATGAAAAAAGCTCGGAGGGTCGTCCAGGTTTTCGATCCCTCCCGGGTTGTGTTCATCCAATGACCAGCCTCCATATCCTACGGCATCTTCGAAGTGCCTGTAATTGACCAAGTCCCCTTCGGACAAAATATGGTCTCCGATGAACCTGCGCGATTCCCTCCTTCCGGGAAAGGAGCACACCCAGTCCAATGCATAATTTTCTGCTTCGGGAAATTTGCCGGAGTTTTTGATGTAGTCCCAAACACCATAGGCATAGCCCATTAGTTTATGGCGAATCCCTTCGAATTCCCCGATAATATCCTCCTGGCTACCAACTTCCACCCACCAATAGCCCTGCTCTATGGATTTGATTTTACGGTGCTTGTGCGGCTGGTCTTTCTCTACATACGGAATGGTAAACGCTGGTGCTTCGAATGGCATGGGCTCGCCCATGTCTTTTGAGTTAAACATAATGGTTGCCCCCATTTGCCAGCCATCCGGCTCATCGGGGGCGTATTGCTCGTTGAATTCTTTCTTACCTTCCCGTCCGGTTCGATACAATGCCCCGGCGGTGGCAGCCAGTAACCCATCCCCGGAGCAGTCGATAAAGATTTTGGCATTGATGGTGAATTCGGTCTCTGTGGTGGATTGCCAGCACAGGGCCGAATTTATTTTTTTCCCCTTCATTTCAGCCCTAATCGCCTGTGTATTCATCATCACCGTAAGGTTGGGCTCGCTGGTCACATAATCGTATATCACATGGTCCCAGACATGGAATGACTGCTGGGGGTTGTTGAACCGGTTGTGCAACAGGATTTCTTCCACGATACCAGTTTCGCGCTCGGGGTACCCACCTTTCAAATGGGTAACCCCATTCATGTGTACACGTATTTCGCTGGAAGAATTGCCACCCAGTACCGGACGGTCTTGCACCAACACGGTCTTTGCTCCATTTCTGGCAGCAGATACAGCCGCGCAACATCCTGCTACTCCCCCTCCCAAAACGGCCACATCAAAATCTACTGTTTTCTGCCGGTTGGGTATGCCCATTTCACCGTTCGAAATTTTCAACCATTTGTCGGTTTTTCTATCACCTATACTTTCGGGGTTTGGCTGGGCATCCGATGCAAGTGGGATCATGGTAGCTGCTACAGCTCCTGTTGCTCCTTTTTTGAAAAAATCTCTTCGTTTCATATTAAAATTTCTATTTCATAAAATTCAACCACTCTGTTTATCTATCCACATTTAGAAGGCTAAAGGAAACCAAACCAGTGTTTGAACAAGTGCCTCTCGGTAAAATCGTTGTGCCTGTGAATAAGAAATTAGCTCTTTGCGCCACATTTCCCTCGATTAATAGGACAAATCGACGAACCGTAGCGAACCTGCCGGCACAGTCAGTTTCACCTTGTTATGGAGCAATTGAAATTCCTCTTTGGTCAAAATATCCACCGCTGACCCTGGCTGCTCCCCTTGAAAGGTGATGACAACATCCCGGTCCCTGGGATTGATATACCCAGGGTCGGCCAGGATAACCCTAATGTGTGAATCGTCCAACCTGATGGCGCTCCAGGAAGCACCATCTACCAAAACAGGCATTCGTTTATCCCCATCCTCCACGGTGGTTTGGATGTGCCGCCCAAAATCCCTGGCGGGCACTTTTTCCCCATCTACCACACCTACTTTGGCTGTACTCACCACATAAGGTGTGCTTTGGGTTTTTAGTTTTTTTGCTACTTCTATTGGTGCTATGGGCACCATGCCATGTGGCATTTCCGGCATGTAGTTGAGCCACCGGTAGTCCACACCGAGGGCAATTTTTGAAAAATCGTGATCCGGAAGGTTGGTACCCGCCCAATGCATCTGACCCACAGAAAGGACAGCCTCTTCGTCTTCGGGTGAATACTGGTCAACCTTATGATGATTGTCGATGGTGTGGACCAGATGCTTGTCCACATCCTGTATCAAGTGCCAGGAACCTACCGAGAGTATATCATCTTTATCTACTATCGGCAACACACCGGATTTCATCAGCGCAAAAAGTACGTTGAGCCCGGGCGCTTCGGTAAAATTGTTGTTGATAATTACCCCGTGCTTTGCCCCATAGGCAGCCATCATTGCCCCCTGCCTCAGGTAGGGTGACACAGACCTCTGCCCCCCCGGCGACAATGGCCGCCAACTCGTAGGGTTGTCATCCACCAGGCGCATGGCAAAATCGTCCACATACCCAGCCATGAACATTCCTACCCGACCTGACAAATTGATTTCCTGTGTCCTCGAGCTGGTATCTTCCGAGGCGGGTGCCAGGATGTCGTTGTACTTCCCGGAAAAGAACAGTTCCTGCCATACGCTCAAATGGGATGTGGTGGCCCAAAACATGTTTTTATACCTGAAATATAATTTGGCATTTCCCCCTTTGGCACGGATGGCTGTGGCCAACCGGGGCACATATTCCCTAATAAAATGAAGTACCCTCGGGTCTTCCACTTTGTCCATTTCGGCATAGACAAACCCGCGGCAGGTGTTCGGTGCTGCCTTTAAAATGGCCTCCATGGTCTCTATCCGCAAATAGAACGGGTCATTGCCATGACCAGCCCAAAGGGTGAATGGCTGGCCCGTGGCTTCAAATTCCTTTACCCTGGATATAATATCTTCCCTTGAGTTGGTGTATTTTCCACGGCGATCCTTCCTGAGTGCCAGCTCACCGATTTCTGCCACCAAATCAGACCTGTCGGTTCCTTCGTGCCAGGTTTTTTGTATGACGTATTCAACATCAGCCCCTTTTAGTTTAGCCACTTCCGGGTTTTCCTCAATACTGGTTACCATCACCCAGGATTTGTCAGAGGGGGTTTGGTATTCCGGCATTTGGAAGGCCAGGGTTTGGTCATAAAGTTTTTGGATATTGGATGACACTTCTGTCATTCTGCCTTCCAATTTGTGCTGTTGCTTCGACCAGTTCATTTTTTCCAGCTTGTATAAATACATCCCATTGCCACCATCCACTTCACCAGCCCCGAATAGACACCCGAACTTTGCATCCAATGTCAAATCACTGAAAACTATACTACCATACTTTTGACCGGAAGTTGACAGCAGTTTTCCTGTTGGGTCGCATACATAGAGTATTCCACCATATTGCAGTGCAATTTCATTTCTAACGGGCAACAAGCTCACCCCCTGTGTATGTGCATATCTCTGAAACTGCTTTCTCGACCCTAAAAACCGGCTGATTTCGTTGTATTTTCCATCCAGGCCAAAGAATATGGCTTTGGAGTCACTCCCAAAAACCAGGATATCGTCCAGGCCATCACCGTTGATGTCAGAGACAGACAGGTCGGTTACCATCATCTTACCCAGCTCCTTTGAGGGCGCTTTCTTATGGTCAAGCGTGGAAATTACTTTTTTGGAGGCAGGATCGATGAAGCCAAATGTTTCCCACCTGAATTTATCATGGACATAAGTCATCAAAAACAAAACCTGCTGTCCGTCTATCAGAAAATCGCCTGATTCAAGCTTCCTGACTACACCTTCAATCTTCGTTTGGGAAATCGGCCTACCCCGAGCGTCAATCTCGTATAGGGTGAAGTCATTCCCTCCGGCAAATATTTGCGTACCAGTCCCGTTTTTCACCACGGCTATTTCGGAAAAGCGCACCTTGTGATCTGGGGTAAATTTCCACAAAAGCCGGCCATTGGACTTCCAGCAATAGATGCTGCCATTTGCGCTGGCCGCCAGTAGTTCTTCATTGCCATCGCCGGTGACATCTGCCGACTCTATTTCAAACATGACAGCCGGTATATCCGGGATATTTCTCCAGCGTTTCCTGCCATCCAATGTGTAGCTGGATACGGCCCCATCCAATTCTGATATATAGAAAACATTGTTGTCTTCCACTTCCGCCGTAACCACCTGCCTTATGCCGTTTCCATCGGTATTAAAATTTTGGGCGCAGGTCATATAGGTGGATGATCCTATGGCCAACATTGCACAAATGAGTTTTCGTAGTATGGTCTTCATGTTTTAAAAAGTATGGTCTTACTGGTCCTTATAAAATTCGATGATACCCACTCCGTGAGTGGACATCAGCAAATCTTGTATGCAAGAAATGAATGATTGCCCGAATTGCTGTATCCAGGAATAAAAGGTGTGTACTCGTGGGTAAAAGGCTTGTACTGAGCTTTCTCTTTGAATTAAAATGCCATCAATAAGTGCCAACCAACGTCTTTAAAGCGGGATTGAGGGGAGCCAAGGGCTTTTACTTTTCAGCAGAGCCTGCCCTCTCGCCGGTCTTGTAGTCGAGACGCCTTCCCATGTATGGATATTGATCGAACACCTTCCCATTCCCCAAAGTCCTGGGGTCACCTTGTGCAGTGAGTTCCTTTTCCATTTGATCCCTCAACTCCTTCATAGTAGCAGCATATTGAGGTTCAACAGCCAGGTTGTGTATGCAATGTGGGTCTTTTTGGAGGTCGTACAGTTCTTCTTCTGGCCGCATGCCAAAGCTCATTTCGAAATACGGATAATCACGATCCTGTTCTGTGAGCCCTGTGAGGTAAGACTTGGTGGGCGAGCCGTCACAATTCCTGTACCCATATTCAGGATTGCCTACCGGCCACCTTTCAGGCTGGATGTTATGTACGTACAGGTACTTTTCATTACGAATGGCACGGACAGGGTAGGACAAGTCCGTACCATCTTCATTGGCCCTTCCAACATCATGCCTTTCCTTGCCAAGCAGCACATGGTCACGCGATGGATCTATCTGGCCGGACTTGGGGGACATGAGCAGGTCTAAAAAGCTTTTCCCCGTCATTTGCTCATGAATTGGCAAACCAGCGACCTGCATGAATGTTGGGGCCACATCAGGAAAGCTGATGAAATCTTCAATAACACGCCCCGCTTGTACTTTACCTTTCCAGTAAACTATAAATGGTACATGAAACCCTTCTTCGTAAAGTTGCCCTTTCACCCTTGGAAAAGGCATACCATGATCCGAGGTAACGACAATGAGGGTGTTTTCCAATAGGTCTTTGTCTTTAAGAATTGCTACAGCCCGACCAATGTGCTTATCGAACCACTCTACCTCCAGGGCATAATCCAACAGGTCGCCCCGAATAATGTCATTGTCGGGGTAGAATGGTGGCACTTCGGCATCTTCCAATTTCCGGCCTTCCTTTTTCCAGGAATCCAATTCATAAAACCGATGAGGCTCTTTGGTGCCCAGCCAGAAACAAAATGACTCTTTCTTGCCTTTCTTGTCCAGAAAGGCCTCAAAATTGGTAGCATAGTCTATGTTGCTTATTCCTTTATAGGGTGGATCAAGTTTAAACTCATTGTATGCGGGCCCGGCAGGATTGTGGGGCCCATCAAAAGATCCAGGGCCCCAGCCTTTTCCGGTATATCCTACATGGTAGCCGGCTTCCATGAGTAAATGTGGGTAAAATTTGAATTCTGAAGGAAAATGGGGGTAGTGGTTGGTGGCTTCCTTCAGTTGCCAGCTGTATTTTCCCGTCACAATGCATGCCCTGGCCGGGGCACATTTTGGATTGTTGTTGAAGGCATTGGTGAAAATGGCGCCTTCTTTTGCCAGTTTGTCCACTGCTGGTGTATTGACGAAGGATGAACCATACGCCCCGAGGCTTTTCATAGATGCATCATCCGCTATTATAAATAGGATGTTCGGGCGTTGTGGCTCCTTTGCCTGTACATAGATGTTGCCAAAGAAAACGAGCATCAAAATCATGCTTCTGGAAAGCAGTGAAATTTGACTGGTGATGTTTTGTGGTATTGATATGATTTTTTCTGTTGTCATTGTATTCAGTTTTAAAATTTTGTAAAACCTGCTCTTTCCATTTATTAGAGGCCCAAGCCAGTGCCCTGCATGGAATTGTCATGATCCCACATGATGAGCCATGGGTCGGCAGTCTTTATTTGAAAAGCCTTCATTTTGTCCTTCAGCCAATTTAATGTTTCGCTGTATTGCTCATCATAGGCCAGATTTTGTATCTCTCCCGGATCTTTAGACAAGTCAAACAATTCGAATTCCGACCTGAACATATAGTCCTCCACCTTTCTGTTGCCAAAGTATTCCTCCTCATTTCTATAAATCCCCTGCCAGGTGGAAGCTGCCCATAGATCTGAAGCAAAAGGGTATTCCTGTCGCCAGGCAAGGTTCCAAATCAGCTTGTAATTTTCGCTGCGTATCACCCGCATCGGGTAATACATGGTGATTTCGTGGAAGGTATGGGAGGCGTTCATCTCATTCCAGCCTTCGGGGTTTTCTTCGTTGATTATCCTCCTAAACGACCGCCCATGAAAGTCATTTTCCTTGTAATCAGCTCCTGCCATATCCAAAATCGTGGGGGTTAAATCCACCCATGATACCATGGCATCATTGGTGCTTCCATTGGTTTGTGCAATGGGGTCTTTAACTATGCAGGGCAATTTAATTCCTGGTTCGTACACGGTAGTTTTTGCCCCTGGAAATGCCATACCATTGTCGGAAATATAGAAAACAATGGTATTGTTGGCCTTGCCACTTGCCTGGAGCATGTCCATCAGTTTGCCAAACCCCTGGTCTATACGGGAGATGCTCTGATAATACTGAGCGATCTCTTCCCGGCTCTGTCTGGTATCGGGGAGAAAGTCAGGAACTACCACATCATCCGGGTTGTATTCGATCGTTTTCACGCCGGGATAGCCTTCTGGTTTGTTTCCAAAATTATTGGGCGTGTCCCAGTTTTTGGGTTTGAAAGGTGCCCCACGGTGTGGGTCGTCAGTACAGAAATAAAGAAAAAACGGTTGGTCAGATTCAAGTACTTTTTGGCACTTTTCTGCCATCTCTACCGTACTTCTCGGGTTGGCTTCCAGTACAGTTTCAAATTTGTACACCTGCTCTGGTGCCAGGTGGTACTTGCCAATTCTGGCTGTGGTATAGCCTTCTTTTTGTAACATTACCGGCAAGGAAGGTACCCCTTCGTAAGTACTGAAATGATGGTAGTCGTGCACATGCCCATAAGAACCTGTAGCATGTCCGTATTTCCCGGTTAAAATGACTGACCGGCTCGCTGCACAACTCGCACTGGTACAATAGGCATTGTTGAAGCGTACCCCTTCTGCTGCCAGTTTGTCCAGATTGGGGGTTTGAATTACAGGATTCCCATAACACCCCAGTGCATCCAGGCCATGATCATCGGCAACAAATAGGATGATGTTGGGTTTACTGACCGGAACTTCCTTTTCTGTGCAGGCGGTGATTGCCAATAAAAACAAGGCCATCATAAAACCGCATGACGACAGGATTGTAGGGATTTTTTTCATATTGTCTTTCAGTGGTTGTACCAGATCAACCCATGATCCAGCTTACTTAAACCAAAAATCGTCAAATCAGTAACAAGCAATGTCTTCATCAGTTCAAATTTCGTATCAGGCAATCCCATTTCTGATTTGTTTGCCGTTTGTGCTAAAAAAGAAAATGCGGGAAAGAAGTTCCCACATTTTCATTGCATCAACTAACTATCAAATTATTATTTTATCAAATTAGGGTTGATTTGAGTTTCCCTAAACGGAATGGGAAATTCATAATCTGCCTCCGCATAAGTCCTCACGGTGGCCTCCCACACTATTGTATCCGGCCCGGCTGACTCATTGCCCAGGGGCAGGTAAACCATTCCAGGTATAGGCCCCTGCATGATATCCAGTGCGGTCTTCCACCTTCTGATATCGTAGAACCTGAGTCCTTCCATGGCCAACTCGACCATACGCTCATGTCTCACCTGAGCCCTCATGGTGGCCTGGTCGCCCGAGCCGATTGCGGGCAAGTTAACACTTGCCCTTTGCCTTACCTCATTGATGGCATCTACCACGGTAGCATCTATCTCACCCAATTCTATTTTGGCTTCAGCATACATCAGCAGCACATCGGCATACCGGATATTTATAAAATTTATTCCCCCATTGTCCTTGTTGGATGCATCCAGTGGGTCCAGGTATTTTTTGACCATAAACCCGGTGGTAGTGGCCACATTACTGCCATTCACATAGTCGGGTGAATCACCACTTTGGCCAGGACGTGTATCGAACGGAATACTGGTATTCAATCTGAAGTCTGAATAAGTACCGGATCCGAATACGGGCAACCACACAGTGGCCTGTAGCCTTGGGTCACGGTTTTTGTAAGGATCAAAATAGTCCCAGTCGGTATCGCCAGCGGTGATGGACTTGCCCGTGGAGGTTTCGTATTCATCTACCAGGGTACGCGTTACGCTGGTTCTGCCCGCCCCATTGAACCCTGCCTTGGGCCCCTGATCAGGATAATTGGTAGGCAGGATATTCTGGGCATATCCCCGCTGAAGTATCACTTCTTTGTTGTTTTCCCCAACATACTGGAACAATTCGGCATAGTTGTCATGCAATTCATATACATTCAAATCGATGACTGCCTTTGCCGCATCCCTTGCTTTGGCAAACCTACCGGCGTAGAGCATAGCCCTGGCATGAAAAGCCAGTGCAGCTCCATGGGTAATACGTTCCCTTTCAGGTTCATCGTAGCTTACCGGTAAATCTGAAGCTATATCCGATAGCTCTGCATCAATAAAATCCCATATAAGTTCCTTGTCAGTGAGGCCAATGGTAGCCGCTTCTTCGGGCGTCATTGTTTTTTCAAAGAAAGGCACATCACCAAAATGGGCTACCAGGTAGGTATAGCGAAGCGCCCTGATGAACCGGGCTTCCCCTATGATCCTGCTTTTCAGGTCGGCATTCATATCGGAAATCAGTTCTATATTTTCCAACAGATAGTTGGCTGCCCGCACGGCATCATATCCTCTGTTCCAGTCGTTTTCAAACATGGGTTCGGTGCTGCTCGTCTGCCCCCTGATGTAGTCATTGCCACCTATTGATGAGCTGACAGCAATATCCGAATATTTATCGAATGAAATGGCTTCATATCCAGGCAGATAGGCATAGAGGGCATTTACAGCCAGGATGGCATCATCTTCAGATGTCCAAAAAGTAGATGGGTTCAGGGTGGTGATGGGCGCCTTATCCAGCAGGTCGTCGTTGCAGCCGGCCAATGGCACAACTCCAATCAGGGCGACTGCTATATATCTTATATATTTCATAATTTTCAATATTTAGTCTTTAATCAAATTGATCTTTAAAATCCCAGGGTTATACCCACATTGTGGGATTTCAACTGAGAATAGTAAGTATGGCGTGCAGCTTGGTTGGAGTTGCCCAAATAATCAGCCTCATAAGGGGCATCTTCCGGGTCAATTCCCCATTTGTTAAGTCCTGAAAACGTGATCAAATTGTTGCCGCTGTAATATATCCTTACCCTGCTCAGCTTTATTTTACTCAAAATACTCTCGGGAAGGGAATACCCAATAGACAAAGCCTTGAGCCTGAAATAAGCGCCATTGAGCAGGAACTGCTCGGACACCACTATGTTTTCCTTAGGTTTGGTTTGTGGCAATGGCAACAGGGCATCATCATCCCCAGGTTGCTTCCAGTAATTGGTGGTGGCCAGTTTCAATACCGCACTGTTGGCCCATCCGCCGGATTCCGTCAGGTAACCCGCCAGATAAGTATCCACATCAGCGGCCCCCTGCCAAAACATAGACAGGTCAAAACCTTTCCATTGTGCATTGGTATTCAGGCCAAAAGTATATTTTGGAGTGGTATCGCCTATTGGCACTATATCAGATCCGTCGATCACCCCATCTTCGTTGATATCCACATACTTGATGTCGCCAGGGTTGATATTGGCCCTTACGCCCCAAACTGCACTTTCGTCCACTTCGGCCTGTGTATTGTAGTATCCATCGGTTTTCAAGCCATATACGGCTACTACTGAAGTGCCTTCTTCCCTGCCATAATACCCATTTCGGTGGCCAACGATGGCCTTTGGCAATCCTGCAAAATCAGTGATTTTATCTGTTACGCTGGCGAAGGTAAGCCCAAGGTTATAGGTCACTTCTCCTATGTTGTCGCGCCAATTGGCAGAAAGCTCCCAACCCTTGTTGCTGATCGTTCCGGCATTGGTACGGGGAGCATCCAGCCCGAATGTACCTGCCACCGGCAGTTCCAGCAGGATATTGGTGGTTTCCTTTACGAAATAATCAAAGCTACCTTCCAGTTTGCTGTTGAGTACAGAAAAATCCATGCCCAGGTTGTGCTGGCTGGTTTCTTCCCAAATGATGTTTTGGCCTGCAGCTTTCCTCTGGATTACACCGGTAGCATATTCCTCGCCCAGTACAACATTGTTCACAATATTGAGTGCTGGAAAACGCTCGTAAGGAGCCACATTTTGGTTGCCGTTGATTCCCCAGGAGTACCTGATCTTAAAATTGTCGATTACGTTCTCCAATGGCTGCCAGAAGCTTTCGTTGGACACACGCCAGGCCACAGATGCGGCGGGAAACAATGTGTACCTGTTTTCCTTTCTGAACCTGGACGATCCATCATTCCTGGCACTCACTTCGAAGAGGTATTTGTCGTCCCAGTTGTACCTAAGCCTGCCAAAATAGGAGCGCAAGCCCCATTCTATCAAACTATTGTCTATCTGCTGGGACAGTACATTGGTAGTAGAGCTGTAGTTTCTCAGGGAGTTTGTAAGAAAATCACTTGAACCCACCGACAGGGTGCTCATTTTGTATTCTTCTTCGGAAAATCCCAACAAAGCAGAAAACAGGTGTTTGTCCAGTTGTTTTTCATAGGTCAATACCTGGTTCAGGGTTGACCTGGTCAATTGCCTCCTTGTAGAACTCAGGCTGTTTTGTGGGTTCTGTGCCCAAATACTACCATCAGGATTGAGTATCTGGTACTTGGGTCGATTGCCTTCAGATTGATCGTTACCAGCTTGAAAAGCATATAGCACCTTATATTTCAGGCCTTCTATCGGCTCCCAGTCAATTCCCAGGTCCGATTGCAAAAAGTCGTTGATGTCAGTCCTGAGCCCCTGAATATTGATGTCGCTTTCAACGCCAACGTTTACCCTGCCATTGGTGAGGTAATTCCCATTGGCATCATATACCCTGCCATTAAACGGTGTGCTGTTTGGCACAAAGCCCTGTACGGAAAAATAATATGGAGCCCCTCCATTGGGACGCTTAACATCTCCCCGGGAAGCAAAAAGGTTGACATGGCCACTAAGCCTATCCGCCAGTTTTATGTTGTTGTTGGAGCGAATTTGGTAGCGCTTGAAATTCCTGTTTGGATAAACTCCATCCTGATCGAAAACAGAAAGGTTGGCCATAGACGTAACCACATTTCCCCCACCGCTGATGGTCAGGGAATGACTTTTCTGAGGTGCTTTGACAAATACATCATCCCAATCGTAGAATACCGGCGGGTTGTTGTCCGGGTCGGTTTTCATGGCTTGCAGGTAATCCTGGATTTCCTGTTCTGTATATTTCACCACATGTTTTCCACCGGAGTTTTCATCCAATGTATTCATAAACCTCATGTAGCCTTCAGTATCGGTGAATTCCGGCAGAATGGTTGGTTTTTGAAATCCAATAAAACCATCGTAGGTAATGGACAACTTGTCTTTAGAACCACTCTTTGTGGTAATCAAAATGATACCATTTGCCCCTCGCGACCCATAAATGGCCGTTGATGCCGCATCTTTCAACACCGATACACTTTCAATGGTATTTGGATCCAGGCCAGAAAGGCTTTCCTGAACGATGTTATCTACCAAAATAAGGGGAGACGAGTTGTTGATAGAACTTACACCACGAATATTGAGGCGAAAATTGGCGTCTCCCGGCTGCCCCCCATTGTCCACCACTGTGAGACCTGGCACCAGGCCCTGTAGGGACTTTCTCAAATCGCCGTAAGACTGTCTGGCCAGCTCCTGGCCCTTCACCGTAGATATGGCGTTGGTCATGGATACTTTTTTCTGGGTGCCATAGCCCACTATCACAATTTCTTCCAATTGCTCGGCATCCAACGAAAGTTGTACATCAACAGTCGTCCTTCCGTTGATGCCAATATCCTGATTGACATAGCCCACATAGGATACTGTCAGGATTGCATCTTCAGGAACGGTTAGTTTGAAATTGCCATCCAGATCGGTGGTGGTACCGTTGGCGGTTCCTTTCACCACGATTGAGGCTCCTGGCAATCCTTCGTTGTTTTCATCAGTAATTTTTCCGGAGATGTTTACATCAGCGAAAATTTCCAGGGCAACCCCTTTGTTCCCGGATTCATCTGCCATGTTGAGCACACTTATATCACGGTTTACCTGTTTGAACTTGACATTGGCCTGCCTGGATATGGCTATCAACAAATCGCTCACCCTCATTTGTCCTGAGGATAATGTCACAGTCCTTTTTAACTTTTTACCTAGCTCAACTTTGTCATAGTGGACGTTGAAGTCAGTCATTTTTTCCAGTGCCTCAAAAAGTTTTTTGACATTGGAATTTTCTTCCAGAATAGAAATATCTACTTCTTTTACGCTTAGCGCTTTTTGTGCGTTTGTACTGTCTGCCAGTAGCAGGTTTATCAACAAAACCTGGATAAATATGCCATATACAACGTACTTGGAAAGCATAAGAATTCCCTGTAATATTTTTAATTTCATATTTTTGTAGTGTTAAGAGTTGAAAATCTTTTAACCTGATGGGTATGAGCCGCATTCGCCAATGTTTTCGTACCCAAAAGCATGTGAGCCGGTAACCTAGTTATCGGCTTTTTTTGTGGGGACCTTTTTTATAAAAAGACCCATCTGTGCTATGTGCTATTGTAGGAGTGCATGATTCGTTTAGTTTTAGAATGTTATAGTTGCTCTTTTGTTTTCTATCTCAAACCTGAAACCCTTGACATGCCCTATGGTGGACAAGACGTTTTCAAGGGATTCCTTTTTAAACTTTCCGCTGTAATTCCACTCGCCTGATTTTTCCGGATTGGTTACCGTTATTTTCACTCCATACCAGCGCTCCAGTTTGCTTACCACTGCTTCGAAAGTGGAATTGTCAAATACTATTATGCCTTCCCGCCAGGCCAACTCAAGCCCCTGGTCTTGTTTTATTTCCTTGATACTTCTGCTTTTGTATTCGTACAATGCCCCAAGACCAGGGTTGAGGATCAGGCCACTCGACTTTTCAGAAACATGCTCAACACCCACTTTTCCTTCCACCAAATACACTTTCACATAACTGTCGCCGGGATAGGCCCTTACGTTGAAAGCCGTACCCAGGGCCGTAGTGGAAATATCGCCTGATATCACATGAAACGGTTTGTTTTTATCCTCTGCAACTTCGAAAAATGCCTCTCCATACAAGTGAACAATTCTCCGGTGGTTCAAATTGTCTTCTGTAAAAGTCAGCCGGCTGTCAGCGTTTAAATTGACTTTGGTGCCATCTGGTAGGGCAAAGGTAGATTTTCTGCCTACAGGGTTTATCTTTTCTATCACGGTCAATGCAGGGGTGGCAGGCTTATGCTGCTGCAACTGAAAAACAGACCACAGTATGCCTATGGCAGCCAATAGTGCCGCTGCATATTTCATCCATGGCTTTATGCCCAATCCCTTTTTCTTCTGAAGGTCGATAGCTGGCGCTATTGTAAAGGTTTTCGATTCCCCGGTCTTTATTCTGGCCTTCAAGCTGTCAAAAGACCTGGCGGGTTTCTCCGCTCCTGAGTCCTCAAAGAAGTACTGTCTTATGTTTTTATAAATGGTGTGGTTTGTTTCATCCTCATCCAACCAGTTTTGGAGCAATTCGACATCTCCGCTTTGGGCGTTTCCTGTCAAATCCCTTACTATGATCCCGTATATCGCTTCTTTTTGCATGTTGTTGACGCTAGTCGAAATAGGGACGAAAATTGTATCGAAAATCCCCCAAAAAATTTTCGAATAATTTTACATTATTTGAAAAAACACCTCAGAACGCCATTATGAATGGTGTTTCTAACGAAAAAATTATATGAGTTTTTTGTTTTTCGGGAGTGCAAAATGAACGCATCCCACATGAAGTAGTTAGAATAGAAGGCTGTAGAGGAATGACCTTTTTTTGTCTTCCTGATCCAATTCGGATCGGTCGTTGAGATGTGCGTCCAACTCCAGCACCACCCTTTTAATGGCTATGGCCAGCTGGTTTTCGACTGTTTTAGGCGTGATGTTGAAAATAGCCGCAGTTTTCTTATAAGAATTGCCCTCCAGCTTCACTGACCTGAAAATCTGGGAACATTTCGGTGGCAACTTTTGTACAGCCGCCTCAATACACTCTTTTAATTCGGTAAAGACATAAATGTCCTCCGGGGAAATGTTGTACTTTATGTCATTGAGGCCATCAAATTCTATAAAATGATGCCTGGAATGCTTGCGGTAGTAATCCAGCGACCTGTTTTTGACGGCTACATACAAATAGGATTCAAGGCTGACTATATGGCCCAGGTTTTCCCTGTCCTGCCACAATTCATAAAAAATATCTTCTACAATTTCTTCCGCAGCTTCTTTGTTTCGTATGATGGCCACAGAAACTGCCAGCAACCAGGAGTTGAACAAATGAAATATTTCCTCAAATGCCTTTTCATCCGAGGACAATTTCATGCTGTCGAGCAGCTTTTTTATGTCTTTGTTCCTGGCTATCAAAACGCTGGTTCTAATTTATTCTCACTTTTTTACTGAATACCGACTTGCCATCTGCCATTTTGAGTACGTACATGCCAGCCGGTACGTGCCCCAACATGACCACACTATTACCAGCATCAACTGCACCTTGATGTACCAATACGCCAGAGGTGCTATAAACCGAAATTTGCACCTTCACAGTGGATTTTACATTGAGCACACCGGATGCAGGGTTTGGATAGATGGCAAACTGTTCACCACCATGATCTACACTGGTAGGTATTTCCTCCTCTACTTCCCTGATGGCAATATCATCAATATATAAATCACCATTGCCCAAACTGGCTGGAACATGGATGATAAACCTGGAACCGGACACAGGTGCATCCAAAATGAGCCTTTGTGAAAGCTCCACCCATTCGCCTTTAACTACTGACCCAAAATCCCACTTGAATGCACGCCACTGATCCTCTATGTAGGTATAGCATCCGGATAGGGTTGCCGATGGATCAATCCAAAATTTAAGACTCAAATCATACTCCCCCGCCTCCAGGTTCAAGTGGGCCTCCTCCAGGGTCTCGAGGTAGTCTGATTCCTGTCCCTTGGCCGGTCCACAGTTGAAGCCAAAATGAAGAGTGGCTAAAAGGACAAAACTAAGTAAAAATTTAAGCATGCGATTTTAAGTTTTTCTTTTACAATAAAGACCTAATCCAATTGTTTGTCCAGTGTAATATCCAAAAATCTAAACAACCCACAAGGAATGTCGATGGAGGTGGCCTTGTTCACTACAGGAAAGTTCTTATTGTCCAGCACATCCCTGACCGAAACTGGGGATACTGTATGGAAATGCACAGTAGCTTTTCTGTCATTGGGGTTGAGGTATCCTCCGTCTATGATCGTAAGGCGCAGATGTGTAGGATCTGTCTGTGCAGCGACCCATGCTACCTCACCGGTAACGGTAAGTGGCAGCAAGGAGGCACTATTCCCTATGTCCGTAGCGATGGTAGTGGCATACTGGTCTGCACCATACTTTTGAGCGCCATCCGATGAGTAGTAATAGCGCCCATCGGTATAGTATTCTTTTAATATATCCTTGTACAAAGGATGTAGCCTGTCTTTCAAGGCACCACTTAATGGTTTGTTAGCGGCATTTGCCCCATTTTGTGGTGGTGTGATCAGTACCAATCCGTTTTCATAAGGAGGTAAGAAATTTTGCCTGCGATCTTTCACCCCGGCGGCATAATGGGAAAAGTCCCAGGTAGTTACCGGAGCGGCAGGCCATGTTCCGTTCAGCCGACTGAACACGAAAGGGTTTTTGGCTTCAAATTCCTGGTCGTAGAAAGTAGTCCATTTTACATTGCTGGCTTCATTGACATAGTGTTCATCCGGCTCTAACATGCTCAGGTGAACAGGCGAAAAGCTCACTATTTCGTGGGATTCGGGTACGTATAAAGCCCCTTTGGCTATAAGTTCCCAAAGCAGGCTCATGTAATCCTGGTCAACAGCGAAATTATTGATATACTGTGCCCCGTAGGATATATTGTAAACCATGTGCCTCAAAAAGTGGTTGGGAAGGCGCTGGTGGCTAAACTGCCTCGATCTGTCAAAACTGGGATTGTCAGGCACACTGCGCGACCCCCAACTGCTGACAGCCCCACTGGCCCAAATCCCTATGCGGCCAGCAACGCTAAGCTCCATAGACTTGTCCGTAGTTTCTTCCATTGAGGGAACAAATACATCAGCAAACTCCCCGGACATCAACCGCGACCACATGGGCAAATAGATGTTGGATTGCCAAAAGGCGTGCTTTGTCCGGACAAAAATGTTTCCATTTTTTTCTTTGGCATGTTCGGCCAGTGGATAAATCAGGTCGTTCAACACCCAGGCAAAATCTTCTGTATGGTCTTCAAGCTCAGGATATATAAGCACGGTCTTTTTTCCATTTGCACCATCCAATACCTTTTTAGTAGTTTCCAGGCTGAACATATAGGGATCATTGCCATGCCCACCCCAATAGGCTATGCCTGGCACATCCTGATACCAGGGCAAAACCAGGTCAAGTACCTCTGCCTGGCTCAATTCGTACTTTTTGCGGCGATCCCTTTTATTCCTGTACTTTTCATTGGTCATTGAAGACCTGTCCCAGTTTTCTACCCTTGGCATGTGCTTTCCTCCCAAAAACAAAGGACTTTGGTAGTTTTCAGAAATATCATTGGCAACATTTTGTGATAAGGCTGTTGGAAAACTCTCTGTCATAAAATATACCGGCAGGGTATTTCTTTGCCATGACGGCTTGGTAAAACCACTCAAATAAGTGCGAGCTTCCGCCGTATTGTCCAGTATTTTTTTGATCTTTCCGGGAGGTGTCAGGTCCTTATATAATTCTTTCCATTCGGGATTTTGGGTATCAACCACATGGATGCAACTTCCCCCGCTCTGGCTGCTGGCCAGTATGATCTTTCCATTTTCTGTATCCTTCCACATATCATTGAAAGAATACCTACTAAGGAGCTCCTCAGCGCTGGAGGGGGCCAGGTCTGGTGAAAGCAGAAAAATCCTGCGACCGACCAATACCAGGTACCTGAAGCTATTGCCATCCGGTATGGCCTCCGACTGAACAACAGAATACCCAAATCCGAGTTTTTCAAATTTATAAGTCTGCATCGTCCCGCTTTGTGGATCAAACCTGACCAACCCTGCTTCGTTTTGGTGCCCAGATGTACCAAGGAGGATTTCCTGGGTGCCATCTTTATCAGGGTCCACCACACGGAAATCACCCAACACAGTGGGTGCTTCTATCTTGGTGGTAGCGAACGGTTTGTCAGCCAGCACCTCAAAAAGGTAAATAGACCCTTTCACCTGCATGTGGTTGTTGGAGCCGTTTACCGCCAGCACATGCGATCCATCGGCCCTGGTTATCCGTCTGATGAAATTGGCATTGTGCACGAACTTTTCAGGGATAATCCCCGAACCCCAGGGCTTTTCCACGGAATAGTTGGATGATTTTATTTCTTTCTCCAATGCCCCTTCTGATGACACATAGTACATGCTTTTGTCAAATCCCCCGCACACCACATAGGATTTGTTTTCCTTCTTAACCACACACACTGCGTACATGGGTGCTTCGTTTTGGCTAAATTCCCACATCAATTTTCCCTTGTCGTTCAGGCAATAAACTGTACCGTCTGCATTGGCTACCAGGATTTCGTCATTTCCATCACCAGTAATGTCTTCACACCACAGGTCATGGTTCATAAAACCCGACAGTTGGTTTTTCCATAAAATGCCCCCGTCATACGCCACTCTCAGCAGTGTTCCTTCATAGGTACTGGCCACTATATAGCTACCATTACCGTTTTTAGCATTTCGCACTTTCATTATGGTATATTCCGTCTCTATGCTATAGAGTGCAGCCTGGTCTTCCTTGGTTTGTCTGCTAAATTTTAAACTGCCCTGACCGCTTGCCACCTGCGCGGTGCTCAATGACCAATTTGCAGCTTTTTCGAAAGTCCAGGCATCTGAACCTTTTTCAAACCCGAAATAGTCCTCGTTTAGCAAGTTGGCTCCTGCACCCATTGTTTGTGCCTCCAAATGAGTAACTGCACAGTAGATGAAAAGAATGGTCAGCAAAAAATGAAAATAGCGATGGCTCATAAGCTTGATTAACCGGTTTGAAATTAGTCGGTAATTAAGCCCGCTTTATACTAAAGCCTGTATCTGAGAATTTAATTGATGTCTTCCTCAGTTTATTCTATCCCAGGTTACTTTTCTAAAGGAATATGCCTTGGTGTTTGGCTGATTGCTGTAAGGGCCAATTTCTTTTCCAAAACCCGACCGGCCCGCCGCTCATGGTGCTGTTTCTTCGGAATATTTTTTCTCCATCTCTTCGGCGTACTTTCCAGGTGTAGCGCCGTATTTTTCCTTGAACAATTTGGCAAAGTGGGTCCGGCTTTTAAAGCCGGTCATCATATACACCTCTTTTACAGACACCTGCTTCTGTACCAGAAACTCTGCGGCTTTTTTCAATCGGTACATTTTCAACAACTCAAAAGGTGTCTGGTCTGTCAATGCTTTTACCTTCTGATAAAAATGGGTTCGGTTGAGGTACAATTCCCTTGCAAAGCTGTTCAAGTCCAGTTCCTGGTTGTCGAGGTTCTCGGCCATCAGGCTGTATAGTTTTTCCAAAAATGCATGGTCATTGCCGTTGTTCTGGTCGTTTTCCAGGGTGAGTGGCAGGTCTATTTGAAACCGTGCTTTCAGTTGCTGCCTGATGCGAAGCAATGATTCAATTTTAGAAACAAGGTGTTGTACCTCAAATGGTTTTTTGATGTAGGCATCAGCTCCTTCGTTGAGCCCCTGTATGTGGTCGTCGGTAGCGGTGCAGGCCGTAAGCAAGACCACCGGAATATGGCTTGTTTTAATGTCAGATTTCACACACTTGCACAGCTCAAAGCCGTTCAGCTCTGGCATGAGCACATCACTCAACACCAGATCAGGCCATTCTTCTTCCATAGCCCGGAGGCATTCGGCCCCATTGGCAAATGTTTCTACCCTGAAAAAATTGGACAATACACCTGATACAAACTTTCGCATGTCGGTATTGTCTTCGGCGAAAAATATTTTAGACTCAGCATACGCACCATCTACTTTGATATAAGCGATGTTGATTTCTTCCCTGGTCGGCTGTACATCCACCATTTCTTTTTCCATCAACAGGATTTCCTGTTCTTTTTCCGCCTGGTTGTTGGTGGACCAGGTCCTTATTACCGGCAGCCTTACTTCTATAGATGTTCCCTTGCCAACCTCGCTCTGTGCCCCGATATACCCATAGTGCATTTCGACCAGTCGCTTTGAAAATGCCAGGCCTATACCCGATCCCCCGGTGTAGGAACTGTGTTTCTTATTGGATTGATAAAAGCGCTCAAAAATCAATGGCAGGTCTTCACCATCTATTCCCCGACCAGTATCCTTTACCACCACTATCAGGTCTTTGTTTTCCCTCCTGTATCCTACCGTGATGGAGTCGTTGGCCTGCGTGAATTTGAAAGCATTGCTCAGCAGGTTGTTGAATATTTTTTCAAGTTTGTCCTTATCGGCAGAAACATATATTTTCTCCGTACTTCCCTTGAGTTCGAGTTTTTTTTGATCGTTTCGGGCTATGAAATCAAAATCGGCTATTAACTCTTCGATGAAATGATCGAAACAAAAGTGGGACGGGTTCAGCTTCAATTTGTTGGCATCTGCCCTTTGGAAATCGTGGACCTGATCTACCAATTGCGAAATTTTTTTGGATTGGCGTTGTACCAATTGAAGTTTCTCCTGCACATCGGTATTAGACTTAAACCTTTCCACCAAAAAGGCTATGGGGCCGGAAATCAGGGTCAGAGGTGTTTTTATTTCATGGGAAATATTGGAGAAGAACCGGAGTTTGGCCGCACTGATTTTCTTTTCCGTGTCCTTTTCCAATTGTTCTATTTCAATATTGTGTCGGAGGGACTGTATTTTAAGTATAAAATACATGACCACATAGATCAACAAGCCTATAAGCACAACATAAATAAAATAGGCCAGTTTTGTTTTCCAAAACGGTGGTGCTATGGAAATCTTCAATGTCTGCTGGCCGGTCCACTGGTTGAGTGAATTGGATGCCATGGCCCTGAGTTCATAGTCGCCGGGCTGCAGCCCACTATAGTAAATGCTGCGCTGACTAGAGGGTACCTCCACCCATTCTTTGTTCAGTGGCCATAGCTGGTACTTCAGGTAACGATTTTCCGGATTGGAATAATGAAGGGAAGTCAATTGGATGGAAAATACATTCTCATCATGCCTGAGTTCGATCGATTCTGTAAGGGAGAGGTTTTGACCCAACAAAACCCTCCCTGCAACTGAATCTTCAGGCAATATAATTTTATTATAAAGTGAAAAATCACTCATCACAAGGTTGGGCAAGGGCTCCTCATCCGGCAGGTCTTTGGGTTTGAAGTAACAAAATCCTTCCTCACTCGACATCAGTATATATCCATTTTCGAGGTACTCTGACGAATAGAAAAAATCTTCATACAACAGGCCATCAGCCTTATGAAAACGGGTAAACCTGCTGTTGTCAGTTTCAAACTTATTGAGCCCTTTGTTGGTAGATACCCACAGGTCTGTTCCATCTACCACAATACTTTTGACCACATTATTGGACAATCCCTGTTTTTCTGAGAAAGACTCAAATCCTGGGGTTTTGTCTGCATTCAGTACTTTGCAAATTCCCCCACCTTCTGTACCAAGCCAAAGTTCCTGATTGGGAAGGCGCACGATGTTGGTCACGAAATTGCTGGAAATAGACAATGGATCATTTTTATCTTTCACAAATTGCTCAACATCCCAATCTTTCAGTGGGCGATCGGCTTTATTTTTCATCCGAAATAAACCATCCGCATCGGTACCTATCCAGGTAAAGCCCAATAGGGAATCATAAAAAATAGTTCGCACCAGCGAAATTGGGTTTGCCTGAAAATATGGATTTTGGTTCAGGGATTCAATGTTGGTTACGTTGGCAGTGGCATCAAGTGAAATCTTTATCACATTACTTACACCACCTACCCATATGTTGCCTAACCCATCTTCGATAATGGTCCTAGATACCGTGTGGTCGATATTTGGATAGCTATCCCCTCCAATTTTCTCCATCTTTGTGCTACCCTTTCTAATCCTATATAGCCCGGAAGCTACTACTCTCAGCCATAAGTCCTTTCTGGAATCAACAAATACAAAACCGGTGCGAAGACGCAAGCTCTCTGGTATGTCAAAGGGGAGTGGTTCAAATTGCTTTTCCTCTGTATTGAACAACCCAAAACCACCCCGGCTGGCACTGATATACACTCGTTTGTCGTCCCATTTGGAAAACCTGGTGATGTTGTTGGAAGCCAGGGCATATTTCATGTCCTTTTCCATCTTGAAATGCCTGAAAGGGTTCTCTTTTAAGGTAAACCGAAACAACCCTTTGTCAAAACTGCCAAACCAGCAGCCGTATCTGGAAGTAGTGTACACGCAACTGGCCCTTAGCCTGCCAGGCCCTTCCATAAAAGATGAGCGCCGGGCTGTGCCCTCATTCAAAAGGGCCTCCACATTTTCCAGGTGCAACAGGCCGTTGTTCAGCATAGACAACCACAGGTTGCCTAATTTATCTATGGACAAGCCGTTAAAAGTATATGCTTCAAGCAAACGTGCATTCAGGGTAAAGACGGAACCATTCTGAGCTGTGCTGTAATTGATAGCAGCTAAACCATTGTTCAACGCAACAAGTATTGTTCCTTTTTTAACTTCCAGCAGGGCTGTACTCGATGAGATTTCATTTCCCAATACTTTTTTGAAAGAGGACGATGGCAAATGATACAACAACAAACCGATGGATGTGGAAAACACGTAGTAGTCCTGATCCAGCCTTTTCCCATCAAAAAAATGCACCCGTTCGTCACTTACTTTGTTGGGGATGCTCTGGTGCGAAAAAGCACCGTCGCTATTGAATAACAGCAGGCCCTCACCCTCCGTTGCGCAGAGAATGGTACCATCGTCACCTTCAGTCAATATTTTTCTTATGATAGGCCCTGTCATGGCCTTCTTCAGCAACTTATTGGAATAGATATTCTGAAAGCTTTGCCTGGAATAGTCGTATTTCGAAATCCCTTCATCTGTACCAATCCACAAATCCCCGTTCTGATCTTCGTTTATCGCCCTGACCCGATTGCTCAACAAGATATCCTTATCGACGGTATTCTTAAATATTGTGAAGGCATATCCATCGTACCGGTTGAGGCCATCGTATGTACCAATCCATATATAGCCCCGCGAATCTTCGATAATAGAAGTAACCCCATTGTGGGCCAATCCCTCTGAAATGGTCAATTGCTGGGCACTTTTCAGCTGATTGCCCTGTGCAAAAAGCCCATGCATGCACACAATTGCAACAACACCTATAAGGATTGCTCTTCTAATCATTGTTTTTTCGTTGGGCAGGCTTCCCAAACGCTGATTTTACAGCCCCCGGAAAGACAATTGGTGCCAGGTGGTACTTGATCCACCACTTTTAAAAAAAGAAAATATAAGGCAATTTAAAAAATTTGGGACAAGCGGTTTCAATTCGGGGGAGTATATTATATGTGATGTCCCTACCTTAACTTGGTGCCGGAATCGCCTGGATGCCATCTACCTCACCGTAATTTCCACAATCACCATGGTACCGCTTTTCAAACCAGTCTCACAGCAAAGTGCCGGGTTTGATCAAAAAAAAGAGCGACCAGGGCCGCTCTTTTTCTAATTTCCTAATTCAATGCTCGAATCAAGCGTTGTTTTGTTGTTTTATCAAATTCAAGGCAGACCCTGCTTTGAACCATCCAATTTGTCCATCATTGTAGGTATGGTTCACTACAATGGTATCAGAAGAACCATCGGCATGGTTTGCTACCAGTGTCAATGGTTTGCCCTGGGCAAAAGATGTCAAATCAGTAAAATCGAAGGTGTCGTCTTCCTGGATTTTGTCATAATCAGCTTCATCGGCAAAAGTCAAGGCCAGCATTCCCTGTTTCTTCAGGTTGGTTTCGTGTATCCTGGCGAAAGACTTCACCAGTACTGCCACTACTCCCAGATGCCTTGGCTGCATAGCCGCATGTTCACGAGACGAACCCTCACCGTAGTTGTGATCGCCTACCACTATTGAAGGTACACCAGCAGCTTTATAAGCCCGTTGTGTATCCGGAACAGCTCCATACTCTCCTGACAATTGGTTTTTTACTTTATCGGTAGCATCGTTAAAAGCATTCACAGCACCTGTCAGGGTATTGTTGGCGATGTTGTCCAGGTGTCCCCTAAACCTCAACCATGGACCAGCCATAGAAATATGGTCTGTGGTACATTTTCCTTTTGCTTTGATCAGTAACTTGGCACCAGATATGTTCTCGCCATTCCAGGGTTTGAACGGTTCCAGCAGTTGTAACCTTTTCGATTCTCCATCTACTACGACTTCCACGCCTGATCCATCTTTGGCGGGCTCCTTGTACCCGGCATCCTCTACATCAAATCCTTTTGGAGGCAACTCCCACCCAGTTGGGGGATCCAGCTTTACCTGCTCACCTTTGTCATTGGTCAGTGTGTCAGTTATTGGGTTGAAACCCAATTTCCCAGATATCGCTATGGCCGCTACCATTTCCGGTGACGTTACAAAAGCGTGTGTATTTGGGTTGCCGTCGGCCCTTTTTGCAAAGTTTCTGTTGAAAGAGTGCACGATGGTATTTTTTTCTCCTTTTTCAGCACCAGCCCTGTCCCATTGGCCAATACATGGCCCACAGGCGTTGGTAAATACTTTGGTGCCGATCTTTTCGAAGGTGTCAATGATGCCGTCCCTTTCGATAGTAAACCTTACCTGCTCTGACCCAGGGTTGATACCGAACTCTGCCGCAGGCTTTAGACCTTTATCAATGGCTTGCTGGGCAATAGATGCAGCCCTGGACATGTCTTCATAAGAAGAGTTGGTACAAGAACCGATCAACCCCCACTCAACCTTGGTAGGCCAGCCGTTTGCTTCGGCTTTTTCATCCATTTGTGAAATTGGAGTGGCCAAATCTGGTGTGAAAGGACCATTGACATGTGGCTCAAGTGTGGAAAGGTCAATTTCTATCACCTGATCAAAATATTTTTCAGGATTGGCATAAGCTTCCGGGTCGCCGGTCAGGTGCTCCTTCACTTCATTTGCTAAATCAGCCACTGCACTCCTCTCGGTTGCCCTCAAATACCTCTCCATAGACTCGTCGTATCCAAAGGTGGAAGTGGTGGCCCCTATTTCAGCACCCATGTTACAGATGGTGCCTTTTCCAGTACAAGAAAGGTTTTTTGCCCCCTCACCAAAGTATTCTACGATTGCTCCTGTACCTCCTTTTACAGTAAGGATTCCAGCTACTTTTAAGATAACGTCCTTAGGTGATGCCCAGCCATTGAGCTTTCCTGTTAGTTTTACACCTATCAACTTTGGAAATTTCAATTCCCACGGCATATCGGCCATTACGTCAACAGCATCTGCCCCTCCTACACCAATAGCTACCATTCCAAGTCCACCGGCATTTACTGTATGGGAATCTGTTCCTATCATCATTCCTCCGGGGAAAGCGTAGTTTTCCAATACTACCTGATGGATGATACCCGCTCCGGGCTTCCAAAAGCCGATTCCATATTTGTTGGATACCGATTCCAGAAAGTTGAACACTTCATTGCTTGAATTGATAGCACTCTGGAGGTCGGCAGCAGCTCCAATTTTCGCCTGTATCAGGTGATCACAGTGAACGGTGGTGGGCACAGCCACTTTTTTCTTTCCAGCCTGCATAAACTGAAGCAACGCCATTTGTGCTGTTGCATCCTGACACGCTATCCTGTCCGGTGCAAAGTCAACATAGGAGTTTCCCCTTTCGTAGGTTTCGGTTGGCATTCCTTGAGATAAATGTGAATACAAAATCTTTTCTGCCAGGGTCAATGGTTTGCCCGTCAGTTCTTTCGCTTTGTTGACCCTTTCGCCTATTGATTCATAGACGGCCTTAATCATATCTAAATCAAATGCCATTGTAGTTTTTTTTAAATTGTAAATTGTAACCCTGCAACCCTCAAAGGGCAGCTTATTTGAGCGCAAAGCTAATTAAATTAGGTCAAAATATTCCGTGGGATGTCTTGAAATACTTAAATTAAAATCGACAAAGGCTTGATAGTTTGCACCCATCTTTTTCCAGATTCAGATTCTATTGCATGGCAGGTGAAAAACTCCCCATTATGCACTATGACATTAGCATGGTTTTCTACTCATATCACACAAAGCAAACAAACACCCATATCACCCAACAATTGTCCTAAGAACACCGCATTCATCCATTGCGAATGAAAATGTATTAACTTTGGCTACCCATTTCTCTAAACATGGCTGCCAACCCACATATCACAACTCCTCAAACAGGCAAGATGTCTGATGCTGAGGTATGGCAAAAGCTAAAGGGGGATGACAAAACCGCGCTGGAATACATTTACAATCAAAACATCGAAGTGCTTTATCGGTACGGTCATAAATTCAGCAATGACAGGGGATTAATTGAGGATTGTATTCAGGAAGTGTTTCTTACGTTGTGGGAAAGGCGTTTTGTAATTGGCGATACGGATGCCATAAAGCCATATATACTTACTGCACTGCGAAGAAGGATGATACGGGCCACCTCTAAAAACCATATCAGGATAGATCGCAACTTTGAAATAGAAGAGTATGATTTTCATATGGAATACAATCCGGAAGAAAAGCTCATCATGACCCAGGATGACGAGGGGAAAATCAAAAGACTTTCTGATGAATTGAACAAGCTGACAATCAAGCAACAGGAGGTTGTCTATTTAAGGTACCACTGCGAATTGAACTATGAGGAGATAGCAGGCATCATGGCGATCAGCTATCAATCCGCCAGAAACCTTATGTTCAAAACCCTCAAATTGCTCCGAAAGCAATTCTTACAACTGCTATTGATCTTTGGCCTTCTGGCCCAGGACTCCCTGGATTTCAATTGGGATTAAGGTCTGCTGGAAACTTTTTTTATTTTTTTTCAAAAAACAAGGGTACAAAAAATACGGGTTGGTATTTATATCATTAGTCACGGTATGTTTCATACTTAAACGGACAATAATATGTACTCTAATTACAACGCGGAGGAATTGTGTGAGGCCCCAGGGTTTGTCAGCTGGGTGAGGCAGAACGATCGCGAAAGTGAAAAATACTGGGAAAACTGGGTAAAAAACAATCCCAACAGGCAATCTGAAGTAGCAAAGGCACGTGCCCTTTTGCTGGCCATGGGGGTGGAAGAACCACAACCAACCAGCACTGAAATAAAAAGTCTTTGGAACAGGATAGACCAGCACACGTCCCAGTCCGGGGAAAAGCCATTTTACAAGTCCTCCTCTGTTTTGTACAAAATAGCGGCCGCAGCGGTGGTAGCTGGCCTGGTGGCTGCCGTTGCATTGAATAGTCTATACCCTGGTTTTTTGAGGGATGAAGGCAGTCTTCCTTCTGATCATGTAGTAATGGTGGAAAAGATTTGTCCGGTAGGCCAAAAATCGACCATTACCCTCACCGATGGGACACGCATCAAACTAAATTCAAACAGTAAACTGGTTTTTCCTGAAACATTTTCTAATTCCGAAAGAACGATTGAATTGGAAGGGGAAGCGTTTTTTGAGGTATCAAAAGATCCATCAAGGCCTTTTGTCATTACTTCTGGCAATATAAAAACCCAGGTGCTCGGCACCAGTTTCAATATCAAAGCTTATCCCAATGCCAACAACATCAGTGTGGCTGTAGCCACCGGCAAAGTAGCAGTAGGCACCACCGGACAAAAGGAAGGGAAAGCACAACTAACCTTGCTGCCCAAAGAAATGGCCATCTACTCTAACAAATCTGAAAGCCTGATCAAAACTTCTTACAATCCACTACAGGAAATGGCCTGGAAAGACGGCATCCTTTATTTTAACAATAAGGACATCCACGAGATCACTTCAGAGTTGGTGAAATGGTATGGGGTGACTTTTGTCATTGACAAAAAACTGAATACCGAAAAAGACTATACGGGCTCGTTTGACAACAAATCCCTCGAAGAGGTACTACAGGGAATCAGCTTTGTCTTCGGGTTTAAATTTGAAATAAATAATAAAGTAGTAACTATAAACTAACAGACTATTATGAAAATAAACACGAGCTAAAAACAAACATGATGCTGAACAAACATTGGGGAATGGCTGGCAGCATCATGTTTTACATTTCTAAATTATTTGATAACTCATTACCAAACATTAGAATAATGATGACAAAATTACTAAATAAAATAATTATTATGTCGAAGTACGCGCTTTTGGGCATGGTTCTTCAGGTTTTGTTGTTTTCCGTGATCACCGCCAGGGAAGTGGAAGGACAAAACAGCATTAAAAACGTTTTCCTGAACATAGACCTCAACGGATCGAAGATACAAGAGGCCTTTGATAAGATTGAAAACGAGACGGAATTCACCTTTTCGTACAAAAGAAACGCTATTGGCAACAAAAGAATCCAAGGCTTCAATTCCGGTGAAACTTCTCTGGCTGATATCCTGTTGGAGATCGGCAAGGCAACCAACCTCAAATTCCGCAGGGTCAACGAAACCATTCATGTTTCCAAGTCAACAGATGACAATGTAAAAGTGTTGGAATACGACGGAACCCTGGCCAATGTGGAAATTTCAGGCAAGGTAACAGATGAAAATGGTGAGGGGTTGCCTGGGGCATCAGTGATTGAAAAAGGCACCACCAATGGTACTACAACTGATCTGAATGGGCTGTACAAACTGAATTTGCCCGAAAATGCCACACTCGTAGTTTCCTTCGTTGGGTACAGGACTATGGAAATACCTTTGGCAGGCCAATCTACCATCGACATCCAGATGGAATTGGATGCCGAACAACTGGAAGAAGTGGTGGTAGTCGGCTATGGTACGCAAAAGAAAAGCCATGTGACCGGATCGCTTGCGACTGTAAAATCCCAGGACTTAACTTCTACGCCTGTTACGAATGTCACTCAAAATCTTGCAGGTAGATTACCTGGCCTAGTGGTAACGAACAATTCCGGAGAGCCAGGTAACGATTTGGCTGATATCAGTATCCGGGGTTTTGGAAAGGCCCTGGTAATTGTTGATGGCATTCCAAGAGATTTTCAACAGCTTGATCCCAATGAAATTGAGTCGATTACCATCCTAAAAGATGCAGCTGCCGCCATCTATGGTGCCCAGGCAGGAAACGGCGTGATCCTGGTAACCACCAAACGTGGAAAAAGAAATTCAGCCCCACAGGTCAACTATTCTGGAAACTACAATATGCATTCACCAACGTATTTGCCACCAACGGCCAGCCCGGGAGGAATAGCTCAATTTTTAAATAGCATAGAAAAGGCTGAAGGTATCAATGACAGTGAATTAACGTTTTCCGATGAAGCAGTGCAGAAGCTGAAACAAGGGACTGAATTTGGATATCGAGGGACAGACTGGCAGAAGGAGCTTTTGAAAAACCATGCTACTTCATACCAGCATAACATCAACGCCAGTGGTGGCACAGAAAACATGAACTATTTCTTAAACATAGGTAAGCTAGATCAAAACTCTTTGCTGAGATCTGGCGCTGGAAAGTTTGAGCGATACAACTTTGGATTGACAGTTGATGCCAACATAACCAAAAGGATAAAAGTTGGTTTAGATATGAAATATCGGATTGAGGACAGGGATAACCCGACTGGTAATGATGGGGGATATGAAGGATTTTTCAGATTTCTTTTGTATGCTGATCCTACCATCGAAGTTAATCCTGATGGACTTACAACAGCAACAGGACGAAATACTTTAGGACAAAACCCAGTGGCTTATTCGGATCAGTCCATTGGCGGATTCGAAAAGGACAAGCGTAAACAATTCAATTTTATTTTCACTACGGATTACGACTTGCCTGTTGACGGTCTTTCAGCCATGGGACGTGTGGCCTATCAATCATTCAACAGGAGTAATCGATCCGCTGAATTTCCATGGGATCAATATAAATACAACTTAGACCTCCAGCAAAGTGAAGTATTGACTGGATCCAGAAATGATGAAATAAGGACTTTCTCAATTGAAAGTAATAATATTACCACCCAATTCTCACTTAATTACGAGAAGCAATTTGGTAATCATGGAATTGCCGCCACCTTCCTTGCAGAGTCGCGGTTTTTCGACTCTTATAGAATTGATACACGCTCTACCGAAATTTTGTCAAAGAGTTTGCCATATCTTTTTATAACAAAGAACAATGGAGCCGCAGAGGTAGGCGATTCGCCAAGCGAAAGTGGAAGAAAAAGCTGGTTGGGTAGAATCAACTACAACTATCAGGAAAAGTATCTGTTTGAAGCATTATACAGGGCTGATGCGGCGATTGAATTTGCCCCATCTAATCCCTGGGGACACTTTTTTGGATTGTCTGCAGGCTGGGTGATTTCAAATGAGTCTTTTATGGATTCTTTTGACCCACTTGACTTCCTAAAATTGAGGGTTTCGTATGGTGAACTTGGAGATGATAGAACGGTTTCATCAAATGCCACAGCCAGGTTTGACTACCTTACCGGGTTTACACTGACAAACAATTCAAGATGGATTTTTGGAAGTGATGTATTTTCATCCACTTATACAACCCTTGGTTTAGCAAACCCGGATATTACATGGACCACCATGAAAACGACCAATGTTGGTTTCGAATCAATTTTCTTCAATGGAAAACTGGGCTTTGAATTTGATTATTTCTACAGATATCAGGATGGATTGTTGGCACAAAGTACCCAGCAGCTTCCGTCAACCTTTGGTGGGCAATTACCAAGACAGAACATTGAGGACCGTGACAACCGAGGGTTTGAAATAGTATTGAGTCACGATAACAGTATCGGTGATTTGAATTTTAAGGTGTCTGGAAACGTAACATGGTCACGTGAGAAATGGGTAGATTTTCCTGATAGGGAATTTAATGAAGACAATCCCAATGATGAAAGGATCAATAAAAAAACCGGACAATGGACTAACCGTATCTTCGGATATAAATCAGATGGTCTTTACCAAAACCAGCAGGAAATTGACAATGATGGGGTAGAATATGATGGAGGAATTCCTGAGCCGCAAGTTGGCGATATTAAATACATAGACTTTAACGGAGATGGATTTGTCAATGAAGACGACAGGACCGTAATTGGAAGGGGCATAGCCCAAAACGGACTTCCACCAATTCCGGAATTTATGTTTGGTTTTGTCTTTGATGCAGATTACAAGGGATTTGATTTGTCCATGCTTTGGCAGGGGGCAGCAAACATTGACTATCTCGCAAATGGTCTCGAAAACGATGTAAACATGAGTATTGGTCAAATACCATTTCAATACATTGTTGACAACACATGGAGTGCAGAGAATACAGATGGATTTTTACCTGCACATACTTCTGCTGGCCTCAATACACACAATAACAAAAATGCTGACCTTTTCCTAAGGGACGGTAGCTATTTGAGACTTAAGGCGATCAGTTTGGGTTATACAGTTCCTCAATCTATTCTGGAACCTGTTGGTATTAGAAGAGCCAGGGTGTTTGTTGCGGGGTACAATTTGTTGACCCTTACGGCAAATGACTTATTTGCATTTGATCCGGAATCCAGGACGGGTAACTCTTTTGCGATTTATCCGGTGCAAAAAACTGTCAGTTTGGGTGTTAATATTGGTTTCTAAGAGGTTCAACTTAAGACAAAAAACAATGAAAAATTTATATATAAAAATGATTTCGCTGGCTGCACTAATGGTGGTGACATCAGCATGTGAAGATCCATTGAGCCGAGGGCCTCTTGATACAATTACCGAAGAGGCACTTTGGATAGATGAAGTATTGGTTGATGTACGATTGGCCAATTTATACGGAAGAAGTGAGTTTTACAGAGGAGGTAATAATCTCGGGAATAGTAACGATAGCGATATCGGCAGACTCGTTGTTGATGCGGCTTCTGGTGGTTATTGCAGAACATTTGGTGCCTGGCCAACGGGTTATCAATTTATTGAACAAAACTTCAGTTCTGAAAATGGAACAGGGGCAGGAGGCGTCAATGAATTCTGGAAATACGATCTTGTGAGAGACATCAACGATGCGATAGAGCAACTCGGCACAGATGGAAACCCATTGGGTGATGAGTTTAAAGAAACCAGGCTTGGTGAATTACACTTTTTGAGGGCCTGGACTTATTTCCAGATGGTTAAACGTTACGGTGGTGTACCGATCTTGAAGAATACTCAGTCATTGGGCGAAGATATTGAGGCACTTGCTGTTGCCAGGAATAGCGAGGAAGAGGTCTATGATTTTATCACTGAAGATTTGGATGAAGCTAAAAGGTTGCTTGATGATAAAGCGGCTATCAGGGGTAGAGTGAGCAAATGGGCCGCCCTGTCACTTAAAAGCAGGGCGATGATGTATGCCGGCAGTGTTGGCGAGTTTGGTGAATCCGAGCTCAGTGGACTGCTGGGTATAAGCAACCCCGACAAATACTGGCAGCTATCATATGATGCTTCTAAAGACATCATTGACAATGGAGGTTTCTCACTTTACGGAACTGGTGCGGCGAATTTTGATGAAGCGGAAAAAAACTATTATGATCTGTTTACCCATGCCTTGGAGGCTGGTCATAATGAGGAAATTTTCGTAGATGTCTACGAAGGTAATGGCCTGAAGGCCAATGACTGGGAGCGTTGGTGCGCCCCTGAGAGAGATGGTGGTACCACATTCTTCAATACTTTTCTTGAGACCTATGAGATGTACGAATTTACCGATGGTACTCCGGGTACAATCGATCGCTCAACCCTTGTAGAAGGTGTTGACCATGATATGAATGATTTTGTGGGCAACAAAGATCCACGTGCGCGTGCCAACACATTCTTGCCCGAAACACATTACCTGGGAGCTACAGTTTGGTTGCATGCCGGTATCGTAGAAAATGGAGAAATCAGGTCAAGCGGCGACCCGGTTATGATCGATGGTGTTGAAGTGCCCGCGAAAGGGTTCAATAGGGACGTGATTAGAACGGGTATGTTCAACAAGAAAAGGAGCAATGACGCAATAGATGTAGCAAACGCCAGAGGGCTTGGCTGGAATGACTATATGATTTTCCGCTTAGGAGAAATTTACCTAAACCTGGCGGAAGCTGCATATGCCCTTGGAAGGGATGCAGAAGCGCTTGATGCTCTAAATACAATCAGAAATAGGGTAAATATGCCAGATAAAACCAGCATTGACTGGCCGACGATTCAGAATGAAAGGGCTGTTGAGTTGGCATTTGAAAATCATAGATATTGGGACCTGAGAAGATGGAGGATTGCAGTTGAAAAGCTGGATGATCCGAACAAAGAGAAATTTTCTGGAGTAAGATGGTACAAAAGTGTGGACAATCCAGGTAGCTATTGGGTGGTGCACCAGTCATCCGGAGATGCGCTTGACGCACGTACACGAAAATTTGAGCCACATCACTACTATTTTCCAATTGGAAATACAAGAATTCAGCAAAGCTTTGACAAGCTGGTCGAAAACCCAGGCTATGGGGTTAACTAAAGTGATTAAAGATACACGTTAGTTGAATATGTTTTTAAGGCAGTGCTTATGCACTGCCTTTTTTATCACTTTTTCGAACAAACTTATATATGAATATTCGTAAAATTTACCTTCTGATGGTGCTAATGGTATCGTTAGACAATCCCCTGTTTGCCCAGGGAGCATTGGGCTACAACAACAACAGAATTGCCATTAGTGCAGATGGAAATAACCAACCCGACTTAAAATATACGGGCAAGTACAACACTGCTGACCCAGATGATTGGGGAGCAACTCCCGCCACATTGATCATGTTTGCCAAAAAGAAGTTGCAAGATAAGTTGGTGCATTTTTCTTACAACAATTTCATGCCATCCCCTCCTCATACCACGGTGAAAAACTATATGAAAGATGCTACCGACCAGGCCATTGAGCGCCTGAAGTTCAACGGCGATGTATTCTTTGATGTCGGGACGCATAAAATAGAAGCCATTCAAAGTTTGAAAAAAGAAATTATCAAGTCAACTGCCTCTAACCCTTTATATTTCATCCACATGGGGCCTTCCGAATTCTTTTATCAAGTGGTCAAGGCGGTAGTAGATGAGGGTTCAAACCTGGAGCCTTTGGCACATGTTTACATCATTTCCCACTCCGGATACAACGACAATCACCTAAGGCGCGATACCCATCATACTATGGAACAAACCATTGCACTTAGTGGCAATCGTTTGAAATACAATAGAATAAAAGATCAGAACAACCGCGAAGTAGCGTATCTGGGTTGGCATTCTAAAAAGAACGCTCATCCCTGGAGAGACATCCGGGATCACAAGGGTCCACATATCCAATGGCTTTGGGAGAGAATGCAAGACCACAAACATGGCAAGTATGATATCTCGGATGCTGGCATGGTTTATTACCTGCTCACCGGAGATGAAGACGGCAGCCCATCAAAGTTCACAGAATTTATTGGTTACGGGATTATGCTACCGGATGATGTAGTAGCTGAGTCAATTAATATCAAAGAAGAAAAAATTGAAATTTACCCTCAAAAAGCCTATCAATTAAATTTTGATTTCAGTCCTAAAACGCCATGGGATGACTATTATACCTGGCAGACAAGTGACGCAAGTGTTGCTTATGTCTCGCCTAATGGGCGGGTAGTAGGCGTGGAACCGGGCATGGCCACAATCACCATTACAGCTGGGATCGGAAATTTTCAAGATCAGGTAGCAGTAAAAGTAGTAGATGACTCCAATTGCCAAAGCGACTCTCTCAGCGCAATAATGGATGTCAATGTGTTGGAAGTAAATGGGTTTGTTCCTTCATACAAAGACAAAGTGAGAAAGGCCATTGCAGTGAATGCGGCTAAATACAAGGACGTCTTCGGTGCGTCAAAAATCGCTTACACAGGTACCACAGGATATTTCGACATTACCATTACTACCCTTACTGAGTTGGATGGCGAAAGTTCTTACAAATTGAAGGTAGGAGATGCTTACATCGGGCAATTTCAAAACCCGGAAACGGAAACAGATTACAAAGAATATCAATACACATTCAGGAATGTTTTCGTGAAAAATGGCTCAAGCATTCAAGTTGAATCCAACTCTCACTCCAATGGAAAGATACCAGAGGGGTCCGCTTTTGCATTTTCCAGGGGTAGGTGGAGAGCTATTGCCCTGAAGTGCCAAGATGCATGTGACCTGGTGGAAAAAGACGGTTTTTTGGTGATAGAAGCCGAGCGCTTTAGTTTGCAAGGAGACTGGCACATCCAAGAAGACAATGTGGCTTCCAGTGGAAAATACATCCAATACACCGGTTCCAATAGCTACAAAAGTGTGAATCCAGCAGATGAAATCAGCTATAAGTTCAGGATCAACACTCCGGGAACCTACAACATGAGATGGTTCATGCGTCAGCCAGATGAGGCAGAGGGCGACAAATCGAATGATGTATGGATCAAAATGGACGGTGGTGTCGGGTTATTTGGTGATACACCTTTTGAAGACTACACCAAGTTTGTCGGCAGAAGCAAGGGCATTTTTTCTATGAACGGACGATTGGAAGCCCACCATGAGTTTGCAGATTTCAGTTGTGATTTTAGCAAAGCGGGAGAATATACCGTCAGGATGGCGGGTAGGTCAACATTGCTCCAAATAGACAAGATTGTTTTTTATAAAAATGATATAAGTGACGATGAGGCCATTTATAGAGCATCTGAGATTACAGAAACTACCTCATGCTCCGGTTTTCCATTATCAAATCAAGTAAGTACAACCAACTATTAGGATTGAAATGACAAAATTAATTTTCTCTGCATTATGCCTCACTTTATACTCACACCTCAGTGTGGGACAAATAAATTCATGGAGCAATCCCAGGCATACCAAAACCATAGAGCTGGCCCAATGGGAAATCGGAGATATCATTTACACAACAAAACGAAAAATTGAGCGGCCACTCAGTAAAGAGTCTTTCGCTGTAGTACAGGGAGAAAATGAAACCCGAAAAATCCCATTATTCTACAGTGGGGACAGTCAATGGGTGTTTCGCTACTCCAGTGCCACTACGGGAACGAAGACTTTTATGATCGAGTCAGAAATCAAAGAACTCGACGGTAAAAAGGGTGAAATCAAAATCGTAAAAAATGCCAAGGCAGACCGTCATGGAGGGATCGTGCTGAAAGCGGACAATCCGCAACGCTTCTTCTACGAAGACGGCTCACACTATTTCAACCTGACCTTTGAATGTGACTGGTTGTTTGCACTGGATTATGGGGATAAAGAATTGCCCAAAACCAAGCACCTGCTTTCTCTTATCAAGGAGAATGGCTTTAATCAGGTGGTGATGAACGTTTACTCGTACGACGTAAAATGGCCGAAAGATGAAAAACTGAAGCAACATCCCGAGCACGAATATGGGGGCAGGGAGGACATTTATCCGTTTTTAGGTTCCAACTCAAAACCTGATTTCAGCTCGCTCAACTTCGAATTTTTCGAGCACCTGGACAATGTGCTTGCCACTATGCACGACAAGGAAATTGTGAGCCACCTGATGATCTATGTATGGAACAAGCTGGTAAACTGGCCAGACATGCAATCTAAGGAGGACAATATGTACTATGACTATGTCGTCAAGAGATACCAGGCCTTTCCGAATATCGTTTGGGATGTCTCCAAAGAAGCTTTGAGTTATGGAAGAGCTACGGAAGATTATATTTTAGAACGCATCGAGCGCATACGCAAACTGGATGCTTACAATCGCCTGGTATCTGTTCATGATTATGGTTTTTGTACTAGAAACCCTGAGAATGTGGATTTTATTTCGCTGCAAAACTGGGACTACACGCTTTACAATGTCATGTATGATGCCAAGCAAAAGTTTCCTGACAAGCCAATATTCAATATTGAACATGGCGGATATGAAGAGTCGCCCTATTGGGTTTTTCCTGGTGCTTACATCAATGCTGAGACGTGTTTGAGACGAAACTACAAGTGTGTTTTTGCTGGCGGCTATTCCACCTATTATTGGCAGGGAACATCCTGGAACGCCATCATCCACAATCCATACGAACAACCGGAAGGCTTCATCAAACCCAAGATGGAATATTTCAAACACATGCGCACACTGATGGATTCGGTGAATTTTGAGAATTGTGAAAACTGGCCCCAGTACAACCATAGCGGCTATAGCCTGGTAAATGTGAAGGATGGTATTTATTTGATGTATGTGCCCAAAGAAAGCCACTACACTGCTACTAGAAATGCGATTAAGAAGTTCAATACCGAAAATGCCACCATCCAGTGGTTCAACACCTGGACCGGTGAGTTTACAGAGCTCAAGAGCTATGAAGAAGGAAAACCATCAGCGTGGAACAAGGAGCATCCACGGCCTTTTCGCTATGAAGCAGATGCGGTGATCATCATCAGGGGTTTGGAACTATTGAGTGAATAAACAGTCTCTAAAACTCCATTGACGCAGTAAGACTGTTCTTAGTGATGATTATTTCAATCGGTAATTGACATTGAAATGTTGAGGGTAATAAATAGGATACTACAGATCAAAACCTATGTTGACAAAGCTTAAGATATTATTACTTTTTCTGTTATTTGTGAAAAATGTATTTGCCCAGGAAGTAGGCGTTTTTTACGATAAAAACATTCCTCAGTTCGAATTTTCAGCCTCTGACATTAGGCAGGCGTTGGAAAAACAAGGTCACATCGTTTTACTCAAACCAATAACAGCATTGCCCAAGAGCAATTTGCGTCGCAATGTTGTCATCGCTCTCAAATCAGATACCGCTATCATCACCTTGCTAGCCAGGAGAGGTGGTGGCATTGCCAATATAAGCAAACTGGAAGAGCAAGCCTACGCCTTGCGCAGCACCACCAAAAAGGGACAGTACCACTGGGCAATAGGTGGCGATACCACGGGTGCAATGTACGGAGGGCTGCAATTGGCCGAGAACTTTTTGTTCAATGGTTTAGATGGAGTGTATAACGAAGAAAAGGCACCTTACCTGAAAAGAAGAGGCATCAAATTCAATATTGCCTATGACCTGAAATCTACCAGCTTCGATAGCGATGGGGATCAGGACAAAAGCAACATCAAGGACGTTTGGGACATAAGTTTCTGGAAATCCTACCTTGACGACCTGGCCCGTTACCGTTACAACACCTTGTCTTTTTGGACGAAGCACCCTTTTACCAGCATGATCAAGCTACCTGAATATCCCGATGTTGTCATCAAGGATGTCACCGATGGGTACGGCAACTTTGTTAAGAAAATGACGATCGAAGAGAAGATCGCCTTTTGGCAGGAGGTGATGGAGTATGCGGATAATCGCTCTATCGACATCTTCTACTTTACATGGAACATTTTTCTGAGCAATGCAGAAGGTAAGTACGGTATCACCCATGACGGGACAAACGAAAAGACCAAAGCATACCTACGCAAGTCGGTTAAAGAGTTTCTACTCACCTACCCGCATGTTGACGGTATAGGTGTTACCGCCGGAGAGCGCATGCGCGACTTGAACTTTGGCGAAAGGGAAAAATGGCTTTGGGACACTTATGTTATGGGGATATTGGATGCAAAAAAGGAACAAGGTAACCGGGCGATACGCTTTATCCACAGACATTGGAATACGGCTGTCAGTGACATCCTGGACCATTTCAAGGATTATGATGATCCGTTTGAATTGAGTTTTAAATACGCCAAAGCACACATGTATTCTAGCCCTAACATCACTTTCGAGGATTTCTTATTGGAAGAAATGCCTGAGGGAACCAAGTGCTGGTGGAATGTAAGGAATGATGATATATTCTATTTACGATGGGGTGATCCGGAATTTGCCAGGGATTTTCTTTTGGGTTTCGACAAGCAAAAAACAGCCGGCTACCTGATGGGATCGGATGGCTATATCTGGGGTAGGGTATATTCCGACAAAGACCCATCAGTAAAAGGAAAAAATGAAATCAGCAAGCATTGGTACAACTTCATGCTCTGGGGCCGATTGGGCTACAATCCTCATTTATCAGAGGATTTTTTCAAGGGCCATTTAGAACATCGGTTTCCAGAAGCTCCTGTTGACACGCTCTACTTAGCATGGAAGACTGCTTCCCAAGTCATCCCGCAGACTACTCGCTTTGCCTGGCGCGACTGGGATGGCAACTGGTACCCCGAGGGCTGTAAGAGTGGGGAATTTCTCACGGTAAAGGACTTTATGGTCGGCAGTACAATGGAGGGAAGTAGCATCTTAAACATTGCTGACTATTGTGAAAAATGGACCAACGGTAAACCGATTTTAGAAACTACTCCGTATGATGTGGCAGATAATTTGGAAAGCTATGCCCAGCAGTCTTTGACACTGGTTAAGGGCATAAAAGCCACAAACAACACACAGTTAAACCTTACCATTAACGACATCACTGCCTTTGCCCATCTTGGGAATTACTACAGCGAAAAAATCAGGGGGGCGACTGAGCTGGCCTTATTTGAAAGAACATCCTACGCTTCGCACCAAAATAAAGCAGTCAGCCATTTACAGAGTGCATTGATGCACTGGAAAAAATATGCGGAAAGGTTAGAAGCTGAGTACGAGCCAAAAGTATTGGCAAGAACAGGCAAGATGGATTGGAACCAGCTGACGAAAGGCGTGGCACGAGATATTGAACTAGCCGAAAGGTTTGAAAAAATCAATGTTGACATCACATTCCAACATGTGAAAGATGGTGCAGTTTACCCAAAAGGAACTGACTTGAAAGTAAACCTTTTGATCAATTCAACTAATGAAATTTCGAAGGTTGGATTGGTATTGAACGGTGAATTTTTGGGCATTAAAAAGAGTGGGCCATATCTGTGGGGAGCTGAAACTGATGCTTCATTCAAGAACATGAATACCGGTATTTACGAATTAAAAGCCCATGTCACAGATATAGGTGGAACGAGAGTTGAAAAAATAATCACAATTAGAATAGAGTAATAATGGCTACAAGACACATCATACAATTCATAGTAGTTTCTTTTTTAATAGGCTCATGTAACTCGAAACCGGAGATGGTTAGAGTATTTATTGTACCCCAACATCCTCAAACAGAGTATGCCATCACCAACGCACCCGAGTTGTTTGACACGAATGTTTTGCAGCGTGTTCTTAACAAAGAAGAGGCTGATGTAATTGTTTCTGTTGATGGCGAGTTGTCCGACCTCAAGGAGGAAGGGTTCATGCTATCTAAAACCAACGATAAATGGCAAATCACTGGAAAAGATCCAATTGGAGCCATGTACGGCATTTTCGAGGTAGCTGAACATTTATCTTTTGGTAAAGCACTTAGTGAGATCGGGGAGAAAACGGTTAATCCGTCTTTGAAGAATAGATTTATCAAATTTAACCTGCCATGGAGCCCTTACAGAGTAAGAAAGGCAATAACACTCCATGAAGAGACATGCCGGGATACCGTTTATTGGAAATCATTTTTGGACATGATGGCCATGAACAGATTTAATGTGCTCTCGTTGTGGAACATGCATCCTTTCACCGACATGATAAAACCGGAAAAGTATCCGGAAGCATCCCCATTCAATGATGCAGAACTCGCCGAGCACAAAAAGTTCTGGACAACACTTTTCTCAATGGCCAAAGAGCGAGGCATTCAGACCTACATTGTCAACTGGAACATTTTCGTTTCGAAGGAATTTGCCGAAGCGCACGAACTCCCGGAATACAATAAGACCGGTGGACATTTTGGAGATGGACAAAGTTCTGAATTGATTGAGGACTACACCCGCGAATGTATCAGGCAGGTCATCAATGAATACCCAGACCTAACCGGGATCGGCCTAACACTTGGTGAACGCATGGGAGGTATGACTTCCATAGAAAGAAGGGATTGGATTGATAGGGCTATAATTGAAGGGATGCGGTTGGCTGATCGTAAAGCAAAACTGCTCTATCGCGCTCCTTTATCAGCAGGTAAATCCAGTGTCGGTACGACGGACAAATTAACCGAGGAAATTACTCGTGAAACCCTTGACACGCTCAACACACCTCTCGAAACAATCATTAGTTTTAAATACAACTGGTCGCATGGTCATTCATCGGACAAGCTTTTTATCGTGCATGGAGGCAAGCTCACGGATACCTATTGGAATCCGGTTCCTGATAACTACTCCGTTTTGTGGACAGTGCGAAACGAAGATTTCTTTATTCATAGATGGGCAGAACCTGATTTTGTTAGAAATTTCATCAAAAACAACCTGTCGCAATCCTACATATCAGGCTGCATCATTGGGTCGGAGTGTTACATTCCTGCCAAGGATTTTATTTCAAATGAGGTGGCCAGCCAATACTACGATTATGCCTTTGAAAGGCAATGGCTATGGTATTCGATCTGGGGCAGGTTGCTTTATGACGGCCAAACCAGTGACGAATTATTCGCAGAGCAGCTCAATAAGAGGTTCGCTATCGACTATGGCAGTGACTTGGTGGACACCTGGAAAACGGCCAGTAGCTACTACCACCTCTTTTCCTCCTTTTACATAGGGTCTTGGGATGGAGCACTATATTCAGAAGGGTTTTCATCCATCATGAGAGGCCCCAATGTAGAAAAGAACAAATTTGATATTGTTACGATGCAGGCGCTTGGCAATCGCCCAGTCCTGGATACGGCAAGATTTGTCAACATCTCCGACTATGTTCAGAACAAGAGTTCGATTGCTGATGAGATCACCACACCTCCTGAACTGGCAGATATCTTAAACCAAAACGCCAAGCTGATTCTCAGTGACCTGGAGGTTTATCGAAAAGGACAACCTGCAACTGCTTTGGAAATTGAGTTGACCGATCTGGAAACGCTGGCCTATTTGCAGAAATTCTTTGCAGAACGAATCAATGCCACCTTACTACTCGCGGAACATATTCTATTGGAAGGTGAACTCCAGGAAGATAATATCAAAGCTCATTTGGACTCATCTATTGAGCTTTGGAAAAAGATCATCGAACTCAAAGAAAGATTCAATAAGAAAGTTCTTCCCAATGTCTTCAATGAAAATCTGGATTACACTGATTATTTGGAAACGCTGCAGGAAGAGCGGGACAATTTCCAAAACATCGAGGAATTCTGGATTCATCATGTAAGTACCTTATCGTTTATGCAATGAAAAAAATACCCTTTGCTATACTAACCCTTTGCCTCCTTGGCTGTGGGGGCAAATTGAGTCAAACTCCTGATTCTGACGGAAGGCAGAGACTCGTTATATTAGCTGATATGGGCAATGAGCCCGATGAGATGCAGCAAATGATTCACATGATCACCTGCTCCAACGAGTTCGACATTGAAGGCCTGATCGCTGTAACAGGTAAATATATGCGCCCGGGATCTCACCTGGGGGAATATCATTGGACAATTCACCCGGAACTCTTCATGGCAATTATTGATGCTTATGAAGTCGTTTATGAGAACCTGAAATCACATGATCTCAACTATCCTGAACCACAATACCTAAGAAGTGTTGTAGCTTCCGGACAAACCGAATATGGCATTGCAGATGTTGGCAAAGGAAAATCAAGTGAAGGTTCGGAACTGATTATAAAGATTGTAGAAAAAGAGGATGAACGGCCCGTTTGGATCGTAATGAATGCCGGTTCCAACACGCTGGCACAGGCGCTATTTGATTATAGAGAAAGCCATTCTAAAGAAGAATTGGACACTTTTGTAAAAAAGCTAAGAGTATTTGAAAATGGGTCTCAGGATAATGCAGGTGCCTGGATTTGTAGTGAATTTCCGGAGATACACTGGATACGCAGCAACTTCCAAACCTACGCCTATGGAGGTCCGGGTTGGGCCAATCGAAAAGCAGGCTTAGGGCCTCATTATTGGAAGCCCTATGACTACAGCACCGAGGGACAGCTCGAATGGCAAAAAGAAAATATCATGAATGGTCATGGGGCTTTGGGAGAGATATTCCCCGTAAGAAAGTTTCATGCATGGGGCGAAGGTGTGATTGGTTTCATGGAAGGTGGTGGCACCATTCCCTGGATGGGACTGGTCAACAAGGGATTATTCGATATCAATCAACCCTCATGGGGAGGATGGAGCGGTAGGTTTACCAGAGAGAAAACAAAGAATTTTTGGTCGCGGCACAAAGACATCAAAGTGGATGAGGAGAAAGTAGCTCCCTTCTATGTGTACAGCGAAGCACCGGATTTATGGTTTGATCCTGAAAATGACACTACTTACTCCGGCAACTTTTCCCCTGTATGGAGATGGAGAAGAGCCATGTACAATGATCAGATATGCCGGATGGATTGGTGTGTGAAGCCTTACAAGGAAGCCAACCATCATCCGGTTGCATCCTTCAATGGGGATACCTCAAATTCAATTATTCGCCTAAAAGCGAAACCTGGAGAAACCATCAACCTCGATGCATCCAGTTCTTTCGATCCGGACGATGACAAGCTCAACTTCTCCTGGTGGGTATATCGCGAAGCAGGAAGCTACCCCGGCATTATATCGATTACCGATAATGACAAACCAAAGACCTCAATTACCCTTCCAAGTGGGGCAGCTGGTAAGCAGGTTCATGTGATCCTGGAAATCAATGATGCAAACCCTATAGCCTCGTTGTACGATTACCGACGGATTGTCATTGATACAGAGTAGAGGTTTTAAATTAAACATAAATAAACCACCATAGCATAATGAAAAAAATTAGGATCGTCACATTGGTCGCCACATTGGTTTTGGGTAAATTTTATTTGAATAATATTTATGCCCAGGGTGAAAAACCCAATATCATCTTCATCATGACCGATGACCATGCGTCTACTGCTATTGGGGCATATGGCGGTAGGTTGGCAGGCATGAACCCAACGCCGAACATAGATAAGCTGGCTTCTGAAGGCATGCTTTTTACCAATGCGTTTTGCAACAATTCAATATGTGTTCCGAGCCGGGCCAGCATACTCACTGGCCAGTACCCACAAACAAGCGGGGTGTTAGACCTGGACCATTCGCTGGATGTCGAAAAGCAGTACCTGCCAATCGAGATGAAAAAGCTCGGGTATTCTACTGCAATCATTGGCAAGTGGCATTTAAAAAACGAACCGGTAAATTTTGACTATTACAAAGTGCTGCCTGTACAGGGAAAATACTTCGACCCGGATTTTAGGGAAAAAGGGAAAGGGACATGGCCAGAAAACGTTGTAAATCATCCAGGCTATGCCACGGACATTATCACTGATATAACCATTAGGTATTTGAAAGACCTGGACAAATCCAAACCCTTCTTTCTCATGCATCACCACAAAGCTCCCCATGGTCCATTTTCATATCCTTCGCGTTATGATGATTATCTCGAGGACGTTGAGATACCCGAACCCGAAAGCCTTTACAGTCAGCCCTCATTCGGTTCGGAAGCAACCCGTGGACGCAACGATTCCCTTATCAATCATATTGGCACGTCGGTTTCGACCCGTCATATCGACCGTAGATCAGACAAGGAACCAGGCGATAAGGGAACCCATCAAGCCTATCAACACTATTTGAAAAGTTATTTGCGTTGCTCTAAAGGAGTTGATGATAATTTGGGGCGCCTGTTTGATTTTCTAAAAGCAGAGGGCCTGTGGGAAAATACCATTGTGATTTACACATCAGACCAGGGTATGATGCTGGGAGAACACGATTATATTGACAAACGGTGGATGTATGAGGAATCAATGCGTATGCCCTTTATTATGCGTTATCCCGCATCCATCCAGCCAGAAAGCCAAACGGACTTGCTGATCAACAATACGGATTTTGCACCTACCATCATAGAACTCGCCGGAGGCAAAGCACCAGGGTATATGCAAGGCCGAAGTTTTATGCGCACCCTGCAAGGCAAGAAAGAAAAAAACTGGCGGACCGCATCGTATTATCGCTACTGGATGCACATGATTCATCATTATGTGCCTGCCCATTTTGGAGTAAGGACGAAAGATTACAAACTGATTTTTTATTATAGTGCGCACTACCTGGAGCCTGAAGATTTTAAAGCACATTATTGGGACAAAAGATTCGGAGAGGCGACTAAAAATCCTATGCCAGCAGCATGGGAGTTTTATGATATGAAAAAAGACCCATTGGAAATGGTGAACGAATACAACAATCCGGAATATAAAAAAACCATAGCCCAACTAAAAAAAGAACTCTCTAGAACACGTGAAGAACTGAACGAAACGGATGCCAATTATCCGAAATTTCAAAAGATCATTGATCAATATTGGGACAAGTAAATCTATGAGATAAAAATGTGATGGCTTTATTTATAATATCTGGAGTTGATATTGTTTTTGAATTAGTTGCCTCCTTCTTTATATAACGTGCATTATTAGTTCAATTCAAATAGCTGAAAACCTTCAATATTCAGATAATCAAGAAAGGCTTGAGTTTTTGGAATCCAATTTTCCAAAAGGTGATGTTCAACAATTCATTGAATAATTAAACCATTCAACTGATATGAAACAAGTGGCCCATCATTATTCGCAAAAAGTATTTTTTGGCCTTCAGTGGTTCCAAGCATAGCTATTTTCCGAATATCATAAGGGACATAAAGCCCGGACCTGCTGAATGGCACCTCTTCGAATTGGCCATTTCCATCCCCTTTCAGCAACCACCCAAAGCAAGCATCATTTCTTGGTGTTTCTACTTCAGACATAAATAAATTGCCTCCGCAAACCACATCCATGCTACCATCATGGTCATAATCTAAAGGAAGGAAGCTATTGATTGATGAAGCCTGAACCGCAATGGGCAATTGGTGTATTTCATAATTTCCATTACCCAGGTTTTCAACATAAACACTGGCAAATATATGCGCCTGGTAATGCAGGGACTGCCCCAACAAATCGGGTTCATATATATTGCTGAGGCTCGCCGAAGCGAATTGATCATAACTTTTAAATTTTTGTTTGAGGCCAGGCACCTGTTCTGAGGAGCACTGCTTGCCCCTGACAGGGTATTGCACCCCTTCCTGATAATAGCCGAGGACAATGTCCAATTTGCCATTTTGGTCATAATCATTGGCATAAACGTCAAATGTTTCGTCGGGGGAAGCCTTGTATTTGTAGTTGAGTCCGAGATTTCCCACCAGCCAGTCTTCATCCCCATCATTATCAAAATCAGCTGAAGCAATGGTGTTCCACCACCCAACAGTATTTTTGAAAATGTCGTCAACCTTGGAGTACTTTCCATTTTGGTTTTCCAAGACTGTTATCGGCATCCATTCCCCCACCACAATCAAATCCTGGTCACCATCCAGGTCATAGTCTTGCCAAAGTGCATCTGTCACCATGCCTATCTTTTTTAGAATTGGGGCAATTTCTTCAGTGACATCAATAAATTTAGCCACTCCCCCGGATGAGTTGTTTTGTAGAATATAGCTATCGGCAGCTTCAGGATAGCGTCCCGGGCTTTGCCGCCCCCCAATGAATAAATCAAGGTCTCCATCTTTGTCATAGTCGGATGCTTTTACCACCCCGCCACTCACAAAAACATTAGGCAAACTACCCTTGACAAATTTGCCCTTGCCGTCGTTGAGATAAAGCCTGTCCAGGTAAAAAGAAGAGCCAGTTTCATATTCGTTGCTGCCACTTACTACGTAGAGATCCATGTCGGAATCATTGTCGGCATCAAAAAAAAGTGCATCGATATCTTCATGGTTTTGATCTGCCTGCAATAAGTATTCATTAGAAGGTACAAAAGTGCCATCAACATTTTGTATCAAAAGTTTTCCGGGCATATCAGCAGCCCCGCCTAAATAGAAATCATCCCTCTCGTCACCATTCACATCCCCAACGGCAAGTGCCGGGCCAAATTGTGACATTTTATGTGGCAGCAGCACCTCATACTCGAAATCGTTGAATTCGTTTTCCTCATGTTCACTTAGCATTTCCCCTGATTGAAAAACCGAGGTTTGCTTGGGGTCGGATGGTGCCTTTTGATGCCTGCCGGAACTGTAGCGAATCGTGACCTGTTGATTCGCACGAACATTTTCCAACAATGAAACCGTACTATCTGGCCAAACCACAGACAATTGTGCGATCATATTTTGTCCACCAAGCCCAAAATGCACCAAGGGCTCAACTGATGACTGATATCCCCGCACCATGGTGTGTTCGTGATAAAGTTTGATGGAATCATCTAAAATTTGAACTTTGGCATTCAACCCTAAGGGGTTTTCCGGTGGCCCCTCAAGTTTGATACGAAGGTAATTGCTGCCTAGTTGAGTGGAAAGGTTTTCGAAAATGCAGGCCACCGAATCAACATTGTTCAACACCAACTCCAGGTCACCATCATTGTCCAGGTCTGCATAGGCAACCCCGTTCGAAAACCCCTCAAACTGTATTCCCCAGCTTTTGTTGGTCCTCTCAAAGCTATGGCCTCCAATATTTCTAAACACATAATTATCGAGTGGTTGAGAAGGCATTTCATTGATAAGGTCTTTGATATTGAGCACTTTGTGTTCATACTTAATTTTGGTATCCCTTTTTCCGAGCCACTCAAAATAGTCCTTGTTGCTGATGTCCCGCTTGATGCCATTGGACACAAAAGCGTCCTTGTAACCATCGTTATCCAGGTCAACTAGCAGAGATGCCCAACTCCAGTCCGTTTTGTCCAGCCCATCTATTTTGGCCACATCGCTGAAAAAGGGGAGTCCATTTTCCCTCACCCCATTGTTGCGTTGCAGGGTATTGTACATGTACTGGTGGTGCAATCCATTTCCAACTGTTTCCCAAAACACTTCGGTGTCCATGCTGGCCATGTTTGCCTTTGAGCGATAGTTATCGACTGGTGACATATCGGCCTGAAAAATATCCAACAGACCATCGTTGTTGTAATCGGCGGCATCTACGCCCATTCCAAAAAAAGACGTGTGTTGTGTGGTTTCCTGCAATACATCACGGAAGGTACCATCGCCATTGTTCAGGTAAAAAAAGTCGGGCGAATTAAAATCGCTTGAAAGATAAACATCCACTAGTCCGTCATTGTTGAAATCGGACGCTACGGCTCCCAGGGTGAGCCCATAGGCAAACAAACCCGCTTCCTTTGTTACATCACTAAATTTGCCCTGACCATCGTTTCTGTACAAATGGTCGGACTGGTTGTGTTTCAGGTTATCCATCAACCAGCGATATTGATGGGGAAGGGTTTTGAATTTTGTGATGGGGTAGTTGCAAACAAAAACATCAATATCACCATCCTGATCATAGTCGAAGAACAGTGTTTGGATGGTATTCCCTTCATCAGCTAACCCCATTTCCTCAGCACGATCAACAAATTTAGGAATACCATTTTCATCATTGCCTTGATTGATATAGCAAATATTTTTTGTCGATTGCCATTTTCCAGATACAGAAACATAAATATCCATGAGGCCGTCTGCGTTGATATCTGTCATGGAAACCCCGGTAACCCAGCGGTCGTCAGCCTGAACTTTGGCCTGCTGACTGATATCTTTAAATTTCAGGTTGCCCTGGTTTAGGTAGAGCTTGTTCTCCACCATGTTTCCTGTGAAATAGATGTCCTGAAGGCTGTCTCCATTGACATCTCCTATTGCGACACCACCACCCAAGTAGTAGTACCCATACTCCAGGTAATTCATGGAATCGGTAACCGTGAGGCGGTTCTCAAATGTGACACCAGAGCTTTCAAGATCCACTAAATTGAAACGCCTGTTTGATGGCTCAAAGTTTGTTTCGCAACCAGCGAGAATTGCGACTACAAATATTATCGAAAGATGCTTATTCATAAGAGGTAATGTACTGCATTTCATGCTATTAACACCCAAATTGAAGGCCGTAAAAATCATATAGACCAAAGATTTGGATATAGCAATAATTACTGTTTGGACAGAGGTCTTTTCGGGCAAGATCATCCCAAACCAATAAAAATTGACCCGGTTTGTGAGAAGGTCATTTCTTTCTTTAATTTTAGCACCAAAGTCATAATGCCCATCCAATTCACAGTAATTCTGCAATGAAAAAAACCGCCACCTGCTTGAAAAACCCAGGCACTTCTTTTGCATACTTTATGCTCGCCCTCAGTATGTCATTTGCCTGTACTACCAAAAAGGAAAGTATTCCCAACAAACCCAACATCATCTACATAATGGCCGATGATCTTGGTTATGGCGATACCGGTACCTATGGCCAGCAAAAAATCAAAACTCCCTACATCGATCAAATGGCTGCCGAGGGAATGAAGTTTTCGCAGCACTATGCAGGTTCCACGGTGTGTGGTCCTTCCCGGGCTTCACTGATGACAGGCAAACATACCGGGCATGGAACCGTCCGGGGCAACCCCAGGTGGACATCCACCGGGAACCCCGTGGACATCCCTGTAGCCGAAGTGACTGTGGCGGATGAACTCAAAAGAGCCGGCTACACAAACGGCATTATAGGCAAATGGGGGCTGGCTGAGGCTAGTGAAGCGGCCCTCCCACTCAACCAGGGGTTCGACTATTTCTATGGATATCGAAAGCACCGCCAGGCGCACCATTACTACCCCGATACTTTATATGAGAACAACAGGGCCTTTCATCCCAGGGGCAATGTGATTGAAACCAAAGAAGGCCAGTATGCACACGACAGTCTTACCGCAAAAGCCCTGCAGTTTATAGAAGCCAACAAGAAGGGGCCATTTTTCCTCTACCTGGCGTTCATTATACCTCATTATGAGCTCACAGTTCCGGAAGACTCCAAACAACCTTATCTGAACCTGGGTTGGGAAGAGCGTAAAATGAAAATGGGCCATTACCGGCACGACGAAGAAGGGCACACCACCTATGCCGGTATGGTCTCCCGGATGGACAGGGACATAGGGCGTATATTTGACCAGCTGAAAAAATCAGGCATAGATCAAAACACATTGGTGGTGTTCACCAGTGATAACGGCCATGAATTTGACAAGGAATTTTTCGACAGTAATGGCTTGTTAAAAGGCAAAAAAAGGGATTTGTACGAAGGGGGAATCAGGGTGCCTTTTATAACCAGATGGCCGGGGAAAATACAACCCGGCACAACCACTGATCATATTGCGGCTTTTTGGGATTTCCTGCCCACTGCATGTGAGCTTGCCGGTATAAAACCTACAGCCCAGACCGATGGCATCTCCTACCTGCCTACCCTTCTGGGCCAAAAACAGCCTCCACATGACTACCTGTATTGGGAGTTCAACGAAGGCCGGGGACCGATACAGGCCATACGAAAAGGAAAGTGGAAGGCCGTGAAATACTATCAAAAACCGGTAGAATTATATGACCTGGAAGCCGATTTGGGTGAAAACAATGACCTGGCGGAATCGTCTCCAGAAATAGTGGGTTCGATGGAAATGCTTTTCAAAAATGCCAGAACAGAAAATGAGAATTTTCCTTTGGTGCCACACCCACGTGTAGCCGATACGCTAAAATAAACATGAGGTATTGGTGTTCCCTCGTTTTATGGGTAAACCTCCACGATCATTTCTATTTCTACGGCAATATTTCCAGGTAGCGAGCCCATGCCGACAGCAGCACGGGCATGCTTGCCCCGATCTCCAAATACTTCCACCATCAGGTCGGAGTAGCCATTGACCACTTTTGGATGATCGGTAAAGTCGGGAGCGGCATTCACCATTCCAAGCACTTTGACAATCCGCTTCACTTTGTTGAGATTGCCCAGTTCTGCCTTTAGCACAGACAATTGGTTGATGCCAGTCACCCGGGCGGCTTCATACCCCTGCTCGATCGTTAAATCAGGCCCCACTTTGCCGGTAATATTTTCACCATTGGCCTGAAGAGGCCCCTTTCCAGCAAGAAATATCAGGTTCCCCGTGCGGACAGCATTTACATAATTGGCTACTGGTGCTGATGGCTTGCTCAATGTGATGCCGAGTTCTTCAAGCTTCTTCTCGGGATCATATCCCGGTGGGGGCCCGCTTTTCGTTTGCTCCCCTTCATTCGCCTTGGGTGTAGAAGTGCATGAGGCTATAGCCAGGGCAAACATGACAATAAAAATAGTTTTCATAATTGTGGCTATTAGGTTGGTTATAAACTGGCCATGCTGGAAAAGGTTCTGGCTCGTATCCAAAATTGTTTAGTTAGCTCCCTCAAGTATCTCCTTTACCCTCAATGCTACTATTCTTTCCTGCCCAGGTCGCATCATCCAGGTAGTAATCCCAATGTTATCCTTACCCCCGACAGTCTCTATGGAAGGGTGGCCGTCCCGAAGCTTTTGCCTGGCTTCATCAGGTGTGATTTTAACCTGGCTTTGGTCCCATTTTATCCTTAGCGAGGGCACGTGATTGGCATATCCGGGTACATGGATTTCAGTTTCTACTCCTTTCACCGACAGTGCGCTATCACTGATCAACTTTATCTGGCTTTCCCACATTTTCCATTCCATATCATGGTCTTTCTCCAAATACATTTCCAATGCCACCAGCATCCCAAGCACTTCCTCTTTGTTCACTTTCATGCCTCTACCAATTGTATTCCCACGTGGCGGAGTGTGTAGCCTGGCAGCCTCTATGTATTCTCGTTTTCCGAGCAGGAGCCCCGCACTTTGTGGCCCTCTTATCCCCTTTCCACCGGAAAATGCCACCAGGTCGAAACCCATCCTGGTAAACTTAAAAAGGTTTTCTACCGGAGGTACATCCGCAGCACAATCAATAAATGTTGGTACATTGTGCTTTCTCCCCAATTCAACGAATTCCTCATGTTTGATTTCCCCCTCGTCTGTATTGGCGTTTAAAAACCACAACATGGCCGTTTGTTTGTTGATGGCCTTTTCCAGTTCTTTCCTGGTTTTAACCAGAATTAATTTAACCCCCACATTGAGCAGCGCATGGGTATATCCTATATTGTGGGATTCCTGAAGGATCACTTCATTTTTGAGGCCTGTGGTGTCCGGCAGTTGGGCTACCTTTTTTTCATCCATACCAGCCACCACACCCCCCAGGCCTATGGTCATAGCCCCAAAAGCACCGGATGAAACGGTGGCATACTCGCACTCAAGTAGCTGCGCTATCCGCTCCCCCACTTTGTCCTGTAGCTCATCGAGATTGACATATTCGGTAGCTCCATAGGCAATGGCAGATGTCACTTCTTCTTTCATGAGCGAGCCGGTCATGGAAGTGTAGGTACCAGCAGCATTGATAAAAGTCCTGAGCCCAAGTTCTTTGAAAAAATCCCGGCCAACCGGACTGCCCAGGGCATTGTGGGCAACCTGCGTAGTGAGCAGTCCACTGCCTAACAGTCCGCCTATTACGGGTAAACCCGACAGGTTTTTTAGTACTTCTCTTCTACTTAACATATCTCAGAGGTTTTAAGGTTTTGGCTAATCCACAGCCGCTATACAATCTATTTCTACAAGCGAATCACCAGGAACCCCACCATATACCGCCACAGTGGTCCTCACCGGAGGATTTGCCCCGAAGCGTCCACGATACACCTCATTCATAGCTTTGTAGTCGGCCAGGTCATAGAGGTAAACATTCACTTTCAGCACCTGCTCCATGGAAGACCCGTTTCTTACCAATTCTTTTTCCAATTCCTTCAGTACATGGTCTGTGTGTGCCTTGATATCCCCATCAAAGTGAGCTCCTTTTCCTGCTATGTAAAGGGTATTTCCGTGTTTTACTGCGCCTGAAAAAAGGGGGACATTGTTGTCCTGTACTATTTCCCCTACCACCTCTTTACGTGCTTTGGGTTTGGCCGAAGCGCTTGCTCCACCTACTCCGAATGCGGCTGCCAGCGCCATTCCTATTTTCTTAAAAGACGATCTTCTGGTTGTTTTTTCCATTTTCTTAAAAATTTTGTTGTCTATCAGTTAGTATATAAATGTTATTGTTCTTCTGAAATCAGGCCTTACCACATGCGTTTTTTCAACAATTCCTGGATTTGTTCCCTGGGAACCGGCAAGTCATCGATATGGTCTTTAAGCCAGCCGGAAAAATCCTTTTCAATGGCATCTGACCATTTGTTGTCAATTTGCCCGGGTGTATAACGGCCTTCTTTTAGCCTGGTGATGCCAAACAAATCCCTGAGCCTGACCACCTCTGAGGTAACCACCACCTTTTCGGCCAGGTGCGCCGGGATAAATACCACCCCTTCCTTTTTAGCCAACACCACATCACCGGGCAGCACTGTAGCTGCCCCCATTCTAATGGGTGAATTGATACTAAGCAACATCACTTCGGTAAGGAACGATGGATGCCAACCCCTCACAAAGGCGTTGAAACCTTCGATTTCCGAAAGGCCTTCCATATCCCGGCTGGAAGCATTGAAAACCACCCCGGTTTTAGATTTGGCATAAATGGAATTTCCCAGGTTGTCGCCGATCAATGTACCATCTACTATTTTCCCAAACCCATCTGCTACATATACATCGCCTTCCACGAGCATATCAATTGGCCAGGAATTGGTGTTGCCTATCTGTCCATCTTCCTTTCCTTTTTTCTTTATCTGATCTGATACATCGGGCCTGTTGGGCATGTATTGTACGGTGAGGGCCCTGCCCACCACCGGCACATCATCGTGAAGTGGCTGCCATCCCCCTTCAAACTGGTTGTGGTACCCTTCATTTCGCAATACCCCCCAGGCTTCTTCAATGGTGACATTTTTCATTCTCTTTAAAACATCATCGGCAACTTTGGGGCGTCCATCGTCAAATCTTTCCCCTGTCCACAATGGGGTAAGGAAAACCAATTGGTCCCTGGGGGTTGTCTGGGAAATGGCAGTGCTACTGGCCAGAATGCACAGTATTAGCCAAAATATCGTATGTTGCAATTTCATAGTATATTTCATTTAACTAAATCTTTTTTGTCTTTTGCTATCATTTCAGGATCGGGAAATAGCGGCACTGTAGATGCTGGTGTTTTGTCCCTCCACCAGGTAGCCAGGGAAGACCCGGAGATGTTCATCCATGGTCCGAAAATGGCTGGTGCCAGTCCTATGGAAGCTACCTTGCCCATTTCTAAGGCAATGCCAGATGCCAACCCGGAATTTTGCATCCCGACCTCCAAAGCAATGGTTCGGCAATCCTGTTCGGGCATTTTGAGGGCCTTGCAGGTCCAGTAGCCTAAAAAGTACCCAGCAGCATTGTGGACAATAGCAGCCACTATGAGAAAAAAACCAATAGCGAGGAGGCTGTCCCTTCCTGCGGCGGTGATTATGGCGATAATGACGGCAATTCCCCCCATGGACACTATGGGCATGGCTTTGTCGAGCCAATTGGCTTTTCCATGAAAAAACCTATTGAATATCAATCCGGCAATGATTGGTAAAATCACGATTTTAACAATACTGAGCATCATTGACCAAAAATCTATCGGCACGAACTGACCCGCAAATACTTTCATCAGCAATGGCGTCATCAAAGGGGCCAGCACTGTGGATACTGCCGTAAGCGTAACTGACAGGGCCAGGTTGGCTTTGGCCAAATAGGCCATTACATTGGACGCAAGCCCACTTGGGGATGAACCTACCAGTACTATACCTGCTGCTATTTCTGGGGAAAACCCAAATGAATTGGCTATGCCATATCCCACAATGGGCATGATGGTAAACTGGCAAACCAGGCCAACCAATACCCCCTTGGGCATCTTGACAACCCCGGAAAAATCGTTGAGGCTCATCGCAGTGCCCATACCAAACATGATAAGTTGCAACAACGGCACTATGAGGGATTTGAGCTCAAAACCGTCTATACTCCTGAAATAAGCAGGGTAGTACATGGACACAGTAACCGCCGCAAATATGAGCAGTGTGAATGTAAAGCCCTTAAAATCTTTATTGCCCCTGAGGCCTATGGCCAACAATAGAAAAAAAGCCACCAGGACAGGTCCGGCATCTTGCACATGTCCCGTACTCAACATTACCCCTGATACCCCAAGGCAAACCAGGGATACCATCACCAACATTCTATAAGCCATTTTCATTCGCACTCGGTTCGTCTAACAATTTAATATTACCAGCTTTACCAATCTTTAAAAGTTTAGTAATGCTTCAAACTATTCATCCCACATCGGTCTGGAAATGCCGTTCAAATCCCAAACCACAACACCATCCTTGATGGTCAGTTCGCACTCCAGTTTTTTGTTGCCCTTCATCCTGGCGCCTTTGGTATCGATAAACCCGAAATCCCCTTGCCTGACGTTCAAAATAGCAAGATCGGCAACCGCACCCACAGACAGGTGCCCCAGATCAGGCCTGTTGATGATTTGGGCTGGGCTCCAGGTGGCTGCCTTCACCACTTCTGCCACCGCCATGTCCATGTTTATAAATTTGGACATGATGTTGGTAAGGTCTTTCATACCAGCATTCATGCTACCGGTATGGAGGTCGGTACTGATGGAGTTTGGCCTGAAACCCTGTTTCATTGCTGGTATCACCTGTTCAAACAAGAAGCTCCCTCCCCCGTGCCCCACATCGAATACCAACCCTTTTTTTTGCGCCTCAAACACATAAGAAGCTACTTTGCCCCCATCGTCCACAATGGGCATCCTGCCATTGACATGTGCATAGGTATGGGTAAATATATCCCCGGGCCTGAGTTTTTCCAAGAGCAGTTTTTCCAAAGACAAAGGAGGATTGCTGCCACCAAAATCAATCATAACAGGTATGCCTGCCTGGGTTCCGGCAGACACTGCCCTGTCAACGGGTTCCCAGTCCGGCCCGCTGTAGTGCGCCAGTTTTACGCCTACTACCACCCCGGGATATTGTTTCGCTACCATGGCGGTGAGTTTAGCATCCATATCCACGAGGTTTTGTTCAATAGCCCCTCCTTTCATGCCAGAGCCAACTATATTGAGAAAGGCCAGCACCCTGGTTTTAGACCTGTCGATCGTTTGTTCTTTAAACTGGCCAAAGTTTCTCCAACCAGCCCCACCAGCATCTACAATCGTGGTAACCCCACTTCGGAACGTAAAACCATCAGGAGGTAGGCTACTGAAGCTATTGCTCAGGTAGGCGTTGGGTTCTGTTCCAAAAAAATTGTGGCTGTGTATATCTATCAATCCGGGGCTTATGATAAACCCCTTCGCATCGATCACCTTGCTGGCTTGGTTTTCGGGAATGTTTGCAGCTACTTTGGCTATTTTACCTTCATGGATCGCAATGTCCATTTTACTATTGATGGCATTTTTAGCGTCCAGTACCTGCCCATCCTTGATCAGCAGGTCGAATGGCTGTGCCATCGATGAAAGGTGCAGCATAAAAAAAACTGCTGCTGTTTTCAATGTCTTGGTAAAGATTGAATCCATAGTTTTAATGCTAGTGGTTCTTATAATTGATTTAATAATGAAGCCGGTTTCAGCAGTTTTTCCCATCGACTTATAATTTAACCCTTAATTGTGAAACTTCCTCCTCGTCCACCGGGCTGGCCTCATTGCCAAAATTGGACCTGATGTATGTCAACACATCTGCTATATCCTTGTCACTGAGGAAACTATGCTGGGGCATTACCCCATTGAATGTTTGCCCATTCACTTCGATACTTCCTTCCAGGCCATTCAAGACCACCTGGATGAGCCGCTTCTTGTCACCCACCACCCAGTCTGTACCCGCCAGGGATGGAAACCTGCCAGAGGCCCCTTCCCCATCGGTCTGATGGCACACACTGCAATAGGTATAGTAGGTTTTTTCCCCTCCCAATACCTGTTCTTTCATTAGGTTGTCCTTTTCTTTATCTGGGGTCCTGATGTGGGACAGCTCCTTTCTCTTTTCCATTGCTGCCAGGTGCTCTTTTCCAAATTGTTTTTTGTCACCTTTGTACATTACCCGCCATATCTTGCCCTTTTCTGTTTCTGCCAGGTAGAGCGAACCATCCGGCCCAACTGCTATGCCCATGGGCCTATATACTGCATCTTTCACACTAACAATCGGATCTACCCCGGCAAAGCCATCGGCAAATACTTCCCACTCCCCGGAGGGCTGACCATTCCTGAAAGGAACAAAACAAACGAAGTAGCCCGACTGTGGGTAAGGGCCCCTATTTGTTGACCCGTGAAAGGCAATGAAAGCCCCATTCCTATATCTCTCCGGAAACTGGTCGCCTCTGTAAAATACCAAGTCGTTTGGTGCCCAGTGACCTGGAAACCCAATGACCGGATCATCGTATTGATCACAATCCCCAACTGTCTGGCCATCTCCACCATACTCTGGTGCCAGCACTTTTTTGCCCAGCATCTGATCGTAATAGCAATATGGCCACCCAAAATCTGATCCTTCGGTTACTTTGATAAATTCCTCAGAAGGGAGCATGGCGCTTGCCCAGGGTGAGTATATATTAGGAAAAAGCCTCAACAGGTCGTCCCTGCCGTGCATCACGATGTATAGATTTTCATCATCCGGGTTCCAATCCATGGCCACTACACTTCTGATGCCCGTAGCGTATTTGTAGCCATCTTGCTGGGTTTGATTTTGCACTTCAGCATCAAACCTCCAAACCCCGGCATGGTGTTCCAACTGCGGGCATGGATTTAGCCCCTGGGCTCCTGGTGTCCTTTTTGGCTCCTGACAGGCATTGGAAGGGGCGCCAAATGGTACATACATATTTCCTTTGTTGTCAAAAGACAGGGGTTTGGCAATATGCTCATGCCTACCATGCTCATGGTCATCGGTGAGGATTATTTCCATCTCCCCCTGCGGCACCAAGCTGCCCGGGTCTAATTTATACCGGTAAACAACCAGCTCTGAACTAAAATAGAGGTATCCGTTGTGTATCCTCATGCCAGTGGCCAGGCTCCACCTTTGACGTTTTCCATAGCTGCCAAATTTTTTCACCACATCCGCCCTGCCGTTGTTGTTGGTATCCTTCAGCACCGCAATGGAACCCTCTTCATTGGAATTCCTGAGTTTTACATAAATAGCCCCGTCATCGTTCACAGCAATGTGCCTTGCTTTTTCCTCAATACTGTCGATGACCACCACCGCTTCAAACCCACCCGGAAGGTACAGCCCTCCATTGTCGGTATCACCCTGGGGCAACTCAACTACCGGAGTGCACTGTGGCAAGGCTATGGCTATACCAAGACACAGGGTAGTAATACTGAAAAGGAACCTGAATGTCATAGAATGATTTTTAATTCAAATCTGGTTTGCGATGTTCCTAATCGCGACAGTCATTTCCCTGCGCCACTTCCCGACTTCACCATTGATGCCGAACTGGAATTGCAGCTTTACATCCTATAGTACCGTTTCAAAATAGAAGGTACTATTTGACCCTACATTTTATTGTCTCCGCACCACCGAATAGTCTTAAAACCATTAAATTTGGAGGCAACCATAATTGGATTTCCAGATGCCTTCAAGAACAATAAGACTACTATTCCTTTTTTGTCTGATCAATTTTTCAAACGTTTTAGCCCAGAAACCACCAAACATCCTGCTGATCTGTGTGGACGACCTGCGCACTGAACTGGGGTGTTATGGAAACAAAGTAGTAAAATCACCAAATCTGGACAGATTGAGTTCACAGGGCCGGCTATTCGACAGGCACTACGTGCAGGTGCCTACATGTGGTGCCTCCAGATACGCATTGCTAACGGGTATGCGACCTGTTACCCGCGGGCATATATCCAACCATATCTCTGCCAGCCTGAGTGAAAATAAAAAGGAAGAAACAACACCCGAATCATTCGTCCACCATTTTAGGAGAAATGGCTACTATACGGTCGGGATAGGAAAAATAAGCCATTCGCCCGATGGCTATGTATATGGCTATGGTGAAGAAAAATCCAACCAACTTGAATTGCCATTTAGCTGGGACGAGCCTCTCTGCGATACCGGAGGCTGGGGCACAGGGTGGAATGCCTTTTTTGCCTATTCAGGGCATAAAAACAGAACAACACTGGAAAAACAGGTAAAACCCTATGAATCAGCCGATGTACCGGATACGGGCTACCCGGACGGACTGAACGCTGAACTTGCCCTGAAGAAGCTGAACGAACTGAAAGATAAGGATGACCCCTTTCTGTTGGCGGTAGGTTTTTTCAAACCCCACCTGCCTTTTACAGCCCCCAAAAAATACTGGGATATGTACAACAGGGAGGACATCCCGCTTTCACCCAACCCATACATAGTAAAAAACATGGAAAGGAACAGCCTGCACAAAAGTGGGGAATTTAATGGCTATGCCCTTGGGGAGGAAAAGGCCGCACTAGGCGAGCCCCTAAGCGATGGGTATGCCAGAAAGCTGCGCCATGGCTACTACGCCTGTATAAGCTATATTGATGCCCAAATAGGAAAATTGCTGGATGAACTGGATAAAACTGGGCTGAGCGAAAATACCATAGTAGTGGTTTGGGGCGATCATGGATGGCACCTTGGAGACCATACGGTATGGGGAAAACACACCGTATTCGAAAGGGCGCTCAACAGCACCCTGATCATGCGCATACCAGGCCAGGATAAACCGGGGGTATCAACCAAAGCCATTACTGAGACTGTGGACATTTACCCTACACTAACAGAATTGTGCGGCCTACCCACTATTCATGGCATGCATGGAAAAAGCCTTGTTCCCGTTTTGAACAACCCAAAAAATGGTAAAGACGAAGTAGCCTACAGTTATTTTAAAAATAGTATCACGGTGAGAAATGACAGGTACCGGTTTACTAAATATTTTTGGAAAGACGGTACCAGCCATGAACTGTACGACCACAAACAGGACCCCAACGAGACGGTCAACATTGCCACAACAAACCCCGGAATGGTGGAAAAAATGAAGCCCATCCTGGATATGGGGGATACCGGTCTGTTTGATGAGTTGAAGCAGTAATAACATTTTCCCCTGGGATGAAAGGTTACACAACCCAGGGGAAAACCATGAGGCCTTATTGCTCCAGCTTCAGTACAGCAAATTTGCCCTTATTCCATCCGTGAACCAGTAGATATAGCTGCTTTGATCCGTTGGATTCAACGAAGTGGGGCCATACCTGATGGATATTTGTGAGCACCGGAATATCCAAATCTCCAGGAATAATAGTGGATACAAGTTTCTCGCCAGTATGTGCGTAGATGGGTGCAGATTTCTGATCACCAATAGCACTCAACGCATTCAAGAAGAAATGCTCGGATTTATAGGAGACATTACAAACAAGGCTACCTTCAGGAATATCATTGAAGGTTTCTACGAATCCCCCTTTTTTGGTGAATTTCACTACCTGGCCTGCTGCCCTATTTGCCACCAGAATGTGATTGTCGTAGGCGTATATCCCATGTGCTGTTTGAAATTGGCCTGGGTTATCACCCTTGCCTCCCCAGGCAAGTTTGCCCCAACTCCATGCACCACCTTTCTCTTTAATCGTCATCACAAAATCTCCTTTGGAATAACCATGGGCCACATAGATTGTGCCTTTCAGGTAAGTGACATCAGTTACCCCAAAATTGCTGTCTTCCAATGAGAAGAACTCATTAGCAGGTGCAAAGTCAAACTCAGTACCGGTAGGTTTCAAAATTTCACTTACGATATTGCCATCCAGTGTCACTACCAATACCCTTTTTCCTTCTTGCGCTACGGCCAGGTGTTTTACTCCTTTATGTACGAAGAATACGATTCCATGAATGTTGTCTTTTAAGCGCTCATCTGTTCCAATGGTTGACCATTTTGTGAGGTCGGCACTAATTGAACACAAGCCGTATCCAGGAATACCCGTATAGACAATGCCTGTTTCAGGGTCTTCATTAAACCCTCCATGCATTCTTGGTTCAAATTCCGCAGCATCCTTTGGGAAAGCAGCTGTCAATTCCTCGTCCCATGAAAAGATAAAATCCCCTTGACCCGTTACCAACTTTGCACGTTTGGCAAAATTTTCCGTTGATGCCATCGGGCCATGCTCATGATGATGTGTAATACCGCCATGGGTATGCTCATGTGCATGATGCGTATGGTCGCCATTCGCTTTCTGTGCCATCAATGTACACGAATATCCAATAAAGAATATGATTAACACTACCGCAGAGGTTGTTCTATTTGCCATGGTTTGTCTTTTAGGATTTACTTGAAAAGTCAGATTTTAGATGATTCAATTTAGTGATGGTAAGTTAATCCCTATATGGTATTCGTCCCAAATTTAGGGCTGTGAATTATCAGGTTGTTAGCAAACTGTTGGAACTGAAATAAAAAAGTGGGCTGAATGCCCTCCTGAGGTTCCCTCTCCGGCACAAAAACCGAGCTTATCAGAAGCCTACATATTAAAGACTCGGAATTTAGCGTATTCACACTAAATTCCGATCGTCTCCAGATCATATAGGGGTGTTTTGGCTGTTCATCAAACTCACGCTATATAGAGCTACCAACACATCATCTGATCGTATTTTGAGCTGCTTTTTCCAAATACTGCTTTTTCCCCTTTTTCATATATTCCCAAATAGCTTCCCTCCAACTTTCTACACGTTTTCTTTCAACAGGTGAAATATCGGCTTGCTTTGCTTGTTTCACATAGCTTTCTAATTCTCTCATTACTTTATCTGTACCCAGATGCTTCCATGCTATCTCCTCATCCTGTTGAAAATGCTTTTCACCTTTTACCCTATCTGGGTATAAATCAAAATTGTTGTACTGGTGCTCTACAGTAGTATAAAATTGTCTCATTGGACCTGAGGCGTTTCCAAAATAAAGATTAAAGAAATCATTTATTTCTTTATCGACATCCAGCTCAGGGTTGTCATAATGTTTCATTGCCAAATAATAATCCAGTTGTTCACCCACACCACATAGAAACACTCCCCTTACATTGTCATTGTGATACATATTGATCAACTCTGCCTGAGCGTGGGCACTAAATCCGGGAAAGACATTCCAGGGACTTGTACCGTTTAGGCCACCGAAACCATACTCTCCCCTTTCTGTAGGAAAAGTACTGTAGTTCCAAAGGTACAATGGTACTTTCGAATTGGCCACCCACTTTCTGTACCATCCAAGTTCATGTTTTTTCATTTCGGGTGACATGTAGTGTCTGTTGTGCAGGCATGGAGAAACTGACACATTTGACTCCAATTGAACACTATCCGGATAGTAGCTATATACATGATAAGCCAGAGTGGCTATTTTTTTATTGGGGTGTGTTTCTGCTACTCCCTTTGCTATCTGATTGATAAAACCAAAAAGGTAATCACTGGCTATTCCTGAACTAAAATGCTGCTGGTTGTACTGCTCCTTTTCTTTGGTCAAAGCAGCCTGACACTTTGCTCCCAAACACCAACTTGCATTGTCCAAAGGTAACACTGCAAAATAATCTCCCATTGCAATTTGTCTTCCTACCACCCCTTTCCCATCAAAATAATCACGTGCATCCTGAGTCACCTGATTGATTAAAGCTTGGTTGGTATAGCAAAGTTGCCGTTGGTGCGGGCCTCCAGACCTTCCTTTGGCAAAATATTCTTCCCTATTCTCTTCAAAAACACTGTCCGCTGTTGAATTTTTGATCAAAAACCTATCCTGAAAACTTGAAAAGGAATGGTTCGCTCCCCATTTCTCCCCTCCTTTCCTGAGCCTTCTATGAAACAACTCTTCAGCTTCTTGAGGTGGCGTACCATACTGTACAGACAGCATTGGGCCATCCAAACCTGTGCCATCCCGATATTTCATTTTTGGACTTCTACGAAGGAAAAACCTTTCAATAGCAATATTTTTGCGAGGTGTATATACCACATTGAAATCTGCAGGCCCGTACCAGCGAATACCTAATGCCTTTTCCATAAAATCATACGCCGCATAGAGGCTGGATTGATCATCATAAATCCCGGGAAGGGTAATTCGTCTTTCTTTTTCCGACACTTGGTAGGTAGCCTTGTTGTAGTCTATTGTAACCCTTGTTGCCGTCAATGGCACTTGAACAATGCTTCGCCCGGTTTCCTGAAGGGCGGTTGCTGTAGGGTACCAATCTCTACCATATAGAATTAAGTTTTCTCCATTAAATTGGATCATATATTCCTGAGGTTCAAAATCTGTAGATCTCAATCCTAATTCTTTTGTGAGCCGGGTATCACCAACATGAATCTTATTGCCTTCTACAGGCTGGCTATCTTGGACAATTGGCAATTCTACTCCTGTGACTAGTTTTATATGATACTGTAGTTCAAGTGCAGCCAATTTTGCTGCCGGAGATGGGGTCGTACCAATTATTATTGTCGCTTTGGGCAAACCCTGATCTACCAGCTGAAAAGTATCGGTAGTATCTACAGACCTATTGCATGCAAATGACACAAATATCACGGTAATAAGTAGTAAGCTTATTTTTTTCATCTTATTATGTACTATTCTGTTTACCTTATAAATTCCTCAATTCCTATCAGTGATGGGTAATACTAAGAGGCCAATCTTAAATCAGCCTCTTATATAATTTATTAGTTTACAATTTGTAAAATGGATGGCTCGTACCATGAAAGGTATTGCCTACACCCCCTGCACCCTCATAAAACCTTAGAATATATAAAGTATTAGAAGTAAGGGAAGAGGTAAGGGAAGAGGTAAGGGAAGATGGAATGGTAACAGTACCCGAAGCTGAATTGGGCAGGTACTGAAAATATCCTGTAGACTGCCCGGAATGAAGCTCATACACCCCAACCCAATTTGTCGAAGACGGTGGTAAAGAATGAAACCCAACGCTTATTGATTGAGCAGATGAGTAAAAATCCTGAGTTGTGTACCCTACAATATTGTCATATTCAGTTGGGTTCGAGTGTGCATGATTTAACATTTCGATCAGCGAATATCTGGAAAAGTCACATCCGGCATCTTTACTGATATCCCAAATAAAGACCCCTTTAATTTGTTCATTTTCTGCCCATTCCAACTTCCTTCTGGTTTCATACATACCACTAAACCTCAGTTGTCCTGACTGGTCATGTTTATGGGTATTTAAACTGGTAGTGAGGTATGGTAGAAAAACTGTATCTACAGGGGGTAATTTAAGTAGTTCGTAATAACTATAAGTATCGGCAACATGAGTGCCTGAACTGTTCACATAAATAGACCATGCTGCTAAACCTAAAGCGAGCTTATTTTTTGGCATTTGACCTGTGCCCGTCCAGCCGGCCAAAGAAGCTTTCACATCTCGATATGGATTGGCCATCAAATAATCCATTTTTTCTGAGCTGTAAGTTTGAAAGCCCAGCAAATCAACATGATTTCTAAAATCATTGGTGATAACATTGGTTCTGTTCCAGTCATTGCCAAGGCTGGCTGTACACAATTTCTCCCTTCCCCTTGCAGTGGAGTTGTGCAATGCGATTGAGAGGTCCTTAATAAACAAAGGGTAATTGTCATAAATATAGCCCGGATCCAACGATGCGTCCTCAAAGTCAACATCTACCCCATCAAAATCCAGGGAATCTACATAATTGGCCATCAACCAATCTATTGTATTGCTTCTGTTTGTGTTGTTAAACAACTCTGCTGATTCTGCCCTTGAAGTTGGCGTATCATGCAGGTCCGAAAGACCCAACAGGATTTTTATATTCGGGTTGATAAAGCGAATATAAGCCATCATGTCTGAAAGCGGAGGTTGATAATATGGATCTGGACCTTTGTCGGAATCCCCCCATATCAACCCATTTTTGGTACTATCCTGAACACCATCCTTCGATATAGTGGCCAGCATAACCAATGTTGTTAGGTTCCTATATTGCAAATCGCATTCGGTGTAATGCGCCAAGCCCCAATAGGGAAGGTAACCTATAATCTCGAATTCACTAAGCTCAGCATCTGGCAAAGAACCATTCACACTTAACGGTTTTACATCAAGTGGACCCATCGGTACTGGTACATTTTCCTCCAGTTGGCACGATAGGCAAACAACTGCCAGAAAAAAACAATAAGTTTCTCGTAATCTTTTCATAAATGATAATTTTTATAGTGAACAATGGTTGAATATGCTGCTAATGATTAAGTCTCTATCTTCTTTAACAAAGCATTTGACCTGCTTGCAGGCTCTGAAAATCTCCTTTCCGTTTGGTGCCTAATTCCCCAGTTTCTTTAGTTCCCCTAGGACATACCCTACCCAGGCTGTCAACTTTTAGGTGACTGCAATTCACAAAAAAATGGTTGTCAATGGTTATTTATCTCACTACATTAATGATAGAATGAACCTCTACAGATGGAATGATAAGCTGTGCCGTTTTGTCTTTGTATTCATATTTTAATTTCTGGTGCATAGGTTCAAGCCATATACTTTCCGGCTTGTCTTCCAGTTGAATGCTGACTTGCAAAGAGGGTGTAGAATTTACCTCTGAATAGGCATAGACACTCTTATTAAAATGTGGGCCTGCAGAATTGATAAGATGTATAAACAGGTTTTCTTTTTTCTCACCTAACGCTATATGCACATTGTCCGAACCTTTCACATGTACCTGGAGCTTTGGATTAAGCTTTTCTATGATTTTGTTGACGATATTATTGTACACAGGATTTCTGAAAGTGTTGTAAGGCTGTGACATGTCCAGGTAAAGCGCAGCTATTTTACCTTTTCCATATCCATTTATAGTTGCTATAGGATGGTTGGTGGCATAGCGATAATCGCACTGCGAATAAACATGACCTACCACGGTACTATTTTCGAGTGGTATTACAGGTTGCCACCGGGTCTTGATACCTGCTATACCTCCCAGCTCCCGACCGCCAATATTTATTTGGGCAATAGAATCACTTCCTTGAAACTCCACTTCCAATTGGTCTTTGAACTCTGCTGAGGCTTTTGCTCCAATCACAAAGACATTGCCTCCATCGTAAACATAACTTAGCAACTGCTTTTTGATGTCCGGATCAAACGCACTCCACTCGGGAACAACAATCAGTGGGTAATCATCCATCCTTTCGCTTATGTGATGATCCATCAGTATATCTGTAGAATATTGCCCATCGAGTAACAAATTATTGATCCCTTCCATATCAGAAGACCAACCATAAACCCCATCGTATTGCTTTTTCCATCCCTCTCGTGAATACCATAGACCTACCTGAGGCACTGTTTTACTATACTGGCAAAAAGGCTGTCGGGCACGACAAAATTCAGACAACTTAACCATGGCGTCTGTATCCAATGTTCTAAATGCCCCGTCTCTGTTTTGTTGAAAGTAAACCTGAAAGCCTCCTCCAACGGCCATAACCTGAGCTGCCTCTTGCTGTAATTGCACCAAAGATTTAGGACTGTGAATACCACCCATAAAGTCGAGTGGCACAAAACCCCACGCCATCAGATCCCAGGGCTTGCCCTGCAAAGCCAGGCACCTGGCCTGAAATGCAGCACTATATACCCCGTTTTGTCCTGACACGTCACCCGAAAGGAAATCCAAATCAACATCTACTTTTTCCGGCATCATAGACGAGTAGGCCCAATTACTGGCTACCTGAAAGTTGGGTCGGTAAGCATGCAGCTTGTCTGTGTAATTTCTCAGATAAGACCTGTATGCCAGCCGATTATGCTCTATCCAAGCTTTGTAACCAGCATCTTCTACTCTTTTTGGCACTACCTCCATTCCCGTTTTGTCCTGAAATGACTTCACAATTGATGGAGAGTAGTCTGGAGCTGTTGACCAGCAATCCCCATCTATCCAAACCCCGTCAATACTGTATCGATCTATCATTTCTTTTATTTGAGGAATTAACAGCTTTTCGGAATACTCGCTAAAATAAGCGGCTTTGATTAGATCTTTGCTACCATCGGCATTGACACGTGCCCAGTCGGGGTTTTCTCGTATGGCTTTACCATCCCAAAGCCCCGAGTAATGCACATAAAGTGGAACATTATACTCTGCTGTTACATCTCTCCATATCCTTATGGGATCATTCACGAAGCTATTGTTAGAAAACCCTATACGTGTGGGATAGCTGGAATAGCCCGGGTGGCCCTTGCTATCAATTTGTACATAATCGGGTTTCGTTTTTGACAGGAAAGTGCGCAACATTTCCTGATCAAAGTTACCTCCTAAATTCTTGTCTTGTTCGGTGGCATGAAAGTCGAAATGAAAGCCAAAGAAACTTTCCGATCGCCTGAGTTTACTTTGGCCCTGAGACCGAAATGAAACCCCAAGAAGCAGTATTGCTACTATATATAAAATTTTGTTTTTCATAATTACTTTGGATAAAGAGAAGTGCTTGTTTTACAACTGAAACAGTATGAAAATAGATTGTGTAAAAAGATAATAGGTCAAATATAGGGTAGAATTAAGCTGCTGCCTATCAGGCATTTTTCCATTGATTATACGTTTTTTGCATAATAAAAATGGAGGGTATCACACCATTATAAGATGGTATTTAAGAGGAGTATAAAAGGCTGTCCTGTAGAGTTCATGCGACCCCAAGCTTACGCGGAAATCCGCTTCCCACTACAAAAACAGCCTTTTACTATGAAAATTACTTACTGCTATTATTTATTTCCAACCCGTGTTTTGTTCCAAATTGGAATTCAATTGTATCTGATCCAGAGGTAAAGGAAACAAGTACTGCCTTGGGGCAAATTTTCTACTTTGACCGGGATCTGCTACAATAAAGCCATCTGCATCCACCTCTATATCTACTCCTGGAGTAAGCCCATCGTTTGGAGGTGTGGTTTCAAACTCTGAGCCTACATACTTCACTCCTTTTAAGTCTATCGGCAAAGCATTTTCTGCTTCCTTCCATCTTCTTAGATCGTTTAGCCTAAACCCTTCAAAGGCTAGTTCGACTGTCCTTTCCCTTCTGATTTCTGTTAGCATATCCAACCCATAATCTGATACCAGATTGTTTGTAAGATGAGTAATTCCAACCCTGTCTCTCAGTTTGTTGATGGTTCTGTTCAGGTCGGTATCAGAAATACTACCGTCCCTTTCATACAAGGCCTCTGCCAGATTGAGTAATACTTCTCCGTATCGATACTCTAAAAAATCGTAGAAGCATTGTCCAAGTTGTGAGGTGATATTATCAGAAACAAACTTGTATGTACGATAACCGCTTTTAGTAGGGCCGTTGTTTCCACCTCCTATTTGAGGAATAATTACTTCGTCAGCTCCCAGGTTATTAAATGTGGTTCCCGGTACAAACACAGTCTGGGACAGTCTGGGATCACGATTTTCAAACTCTGAATCCATCTCATCATACCCTTGGAAAGATGTAGATTTATCTATTGGCAGACCATCAGTACAAACATACAGATCTACCAAATTTTTGGTAGGCGAGTTAAAAGCTGTGAGCATCCATCGGGTAGTGTTATGAAACGCATTCAAATTGATATTGTACCTCCTTCCAAGTATGCTCTCACTACTGTTTACCCCTGGTTCTAGAAACAGGTTACGATAACTCTGTAGCCCCATACCATCATACAGATCATATTCTGCCGATGCTATTAGTTGCTCAGCTGCATCTATTGCTTCTGTTAAATACTGGTTTGCATTAAGACCTCCCAAGTGATACTTTGACCATGTCCCTTCAAAGAGTGCAATTCTAGATTTCAATGCCAATGCCGCACCTTTGGTTACCCTTCCTTTTTCGTTGGCTGATAACTCACTCTCCAGAGGTAAATTGTCAACAGCCCAATCCAGGTCACCCAGTGCAACAGCTACCACATCGGCCCTTGGTGATCTGGGTGAATCAAGCTCTTCAGAATCCAGATCAAGGACCCTAGTGATGAGGGGCACATCCCCAAAAGTGCTAACAAGACTGAAATATGCCCTGGCCCGGAAAAACCTAGCCTCACCTGCATATCGAGCTGCCTCATCCTGAAGGTCTGTCGCTTTTTCATAATTTTCCAGCAATCGGTTCGTCGCTCTTATCATTGAATAATTACCATTCCATGTTCCAGAAGATTGGGGAACTACCAAATTACCTGCGCTTATATCATTTGGCCCTGCACCTACTGCAATATCAGAATTCTGGTCCAAACCGCCATTGCCATGGCTGGATAAACTGAAGTAAAATGAATTTGCTGCCTTCTCAAAATCAGAAGAAACCTTCCAGAAGGAGCCATCCGAAATGGTAGAAGGTGGAACTAAATCCAGGTCCTGGGTGCAGCCTGCTATAATCGCTGTAAATAACAGAAGTGAAAATATTTTATTTATATTGGTTTTCATGATCGGTTTCATTTAGAAGTTAACATTCAGGCCAACGGAGTACCTTTTCGTAAATGGGTAAAAATTTGCTGACCCATTTGTGTTTTCCGGATCATATCCCCCATCTACAGATGAGAGCGTAAATAAATCCTCTCCACTGAAAAACAACCTTACCTTTTCAATTCCTAAATTTTGCAGTAAACTCTCGGGTAGTGTGTAGCCCAGGGTAATGTTTTTCACTCTCAGATAAGCTCCATTGATTTTGGTATTGGCCGATGTTTGGTAGTTCCAATACCGTTGCGTTCCTGTAGTTAACCTGGGGTACTTAGCCCCAGTGTTTTCAGGAGACCATGTATCGCCATAAAACCTTCTGAGCGGTTGCCACCATGGCTGCTCAAATGGCAACCTCCACTGATCGGTATAATAAATGGTACGTTGAGCTACTCCCTGAACAAATACTCCCAGGTCAAAACCTTTATAACTTACATTTGTATTCAACGCAAAAGAGTATCTAGGGGAATTGTCTCCATAGGTTACTATGTCTGCATCGTTACCCTCTTCATCTACTATAGATATCCTACCATCATTGTTCAGGTCTTTGTATTTTGCATCGCCTATACCCAAATTTGATGGCACGCCTTCCAATTGTTTATATTCATCGAGCTCGTCCTGCGATTCAATTACCCCATCATACACATAGCCAAAATAAGTATTCAGTGCATAACCTTCCCTTGAAAAATTGTTGCCAAGGTTTACCTGATCTCTGCCATTTAGATTTATCAGTTTGTTTTGATTATCACTCAAAATACCTGTAATAGAGTAGGACAAACCTGAATCTGTATTGTCAGCCCAGGTCAGGCTCAGTTCAAACCCTTCAGTTTTTAACGATCCAATATTTTGGGCAGGGGGCACTCCTCCTAAAACCGATGGTAGGTTGACACCAAGCAACATATTGTTGTTCTCTTTCTGAAACCAATCAAAAGATCCTGATAATTTAGCATCCAAAATAGCAAAATCCAGACCTATATTGGTTGTTTTTAGGTTTTCCCAGGTTCGACTTTGAGATACGATAGCACGCTCACTGGCACTTTGAGATTGCACCCCGTCTCCAAAAGGGTAAGCTCCTCCAAAGTTTATTAAAGCTATGTAGTCATACAAGTTTCCTGAATTCAGGTTTTGGTTACCCGTAGTTCCCCGAGAAAGACGAACTTTCAAATTGTCAAACACATTTAAATCCTGAATAAAAGTCTCCTCTGAAGCTCTCCATGCCAGGGAATATCCGGCAAAATTGCCCCATCTTTTGGCTGGTGCAAATACTGAAGTACCGTCTCTCCTATAGTTGAGTTCGACAATGTACCGGGAATCGTAAACGTAAGTAGCTCTTCCGAACAATGAACGAATGGTCCAATCTGATGCTCCTGCATCGTTGAACTGTGAGTTGGCATCTCCCAAATTCAACGTGAAAAGTTCGGTTTGGGTAAAGTCATACCGCCATGCAGAAAAATAATCATTTTGGTTTTGTTCATGACTAGCTCCTGCCGTTACGGTGATCTCGTGTGCGTCTCCTACTGTTGTATTATAATCTATATACCCTGTAAGGTTGAGGTAATTGCGTTCATTAAATCCTTTCGACGCACTATTCCGATTTACAGCAAAGCCTTCAGCCACGTCGTTGTAAGAAAATCGCGGAACACGGTTTATGTAACTATCGGTGGTGCCCAAAGCCCGGTCTGCGGCTACCTGGCCATTGAGTCTTAGGCCTTCCAAAATTTGATAAGATCCTGTAATATTACCCCTAATTACCTCATTAATTGACGTACTTTTACCTATCTCTTTGTCGAGTGCCTGCCTTGGGTTTCCAAATCCCCACTGGGTGGCATATTGGCCGGACTCGGTTCTTTCCGGCAACCAAATAAATATCCTGTTGAGCAAGTCTAAAGCGGTTGAGGCCCCAATTGATGGACTTTCTGATTTCTGATTTACATAGCTCAACCGGGTGTCCACTTTGAATTTATCCGAAATGTCAAATCCGTAGTTCAATCGCACATTCATCCTTTTGGAATTATCATATGCATTGCTAAAAATACCTTCAGTATCCTGATACCCTAAAGAAACATTATACCGGGAAGCCTTGGATCCTCCGGAAACATTAAGATTGTGATATTGCTGAGTGCCATTATCAAAAACACGACTGTTCCACCTGGCATCTTCATAAAAAAGGTAGGCTGTACCTCCTATGTGATCAGGTTCAGCCCCTGCATCTATTTTGGCAAGAACATCTTCCAATGTGTTGTTTCCAATATTGGTATTGAAAAATTGCGGGCTGGCACCAGCATTGTTTTTTGCTTCCCAATCCATTTCCACCCACTCACGAAGGTTCACTCTGTCCAGCAGGTTTGCTACTTTATTTACACTGTAATTGGCAGAATAGTTCACCTTTATAGGTTGGCCATTTTTACCACTTTTAGTAGTTATTAAGATTACTCCTCCCGCTGCACGCGCTCCATAAATTGCTGCAGAAGCATCTTTGAGCACTGAAACAGTTTCGATATCATTAGGGTTGAGTAAATTCATATCCCCTTCTACTCCATCTATGAGTACAAGTGGTGAATTGCCACTGTTTAGTGAAGACAATCCTCTGATATTTAAATTATACCCTTCATTTCCCGGTTGGCCACTGTTGCGGGTGATGGTTAATCCGGGCACGGTCCCCTGCAGACCATTCAACGTATTAGTTATAGGTCTTTCCTGCAATACTTCACCGGAAATTTGGCCAACTGCACCTGCAACTGTTTTTCGATCCTGAATACCATACCCTACAACCACGACCTCACCCAGTTCCGCTGCATCAAGCTCCATTTGGATGTCTATAGTTCTTCTTCCTGATATGGATAGTTCCTGTGAAATATAACCAACAAAAGAAATGACCAATACTGCGTTCTCTGAAACACTTAGTTTATAATTTCCTTCCAGATCACTGGTTGTTCCGTTGGTGGTTCCCTTTATTACGATTGAGGCTCCAGGAAGGCCCTGTCCATTTTCGTCCAAAACTTTTCCTGAGATGTCAACTTCCTTGACCACCTTTATTCGTTCAGATATTCGTTCAGAGCTGTTTGCTTTCTCGCTGTTTTGCACACGGGATACCGAAATAGCATTATTTACCTGCCTGAACTTCAGGTTTGATTGCCTGGAAATATCCATGAGAATATCATAAACTGACCAGTGCTTTCCGGAGTTTAAATTGACACGAACATTCTGGTCCAGGTCTTTTTTTAAATAGGACAGCTCCAATTGGGAATTTCTTTCAATAAGATCAAAAGCTTCTTCAATCGTCAGGCCGTTAACATTTTGATTAATAACAACTTCGCTAACCTTCTTGTACTGGGCAATGCCGTTATGGGCATACAGTACACTCATAAACAACACCTGGCAAACTAGTCCGTATGTAGATAGTTTTATGGTCATTATCAATAACCTAAGTAATTTTAATTTCATTATCTTTACTTTTTGTGAAACGTAAGTTTTGCAATACTTTTTCTGGATTGTAATTTTAGACGATTAGGTATCCAGAGAAGAAAATATGCCTCGGGTGCCTTGCATCCGGGGTTGTGTTTTTTGTGTTCTATATATTCATAGATCTTTTAAAATTTAATGGTGACAACTTTATTTCCAATAGTGTACTCAAATCCCATTGAGTGACTCATAATATTCAATACATGATCAAGTGATTGATTGGTGTATTTTCCAGTTACTTTCAATTGTTGTTTTTTCACTACTGATAAATTTTGAATGTTGATGTCAACATCGTACCACTTTTCAAGTGAAGAGACCATCTCATCAAATTTGGTGTCATCGAAATATATGGTACCATCTTTCCAGGACAATTCCTTTTCGATATCGAATTCGCGCACAATCAATTCCAGTTTTTCAGAGATAACCTGTTGTCCAGGTTGTAGAACAACCTTTTGACTATCGATTTTTCTTACCACTTCAACTTTTCCCGAATTCAGTGATACCTTGACAGGATGGTTTAAAAATGCTTTGATGTTGAACGACGTACCCAAAGCAGTGGTAGTCACACCTCCAGAAGTTACTCTAAAAGGACGTCTAATATCTTTGGTGACTTCAAAGTAGGCCTCCCCTTTTAGGGCAACTATTCTGGCAGTATCTGAAAAACTACGATCAAATGAGATAGAACTTGACGCATTCAACCATACCAGTGTCCCATCAGGAAGTTTTATTTGGGACTTTACTCCCCTCGGGTTCTCTTTGGATACATGAGTTGCTACGGTTTGACCTGTTTGTTTGTGAAAAGTAAAGTAGTAGAAACCTAATGTCATCAAGACCAAAATAGAAGCCGCCACCGACAAGTACCCCGGCATTCTTCTTTTGTTAGCTACGAATGGAAAAGCATCTCCCCGCTTGGGCTTCCCGTGGCTGTCATAACCCAAAGCTTGTCTGGATCGTTGTTGGTTGATCAATAGATGACTGGTCTTTATCTTTTCTAAAACCAATTGCTGTTTCTTCTGTACTTCATCCGGATCAAGGTTCCAGCTCCCAACTATATTTTCGAAAACTTGACTGTTAATTGAATCCTTTTGCAACCACAGTTTAAGTTCTTTCGATTCTTGTTCTGTAAGGGTGTTCTGAAGATATTTTAAGATAAGGTATTCCATTTATTTGGTATCGCTTCATATAAATGAGTAATTCAATCACTCAATTACGAACCACTATCTTAAAATTTGTATTTATTTCATAAAAACAATCCATTCATTGACAGTGATATAAATATCCGTACTGTATTAAGTGATATTTGCAATTTGTTTAATAAGCGAATGGTAAGGATTATCAAGAAGTGAATCCAAAATACTTTTTATGGTTTTCTATTTTGTGGTCAATATTTTAAAATCTTGAGAGCTGCAAATCCAATTAGATTAGGCCAAAAACAACCGTATTTTGCTGATAAACCGATAAGTTCCATCCGATTTCTCCAGATACTTTTTCAGTCCATCTTTGAGTGTTTTGATGACAATCTGTAAATGTTTCTCCACAGTCCTTTGTGAAACCCCTAGCTCTTCGGCTATTCTTTTATGGGAGTAACCTTTGTTTTTTGCCATGTCGAAAACCAGCTGTCTGTGCGGCGACAGGTCTGCTGTCATTTGGGAAATCAGTAGTTCAAGCTCTTTACCCATCAGCAGGTTTTCAGGGTTAATGATATCGGTAACTTGGAGCGATTCATCTTGATCAGAATAAGAAAACCAGTTGGATTTTACCGATACCTTCTTAACAGCCAAATTCCTTACTGAAACCTGCAAATAGGCTCCTATATTCTTGATTTCTAAGCATTCGGATCCTTTCTTCCACAATCCCATAAAAACCTCTGACACCACATCTTCAGCCGTCTGTTTGTCTTTTGTAATGGAATAAGAATACCTGTAAAGCCGTTCGAAGTTTGTTTCATATGTTTTTTCAAACCACCTGGCAAACTCATTGTCAACATCACTTTTTGACGGCATAATACACGTTAGAGGTTTTCAAATCACATCCTATTGACATATCGATAGGACAGTTACCTTTCAAAGGTAGCCATATAATTTTTATTTTTCGGAAAGCGTATGCCCTGACAATTTCCGCTTTGCATCAATCACCTGTAGCCACCATTAGCCATGCATGCATCAGTAGAGCTACTATCGGGTTAGTATAGTTATGGGGTTACTGGTTTGAGTATCCTTTCTTTACAACATTCCTGTAGTATTCCGGTTATTATATACCAGCATAAAAAAATCTTTCGGTCAGTGATCCAAATCCCAGTAAACTGTTGCTTCAAAGATTCAATTTTCTTTTTTAGCACCAAATTTTGATGTTTTTCTTTACTTCCTGTTTTAGAAAGTGTGTCATTTCTTTTATGTTGGCACTTAATCTATAATATCCCGACTTAAAACCTACTCCCTCACTTTTCCACTAAATACACTGGCTTTGGAATTGAATGGATTGCCAGAAGATCGCCTGAAAGACACCACCTGGCCCACATGCCATGTTGCATCGGCGATTGGGCCATTGATCATATTCCAGAAAGGGATTTCTTTTCCATTGTCATATCGGATCTTGTAATCTTCAAGCCCTTCGGAGGTGGAAGATTTCAAAATATCACTGGCTGTTTTCAGGTTTTCCAGGGTGCGCCTTCTTATTTCATCAAATGTCAGCTCTTGTTTGTCCACCTTACCACCATTGGTCTGCTTTGTAGTGGCTTTTACTACCATATTGGTCAAGCCCAATATATGGTCAATGGTCTCGCCTGTACTCCTGGCCATATCGTTTGGCCTGTACTCTAGGTCTTCCGGCCTTAGCCCTTCAGTAGCCCAATAATACCGGAAGCCCAGACCGTCTATCATCCTTGCTGCTACTGTTTCAGCTGTATAACTTTCAGGGTAATCCGGGATTTCGTAGTAGGGAAGTGAAGGTTTGTCTTGCGCCGATGTATGAAAGGTCATGATGGATAAGGCAAAAAGCAAAGGTAGATATTTCATTGATGTTTTTTTGAAGTTTGATAATAAGGCTTTTGTACGCTGAACCTGGAAGAATGTTGGTTTGATATCTCGCTAAAATCATTTTGGCTATTCGCTTTTGGCCATTGGCCTTAAAAAAGGAATATTCCTTGCCAAAAGCCAATAGCAATAGTTATAACTTCAACTTATTTAACTGAGACCTTGATCAAAAAGGTAAGGTGATGCCTTCCATATTTTAGCACTAAAGTAAACCATTAAATCACCACCCGCTTGCCCCCATTGGCTATGGACTTGTACATGGCTTCCACAATTTTCATGTCTTTCAGTCCCAATTCGCCCGTCACCACAGGTTCGCTATCCTCAATTACATTCATATCCATAAACAACGCCTCATTTGAATTCAGAGTTTTTTGAATTTATATTTTGGTTTATTTTGTAACGAAGGTCACCAATTACCCTTTTATAGTCCAATGAGGACTTTCTGGCTATAAAAAAGAACCTATTTCCTAATTTATTTGGTTGTTTAAGTGCTAACCGATAAAAGGCCCAAGTACTAAAGTTTTGATTAACAAATGAAAACGTCTCTACAAGTTCTTCGATATTCGTAATGGGTTCTGTAATAACAACTGACCCTTTCCGAATATTTATTGTTTGATCACTCACAAAAACTTCAACAACATTGGGTAGTACGAAATAAAAAACAACTCCAAATACAACTACTATGCAAACAACAATAATAATCTCATAAGCACCATCCTGGATAATTCCAATCAACATCAGCCCAACAATAATCGGAAAAAACCAAAGCAGTAGCCTTAAACGACACGGTTTCGCAGATATTCTCATGCCAGCGAACGTTGTTTACCTCTGTAGCACCTGGATAATGCCTTCAAAAGTATTAGTTTCCAAAATATCATATTTCGAGTCAATTTCAAATGGTTGTCTGGGGCAAGCGCTCAATTTGCTGGTTAAATACTTCTAGGTATCGTCAATTTTATTGCAAGTACTAATTACGTGATCTAAACCATACAGCAAGGCTCCTTCATCTATGTTCATCCATTGAAAAAACTGAATTATCAAACTGTAATGTTGCCGAACGTATGAGGTGTTAATTTTTGGCAACCCTTTTTCAAAGCAAATAGCTTCATGGTGCGCAATTCTATTTCTGATATCATTAACTTTATTTAGTTCATTAAAAACAAAAGAGTGGTTGTACTTAAAGTTAGGGGTACTATCTGGCCTGGAAGGAAAAATTTGCATAAGGGTTTGACCACCTGCATGAAATTGAGGTCGTGCGAATAAATATCTCCAAAAACCAAAGTCCATTAGGGCAACCAGCTTATTGTGGGTATAACCATTTCCGAGTTTGGAATATCTGGTTTTTATTAAACTGGCTGTCCTACGACATTTAATCGGAGTGAACATACCTCTTGCTCTAATCGAGTTCAGCAGCCAATCAGACCCTTTAGAATTTGTGTAGTTTTGATCAACTTGATTTCTAAGTGCAATTTCAAAACAGCTAATCACGGTGAATAGTTCTTGAGATAATCTTAGATTAAGTCGATAGAGTGTCATGGCCTTTTTTGAATAATTTTGGCATGCAGTCAAGTATCTCCCCATTCGAGGCTGAGACATTATATTTTCAAACTCGGAGTACTTCATATTCGTTAAACAGGTAATTACTTGCTATAAATTACCATTATTATTACATTTGCTACATATTATTCCCATTAGCCCCTGAAGAAATTCACGCTAGTGGGTTTTTGCAATATAGGCTTTGAGCATTGTTGAACAAGCCCCTCTCACAACCAAAAATTTGGCTAAATCACCACCCACTTGCCCCCGTTGGCTATGGACTTGTACATGGCTTCCACAATTTTCATGTCTTTCAGGCCCAACTCGCCCGTCACCACCGGTTCGGTGTCCTCTAGTACATTCATGGCAAAAGCATCCATAAACAGCGCCTGCTGGTTCACTTCTGTATATCCCATGGGTTGTTCTTTGATGTATCCTGCTATGCCACGGTAGCTATAGGCAGGCCTCAGGCCATACCGGCCTTTTTCGGCACTGACCATATATTCATTGGTACGCAGATTATAACTGGTAGTGGAATTGGCTATAGCCCCACCCGGAAATTCCAATTGCCAGGTGACAGTTTCGTCCACATCACCAAATTTCACAGGGTCTGTTTTAAATTCCTGTGCAGATATGGCCACAGGCTCCTCTCCTACTGCCATTCTGCTGGCCTGGATACAATACACCCCTACATCCATTACAGCCCCTCCGCCAGCAAGGGCTTTTTTCAACCTCCACTGAGTGGGGTCGCCTATTGTAAAACCAAATTCTGACTGTACATACCGTACTTTGCCGAATTCCCCGGAACCGGCCAACTCGATCACCTTCTGATTGTGTGGCTCGAAATGCAACCGGTAGCCTACGGACAATTTGCGTTTTTTGGCTTTGCAGGCATCTATCATTTGCTGGCATTCGGCTACAGATATGGCCATAGGCTTTTCTGTAATCACATGCTTACCGGCCTTGGCAGCCCTGATCACGTATTCGGCATGCATCGAATTGGGCAATACCACATAAATGATGTCAATGTCCTTGTTGTTTTTGATTTCGTCGAAATTGTCGTAGTTATATACATTTTTGGCTGGAATGTTATATTTCTTCATCCATTCTGCCTCTTTGGATTTAGTACCGGTTACGATACCCGCCAGGTAGCAGTTTTGGGTTTCCTGAAGTGCAGGGGCCAATTGCCCTCCGGCGTAATTGCCCAAACCCACCAGGGCTATGCCCAGTTTTTTCTTGTTGGTGGTACCACAGGCAAGGTCGGGCATCAGGGAAAGCCCCAAAGCAGTAGCTCCTACTCCCAATGAGGTTTTTTTTACAAATGATCTTCTGCTGACAAAGTTTTCGGTTTTCATGATTGCTAGGTGAAATTTTTGATCTCCTAATATAGCCGATTTGAAGTAAATGATCGAACCAACCGCAGATTACTTGGGTATGGGCCTATATCACCTTCAAGCTATTTTCCAGGAGGCCATAGCGAACAATTTCCAACAAAAAATGACCTGCTGAAAAACAGGTCATTTTTTGTACTTGGAGCTCGTAGATCCACAGACTAAGGTTGTAGCTTTTTGAATATGTAAAACCTTGTTTGAGGTGCTCACTCAAGACAGGGTTTATTCTTCCTGGCTTTTACTCAAAATCCGATACTTTCAGGCTTTTAGTAGCCCAGTATTCGTCTTTTCTAAATTCGTATTGGGTTGGCTCGTATTTGCCAACTATCTGCACATCGGCCTTTTCAGGAACAGGGAGCCCCATAGCCCAGTAGATACCATTTACCACCATCCTTCTCACACTTTCCGATAGCAGGTCGGAAGATGCTCCAAGTGTAGTGGCGAATACCTTGCCCTGCTGGCCTCCTGGCAGTTGGTAGCTTTTTGTCCAGGCCACCGGCATCATGGGATCATTCAACTCCTCACCCTTTTTATTGGTGGAAGCTGCCTCAACGTCGCTCGGGCTCATGCCGTAGAATATGTCTTTCTCGTTATATTCGCCTTTTCTGTTGGTAACTTGTCCTAACACCACAGGTTGCGAATCTCCTGGCAATGGCAATCGTACACCATATACATCAGTAGATCCCCAAATGTCCCCGTTTTCAATTCCTTTTAGGATGTCATGCCCTTCAGCTCCGGGTGCAAAAAATCCTTTGGTACTTTGATGCTTATGGCGACCGTGGTGTGATATCCACTTTTCTCCCAGGATAAATCTTCCAAAGCCATCTGTCCATTCTTCCTTATCTCCTTTGTAACCGTTGCTATAGTGTACCCAGGGAGATGTGGAATCCTTTCCAAAATTGAATGCATGGGTAGAAGTACGCATTCCAAGTATCGGCCTGCCACTTTTCAGGTAATCGTCAATGGCCTGCATCTGGTCGTCAGGCAGGGCACGAAACCTGGTGAGCATTACCACCATATCAGCAGTTTTTAGTGCAACCAATCCAGGAATGTTTTTGGTATAGTTGGGATTGATGATGCCGGGTTTACCAGGCTCCTGTGCAAATAACACTGTGCATTTAAACCCGTGTCTTTTGGACATAATCTTGGCCAGTTGTGGCAACCCTTCTTCAGACCGGTACTCTTCGTCACCGGATATAAAGACAATGTGTTTGTCTTTATTTTGATTTCCTTCGAAATTAAGCCATTGTTTTGGCGCACTGCTAACAGCTGCAGGTGCTTCGGATTTTGATTCTTTCGATTTGTTCGGTGTGCAGGCCACAAGCACCAGGCAAACCAGTAAATAAATGTAATTTTTCATAGTTGAAAAAATTTTAGCTTAGTTCGTGTTGTATTTTCTAATTGGAGCGGTGAGGGTTATATGTTCCGGGTATTTCTACCCGAAATAACCATTATCCCACACCAATGGCTACTAACCATCCAGGTGTTGTTTGATAAACCTGTAACCTTCCTTATATATTTCTTCTGCAGGTGAAAAATCCCTCCATACATTGATGGCATTGGCAAATTCAGGGATAACGGTACTGAATGCCTCAATGGTCAGCCAGCCATCGTAATTGATTTCCTTCAGGGTTTTGAATACCTCGTCCCAATTGATTGGGCCTTTGCCAGGAGTTCCCCTGTCGTTTTCACTTATGTGCACATGCTTGAGGTGTGGGGCAATACATTTGAGTGCGCTTGCCTGTCCTTTTTCTTCAATATTGGCATGGTGGGTATCGTACATTGCCCCCAGGCTTGGGTGGTTTACCTGCTCTACCATAGTGCTCAAATCGGCCATGGTGTTGTACAGGTAGCATTCAAAGCGGTTCAACGCTTCTGGTGTGAGCAAGATGTTGGCACTGGCAGCATACTCGGCTGCTTTTTGCAACATCTCTACGCTCCTTTGCCTTTCTTCTTTGGTGGGTGGTTGGCGGGTAAAGTGGGCGAATGAGGAATGGAACGGTCCGCAAATCACTTCTGCATTCAGTGCTGCCCCCATGTCTATAGCCCATTTCAAACGATCAAGTCCGGCGTCCCGGTGCGATTTTTCCGGGCTGGATATGTTTTCTTCAGGAGCCAATGAGGCCACACAGGTTACACCCATGCCTATATCTGCAAAGTGCCTCCCGAGGCTTGAATAAAGCTTCTCATCCCCATCTCCCAAAAACAATTCAATGCCATCGTATCCTGTTTTTTTCAGTTCTTCAACGATATCATAATGTTGCTCTGTTACGTGATTCGTCCAGAGCAACATGTTCATTCCAATTTTCATATTAAAATATTGTTTGATAAATAATTAGCCGGACATTGAATCCGGCTAATAGGTTAAAATATTTGTGTTGATTTTGCTAATCTGCCGTCGAAATTAAGCAGTAGCTGGTTCTGCCTTGATCTTTTTTACCCAAAATAAAAGGACTACAAATAGTACGATCAATATGGCAGGAAATGAAACCATGGTACCCAAAGTGGCCTGTCCTGAAACCAAATCCAGTTCATCGCCGGTAAGGCCCTTGGCACTGGCTGCAGCTTTGTCTGAATCTATCCATCCTCCAATTATTGGCTGGAAGATAGAAGTAGAAAACATACCTACCGCACCTATGATAGACATGCCCAAAGCACCACTCGCAGGGATTTTGTCCGCTATAAAACCAATCATATTTGGCCAGAAATAGGCAATTCCAAGTGCGAAAAATATGGCAGCTACATAGGCCATAGCCCCGGTTTGGGTGCTGAACAGGTAGATACCGATGGTAGCCAATACCGCCGAACCCAGAAGTACACCAGTTTGGTCAAATTTGCCAACCATCTCTCCTCCAAAGTATCGGGCTACAGCCATCAGGCCGGTAACAAGTGCCAAAATCAGCATAGGCTGGGCTCCACTTTTTGCCAAAATCAGGCCAACCCATTGTTGCGGGCCAAATTCGGAGATGGCAGTCAAAGCCATGCACACCATCATGAAAATAAACAAAGGCGAGAGCATTGCGCTGAAGTTGCCAGAAAGAGTGGCAGCTTGCTCCACTTTGGCTTTTGGCCACTCCTGGCCAAAGAAAGCATAGGCGTAGATCAATGTTGGTATCATGATCACCCAAATCTGCGATTCCCAACCAAAGCCAGCATCGGTCATGAATTTGGACACCAGGCTTCCCAAAACGATACCACCGGGAAACCACATGTGAAACCTGTTCATCATTTTGCTCATGGTGTTCCCTTCGTATGCATCAGCAATCATAGGGTTACAGGCAGCCTCGGTACATCCATTGCCCAGTCCTATAAGTAAGGTAGAAATAAGCAAACCGATGTAACTGCCCGAATAGATGGTCATAATGATACCAAGACCATGGGCAAGAAATGCAAATTGCATGATCCTTTTTCCCCCAACAGTGTGGTAGATCATTCCACCAACTACCATGGAGATGGGAAAGCCCAAAAACCACATCGAATTGATGTAGCCCAATTGTTCGGCAGATAAACTCAGCTCTTCCCCTAGCTGAGGAAGAATCCCTGCCCTTATACTAAAGGACAAAGCCGTAGTAATCAAGGCGAAGCAACTGCCATAAAAAAGTCTGTTCTTATTCGTGTTTTCCATTAGTTAATAGTTTTTTGAATTAGTAAGGTGATTTAGTTAACAAATATTTTAATATGAACTTATAAGTATAAGCCCTTTTTTGTAATAGTCATAATTAATTACTGGTTGTCTTATCAGAATACCAGCATCCCACATACCGTTTTAAGCAATAAGCACCTGTGTTTGCTGCCATTTGCACGCTGTAAGGTATGGCCACCAAAAATTAAAATCTGACAAATTTATAATGATTAGAAATTGCATAGTCCCTGTATTTTACTAAAAGTTGACACTTTTTTGTCTTTATAATAATTCAGCAGCGGACATTAATCAAGGGCAAATTCACCTTATTAGTATTGATTGCACACAATTAGAAGTGTTTTTAATAAAAAAACTATGTCCATGTCCATTGGAAAAAATAATACCACTCAATGCCATTTGTGTGACATCACAAACAAAAAGACCAAGGCCAAAAAGTGCATATAATACAGCCGTTGTGCCGCCTGTTTTTCTTCCTTCCCTACTTTCCAATAAAATCAGGAAATACTCGTGGTGATATCCAGAAAAAGCTTGCGGTATTGGTGGGGGCTCATTTTGGTAATGGCCTTGAATTGCCGGTTGAAATTGGAAAGGGTGAGGAAACCGCATTCATAGCATATCTGTGTGATGTTAAAGTTATCCTCCAACAGCAGCTTTCTTGCATGGCCAATACGAATTTCATTTACAAAACAGGAAAAGGTCTTATTCGCACGTGGCTTGAAATACCTGCAAAAAGAAGTGGTGGTCATGCTCAACATTTCCGAAATTTCCTCCAGGGAGATTTTGGACTTAAAATTGGTCATCACATAATCATAGACCATTCGCATTTTTTCCACATCATCTCCTTTGAATACGTTGGCATATCCCGGGCTTGACAGGAGGTTGCAATCTTCGCTGTTGGAAAGCAGGTCGATGATTTCCAGCAATTTGATAATCCTACGGAAACCACTCTCTTCGGCGATTTCCAAAAGCATTTGCTTCACCTTGTCCCTGGTTTTCCCATAAAACTCAACACCTCTCAGTGAGTTTTCTGCCAGTTTGTTCACTTTATAAAACTCCTCCTTTTCTAAAAGCGACTTACTCAGCAAATCATGCCCAAAATAGATGACCAATCCCCTTGTGGTCAATTGGGAGTCCTTTTCAAAATAAGTCTCGTCGCTGCGCCACAGATGGGGCAAATTGGGGCCGGTAAGCGTCAGGTCACCTTCCTTAAATGTTTGCACATGGTCACCAACAAACCGGGTTCCCTTCCCCTCCATAATATAGGAAATTTGAAACTCCGGGTGAAAGTGCCATTTGGGATTGAAATAAGGCCCTACCAGGTCTTTGAATATGAAAGTTTCTTTGGGCGTTAGGGTCTGTTCAATGTTCGGAGCACGCATAAATTTTCACCTTTATTGATTTTTTGGTCAATTTAAGACAAAAAAGTGTCAACTTTTAGTAAAAAAAAGGAATTTTCGGGTTTCTGCGCATTTTACATTTGTGGAAGTTTAATTAAACTATCTAGGAAAGAACTGCCACCATGAAGAAGATCACAGGTTACACGCTGTATTTAGGCTTAGCCCTGCTGCTCATTTGCTGCGGCCCACAATCCAGTTGGCTAGGTGCAAATGTCGACATTGCGGCGTCTAATAATACCACCCAACTGGCCTCCTTGGTATCTGGGCTGGCACAAGTTTCTAGAAACTCAAACCTTGGTTCATTGTCTGTAGATACAGGCGAAATGAAGAAGCCCCAAACCAATGACCTTCAGGCCGAAGATTACAAGGTTGTATATAAAGGCCTAAAAGGGCCAGGTGTTGGCAAAAACATAGTGTTCATATCCACCGACCATGAGTACCGCAGTGAAGAGACATTACCAGCCCTGGCCAGGATACTGTCCAAAAGGTATGGTTTCACCTGCACTGTAGTCTGGGGACTGGATGAGGAAGGGTATATCCACCCTGGTAGTTCCAATATAAAGGGGCTTGAAGTGCTTGAAAGTGCAGACCTCATGGTCATCTTCACACGCTTCTCAAATTTCCCGGACAAGCAAATGCAGTACATTGACGATTATCTGGAAAAAGGCAAACCTGTGATAGGCCTCAGAACGGCCACCCACGCCTTTAGCAATAAGGACAATGCCAATTGGGAACATTATCACTACAGGTATGATGGTCCAAAAAGTGCCTGGCATGGTGGGTTTGGTGAGGTGGTATTGGGCGAAACCTGGGTAGGACATTATGGAAAAAACCATAAGCAAGCCTCAGTTTTAATCCCTGAACCAGACAATAAAAGACATCCGATAATGAAGGGGGTAAAAAATGCCTGGGCACAATGCGGCGGCTACAAAGCCTACCCTGAGGGAAAAGACCTGAAAATTTTGGCACGTGGCAGGGTGCTCAACGGCATGACGCCAGATGCCGCCCCGGATACAACCAAAGAAGAAATGCCAGTTGCATGGGTCCGCAAATACCAATTGGAATCAGGTGCCAGTGGCCGGGTGTTCACCACCACTCATGGCGCTTCGGAAGATTTGCTCAGCGAGGGCTTTAGGAGAATGCTAATCAATTCCTGTTTCTGGGCACTTGAGATGGAAAAAGACATCAAAGCCAATAATAATATTGATTTTGTTGGACAATATCAACCAACAACTTTTAATTTTAGTGGTTATAAGGCAAAAGTAAAACCTGCCGACCTGGCCGGGTGGGAATCGCTCATTATGCCAGGCGAGATTTTAAAAATTAAAAAACAGTAAAACTATGCAAGAAAACAACTATCCGAAACTTCACAACGCTTCCTGGCCCGGTGTAGTGGGGAAAGGACCTGACTCAGAGCCACCAATTTCAATAGATACCATGATCGACCTTACTGCCAAGGCAGAAGTGAATGGTGTCAAATTCGATGGTTTCGACCTGTTTCTATTCGATCCACACATGGATATTGATGCCTCAGATGATGCCATTAAACAAATGGCCGACAAGGCCCAGTCCAGAAACCTGGAAATTGGCAGCCTTGTAGCACCAGTGTGGACCCCCACAGGAGGAGGTTCAGCCATGGGCTCAAAAGAAGAGCGGGCACAGTTTATTACACAAGTGCGCAAAGCCTGTAATATTGCAAAAAAACTTCGCGACATTGGCGTACGTCCCAATGGAGTAATAAGAATAGACTCATCTGTGGATCCAGCCAGCTGGGCTAAAGACCCTGTGGGAAATACCAAACTGATCGCCCAAACGTTCAGGGAAGCCTGTGATGTAGCGGCCGATTTTGGCGAATCACTAGCGGCAGAAGGTGAAATCTGTTGGGGAGGAATGCACGGCTGGAAAACGATGGTGAATACACTCGAAGCTGTGGACAGGCCCAATATTGGTTTTCAAGCCGATATGGCGCACACCTTATTGTACCTGCTGGGATACAACAAACCAGACGAAAGGATATTGCCTGAAGACTTCAAGTGGGAAGACAGGGAAACCCTAACTGCCGGATTGAAAACTGTCACAGCAGCTTTAAGGCCCTGGACAACCGACTTCCATGTAGCGCAAAACGATGGCACAGTGTTTGGTGCTGGCTCCCACGACAAAACCGGCAGACACTGCCAGGCTACAGACCCGAACGGAAAGCTGGATATAGCCACTGATGCCGGACACTGGCTCAGGAATGAGGACGGTGAACTGACCAAAGCTTTTAAGCACATCTGCTGGGACGGCTGCATGTTCCCAAATGAAGTGATGATGAAACAGCAAACCTGGAACGATATCCTGGGTGCTATGATTAAAGTTCGCCAACAACATGGTTGGTACGAAGCTTGATTGAAAACATCCCTTTGAAAAACAGGTATCAGGTGCCACATTTATTGTATGTGGTACCTACTCTTTTTCAACAGAATACTGAATGAACTAAAACTATTAATACTAAAAATACTTTCGAAAAATGTCAGATAAAAAAGTTATACGAATCGGATTGATCGGGTACGGTTTTATGGGCCGCACGCATTCAAATGCATATAAAAGGGTTAGTGATTTCTTTCCCGAACTGGAATGGAAACCCGTACTAAAAGCGGTATGCGCCAGAAACCAGGAAAGGGTACAGGCCTTTGCTGACCAATGGGGTTACGAATCAGTAGAAACAGACTGGAAAACCCTCATCGCACGCGATGACATAGATGCTGTGGATATCTGTACACCTAACAATATGCACGCTGAAATAGCCATTGCAGCTGCCGAAGCTGGCAAAATGGTACTTTGTGAAAAACCCCTTGCCCGTACGGTAGCCGAGGCACAACCTATGGTAGATGCCATAGAAAAAGCCGGTGTAAAAAATACAGTTTGGTACAACTACAGAAGGGTACCAGCAGTCACATTGGCCAAACAACTGGTTGATTCTGGTAAACTGGGCAGAATATTCCACTACAGGGCCAACTTCCTGCAAGACTGGACCATCAATCCTGAATTGCCTCAAGGTGGAGAAGCACTATGGAGGCTCGACAATGATGCTGCGGGATCTGGTGTTACCGGTGATTTGCTGGCGCATTGTATCGATACCGCCATGTGGCTGAATGGGGGGATCAAAGATGTATCTGCCGTTACTGAAACCTTTGTAAAGGAAAGGGTGCACCAATCAAGTGGGGAAGTGCAAAAAGTAGGCATTGACGATGCTTGTATCTTCCATTGCCATTTCGATAATGGTTCTCTCGGACAGTTCGAATCTACCAGGTATGCACGTGGGCACAAAGCCCTTTACACTTTTGAAATCAACGGTGAGCATGCTTCTATCCGGTGGGACCTGCACGACCTTACCAGATTGGAATATTTCGACCACCGGGATGAGTCTATTGTGCGCGGATGGCGTTCCATCCACGTAACCGATGGCGACCAACCATACATGGACAAATGGTGGGTACCAGGACTTTCTATAGGATATGAGCATACATTCGTTCATCAGGTAGCCGATTTTCTGAAAAGCCTGGAAACAGGTGAACCATGTTCACCTACCTTCAAAGAAGCTCAGGAAACACAAAAAGTATGCGAAGCTGTATTGAACTCGGCAGCCTCCAAAAGCTGGAAAGATACAGGGGTAAACTGGTAATACAGTAATCCGGCTAGAAGAATTAAGGAACAATAAAGTATTTAAAATCACAGAACATAATGAGTGAATCAATAAAAGGTTTTTGCCTGCACGGAAGGGAAAAGATTGCCCCAGGTGAAGAGGATGTAATGAAAAATACTTCAGTGGTGGATATGGAAATCCCACCACTGAAGGAGGGGGAAATAAGGGCAAAAACTTTATTTACCGGTATATGTGGATCGGACAACAGCGCTTCACTGGGCAAGTCCAACTTCGATTGGGTGGAAAGGCCCAGGGTTATCGGTCACGAATTTAGTGCCCAGGTATTGGAACTGGGACCTGGTGATCATGGCGACCTGAAAGTTGGGGATATTTTTACCCCACTTGCTATGCTCGGTTGCCAGGACGAAGAATGTCCGGCATGTAGTGTAGCCAAGTGGAATTTGTGCCCATCGAAGCAGATCATAGGATTTCATCGCAATGGTGGCTTTGGGCAAGAAGTGGTATTGGAATCAGACCGAGTAGTAGCATTTATGGAAGGTCTCACCCCCGAACAAGGCGCCCTGGTGGAGCCATTGTCCGTGGTAGTCAATGCCTTGCACAACAAATGCCACATCAAACCTGGTCAGGATGTAGTGGTCACAGGATGCGGTATCATTGGGTTGATGTCTGCTGAACTGGCCAAAGCAGCTGGGGCCAGGGTGGCCGTTACAGGGATAGAGCACGATCGTGATATCCGTATGAAAAGTGCCGAAGAGCGCGGGTTCATTCCCATCATCGTATCTCCTGAAAACAGCCTGGCTAATCAGCTCGCCAATGGTATTACCGATAGCAATGGTGTACCCTTTGGCAGTAATGGCAAGGTAGATTTACTCATAGAATGTTCCGGGGTGCCCCAGGTGCTTACAGAAGCTATTTCAGTCGTAAGGCCAGAAGGGGATATATGTGTAATAGCCACATACCCCAAAGATGTGGAGATCAATGCTACGCATTTGACCCGGACATCATTAAACATGAGGGGCTCTATGGGCTCTTGCAGGGAAGATTACATGGTGGCCCAAAAATTGATGGTAACGGGAACATTTCCTGCTGAACACTATACTAATATTTATGAGTTTGAAAATATTTCAAAGGCTTTTGAAGATTCCATCCGCGCCAACAATGTGAAGGCTGTGGTAAAGATGAATTGACCGAACCCTGACTGTTTTTAGACAAACTCATTACTCATTCAAAAAAAGAAAACTTAATGTCAACCATATTTATTACCGGTGGTACAGGATGCATCGGATCAGTGACGATTTACAAATTGCTTCAGTCACCTGAAGTAGAAAAAATAGTGGTAGCCACCAGATCTACCAACACAGAACCACTCAAGTTATGGTTGGGTGAAGGACTGGATCCCCGTGTGGAATTCGTAACCCTGGATGTAGCCGACTATGATGCCATAGAAGAGGTGATAACCCGGGTAAACCCAACACACATCATACACCTTGGCGCCTACCAAAGCCCGGATTGCTCGGCCTACCACGTGCGAGGGATGGAAATCAACACCGGAGGCACTATGGCCCTCTTCGATGTAGCTGAAAAACTGCCAAACCTGAAAAAATTTGTATTTGCATCCTCTGCCGCTGTGTATGGCATGCGGTCTATGTACCCCAACCCTGGCATAGCAGAAGATGCCCAACTGGCACCACCAAACCATTACGGTATTTGGAAACTGGCGGGAGAGCACCTGGCCCGTTTGTTTTTTGACAATTCCAAAGTGCCTACGGTATGCCTGCGACTGAACACCACGTATGGAAAAGGAAGGGACAGGGGCAAAACCTCGGCTCCTACCAACGCATTGAAAGCAATTGCCCAGGGGGCTGTTAAGGGTGAAGTTATGCCATTTGAAATGCCCTATGAAGGCAGGGAAAACTACCATTTCGTAGAAGATGTAGGGGCGCAATTTGCAGCATGTACATTACAGCCCTTCGAAGGATTTGGTGCTTTCAACATCAAAGGTGAAACCATCGCCATTACGGATTTTCTACAGATTGTGAAAGAGGAGGCCGATGCACTCGGAATGGGCGAATATGCACAGCTGTCAGTGGCCACTGGGGCGGAACCCAATTTGTTTGTGTCTGACTTGAGTCATGAAAAAATAGACAAGACATTCAAGGATTTGCCATTAACAGAGATCAAAGATGGCGTAAAAAAATCCCTTTTGGAGTTTAAGGAAATGTCTGAAAAAGGAGTACTGGAATACCCAATAGTATAAAAATGAAAACAATAAAAATCGGATTGCTTGGGGCTGGAGATGTTGCGGATTTACATGCTGAAGCCGTAAACACCCTGCCCGGCGCAGAGCTTACAGGTCTCTGGAACAGGACACCTGAAAAAGGAAAGCAAAAAGCTGAAAAATATGGTTGTAAAACCTATTTATCGGAGGATGAAATGTTCAACGATCCTGAAATCGATGCGGTTTTTATACTCACCAATATGGAAACCCACTGTGAATATACCCTGCGGGCAGCTGCTGCTGGCAAACATATCCTAGTGGAAAAGCCCGCGGCATCCAACATAGCCGAATTGCAACAAATGCAAGAGGCAGTAAGCAAAGCCGGGGTGAAATGTATGCCAGTGCACAACTACATTTATGAAACCGGCATCAAGCGTACCAGGGCCATGATCCATAACGGGTTGCTTGGGGATGTTACCCAGTTTTATATGATGTACAACATCCACCACTCCGATGAAATCAGGGCACGGTATCCAGGTGTGATCCGTCAGATACTTACCCACCATAGCTATACCATGTTGTACCTGGCGGGCAGGCCAAAGACGATTTCCTGTTTTAAAAACACCGTTGACCCTACATTGGCCCCACAGGAAAATGTGGCTATGGCCAATATGGTGATGCACAATGGAACACTTAGCCACCTGTGCGCAAGTTTTGCCAATGACGACCACTCAGGCGACCCATGGACCTGTATGATCAAGGTGATCGGCACCAAGGGCAGCACAAGATATAGCTATCGGGATTGGGTGATCAATGAAAGGAATGGGGCGCACTCCCAAACTTACCATTGCTATCCCGAATCCATTAAGAATACTGCCACCCACTTTATAGACAATGTATTGAGGCACGGTGAGGCCCCATTATCAAGCCTCGAAGACGCTATTACCTGTCAGCACATTATTGAGGCCTGTGAGCGGTCAGTAGATGAGGGTATTCATGTGAAATTTTAAACTATAACTATGATCTGATACAACTACTGAACTAAAACATCAACTGAAAAAAATAAAACTCCCAACTAACCAATGACCTATTGACCAAATTATTTTTAATCAGTTCAACATTAAACTACTCTGTACAAACTATATTATGAAAATTAAAAAAGAAAAGATCATTGGGAAACTATGCCTTCTGATGTGTGTAGCACTGGCTATGACCGGGTGTTCTGTTACGGGAGATTCCATCAAAGTAAACAAGGATTCGCACATTGTCCTTATTGGCAACAACCTGGGCTCCAGGATGATGAATTTCGGTCATTTCGAGACTGAAATGCAATTGCGCTACCCGGACAGTTTGCTGTATATCCGCAACATGAGCGATGGTGGCAACACCCCGGGTTTCAGGCCACATGCCTCCAGAAATTCACCATGGGCATTTCCAGGGGCAGAGGCCTTTCAAACCGAATTAGCACAAAAATCCGGAAGTACCGGCCACTTCGAAACTCCCGATGAATGGCTCACCATGCTGGAAGCTGATATTATTTTGGCATTCTTTGGCTACAATGAATCATTTGAAGGCCCTGAAGGGGTTGAAAATTACAAAGCTGAATTGCATGCCTTTATCCAGCATACACTCAGCCAGAAATACAATGGTAAGTCAGCTCCAAAACTGGCGTTGATTTCCCCAATTGCCTTTGAAGACCTGTCCCAAAAAATGGACCTGCCCAATGGCGAGAAGGAAAATGTAAACCTGGCACTATACACTGAAGCCATGCGCGAAGTAGCCGCTGCTGACAGTGTGCTGTTCGTAGATGCCTTTACACCAACAAAAGAATGGTATGCCTCTAGCACTGAAGATCTAACCGCCGATGGCTTTCAACTCAATGATTTAGGATATCAGAAATTTGCGAAGCTGCTCGCTGATCGGGTTTTTGGAGTTTCGGCATCAAAAGCCGAAGAAAACCGCCAACTGGTGCTTGATGCGGTGAATGAGAAAAACTGGTTTTGGCACAATGATTATAAAATACCAAATGGCGTTCACGTGTACGGTCGTCGTTACAATCCATTTGGCCCTGACAACTACCCTGCTGAAATCGAAAAAATCCGTCAGATGACGGCCATTAGGGACACTGCAATCTGGGATGCCCTGAAAGGCAAGAAAAAAGACCTGGCTGCAGCAGACGAAAAAACCAAAATATTGCCCCCTGTACAAACCAACTATAAGCAAAGCAAAAAGAATGGAGACCCGGAGTACCTCTATGGGGAAGATGCCCTGGCACAGCTTCACACGGCACCTGGTTACAAAATTGAGTTGTTTGCCTCAGAAAAGGAATTTAACGACCTGGCCAACCCTGTGCAAATGTCATTTGACAACAAAGGCCGACTTTGGGTGGGTGTAATGCCCAGTTATCCACATTACAAACCAGGTGACAGCAAACCAAACGACAAACTGATCATCCTGGAAGATACAGATGGCGACAACAAAGCAGATAAGCAAACCACTTTTGCGGATGGGTTGCACCTTACCATTGGTTTTGAATTTGCCCCTGAGGGAGTCTATGTTTCCCAAGGCACCAATCTGGTATTGCTGAAAGATACCGATGGTGATGACAAGGCCGACACCAAAGAAATTATCCTGAGTGGTTTTGATGACCATGACACACACCATGCCATCAGCGCTTTCTGCGCCGACCCTTCTGGTGCTATTTACATGGGCGAGGGTGTTTTCCTTCATACCAACGTGGAAACTGCCTACGGCCCTGTAAGGGGCACAAACGGCGGTTTTTACAGGTATAGCCCGCAGCGCCATCACCTTGAGCGCACAGCGCAACTTCCCATTCCAAACCCATGGGGAATTGCTTTTGACGATTGGGGACAAAACTTCTTCGCACACACCTCTGGTCCAGACATGACCTGGATGATGCCCGGGTCCATCAATCCCCGGTATGGCATTGCCTCGCCACGTCCGGAAAACCTGATCCAGCAAGAGCATCGTGTGAGGCCAACATCTGGTTTGGAATTCGTATCCAGCCGCCATTTTCCTGATGATGCACAAGGCGACCTGTTGATCAACAATACGATCGGGTTTCTGGGCACTAAACAACACACCATGGTTGACGACCCTGAATCCGCTGGCTTCAATAGCCGACACGTTCAGGATTTGGTGTATGGTGACGATAAAAATTTCAGGCCAGTAGATATGGAATTTGCCCCTGACGGTTCATTGTACCTCATCGATTGGCACAATGTGCTGATTGGCCACATGCAGCACAATGCACGCGATCCACTGAGAGACCATGCACATGGAAGGATTTACAGGATCACCTATCCTTCAAAACCACTTGTAAAACCAGCCAAAGTAGCAGGTGCCAGCATCGACGAACTGTTGGACAACCTGAAACTCCCGGAATACAGGACCAGGTACAGGACGAGAAGGGAATTGCGTGGAAGGGAAGCTTCAGAAGTACTTCCGAAGTTGAAACAATGGGTAGCTTCGCTTGACAATAACGACCCCAGTTATGAGCACCATCGACTGGAAGCCCTATGGGTAACCTGGGGGCTTAACCAGATCGATAAAGAACTGTTGCAAAACATGTTAAAGTCTGATGATTTCAGGGCCCGCTCTGCTGCGGTAAGGGTGCTCAGATATGTAGGGCACCAAGTGAGCAACCAGGCTGATTTGCTGATGCAGGCAGCAAAAGATGACAATGCCCGGGTAAGGCTTGAAGCCTTTGTGGCTGCTTCGTGGTTGGGCAAGGAAATAGGCTTGCCTATAGTTTTGGAGGCAGGCAATAAGCCTTTGGACAAATGGATGGAAAAACCACACGAAGCTGCTGTCGCATTTCTAAATGACCATCCGGTAGGAGGCAGCACAGAAGACGATGTGGTGACACACCTCAAAGGCAAGGAAAGAAAAATGTTCGTAAAGGGCAAGGAGATATATGCCGAAGAAGGTTTCTGCGGAACCTGTCATCAACCCGATGGAAAAGGCCTTACTGCTGCAGGATTTCCTCCACTTTCCCGCTCTGAATGGGTAGAAGGTGATGAAGAACGCCTGATCAAACTGACCTTGCATGGCCTGATGGGGCCCATCGAAGTAAAGGGTAAAAAATATCCCGGACAAGTGCCAATGACCCAGTTTGGTGGATTGCTCGATGATGAAGAAATGGCAGCTGTCCTGACATACGTCCGAAATGACTTTGGCAACAGGGCTTCCGTGATTTCTCCGGAAAAAGTAAAAGAAGTAAGAGCGGCCGTAGCTGGAAAAACAGGATTCTATTCTCCTGAAGAACTGCTACAAGCACACCCTTTCTAAAAAATAATTGACTGAAAACTTAAAAGAGGTTAGGCCAGTGGCTTAACCTCTTTTTTCTGTGGACCACTCCAGGCTTTTATTCACTCACCATTGATTCTATGAGTGTCAAAGCCAGCCCATGTTGGAGTTGTACATCGATTTTTGTAAGTCCTTCGGAATGGGCAACATCTTTTACAGCCTCTAGATTCTCATTGACCTTCCAATATCCGTTCAACAGCATGGTAAGGCCCACAGGTTCACTGTAATTCTTATAATTTCTTTGATCTTCGGGAAAATTTAAATCAGGCTGCACGACGCTCATTTTTATTGACCGATCACCTTCTTTATTAATCATGGCCAAACATGGAGCAGACACATGCTTTAGGACACCTTCAGTTGTAACTTCTCCCGTTTCGAAGAGCACATAACTGGTTGTACGCGATTCATCATCGTGAATGATGTGGGCCTGATTATCTGCCTGTAAAACCTTGTATGCAGGTCCTTTTTTAATTGTTTTTCCAAAATTTTTGATCCCTTCATCTGTCAAAAAAGGGTATATCACGTAGTGGTAGTTTGCTCCTTTGGGTGCTACGCCATGATCTATCCAGGCAGTAGCAAAATCCCCCTCAGTTTCTTTTACTCCTTTGGCTTTCGCTCCCAGTTTACCGGTATTTACCGAGTACTTATCATGGTATGAGAGTTGTTTCTGCTTTTGCCAGTAAACAGGTGAGGGAGAAACCACGTGGTAGCCAGTACCATACTGATCTACTATCCAGCCATCACTCATTTGCTGCTGGCTCACCGGAAACTTACTTTGTTTTCCCCCAGCTGTATGTAATGAGGCGTTCGCTTTCGTGAGTCCTGTCTGAAATAAGTTGGTATGTACGGGATGTTTATCATCCACGCTGGAAATGCCTGTGCCTATGCAGATCAGTTTGTCTCCAAAGGAAAAGACTGACTTTCGTGCTTTCAACTTACCAGAAAAACCTACTGCTGTCTCCGGGCCATCTGCATTGGAGCCTTTTTCTTCATTCAATATCATTCCAAAGACCCCATTACTCCCCAACTGAGCGGCTCCTGCAAATGTCTCCTGCGAGCGAAACATAATCAGCGGCATATCCGGCTCCAGAGTTTCAAAAGGCAGGTACACTACCGTAGCTCCCGGGTAGCGATTCCAGTCCCATCCTTCGTAATGAAACCCACTACCCTCATTGCCTTTTTCATTGAGCAACTGAATGGTGCCATTGGATTGATAGCGTCCATACCGATTGTCGGTCACATAAATTTCTGAGGCCCAAACATACCGGCTATACCCTTTCACTATGGCCGCCCAGCGGTCTCTATGATGGACAGCCGTAGCAGCATAGGGAAAAGTATAATACCCCTTTACCGATTCTTTTTGGATACCCTGCAGTTGTGAAAAAATGGTGGCATTTACCTTATCCTGATCTCCCCACAACCGTAGGTATGCAGCTGCCACTTCTGTATCTACCGCCGATGTGTTTTCCGGATTTCCGGCTTGGGCCAATTCCAGATAGGGTTGTTGCAAAGACCGGATGCTCTCCCCCAGGGGATGTCTGCCAGAATTACCAAAGCCCACATCGCACCCCTGGCTATACAGGCGGGTAGCCATAATTGCTTTTTTGAAATTGGCATGTCCCTGCTGGCTGATCCTATAGGGGGTGCCGGCCAGCGTTTTCAATATTTTGGGCACTTTGCGAAATGCGCCAAACGCATAAGCGGGATAGTGCCCGTTATGATGCCAGCCTGTACCATCCGCTTTGAATACTCCCCGGGCGTCATCCTGTGCCAGCACTACCGATATGTAATGGCTATACGCCTGCATCAATTGATGCTGTGTGGCCTTTTTATCAGCTAAAAAAATCAACAACAAATGATAAAATGCCTGGGTATTGAGGTAATCAATGTTGGCAAAAAACTCTTCATCATCACCCAGCAGCTTGCCTACATTGAAAAGCCAAAGCAGGCTGCCCCCCGCTTCAGAAAGCAGGCCCATGGAGGCCATCGGCTTACGCATGATAAAAAAAGCTTCTGCTAACTCGCGGGTATTGTAACCTATGTGATGACGGGTGCCCCCGGAAGCTCCCTCCTGCCACCCCTGATCGAGGTAGTATCTCACCCCTACTTCAAACATTTCCTCTATGGCTTTTTGGTTCTCACCTATAGCTCTGTAGTAATACTGAGCCAACCTTTTCATTACTTTACCAAAATCTTCAATCGCATTGTGCCTTTTTTCTCCCTGAATGTTTTCGTCGTAGTAAATTTGAGAAAGTTGGAAAGTCAATGGTGGACCGAAAACTTTACCTTCTTTTGATATGATCTTCAAGGCATCAAATCTACTTTTCAGATCGTCTATATATACCTTGTATTGTGGTTGCAATGTCAATTCCCCTTCCAGCCGTTGTTCTATTTCATCCAATGCAGATAATGCTTCCTTCGAAACATTTACCGGTTTTAGCTGCTGTATCCGATACAGATATGCAAGCTGCGGCATCCAGTGGTCGTCTTCCAGTCCCTGCTCTTTTTTGATAAAAGGAACATGCATGTCGGGGTATTGGTGCCTGTCGTCCTGATACTGCGAAAACACCACATCATCGAAATAAAGCACGCCACCAGCACCGGTAGTGAGTATCGTACACTGCATAGCATCATACGCCACTGCTGCTCCCTGCTCAGGTGGGTTTCCCTGCATCTCATAAAAGGGCACCCAGAGTGTACGCCAGCCTGTAAACGTGAGGGCCAGATCAAACCAAACCTTGTCTTCATCAGACTTAGAAAAGTTAATTCTTAGGGTGTCATTGGAAGATTTTTCATTGTAGATGGAAAAAATAAATGTTGGGCTTGCCTGAAAGTGATCGCCATAAGCCAATGGACTCTCTTTCTGGCTCAATACCCGAAAGTGCGAGGTACTAAAATGGCTTTTTCCTTTCCATTGCCATTTTAAAGAGGACTGACCAAACTTATAACGCTCCGGACTGATGGCAAGCTCGGACTGTCCAGATGGTCGATAATATTGCAATACGGCTTCTTTTTCAAAAGATTCTACAGCAGGCTTGGGCTGGGCATTTGCTGACAAAAAAGCTGCTAAGGCCAGCATTAAAACCACACCGTTTCTGATGATTTTATACCAGCTTCTTTTTTCTTTTTTAACAAAAACGTTAACACAATTTATCATAAAACCATCCTTCATAAAATTCATACTTTGATTCCGGAAATACACAAATTGAAATGCCTGTAATTAATCCCTACTGTGCTGGTGCGAGCCTTTGGCTCGTATCAATCAAATCAGATACGAGCCAAAGGCTCGCACCAGCGAAACCTCATTCATTATAAT
>JAVKDJ010000064.1:0-7453 GCA_040222275.1 Cyclobacteriaceae bacterium
CCGTCATGCCAGAAAAATATGCCTTAATTTTCTTAAAAGGCATATTTTATCAGGCATCTGAAAATGAGATTACGGATATTTTTATCCTTTTTAAAATTTAAGGATAAAAATTCCGAAATAGCCTGCCCCGCACTTGATGCGGGGACGATCGTAATTTATTGATTATGAGAATATTAAACCCCGAACTCACGTTAAGATAGGATCAGAGGATTCCCTTTCTGCTACATGTCGAAAGCTAAAAGCGAATAGCCAACTGCAAAAGAAAGCAGGCTGATTTTACTGGATAAAATCCATAGCTTTCCATCTCTGCAGTGGCTCAATTCTTCTTGGCCCAATTGTCCCTTAAAGTGACTGTCCTGTTAAATATTAATTTCTCTGTGGTGGATTCTTTGTCTGCTATAAAGTACCCCTGCCTTTCGAATTGCACCTGATCACCAGGCCTTGCCTTAGCCATAGAAGGCTCGAGCATGGCATTTTTTATTTCCAGTGAATCGGGGTTCAGGTGGTTTTTGAAATCATCTTCAATAGTATTCAGGTTTTCAGTAACGAAGAGCCTGTCGTAAAGCTTGACCTCTGCTGGTATGGCGTGTTTGGCAGACACCCAACCCAATGTGCCCTTTACTTTTTTCCCGGTAGTGTCTTGTCCACTTTTCGTTTCGGGATCGTACTCACAATATATTTCGGATACTTCTCCGGTAGCTTCATCTTTTTTAAACCCAGTACACTTTACAATATAGGCGTACTTCAACCGGACCTCCCGGTCGGGACCCAGCCTAAAAAATTTCCTCGGCGGGTCTTCCATGAAATCGGAGCGTTCTATATATACCTCATTGCTAAATGGCAGTTTTCGTTTGCCTGCCGATTCGTCTTCAGGATTGTTGATGGCTTCCAACTCTTCGGTTTGGTCTTTTGGGTAGTTGGTGATGATCAGTTTCACCGGATCCAGCACACCGAGCACGCGATTGGCCGTTTTGTTTAAATCCTCACGTACGCTGTGCTCCAGCAAGGCCACATCAATGATCCCGTCCCGGTTGGACACCCCTATCCTGTCGGCGAAATTACGAATGGAAGCCGGGGTGTATCCCCTTCTCCTGATACCCGAGAGTGTCGGCATCCTTGGGTCGTCCCATCCGCTCACATACTTGCCATCTACCAGTTCTTTTAGTTTTCTTTTGCTTACTATAGTGTAGCTCAAATTGAGCCGGGCAAATTCGGTTTGTTCCGATGGGAAAATTTCAAGTTCTTTGATAAACCAATTGTACAATGGCCTGTGCGAAGCAAACTCAAGCGTGCACAGCGAATGCGTAATGTTTTCAATGGAGTCTGATTGTCCGTGTGCAAAGTCATAGGTGGGGTAAATGCACCATTTGTCACCGGTTCGGTGGTGTGCCACTTTCTTTATTCTGTAGATTACAGGATCACGCATTTGCATGATGGGGGAGGCCATGTCTATATTGGCACGCAATACTTTTTCGCCTTCCTCGTATTTTCCATCTCTCATACCCTCGAACATTTCGAGGTTTTCTTCAGCACTTCTGCTCCTGAACCGGCTCTCCACACCAGGTCTGGAAGGTGTTCCACGGTCTGCACTGATTTTTTCAGCTGGATCGTCATCGATGTAGGCTTTTCCTTTTTTGATCAGTTTTACAGCAAAGTCGTACAATTGATCGAAGTAGTCCGAGGCATAGTATTCACGGTCTTGCCAGTCAAAACCCAGCCATTTGATGTTGTCTTTTATGGAATCTACATATTCCACATCTTCTTTTTCCGGGTTGGTGTCATCAAACCTCAGGTTGCACAAACCATTGTATTTGGCTGCAATACCGAAGTTGAGACAGATAGATTTAGCATGTCCTATGTGGAGGTAGCCATTTGGTTCGGGTGGAAAACGGGTATGCACCCGTCCCCCGTGTTTACCTTCGGCGATATCCTTTTCTATCATTTGTTCCAAAAAATTCAGCGATGCTTTTTCCTCACTCATAGTTGCTATAATTTGAGCGCAATTTTAGTGAAAATACATCTCACAACCGCAATTGCACTTAGCAAATTGTCCAAAGTACATGATGGCAGCAGTTAGTTGCTCTTTACATACTAAAAAGTGCAAATGGAATTGGGTTAGCACACTATCGCCTCACACGCAATCATTCAGGGAAGTTGGTTGGTACTACCTCGATCTAATTTCCCTCCTCATGAAAAGGTAGTAGCTGACCAAAAAGCATAGAATAGTGACCCCAATGAGACCGGTGAGCTGAGGCCATACCAGCAAAAGGCTCTGGCCCAGCGGTAGTGGCCCTGGAATGGTACCGTGTAGTTGCTCCATTGTCAATGGACCCAGGTTACGCATTGAGGGTGTGAGCAGGGTAGAAGTGGCTTCACTAAATAGTTCATTGGGCATCACCTGCATCAGGCTGAATTTCAGTTTTTCGTACAAGTAGATGGATACCTCGGAGGCATACTGCGAAGGTTTGAAGGCTTTGGTAACGATGTTGACAATCAGTGGGTAGAAAACCGTAAAAAATAACCAAACCGCAATTCCCGCGAGTGCTGAGGTGGCTGTTTGTTTGAACCGAACAGAGAACAATATGGACAAGTTGAGCCAAAAGGCCACATATACAACACTCAGCAAGGTGTAGAAAATGATGCGTAGAAACTCTTCAGCAGTAGGGGGGATGCCCACTGCTATGAGGCCTGCACCCATTACCAAAAAACTAAGGGCAAAGAACAAAACGCTAACAATAATAGTTGATGCTGCAAATTTGGCGTTCAGGATATAGTCGCGGGGAACGGGCTGGGCCAATACACGGCTCAATGTGCCCTTATTTTGCTCTGAGTTTACCGCGTCAAAGCCAAGACTAATACCCATCAAAGGCCCCAGGAATCCTACAAAAACAAAGAATGATGGGAGGGTGCCATCTGACACGGTGAATATTTTGAGGAAGAAAAAGGCGTTTTCAATGTTTTTTTGATCTGCCAACTTGTCCAGGTTGGTCAGAGCTGTGTATAGTGACCCTACGCAGGTCAGAACTATGATGCCCATGAGTATTATCACACGCCAACTTCGGATATGGTCGGCGATTTCTTTTTGCACCATTGCCCGGAAAGGCGATATGGCCTTATCACTTTTTTCTTTCTCTAATGTAGCGGATCCAAAAAGCGTTCGCCAAATGGCACCTCCAAAAAACTGATTTTCCTGTGCTGTTTTATTCATCTGGGTTTCCTCCTTCAAAATAGCGGTAGTAGATATCGTCCAGGCCGTATTCCTTTCTGCGCAGCATACTGAGGCCCAGGCTGGAACCTACTATTGTTTTGGCAACTTCGGTACTTACGTCATCATTGCCTTCAATTATATATTTGTTTCCATTGCTTTTGACCTCTTCAACCCCATTGATACTTTTTATCTGGTTGGTGAGGTCTTGTATCTGAGAATCGCCAGTCCCTAAATTTTCCTGACTTCCATTTGGAGCAATCTCTGCCTCAATGGTATAGGCGCTCGTTGAAAACAGCTGTTTGGCCAGGGAGTTTACATTGCCCTGGGCCAATAACTTGCCTTTTACGAAAATGCCGACACGGTCGCAGACCTGTTGTACCTGGTGCAAATGGTGGGAGGAGAAAAGGACAGTGATGCCTTCTTCCCGGCTTAGTTGCACTATCAGTTCCAGAAAGTCCTTCACACCTGCCGGATCAATACTAAGGGTAGGCTCGTCCAATATGATCACTTCAGGTGTTTTGACCAGTACATCAGCCAGCCCCAAACGCTGGCGCATACCTCTTGAATATTTACCTGTTTTTTTATCACCTTCATGTGCCAATCCCACCCTGGCTAGGAGAGAGGTTGCTTTTTCGTACGCCTTTTCGTCCGACATTCCATTCAATCGAGCCGTATAGACGAGGTTTTCCAGCCCGGTAAGGTCTTCGTAAAAACCAATGTCTTCCGGTAAGTAACCCACTTTTTTCTTTACTTCGATGGGCTGCCTTTCGGGGTTTATACCGCATACCTGTACTTTGCCCGAATGAGGTTCGGACAGTCCCATCAGCATTAGAATGGTTGTGGATTTTCCAGCGCCATTTGGCCCCAGCAAGCCGAAAATTTCTCCCTTTTCCAGGGTTAGGTTTAGCTTGTCCACAGCCGTGTAAGAACCATACTTTTTGGTAAGGTCGGATATTTCGATCACATGGTTTCCCATGGCTTACCTCCTTCCGTATTTTTGAAATAAATAGTACACACCTCCCAAGGCTCCCAATATGATTAGGATTCCCAGCCAGCCCCAAAGCAATGGGGTTCTTACCGAAATCCTGAAAGCAATTTTGGAAGTGGCCTCTGGCGTTTGGGCGGTAATGTTGGTCACATAGTCTCCGGGTATGGCCTTGTCATCGGCTTTGATGGTAGCTATCACTTTCTGGCTGGCGCCTGCGCCAAGCTGTGGAATGGTGTCAGGGCTGAAGGTGACCTCCCAGTTTTTTGGCTTTGATTCGCTCAACCTCACATTGGTCAGCTCACTTGAGCCGATATTCCTGGCCAGTAGCTCAATCTGCTTTTCACTGCCAGCAGTAATGCCAGCACTCAGCAAACCTGTAGGCGTTGTGAGCTCCAGATCGAAAGAGCCTGTAATCACTACTTCCAGGTCTAGATTGGCAGATGTAGCGCTGGTTATGGCCTGAACTGGTATTTTGTAGTTGCCTGCCTCTATATTGTGTGGAGGCTTTATTTCTACTGTAATCTTTGAACTTTCGTTGGGATTTATTTCTACCGCAGTAGCTTGTTTGTAATTGGGTTTGAAGACGATGTTCCAGCCACGTGGGGCACTGGCCCGCAGGGAATACAGTTGTTTTTCCCCGGTGTGGTTCTTGAGTTCAGTTTGAAACGTAAAACTGGATTTGGCATGGCCCTCCATGTTGGCTTGTTCTGAAGTGAACTCTGACTTGTAAGTGCCTTGCTCTGATACATTCACAACTAACGGTAGCGACCCATAATTTCGTGTCAAAACCCTGAAGGTGTGATTACCCTTATCTACCTGGAGGGGTACATCTACCTTTAAGGAAAAGGTTTTTTTCTCTCCCGGCAGCACGGATATCTGGTCGATTGTCCATCCGCCTGATTTGAGGGTGTAGTCCCACCCTTCAGGGATACCAGCAATTGAAATATTTACATTTTTGACACTTCCACCATTGTTGATCACATCAACGGAATAATCGATCGATTCTCCCGGTGGGACAGAAATCCTGGTATAAGGAGTGTAAAGGGTAATGCCATTGGCGGCAATAGCCTGTTGGCAGAGCGCCAGGCAAATAAGTGAAAATAGTGTTTGGTTGAAAAACCTCGTAAGAACTGACATAAAAAATCTTCTTTTAAATCTTGAATGACTATTGATACGGCTTCCATAATAGGATTAGAACATACATTTAAACTACCCCATGGGTATCAAAATGCGAAGCAAATTTAAAAAGTGGGAATATGAATGAAAATAGGTTGGCTGGTTCCTGAGCGTTAAAATTTGTTAAAATTCCATAACAAAAGTTAAAAACAATATAGTAATAATGCCCGTTAGCACCGGGCATAGGGACAAGTGTGGTCTATTAAGTCTATACTCAGACAAAGGTTTAAACTAATGGGGAACCAAGTTATGTAAGGTCAAAGTATAGTACCTCAGGGAGACAATTTTACCAGGTCTCCCGGAGGGTTTGATGTATCAATGATTGTCGCTTTCTGAGAGCCTTTTAAAAGTTATGAGCTTCCATAAATGCCCCAAATCCCAGCATAAGCATGAATAATAAGTAAAGAAAAATTTTGGTGGAAGTGTTGTCGATTTGCATAGCTAAAGTGTTAATGTTGAATACTGACTATTTACTTACCTATACTACCAATTTGATACGATGGGTTGCGTCTATGCCTTTCTATTTGGCTGGAGGCTTACATCTCCCGCAAATAGCCGGCAACAATTTTTAGCGAAAAACACCGAACCTGAAAAGAGGCATAAGTACTGGTTAATAAATTGACTATTTAGTGTAATAAGCTTTTTTCTCAATTAATAATAAACAATTTTTTCGTATTTGTCCTTCCATTTTCCTGTAAAAAGGGGAATACTTCTTGATAACTATCTAACCCTGCTTTGTCAAGTTGAGGTACGAGGGTCGAAACCTGACAGGTTTCTATCGCCTCACTGGCATAAGTCAGGCTTTTATGGTCATTAAACTTGTCAGATCTTACGCTGTTTCCGAATATGACAAAGTAGGAAATTGGCCTCAATATATATATATGCCCTGCCTCTCGGCACTATTGCTAAAATTAACATCATGCCAGAAAAATATACCTTGATTTTCTTAGAAGGCATATTTTATCCTTTTTAAAATTTAGGGATAAAAACCCCGAAATAGCCTCCCCGGCAGATGGTGCAGGGAGGATCGTGATTTTTTGACTGTGAACTCATTAAGCCCTGAATTTACGATAAAATATAGGTTTATTTCCTATGCGAAAACCATCGGCATCCTTGTAGTAGCAGTGAAGCACCTTGCCCGGATGTGAAGACTAAAGGTTGAGAGGGTCAATCTTTCAGATTTTTATTGCTAAATGCATGTTGTCAAAGTTGATTTTATAAGTGCTTATCGTCGACTATAAGTACTTATAAAAATGAATATATAGGTTAAGTCCCTTATTTTGTGATCAATGCAATGCGGTTTTTCTAAGTTATTAAATTTTAAAACCTTTTAAATTATTCATGTATGGGCATAAAAAGCCAACAATGAAAAATCTACTTGGACAGTGGGGCAGGAACGGGTATATTTGAAAGGTAGATAAGCGACATAGTGTTGCTTACGTTATTGTTACCTGCAATACATCTAACATGTACAAAGAGACATTTGATAAGATCAAGGTTTCTAAAAAGAAACACGAAATAAGCAATCTTTTGCACGGACTTTCGTCTTTAGAGCCTAACTATGATTTTTTAGATGAGATCATTACTCTTTCTAGTCACAAAACCCCTGAAATTAGATGGTCTGCTCTTAGCCTACTTTGCAATTTCAACGATTCCAAATTAGAGGGTGTTTTTATCACAATAGTCGAATCTGGAAAGAAAGATGATTTAGCACATGCAGCATACCTGTCCGAACAATTTTAGATTTGAATGCTAAAATGATCTCTAAATGAGATAAAGGTACATTTTTGTTAAAAACCGACGAATGAAAAAGTCAACTTAATGCCAATTGGGTTTGGTTATCTGGCGGTGCTTCCCTGATTTTGTTGGCTTTTTGGACGGTAATTTTGATTTCATCAACAATGTATTGGAGGCGGTTGTATTGGGTCAGGCACACTCTGATCAGGGTCACAAAATGCCCAAAGCAGTGTTTTGTCTTGCTGATATGCCTTCTGATGATTTCGAGTAACAGGTAAGTGATCAGTGCTATAAACAACTGCGATTTACAGGCATTTTCATTGGTACCCAAAAAAGTCTTTACC
>JAVKDJ010000065.1:0-9796 GCA_040222275.1 Cyclobacteriaceae bacterium
CAGACAAGGAGTCAAAGCTCTTGCGCATATCGGTAGGCTGGCTGTAAAGCAGGTAGCGGTGTTCAGTAGATAAGGTAAACATCCCGCTAAACTAAACGCACACATCAAACTAAACCAGATGTGTACGACCGCAGGCTTACATCACGTCATCGGTAGGTTTAGTCATTATTTGTCCAAGGGATACCTGTAGAACCAGCCCTGCGCCTCTCAGCAAAAAGTTGCTTCATTAGGAAATTGGCCTCTGATTTGTTATCTAGCAGTAATTTGAGACCACTGTTTTTCTCAGGAGGGTTGGCAACAGCCTTTGGGGGTAATTGCAGGGCCATGATGGCCTGTAAATGATATTAGTTGGTTTCGGAATTAGGGCCTTTATTGATAAGAAGTAATTTTGAAAGACTACCAATCCCTTTTGACCTATAGACTGACGTTGGTGTTGGCAATTTTTGCCGGGTTGTTGTTGTACACCCTCAGTGCGCTGGGACCCACCAATCCCCAAACTTCAAAATCAAGGATAGACTCAAACCTGGCCAGGGAGATTAAGGGCCAGAATGCTTATATAGATGAGGTAAGCGCTAATTTCCATTTGTTGTTTTCAGATGGCCACCAGGATGTGGAATACCCCACATTTATTTTCACAAAAAAGAAGCTGGTCTATTGGAACACCTCCAAAATCAATCTGAAATTTGGTCAACTGGCAAAGCTGGATAGGTTTGGGCTGGCCACCATTTCCCATACCAAATGTATTTATCAAAAGCGGGTGGTTGCCAGTGGCAAGGAAAAATATATTCTGGTTTCCCTTATTCCGTTGGTGACCCAATATGGTTTCAACAACCATTACCTGACGACCACTACTAACCAAAAGATATTTCCCCGGCAGGTGGAATTTTCCGGACAGGCATCAGAAGGGGCGCTCGCAATCGACTTTGCGGGACAGCCACTGTTTTATGTAAAAGTGGTGAATCAAACGAATTTTCCTGCGGCTATGGTGGGAATCGTAAATGCTGTATCGGTGATACTGATATTGCTGCTCATTGTTGCACTCTTTCAGGTTTCAGTCGGCTTATTGCGCAAGGGAAAAAGCAAAAGAGGTTTTCTTTTACTTTTATTCGGAAACCTCATCCTGAGGAGCTGCTTGCTGTGGTTGGAGTTTCCCTTTAGGCTCACCGGTATGGCATTGTTCAATTCCAGTATTTATGTGTCTTCTATAGCCAGCCCTTCCCTGGGAGATCTTTTGCTGAATATATTGAGTGCACTGTCCATTGCCGCTTATTTGTTTGCTGTCCGCATTCGCCTGGCAGAGGAGGTGAATGGTTTTTTTTCAAAAAGGATGAAAATAGTGCTGTACATCTTTTTGTACTTTTTGAGCTATTGGGGGTTGTTCTATTTTGGACAAATCATCCTTGACATACTGAGCAATTCACAGATCAACCTCGACCTCAGCCAATCGATAGAATTTGACCAGATCAGGGTAGTAGCTTTTATGGTAATCGTACTGGCAGGCCTGATAGCGTTTCTGCTGATACATACCATTTACAAGATCGTATTTTATGAGCGTATTGGTTTTCTAATAGTTGCTGCACCCGCCTCGATATTGGCTGCCGTAATAGGGGTTTTTATCGACAGCTACCACCTGATGGTTTTAGTTTTTCACGGCATCTATTTTCTCATTATTTACGTCAATGATTTTCCTTCCAGAATGAGGAAATTCAGATTTGGTTCTTTGCTTTATATTCTTTCGGCGATCATATTATTGTCCGGGGTGGGGGCATTGTCGATTTACAAAGGGTTTGAAAAAAATGAATTGAACGAAAAACAGAAGTTCGCCACCAAATTGTTGATCGACCGTGACATTGAGGGCGAATACCTGCTTGGGCAGATTGCTTCTAAAATCAAATCCGATATGAGCCTAAACAGCAAGCTCATTAGTCCCAAAGTATCGGTTTCGCAGATCAAAGACAGGATCAACCAGCTGTTCGCCGATGGATACTTCAGCGGGTACAACATCAGGATTAGCTTGTTCGACAGGGATGGACTGGGAATAGGAAAAAATGCCGGCTTGATATATTATGATGATTTCCGAAGGAGATTCAATTCCCCTCAATTCAAGACCGACTATGAAAATATATTTTTTGAAGGCAATTTCCTTTCCACAGGAAGAAAGCGCTATGTAGGCTTTATCGAGTTGGAAAGGTATCAGAACAGAACGGGTTACATCATATTGGAGCTCAACCAGAAAAAACAGGTGTCCAGATCGGTGTACCCGGAGTTGCTTTTGGACAACAGTTCATTTGGCAATATCGAGTTTGACTATGCGGTGTATGATAGCAAAGGACTGGTACACAGTGTTGGGGAATTCAACTACAAAGCAGATTTTGAGCCCGGATGGATCTTGTCCGAAGGTTTGTTTGACGAAGGGATGGAAAAACATGGATACCATCACCTTGGTATCAAAGCAGACAACAGGACGATCATCATTACTTCCAGGCTTTACAAGACCTGGTCAGCACTATCCAATTTTTCGTTTTTGTTTCTTTTGTTCCTTTCGGTAGCTGTCATCACCATTATTGTCAATTCCGCAATGAACTATGAAACAGTACGGTCCTTTAATTTTTCAACTAAAATATTGATTTACCTGGGGTGTGCCTTTGCCATCCCGCTCCTCTTGGTAGGGGCTGCCATATTGAGTACGCTCAACAAATCATACAAAGCCGAGATAGACAAGTCTTTCCAAAAGCAGACCATCGCCATGGGCGAAAACTTCGTAGAGCTCATCACTGATTTTTACAACAACGAACTAAACAGGGACGGCCTGTCGAATGAGTTGCTAAAGATCAGCCGCAGTACCAGGGCCGATATCAACCTCTATGATATGGATGGGAAACTCATTTCTACCAGTCAGCCCAAAATTATAGAGGCCGATTTGTTGTCACCTTTTATCAACCCCGAAGCGTTGTACAAACTGAAGACCGAGCACAAGGATAAAATAATAATTGAGGAGTCAATCGGTGATTTACTTTACAAATCGTCATTTGTGGCCATAAGGTCCTATGATGATGGCCGGTTGTTGGGTATCATGAGCTCGCCTTTTTTCAGTTCAAAAAACCACCTCAGCCGCCAGGAAACTGAGGTGTTTGACAATATCATCAATATATCCACTTTAATATTCCTCATTTCCATTGGCCTTTCCTACATAGCAGTAAGAAGGCTCACCAACCCCATCATGCTCATCGCTTCAAAGCTAAAAAAGACAGAGCTGTCTGAAGACAACCCGCCCCTGGAGTGGACCTCTAACGACGAGATTGGCGTACTTGTGAGGGAATATAACAGTATGCTTGAAAAACTGGAAATCAGCCGGAAGGAGTTGGCGCGAAATGAAAAGGAGGCCGCCTGGAGGGAAATGGCCAAACAAGTGGCACATGAAATTAAAAACCCCCTGACCCCAATGAAGCTGACCCTGCAACACCTCGACAGGATAATGGATAAGAAAAATGAAAGTCGAAAATCTTTGAGTACCCTGCTCAGCCAGGTAGATACCCTCGATCAGATTGTGACTTCATTCAGCCATTTTGCCAGGATGCCAGACCCGGAAAATGAGACTTTTGATATCATAAGAGCCCTGGAAAAATCCATCAATCTTCACCCGGATAAGGACATAAGGTTGAAAACCAGTGACAAAGAGGCCTTGGTCAGTGGCGACAAGAAATTGTTTGGAAGGATTTTCAACAACATCATACTCAATGCTTTTCAGGCCATGAGCTCTGTGGGCAGCCCGCTGCTGGATATTACGGTAGAAAAAGAAGGAGATCATGTATTGATGGCATTCCGCGACCGTGGGTCTGGAATTTCCGAAGACATTAGGGACAAAGTCTTTGTGCCAAATTTTAGCACCAAAGCTTCCGGGTCAGGTATAGGGCTGGCAGTGGCCAAAAGAGGGATCACCCATTCCGGGGGGGATATTTGGTTCGAACCAAACAAGCCAAGAGGAACGGTGTTCTACATCAGGCTACCATTGGTTTAACACCCCATCAGTCCGATTTGCAGTTTTTAGAATATGAATGCCCGCTTACAACTAAGGGGTTTTCAGAAATAAAGAAAGGTTGTCTTCCTCCCAATATCCTTATCTTTGAGATATGTTGAATATGAAACGCAAGCGTTGGTAGCGAACGATACGTGAAATATTGACAGTGTTTAATCAAATGGATTCCGCAAACACTGCTTCGGGCATAGTTGGTTTTTAGAAATTTTTCCTTTTGACATCACCAGAGGCTCAAAAATTATGGAAAAGAAATACCTGAACGTTGGTTTTGTTTTTCTCTTATTGATTCCAATTACATTTTTGGGGTTTTACCGGAACTACTTTTCTAAGTTTTCGGATTTTTACGATATCAATTTTTACATTCATGTCCATGCTTTCATCGCTTTATCCTGGCTTTTCTTGCTAATCACTCAGCCTTTTCTAATCCGCAGTAGAAAATACGGCTTGCACCGAAAACTAGGTAAAATATCCTATTTTATATTCCCCTTACTCATATTGAGTCTCGTCCCACTAATGATCAATATGTATAACAATGGTGACTTCAGCCGCCTCCTTTTTCCCTTGATGGATATTTCTCTACTCTTGGTTTTTTATACACTAGCCATCCGCAATAGAAAGAACACAGCCATCCACATGAGGTACATGATTGCGATTCCATTAGTATTTCTGAGTCCAACCTTGGGCCGTATATTAGATCGACTATTGAGCGATCCATTTATTGATTCCGGACATATTTTGTACGGTTCTATTAACCTGATGATATTGGGTTTAATTTTCTGGGATAGGGCAAACAATAAAAATTACCAACCTTACATAGTTGCCCTATCTGGATTCATCGTTTATGAAACGCTCTACCATATTATCTTTCTTTGAAAGAAAAACTAACCAAATGGTATAGTGATCTATGTAAAAAATTACTATTAATTTGATGACCCTTGTACAAAGGTGGCCAGTTTAAAAGTGAATCCTGATTGACAGTCTTGGGTTTGCAGAGCTGAGGAAAGCTTGTCACAATCCCAATATCCTTATCTTTGAAACATGTTGAAAGCGAAAAGTATTCGTTGTTAACGAATGTTGGCAGAAAATTGAAACACCATCTACTTTATTGTTAGAGGGTTTCAGGAAACATACTTCTATGGGAAGCTTAAAGCTATGTTGGATATCAATAGTCCTGATGGTGGTTTTTAACTATCCATGCCGCACAGCCTATGCACAGGACTCCAACCAACGCTGCAAGTGGGTTTCCGGTCATTCTAAGAATATTATCCTGGATACTTTATTAGTAGCCAGTGAGACCATCGAACTTCAACACCCGGAAGTGGAATTTACTTTTGATATCAACACTGGAGAATTGACCCTTGCGGGAAGTAACCTCCCAGATTCTTTACGAGTATGCTACCGTACCTTCCCTCATTATTTCAGCCAATCCCATCACCATCGTACCTATGATGCTTATGATTCCCTTGCCCCATTCAAAGCGGCAGTCAGGCAACAGGCAGGATTGGTGCGGAGGGAAGAATTGTTTGCTTCAGAAGGCATATACAAATCAGGAAGCATCACCAGAGGGGTTTCTTTTGGGAATTCCAGGAGTCTGGGGGTTACGTCATCTTTAAATTTTGAAATGGAAGGCGCACTTACCGATGACCTCAACATAAGGGCCAACATAACCGACCAAAACGTACCCTTCCAGCCCGAAGGCAACACCCAGCAATTGAGGGAATTTGACAATGTTTCTATTGAAGTATTCAACGAAAAGCTGTCGTTGCGCGCAGGTGATATCGTCCTTCAGAGCCCCGAATCAATTTTTTTGAAATACTATAAGAATGTGCAGGGCGGGCAATTCAATGTGGGGTATGGCGTGGGTGAAAAAGGAAAAGGGGAGTCATCAGTTACTATTTCATCGGCCAAAGGCCAGTTTGCAGATGTCACCATCAAAGTACAGGAAGGGGTGCAGGGGCCTTACAAGCTTAGGGGGCCAAATGGTGAAAGGTTTGTAATAGTGCTGGCCAACTCAGAAAATATTTATCTGGACGGACGCAGGTTGGAGCGGGGCTTCAACCAGGATTATGTGATCGACTACAACCTTGGGGAGATTACATTCAACCCCTCGGTGTTGATCACGAGGTTTTCGAGGGTGCGGGCTACCTACGAGTATTCGGACAGAAACTACAGCAGGGCCATTATCAACACCAACCACAGGTTGCAAACAGGAAAAACAACCATCACTCTCAATCACTATCAGGAGAAAGATTCGAAAAACAATCCATTGTCGTTTGATTTGTCGGACGAAGATAAATTGGCCATAAGCCTTGCCGGGGAGAAAAATTTACCGGTTCCAATTGAAGGGGGAGCCCCCTCTGAATACAGTGCGCAATTGGTCCTCTACCAAAAGAAAGACACTATTGATCAGGACGGAAACAGGCACTCCATTTTTTTAATTTCCCGGGATTCCACCCAGGTTTTGTACCGTGTCACCTTTTCAGATGTCGGGTTTGGCAATGGCGACTATGAGCTACAGTCAACCACCGCCAATGGCAGGATATATGAATGGATTTCACCAATTGCTGGTGAGCAGCAGGGAGGGCATGCCGCAGTGCTCTTTGTGCCGGCACCCAATGCCCGGCAAATGACTACCCTGGGGGCAGAAGTGAGCCTGTCCCGTTATAGCCGGGTGTATTCGGAGCTGGCCATTTCTTCCCACGACCTCAATCTGTTTTCCAGCCTGGATGACGGTGACAATTCGGGAATGGCGGTGAAATCCGGAATTGAAATTTCCAAAAAACCAATCAATTTCATTAAGGGCTATAAGTTATCATCATCAGTTGATTTTGAGCACGACAGCAAAAATTTCAACGCGATAGACAGGTTCAGGTATATCGAGTTTGACCGGGACTGGAGTTTCGATCCTGAGCAGGAGGAAGTATCCAGCACTGACAATATCTTCAATTTGAAAGCTTCGCTGGAAAAAAATGCCGCAAACAAACTGGCGTACAAGCTGGCCAAAAGAAAAAGGGGAGGCAGTGTAGATGGCTTGCAACAGCAAGCTACAATTGATCAGGAGATTGGGGCCTTCGAGCTGTCCTCTGGTGCATATTGGATGAACAACAAGAGCAGGTATCATCTATCCGATTGGAAAAAGGCACATGGCCAGTTGGCTATGGACAAATTTGTGGTGGTGCCGGGGTACAGGTTCGAGTTGGACCAGAATGAACTAAAAAATCTGGAGAGCGATTCTGTATTGAGCTCAGCCATGAATTATATGTCCCATACGGCCTTTCTGGAGAGCAATGATTCGTTGCAGTCGCAATTCAAGATAGAATACACCAGCAGAAGGGATCGGCAACCAGTATCTGGAGTGATGGATGATTTCACCGCTACCAACACTACCCGTGTCAACTTCAATTCGGATATTGGCCAGACCAACCACATAGACCTGACATTTACCTACCGTACTTTGGATTACCTCGAAAGCTTTTCAGGCAATCCCAGCGAAGAAACTGTGTTGGGCAAAATAAATTGGAATGGGACTTTTTTCGATAGTCATCTCAGGGCCGATATGTCCTATGCAACTGCCAGTAGCCGGGAAATAAGGAGGGAATTTATTTTTGTGCCGGTCGTATCAGGGGAGGGTACCCACACCTTTAGAGACCTCAATGAAGACGGGGTACAGGATATCACAGAATTTTTTGAGGCCATCAATTTTGATGAGAGGAATTACATCAAACTCTTCGTGCCCACAGATGAGTTTATTGCTGCTTTCAACAACCTGCTCAACCTCAATATAAGCACTTCTATGCCAAGGCAGTGGAGCGGTAGCGGTGGCCTGAAAGGCGTATTGGCCAGGTTTTCTAGCCGTACTTCTGTCAATATCAACAAGAAAAACACAGATAAATCTTTCAATAGTAGGTTCAATCCGTTTCAATTGGCTGCTGATAATGGAGACTTGATCTTTGTGAAAGATGCCGTAAGGAATACTTTGTTTTATAACCGGTCCAACCCCGGATTTGGATTTGATATCGGGTATTTTGCTGCACGGTCGAAGCAGTTGATATCCAGTGGCATTGATTCCCGCAATCAGTTGGAGTGGGTGCTCAATACCAGAAAGCAGATCACCAGTGAACTAAGTGTGCTCTGGAAGGCTATGAAGGGCAGGAAAGAGAACCAATCAGATTTTTTTCAGGGAAAAAACTACACCATAGTGAGCCATTCTTTTGCCCCGCAGGTAGTATGGCAGCCTACCGCTTCATTCAGGTTGTCGTCGGAAGCAGCCTATAAAAAGAAGGAAGACATCCAGGCCGAAAGCCTCCCCGCATTTTCCAGGATCACTTCTTTTAACACTAGCATAAGGTGGAGCAGGGCACTGAGAAATACCCTGGATGCCTCGATAAAATTTACAAATATTTCTTTTTTAGGGGAAGAAAACAGCCCCGCAGGGTATGAGCTGTTGGAAGCATTGAAGCCTGGCAATAACCTGACGTGGAATTTCAACTATCAGCAAAAGCTGGTCAATGGATTGCAGGTGTCCATCAGCTATGATGGCAGAAAGTCTGTAGGCCAAAAAGTAATCCACCTGGGCAGAATGCAGGTAACAGCTTTGTTTTGAATTATTTGGAAGGTAGGCCGATTTGTATGAAAGTAAGAATATTTTTTTGCACTTTTGTGTGCCTGACAGGCCCATGAAAGACTTAACTATCCACAATCTGCAAACGTGCATTTGGTAAGTTGTGCATAGTTATTGCTTACGATGGGCTCAGAAGGTCGTTATGGGATTATCCTGACGCCATTTTTTAGATCAACAAAAACTTAAAAACCTAACACACATGAAAAAAGTAGTTCTGCTTTCGATTGCATCCCTTCTAATGGTTTCAACACTACATGCTCAGAGCGAAGGTGATTTCAGGGCGTCCGGTTCGTTCCTGTTCAATTTCGACCATGCCAACTTTGGTATCAACTTTGGTGGCGAATATTTCTTTACCGACCAGATAAGTGTAGCACCTAGTTATTCCAATATTTTTGGTTCCCCAACACTCACAGGTATCAACGTGGATGGCCGGTATTATTTCGGAAACGAAACCTCAAACTGGTACGCATTGGCTGGTTTTGCTTCCCTTTCAGGATTTGGTAGGTCCTTTAGCGGCCTCAACCTCGGTGCTGGATATGTGGTCCCCATTCAAAATGAGTGGCTGCTTGGCCTCCAGGCAAAATACACCACACCTGGCGATGGTGCCCTGGAAATAATGGGTGGAGTGGTGTACAAGTTTTAGTGTAGGCTTTTCAGCCTCATTTTTCAAACCCATTTCTTCTGATAGAATTGGGGCATGAATCTGATGCCTCCAATCTGTCGGTATGATTATTGATAGAAAAAATATTACTTATTTGAGTGTGTCGTTTTAAATTAATAAATATTTAACTTCACATTATTATTTTTAACAAACCTAAATCTCACTTCTTATGAAAAAATTAGCAGTAGTAATCGTAGCAGTATTATTATCCGTTGGTGCATCTGCACAGGATCAGGGAACAATCAGGGGACAGGCAGGGCTTGTATATGGAGATGATACTGAGCTTGGGATCAACTTTGGTTTGCAATATTTTGTCGCTGACAAATTTGCATTTGCTCCTAGTGTAAAGATTTGTTAATAACCGAATTAATATTATTTTTGTCCTATGGCAAGAAAGGGACGAAAGTTGATATTGAGTGAAGATGACCAAAAAACATTGATTGCTACCTCAAGGGCACATAGTGCTGGCCACAGGGAT
>JAVKDJ010000066.1:0-54812 GCA_040222275.1 Cyclobacteriaceae bacterium
CAGACAAGGAGTCAAAGCTCTTGCGCATATCGGTAGGCTGGCTGTAAAGCAGGTAGCGGTGTTCAGTAGATAAGGTAAACATCCCGCTAAACTAAACGCACACATCAAACTAAACCAGATGTGTACGACCGCAGGCTTACACCCGGCATAGTATGCAACCACTTCAATTCAACCCAAGTTCAGGATTTTTACCGGAAAGGGTCCGGAAAAAATCCATAAGGTGCTCCATATCCTTGTCCATGTCATCGCCCGGCACAAAAGGTTCAAGAAACTCAACTGTTTTCTTTTTGAAATCAAATCCCGCTGCAAGAATTGGAACCTGGGCTTGTTTGGCAATGCGATAAAACCCGGTCTTCAGTTGTTTCACCTTAGACCGTGTTCCTTCAGGGGCAAGGGCAATGACAAAATTCTCCCTTTCGTTGAATATTTTCACTACTGAACCCACCACATCGGCGTTTCGATTGCCACGATCTACTGGCACTCCGCCTGTCCAGGTCAGGATTTTTGATAAAATAGGGTTTTTGAAAAGTTCTGCTTTGGCCAGGAAACTGGATTTAAAACCAAGCGATCCCCGAACGGCAACACCCACCGCAAAATCCCACAAACTGGTATGTGGGGCTATTATGATGATCAATTTCTTTTCCTGAAATGGATATTTACCAACTATTTTCCAACCCAAAATCCTAAAAAATATTAGCTTGAAAAAGAATCGAACCATAATAAATTGATAATTACATCCTTGTGGCACCCTTTTCTACACAGTGCCTACATTTCCTTAGGATTGATAAACACCCATCTGCCCAAACTTCTCTATACGCTCTTCAATCCTCTTTTCAGGTGAAAGTTTGTTGAGTTCTTTAAGGTTTTGATTGATAGCCGCTTTAAGCTCAGCTGTGGAAGCCTGCAAATCGACGTGTGCACCACCTAGTGGTTCCTTGATAATCCCGTCAATCAGTTTGTTTTGCAACATATCTTTGGCGGTAAGCTTCAATGCTTCAGCAGCCTGCTCCTTATAGTCCCAGCTTCTCCAAAGGATAGACGAACAGGATTCGGGTGAAATCACAGAATACCATGTATTCTCCATCATCAATACCCTATCTCCAATCGCGATACCCAACGCTCCACCGGAAGCACCTTCTCCTATGATGATGCAAATGACAGGCACTTTGAGCATAAACATTTCCTTCAAATTTCGGGCTATGGCCTCACCCTGTCCCCGCTCCTCAGCTTCCAGGCCTGGAAAAGCTCCTGGTGTGTCAATAAGGCAAACTATGGGTATATCAAATTTTTCTGCCATTTTCATCAATCGCAGTGCCTTGCGATAACCTTCCGGGTTGGGCATACCAAAATTCCGGTACTGCCTGTCCTTGGTATTGCGTCCTTTTTGCTGGCCAATCACCATTACAGACTGCCCGTCTATGGTTGCCAGGCCTCCCATCATGGCCTTATCGTCTTTCACACTGCGGTCTCCATGAATTTCGATAAATTCAGAGGTCATTTCAAAAATATAATCCAGGGTGTAGGGACGATCAGGGTGTCGTGACAATTGTACCCTCTGCCATCTTGTGAGGTTGGAAAATGTCTCTTTTTTGAGGTTTGTTATTTTCTTTTCCAGAGACTTTACTGCCTCGGTTACATCCACATCGTTGGTAGATGCCAGTTGTTTCATATCTGCCAGTTTGGCTTCCAATTCAGCTATTGGTTTTTCGAACTCCAGGAGCATAAATATCCATAAATTGATTGCACCGCAAACCTAAACAAAATTCGTTTTACAGTATCGACCATTGATACAATAAATACCTCCGGAAGAACTATAATCCATTTTACAATCCATAATACATTGATTCATACAAATACACTATTTTTTAATTTGAAATTATGACGAAAATTTCAGGTATCAACTTTGGCAGAAAACTTACTAAATGCAGGTTTGCTCCTGTCAGGAGTCCAGCTTAAATTTATCAGGATTTTGATGATTTGATCTAAAACTTACAACTTCAACATAGTCCTTGGTGACACGATAGTAAATACTTGTTTGCTTACTGAAAACACATTTTCTTAGGTCATTTCTAATGGTAGAAACCCTATACATTTCTGGCAGTTCGGAAATTTCACTTAGCACTTTCTCGATTCTCAAGTAGATCTCCTTAGCCTTATCTTCGCCGAAATTTTCTATTATATACTCCAACAAGTCTATTTGTTCTTGCCTGGAGCGAAGCGAATAGCGTACCTTTAGTCCCAACTTCAGAAGTTAAAACGTTTCTTAATTTCAGTCCGGACAGAATCATGGGAAACATACTGGCCTTTATCCAGTTGACTCAAACCATCATCAATAGCCATCCGATCGTTTTCTTTCAACTCCTCCCAAAAATCCAATTCATCATCCACACCCAACAAAGATTTTACTGAGTTTAAAACGTCTTCATCCTTACTATCAATGATTTTTGATATCATCTTGTATTTCGTGGCAATATCCATCTCCTTATATTTTAATCACTCCTTAAAATTAAGGATATTTATTCATTTTAAGTTGCGAGTGTACATCCAATGTAATCTACAGCATTTTTACACCAATTGTGGATAGGCAAACATTTCAACTAAGTTAGGTTTGTCGCTCGTATTAGGTAAATCATTTCAATTGTCCAAGATACTCCACAAGATCCACAAGCTCCTGCTCGTTCATGGTCATGGCCATAGATGTCATCAATGAACCTTCGATCTCCTCCATAGATTCAATGTCCTTTTTCATGTACCTATCGGCCATACCACCCATTGTGGTCAGTTCAATGTAGTTTTCTGTATTGCTGGAGATATACCCTCGCGCTTCCGTGCCATTTTTCAATTTGATATCATATCCTTCATAGCCAAAGCTGATGGCTTCAGCCGGGTCTAGTATCGCTTTGAACAAAGCGCTTTTGGCCAGTTTGCTTCCAATTTGGGTGAGTTTGGGACCAAAATCGATACCCTGCCCATCCACCTGATGACAGGCAATACAAGTTCCCTTGAAGACGGCTTCCCCATTGGTGGCATCACCCTCCATTTTCACCAGCTGCATTATGGGCTGGAATGATTTTCCTTCGGAAATTTCCTGGCTTTGTAGTAGTGAACCTGCTTTTTCCCTCAAATCCGTATGCCCTGAAGCCATGAACACCTCCACAGCCACAGAGTCCAATCCTGTGGGCAATTCTCCCTTTTCTATGATGGAAATAATTTGTCTCTGCCCCCTCCTGCTGTTGCCAAGGGCAAACATCACTTTTTCCTGTACCTGACGGCCACCGTCTTTTGAAAGTAAAATATCATTCAAAATACCAACTGCACCCCAGCTATCCACTTTCCCCAACAGTTCCACCACGGTCATACCATTGCGACCATCCATCCCAGATAAGATTAGGCTTTTTTGATTTTTGTCGATAAGAAGTTTCATAGCTTCTACCCCCAACCTGCTTGTAGCGCTATCAAGCGCCAGGGCAAAAACCTGTGGCATTTCAGATTGTAAATTGAGTTGCCCCACCAGTTGCAGGTATTCCGGTGTTCCCCTGTAGGAAGCCAATAGGTCGTTTAACAAGCCCTTCACTTTGTTATTCTTATTGATAAACTCAGGAGAAAAATGGGACAAGGCGGTCATCACCACCTGCTCCTGGTTGGAGTGCTTTCGATCTAAGAGACTCAATAAAGCTGTATTCACTACATCCTGATTATGAAAGTCCAGCGCCCTGAAATACCTGAGCCGTCTGCTCCAACTTTCTTTTTCATCACTTATCAAATCAGTCAGTTTATCCACTACCCGATCATCCCTCAACCTCCAGATGATGTCACGGCCTGTGGCATTATTCCATCCATCCCCAGCTTCAGCCAACCATTTTTTGTACAATTGATCCGACTTGTTCTCAGCCCCCAACCCAAGCGCCTCAAGGTACCACCTGTCTGTGCCATCGTGCTGCAGGGCCAATTGCACCCACATATCTTCGGCATCAGCAGAACTATCGTTTCTCAGGGCAATGGCCACCTCCCTCCTCACCTGGGCACTGGGATCAGTCAAAACCTTTTTCAAAAAGGGCTTTGCATCAGCCATTCTAGCCCTTACTGCCCTGATGGCAGCAATTCTAATATCAGGATTATCATCTTTTATTGCTTCGCTGAGATAGGCTTCTCCCTTTCCTGGCATACCGGTCAACAACCACAAAGCCCTTGCTCTTTCCACCTGATCAGATGACTTCCACATGTCTTTAAGCGCCGCTTCCGATTCCTGGCCGGCCTTTTCCAGATACGACCATCCAAGGTACCTGATAGCCATATTGGGGCTTTTTAAGGCATCTATACCATCTACCACAGAGGCAATCTCCTGCTTCCCGGTTTTATAAGCCGTACCTTTTGGAGCCACCCTGAATATCCTGCCCTTGCGTAGGTCCCCAACACCATGGCCGCCAACACCGGGATCGTACCAATCGGCCACAAACAACGACCCGTCAGGTGCCACACATACATCCGATGGCCGAAACCACTGGTCTTTGTTCCCCTCCAGTAAATTTATAATGGAGGCCTTGTAGCCTGCACCATCATTCTGAACCGGATAGCTCCTAACCACATTGGGCCCTGCGTCGACATGTATAATTTGGCTTTGGAATTCTTTTGGCAACAATTTTCCTTCATACACCAGAATGCCCGTAGGTGAACCAGCCCCTGTCTGTAGCAAATTGGGGATGGACCCAGGATCGTTTTGGTGCCAATGTCGAATGGGAATACTGTCATGCATACCTGTTCTTTTCGATCGCCAGCCCGCACCGGTCAATTCATCTGTATATCCGAAATTGCCATATTCCATCACGTAGTTGATGCGGACACCCCGGTTACCATCATCGTCATTATCAGATTGCCACAAGGTGCCATACGAATCGATGGCCACTTCGTAGTTGTTCCTGAAGTTGTGGCCCAGTACTTCCACTTCCGAGCCATCCACATTGCATCGAAAAACCATGCCTTGCCGAAATGGCTTGCCGGTATTATCGATCACCGCACCTGATTTGTCCACCACAGGGTTTCCATCCTTATCCAAAAGTTGGGTGCCTGAATTACCAAAATTGAAATACAATTTGCCATCAGGACCAAAGACGAAAGCATGTACCCCATGGTCGTGCTGCTCACCTCCAATTCCCGTAAACCAAACCTCCTTTTTGTCGGCTTCATCGTCCCCATCGGTATCCGTGAGTACCAAAACCTGCGGACTACAGGAGACTATCACCTTATTGTCCAGAACAAGGATGCCCAAAGCTGAATTGATGTCCATCCCCTGGTAAAAAACCTTGGAAGTATCGGCTTTACCATCACCGTCTTCATCCTCCAGGATTACTATCCTATCCCCTTTTTCCTCCACAGGATGGTCTTTATGGATTTGGATTCTGTAGTTGAACCCCTCGGTGACCCACACCCTGCCACGGGCATCTATGTCCATATTGGTGGGGTTCACCAGCATAGGTTCAGAGGCAAACAATACGGTTTCCAGCTTTGGATGGGTTTTCAATCCCAACAGTGCATTGCCTGCATTTCTTTTTTCTTCATCAGAAAGGGAATTAAAATCAGGGGCTTCTTTTTCGGTTTCCTGGGTTTGACAGGAAAATAGGCAAAGTAAACAGGTTGTAAGAATTACAACGAGGGGAAATTTCATAGTAGTATAGTTTAAAAGTATAGTTTAGTCTTGTAGCAAGTTGCCAAGTGGCTTTTGGCACGTGCCATACGCAATTAAACCACTAATAAATTATCTATCGAAAAAAACCCACTTCATTTGTTCTTCACCAAAATTCAATGCTACGCCAAAACGAGTATTTGGATAGGCCTTAAATGTTAGAAATAGAGCCATTTCCCATGGACCTGTCCTGCTATTGTTTCATTCCGACTCCATCATTTCCTATAAGGATAGGGTCATTTAAGCGGCCCTTCGTTTCCCTGTTTTCAAGGTTCAAAACACCTCTCGGACAGACAGATGAGCACACGCCACAACCCACACATGAAGACCTTACTATATTCTGCCCCCGCTGCGCATACCACCTTACATCTATTCCCATTTCGCAGTAAGTAGAGCAATTGCCACATGATATACACTGGCCACCATTTGTAGTGATCCTGAACTTTGACTTAAACCTTTGCACCAATCCCAGATAAGCTGCCAACGGACAACCAAAACGGCACCAAACCCTGTTGCCCATAAAAGGATAAAATCCCGTACCTACCACTCCTGCAAACCCAGCTCCGATCCATGCCCCATATACCGACCTGATATCATAAGTACTCACGCCTAACAATTGCCCCTGACCTGTCCAGTAGGTATAAAGCACCCCGATCGTCATAACAACAGCAAACACCAGCACGCCATGAATGGAAAACCGCTCAAACTTCCAGGCCTTCAGCGACTTGTCCGAGAGTTGGCGGTACGGATCGCCCAGGGTCTCTGCCAGGCCACCACACCCACAAACCCATGAGCAGTACCACCGTTTGCCATACAGATAAACGAAAAGCGGCACACCGATAACCACCAATCCTATACCCCAGGAAAGCATGAAAATCCCCAGCCCGCCATTGGCTATAAGGGTATTCAATTCATTGTCAAAAAAGAAATCATAATCGAGGGGCCATATATTTTTGAAGTCGAAATAAGGCTGGTTGAGCCTCAGTAAAATCTCCGGGATTAGAAAGGCAAAGGCTGTTTGGAAAAACATCACGGATGCAGTTCTTAGCAGTTGGTATTTGCTATGCCTGTATTTGATGGCCATGCGCACGCCCATTACAAGGATGGTCAGTGTGTATATAAACCCATAAAGGAAAAAACGGCCTGCTTCGCTTCCTTTTAAAAACATGCTGACCGGATCTACCGTGATGATCCAGGGGGTCATGTATTCAGGATAGAAATAGAGTATGATATAAAATATGATGAGAAATGTACCCGTCAGAATCCCCATCCACCCCCTGTTTTTCATGGCACTTTTGAAAATGCCGTCATTTTTGATCCCGGCAGGCCCGTCTAGTTTTACCTTCGGCAGCAAATACATTGTTGCGCCGATTATGGTCAGGATATAGGTAAGGAAAATAAACAGCCCCGGGTTCTCTTTAATGGGGCCAATGGCAGATGCCTTGGTGAGTTCGTACTTGAGGTTTTTAACCTTGTACCTGTCAAAACCTTTTTCATTTACTATCCCAAAATTCACAATATTGTCCCTGACGCCAAGTATCCATCCAGTCAGTTCCTCTTTTGAACCATACTCCCTGCCATCGAGCCAACTGCCATAAGATTTGAATGAAGACCACTGGTAGGCCTCATGCTCAATGTCAGGATTGAACAGCCCGGACACCTTCTCCAACGAAAATTGGCCGCTCGCATCCTTCAGGGTGTTTTCGACCATGGCGTTCACCTTTTGCTCCGGGATAGCATACTTTGAAATTTTCTGCTTATTTACCCGATTAAAAGCTTCGGCCAAATCAGCATTGAAGCTAAAGGAATTAGAATAGGTAGTATTTAGTATGGGCGCCAGCTCGGCAAGCAAAGACGATGCAGCTTCGCCAGAGCCTAATTTTTGCTCGATAGTCTTGTCCGTTATGACGTAGTTGCCAAGAAAAAAACTGGCTAGGAAAATACCGAAACCTAAGAGAAAAACAACCAGTCCTGATTTTTGTATGAATTGCATATCCATTAATTAAAAATGCTTTGTAAAAACCCCTTTTTTTTGGGTTCAATTTCGTTTTCGGGAAACATAGCGTTGAAAACCTCCCTTATTTCATTTTCATATCTCTTGAAGAATTCGGGATCAAAATTGGCCTCTTCAAGATGCGTCATAACATAATGCAAGTCCCTTTTCTCATTGAGCCATCGGTCCCATACTTCATGCCTCATCCGCATTCCAAAGACATTAATTCCTATTACTACATGGTTTTCAGGAGCAAATACAACTTTCAGGCAAACTTTACCACTGGCATCTTCCCAATACAATTGGGACAAATCTTCCGTCAATGTAGCAGGCACTGTACCATAGGTCTGATACTCGATGTTGAAGAACTTGGCAGAGTTGAACCAAATCCCCGGTGTGTATTTTACCGGAGTGCCGGTCAATGTCCGGGCGAGGGTTTCCCCGTGCATTCTGCCTGTGTACCATACCTGCTCTATTGGCCTGCGGCTTATAGGAGGTACCCTGAATTCGGCGCAATCCCCTATGGCGTACACATTCTGCACACTGGTTTGAAAGTATTCGTCAACCAAAATCCCCCTGTTTTTATCTATTTCTGTCCCTTCCAATAGGGCTACATTAGGGGAAACCCCGGCCGTTAACCCCACAAATTGGCAATCCACCCTATCGCCGTTTCCTGTAATCACGGCGTCCACAGCACCATTTTCACCAGCTACAATTTCCTTTAATTCTGTTGACAACCGCAGGTCAATGTGGTGATCCAGAATTTCCCGATTGATCATGGCAGACTCTTCTTTTGGCAGCACTATATCCCAAAAGCTTTCCTCCCGTACCAGAAATGTGACACCAATTTTCCTGGAATGCAGCATTTCCGCAAGCTCCACCCCTATCAATCCACCACCAACAATTACGGCCCTTTTTATTCCTTTGGTACGTTCCTCGATGTATTCCAGGTCCTGATAGCTATACATACCACTTACACCTTCCAGATCTTGTCCAGGCCAGCCGAATTTATTGGATCTTGACCCAAGAGACAACACCAGCTTGTCATAGGGCAATTGCTCCCCATTGTCCAGCGACAGGGCACTATTTGTAGTGTCAATGGCAGTAACCCAGGCTTTTTTCAGTTCTATCCTGTTTTTATCCCAAAACCAATCCTCATAAGGCTTGGTATGTTCGTACTTCATGTGCCCCATATAAATGTACATGAGTGCCGTTCTTGAGAAAAAATGCTCGGTTTCTCCGGAAATTACCGTTATCCTATCGTCAGATAACTTTCTAATGTGCCTGGCGGTGGTGATTCCGGAAATACCGTTTCCGATGATTACAATATGGGCCATTCAGTATTGTTAGGTTTAAAAGTTTTTTGTCGAGCTCATGACCAACTTTTTTGGTCGATCTTGGTTTAAGCTACTATTAAAATTAAATTATATGTTCGTTTGTACTGCCGTTTAACATCAATAAGTTTTTTAAAATTCAATAAAAGATGAAAATTCTATTTCAAACTGTAATACTCGCGACTTTATCAGTTGCCATCTGTTCAAATACAGCTGCAAAAGCCCAAAAAAATGAGTTTTTTGGTTTGTCAGACCAGTTCTTCAAAACTTATGTGGACAAGACCGGCAATGTAGATTATAAGGCGCTGGTGAAAGAAAAGGCATTGCTCAACAAACTGACGGATCTGATTGCCAACTACGAACTGAAAGGGGTTTCAACTGCAGAAACCAAAGCTTTCTACACCAATACCTACAATATTTTGGTGATCAAACAGATTGTGGATAGGTACCCTATCAAAGGACCTTTGGCTGTCAGCGGTTTTTTCGACCGGATCAAGAACAATGTGGCAGGAGAGCAATTGACCCTCAATCAGGTGGAAAAGGACAAGAATTTGTACACTACAGGCGATGAAAGGCTACATTTCGCCCTGGTGTGCGGGGCAAAAGGTTGTCCGCCATTGGCAAACTTCGCCTTCACACCAGAAAACATAGAAAGTCAGTTGGAAGACAGAACATATCTTGCTTTGAATAATAGCCAGTTTATCAGGGAAAATGGCGCAAAAACAGAAATTTCCCAAATTTTCTCTTGGTACAAAGGCGATTTTGAAAATAAAAATTTCAAAGACGTTAAGGTGTATTTAAATAAATATAGAAAAAATCAAATCCCTGAGAAGTCTAAAATCGTATATTACGAATATGACTGGAACTTGAATATCCAGTAAGAATCTAAATAAAGGTTGTTAAGTAAGTTTAGGTTAGGTTGGTTTAGGGGCTGCAACGAGTTTGTAGCCCCGTTTTTTTTATTAGGTTTATCATTTTGCCCCTCTCTCAAGCCAGCAAGTGCTCCTGCCCGTCTTAAATCATGTGGGTAACATTCGTCAGTTCGCCACTATACTTTTTCGTTTTCACTCCAAATTTTTCCAAAAAATCAATTCCTTCGTCGGATTCCAGGCCTTTGTACTCCGCATAGGATTTGAGATAGGTCACTTCCCTAATTCCAGTAGAATAAATGATCCGGGCGCAAGCCAGGCAGGGGGAAAGAGTGACATACAGGGAAGAGCCTTCCACAGAGGCATTGTTTTTCACTGCGTAAAGAATGGCGTTTTGCTCAGCATGAATGGCCAATGAACAACTGCCCTTAGAGTCTGTAAAACAGCCCTTTTCAGGAAATTCCTCATCACAATTGTGGGTACCAGCCGGAGGGCCGTTGTATCCAATGGAGATGATCCGGGTATCTTTCACCAGCACCGCACCTACGTGCCTCTTGATGCAGTGCGACCGTTTGGCCAGGTTCACCGCCAACTCCATGAAAATATCTTCGAATGCTGGTTTACTCATAAAAATCGGGTGTTTAACAGGTGGGCAAGTTAATTCTACTTTGTGATAATCTAAAATACACTTTTGAAATACCGCTAAGGCCAAGGGCTAAGTCGTTTCGTAGCTCAACGGAGAAATCCAATTCAGCACCCAAAACGAACCCTCCGCTAATTGTTTCAATTTACTGCACCGAAGACTTTCTTTTTGGAAAAGTTTCCTTCGCTCCGCTGCGGAATGACATTAAAAAGTGGCACTGCTTGATTGGACAACCTAAAACACTATAAGCTGTATTTGATTGGGAAATACTGCGAACGCCAGGGATCTAGTCATTTCGTAGCATGGCGGAGAAATCCGGTTCAGCTCCAAAAACAAACCCTCTGCTAATTGTTTTTCTTGCATCAAGGACTTTCTTCTTGGTAAAGATTCCTTCGCTCCGCTGCGGAATGACATTAAAAAGGTGGCACTGCTTGATTGGACAACCTGAAACACCATATAGGTAGTATTTGATTAGGAAATACAGCTAACGTCAGGGGTCTAGTCATTTCGTAGCATAGCGGAGAAATCTGGTTCAGCACCCAAAACAAACCCTCTGCTAATTGTTTTTCTTGCACAAGGACTTTCTTTTTGATAAAGATTCCTACACTTCATTGCGGAATGACATTAAAAAGGTGGCAGTGCTTGCATGGATAAACTGAAACACCACATAGGTGGTATTTGATTGGGAAATACCGCTAAGGCCAGGGGTCTAGTCATTTCGTAGCTCAACGGAGAAATCAAATTCAGTACCCAAAACGAACCCTCTGCTAATTGTTTAAATTTACTGCACCGAAGACTTTCTTTTTGGTAAAGATTCCTTCGCTCCGCTGCGGAATGACATTAAAAAGGTGGCAGTGCTTGATTGGACAACCTGAAACACCACATAGGTGGTATTTGATTAGGAAATACAGCTAACGTCAGGGGTCCAGTCATTTCGTAGCATAGCGGAGAAATCCGGTTCAGCAACTCTAACAAAACCTGTGCTAAATATAAAACCATTGAGCACCGCGCGATTCAACAACATGCCTCCTTCATTTTGGTAAAGGCTCCTTCGCTCCGCTGCGGAATGACATTAAAAAGTGGCATTGCTTGAATAAACATTCATGAAAAACGCAAATAGTAAGTGCCGCTCGTATAATAGTTCAACCCATTGGCCCGGCAAATGTCTATCTTTAGTGACAAAGAACAACCCCATAATCCTATGAAAAAGGCAGCATTATTTATCGGCTCATTTCTGATATTTCAAACTTTACACGCCCAGCAACTGGCCGATCCTTCACTCTTCGATTTCTGGGTTGGCAAATGGGATCTGACTTGGGACGATGGGGAAGGAAAAACCGGAAAGGGCACCAACCATATTGTAAAAACACTGGATGGAAAGGTGATCCAGGAAAACTTCGAGGCGATATCAGGCAATTTCCAGGGATTCAAAGGTACAAGCCTCACGGTGTACAATCCCAAAAACAAAATATGGAAGCAAGCCTGGGCAGACAATCAAGGGGGCTATTTTGATTTCACCGGGGAAGTGGATGGTACCAAGAGAATTTTTGCAACCACCCAAAGGAATAAAGATGGCAAAACCATTATCCAACGCATGGTATTCTACAATATCACCACAGACGCCCTTACCTGGGACTGGGAAAGTTCTGAAGATGCCGGAAAAAACTGGAAACTACTTTGGCGCATCAATTACAAAAAAGCCTCCTGACCCATTCTATTACAAGACCAAACCAAAACTAATGGCATTGAGCGATGGGCCTTTGCCACTTTCAAAAACGTTGTTGAAATCGTAGTTGATGAAGAAGTCGGTACGATTGAAGCCCACCTGTGCCCTTAGTCCGTACCTCAGGTCGTTCAGGTAAAAATTGTCATGGTCTTTGTCTTTTCTTTTATCTCCATTGATTTTATACACGACCTTGGTTTTTGACCCGAGCCTATAACCGATATATGGCCCAAGGCCCAACCTGAGTCCCACCTTTTTATACCTGGTTATTTTCACATTTCCATGGTTAACAGTATGTACTTCCCTTTTACCGAAGGAATAATCTATAGTAGGGATTATCTCTAAGTTCAGATAAGAAGCCGTTAGTTTGCTTTTCAGGCCATCAACAGAATTGTCCTCCGTGAACATTATGGCATTGTCATCTTTAACAATGCGCGTGTTTCTGTTTTCAAATTTCCAGTTGTACCAGCTCACCCCATACCCCCAGTTGATAAACCCCCTGCCACCGGTTGACATTTTGTGTGTCCTTTTGAGGGCTACATACCACGATCCCCAGGGCTTCACACTGTGAAGGTCATTGCTACCGGTTTCCCCATCGCCTATCCAGTTGTTCATTCCCAGGTCCATATCAAAACCCTTCTGGTGCTTGTCGATTTCATCTTCCAGTTTCTTTTCCCTGCTGGCATCATCATAATGCTCAAAAAAGTCTTCAATATCATCCCCAAGGTCATCAAAATCATCTGATTTGATCTCGATTTTGTAGTTGGCAATGGAAATATCTATGTCCGCCTTTTTGCGATGAAAATAGTAAGTGGTATCATTCTTCTTTATTTTCTTAGGAGTTTCTTTTTTCCCTTTAAACACCACAGAATCTGCGTGTATGTTCAAGTCAGAAATCATTTTGTTCAAATCATACTTTTCAAGTGATTTCAGGTCGTCCCGGTGGTCCACCACTATGGCTATTTTCTTATTCTCACCCAGTTCTATATAGACAGTGTCCCCTTCTACATTGCCAATTCCATTCCCTTTTGTGGGCTCTATGGCCTGGGTAAATACAATTGCAATGGCTATCAATAACTTTTTCATAAGTTCTTCTTTTACAATTTTGAGTTTAAGCTGATCTCTATACTGATTCCTTACAATTCCAGGGTGACACCAAAACTAACCGCATTGAGTTCCGGCCCTTTGTTTTCCACAAATACAGTGTTGAGGTCATAATTGAAAAAGAGGCTAAAATCATAGTCCAATTCTATCTGGACACGCGCACCATATCTCAGGTTGTTGAGATGAAAAGTACTGCCTTCTTTGTCTTTCTTTTCTTCCCCGTTGGCATCTTTATAGACATTTTTGGTCCAACTATCGAGACGATACCCCGCATAGCCACCAATGCCGATCCTTAATCCATTTGGCCTCACATGCTTGGTGTACCTGCGTTTTCTGGATTCCGGGTCTTCTACCCTCACCTTTCCATAGGAGAAGTCAAATGTTGGGATAAACTCCAGGTTTAGGTATGAAGCCGACAACTTGCTTTTGATGCCATCAATATCCACATCTTCCATAAATTGTACTTCATCCGGGCTTTTCACAACACGTACATTTTTGTTTTCAAACTTCCAACTGTACCAGGTGGCACTCCCCCCAAAATCAATGAAAAGTGGTCCCCCAATAGCTATCCTCCTGAAATAACGGCCACCTGCATACCAGGATCCAACTGGCTTGATGGTATAGAGTTTGTCCTCACCACTTGGCAATTCCCCATCTTCCATCCAATTGTTCAGCCCAAAATCCACAGCAAAGTAGTTGTGGCTCAAACGGCTTGTCCTGTAATCCTGAATCCACTTTTTCTTTTTCTTCTCAAGTGCCGGCTCATCTGGAAAGGTCAACATTATATTTTGTCCATTGGGTAGCACTGCACTGATGGTATCACGGGAATCCAAGTCCCGGACGTTCATCACTTTTGCCGGCGGGGCTACAGGCTCAACTCCAGCTGGGGGGATAGGTGGTTCAACGGGCAGTGGTTCAACGGCAGGCACTTTTTCCCTTTTGTCCACTGTAATCACCGTATCTTTAAGAAACCGCTCTCCCGAATCGTCAGTGATTTGCACCAAACCGGTATCGTCGGCAGAATCAATGCTCTTATTGATTTCCCTGATCATTTCGTTGATATCAAACTCTTCCAATGATTTCAGGTCCTCCTGATTATCCACATAGATGATCATTTTGCTGTTGTTGCCCAACTCTATGATGAGCGTATCGGTGCGTAGTGGTGCTGCATGATTTGCTTTCACCTGTCCAAGGCCACCGATCAGTAGGAATATAAGTACTATATGCTTCATGTTTTTAAACCTTTATCTATTCAAAATCTTGAGAACCTGACTGCCCTGCTTCTTCTTTAGGATTGAAAACGTCATCTTTTGCGCTGCGCACGTCAGCCAGCAACTGGCCAGGAAACCTCAGTATCTCCCTAATATCAGGCCGTCTTCTTTTCGCTGTATCCAGCTTGGCCATGATCACTACTTTGTATTTGTTTTCTTTTTTGGCGGAGCTCTTGTAAACAATCCTCACCGTTGGTTTCTTTTTAACTAAAGCCTCTTCAACCTGCCCTTCCAATTCACCCTTGGAAACTTCTGCATCCATCTCCTTTGGCATATCTGACTCTGGTTGGATATCTACATCGGCCAGGAGGTCAATTTCAATGTTTTGCCTGCGAGGCAGCTGCTCCTTCGGTGACGTGGTGATGGGTTGTACCTCTTCAATCACCACCTCCGGTTCTGGGTTGGTTTTATTGGCTTCTGTTTCCAGTCCTGAATCCGAATTTGTTTTTTCTCCAGCAATGCGATCTTGCAAGCCATTGCCACTTTCTATATCAATTGGTTGTTGCTTGTCTGCCATCTTAGGCTTCAGTTCCTGACCACCGGACAAAATCCAATAAGTGAAAAATCCGGAGGCCAGCAAAAGGAGTACCGAAGCAGCCACTTTATAGTACCAGAAGACGGCTTTCTTTTTCTTTTTGTCCAGCATCACTTCCAAATCTCTCCACGCATCCGGGCTGGGCGTTGTGCTGTTCTCCACAAGTTTTTCCCTAAAAAGCTGATCTAATTTATTGGTTTCCATTTTCTATAGTTTTGGGTCTTGCTGTTTTTTCAAGGTCAGCAAGTTTCCTTTGTAGCAGGGCCCTGGCCCTACTCAGCTGGGATTTGGATGTATTCACATTGATCCCCAATTGGCCGGCTATCTCAGCATGTGAATACCCCTCTATCGCATAGAGGTTGAAAACTGTCCGGTATCCACTTGGCAGGTCATGTATCAACGACATCAAATCTTCAGCATTTAGCTCCGAACTGATGGCTTCAAAATCGATTTCCTGATCTGCGGTTTCAATATCCACCTCCAGGTACATAGATTTATTTTTCCTCAACCAACTCAGAGATTCATACACCATAATCCGCCTAACCCATCCTTCGAAACTACCCTCATGCCTGAACTGTCCTAATTTATCAAAGACCACCATAAACGCCCTGATCATAACATCCTGCGCAGTATCAAAGTCGCTGATATACCTCCTGCAAACCGACAGCATCAGTGGGGCGAACATATCATACAACTGTCTTTGTGATTTTTTATCACTTTTAAGACAGCCCTTGATGACATCATCAGTAATTTGACTATTAACTTTTATGGTCATTATCAGGCGGTTCAATGGGTAGATGCCAAAGCACCGGCAATGGTTGCACCTCTCAAAGAATTTTTATGATTTACTCAAAGTTACGGGTATTTGTCCACAAAAAAACCCGTCTAATACGGGCTTTAAAGGCAATTTCAACCGGGATTGGGGTTGAAAATATCTATACGAAATAATAGGTTTTATTTTCAATCGCTCTTTTTCACGCTACTCAACCCATCTTCGTCGATGATCGAAACATCGGGATCGCCTTTGTACCTAACACTGCTCATACCAGACGCATCTATGTACAATTTGTCCCTGGCATGCACTTTGGCGGATGATGCGCCGGAGGCATCTATATTGACCTTATCCGACCGCATTTCGTAGGCTTTGAGATTGGATGCACCAGAGATTTGGGCATCCAGTTCATCTGCCTTTCCCGACAAAACAGCGCTCGATGCACCTGTTAGTTTCAACTCCAGGTAGTCGCTATCCATGTTTATATCGGCACTGGATGCGCCGGCCAGGTCAATTGAAAAATTTTCCGAATCGAAATCGGAAACGCTGTATGCTGAAGCTACCCGGCCTTTAATTCCCTTCAATTCCGGTAGGGAAATGTACACCTTTATGGGTTTTCTGTTGGATGATTTCAAAAAACTCAGTTTATCCATGTCCAGATCAACAGACAATACATTGCCAATCTTTTTCACATATACCTTGTCCAGGTATTTCTCCTCCCCTGTCACTTCCACGTGGTACTCATTTTCCCTTGACACAACCACTGTTAGGCTGCCCCTGGCTTCAATTTCATCAAATCCATCCAAATCAAATATCATCCCTTCTCCGGGTCCGTTGTCCCCATCATTTTCCATCTCACCGGGTTGAGAAGACGAGCCCTCCTCGCAAGGAATGCACACAAGCCCACCTTCATCAAACATCCAATTGTTGCCATCCATTTGCCAGGTTTTATAACCGCTTTGATTGATGGTGCTGGTTAGAATATACCTCAGGCTTTCTTCCATTCTAAAGACCTGGTTGTATGGTATGTATAAAGTCATGGACAATTCCTGGGCACGAAATACGGCATCCTTATTGAACGATAAATTGGAATCGAAATAGAGGTTGGAACCCTCCTCGCGCACATTATAGGCAATCATTCGGGCATTTTCTACGGCATTTTCCCTTGAATTGCCACGAGACTTATACCTCATGTCCAGCTTGTACAATGAATCAGAATGTCCCCGTAGCTTTAAGTTGACCATATCATAATCCTCAATTCCGGAATCGTACAAACCGATGATGGCATTTTTGTTGGTAAAATCGAAAGTTTTGGTTTCCCGGTATTCTCCTTCTGTGCTGAAATCGCTGACCACCTTGGGCACAGCTATGCCTATACCAATCATGCTAAGCACCCAAAGTCCGAATATCGTCCAACCGATGGTCGCATTGAGCACGATTCTCTTTACCAAAATAGAAATGCCTATCAGGGTGATCCCAAGCAAAGGGATAAGCATGGATATGAAAAGCGAAATATAGCCGAATGTAGGAAAACTGCTCCTGACCAGATCAATCGGAAAGTCCCTGAAAATCATCACATCCCCCCACACGGTCATTATTCCTAAAAGCATGGAAGCCAGTATCACCAACCCCACCATGGACATCAAACCAACACCTGTAATAAATAAGCCGGCGATCACTCGAAGCGCCTCGACAATAAATTTGGAAGCTGGCCCCAATAACCTACCCAGAGCCTGGAATACTGCTGCAATGACCCGAAATGGGAACAATAAAATTTTTATGAATATATTTTCTTCACCCTCTTTAACGTTGAGACTTTCCTTTACATTATGCTCGATGTTAGAGAGGGTAACCGGCTCCCCCTGCATTTGCATTTTTTCGGTGATGGTATTGGCTTCTGGTGTAATGATCCAGAGGATGATGTATAGTATCAAACCTGAACCACCGAGAAAAATTGACAAGACAAACACCAATCGGATCACCGTGCTGTCTGTGCCGAAATAGGCCGCAATACCACTGGCCACCCCTCCAAGCACACGCCCGTCAGGATTCCTATACATTTTCTTTATGTCTTTGTCGTCTCCCAGGTCATAAGATCCCGGCACTACAATCCACAACACTACATAAGCAATGAAAACCATCCCGCTAATTGGCCCAAAAAATACATTTAGGAACAGTAATACCATGATCAAGCGCACCCAAAGCGGATCGATACCAAAGTAATGGGCGATACCGGAGGCCACCCCACCGAGTATCCTTCTTTTTTCATCCCTGAGCAACCGCTTGGCCGGTTCCCTCTCTTTTTCTTCGGTATGCTGATAAGATTTTTTTTGTTGCTGTGGCTCTTCCATCACATCCTCTTCATCTTCTATGGCCTCAAAATCCGCAGTGGTACCCATGGTGGCTATCAGGGCCTCTACATCATCCAGCGTCACGACCTGCTTCCCATCATCCAATTTGGCCAAAAAAATCTCGGCTATACGGCTTTCTATGTCGGCTATGATTTCCGAACTGTCCGAATAGGTTGAAAAATAGGAGTTAATCGATTCTAAGTACTCTTTGAGTTTACTGTAGCCATCTTCTTCTATATGAAAAATAATGCCACTGATGTTTATACTGATGTTCTTTTTCATTGCTGTACTATTTATGGTCGGCTGAATGGTTGATCAGCCCATTGGGTTAGTTTTATTTGGTAGATGGTTCTGATTTTTTAGATTTCTTTGATGAGATTTTTTTTGTGGAAAGAACCAGCTCCTTCCATGTCTCATCAAGTTTTGATAGAAACTCCTCGCCCTTTTCGGTGAGGGTATAATATTTTCTGGGTGGGCCGGAATTGGACTCTACCCACTTATAGCCGACCAACTCAGACTTCCTGAGCCTGGTAAGCAAAGGGTACAATGTACCTTCAACCACCATAATTTTTGCAGAAGTGAGTTCACCAAGCATATCGGATGCATAGACCTCCCCACGTGAAATGATCTTCAGGATACAATACTCCAGTATCCCCTTTCTCATTTGTACCTGTGTATTTTCGATTTTCATATTATTTGTTCTTTTTGAAAAGTGAAGGAACCTTTGAAAACCCCTTCACTTTTACCTTTTAGTTTTTGACCTCACACCTATTACGGTAAAAGTACCTTGCAAAGCCAAGTACCTAGCCAAAAATAGTTGCAATTCATTGATTTTCTTTATTATATTCAATAAGATCATTAAATAATTCAATAGATAGCCGTTTTCTTTCAACAAATGAGAAAACCTAACCAGCTTAGATCTGTCTTATTGTCAATAATATTTCAGAAAAGGGAACGCTAAACGAATTTACTGTGTGCCACTATGAGCACTTTTCCTGTTGATTGGTTTATGATTTGGTGGGCAAAACCATCGCTACCAAGGCCATAAGATTGGGATACAAGCTGGTCTCCATAACCTGCTTCTGCCTTAAAAGTAATATCGATCGATTTTGGGGTACGGTTTTCCAAAACAGTCTGCCCGAGTGAATCGAGTATCCATCGGAAATAGTTTGTATTGTTCACATGGTTGTTCACATCAAGATCGAACCAGCTCACATGTATTGGGTATTCTGCTTGTGTTTTCGTTTCATCGTACACACACTTACCACTTATTTTGTCCATGGCTCCCCTATCTACAGAAAACCTGGCCTCCCGGATGTGCTCGGGAATAGTGATGAGCTTTCTGGTGTTCACATCCAACACGAGCCAGTTGGAGGTGGCCCGAACCATCAACTTCTTATTTTCATCAAAAACTCGGAAGTCACGGTAAGCAAAATACTTGTCCAGATCCGAGGGCCATGTTTCTATATCGAGGGATTGTGGGTAAGTAGGCAATTCTATAAACTCTACATACATCCTATTGACCACCCAGGTAATATTCTCTTTCAGCATATCGTAAGTTGAAAACCCCAGTCTGGTTGCATTGGCCCAGGCGGCCTCCTGCATACCACCCAATAGATAGGGTACTTTGATGCGCCGCAACCGATCCGTGTCGGTAGCTTTTATTTTGAAAGAATCGAAGAAAACTGACTCATCCATGTTTTACAATTAAGGTCATAAAAAAGAAACTCGCCTCAATATAAAACTTATACTATGATGAGAATAGGGATCGCATGCTTTTATAGCCAGACTAATAAATGATGGGTTCATTTTCACACAAACCCAATACACTCTACAGGCTGGTATAAACAAAAAAAGCAAGGCTTTATACCTTGCTTTTTTCTATATTTTGGAAAAGTAAGCGTTATTCAGCTTCTTTGGCTTCTGCCTCAGGTGCTTCCTTTGCTTCTTCTTTTTTTGCTTTTGGTGCTTTCTTAGGCTTGGCTTTTTCTTTTACTTCTTCAGCCTTTACCTCTTCGGTAGCTGTTGCTTCTACCACTTCTTGTTTTGGTTCTTCAACCTTTTTTTCAGCGGTTTTTGCTTTTTTCCCTTTTGATGAGAATTCTTCAGTAATAGCCTCCACATCCACATTTTTGATTACGGGCTTGGAATTTAGCTGCTGGATTCTTGATACCTTATTTTTAGCAACTGCTTTATTTCTTCTGTCCTTTCTTTTTAGTCTTGTAACCGCCATTATATGATTGTATTAAATTTCAGTGCGCAAAGCTAAAACAAGATATCTTTATATCAAATTTATTCTTGATAATGATTAAAGAATGATTTCTTTTTTTCCAACATGGGTATGTCCGGCACCTGGGCCAGGTGCAAACCAGCCTCATTTTCACCCCTCAGCACCACCGTTGTTTAAGGCCATCCCTGAGCATTGAAATATTTTTTTGAAAAAAGTTTGATTTATTAGGGTCACTTTTGGTCCATACCTGCTTTCAACATATGAAGATCAAGAAAATATGGTGGAAAAGCGAAAATACAACAAGTTCAAAGCCCAGGATTTTATTTTGGACGATGACTTTCAATCTTGGGTAAATGCAAATGACCCAAAGCAGGAAGAATTTTGGGCTGAATGGGTGGCAGCCCATCCCAAACGCTCGGGGGAAATATCCAAGGCCAAAGATATTCTCCTGGCATTAAACTTTAAAGAAGAGGCTGTTGCACAGGACACAATTGCCAAAGAATGGGCCAGGCTACAATCATCACAGGCAAGCAAAAATATTGGCACTCCCAAAACCAACAGGTATAAACCCAGCTATATTTCCTGGTCGCTCAAGATTGCGGCAACCTTACTAATACTCGTCGCTTCCTTCTACGCGATCAGGGAATCAAGCAAAACCGAACCCCAATACCACGATATCGCCATCATTAGCAAAACTGTAGCAGAAGGCCAGAAACTCACCCTGACCCTGGCAGATGGCACCAACATAAAACTCAACGCGGGCTCTTCCATTTCCTATCCCGAGGTGTTTTCGGGAAAAATAAGGGAAGTTGTACTCACGGGTGAGGCATTCTTTAAAGTAACGCCAAATCCTGATGCCCCATTTATTGTACGCACTGGAAATATCTCAACTACAGTACTGGGAACATCCTTTAACATAAATGCCTATCCCGAAAAAGATCAGGTGCAGGTTGCACTGGTGGAAGGCAAAGTGAAGGTCAATTCCTACGATCCCAAAAAGAAAATAGAGGCAGAGGTTTTCCTCACTCCTGATGAAGTAGCTACAGTACAAAAAGATGCCAGCGAAATACTTGTGACCCCTTTTGATGCCAGCGAGGTGCTGGCCTGGAAAGAGGGTATATTATATTTTGGACAGGTGGACTACAAGGAGGTAGTAAACCACCTCGAAAGGTGGTATGGGGTATCTATTGAGATAGATCCGAATAAAAAAATTGAACCTGAATGGAGGTTCAGTGGGAAATTTGAAAACAAATCCCTGGAATATGTCCTGGGTGTGTTCAGCTATCCGGAGCGGTTTTCGTTCAGGATAGAAGGCCGCAAGGTATTTATCAACTAAACCAAAACCAGATGGTGATGAAAATAAACAGCAGTTAAAAAAAAACCGGTAATACGTCAATATTACCGGCTTGTTAATAGCCGAAGGTTGTCAGAGTTGCAGCTCATGAGACTTTCCATCGGCTTTATTCAAATTTTATAATTCAAACATGTAAATTTATGAAATTCAAACTATTACAACAAACCATTGTGATGGCGAAGTACACATTAATAGGGGTTTACCTTCAGTGTCTGTTTGCTGGGCTCTTATTGGCATCATCAGACATTGCCGCACAAAAGAAAAGCATTGAGGATGTATATATCACAGTCAACCTCAAAAACACCAATCTCGAAGAAGCCTTTATGGTAATCGGGGAAAAGACCAACTTCAATTTTCAGTACAACAAAAAATTAGCCTCCAAGAGGAGCCTGAAAGGGAGTTTCAGCGAAGTAAGCCTGGGAGAACTCCTGCGCTTCATATCCCAGGAAACCAGCTTGAGCTTCAAAAGGATCAACGAGACCATACATGTCTCCAAATCCAGAACGAACAAAGCTTCAGTTGCCGAGATTATGGATACACAGTTGCTCAGGGAAGACATTCAGGTAACCGGAAAAGTAACGGGTGATGATGGCGAAGGGCTGCCAGGGGTAAATGTGCTGGTAGAAGGAACCACCAATGGCGCCATTACCGATCTTGAAGGCAATTATAAATTGACCGCCCCAGACCAAGGAACCCTTGTTTTTAGTTTTGTAGGCTACAATTCCAAAAACATTGCCATACAGGGCAGGGCCAAGATCAATGTACAACTGGCACCAGATGTAACTGAACTCTCCGAAATAATAGTAGTGGGATATGGCGCACAGGAAAACAGAAAAGTGAGTGTGGCCGCATCACAAATCAACACCGAAGAGCTGGAAATCGACAGAAGGCCGGTACCTAATATCCAATCGGCACTGATCGGTACTGTGCCTGGCCTGATCATGGAACAGAGCAGTGGCAAGCTGGGTCAGGAAGTAGGCATCCAGGTGCGCTCTACCAGCGCCCTTCAATCCAAGGGTGCCCTTATATTAATCGATGGTTTTGAAGGCACCATGTCGGACCTGGCCCCTAGTGCCATTGCCTCGGTTACAGTACTAAAAGATGCCGCAGCTACCGCCATCTATGGAGCCAGGGGTGCCAATGGCGTTGTACTGGTAACCACCAAGGGCACCAAGAGAAATGAAAACCTGTCTTTGTCCTATAGCTTCAACCATTCCATCCAAACTCCTGCACAAACGGCTGAGCTGGCCAATTCGCTGTTGTTTATGGAATTTTCCAATGAAGCTGTAGTGAACGAAACCCTAAGAAACAACCCGGGAACTGACCCATCCACCATCGGACTTCCCTATTCTGATGAGGAAATAGCCAGGGCAGCCAGTGGTTTTTATCCGGAAACCCAGTGGGTAGATCAGCTTTACAGTGAAAATGCCGGCCAAACCGCACACAATATTGGCATCACCGGAGGCTCCAAAAACTCAGGGTATTTCATCAATATGGGACTGCTGGACCAAAACGGACTGCTGGCAGGGTCGGACAACTTTAAAAGGTACAACCTGCGGGTCAATATTGATACCGATATCACAGACTGGCTAACTGTAGGCACCAACACCTCGATAGTGCACACCAACCTCAACAATGTGCCTGTTTCTGAAGGGTCTTCCATTCGAGGCAAACCTTTTTTCCCTGTAAAAACAGCTGATGGTATTTACGTGGACAAGGGTGCTGCCGGGGGCGAACCCAACCCCGTGGGGCAAGCCAACTCGGGCTCCTACGACCGTGAAAAACGAGATGCCCTCAACCTGCAATTGTACACAAAAATCACCCCTTTTAAGGGCTTGGTTTTGGAAGAAAGGGTGTCATTCGTTCGAACAAACTCAACAAGGGATATATGGAATACCCCATACGAATACGTATTTCTCGACATGGACCTAAACCAGGTAGGCGACCCCATACAGCCGGTGGCAGCCGATCGAAACCTGGAACTCCGCTCGGGAAGGAGGTATCGAATCAACTCACTGACCACAGCCCGATATGAGAAGAGTTTCAACGAAAACCACAATTTCAACCTACTGCTGGGTCTGCAAACTACCAGGGAAGAAAGGCGTGAACAACGGGCCGGAAAGGCCAATTTCATATTGGACAACATTCAAGACCTTTCCCTCGGACAGGAACCGTTGACACTCAATGTTGCCGGACTATATGGTCTGGACAGTGACGATCCCCTGGCAAGTGAGCCATCCGGAATTACCTCAAGGGTTTGGGACAACCGCACCACACTGTCATATTTTAGCCGGTTGAGCTATGACTTCAAAGGGCGCTACAATGCAGAGTTCAACTTTAGGGCAGATGCCAGTTCAAACTTTGGCAAAAACAACCAATGGGGTTACTTTCCGGCACTCTCATTTGCCTGGAATGTAAGCGAAGAAGGATTTATGACCGATATGAATTTTGTGGATTTCCTAAAGATCAGAACTTCCTGGGGCCAAAATGGAGACGATGGCAACCTGGATTTTATAGAAAGGGCTATTTTCAATACCAATGGTTACGCACTTGGCGGGGTAATAGTACCAACTATCAACCTGGGCAACTCTGTCAACCAGGACCTAAAATGGGAAACTTCGGAGAAAATTAACCTGGGCTTGGATTTTTCCCTCTGGGAAGGAAAACTGGCCTTGAATGCCGACTATTTCATTGATAAAAGAAGTGATATCATTACCCAACGGTTGATTTCGCTTGAATCTGGACTGGCTGCCGGTGTACTAGACAATGTGTATGATGCCGAGTCCTGGGGATGGGAGCTTGAAATAGGACATAAAAACAACTTCGGTGACCTGAATGTGTTCGCCAATTTCAACCTATCCTACTACAACAGCGAGATCACCAACACCGACGGTACAAGTCCGCTAAATCCTCGTGAGGAGGGTTATCAAGACCAGGGACTGCCCATCTTTGGCAACTGGTTTGGCTACCAAACTGACGGGTATTTTGACAACCAGGCCGAAATGGATGCACATGTAGATGACAATGGCAACCCCATAGACCAGTCCAATGTGGTGTCACATGGCGATGGGCTTGGCCGATACCTCGGTGGGTTCAAATATGTGGATCAACTGACAGTAGATACCGACAATGATGGGGTACCTGATGCCAAAGATGGCATCATCAACGCCGACGACAGGATTATACTCAAGAAGAATGCCGTGGACAATTACCGGATGGGGTTCAACTTTGGCGCTGCGTATAAGGGCTTCTCCTTTTCGGCAAGGCTGTATGGCGTGTTAAGTGCTTATGAATGGTGGAACAACGGGGATTACCTCAACCCGTTTACAGGCGACAGGGCTTCTTATATTTATCAAACAGATACATGGAGGCCAGACAATCCCAATGCCTTGTTCCCCCAGGCGACAGCCACCAACATTATTCCATTTGAGCGCTATGTTTCAGACCTGATCCAAACCAATGCTTATGTGAAATTGAAAAATATAAATTTGGCCTACTCATTCAATCAGAATGTACTTGACAAGCTGAAATTCATCACCTCGCTCCAGGTGTATATGTCTGTAGAAAACCTGGGTGTGCTGTGGACCAACAGTCCCTCACATGACAAAGGCTGGGATCCTGAATTGGGTACCGGGGATTTCAGATATCCCTTGCCCCTCACCACATCATTTGGTTTGAACCTGAAATTTTAAACAGCTGAATCATGAAATCATTATACTTTAATATACATAAAAAAATAGGCCTGCTTTCAGTTCTGATAATACTGAACGCCTGCAATACCGACGACTTTCTAGAAGAAGGGCCCCTTGATCAGTACACTTCTGCTTCAGTTTTCAAAAGCGAGGCAGATATGGTCATTGCGTCCAATTATCTCTATACCTTTTTGCCCATTCTCGATCAACGATATGGAGAATCAAGGCTATGGCTATGGACCGATGACGGTTGGCGTAGAAATGGTGGGCGTGAAGGTGCCGATCTGAATTGGCTCGCTGATGATGAATTCCTGGATTTTTATGCCTATGAGCAAATCCGGCATTGCAATGAATTTATCAGCCGGGTAGATGGTGCTGCATTTGCCACTGACGGGCTTGCCGAACGCCTCAAAGCCGAAGCACGGTTTATGCGGGCATTCCTTTACGAAAGAATGGCCTTCGTATATGGTGATGTACCATTGGTCACCGAACCACAGGCATTGGATTTTTTCCCATCAAGGACACCGAGACTGGATGTATTCAATTTTGTAATCGACGAGCTGGATGCAGTGGCAGATATACTTCCTGAGAACCATGAAGACAGAGATGCAGGAAGGGCAACCAAATGGGCCGCCCTTGCCATGAAAGCACGTGCTTCTTTAAATGCCATAGGATGGCATTCCAGCCCGGCCACACTGTACGATGATGCACAAGCTGCCTGCAACGACATCCTGACCAATAGCGGTTTGAGTTTAGACGAAGGTATTGTTGGGTTTAGGAGATTGTTCACCCACCATTCGGATATTGGTACCGGCTCATCCCCTTCCAATGCCGTGATACTATCCAGAAATTACCTGGACGTGGTGCTGTCCGAACCGGAAATTTCCTACAAATGCCTACCTCGTGGATCATATCAAGGCACAGGAGAGGGCGCTGGCAACAACCAGGCCCAATTTGGGGCTACTCAAAACCTCGTGAGGTCTTTTCAAACCATAAACGGATTGGCCCCTGCTGATGATCCCAGCTACGATCCAGCCGCCGCATGGCAAAACATGGACCCACGCCTCAGGGCGTCACTCATACTCCCGGGTGACGAGTTGCAATCAATAGATGGAGGAGGTACAGGCACCTATATATTTTCCCCCCACCCAAAACTTGAGGTGTACAGAAACGACCGTGCAGACCGAAACACAGGCATGGACACCGGGTATTTGATGCGCAAATATTCTGGCTTGAGCATAGACAATAATGTGACCCTGGAATATACAAACACTAGCCTTGCCCATGCCGACTACAAAATAATAAGACTGGCAGAGGTAATCCTCATGATGGCCGAAGCACTGGCAGCAGACAACAACGCTCAGGCATTGGATTATATCAACATGGTTAGGGACCGTGTGGGCATGCCAGAATACAATACAGTGGCAGATGTGCCTGCCAGCCTGATGAATGGGACCACCGGAAATGCACTGATCGATGCTGTCTTGCTGGAAAGGCGGTATGAATTTGCCGGTGAGGCACCATTCAGAATGCTGGACATCTGGAGGTACAAACTCGGGGACCAGGTATATGGCCCGGTTGAGGGTTTCCCAAATGATGAGAACCTACCCGGAGACCTCAGTGGTGACAACTCTACTTATGCCAATACTACGCGAATTTGGGATGACAAATACTACTTGTTGCCTATCCCTCAGGAAGCATTTGACATCAACCCTAACCTGGGAGCCAACAATCCTGGATGGGGAGCCCTGTAAAATCAAAGGATACACAGGCAATTTCACGGTAAGTTGCTTGTGTGTCTTTTTCTAAACTGAGATAACCAAAAACCTTAATACACCCTTGAAACGGGAGTATTCCGGACATATAGTGTCCATATCGTAAACTGAAAACAACGGTAACTTTTAAAAATTACTCAAACAATTATCCAATATGAAAAAATACTTCTTCATACTTTTCACAGTAGCATGTACCTGTCAGGTAGTGATCGCGCAACAGGCTGATCAAAGGCCAAACATCATCCTGATCATGGCAGATGATATGGGTTTCGAATGCCTGGGGGTAAACGGGTCGCTTTCCTACAAAACCCCCGTACTCGACAAGCTGGCCACAGAGGGCATGAGGTTTACCAGATGTATTTCCCAGCCGGTGTGTACGCCATCCCGTGTGAAAATTATGACCGGTAAGTACAATTATCGCAACTACGTGGATTTTGGATACCTGGATGTAAAAGAAAAAACCTTTGGCAATATGATGAAAGATGCAGGCTATAAAACCATGATTGCAGGCAAATGGCAGCTCAGTGGGGCTAAAGAAAAAAGGGAAGGCTATAATGACCTGAAGCGTCCTCAACAATTCGGTTTTGATGAGTATTGCCTTTGGCAGCTCACCAAAAAAGGCCCCCGTTTTGCCAAGCCATATCTCGAGCAAAATGGGGAATTGTTAGAGACGACTGTAGATGACTATGGACCTGATATAGTATCGGACTATATTTTGGATTTTGTAGAAAGGAATAAGAACCAGCCTTTTTTCGTCTATTACCCGATGATCCTGGTGCATAGCCCTTTTGTGCCAACTCCTGACTCCCCTGAATGGAAAAATCGCGCCCTTCGGTCCAAATCGGATAACAGGTTTTTCAAAGACATGGTCAACTACTCCGACAAGGTGGTGGGTAAAATCATGGATAAACTTAAAGAACTCAACATTGATGACAATACTATAGTGATATTCACTGGTGACAATGGCACCCATACCAATATCACCTCCCAAACCAAACAATTTGGCAGCTATCCTGGTGGAAAAAGTTCCATGCCCGACAATGGCACACATGTACCCATGATTGTTCATTGGCCAGCAGGCAACCAACGGGGTGTGGAAATAGATGAGCTTATTGAATTTAGTGATTTCATGCCGACATTGGCCGAAGCAGTGAAAATTGCACCATACCCCAACGATGGACAGAGCTTTTTTAAAACACTTAAAGGACAATCCAAGCCTCCCCGGGAAACCGCTTTTGTGCACTATCACCCATATACCTCAAAAGTCAGGGAAAAAGACGGCCGGTTCGTGAGGACTACCGAGTACAAATTGTATGACGATGGCCGATTTTACTTTATCCCAGAAGACAAATGGGAGAAAAAACCAATCGAACTGTCAACACTTTCGGCAAGTCAAAAATCCATCTATCTACAATTGAAACAGGAAATGGATGGACATCCTTCCTATGATTTCACCATTACTACACCATGATTTTTTTTCACCCTTTTCTTCATTGACAATGCTTCGCCTAACTGCAATCCTTTTTTTATTGACCTTTCGGGTTAACCTTTCTGCCCAGGACAAAACCGTAGTGGACATTCCCGACATTCCAGGATACCACACCCTAAAATGTGATTTTCACATGCACACTGTTTTTTCTGACGGTAAAGTCTGGCCTGAGGTACGAGTGGCAGAAGCCATTGAAGAAGGCCTGGATGCCATTGCCATCACCGACCACCTGAAATTCGGCAAGCTTGGTAAGTATGAAGAGGTACAGGTGGAAAATAGAAACAGGTCGTACGACATAGCAAGGCAAACTGCTGAAGGTACCGACCTGATCGTGATCCGGGGCGCAGAAATCACACAAGGCATGCCCCCGGGACATATCAATGCCATATTTCTTTCTGATGCCAACATTGCCAAGGAAGAATACATGGACACTTTTGAAGAGGCCAAAAAACAGGGAGCTTTTATTTTCTGGAACCACCCCCATTGGAAATCGCCCAACAATGCTTTTGAGCAAAATGGTATACCAGAATGGTACGATGTGCACAGCGAGATGCTGAGAAAAGGCATTCTAATGGGAATAGAAGTCGTTAATGGTAGAAGTTACTCCTCCGAAGCACACCAGTGGTGCCTCGACAAAAGCCTGACTATGATCGCCAATTCGGACATCCATACGCCAATAGGCATGGAGTATGACTTAGGCAATGAGCACAGACCGATAACCCTGGTTTTCGCTGAAGAAAAAACAGGGGAAGCCATCCATGAAGCACTGGAAAAACAACGGACAGCACTTTGGTTTGAAAACAACATAATAGGCGATACCAAATGGTTGGCTCCCCTCTTTGAACAATCAATAAAAGTGAAAAAAACCGAATACCTGGAACAGTTGGCGGTAGTGACACTTGCAAACGTAAGCAGCCTGGATTTTTTGGTGGAAAACACCGGTGAATACGACTTTTATAATAAAACCAATTTTATAGAAATAAAGGCACATTCAACCCTCAGGCTTATGGTAAAAACAGGTCAAGTCAGGGACACCTTCCAACTCAAATGGAAAGTCAAAAACTTCATTACAGCCCCGGGGCAATGTCTCGATGCTAGCCTTACCTGTGTAAAAACAGGCACTATCCAAGACAAAAAAGAAATCAAATAAGAAACATTCGACATATGAACTACAATTCTGTAAAGCCTCTCCTATTTATTCCGGTTATATTTCTCAACCTTATAGGCTTTCCCATGGCCATTTCGCAAGAAGCCAAAGGGTCCAAACCCAACGTGATCGTAATCCTGACAGATGACCAGGGATCGATAGATATGGGTTGCTATGGGGCTACAGACCTCCACACTCCTAATATGGATAGGATTGCAAAAAAAGGGGTCCGCTTTACACAATTCTATGCCGGAGCAGCTGTATGTTCCCCATCCAGGGCGGCATTGCTTACTGGCAAGACCAATCTCAGGGCAGGACTTCCAGGAAATGTGCCAGTACCCGAGTACGCCCGGGCAAAAGGCAGGTATGGTATGCCTACCGAACAGGTCACCATGGCCGAAATGTTGAAGGACAATGGCTACTATACGGCCTTGATTGGGAAATGGCACCTTGGGCACGACAAAGACAAACTGCCGAATGGCCAGGGGTTTGATTATTTTTTCGGTCATCAAAGAGGGTGCATCGACAACTATTCGCATACCTTCTATTGGCAAGGACCCAACAAGCACGACCTATACAGAAATGAGGAAGAAGTCTATTATCCGGGACAACATTTCTCAGATCTGATGGCTGATGAAATCAATCAAATTATCAGGCACAAAAAAGACAAACCTTTCTTTATCTACTGGGCCTTCAATGCCCCGCATTACCCCTACCAGGGCACTCCCAAATGGCTGGAGTACTACAAAAACCTGCCCACACCAAGAAAAGAATATGCAGCCTTTATATCCAATACGGATGAGAAAATAGGCCTTGTACTCGATGAACTGGACAGGCAAGGAATCACGGGCAATACCATCATCATTTTCCAGTCAGACCATGGCCACTCACTGGAAGAAAGGGCCTTTTGGGGCGGGGGCAATTCCGGAGAATACAGAGGAAGCAAATTCAGCCTTTTCGAGGGGGGCATTCGTGTACCAGCCATCATCAGTTACCCGGAAGTAGTCCCTCAAAACCAGGTACGCACCCAGCTTTGCATGGAAATGGACTGGTTCGCCACCATAGCAGCACTTACCGGGGCAAAAATATCCCAACGGATAGATGGTAAAAACATGATACCCGTGATCCTGAATGAAGAATCCCCCACACAGCATGAAGTGGCCTATTGGCAATATGGGAGCTACGATGATTCATCTGCACAATGGGCGGTAAGAAAAGGCCCCTGGAAACTGATAGGCAACCCCAACGAACCCAGCGGTGATGGACAGCCCATTCAATTGGAAGACCTCTATCTATCCAATCTGGAACAGGATATCTCAGAAACAACTAACCTGGCGGACAGCCACCCCAAACAATTGAAGGAGCTTCTGAAACTACACAAAAACTGGATCAAAGACATTCAGGATGAAATGCAACCCTAGCACGAAGATGATTTCAATCCAAAAAATTATAGTATCCTGTATGCTCGCAGGGTTGTGTTTTGCCTGTAGTGATGTGCCACAAAACTCATCTGCGAAACAGCCAGTGGATTTGATCGACCCATTTATCGGCTCGGTGGCCAAAACCAAGTATTACGGACGTACCTTCCCCGGGGCAACCCTCCCCTTTTCACTGGTACAGCTAAGCCCCGATACTTATACAGGTGGCGATATGGGGTCGGGATATTCTTACGAGCACAATACAATCGAAGGGTTTAGTTTCATCCACATGAGCGGCATAGGCTGGTTTGGAGATTTTGGAAATCTACTCACTACAGCAACCAATGGCACGTTTCATCCCAATAGGGGAACCGTTCATGATCCTGATGCAGGTTATAGGTCAAGGTTCAGTCACAATACCGAAGAGGCACAAGCAGGCTATTATGCTGTGGATTTGAGTGATTATGGCATAAGAGCTGAAATGACAACCACCAGAAGAACCGGAATTTTGAGGTTTACATTTCCCGAAGACAGTACCAACAGAATTCAGATTGACCTCTCAAGAAGGATTGGTGGCACTTCCACAAAACAGTACATCAAAGTCATTGACAATACCCATATAAGGGGCTGGATGCTGTGCGAATCTGACGGAGGTGGTTGGGGCAATGGCAAACCAGAGAGACTTGGGTACAAAATAAAATACACCGTCTATTTCCATGCAGAATTTTCAAAACCATTTACTTCATCAGCCATTTGGTCTGCCGACATTCCAGACCATCAACCTAGAAAAGATGAAGATGTACAAAGCGAAGCATACCAAAATATAGTGGCTAAAAGCCAACTATTGGACAGTGTAAAAGAATATGAGGGAAAACACATCGGTTTTGTGGCGAATTTCCCTGACCTCAAAAACAGTGAACAGGTAATGTTCAAAGCAGGTATTTCATTTGTAGATTTTGAGGGTGCTAGAAAAAACCTGAGTCAGGAACTCGACCATTGGGACTTTGATAAAGTGAGAAACGACGCAAGGAACAGTTGGTCAGAAACCCTGAATTTGATAGAAGTAAAAGGAGGCACAGCAGAGCAGAGAAAGATATTCTCTACTGCCATGTACCATGCCCACATAGATCCGAGAGATTTTACCGACACGGACGGCAGGTATTTGGGAGGCGATGGCAAAACCAGGCAAAAATCCGGTTTCAACTACCGTACAATTTTTAGTGGATGGGATGCCTTTAGAAGCCATATTCCTTTACTCACGATCATCAACCCAAAAACCGCCGAAGAGTTGGTCAACAGCCTGATCGAAAAGGCCCGGCTGGGAAAAAAGGGGTACCCAAAATGGGAACTGGCAGGCAACTATTCCGGATGTATGCTTGGAGATCCCGCCATTCCGGTCATATTCGATGCATATCAAAAAGGTATTCGGGGGTTTGATGTGCAGGAAGCCTACGAGATCGCCAGGCAAACATCGCTCGGTCCCAATACCACCCGCAATGGCTGGAAAGATTTTTCAGAAAAAAAATACGTGCCCTGTGACCCACAACCCATCAGATGGAAAGGCTACTACAAAGGGGTTTCTGCCACATTGGAAAATTGCTATGCAGACTGGTGTATCAGTCAAATGGCCAAAAATCTCGGCTTTAAAAGTGATGCACAATTGTTCGCCAACAGGGCGACAAACTACCAGAGCATATATGACGAAAAAGTAGGCTTTATGCGTGGAAAATTCGCTGATGGGTCGTGGATACCATGGGAAGGGCCGTTGGGATTTGAGCAGGCATGTATTGAAAGTAATCCACTTCAGCAGAGTTGGTTCGTGCCCCATGATATCGATGGCCTAAAGCAGCTCATGGGCGAAAAGCGTTTTTTATCCGAATTGGAAGGCTTGTTTGACAATACCCCAAAAGACTTTTCATGGAATGAGTATTATAATCACGCCAATGAACCTGTGCACCACATTCCGTATTTGTTCAACTTTACAGACAAACCATGGCTCACCCAAAAATGGGTGCACACCATCCTCCAAAATGCCTATGGTACTTCACCTTACGGCATCATGGGCAATGATGATGTGGGTCAGATGTCCGCATGGTATATCATGAGTGCTATGGGATTTCATCCGGTTTGCCCGGGCAACAACAGGTACGAACTGGGCAGTCCCCTGTTTGATGAAGTAACCATCCAGCTTGATCCGGCATATTACAGCGGAGAGACCTTCCGGATAGTCGCAAAAGACAATTCTGACGAAAACATTTATGTCCAGGCGGTATATCTCAATGGCAAGAAACTCAGCAAGACCTACATCCTGCATGATGAAATCACAGGCGGTGGCGAGTTGTTGTTTCAGATGGGTCCGGCCCCCAATACTACCCTTTTCAATTCAGGTAAAACATGACTTTAAACTATAAAGAGATAAAATCCCGATTGTAAATATCCTTTACGGAGCAAATCATAGTGGATTTAATTGACTCAACATAAAAGAAAATTGACATGACACATAAACTAAAGCAACATTTTTGGCCGTTCTGGTTGTACCTGCTTGTGGCCTGTTCCCCAGGTAAAAAAAACAACCAATCCGCTATTCCTAAAAATCCGGAAAAACCAAACATCCTAATCCTGATGCCGGATCAATTCCGGGCAGATATGATGGAGGTAGCAGGTCATCCGGATGTACTCACACCCAACATAGACAAGTTGGCTGGTGATGGCATACGATTTACCAATGCCATAAGCGGGGCACCTGTCTGTTGCCCAACAAGGGCCACCATACAGACTGGCCTGTACATCCATGAGCACGGGGTAACCAACAACAACCTGCTGATGGACCCTAAGCTGACAACCATTGCCGAAATATTGGGAAATGAAGGTTATGCTACGGGTTTTATAGGCAAGTGGCACCTCGACGGGGGTATCCCGAAAGAACCGGTTGGTGGGTACATAGAAGAAGGGCCCAGGCGACAAGGATGGCAGGAGTGGAATGGATATGAAAAATCCCATGAATTCTTTGAAGTATGGGAATTCAACGACCAAAAAGAAAAAGTACGTGTAGAAGGCTACAATTGGGAGCCAACCTGGCAAACCGACAAGGCCCTTGATTTTATCAAAAGAAAAAAAGAAGAAGATACCCCCTGGTGTTACTACATAGCCTATGGCCCTCCTCACAATCCCTTCCAGTGCCCACAGGAGTTTCTGGATATGTACGACCCCAGCAGCCTTTCACTGCCACCGGACGTAGAAAACGAACTCAGCCCTGACGAGCTCACAGAAGTGCGAAGGTTGAGGCAGATATATTATGGCCAGGTAACAGCTATCGACAAAGAAGTGGGCAGGCTGGTGAAAGGAATGGACCAGATGGGGGTCAGTGACAACACCATCGTTTTGTTTATCAGCGACCATGGAGATATTTTGGGAAGCCATGCCCACGAGGTAAAGGAAAGGTACATCAGGGAAGGCAAAAGCCTGCAGTATTACCTGCGCACCAAGGGCAAACCATACATCACTGCCATGCGCACGCCACTCATTGTCAAATGGCCGTCATCCATCAAACCGGGACGCACCAGCGACGTGCTGGTAAACAGCGTCGATTTGGCACCTACCCTGCTCGATCTTGCAGGACTGGATATTCCTCCAAAGATGTCTGGCTTGTCGATGGCCCAGTGGTGCATGGGTAATTCAGGCCCAAAGCAAGACGCGCTGTACGTCGGGCTATTCGATGGCGATGAGGCCTGGAGGGGTGTATGGGATGGCAGGTACCTCTACAGCACTCTCGACTATCCCGTGTTGTACGATCATTATACCGATCCGTACGAAACCCAAAACCTCTATGACGACCCGGAATATGAGGAGTTGCAGCGAAAAATGCACGGCAAGCTGGAGGCACTCTCCCTTAAAACAGGTGACCCATTGTTGCCAACCATCCAGTCGATCAACCCTTAGCGATTTTGTAAACCAGTATTACTTTAAATGACAGCAAATAAATCATAATGGATAAAATAAAGATCATACTTTTCCTCATATCGATGTTGGGCAGCTGGCATACCACCGTATCCCAAAAAAAGGAAAAAGACTATGCCGGTATGGTAAATACATTTCTTGGTGTGGACGAATGTGACGATAAAGACGGTATCCAGATCGCTCCAAACCTGCCACGTATCGACACCTCCTGGTTTGACGTGCGGGAGATATATGGTGCTACGCACCCGGGTGCCGCTTTGCCCTTTGGAATGGTTTCGGCTGGTGTCATGGGCCGGCTGATATACAAGAAAGGTTACCCGACCGGTTACAATGGTCAGGACTTTTATGGTCTTACGCACTTTCACTCCAGCGGGCCGGGTACCATCCGATGGTACTACAACTATTTCCTATTGGCACCACACACGGGCAAGCTCCGTTTCGAAAAAAACAGGCAAAAAATCATTTCAGAGAAGGCTTCTCCTGGATATTATTCCTGTCAGATCGACTCAAACATAAAGGTGGAAACCAGTGTAGCCCACCGCTCCGCTATTCATAGTTTCACTTTTCCCCAAACTGGCAACAACCACCTGGTCATCGACCTGAGCAACTACTACAAAGCCCTGGACTCTGCACGTGTGGTTCCTGAAAAATTCCCAGAAAGCGTTTCAGCCGAATTTGTGTCCCCGACACAAATAAAAGGAAAAATAGTAATGGATGGGTTTCCCATTTTTTTCTACCTTGAGCTAGACCAGAAACCAAACTTGCATGGTTTTTTCAACGATTTCAAAAAGACCGAAAACCAGTCCACCATAACAACCGGGCATACGAAAAATTGTGGCCTTTATTTCACATTCGATAACCTTAAGCAAAAGACCCTGGTAAGCAGAATCGGCTTTTCCTTCAAATCCGAAGAAAAAGCCAAAACCAATTTGCAAAACGACATTACCTCATGGCAGATCGAAGAAACGATGGCAAAGTCCCGCTCGGTATGGAACCGTTATTTGTCAAGAATAGAAGTAACAGACCAGGACCAGCAAGCCATTGGGCAATTTTACAGTTCCCTGTACAAGGCTATCCTGAAACCTGCCAACCTCCAGGGGGAAAACCCATTTTGGGACGATGACAACTACATATCCGACCTGGCTACTTCTTGGGATATCTATGCCACACAGTTGCCGTTGGTGTTCACATTTTTTCCGGAGGAAGGACAAAAAATCGCACAATTTTATATTGATTTATACAATCAATTTGGCCGTTTCCCTCCGGCGTACCTGATGAAGGAGGGAATGCCCTGGGTTTTCAGCAAACAAGCTTCAGCCCTTGGTAATTTTGTTCTGGCCGATGCACATGCCAAAAATATTCCCGGCATACACTGGCCGGAGGCGCTGGAAGTGATGGTGAAAACCGTAAACAATGAAAGGGGAAAAATTTTCCAAAAAGGTATGGCCCTGGCACCCTCCCCCACCCACAATCAGGACTATGCATACGCGGCATTTTGCACAGCAAGGGTTGCCGAAAAAACAGGAAATGAAAAAGTTGCCAGCGAAATGATGCCGCTCGCCGAGTTGTGGAAGCCTATGTATGATGCAGATGGTATCCTGAAAAAGTTTGATCAAATGGAAACAACAGAACTGTACCCCAGGCAACACTTCAATTTTTACGAAGGCAACCGCTGGAACTACACTTATCGCATCTGGCAGGACATGCAAGGCCTGATCGAGCTGCAGGGGGGCGAGGACAATTTCATCAAAAACCTCGATTGGTATTACAACCTTACACCAAACACCACCGAAAATCAATTCCAGGGCCTCAACAACGAGGTTGACTACTGTTCGCCCTATGCTTATCTTTATGCGGGGAGACCCGATCGCACCCAGCAAATCCTGCGAATTGCTATGCAATACCGGTTTAGAAATACCAGGGGAGGGCTACCGGGCAATGACGATGCTGGGGCCATGACCTCCTGGTATGTATGGAATGCTATAGGTCTTTTTCCGATTGCGGGACAAGACATACTGCTGATAGGCTCCCCAAAGTTTGAATCGGTACGCATGAATACTAAAAATCCATTTGTGGTCAAAAGCACCAACAATTCTTCCAATAACATATATGTACAGTCGGCCCGGTTGAATGGGCTTCCCCTCAATCGACCGTTTCTTTATTTCAGCGAATTCTATGCTGGTGGGGAGCTGGTATTGGAAATGGGAGACCAACCATCCACATGGGGCTCTCAACAAAGGCCACCATCTTACAGTTCTCAGTATAAAAACTAAATACCCTAATCAATAACTATGAAATCTACAAAAAATCAATCTTTTCCACTCCCAACTAAGTACAATTGGCATTCTCTATCCAACCGAAAAAACTTTACATGGATGATCATCTGTGTGCTCACGTGCCCGGCTTTGTTTTTCCCTTACAGCCCTTTAGAAGCACAGCAAGCCCAGAGGCCCAATATATTATGGATATCTGTGGAAGACATCAGTCCTGATTTAGGTTGCTATGGAGACCCATTCGCCAAAACGCCGGTACTTGACCAACTCGCAGAAAATGGAGTAAGGTACACCAATGCCATTGCCAGTTCGCCAGTGTGTGCAGCAGCCAGGTCGGCCATCATTACAGGTATGTATGCCAGTTCGCAGGGTACACAGCACATGAGGTGCAAAGGAAGAATGCCCGAAGGTTTCAAATTCTATCCTCAGGTGATGCGTGAAGCGGGATACTTTTGCACCAACAACGAAAAAACGGACTACAACCTGCCACATGCCCCCGGGGAAATTTGGGACGAACTGGGTGAAACAGCCCATTGGAGGGACAGAAAAGACAAATCACAACCTTTCTTCTCAATTTTCAACCTGGGGATCACTCACGAAAGCTCCATCAACTCGAAAGAAAAACATGACTTGAAAACCAAAGACCTTCCTAAAGAATTAAGGGCTGATCCAAAAAAACTCATACTTCCCCCATATTTCCCCGACACCCCCAAAGTAAGGGAATTATGGGCTCGACACTACGACAACATGGCCATGATGGATATCCTGATTGGAAATATCCTGAAAGAATTGAAGGAAGATGGGTTAGAGGAAAACACTATTGTCTTGTACTTTTCGGATCATGGCACAGGTGTTCCAAGACACAAGCGATGGATGTATGATTCAGGGCTAAAAGTTCCAATGATCGCTTATGCCCCAAAAAAATATCAGCACCTAATGACCGGAAAGCCGGGAACGGTATCGGATGAACTGGTGAGCTTCATTGACCTTGCCCCTACTGCCATACACCTAACCGGGGCTACTATTCCGGAAAATATGCACGGCAGGGCTTTTCTTGGAGAAAATCTAAAACCAGAAAGGGCTTATGCCTACTCTACCAGAGACCGCATGGACGAAAGGTACGATATGCAACGTTCGGTGCGTAGCAAGTATTTCAAATACATCCGATACTATGAGGCGTACAAACCTTACACACAATACATGAATACACCTGAAAAAGGTGATATTATGAAAGAAATCAGAAAGGCACACGCCAATGGCACACTCCCTGCTGCCGGAGCTCACATGATGGCCCTTACAAAACCAGGTGAAGAATTGTTTGATTTGAGAAATGACCCAAATGAATTGATCAATCTGGCTAGCGATCCCACATACGCCCACATATTATTGGAAATGAGGGAAGCGCACAATCGCTGGTCTGATAATACCAAAGATTCCGGTTTGATACCTGAGACTATCATTAGAAGTTGGGAAAGCAAATACGATGCATCTATTTATGACATATTAAGGAGTGAAAATGTGCCCATCTCAGAAATCAGGGATGCAGCTTTTGGAGCGGACTTGAATGTCTTGACCAAATCGCTTGATCATGAAAATGAAGCCGTTCGCTACTGGTCTGCCATTAGTCTGGGAAATGCGGCCAATCTATCCAAATATCCGGAAAGCATTTCAGGACTCAATTCAAAACTTGACGACAAAGTAGCTGCTGTACGCATTGCATCAGCCAGGGCATTGTGTAAAACAGGGGATTTTAATAAAACCATCAGTCTTCTCAGAAAAGAATTGGAAAGCAATGACGAGTGGGTACGATTGCTTGCCGCTCAGGTACTTGATGAAATCGGAAACCAGGCCAAACCAGCCCTTAAAGAACTACAGAAAAGGATAGAAGAAGATCCAAACAAATATGTTGCCCGCATAGCCAACCATGCGGTCAACAATATGCTCAATACCGACAACATTGTAAAATAAAAACATCCACTATTCACTATCAGACATGATTTCAAATAGATTATCAACCACCATAAAAACAGCCTTTTCAATAGCCCTTTGTGGCTTGGTATGTTTACAACTTACCAGATGCTCCGCACCTACATCCACCAGTGGGCCTTACTTTGCCACGGGAGTTAAAATAGGAGAAGTAGATCAGCAAAATGCCCTAGTTTGGTTGCGCCTCACCAAATCTGCCAATCGTGTTGGCTCTGAAGCCCCGGTACCCAAAGCACTCTATCAAAACCCTGAAACAGGTGAGTGGGGTCCCGAAAACAACAAAAGGATGGACATGCCGACCAAAGTGGAATTTCCGGAAGGTTATGACATCAATACCATAGAAGGAGCCGTACCGGGCGCATCAGGTGAAGTGAAGGTCCGGTATCGAAAGGCAGGCGGGGAATGGCAAGAGACACCCTGGCACAAAATCGATGGTGAAAACGACTTTATCAAACAGGTGAAGCTGTCCAACCTTACGGCAGGTACCTCCTACGATTTTGAAGCACTGGCCAGGCCTCCCGGCAGTGAGGCTACCTCAGCAACTATTACCGGCTACTTCAAAACAGCCCCTCAACCTACAGATGAAAAACCTATATCGTTTGTATTGACTACCTGCACGGGCTACCCCGATCTGGACTCTTTGGATTTTGGTTATAAAATGTATCCACAAATGTTGAAACTGAAACCCGACTTTTTTGTACACACTGGTGACATACTGTATTATGACCGCCTGGGAAAAACCAAAGATTTGGCACTCTGGCACTGGGACCGCATGTACAGTTTGCCTTCCAATCTAGAATTTCACCGCCAGGTTACTAGTTATTTTATCAAAGACGACCATGACACCTGGATGAACGATAGCTGGCCAGGCAGACAGACCCGTTTTATGGGTGAATTCACTTTTGAACAGGGACTCGAACTATTTAGAAATGAAGTTCCAATGGGTGACAAAACGTACCGCACATTTCGGTGGGGAAAAGACGTGCAGATATGGATGGTAGAGGGACGGGATTTCAGGAGTCCCAATGACACACCCGATGGACCGGGAAAAACCATTTGGGGCAAAGAACAAAAGGATTGGTTTAAGAGGACGGTAAGTAATTCAGATGCCACTTTTAAATTTCTCATCAGCCCTACACCTCTGGTTGGCCCTGACCGTGACAGGAAAAACGACAACCATGCCAATAGCGGGTTTCAATATGAAGGAAGGGAAATCAGGGAATTCATTTCCACCCAAGCCAACATGTTTGTGATTTGTGGCGACCGTCACTGGCAATATGTATCCAAAGACGATGATACAGGGGTTTTGGAATTTAGCTGCGGAGCTGGTAGCGACGATCATGCCGGAGGCTGGAAACCTGACGACCTAAGGCCCCAGCACCTTTATATGAACGTAATCGGGGGATTTTTATCGGTAAACGTGAAGAGGCAGGACCAACAGGTGGAAGTTGTATTCCGACACCTGGGTGTAGATGGCCGCCTGCTTAACGAACACAGAGCATTGGCCGAAAACCCTTCTACCAGGCAACTCTCCTTCTCACAAAATATGTCGAAGCTATAAAGAGATTACCCCATGAAAAAAAACTGTTTATTCTATCTCATTTGCATTTTAAGTGCCTGCTTTTTTTGTAGTTGCAGCACTTCAAAATCCCAACAGAAAAGTGAAACCACAAAACGCCCGAATATCCTGTTCGCCTTTGCCGACGACCAATCCTGGTTGCATACCAGCGCTTTCGGTGACAAAATAGTAAAAACCCCGGCTTTCGACCGTGTGGCCAATGAGGGAATACTGTTCACGCATGCATTCTCGGCAAGCCCCTCTTGCACTCCATCGAGAAGTGCCGTGATCAGTGGCCAGGACATTTGGCGCATCGGGGAAGCTGGGGTATTGTTCGGTTCTATTCCAAAGGATTTAAAAATCTACCCTCACATCCTGAATGATGCGGGTTATCACGTTGGCTATACAGGAAAAGGCTGGCTGCCAGGAAATTACTCAGACCTGGGGCTGGAAAAAGACCCGATTGGACAGGCCTACAACGACATAAAAGAAGGGCACATTGCCAAAGGAATTGCCAATGTAAATTATTCAGCCAATTTTAATGAGTTTCTGAAAGACAGAAACGAAGGAGAGCCTTTTTGTTTTTGGTTTGGATCCAGAGAACCTCACCGGGTGTATGAAGATGGTGCGGGATTGATGACAGGTAAAAAACTGAAAGATGTGGACGTGCCTCCGTTTTGGCCTGATGTAGATGTTGTCCGAAGCGATATATTGGATTATTATTATGAAATAGAATGGTTTGATTCACATTTGCAAAGCATGCTCACCCGATTGGAAGAAATCGGTGAGTTGGACAACACCATAGTTGTGGTAACCTCTGACAATGGCATGCCTTTCCCCAGGGCAAAAACCACACTCTACGACTGGGGCGTAAGAATGCCGCTCAGCATCCGGTGGGGAGATAAGGTAAAAGGCGGAAGGATTGTTGATGATTTTGTTTCGCACACTGACTTTGCCCCTACCTTCCTGCAAGCCGCCGGAATTGACATCCCAAAAGAGATGACAGGAAAAAGCCTGTTTCCAATATTGCTCTCAGACCAGGAGGGGCAGGTAACGCCAACCCGCAACAAGGCATTTACCGCCACGGAACGACATACCTGGTGCCGACCCGATGGGGCTACCTATCCGGCCCGGGCCATCCGAACCCGCGAATATCTCTATATCCGAAATTTCGAACCTGACAGATGGCCTACGGGTGGCCCACATTTCTGGTCATCCAACAGGACCTATCATGGCGATGTTGATGCATGCCCAACCAAATCATTCATGGTTGATCCTGAAAACCAAAGAAGGTATGCAAAAGAATACGAATTGAGCTTTGGCAAAAGGCCATTGGAAGAATTGTACAAAATCAGTGATGACCCGGGACAAGTCAATAACCTGGCCAGTCTGGCAGAATATCGGGATGTAAAAAACAAGCTTTGGAATGATCTGAAGAACTATCTGGAAAAAACAGGTGACCCAAGGATCAAAGGAGAAGACCCCTGGCAGTATTATACCTATCATCAAACCAATGGATTTGGTGCGAGCTACAACATGAGCCTGCCAGAAGATGTAAGAAGCAGGCATGCCTTAAGGCCTGGCAATTAATTGGCCATGTCCATCCAAATCTAAAAAAATTGTTATGAAAAAAAGCACATTGATTCTTGTTGGTACTGTATTGCTCACTATATGCGTAAGTGTAGAAAAGGCTCTTTCCAGACAAGCAACAAACCCGAAAAAGCCCAACATAGTAGTCATCATAGCAGATGACCTCACTTTCAGGGATATTGGCTGCTATGGCAGTAAGAATGTAAAAACACCAAACATTGATGCCATTGCCGATGAAGGCATCAAATTTACCCGATGCTTTCAGGCAGTGGCCATGTGCAGCCCGACAAGGCACAACCTATATACAGGTATCTACCCTGTAAAGTCCGGGGCATATCCCCAAAATACATTCGTAAAACCAGGTACCAAAAGCATAGTACACCATCTGGAAAAAGAAGGATACAGGGTGGCACTTACCGGCAAAAGGCATATTGCCCCGGCAGAATCATTTCCCTTTGAATACCTTGGTGAAAATGGCAGTGACCCGGACTTGAATTTACTGGAAGAATTTATGGTCAGAGATAAGAACAAACCATTTTGCGCCTTTATCTGCTTCAAAGAGCCACATACTCCGTGGACACTTGGCGATCCGGGTATTTACGACCCTGCAACAATTGAGCTCCCCCCCTACTTTGTGGATACAGAAGAAACACGCAAAACCATCATCAACTACTATGCGGAAATCAACCACCTCGACCAATCGGTGGGCAAAGTTCGCCAACTATTGAGCGGTTTGGATTTGGATGAAAATACCCTCTTGATCTTTACCAGCGAACAGGGCAATGCCTTGCCCTTTGCCAAATGGACCTGCTACGACAATGGCCTTCAGACGGCATTCCTGGCCAGATGGCCAGGAAAAATCAAGGCTGGAAGTGTATCAGATGCCATGATAGAATATGTGGATGTAACGCCCACCCTGATAAACATTGCCGGAGGGTCTCTCCCTGGCACATTGGACGGCAAAAGTTTTCTACCTGTATTGATGGGTGAAAAGGACAAACACAAGAGCTATGTATATGGCCTCCAAACCACACGGGGCATCAGGAACGGGTCCCCTCACTATGGAATCAGGACCATTCGCTCAGAAAAATATAAATACATCCTTAACTTACATTTCGATGAGGCATTTCAAAACAATGTCACAGAGCAAAAAAACCCGGACTGGACCTCCTTCTGGTTGACATGGAAGGAAAAAGCCAAAACAGACAAAAATGCCGAAAAGCTGGTGACCAAATTCCAGCACCGATCGGAAGTTGAATTTTACGATATACAAACAGATCCCTATGAACTCAACAACCTGGCATCTCAGCACGAGTACGCTGCTGAAATGAAAAAGATGAGAGCCCTGATGGATAGTTGGATGAAAGAACAGGGGGATTTGGGCCGGCAAACAGAAGCACAAGCCTATGATCGTCAGGTTAAGAGAAAAATGTAAACCAGAATAAAGAAAAAATATGCACCTACCAAAAGCCCTCCAACCTTACCTGGTTGCTTTTATCAACTGTATAATATTAGTCACAGGTTGCACGAATCCAAAAAGTGAAGAAAAAACAAAGCCCAATATCATCCTCATCATGGGAGACGATATTGGCTATTCAGATATTGGATGCTATGGAAGTGAAATCAGTACCCCAAACATTGACAAATTGGCCAACAACGGCCTTCGGTTTACAACCTTCTACAATATGGCCAAATGCAATCCCACCCGATCTTCCATGCTCACCGGGCTGTACAAGGGTGGTAATGGGGCTGTACATATTGCCCAGCTGACCAAGCAGGCAGGGTACTACAATATCATGAGTGGTAAAGAACATTTCGATGAGTGGGTACCCGACTACTGCAAAGCAGAAAATGTATTCGACCATTCCTTTTATTTCTGGGCCACCACGGAATATTTCCGCCCGCCATCTGGTGAATTCGAACGCCCGTTTTTCCTGGAAGGCAGGCAAATAAAAGCCGATGAAATCAGCTACAAAAAAGCGCCGATGTACAAAACTGACTTCATTACGGACTATGCACTGGACTGGATGGATGAAGCTTTTGAGAAGGAAGACCCATTCTTTCTATATCTGCCCTACCATGCTGCACACTACCCACTCCAGGCAAGGCCAGAGGATATTGCCAAATACCGGGGCAAATACATGAAGGGTTGGGACAAACTCCGGGAAGAACGATTTGAAAAAATGAAGAAATCGGGGATAATTGACCCAACTGTAAAAATCAGCCCGGCAGAAAGCAACCTGAACAAATCACGGGGGCCGCTGGTACCTGAATACACCGACTACTACCCCTGGGAAACCTTGTCGGACGCACAAAAAGACTCCCTGGACTTAGAGATGGCCGTTTTTGCCGCTATCATCGACCGTATGGATCAAAATATAGGGCGTGTGCTCGACAAACTGGAGGAAAGTGGCACTGCAGACAACACCCTCATCATGTTTCTGGTGGACAATGGGTCTTGTCCATTCTACTCCAACAAAATCAAAGATGTAGCCCCCGGGCCTGCGGATTCCTATTGGTCGCTGCGCACTACCTGGGCCAACCTGGGCAATACGCCTTACCGCCAATACAAACAATGTGGACATGAGGGAGGTAGCAACACGCCATTTATAGCCCATTGGCCGGGGGTAATTGCGCCAAATACCATCACCTACCAACCCGGTCATGTGGTGGACCTGGCCCCCACTTTCCTCGATATCCTGCAAACGAACTATCCAGATTCTATGAACGAACATACCACCCTGCCCCTCCACGGGCAATCCCTTTTACCAGTCTTTCAGGGGCAACAAAGGCCAGAGCCTGATTTCTTTATTTCAGGCTTCACCGAAAAATTCAGGATGTTCAGAAGCGGTGACTGGAAAATGGCTCGGGTAAATGGAGAACCCTGGGAGCTTTACAACCTAAAAGAAGACCGCACTGAAACGAATGACCTGGCAGGCACACATGCCGATGAACTAGGCGCGCTAATTTCGAAATATAAAGAGGTGAAAAAAAAGATTCCTTTTTGAAAAGCCTTGACCATGGGGACTTCTTGTCTGCCTGAAGGAAGGTTCACTACGGTCAAAGTGACCGGTGTAATGGGTTTAGCAGCAAAAGCATGTAGTATATCCGATAGTCTGGATATTTCCAACTCACCTATCCACTGCGTCACTTCGAAGTGAGGTACGAGCGAGAAGTCCCTTGGTCCATTAGCAGCCACCTAAAGAATGACTTATTTTTTTCCATGCCCTTATTTGTGTCCTCACAAACAACCTAGATCGGGCGCATTTATAATGCGTTTGAATACCATAAACAGAAACCCCGTACTTATCCAAAAACCAAGCAGATAATAGAATCAATCAGATGTAGTTTATAATAGAGGGAACGCATCGCAAATGGCATCCACCAAAGTACAAACCCAAGGGGACTTCTCCCTTCGGTCGAAGTGACGTGCCTATTATTGGGTTAAGTAGAATCAAAAAAGCCGTCCTGAAATCAATTCGGAACGGCTATTATTTCCCTCGATCGAGCACATTTGTAATGCGTTTGAATACCCAAAATGGAAACCCTGTACTTATCCAAAAACCAAGTGGTTAATACAATCAATCAGATGTAGTTGATAATAGAAGGATCGTATTGCAAATGGTATCCACCAAAGGGCAAACTTGTCTGCCTGAAGGAAGGCTCCCTGCGGTCGAAGTGACGTGCCTATTAATTGGAGTAAGGGGAATTAAAAAAAGCCGTCCTGAAATCAATTCAGAACGGCTATTACTTCTCATTTTTTCAACTGTTGTCCAGTTGGCTCGATATATTGACAGGGCCTAGTCTTCCACAATTGTGCTTAGTGGCTCAATATTATTCTCAGCCCCGGGGTATCCCTTGTTTTGATTGATGACACCCAGCGGGTTTTCGTTGATGTTGTCGGCTGGTATAGGATACAGCGAGTGATAAGGGCTCATGGTATATTCATCGCCATGAATCGTTTTCACTCCCCTGTTATAGAAATCCGTTTTTTCCATTATCCTGTCATACCAAAAATTCTTTTCATGGAAATTGGCCATGCTATAGGTTTGGCCGTTATAGGCGGTCTTTCCTGTCATCGCAAAAATGAAAGCCATTCTGGTCAATTCCGTATTTCTCGGTTCTTCATAATACAACTCTCTTACCCTTTCGTCCAATATAGTGCCAATACTCACATCGGCAGCCAACATGTTTGCAGCTCCTGCCCTGTTTCTCACTACATTGATATCAGCTGCTGCATTGGCCAGATCGTCTTTCCAGAAATAGGCCTCAGCCCTTAGCAAATATGTCTCAGCAAGACGGAATATATACCAATCTGAATCTCCTCCAGAAGGTTTGGTAGCTTCCGGGTCGGGGATGAACAATTTGTAATGAGGCCATCCATACCAGTTGCGTATGGTATCCGAACAGAGCACCACACCATCATCGGTGAAGAGTTGTAGGTTTTTATTGTAAAACGAGTTGCCATTGGCTTTTAGCGATGGGGCGTTGTACACTAAATCTTCCATATCGATCCAATTGCCTGGCTTGTGCCTCAGGTCGTTTGGATCGGTCCAGACTTCCTTGGTACTGTAAACCACCCCCCTGTTGCGGCCTATTCCCCTGCCATATTGGTTTACCTGGTCTATTTCTATTCCGGGTGCATCGCTCATACCATTGGCGCCATCAGGAGTATTGATAAACCTCCACCAAAGTGGCACTGCCTGCCTCATGGCAGAGGTAGTGCTGGCCTTTCCTTCCAGGCCTATCCTACTCACCCCTACAAGGATAGTCTCAGGGTTCAACTTGTTGGCAGGCCGGTGCAAATCCCAAATGACATCCTTGGAAGGGTCGTTGGCATCTGCCCCAAATCTGTCTGTTACCAAAGAATGCGTCCCTCCGGTAATTACAGCAGTGGCCGAGGCGATCGCTGCGTCAAAATTTCCCAGGGCTAGGTTCACTTTTGTCAGCAGGTGGTTGACAGCACCTTTGTTGATCTCCCCGAAATTTACAACAGCCGGAACAGTTGAAGCGGCAATATCCAGGTCTGTCTTGATCTTATTCAAAATGGTCATTCTGGCTGTGGTAACAAAATCCAGCTTAGGAGAGGTGATTTCCTTTAAGATCAAAGGCACATCCCCAAACTGCTGTGTAAGTCTATAATAGGCATAGGCCCTGTGGAAGTAGGCCGTTCCCAGTATTTCATTCTTCTCCTCGTCATCAGCGAACTCAGCATCATCAATTCTGGAAATAACAATATTGGCAAATTTCACATTTTCATACCAACGGTCCCAGTACCACCCTATCCTGTTGAAGTTGCTGCTGTTTAGGTTTGCATCGGGCAGTATCAACAAGTTGAGGTCCTGGGCAGGACCGGATTTATCGGTAGTCCCTTCGATGGCGACCTCTGAAAAAATATTTTCAGTGATAATCGGTGTTCCGTCTCCATAAAACTCAGCCCGGATGTTTACATGGGCTTTGGATAATATCGCCCTCATACCCGCAGCATTTACCAATGCGTTTTCAGGGGTAAGTGCAGACAATTGCTGGTTCTCCAAAAACTCGTCACTACAACTAGTAATCGCGGAAAAAGTCAACAAAGCTGTGAGGATCAAACTATATTTTGTGATTTTATTCGTTTTCATCTTTCAAAAAGTTATAGTTCAACATTAGAGGGTCAGGTTAACACCCATTGTAAAATACCGGGGTGCAGAAGCATTGCCGGTTATCCCGTCGATTTCGCTGGCCTCAGGATCGTACAATTCCCAATGAGGTGCCCAAACTGCTACATTTCTGATATTGCCGTAAACCCTCAGGCCTTTCACTGATATCTTATCGAGCAGGGTCTGGGGCACTGTGTATGATACGGTGACGTTTTGCAGCCTTATAAAAGAAGATTTCCTGTACACGTTGAAATTGGAGCTACCCTCACTGGAAAACAGCCGCGCCCATTCGTTGTTGGGGTTTTCAGCTGTCCAGTATGGAGTTTGGAAAGAATTCGTGCGGTCTATGAAGCCGTTCCTGTTTTTCGCATCATTAAATGCCCTGCTTTGTCCCCATGAAGAATACATTTCCAATGAGATGTTCCAGTTGTTTTTAATCCTGAAGTTGTTGACAAATGTCCATCTAAACCTCGGTTTGGCAAAACCCAGAAACTCATTGTCATCGATGGTAAATACCTTGTCGTCGTTCTTATCAAGGATTCTAAAATCCCCTGGGAACACGCCATAATCAGCCGCCTGATCGGCCTGGTCAGACTGCCACAACCCAAGCACTTTTTGCCCATATAGTTGGTCCGTTGGACGTCCAATAAACCACCTGTTGCCAATATCGTCAAACTCTTTTCCGTTTTCATCCAGGATTCCGTACAAAGACACAATCTTGTTTCTATTGAGTGAAAAATTGAAGCTGGAACTCCACCCAAAATCATCTCCGTTAATATTGCGGGTTCTCAGGCTCAACTCGATTCCTTTGTTCTGCACCTCTCCCAAATTTGCAAAAATATTGTCCGGAACGGCAGCAAGAGGTGGCAGGCTTCTTTCTACCAACAAATCGGTAGTACTCATGTTGTAATAGTCGATTGATCCGTCTATTATACCCTCCTTGATACTGAAATCAAATCCTAAATTCCATGCAGTAGTTGCCTCCCATTTCAAATTGGGATTGGCCAGTTTTCTTGGGTCAAGGGTCGCAACAGGCTGTACAGAACCTCCAGGTGTTGCCACCAGGTTCTTTCCGGCAGTCAGCAAGGCAATTGCGCTGCTGTTTCCGATATTCCTGTTGCCATTTTTACCCCAGGATAACCTCATCTTCAAAAAGTCGATGAAATCAGTATTGAAAAAGCTCTCTTCGGAGATCACCCATCCTGCGGCCAGCGAAGGAAACGTTGCGCGTTGGTTGTTGGCTCCAAAGGCGGAGAAACCGTCCCTTCTCATGGTTATAGACATCAGGTACTTGGATTTGTAGGAATAGTTTATCCTTCCCATCAAGGCATCCCCGTTGCTTTTGTTATCACCTACAAAGTCGCCATTGGGCACTGCGTTTCCACTGCGATCCGGTGTCCCTCCAACTATTGGGGCACTACCCAATCCAAGGGCATAAAAACCAAGGTCATCAGAAGGGCTGAATATTGAGTTGCCTGCAAAATCAAGAAATCCTGAGAAATCTTCGGCGTAGGCCAGGAATGTCGCATTAATGGTATGGTCACCAATTGTTTTGTCCCATCTCAAAATATTGTCCAGCTGCCATTCCTGGATTTTTTCGTGTTGCCGCGAAGCACGGCCGATACCCCTTCCCGGGTGTTTGGAGGATAAATGCTCAAACCTATCCCTCCATTCAAACCTCGTGGTATAAGCAAACTCATAAGTGAAGTCAAGAGGCAGTTCCACCTTGGCAAAGATTCTTGAATTCAGGGTATTGAATTTTCTTAAACGGCTGTCATAGGTCCTGTTGAGGAAGGCATTGCTGGCACCTGCACCTGCATCGTCCTGGGGGCTCAACCTTAAATTGCCATTGTCGTCGAACTCTGAACCCCATGGGGAGGAACGCTGAATTTGCAAACGGTCGGCTGCAATTGACCCTTCGTCCCTATTGGCAAACTGTGAATTGACCCCAACGGTAATAAAATCGTTTACCTGGCCTTCTACATTTAGCCTGGATCGAACTGTCTGAAACTCGTCTCCTACAGTTATGCCTTCATTTTTTATCCGCCCTATGGACCAGTAATATTTCAAAGTTTCATTCGCCCCGGACAAACTCACATTCAAATCAGACCTGGCGCCCGCTTGGTTGATTTTATCGTACCAGTCGATGCTGTTGCCTGCCAAAAAGTTGGTTTTTTCTATGTCTTGAAAGCCAATTCTGTTTAACCATACCGTGGTAGGGTCACCGGAAGAGCCGTCATAGGCCAGCCAATCGTTAAGGCTCACTCCTGCGGGTAAGTTGTCCGGGTTGTTGAATCTACCAGGTTGGGCATCTTCATTGGTAGCTCCATTGGCATTGATACTTTTGAACACATCGGTCCGCCAATTGGCATAGCCCTGTGGGTCATAGGGTTTTCTCACGTTTCCATCAGTGACCACTCCAAAGCTGGAGTTGATGTTGATCGTAGGCTTGCCGCTCTCCCCTCTTTTGGTGGTAATCAGTATAACACCGTTGGATCCCCTGGATCCGTAAACAGCAGCCGAACTGGCATCCTTCATTACGTCCACCTTATCAATATCATTGGGGTTAATGTCGGACAAATCACCATTGTAGATCATCCCGTCCACCACTATCAGTGGACTACTGCCAGCGGTAAGGGTATTTTGTCCCCTAACCTCCAATTGGCTCACTCCTTTCGGGCTGTTGGAAAATCCTACGTTCAAACCAGGTACATTCGCCCTCAACATGTCCGTTACAGAGTTGGGGGATTGGTTGGCCAGTTCTTTGGCATCAATTGAGGCTACCGCCCCCGTCAAATCTTTCTTCTTTACCGTACCATATCCCACTACTACTATTTCCTCAAGCTGGGCTGCATCCGGGGACATCTGCAGGTCGATAACACTCTGGGCACCTACTTCTGTAGTAAGCGTAACGTATCCCACATAAGAGATTTCAAGGGTGGCATTTTCTGGTACTGAAAGTTTGTAGTAGCCGTTCAGGTCGGTGGTAGTACCCTGTGTGCTGCCTTTCACAATAATAGTAGCTCCAGGCAACCCATCTCCATTTTCATCGGTAACTGTTCCGGAAATGTCCACATCCTTCCATTCGATCAGTTCGGGCTCTACTTCTTCTTTTACCACATGAATGGTTTCATCCACCCGCTTGAAGCTCAATCCAGTATTATCCGAAATATACCGAAGCACGGATGCTACAGATTTATTTGAAAAATCCAACTTAAGGTATTGCTTCTTCGCTTGTCGGATAATCTTCTTTTTATAGGCAAAGCTGAATTCGGTAGAATTTTCGATTTTCGAAAATGCTTCTTCTATAGAAGTATTGCTTGGCTCAAACGACACATAAACTTCCTCAAGGCTAATGCCCTGGGCCTTGCTGTCTTCGGCCAAAATAGCAGTGAACAACAAACACTGCATCATAATTCCCAATGCCGCATATTTCGACATAAATAAGATTTTTTTAAGTAATTTTGTACGCATAATGTAATAGTTTTTGGTAACAGTGAATTATCAAGAACATTTCAGCTTTGTATATGCTGTCCTAGTATCGCCAAATATTGAGCAGCATCTCAAAGCATCTAAGCCAGTTTTGTCTTACAAGACTGGCTTTAATTTTTAAGTGGGATTTGTTTTCATAGGCTTAGTTTATTTGATTACAACAATATGGTTATCTATTTTGTATTTGAAATGATAGGCATAGCCCAACCCCTTTAGTACTACATCCAGGGTTTTATTTTTGTATTTTCCGCTAAAATCACGATCCATATCCAGGTCGTCTTTTTCCACCACTACTTTTACATTGTACCAATCTTCAATCTTCCTGATGATACTCGTGATGTCCTGGTCTTTGAATATCAGGATTCCATCCTTCCACCCGATTATTTCATCGTATTCGAAAATTGATTTTTGAAAAGTGTTTTTACTTTGGTCGTAACTGGCCATTTGGCCTGGCTCCAAACGAAGTTTCTCTATTATCTCATGTTGGTTGTATTGGCCTACGGCTACTTTCCCTGTCACCAACGCCACATCTATAGAGGATTTCTCTCCGCTGTAGGCCTTAATATTAAAGGATGTACCGAGCACCTGTGTGCCAACATTGCCTGTTATTACCCTGAAAGGATGCTTACATTTATACGCTATGTCAAAAAAAGCTTCCCCGGTAAGTTCTACCGTTCTCGCAGTGCTGTCAAACAATTCCGGAAAAGTCAATTGAGTATTGGAATTGAGTTTCACGATGGAACCATCGGCCAGCTGAAATGTGAGCTTCTCCCCTGTTCCGGTCCGTTTGGTTATGGTCTTCAGCGAGGCTACCTCAACCGGCTGGGATGGGGAAACAAACTGGTCGCCGAGGGCCAGGCTCACGAATGCAGCAACCAAAACAACAGCAGCCACTTTTATAATGGCCATCCATGTTTTACGACGGGCCCAAAGCGGCACACTCCCCTTTTCCTGGCTTTTTCCGTTGCGTTTTAGTATGATATTGTTCCAAACCTGGTTGAATTCGTCCTGGGTATGGCTGTCTTCTTTAAACTGGATCGCCCGAACTATACGGCTAGCCCCTTCAATGTCTTGTCGCTTATGAGGGTTTTCCTCAAGCCACCTTTCCCAAAAAGACGCTACCATGGGATCATTGTCCAATATCCATTTCTGAAAATATTCATCCAGGACAAATTCCTCTACGCCGTATTCTAAATAGTCCATTATTCGATTGTTTCGAAGGATTTTATGCTACTTCGGTACTACAGAGCACATTGCGATTCATTTTACCCCATGGATTTAATTTTTTTATGAAAAAAATTTACAAAACCCTCATTACTGTTTGGATTGCCTGTTTTTAGGTCGGAATAAATTGACAATGGAATTCATCCCAAGGTATTGCGGCTATGAGATTTGCCGCCTTTTAATTGCTATTCTCAATAGTTTTCGGTAAATTTTATTCCCACTTTCTTAAAAAAATCATGGATATCATACAAAAAATTGATGCCTGGCTCGATTCAAAAAGAGCACCGGTGTGGATGGACATTGTGCGGATTGTTCTAGGATTATTTATAATATACAAAGGGTACGAGTTTACTTCCAATTTTGAATTGCTCACCCAGGAAGTAGGATCGGTGGGCATGGCCTTTATGGCTGCCCATGTGGCCCATTACGTTATTTTTGTACACCTGGTAGGCGGTATTCTCCTCGCACTAGGGGCCTTTACCCGATCGATGTGCATCCTGAACCTACCCATTCTTATTGGTGCCGTAATATTCAACTATGAACATTTCAACACAGTGGAAAAAATGGGATTGCCTACAGCAGTCATAGTGCTGTTGATGCTGGTGATGATCACCATCTATGGTTCGGGCAAGTATTCGCTGAACGCTATACGGAAAAAAAGGTCGCACAGTCCACAAACAAGTTGAAAACCCTAATGGGTGGTTCGTTGTACTAAGAAGTGTAGAAAGGTTTATGCTCTTCTTTAGCTCGTATTCTTAGACTTAAGGTGGCTTGAATTGATATAAATTCGGTCAGCTGGCCAAGGTTGATGGTCAGGATAAAAGGTATCTCACGACAAACTGCCCACCCAAAACGATGAGCAAAATACCAATGCCCATGTTGAAATATCCAAGTAGCTTCGAAGTAAAAAAAGGTTTAAGCTTTTGTGCGTAAAAGGCCTTGGCCAGGTCTGCGACAAACACAGTGATCAATATGCCAATAAAATAAGCCACCTGCTGCCCATGCCCGGCAAATTTTGTGATGGAGAATTGGGATACTCCTGCCCAAAAAGCCCAAACAATGGGATTGAACCCAGCCATCACTATTCCTTTCATGAACAATGCTGATCTTTCAAGCCTCCTTTTTTTATTTGACACACCCTGTTCCTGACTGGTAGGTGTTTGGTTGTTTTTCTTGCCAGAGAATAGGAAAGTAGTGCCGAAAACCATAATCGCCATTCCTCCAACCAGTTGCAAAACAGACTCATCCAGCCCAACATTGAGTTTGTTTAACCCAAACCAAAGGGTAAACACCATGAACCAATCGGCAAGGGCTACACCAGCTATGAAAAGCAAGGCTTTCCTGAACCCCCTTGCCACGGACAACTGGATAAGGGTAAGAAATACCGGCCCGGTGGAAATAGCCAATCCCATTCCGGTAACCACTCCAAGCCACAATGCCTCCATTTTGCTGTTTGTCTTTTAAATATCAATCAGGGGAATCCCCTCAGGGCACAAACTAATGAAAGTTTTTACTGAAATATCAATCAATGTCACTTAATTAAGTTGAACCGCTCCCACATCTAGTGTAAAGATTTGTTAATAACCGAATTAATATTATTTTTGTCCTATGGCAAGAAAGGGACGAAAGTTGATATTGAGTGAAGATGACCAAAAAACATTGATTGCTACCTCAAGGGCACATAGTGCTGGCCACAGGGATGTAGTCCGG
>JAVKDJ010000067.1:0-1093 GCA_040222275.1 Cyclobacteriaceae bacterium
TCAAAAGTTTGATACCTGAGATCTTTGGAAACTGCAGTGACTCCATCCGATTCATTAATGCTAAAGGTTACTACAGGTTCGTACGATGCATCTTTGCCAACCAAAGTAATGTCTGTACCATGAAGTGTAGTGACAACAGGGATAAAGATTCCTTGCGTTTTTAATATCTGCTTGGCCATGTAGGCGGCAGAGGCATGAGGTATGGCATAATGAACATGAAGGAGATCAAGTTTTTCATTTTTTACCACACTTACCATTTTGCTTGCTAAAGCCAATTCATAAGGAGGGTATTCAAACAATGGATAGGTGCGAATATCTACTTCGTGGTAGAATAAATTTTCATTCAGGAAATCGAGACGGCTGGGCTGAGAATAGGTAATAAAGTGAATTTCATGTCCTCCTTTGGCCAGGGCCTTTCCTAATTCTGTGGCCACAACCCCGCTTCCTCCAAAGGTGGGGTAACATACAATTCCTATTTTCATTTTTCCTGCCTCCATATTTCTTGTCATTAACCCGTTTTTTAGGTGTTTAGTTTCGTCCTAGCATCAATTTTGATACTTCGCAAAGTCAAAAATGGACTGATAGATGATATCCTGTATTCTAGGACGGATATTGCCCGTTAATAGTTTAGTATTGAGCATGTCAGGGTATACTCTATTCGATAAAAAGACAAAAACCAGGTCGAATTCTGGATCTACCCACACGGCCGTCCCCGTAAATCCTGTATGACCGAAAGTCTTTGGAGAGGCATATAGTGAGGTGGGACCGTTCCATTCACTTACAGTGGGTTTGTCCCAGCCTAATCCTCGTCTGTTGCTGTCATACTGCTTTTGCGTAAACAACTCGATGGTTTCTGGTTTAAAGAATTGCTGACCACCATAGCTTCCCTTTTGAAGCCACATTTGACCGAGTTTGGCCAGGTCATTGGCGTTGCTAAATAACCCTGCATGGCCAGCTACGCCTCCATGCATCGCTGCGCCCTGATCGTGTACATACCCCACTAACATACTTCCCCTGAATTGTTCGTCTACTTCAGTGGGTGCAATCTGCGTTTCAGGAAATCTTTCCAGTGGCAAAAAACCAGTAGTAGATG
>JAVKDJ010000068.1:0-54597 GCA_040222275.1 Cyclobacteriaceae bacterium
TTTGGCTCGTATCCATAAAAACCAGATACGAGCCAAAGGCTCGCACCAGCGAATTAGCACATCCTACCGTCATTTCAATTTGTGCGTTTTGGCAACCAAAATGGTTTATCTAGCAGAGACGAAAAGCTTAACTTAACGACATAGATCGCAAGGTACCAAAGGTACTATCCGTCCTGGAGCACCTTACTTCTTGTCGGCCTTTTTGTTCTTCGGTTCAGCCGTGGTTTTTCTTTTTCTAGGCCTTCTGGCACCATAGGATTTGTTACTTAATTTGCCTCTTCGGGTTTTTATATCTCCTTTTCCCATTTTTGTTTGGTTTGGTTTATGTTGGTCAAAAGTTAAAATTTTATCCCGATTTAGTCAAGTGCGCTTATAAAATGTGTTCGTACCAACTAAACTACCGCTGCATTGTCACCGGCGGGTTTACCCCTTCTAATATCTTTAGCTTTTGGTCATTGGCTTTTCGCTATTGGCTGTTGGCTGTTGGCTGTTGGCAGGGTCGAAAAAATGATCTGCGATGTGTACCAATAGTCAATAGCGATAAGACCCTGTCCAATTTTTATCCCGACAGATCAACCCCGGCTATTTTATATTTTCATAAATTGCCGATCGATAGAAATGCGAAATAAATGGGCAAGAAACTAGAAAACGTAAAGCTTTTGATCCTTGATTTGGACGGCACCCTTACCGATGGGGGCGTATATGTAACGCAGGATGGCAAGCAATTTAAGAAATATAATGCTAAGGATGGGCTTGGCATCAGGGAATTGGTAAAATCCGGTATGCAGGTAGGTATCATCAGTCACAGCATGATTTCTGAAATGGTAACATCCCGAGCCAAGGCATTGGGCATCCAAAACTGCTACGTGGGCATGGAAGACAAACTCAAAGTGCTGGATGGGTGGTGCGAAAGGCTTCAAATTACCAGAAAAGAAACTGCCTACATTGGTGATGACATCAACGACCTGGGCATTATGAAGGCGGTGGGGGTTTCGGCCTGTCCAGCAGATGCGCACAAAAAAATATTGGCTATTTCAGACATCAAATTAGAGCGCAACGGTGGTGAAGGTGCGGTCAGGGAGTTTATCGATGAATACCTGATGGTGGATTGAACCATGCTAGCTCTCGAAAGTTGAAATAGGAACAGGGTGTCCACGAGCCCATACGGCAACATTAAAAGTTTATACCCACCAATTAATATTCACCTTTGGTTAAGACATATATTCTTCTATTTTTGCACAAAATTGAAAACGCATGAGTGTATTAGTTAATAAAGATTCTAAAATAATAGTGCAGGGGTTTACTGGTTCGGAAGGAACATTTCATGCCTCTCAGATGATCGAGTATGGTTCCAACGTAGTAGGTGGTGTCACTCCGGGTAAAGGAGGACAAACACATCTGGACAGGCCGGTATTCAATACGGTAAAAGAAGCTGTTGACCAGGCAGGTGCAAATGTATCCATCATCTTCGTACCACCGGCTTTCGCAGCAGATGCCATCATGGAAGCTGCCGATGCAGGTATCAAAGTGATTGTGACCATTACCGAAGGCATTCCTGTAAAGGATATGGTTACCGCCAAAAACTACCTCAAAAACAAAGATGTTACGCTCATTGGGCCCAACTGCCCTGGTGTAATCACCCCAGGTGAAGCCAAAGTTGGCATCATGCCGGGATTCGTTTTCAAAACAGGCAAAATAGGCATTGTATCTAAGTCGGGAACACTTACATATGAAGCTGCAGACCAGGTAGTAAAAGCAGGTTTGGGAATCTCCACAGCCATAGGTATAGGTGGCGATCCGATCATAGGCACTTCTACCAAACAGGCAGTGGAACTACTCATGAACGACCCTGAAACGGATGGAATAGTGATGATCGGTGAAATAGGCGGAAACTACGAAGCTGAAGCAGCCAAATGGATCAAAGCACAGGGCAACCCTAAACCTGTGGTTGGCTTTATCGCAGGTCAAACCGCTCCCAAAGGTAAAAGAATGGGACACGCTGGTGCGATCATAGGTGGTGCTGATGACACGGCAGAAGCGAAAATGAAAATAATGGCCGAATGTGGCATCCATGTAGTAAAGTCTCCTGCTGATATTGGGGAAACCATGGCCAAGGCTATTTAAGTTCGACTTTAAAATAGAAACTAAGAAAAGCCGGCCCTATCAGGTCGGTTTTTTTGTTTCAGCAAATTACATCATAGGTAGCCAGGATGGTTATTTGGGGAAGTCGCCATCTGGTCGGAATGTAATTTATTTTCCTTCAATTTAATGGGTAATCGACCGGCTTCCTTTGTGAACAAAGCCTGTGCAAATTTAGATATGTCCACATGGTTGTGGAATTGAGCTAATTTATATACTTTTAGATATTATCCAGTAAACCTATAATTTTCGATATGACCAAGACCTTCAAAAAAACCATCCAACTCCTTTCGTTCGCCATTCTGATTGGGGCAGTTGCCAGCTGTGGCAATAAAAAAAGTACACAAAACCAGGAGGTTCCTATAGAAACCGAGGAAATAAGCGAAATTGTCAAGAAAGAATTCAAATACCCTATACCTACCTCCTATCAGGTTACCCAGCTCCTGCAGGACGCAGATGCTGCGTTTGTGCTGGATGTGACAAACTCCGTGGAAAACGTTGACAAATATGAAACCCAAAGGGACAAAGCACTGAACCTGGGCATCTATGGTGCAGACCTCAGCTACGCGAGTACCTACAACAAACAGGAAGAAACCATGCAGCTCCTACAGGCATCCAGAGGACTGATAGACGGGCTGCAAATCTCCAACGTGTTCACACAGGAAATGGCCGACAGGATTGAAGCCAACATCGAAAACAAAGATTCATTGATCAGCATCATTTCAAAGTCCTTTTACCGCACCTACGAGCAACTCAATCAAAATGGACAGGACAAACTGGCCTTGCTGGTGGTAGCAGGTAGCTGGATAGAAGGCCTTTACATTACAGCCCAACTGGCCATATCCAGCAACTACGACAAACGTATCATGGATATAGTAGGCAATCAGAAATTGGCTGCAAAGAAACTGGCCGAGCTTTGTGAAAAATACAAGGACGATGAAGATGTAAAATCCATATTGCCCCTGATCAGGTTTATGAACCTGATCTACGATGGTGTGATAGAGGGTGCAGGCATTACCGAAGGACAACTCGGAGACATACTGGAAAATGTGGAATCAACAAGAAATGAAATCATAGAATAGGAATAAACATTTATTTTCAAATACTAAAGGGTATATTGACGAGAATTCTTCAATATACCCTTTTTAGTTAAAAACTTCTGCACACCCATGAGTGAGTCCATTATCAACGCCCTGATGCACCTGTTCGCTATCATTGAAAGCGTGAAAGATGAGGTAGTGGATACCGGAAACATCATTGTAAAACCCTACCTGCAAAAGCTGCTCAATCAGGAACTGGCCAGCAAATACCTGAAACTCTATCAGGACTATGTGGACTTTTACCGAAGGGAATCGAGGGGCGTTTCTGAGGAAAAAGTCATGGAACTGGACACCAAAAACATCATCCAGGTAACCAAAATTTGCGGACAGCTCAACTCCGAATTGGTACGCTACGATAGGGTGATCCTGTTTATCCAATTGATAGAACTGATCAATACCGACAACAAAGTGTCCAACAAGGAAAATGACTTCATACAGTTGGTGGCACTCAATTTCAATATTGCGAAAGAAGAAACGCGGAATATAAGGTCATTCATTCTCGACCCCAATATATCTGGCATTTCCCCGGAAGCTGTGCTGATAGTGGACAACAGAATGACTGAATGGCCAGATGAAATGGCGCAGATGATGAAAAGAAAAACTGTTCCTGGTGTGGATGGATTTCGCCACATTTACGAAAAACAGCTTTTCGGCAAAATAGTAATACTGCACATCAGCAGCGTGCAGCTATTGGTATGTCAGTACATTGGCCCACTCAACCTGTATATGGAGGGCAACAAAATGCAGTCGGGCAAAACCTACATCCTCAATCCGGGGGCGATCATCAAAGGGGCAGAAATCCAGCCCATTTATGAATCGGAAATCAGTAAGAAATTTTTGTTGAACGAGGGCAAAATCAGAACTGTCCTGTTTGGGGAAAAAGTAGAATATACTTTCAAAAACAGCGACAATGGCATCAAACCTTTTAGCTTTTACGAAGAGTCAGGTACACTTGTAGGCATTATGGGTGGCAGTGGGTCGGGGAAATCCACTTTGATCAACCTTCTCAGTGGAAAAATCAATCCTGATAAAGGGACGCTCAAAATAAACGGCCACAGCATAGAAAAGTGTGTGAAAGAAGGGCTCATAGGCTATGTGCCCCAGGACGACCTGCTTTTTGAAGAACTTACTGTATATGAAAACCTATACTTTAATGCCAAGCTCTGCTTTGGGGAGTTTTCCGAAGACAAAATAAAGGCAATAGTAAGCAAGGTGCTTACGGATCTCGACATTGGTGAAATCGCCCATCTGGAGGTGGGTGATCCCCTGAACAAAACCATCAGTGGAGGACAAAGAAAAAGGCTCAATATCGGACTGGAACTGATGCGTGAGCCATCGGTACTTTTCGTGGATGAGCCCACTTCGGGACTGTCATCGATGGATTCTGAGAAGGTAATGAACCTGCTCAAAGTGCAGTCCAGAAAAGGAAAACTGGTGGTGGTGATTATCCATCAGCCTTCGTCAGATATTTTTAAGCTCTTCGACAAACTCTGGATACTGGACAAAGGAGGCCACCCCATATACAATGGCAACCCTGTCGATTCTATAGTGTATTTCAAAACAATGAACACGCAGGTAGATGCTGCCGAAAGTGAGTGCCGAACCTGTGGCAATGTAATCACCGAGCAATTGCTGCACATAATTGAGTCCAAAGAAATCAACGAAAAGGGTGACACATCGCTCAAACGTAGGGTGCCTCCCGCCTTGTGGTATGCCAAGTACAGGGAAAATATCCTGCCCAAGCTCACCCCCATCAATTGGGAACCGAGCCTGCCCCCTACCAACTTTAAAATACCGGCACGCTTGGAACAACTTACCCTTTTTCTGAGGAGGACTTTACTGGCCAAGCGCACCAACAAGCAATACCTGATCCTCAATCTCCTGGAACCGCCGTTACTGGCCCTGATCCTGGGCTATCTTTCGAAGTTTTCCACAGGCCCGGAGTATGTATTCAGCGACAACAAGAATTTGTCCATCTACCTCTTTATGTCTGTGGTGGTTTCTTTATTTCTAGGTTTGTCAGTCAGTGCAGAGGAAATTTTCAAAGATCAAAAAATCATCATCAGGGAATCGTTTCTCAACCTTAGCAGGCGGAGTTACCTCAATTCCAAAATCTTATACCTGTTTTGTCTTACAGGCGTTCAGACGCTCATTTTTGTTGTGGTGGGCAATATGGTTCTCGAGATCAAGGGGCTTAATTTCAGCTATTGGCTGATACTGTTCTCAACCGGGTGCTTTGCCAATGTACTTGGGCTCAATATTTCCTCCGGGCTGAGTTCCATAGTATCCATATACATACTTATCCCACTAATACTTGTACCCCAATTGCTCCTTGGTGGTGCCATGATACGATTTGACGAACTACACAAAAGCATACGAAATGAGTACCATGTTCCTTTGGTGGGCAATATCATGGCTTCTCGATGGGCCTATGAAGCCCTTGCGGTAGAACAGTTTAAAAACAATGCATATGAACAATTGTTTTTTGAATACGACAGGCAAATAAGCACAAACAGCTACCAATCGTCCTATGTGATCCCCAGGCTCGATAAAGAATTGGACCTGGCCATAAAGTATAGCCAGGAAAAGGATACGATCAGTGCGAAAAAATCGCTTAAACTTCTGGCCAACGAATTGAAGAATTTAAATGATGATTCCGGGAAATTGCAATTCAACCAGATTCAAAACCTTACATTGCTTTCGTTTGACAGTGTAGTCTATAAACTGGCAAAATCTTTCCTATACCATCGACAGAAATCCTACAGAAGCGCCATGCAGCAAGCGACCAGGGCCAGGGAATCCAAATACGAAGAAGTGGTCGCTTCCATAGGAAAAGAAGGGCTGTTGGATCTAAAATTAGAACATTACAATAAGGGCCTTGCCAACCTGGCACTCAACAGGGATGTAATAGAAAAAATGTATGAACACAACAATACGCTCATCCAGAAAAAAGACCCTGTGTATATGACGCCAACCTCCCCCATCGGCAATGCCCATTTCTATGCGCCGGTAAAGTGTATTGGTTCATGGCAAATAGATACTTTTTGGTTCAATATCATGGCCATTTGGTTACTCTCTGCGGTCTTTTATGTTACGTTGGTGTTTGACCTCCTGAAAAAAGCCCTGAACCGGGTGTCGCGCTTCAACCCCAGGGATTAGATATATACCTATTGAATATTTTTGCGGTGCAATAGGATTATCCCTATCAACATAGATCAAACAATAATGAATATTAGCAAAACCCTATTTGGCCAATCCAAAAAAAACGAAGACATCTATTTGTTCACTTTATCCAATGATAACGGAATGACAGTGAAAATCACCAATTTAGGAGGCACTATCACATCCATACTAGTGCCTGATAAGAAAGGTAACATCGGAGAGGTAACACTTGGATATGACCACCTGGAAAGCTATTTGAAGAACCCTCATTTCTTTGGGTGCCTGGTAGGAAGGTATGCCAATCGAATTGCCGGTGGCACCTTCGAGTTGGATGGACAAGAATATCAATTGGCAGTGAACAACGGCCCAAACCACCTCCACGGTGGGCCCACGGGTTTTCATACAACCTTGTGGCAGGCGAAAACCATTGAAGGGAGCAACAAGGTGTCGTTGGTGCTTTCCCACACCAGCCCCGATGGTCACGAGGGCTTTCCTGGAAACCTCACCTGCGAAGTAACCTACTCCCTATCCAATGACAACAGCCTGGAAATCGACTATGCTGCCACCACCGACAAACCCACCATTGTCAACCTGACCAACCATGCCTACTTCAACCTGAAAGATGGGGGAGAAACGGATATCCTTGACCATGTGCTACAAATAAATGCTGAGGAGTACACCGTAAAAAATGATGTAGACATCCCTACCGGTGCATTTGCCAAAGTGGCCGGCACCCCTCTTGACTTCAGGGCACCCACCTCACTGAAACGGAATCTGGCTACCGCCGGAAAAGGTTTTGCAAAGGGTTTTGACCACAATTTTGTGCTTGCAAACCAAAGCGAATTAAAAGAGGTGGCACTGGTAGCCGATCATTCCTCAGGGCGAACCATGAAAGTATTTACCACATGTCCGGGAGTACAACTGTACTCCGCTGGTTTTCTCAACAATGAAACCGGACGAAACGGTATCATATACCGGCCTTTTCATGGGCTATGCCTGGAAACCCAGCATTATCCCGATTCTCCCAACCATCCTCACTTTCCAACTACAACCCTGCTTCCTGGTGATCAATACCATGAAAAAACTGTCTATCAGTTCGGTATCCAATAGGCTTGTTACATGCACCCGGAAACCAACAGCATGCTTTTAAATTTGTGAGTATTCCGTAGGTTCCAGAAACGTTTTTGAAATCTTGGATACGGTATTGGCGTATTTAGGATCGCCCGACATCTTTTTCCAGTCGGGATCCACACGAAATTTATCCCAGTTTTTGTCCCTTTCTTCCATGTCTTTAAAAGTGACCATATAGGTAAGGCATGGCAGGTCCTTGCCTGCAATGGCTTCACCGAAAAAGACGGGGTTTAAGCCTGTTTTAAAGAAAACCGGAAGCTCTCCCTTATTGAACATATCGATTTTTCGCTTTACGGCATCTTCATTGTACCCTTCATACGTCCTCAATTCAAAAATCCTCTTACCATCCCCTGGCTGTATCATTTCTGGCAGTCCGTCAAATGCTGTCATCAGTTTGGTGTTCAGCCTGAAAAATACCTTTTCAGACTCTTCTGTAGAATCGTATTCTTTGCTGTTGGCAATAAAATCCTTATCTGAACTTACTTTAGCCGGGATACCAAAATAATCCTCCGGGCTTTTGTAAGGGATCAACACATAAACCTTTACGGGTTCTGATTCGCTTATTTCTTTAAACACACCAACCTTTTTTACCCCATATTTATTCAAAGCAGGTATAAGTGCCTGCTGTAAATATTTATCCAATTTGGCTACCCTGCCACTCCTGGCTATTTCATATTCCCTCAATTCATAAATTTCTTTGTTGGTAGCTTGTCTCGGCATGCCCATAGCAGCAAAACCGGCAGAAGCCAACGACGTACCCACAGCAGCCGATTTGATAAATTTTCTTCTTTGCATTTTAAATAAGTGATTAGGTAAATAGTGTATTGAAAACCACATCAACTGTGGCATGTTTTAGTTTCCGCAAATAAAAGCAGGCGAAATGACACCCTCTATTCTTCCTCATAGAATTCGATCAATGAACCAAAATAGCTGTGTTCCCATCCATCGGCCATATCGTCAAAATCCCCTTCCGGAATATTGGTATGCCGGAGTTCAGCCGAAGTTCCCTGCTTGTGTGGGTGTAATTTGATGGTGACAATAGATGGCTCTTCATTTTCACCAAAATACCATTCCTGTACGAGTCTTTTCCCTGGTTCAAACTCCAGGTTTTTCCCGGTAATACTGCCATCCCAGAGTGAAAACTCAGAACCTGGTTCAGTGGTCATTTCTACTTGGTCCCCTGTCCACAGCCTAATGGTAGCTTCGGTGGTCAGGGCCAGGTAAACTTCTTCAGGGGGCGCTGGTATGATAAAATATTTTTTAAGGTCTGGCATAACGGTTAATTAAAAATCTTCGGGTCATCAATTTCAAAAAAAATATCCATATTCCCTCCTTGGGCTGGTTCATAATTGTGAGTCAAAATCCCTGATCGAGGCAGACAACTTTTCTACCACATCAGGAAACTGGCCGGAAACATCTTGCTGTTCCGCAATATCTTCATCGAGGTTGTAAAGGGAAACACGAAAAGCCCCATCGTCTTTTTTGTTCCACCCTACAGACTTGTCCAGGTGCAATTTCCACTTTCCCATGCGTACAGCCTCGGGCTTTCCATTCCGGGCATAAAAATACAAGGGTCGTTCAGGAAGCTGGACTGATGCAGGATTTTCCAACAATTTCGATATATCCATACCATCAAACAAATGGCCTGTGGGAATTTCCGCATCCAGGATACCTGCCAGGGTTGGGAATAAATCCATTGTTGTCACCATTTCACTACAGGTCTGACCTGCATCGATTTCCTCCGGCCAAACCATTATACCTGGCACCCTTTGCCCCCCATCCCACGTTTGGCCTTTCTTGCCCCGCAATGGTTTTGCTGACCCTACCCTGGGGCCATTGTCAGAGGTGACTACAAAAATAGTATTGTCATATTTCCCGGTTTCTTTGAGTGCTTTCACAATTTCACCCGCACTCCAATCAAGCTCCATAATCACATCCCCATAGATTCCCAGTTCGCTTTTCCCCTCGAATGCCTCAGATACGAACAGTGGCAGATGTGGCATGTTATGCGCCAGGTAAATGAAGAAGGGGTCATCCTTGCTTTCTTTGATCAACCTCACTGCTTCTTCAGTGTACCTCTTGGTCAGGTAGCGTTGGTCAGGCCCCTCTTCTATTTTTTGCTCATTGATAAATACAGGAAGAGGTGGAGCCTGAAAGTCTAACCTTTGGTAGTAGTGGTTGTCCATATCGTTGCTATATGGCACTCCATAATAATAGTCAAAGCCATGTCTGTTGGGCATAAATTCCTGTTTATGTCCCAGATGCCATTTGCCTATACATGCGGTTGAATAGCCATTTTCCTGCAACATTTCAGCCATGGTGTATTCGTCTGTCGAGAGCCCGTGTTCAGAATACGGAAACAATACTGCCTCGTGCAAATCTGCCCGCTTTGGGTACCTGCCAGTCAACAAACCCGCCCTGGAAGGTGTGCAAACAGTGGCAGGCACATAAAAATCTGTAAACCGGATGCCATCACCGGCCAGTTGGTCAAGATTGGGGGTATCAAACCCTTCGGCCCCATAGCACCCCATATCGGCATAACCCTGGTCATCAGTAAAAAATATGACGACATTCGGCCTCTTTCTGCCACATGAAAAGAACAGAAGTACGCATATAAATACCGTCAGTTGGCTTAAGTTGAAACTGTATTGATAACGATTCATTTTAATTGTTTTTTTGAAATTACCTGATAACTGATCGTTTCGTATGCATTTTTATAGCCTGCCTCATAAAGCACCAGAATATCTCCATTGTCCAACTCTGTAAGGTCAGAATAAGCCGCATGTGACTCATAAATTGGAATCTTTTTAGCCCAGGTTGACCCGCCATCATTGCTCACAGACAGGGTCATGTTCACCCGTGATTTTGGGTCAGCCGGATTGGTGAAAAGCAACAATTCTTTTTTCTTCTTTCCCACCTTCAACAGTGCCCCCTGGCACCTAGGCTCGGGCAATTGTTGGTCAAATCTTTGGTCTGTCCAGGTGGCCCCTCCATCTTTGCTCAAAGCCACCTGGCGCACCTGAGATTCCTTACGCTCATAATTTCGCATATTCAATATTAAGTTGCCATTGTCCAACTCGGCAATTGTGCATTCGTTCACCTGATCGGAAGGGGTAGTACCCCCAAGTTGCCAGGATTGCCCATGGTCATCGGAGTAAATCACATGTGAGTAATATTTTTTGCTGTCTTTTTCTATGTGGTCGCAGGGAATCATCAACCTTCCGGAATAGGATTTGTTTTTTAACTGAATACCATGAACAGGTCCTGTAGCGTACCATGTCCAGTTGGGCAGTTTCACGGTTGAAGAAATGTTTTTTGGAGTGCTCCAGGAGTTGCCAGCATCATTTGAAACCATATGATAGATTTCCCGCCCCTCGATGCTTGTGCCATCAATGATCCTTGACTCATGGTCTTTGCCGTTGTTCCAGGTGGACAAAAGGTGCACGGCTCCTGTTTCTTCATCCACTACCGGGGACGGGTTGCCACATACGTTGGCCCCATCGTTCCAGATTACCTGAAGCCCGCTCCAGGTTTTTCCATTATCTGTAGATTTTTTCATCACCAGGTCAATGTCGCCCGTATCGGAGCATCCGTTTTTTCTGGCCTCACAAAAAGCAAGCACAGTACCTTCATTCGTGGTTACTATAGCTGGAATCCGAAAACAGGCGTACCCGTTTTCTCCTTGTTCGAAAAGCTTGTTTAGGGTTTGTGGGGTTTCCTTCTGGTCAATATTTTGCCCATTTAGTAAGGCTGGTATGAGTAGGAATAGGGTGAAAAGTTGTTTCATCAGATTTTGAAGTTTGGCTGGCTTTTGGCCACAATTTATATAGTATGATTTTCTTGCTTCCGGTTTTCTTTTCCACAACAGGATTGATTTAAATCCTGATGGGGTAACAGGAATGGCATCCCTTACACCACTCCGCTTTCCAGTATTTTCAGGCAACCTTTGTCCACGTCAAGTTCGGCCATCACACCCAACGCCACAGTGGCATTGTCATCGATATGCCCAATGGGCAACCCATATAGCACCGGTATCCCCAGGCTTGCCAGACGGTCTTCCAAGACCTCCCTCAGAGAAAGCGACTGGCTGTAGTCAGGATCATCTGGTTTGGTCTCACAACCAGCAAAAACCCCCAATGCCAATCCTTTGGCTTTGTCCAATTTGCCCGCATTCAACAACTGTGTGAGCATCCTGTCGATCCTGTAGGGTGACTCCCCTACGTCCTCTATGAACACAATCTTGTCATCATACGACAAATCATAGGGCGTACCAATCAGGGATACGAGCAACGACAGATTGCCCCCAACCAAAGCGCCCGTGGCTGCACCAGGCGACATTTGCAGCAATTTAAAGGCCAAATCCTGTTCGTCTTTCCAATCCTTCGGCTGCTCTATGTTCGCCTTGTTTTTTCCCTTTATCAAAACATCCTCAAATTGACCGGAGGTAAAATCGGAATAGTTGGAAGCCCCTACCGGCCCATGAAAACAAACCAAGCCCGTTTTGGCTTGTATGGCAAAGAGCAGGGCAGTGATATCGCTATAGCCTACCAGCACTTTGGGGTTTGATTTGATCAAATCATAATCTATATATGGCAGTAGTCGCCCACTCCCATACCCACCACGAGCGCATACCACGCCTTTTATTTCCGGATCGCCAAACATCGTGTGTAGGTCAACAAGGCGTTGCTTGTCAGTACCTGCCAGAAACCCCTTTTTCACGCGCATGTTTTCCGAATACTTTACTTTAAACCCAAAATTTTCGAGGTTTTCCAATGACTTCTCAAAAGCTTCCCTGCTCACCGCACTTGCCGGTGTGATCAAGCCTATTGTATCGCCTTTTGATAACTTCGATGGCCTGATCAGGCCAGGGGTGTTGTTGACATGACTTGCTTGGGAAAAACCTGAGGGTAAGGCAGAAATTGCAGTGGCTGCCAAAGACTTTTGTATAAATTTTCTTCTTTCCATTAATTCGTAGGGGTTCAGGCTAAAATTAGCACATCACGCCCGCATTGCCAGCATTTTTGGAAAGAATAAGGAATTATGGGTAAATCATATCCGCTTTGTTAATCCAAATAAACCATTCCATTGTTTTCACGAGACTTTCCAGCTTTTCAAAACCAGGAAAGTCCGAGCTGCCATAAAAGGTCTCAGTCCAAACCTTTGAAAGGAGCTGGTTTGACAATTGATTCACTACCTTCCAGCCTCAGGCTGTGCCTTCACAGGCATATACCTGGGATGAAGTCGGTTAAAACCGGAAGCTTGCCCCGGCCTTCACCTGGAGTCCCCTCATTGGATAGTTGATGTAGCGTTCGTAATTTTTATTCAATATGTTATTGAATTGCAGAAAAGCCCCAACACGCTCGTTGATTTGATAATCAAAATACAGGTTAAGCTCGGTGATGGCGGCCAACTTGACTGTTGACTCACTACCTGGGGCAGTCCCGTTGCTCTGAAGGCCATTTATACCTCCCAACAAATTGAATTGCCAGCCTATGGTCAGTTTGTCCATCATTCCATGCTCCCCCGTCAGCTCGATTTTTGATGTGGGGAGGTGGTAAAATTCATCCAAATCTTTGGATGAGTAATTCAGAATTGCCGCATTCAGCGCCACTTGATTTTGATCATTGATGTTTACCTGAACTTTTGACCCCAGTTCTAAAATCTTCGTGTTGCCCGGGATATAAGTCACCTCAAACGTAGTGGTATCGGGGAGCACACTTCTGAAATGTTCCATATTTTTCACCGACTGCAAGCCAACATGGACCTTAATGGAAAAACTTTCATTGGCCTTTAAGGCCGCTCCTGCCATAAAATCATAGTTTACCCTTGAGTTGTTCACAAGCAAATCCTGCATCAGGTATGGGTTTGCCCTTGCATATCCTTCATAAGAATTGAATGATATTCCTCCATCCAATCTGGCAAATAAATCGACATAATCAGAAACGGCATAGTTGGCCCTTCCAAAAGGAAATACAGCAGATGAACCAAAAGGCTCCCCATTTGCTGCCGCCGAGGTGAAGGAAAACCCTGCGTCTACGGTAACCCCACCAGCAAGCAACCTGTAGTAGGGGTTGATCCTGAAAAAATTTCGATTTAGACTAAACGTATTCTGATCATATTTTGAAAAAATGAATTCACCATCCACAAAGAACGTTTTGGTATAATTGAACCCTGTACCAATAGTGACCCCACTTTCAGACGCTGAATAATTGTCTTTTACACTATTGTACCGGACTGCCAGGGCATAATCCACTTCATTTTCTGCATCATTGTCCTCTACCCCTATGGAAGCCCGTAAAAAGTCGTATTTGTGCCGGATGTTTTCGCGATCTATCTCCAGGCCAGGCTGATAGCCGTAGAAATAGTCTGTAGTAGTCGTATAACCAACCCCTGTCGAAAATGTCATATTATCCCCTACTATTTTACCGTCCACACCTACATCAGAATAGGATGAAGCACTATTTTTTCCATCTTTTGCCCCATTGCCAAAAGAGAGGTGGTCCAGTTTGGCCCGAAAAACTTTGGTATCATCTGTGATCAGGTTGAAATCGGCCTGGAGCAATGGCGATGTAAAATTGCCAAATCCGGCTTTCACGTAATGATCATAAATATCCTCTTTTGTTCCATCGTTTTCAGGCTGTGCTGCCTTCAGGTCAGGAAGTTGCACCGCTGGGTTGTAGCTAAAGGTTTTGAATTTGGCAGGAATAGAAACAGCCTCGCTCTCAAACTCTGGTGACTGCACCTTTTCATAGAGCTTTCTGGCCTGTGGCAAAACTATCTTTCTGTCTTTTTCGATTACAATTTCACCAGTCTGCACTTCTCCGTCTTCTTCTATCTCCAAATCCTGCGCATGGGCAGATAGTGTAACCAATAGCCCTATGCAAACGAAAAAAGTAAGATAAATTGGTTTGTTTAAAATACTGGCGCACCACTTTCCAAATAATCCAACAGTATTTTGGCTGCTAAACCCAATACTTTCTACCCCTGCCCTTTCGGATTTATTTCGCATTTTTTTGCTGTCCATTTCTCTCATTTCATTCATTGCTATTTGCCCCAACATTTGTAGTATCCTTAGGTGTCACCAGTTCCTTTTTCTTGGCCGATTCCAGTGCTTTCATTTTAGCCCGAGCTTCCTTTTGGATGGGTTCCAAAGTCGAATTTTCTATGAGTGAATTCAAAGTGGCTTCTGCCTGAAAAAGCTCGTCAGTGGCCAGATAGTTGTCCGTCATCAACAAAAATGCTTTTCCCATCCATAAATCATACGCTTTATAGCTTTTGGTCAACTCAAACAGCGACTTGAGCGATTGGGCATATTCCTTTCTGTCATAAAATATTTTAGAAATATAATATTTGGCTTCCGCCCCCCTTTCGTCCGGGGCATTGTTTACCAAAAGTAGCAGCCAGTCGAATGCTTCGTCCAGTTTTCCCTGATGGTACTGGGATTTACCCAGGTAAAGTGTGGTGCTCGATTCCACCTCATTTGAAATGCGATGGTTCTCTATCAAATCTTGTCCATAATAAAAAGAAGAATCGTATTGCTGCAATGCAAAATGGTTTTCCATCAGGCCATTAAGGGCGTTTGCTGTTTCCTTGGACGAATGGGCAAATTTTTTCAGCCTGTGGTAGTATTCCAGAGCTTGTTTGTGGTTCTTATTATCTGCCTCTATTGTGGCAATCCTGTACACTACCTTATTGTATTTGGCATAGTCCGGATCTTCTGATATGGCATAGAAGCCTTCCAGCGACTTTTCCAACTCAGACTTCCTATAATAGGCGTCTGCGATAAAGTATTGCCCGTCTATGCCCAATGTACTGGAAGGATAAGAGGTCAGGAAGTTTTCGAATGCCTGTATGGCCTGATCGTACTGTAGGTTGTAATACATGGATTTGGCCGTTTCGAACTCAATATTTTCCAATGCATCGCTATCAGGATTGGCCTTCTTGTACCGATCGAGATAGGCTTGAAAATCATCTAGCTTTCCTGAGCCCGCCAGCCCCTGAAGTCCAAGCAAAGCACTTTTGGACGTTTCATGGCGGGGAAACCTTTCCAGTATCAACTTATAGCTTTCGGCAGCTTCATCGTGGTTGTTCAGGTTGTGGTAAGACACGGCCTGGTTGAGCAAAGCATACGGTATAAAGTTGCTCTCCGGGTACTTTCGAATGTATTCCTGATATTTTCCGATGGCATTGGCATAATCCCCCTGTTCGTAAGTAATCTGCGCCACCTGGAACCGGGCATCATCCGTTTTGTCGGAGGATGGAAACTTGCGGGCCAATTTTTCAAACGAGGCTATGGCCTTATTTTCTTCCCCCTGATAACGGTAAACAACTCCCGACTGATAATACAGGTATGGCAGGTCTTTTGCGCCTTCCTCTTCAGATTTTTGATAGTAGGTAATGGCTTTATTGTAGTCTTTTAGGGCATAAAAACAATCACCAGCCCGCATAAGCGCATCTACCTGGTAGCGTTTGTTTATCTCCGGGGTGTATCTGCCAATAAAGGCTTGAAATTCAACGGATGCCAAGTCATATTCTTTCTGGTTGTAATAGGCGTAGGCCAGGCTGTACCGCGCTAAAACCGATCCCAACTGGACGGCTTTTTGATAATGCGGAACGGCATTGGAATACCTTTTCTCGAAGGAATAAGATTCCCCCATCCAATAGCTGGCTTGTCTGGTCAATTCAGGATCAATGGCATATTCCTGCGATTTTCTAAAAAGGCTAACAGCTTGTGCAAACTTTTTCTTATTGAAATATTCCGTTCCTTTAAGGTAAGTAATCCTTTGATAAGCTTTTTTGATTTTAGGTGAAAGGTAACCCAGCGATTCGATGTAGGAAATGGCGGCCTGGTAGTCTTTGTTGTTGAGGTAGGCCTGGGTCAGCATTTCGCTCACATCACCTGTATGGGCTCCCCTGGGAAATTTCGATCTGTACTCCGAAAACACGGGTATTGCCGCCTGATAATTGGACAGGTCGAATTCTGTTTTGCCATGGGCATATAGTGCCTCCTCCTGTATTTCAATGGCATATTGCGAAGCATTTTTAAATGCCGGTGAGGCAAACATGAGGTTTTTGTCGGCAGTATATAAGACACCCAGATAGTAGGATGCGTAAGCACCTAATGTATCTTTGGCCAATGCTGCCTTTTTCAAGTTTTCCACAGCGTTGGCACGGTCATCAAGCTTGTAAAAACACCAACCAATTTTATAGTAGCTAGCCGCATCTGTACGGTTGTTTCTTTTCAGATATTCTTTGTAGGTCAGGGAGGCCAGGCGATACTCTTTCAGTTCATAATTTGAGTCGCCCAGCAGTTTGAGCAAAACCGGATCGGTTGTTCCGGCAGCTTCTTTGTCCAAAACATCTACTACATTGGCATATCTACCCTTTTGGTAAAGGATAAGGGCATACAGTTTGAGTGCTTCATCATGGTATTCAGCCGAGGCAAAAGCCTCTTCCAATAGTTCAAGTGCTTTGTCCTTGTCTTCCTGTTCATTGTAAATAAAGCCCTGAAAATATGCTGCATCGTTTTTTGTTTCAATATTGGTCTGAATACCTTCAAAAACCTCCAGCGCCCTATCATATTCATTTTCTATGAAATAGGCATGTCCCATTTTAAAACGCACTTTATCAGTTTGGCCGGGCCCTGATTTAGGGGATTTTTCATAGAATGAAAGGGACTTCTTATAGGACTTCTGATCATAATAATACTGAGCCAGTTCAATGTATGCTGACGATGCATGGCTGTCATTTGGGTAGTTTTCCACATAGGATTGTACCAGTGCTTCGCCATCATCCTGTGAAACCCTGACAGCTGAAACTGCCCTGTAGTAGCTGGCCTCTGGTATGGTAGACTGATGTGCGGGGTTCTTTATGTGCCGTTCAAAAGCCAGTAAGGATGCCCCATACAATCCTTTGGTATAAAGTTCCTTTGCCTTGAAAAATGAAGCCTGCTCACCTGAAACGGATTGGGCTTTTACTCTTGAAGAGTCTGTTAAAAAAACTGTAATTATCCCTAAAAAAACCGCAATATATTTTGAATGCATCATTAACCTTTGTTCATTTTTAATAACTGTCAGACCAAGGGAAAATTGCTCTCCCTTGCTTTATTAATCATTTAACTTCCAAAAACCCCGACTACCACCTTCACGGCGTATTTTCCCTTCCTTTTTAAGGATATTCAAATGGTATTTGACCCCATCAGATGTAATATTACCAAGGATTTCTGATATTTTTTTACTGCCCAGGGATGGATTTTCTTTTCCTAAGTCGAGTGTTCTACCTGTAACTCCATTGCCAGTCGTTTTGATTGGCTCAACCACTTTTCCGTTATTTATATCCTTACTGTTGTCCAGGTTTATTTTCTAATATTCATACATCCCTCCATACCCCTACTTCACCATCTTTTTTTAATGAGTTCAAATGATACTTCACACCATCCACAGCTTAAATCTAATGCATCAATTTGAATACCAATTCCTTAAGGATCTGCCCGTCCGAAATACTTACATTGTCTATCCCTTTCGACCTAAGGTCGGCTTCACGGATGTAGGAGATATTTCTGATAACATGCCCCAATGGGTAATTTTTAGCTGCCATCATGTATTCTTTAACAAAAAACGGGTTGACCTTCAACAATGAAGCGATTGCCCTGTCAGACTTGTCTTTGGAGTGGTGCACCAACAACACTTTGTTGAAGAAGGAAAACAAAATGGCTATCACCGGAATGATGGGGTTATTTTTAAGGTCGGACTCAAAATACCGGATGATTTCGTTGGCTTTTAGAATGTTTTTGTAGGCCAGTACTTTCTGCAATTCGAATACATTGTATTCCTTGCTGATCCCGATGTACTTATATACATGGTCGGGGCTGATCTTTTTTTCATCTTTGAAATTCACCAACATCTTGCTGATCTCATTGGAAATACGCGAGAGGTTATTCCCAATGTTTTCTACAATCAGGTGTACGGCTTTCTGATCAATAGAATACCCTTTTCCCCTAACATACGACTCCACCCAGTCGGGCAATTTGTTGTCGTACATTTTTGTAGAAGTCAGGACGACAGCATGCTTGTCGAGGGCCTTAAAAAGCTTTTTCCTTTTGTCGAGGGTTTTGTATTTGTAGCAAAAAACCAATACCGTTGAGGGTTGGGGGTTTTCTGCATAGGCGGACAATAATTTTTCTCCCTGCTCCTTGTTTATGGCTTGGATTTCCTGGGCTTCCTTCACGATTGTTATGCGCCTTTCGGCCATCATCGGAAACTCCCGTGCATGTGTCAGAATGGTTTGCAGGTCGGTTTCCTTACCATACAATATCGTTTGGTTGAAACTACGCAAACCTTCATCCAGGCCATGGTCTTCAATAAAATCAGAAACCTGATCAATAAAAAAGGGCTCATCACCTTGTAGAAAATACAACGGCGCATATTCGTTGTTTTTCAGTTTATCCAATATCGATTGGCTAGTCTCACTCATATCGGCAATTATAAATAATAATACATCTGTTCCCTTACCAGCCGGGAACAAATCCATCAATTCTTCACCCCATCATTTTTTTCTTATCACATCGTTCACCACTTTCAGCACGGTTTTGCTAAGCAGATTCAGTACGTCCTCACATTCCCTAACCATAAACCTTCTCTTCATTTCTCGTGGCGGCATAAAACCAATGTAGGTATCACCATATTCTGTCCACAGAATCAGCTTTAGTGGCATATCCAACATGGCTGTGGGCTCGCATGATGCCAGGTCCATGGCCGCTGGAGACTCAAACCCTATCACATAAATTGTTCCAGAGAACTTTTTTTCTTCTTTTTCTGAAGCATACTCTGTCGTTTCCACCACCTTGAGGTTGTTTTTCTCCAGGGTACTATAAACCTTGGACAGGGTAGAATCCATTGAATACGGACTGGAGTAAACTGACAATTCTTGTGCAAACGAATGGTCTGCGAGGGTTAGAAGTAGCAAAAAAGCAAGTAGAATTTTGTACATCGATTAGGTTTTAGTGAGTTTAGTTTTCAAAAATACCGGGTTAATTCTGATTGCTGAATATCTGCTTCATTTTATTGTTGTAAGCATCAAAAGTGCCCAGGTTGTTGTGTCCCCCTCCTTCGATCACTGTTAAACTTAGTAACCCCCGATTCACCGAGCCTGCCAGTTTTCTTCCATACTCTATAGGCACTATATTGTCTTCTGTACCATGAAATATGAATACAGGGCAAGATACTCTCCCTATATAGCTGTTGGAACGAAACTGGTACCTGAACAGCTTCCTGGAAGGCAACACACCCATTCGCTTGAACATCATAGCACCAAAATCATGGTAGGGTGTCTCCAATATCAGGGATTTGGATTCTACTGTTGAGGCCAACCTGGTGGCAATCCCCGTGCCCAGGGACCTGCCATATATGATGATGTTTTCTGGTTCGTACTTCGTTTCCAGATACTGATAGGCGAGCGTTGCATCTGCATGAAGGATTTGCTCCGTGCGTTTGCCTTTGCTTTTGCCGTACCCCCTGTAGTCCATCACGAGCACATCATAATCGAATCTGGAAAAATATGCAGCCAGGTTTCCCCATCTGGAGATATTGCCCCTATTGCCATGAAAGTAAAGAATTGCGCCTTTTGGATTGGCGCACTTTAGCAATACCCCGTGCAGTACGGCGGCATCTTCCGCTTTCAGGTAAACCTCCTCGAAAGGAACGCTTATGTCAAATTGATAATCCTGCGGAAGTGATGATCCCTGAAATATGAGTTTCTCCTGAAACCAATAAAGGCTGGCAATAACAAGGGAGTAAATCACAACGACATATATCCCTATATAAATGGCCTTCATTTACGATCGCAATAGATGACAACCTCTGGTTAACCTACTTTAAATTTCACTATCTCCGCCAGCAGTCGCAGGCTTTCTTTCAGGTAAGGATCCTTTTTGAGCTTCTTGTTTTCTTCGTCGGTGGATGCTATTTCGCTATCAATCTTTTGGGAAGTACCCCCCACGCTAGTATTCCCTTTGGATTCATCGTCAGATTCTTTGTCCTGCTCTTCTTTTCTACTTTTGAAATTGAGGGAAATAGATTGGTTTTCCTTGTCTTTTTTTGCCTGCTCCAAATCTTCGGACAGTTTTCTCAAATCTTCATCTATCTCCAGGTGGCTCAGGTACAACTGGTTCAATTTTACCTTCAGCTCAGGTGAAATAAGGTTTACCTTCTTATAATCGCTTTCCTGTATTTTCTCCCATGGCAAGGCACTTGGTTTTGAGCTTTCGCCAAAATCTTCTGCACTAAATGCTGACGGAAAATGCACATCCGGGTTTACCCCAATATTTTGAGTGCTGCTACCTGTAATCCTATAAAACATTTGCAAGGTCAATTTCAGATTTCCCAATTTATCCGGATAGTTTGGCATCCTGTGGTTCAACCCCACCATCCTTTGCACTGTACCCTTCCCAAAAGTAGTTTCGCCTACGATCAACCCTCTTTGATAGTCCTGGATTGCACCGGAAAAAATCTCTGATGCCGATGCACTAAACCTATTGGTAAGCACGGCCAACGGCCCATCGTAAAGCACGCTGGTGTCATTGTCCTGGTGTACATCTATTTCTCCATTGAAGTTCTTCACCTGGACTACCGGGCCATTTTCTATGAACAGTCCGGTAAGGTTGATGGCTTCTTCCAATGAACCGCCCCCGTTGTACCTCAGGTCGATCAATATGCCATCCACATTTTGGGACTTCAACTCTGTGATCAATTTTGAAACATCCCGTGTTGTGCTCTTGTAGTCTTTGAGGCCCTTTCTGGCCCCTTCGAAATCGAGGTAAAAACTTGGAATGGTGATGACCCCAAGGTGATATTGTTCTTTTCCTTCGGATATAGGAATGATTTCCGACTTGGCAGCCTGGTCTTCCAGCTTGATCTTATCACGCTCAAGCCTTACCACAACAGGGCTGGTTACACTCATTTTGCCCCGTATCACCTGTAGCCTCACTATCGAGCCTTTAGGCCCCCTGATCAGCTGCACCACATCAGATAGCCTCCACCCAATGATATCGACAAATTCGCCATCGTCACCCTGCGCTACCCCAATAATCTTATCGTCTTTGAAAATATCCTTGCTCTTGTACGCTGGCCCACCGGGTATTTTTTCATCAATCACTGTGTAGTCCAAATCCTGGGTAAGCCTCGCCCCTATGCCTTCAAGTGACAAACTCATGTTGATATTGAAATTGTCTGAAGAGATGGGTGAGAAATAATTGGTATGAGGATCCAGTGTCTCTGTATAGGCGTTCATAAACAATTGAAAAACATCGTCGCTATTGTTTTGGTTGATGTTCTTCTTGTACCGTTTGTACCTTTGGACTAAAATCTTGTTGATGGCTGTATCTGCCTTTCCTGACAATTTAAGGTTCAGCGCCTGGTTCTTCACTATCTTCCTCCAGCGTTCGTTGAGTTCCTGTTCATTCTTCGCCCAGTCTATATTGTCTTTGTTGTAGTCGAGTGATTCTTCCACAGAAAAGTCAAAGCCCTGCTCTAGCAATTTAAAAACATAATCGAGCCTGGTATTAGACCTATCGCGAAAAATCCTGAATATCTGAAACGCCACATCCACATTCCCACTTTTGAGGTCGTCATCCAGCCTTTCCCTGTATTTTGAAAAATAATCCAGATCTGAGCCGTAAAAATAAGACTTGTTGTTGTCCAGGGAACTGAAGTAATTGTCGTAAATCACCCTGGACAGGGAATCGTTCAATTCTGCCTTCCTATAGCTATACCGGCCAAGCAAAGCCCTGATTTCACCTACTTCTACTTTATGTTTCGCCTCTGGCTTCAGTACTATTACGGAATCCTTTAAATCAGCCGCACTGGCCAATGAAACTATTCCAAAGTACAAAAGGGTTAATATTTTCAATTTCCGCATAATCTTCAGTTTATTACATGGCCTATGCCATGTAGTGGTCTTTGGGTAAAATTTCTATCCGCTTCAGTCTGTCAAATCCATAGCTCAAAAATATTAACAGCCAGATGGCCAAATTATTGAGTACAGTTGAAATTTACCCGGTATTTATAATTTTTCTTTCTAAAAAAACACTCCCGGCCAACAAATAGTTGTCAAAAGCATCAACAAAAATACTTTATAATTTAAGAGCAGCTTAATTAGTTGGCCAAGAATTCATAAAATACGATCATTTTTAAGGCAGGTTCTAAAACTGTTTTAACTTCGACAAATAATTTAGTATTCAATTAACCCCCTCCGATTTGTCAACTACCAGAAACCTATTCCTACAGCACCTTGGCCAGACCTCCCAGTTTCCACTAATGCTGGAAGTAGAACGCGCCGAAGGTGTGTATATGTACCAAAAAAATGGCGACAAGCTCCTGGACCTTATCTCAGGTATCGGGGTGAGCAATATTGGGCACAGACACCCCCGGGTAGTAGAGGCCATCAAAAGGCAGGTGGACAAGCACCTTCACCTGATGGTATATGGAGAATTCGTAACAACTCCACAAGTACAGTTGGCCAGGGCCCTCACCTCCACTTTGCCAGATACCCTCGACAATGTGTTTTTGGTCAACTCGGGAAGTGAAGCGGCAGAAGGGGGCATCAAGCTGGCCAAGAGGTTTACCGGAAGAAGTGAAATCATCTCGTTCAGAAATGCCTATCACGGCTCCACATCAGGGGCACTGTCGATTTGCGGCAATGAAGGGCTCAAAAACCGGTTCAGGCCATTGATCCCTGGCAACAAAATATTGGAATTTGGCAATGAAGATGCCCTGCAAGAAATCACCGAAAAAACTGCCGCAGTGATCATAGAACCCATTCAGGGCGAAGGGGGTATCCGAACAGCCTCTTCGGATTATTTCCAGAAGCTACGCCGCATTTGCAGTGAGCATGGTGCATTGCTGATATTCGATGAAATCCAAACCGGGTTTGGACGCACCGGTAAATTCTGGGCTTTTGAGCATTATGATGTCGCCCCCGACATCCTGCTTTGTGCCAAAGGTATGGGAGGTGGCATGCCAATAGGTGCATTTATCTCTTCCAAATCAATCATGCATTCCCTTACACACGATCCGATCCTCGGCCATATTACTACTTTTGGCGGGCATCCTGTAAGCTGTGTGGCTGCCCTGGAAACGCTAAACGTAGTGATAGAAGAAAACCTGATGGAGGGTGTGGCAAAGAAAGAGGCCCTCTTTCATAGCCTCCTGCAACACGACAAAATCAAAGAAATAAGGAGCAAGGGGCTGATGATTGCAGTAGAGTTTGAATCTTTTGAAGTATTGGAGAAGATAATCAAAAACCTGCTCGACCTGGGAGTATTATCAGATTGGTTTTTGTTTTGCGACAATTCCATGCGCATTGCCCCTCCACTGATCATTACCGAGGAAGAAATAAAAATAGCCTGTAGCAAAATACTACAGGCTATTGAAGTGTCTTATTAATAAATCCCTAAATCAAAGACCGCAAGTTCAAATCGATTGATTGGCCATCTATTTTCACTTTTACAGTCTTGCCATTTTCACTTAGTATTTTTCTCAACTCGGCCAGGCCCAGCTTGGTTGCAGAAGTTCCGTTTACTTCATTCAATTCTGAGTTAACCTTTATGCCGGCATCTTCTGCCGGACTGTTGTCAAATACCTTGTGTACCAGTACTTTGGACATGTCCTCGCTCAACTGGAGTTCCAGTCCGGAAGCATTGATTCTGAACGGGGAACTGTAATTACCATTCTTTTCCCAATACATCTCTTTTTTAGGGTAGTTATAGGTAATGTTGAATTTTCTCAACAATCCACTGCCCAGTATGCCCGATACCTTTTTGTTGGCCTGAATGCCGTGTTCGGCATGGCTGAGCCCCACTGGTACTTCCGAAAATGCGAAACCACTGAAAGTAAGTGAATTGGCCTTTCCCTGATGGTGCTCATATTCCTTTGAACCCAAACCGGCCACCAGGTAGATGTAGCTTTCCCCTATTTTGTCGGTAAGGCCATGTTTTTTCACAAAAGGTGTGTTGAAGTCAACAGTAGCTTTGGCCCCAGTATCCACAAAAAATTCTCCTTTGATGGTTTCTCCATTGGACAATACCACATTGGCGGAAATGTGTGGAATGTAAGAAGTTAAGTTAATTGGCAGCTTTCTACCGGTTCCCTGATAGGTGTATCCTTTGGAGTCGTATAAGTTAAAGGACATTTTATCAAAATTCATAGACACCACATAATTCTCCAGCATATCGTACCCTATGATGCCGTCAATTTTCCTTCCAATACTCATTTCCAGATGTCTGAGGGAAGTCTCATATATCTCAATGTCTTTTAATTCTATGTTGTTGATCTCTATTCGCTGGTGCTTCAGCAGTTTTCCCGATATTTCCCCTTCAGCGCTGGTCTTTTTTGCATCAGAACCAGACAGCATGTTCAGTTCTTTGGCGGTTTCAATGTTTAGTACAGTAAGTCCATCGCCTGTATCGAATATAAAATCCAGAGGCCGTGAGTTGTTTACCTGGATTTCAACAAAAATATGGTCGCCGTATAGTTCGAAAGGTACACTGGTGAGAGGTGTTTGCGCCGTGGAGGGTAGCAGGTTTGAAAAAATTGCAATTATTATTAATCCAATTGTCTTTTTCATTTTTCTAAGATTTTTAATAAGATTTCAAATTAAATCCAATATTTCCAATATACAAAATATGGGTGTCATTATAGTTTGGGCGAAACACAGAAAGCTCCCTGGTTTCCGTACTACCACCAACCTCAGCACTTATAGAAAACAGCGGATATCAGCAATTTATTGTATCGCCTGCTAAATTGGGTTAATTTGTTAAAACCTTATTTGCGCCTGTCTTAAAACGACCTTTTCCATGTCTGGCTGTTGCCGGAGTTGTCTTCCACGGTCAGCTCAAACTGTCCCGTCACATCCACTTGTGGGTCTGAATAAAGGTAGCCTGATTTAGCATCAAAGTTCATCAACAGCCATTTTCCATTCAGCTCGGCCCTGATATTTCCAATGCCCGAAAGGTTGTCACTTAACCGAAAGGTTAACCTTTTTGGTTTCGATTTCAGGTGTTTCACTTCCGGAGGAATGGTATCGGCGGCAATGGTGTAGCCGGTGAGGTCACGTGTTTTGAAGGCAATGGCATTGTTTTCCCATTCTCCACCCACAAAACTCAGGTTGTCTGTATCGCCGTTGTAGGCATATACAAAGTTGTGCTTCTGATTGTAGGCGAGTTCCGGCTTTAACGTAACTTCCACATACTTGCGAAGGGGCTGGTCGTAGTGGTCAAATTTGAAATACTCTACTTGCTGCTCATGGTTAAGGGACTTTGAATAGCTCAAGTGAAGCGTATCGAAGAGCGCATAACTCGTAAAGTCAACCGTCAGGTGTTCGTTGATATAATTGGTCCGGGCGTTTGATGGAATACTTTTTTTATAGTTAAACAAATACTTTTTGCCACAAACAACCACTGAATCGGGATGCCCTTTTATCAGATCCCATAAGTAAAAAAAACGGTCGTCCGCACTATACGAATGTGCCAGCAATTTCTCCGCACCTTTGGTATATATCCTCGCGAAACAATCCGGCTTGACGTCCTTCACCATCACTTCCAACACATTGTTTCTTATATCATACCCTTTTTCATCAAGGCCATACATATTCTTATTAGCTAGGGTCTGTTGGTAGGGCTTGTTGTTCACAGTAAAATGGTATTGGCTTGCATTGCCATAATTATCTTCCAACTGCACATCAATGGCATGTTCCAGTGGATCCAGAATGGTAAGGCCGCCCTTTTGATCATTCACTTCATAATATTTTAGAAAGTTGCCGTCATCCACATAGAGTTTGTTGAACCTCCTCCCTCCTTCCATCATGCGTTTGTAATTGGTATGCACCAGTATATTTCTGGAGGTGCCAAAATTCACCCTGTCGATGTTTTGGAAAAACTCCGGCTTTAAGTCAAACAGCAGGGTTTGCTTGACCACCCCGTTTCTATTACTGGCACCATTTAGCCTGTCATAGGCATAAACTTCCACCCCTATCCTGCCATACAGGGTAACAGGCACATCCAGGGCATACCCCCCTTCCTGCTCAACCACAGAAAATTCGAACCTGCCAAACATCCCGTTCACACGGCTATCCACATCCAGGGTAACAAACGCCACCTGCGACAATGTCGGTGCGAGGTTGTCTTTGATTTCATCAAAACCAAATTTCAATGGGTTCAGCACCTCCTGATTGGCGTCCCTGATTTCGAAATGCAAATGGGGTCCGGAAGACGACCCACTATTGCCTGACAAGGCAATAATATCCCCCTTTTTAAAAATGAGCCTGTCTTTGGGCACGCTGATGTCAACGGCAAATGATTCCCTTTTGTATTGGTAGCTTCTGGTATAATCCGCCACAACGGTTTCAAACTCCTGCAAATGGGCATAAACCGTAGTGGTACCATTTGGGTGCGCCAGATACAGCGCATTACCATATCCTGTAGGTGATACTTTTATCCGCTGCACATAGCCATCTGCTGCGGCATATACCGGCAAGCCGGATATCCCACTGGTCTTAATATCGATACCCGTATGAAAATGGGTAGCCCGGAGTTCTCCCATAGTACCGGCCAGGTAATTGGCTTCACCGGGCCGTATGGGAAACATATAATACCCTTTTTCGATATTTTGAGCTGAAACGAAAAACTGGCTGAATACTAATGCTATAAAAGTGGCGTATCTATTTAATATCAAAGTCTAATAATTTTTCTCCTTCTAAATACCCTTCCAGCCTATTGCCTATTTGTATGGGGCCTACCCCTTTTGGGGTACCAGTAAATATTATATCCCCTTTTTTCAACATAATGTACCTGGAAATATAGGCAATAATATAATCAAAGCTAAAAAGCAACAAAGAGGTATTGCCATGCTGAACCGTCTTGCCATCTATATCCAATTTAAAATCGAGGTTGTTCAGGTCTTTATAGTCTGCTTTTGGCCGAAAAAGTGAAATCGGGGCAGAATGGTTGAAGCCCTTGGCCAGTGCCCACGGCAAGCCTTTTTCCTTAGCCTTCGCTTGCAAATCACGTGCCGTAAAGTCAATACCCAAGCCTATCTCATCATAATATTTATGGGCAAATTTTTCATCGATGTTTTTGCCATTTTTGCAAATTTTCAGGAGTACCTCTACTTCGTGATGGATATCTTTGGATATAGATGGATAGTAAAAAGGCAGGTTCTTTTTGAGCAGTGCGGTTTCCGGCTTTGTAAAGACCACCGGCTCGGATGGCCGCTCGTTGTTCAGCTCTTCTATATGCGCGGCATAATTTCGCCCGATTGCCAATATTTTCATATCAGGAATAAATATAAATCGTAGTAATTATTCTAAATTCGTTTTCGAATTGAATCGACTAAAGTATAAAATGTATAATTTATAATCACCCAAATCCATGAAATATATAAGCTCTTTAGTATTACTGTTGACCGCACTTTTCATTTTCCAGTGCGCCAAGGTACCCATTACAGGCCGGAGGCAACTCAGCCTGGTATCCAACTCAGAGATTATCCCAATGAGCTTTGAACAATACAATCAGGTACTGAAAGAGAGCAAACTATCTACTGACAAGGAGCAAACTGCCATCATAAAGAATTGTGGTAGCAGGATACAAAAAGCCGTGGAACAATATATGGCCGAAAACAACATGGCCAATCAGTTGGAAGGGTTTGCCTGGGACTTCAACCTCATTGAAGAGGATGTTCAAAATGCCTGGTGTATGCCTGGGGGGAAAGTTGCTTTTTATACAGGCATAATGCCGACCTGTAAGGATGAAACGGGTGTGGCCGTGGTGATGGGCCATGAGGTAGCACATGCTATTGCCAACCATGGACGGGAAAGAATGAGCCAGGGCCTTTTGGCACAAGGCTTCCTTGGAGGGGTTTCTGTGGCTATGGGCCAAAACCCTACCGGAACCCAGGAACTATTGATGCAATCTATTGGCGCAGGCACCCAACTGGGCATGCTCAACTTTTCCAGACAGCACGAATCTGAAGCGGACAAGCTGGGTTTGATATTTATGTCAATAGCAGGATACGACCCTCGGGAAGCCCCAAAATTCTGGGAGAGGATGTCGGCAGGTGGTGGGGAGCAACCACCAGAATTTATGTCCACACACCCTTCGCACGAAACGAGGATTTCCGACCTCAATGCACAGATACCCAATGCACTGAAGTATTATGAGGCCAATAAAGGTAAATACGGCAAATAAAAAAGGTGGGCACCACACCCACCTTTTCAAATTAACAACCTATAAACCTAAAGTTTTCAACCTTTTTAGTAGTCCTTTTTATCACCACCCAACGACTATAGGATAGTCTATTGCTGGATGGCTGGTTTATCATTATGACAATCAAACTATTCAGTACCCCCAAAGAGTGGAGGAACCATAACAGGTCATTGGAAGTTTGCTGCCCACCACCCATTTGATAATGTACCTGATATTTCCGGTACTTTTTTTCACCTCATTTACCTCTCCTTAATAAAGCTATATTACTTTTGCCGATATCAAAAAAGACCCTTACCCATGCAAATAAGAAACGACTGGAAGAGAGAAGAAATCGCAGAAATATACAATTCACCGGTGCTGGAGCTGGTTTATCGAGCGGCAACTGTTCACCGTGAGCACCACGACCCCTCAGAGGTTCAGGTGTGTACACTTCTTTCAGTCAAAACAGGTGGGTGTCCTGAAGATTGCTCTTACTGCCCACAAGCAGCCAGGTACCATACCGATGTAAAAGTGCAAAAGCTTATGGAAGTAGATGAGGTGCTGCAGGCTGCCAATGCCGCCAGGGAAAGCGGAAGTACCCGGTTTTGTATGGGTGCTGCCTGGCGTGAGGTAAGGGACAACCGTGATTTTGACAAAGTGCTGGACATGGTGAAAGGCGTCAACTCCATGGGCATGGAAGTATGCTGCACACTGGGTATGCTTACAGAAGAACAGGCCAACAAACTGAAAGATGCCGGGCTTTATGCCTACAACCACAACCTCGACACCAGCGAAGAACACTATGAAGAAATAATCAGCACCCGAACTTATGATGACCGCCTTGATACGCTGGAGCATGTGAGAAAAGCCAACATTTCCGTTTGCTCTGGAGGAATCATTGGCATGGGAGAACAGCATGAAGACAGGATAGGCATGTTACATACCCTGTCGAACCTGCCCGAACACCCAGAATCCGTACCTGTGAATGCGCTGGTACCCGTGGAAGGTACACCACTGGCGGAACAACCCAGGGTATCTATATGGGAAATGCTGAGAATGATTGCCACCGCCAGGATCATTATGCCAAAAGCCATGGTGAGGCTATCGGCTGGAAGGACTGAAATGAATACCGAAGAACAGGCGCTGTGCTTCCTGGCAGGTGCCAATTCTATTTTTGCCGGAGACAAACTGCTCACCACCCCCAACCCGGAAGTGGATGCCGACAAACAAATGTTCCAAACCCTCAACCTGAAGCCACGAAAGTCTTTCAAGGACAAAGAAGCACCTGTGAAATTTGAGCAAATACCCCAGTAAGATTTTTGCCGCTCTGAGCTAAATAACGTTACCCGTTAACTTAAAAGTGGTTACGAAGGGTAGGGAATCGGGAAATTATTCACCAATAATTATTGATAGTCGGATCATTTTATGAAATTTGCGTTCCAAAACCAGACAACATTCCTTTCAAGACGGTTATTCAAAATATAAATCCTGGCGATTATGATGATTTTTAAAAGGTTCACTTTTGATTCCGCCCATTCGCTTCCCAATGTACCGGATGGCCATAAATGCAAGGAAGTGCATGGCCACACCTATCAGCTCACTATATTTATAGATGGCGACTTGGTGCCCCATCTAGATTGGGTGATGGATTTTGCAGAAGTAAAAGCCGTGGTTGATCCCATCATCAAAGTAGTTGACCACAAATACCTCAACGATATCGAAGGATTGGACAACCCCACCTGCGAAAAAATCGCTATATGGCTATGGGATCACATCAAACCCGGAATACCTGCCTTGAAAAAGATCGAACTCAACGAAACCCCAACATCAGGTGTTGTATATGAAGGTTAAATACACAACCTTGGCCAGCCTAATTTTTTAAAGATTAGCTTTATAAAGATTCTAAAAAATGGAACAAGTAAAAACAGGACCAAAAACGGATGCCGAGTTGATAGAAGAGGTAAACAGGCTCAGAAAAGAAAAGAATGCCGTTATACTGGCACACTACTATCAGGAGGCCGTTATACAGGAATTGGCGGATTTTGTAGGCGATAGCCTAGGGCTTTCACAACAGGCCGCTGCTACCGATGCAGATATTATCTTGTTCGCAGGGGTCCATTTTATGGCAGAAACGGCCAAAATCATCAACCCAGCCAAAAAGGTAATTTTGCCCGATGTAAATGCAGGCTGCTCTTTGGCTGATTCCTGTCCACCGGATGAATTCAGGAAGTTTATTGATGCCCATCCGGACCATATGGTGATCACCTATATCAATTGCTCTGCCGAAATCAAAGCTATGAGCGACATCATTTGCACCTCATCCAATGCCGTGAAGATTGTAGAGTCTATTCCAAAAGACCAGCCATTGATCTGTGCCCCTGATAAAAACCTGGGCAAATACATTATGAAGCAGACAGGCAGGGACATGCTGCTCTGGGATGGTACCTGTATGGTGCATGAGGCTTTTTCCATAGATAAAATCCTCAACCTGCACAAGGAACACCCCGATGCAAAATTTATTGCGCACCCTGAGTCCGATCCCAATGTATTGAAGGTAGCCTCGTTTATAGGATCTACCACCGGGCTGATCAAGCATGTAAAAAATGATCCGGGGGACAAATTTATTGTGGCAACAGAGGCTGGCATTCTCCACGAAATGCAAAAAGAGGTGCCCAACAAAACCATCATACCAGCCCCTGCTGTGGAAGACAACAGCTGCGCATGCAGCGAATGTGGTTTTATGAAAATGAACACTTTGGAAAAACTCTACCTCTGCCTAAAAAATGAAACCCCGGAAATCCACGTTCCTGAAGATATCCGACAAAAAGCATTGGTGCCTTTAAACAGGATGTTGGAACTGTCCAAATAGCCGTCCATGCACCACTACGATTTCCTTGTCATCGGTTCTGGTATTGCAGGTCTCACTTTTGCCATCAAAACAGCAACCCGCTTGCCAGATGCCAAAATCGCTGTAGTAACCAAGGCAGATGCGAAGGAATCCAACACCAAGTATGCCCAGGGTGGTATTGCGGTGGTTACCGATACGCTTACAGATTCGTTTGAGCAGCACATCAACGACACGCTGCTTGCCGGGGACGGGCTTTGTGACCCGCAGGTTGTGGAAATGGTGGTAAAAGAAGGGCCCGAGCGCCTCAACGAACTCTTGGAGTGGGGTACGAGCTTCGACCAAAAAAAGAAAGGGGGCTTTGACCTGGGCCGTGAAGGTGGGCATACACAAAACCGTATTTTGCACCACAAAGACATCACGGGTTTTGAGATAGAAACCACACTACTCCGGAAAGTAAGCGAATTGCCCAACATCCATGTAATGCAGCAGCATTTTGCAGTTGACCTCATTACACAGCACCACCTCAAAAAACGAAACAAGTCAGACATTTCCACCGAATGCTATGGTGCCTATATTTTCAACGAAAAGACTAAAAAAGTAGAGACCTACCTGTCCAAGGTGACCATGCTGGCTACCGGTGGCATTGGGCAGGTGTATCAAAATACAACGAACCCGAAAATTGCAACAGGTGATGGCATTGCGATAGCTTACAGGGCAAAAGCCAGGATCAGCAACATGGAATTTATCCAGTTTCACCCCACCTCGCTGGACCACCCCCAACCCAACACTTCTTTTCTGATCTCAGAAGCGGTGCGTGGATTTGGGGCATTGCTGAGAAACAAATCTGGTGAACTTTTCATGCATTTGTATGACGACAGGCGGGAGCTGGCATCCAGGGATATCGTTTCCAGGGCCATCGACAATGAGCTGAAAAAGAGTGGTGACGATTGTGTATATCTGGATTGCACGCACATCAAAAAGCGTGATTTCAAGAAGCATTTTCCCAACATACTCCAGAAGTGTAAGGAAATCGGGATCAACCCCAAAAAAGACATGATACCTGTGGTACCGGCAGCCCACTACCTTTGTGGCGGGGTGAATGTAAATGAGCACGGGCAAACCACCCTGAAAAACCTGTACGCCTGCGGGGAATGTGCCAATACAGGACTGCACGGAGGAAACCGTCTGGCCTCTAACTCGCTACTAGAGGCCCTGGTATTTGCCCACAGGTCTTTTTTGAAATCAGTCGAAGAGTTTGACTTTGGAACGATTGTTTCTGGTGTCCCGGAATGGAACGATGAAGGCACTACCCCTCCCCGGGAGCTCATCCTGATCACCCACAACAGAAAGGAGCTCAAAGCCATTATGAACGACTATGTGGCCATAATTCGTAATGATGAAAGGTTGGAAAGGGCATCAAAAAGGCTGAAGGTACTATACGAAGAGACAGAGGCCCTGTATAAAAAAACCAAAATTTCTGCCCAATTGTTTGAATTAAGAAACCTGATTACAGTGGCCTACCTAATTGTAAAGCAATCGCAGGCCCGCAAGGAAAACCGCGGGGCTTTTTACAACTCGGATCTGAGTTGATCGATCTACATACTCTGCTAATGGATAAACCTGGCCTGGCTTTGGTGGCCGGACATCAACACATGCCTACCTGTTGGTACCTGTTTCGGTAATCCACAGGTGTCAGTCCGGTGATTTTCTTGAATACCGTACGGAATGACTTCACATCAGAATACCCTACATCATACATGATTTCACCAACACTTTTGGGGCTTGATTCAAGTTGGCGTTTGGTGGCTTCTATTTTTACGCGCTGGATGTATTCAGTCACAGAATTGGATGTGGCCTTTTTAAACCTCCTCTCCAGAGTACGCCTGCCGAGGTGTATTTTTTCACACAGGTCGTCTATGGTGAGTTTCTCCCGATAGCTTTCCTCTATTAGTTCCTGAGCCTTTTTGATGGCTTCATCCTCATGGTCTTTTTGTCCTTTGAAAATAATAAAAGGCAGTTGGTTGTTCCTGCTGATGTCAATTTCAAAAATCTTGGATGACAATACTGCCATTTCCCTTCCTGCATACTTTTCCAACAAATACAGGTTCAGATTGAGTGAAGAGTAGGCACCACCGCTCGTATATATGCCGTGCTCATCTGTAATGATTTTATCATCAATCAATTCTACGTCAGGAAAGAGCTCCCTAAATTCTTTTGCAGCCAACCAATGCGTGGCACACTTCTTTCCATCGAGCAAACCTGTGCTGGCCAGTAAAAACGCCCCAATGCACAAACTGGCTACCTCCGCTCCTTTGTTGAATTGCGCCATGATCCAGGGAACAAATTCCCTATTGACCTCTATCACCTGGCGATATTCGCCATGAATGGCCGGTATGATGATCAGGTCAGTTTGCTTCACCTCCGCTATAGTGATGTCGGGGGTGACGCTAAATATTCCATTGCTCAATCGAGCTTTGAGATTGATTCCGACCAATTGGATGTTGAAAAGAGGCTGTTTGCCTATTTGTTCCAGGGATTTGTTGGTCATGCTAAACATCTTGTAGGTAGCTTCAAGGTTGCTGAGGCTCGAATCACCCTCGGGGATAAGTAGGGATATGTGTTTCATAGGTCAAAAGTATGCGAAAACCTTGTCGCAATCAACCCTTAATAATGTCGCATACGCACAAGTTATTTTCAGATAACCAAGCCTAAGTTTGTTCTATAAAAAAACTAACAGAACAATGGCAACACAAATTTTTGTAAACCTCCCGGTCAAAAACCTGGATCTATCCATCGATTTTTTTACCCAGCTCGGTTTTTCATTCAATCCCCAATTTACCGATGACAGTGGAACCTGTATGATTATTGGCGAGAACATTTTCGCCATGTTATTGGTGGAAGAACGGTTTAAAGATTTCACCAAAAAAGAAATATGCAATGCGAAAAAATCTACTGAGGTATTGATCGCCATAGATGCCGAAAGCCGTGAGCACGTGGACGATTTGGTTCAGAAGGCCGTTAAGGCTGGAGGCGTCCTCTATTCAGAACCTCAGGACCATGGATGGATGTACCAGCACGCTTTTGAAGACCCGGATGGCCACCAGTGGGAAATATGCTATATGGATGAAAGTGCTCTACCTTCAGAATAAGAGTTCCACCCAAATTTAATGGTTGAAGAAAAGAAAAAACTAACTTTCATATTTGCCCAACTCAATAAATTCAATGTTGGCAGAAACAAAGTAAATGGTCATAACGTAACACTAAACTTTAAATAACACATGAAAATAGCACAAATTGTCATTCGTACTTTATTGGGACTGTTGTTCCTGTTTGCTTCTATCACTTTTCTTTTGAGATTGTTTCCCGAACCAGAACTGGAAGGGTCTATGAAGCTTTTCAATGAAGGCCTTGCTGCTGCAGTTTATGTGATGCCCCTGGTCAAAACCATCGAGTTGCTTTGTGGGATTTCATTCGTTACCGGGCGGTTTGTTCCTTTGGCAACAGTGGTGATCTTCCCAATTACTGTCAACATAGTGTTGGTACATTTCTTTCTTGCCCCGGAGGGCATTCCTGTAGCCATATTTGTGCTTTTGTCCAACCTGTTTCTGGCCTATTATTACAGGGATAGGTACAAATCCCTTTTTACCTCAAAATAGCAATATGGTTGAAGTATTTAAAACCGATGTTAAAAACCAAAACCAGGCAGACTTTCTCATCAAGGAAATACAAAACAAATTCAGTACCTGTGAAGTAAATTTTGATTTGGACGACTGTGATAAAGTCTTGAGGGTAGAATCGAGAAAAGGGGAAATACCTTCCCCTTCCATCATTTCCTTGCTGGACGGCTATGGCTTTAGGGCCAGAATCCTGTCAGACGAACCTCAGCCAAAATAAAACTATAAGGTTTTGGAAACATTGTAGGTTTAGCAAAAGAGATTCCCGATCTCCGCCATGCTTCGTCGGGAATGACGTACCGGGTGTAGATTTAGCTATTGTAGTTACACCATACTTTCGTCCGACAAATTCATCGCTAAAAAACCTGAGACCTTCTACTACCGCCCGTCATTCCACTGCGAATGACGAAGGAATGAGACAGGGGAATCTAATATGCCCAGTTCGTTCTTTGAAACCAGATTCCCGGGATGAAGGCATATCAAATCTCAAACTTGATCCCCTGGGCCAGGGGCAATTGCCCCGAAAAATTGATGGTATTGGTTTGCCGACGCATATAAACCTTCCAGGCATCCGACCCGGACTCACGCCCGCCACCGGTTTCTTTTTCGCCACCAAAAGCCCCACCTATTTCTGCCCCGGAGGTGCCTATATTCACATTGGCAATACCACAATCCGAACCCGCATGCGAAAGAAATGCCTCAGACTCCCTCAGGCTGTTGGTGACAATGGCTGATGACAAGCCCTGTGGAACATCATTCTGGATGTTTATAGCATCCTGCAATTCCTCATATCGGATCAGGTACAGTATCGGTGCGAAAGTCTCGGACTGTACCATGTCCATCTCATTTCGAACCTCATAGACGGCTGGTTTCACATAGCACCCGGATTCATATCCTTCACCGGACAACACCCCTCCTTCTACTACCGGCACTGCACCATCTTCCTTCAGCTTGTCCAATGCCTGTTGGTAAGTGTTGACAGCCTCCTTGTCTATCAAAGGCCCCAGGTGGTTGGATTCATCCAGGGGATTGCCAATTTTAAGTTGCCTGTAAGCTTCTACCAAACGGCCTTTGAGCATATCATAAATACTTGTGTGCACAATGAGCCTTCTGGTGGAGGTACACCTTTGCCCTGCCGTGCCTACCGCCCCAAATACAGCAGCCCTCACGGCCATTTCCAGGTCGCAATCACCGGAAATGATAATGGCATTGTTGCCGCCAAGCTCCAACAAAGATCGCCCCAGACGCCTTGCCACTGCTTCGGACACTGCTTTTCCCATCCTGGTAGAACCAGTGGCCGAAACCAGGGGAATCCTTTGGTCATTGGAAATCAATTGCCCGATTTTGGCATCACCTACCACCAGGTTGCTGATGCCCTCCGGCAAGCCGTTTTTCTCAAACACCCGCTGCACAATACGCTGGCAGGCTACAGCTGTGAGCGGTGTTTTCTCCGAAGGTTTCCAAAGGCATACATCGCCACAAACCCATGCCAGGGCGGCATTCCATGCCCATACCGCCACGGGAAAATTGAAAGCCGAGATGATGCCTACAATGCCTAATGGGTGGTATTGTTCATACATCCTGTGGCCTGGTCGTTCGGAGTGCATTGACAAGCCGTAAAGCTGTCGCGACAACCCTACCGCAAAATCGCAGATATCGATCATTTCCTGCACCTCGCCCAGGCCTTCCTGATAAGACTTGCCACATTCCATAGACACCAAACGGCCAAGGCTTTCCTTTTCCTGACGTAGGGCATCTCCTACCTGGCGTACTATTTCGCCCCTTTTAGGAGCCGGCACCTGTCTCCAGTACTTAAAGGCCTCCTGAGCGCATGCCACTACCCTTTCGTAGCTCTCCTCATCGGCTATGCCACATCGCCCCAAAACACGGCCATCTACCGGCGAGATAGATTCTAAGTGAGCCTCTGTGGATATCCAATGACTACCTGTGCTCACCCCTTCTGAGGCTGATTGGCCGGTTTTATTTTCTACTAAACTTGTCTGCATTTCTTGATTATTTTACCTGAAGTGATTTGTCTGTACTCTCAAATATTTTGTCAGCCGATTGGGCGATGAACCCTGTAAACAATTTGCCATGAAGCGGATAGCGAAAAGCAAATTCGTAGTAGCAGCTGGGCACTTCATATTGTCCCTCCGTAAAGTCATATAAAACCCGGTCGGCGAGGGTGCTCGATTGCTGCAACAAATCAGTTGGGGTACCCTTGATCTCTCCTCCGGAGCTGTTGAGTTGGTAGCCATTGTCCTTTAAAAACTGGTTGACGGATTCTATGCAGTCGAAGTGTTTCAGGTCATTGATACTGACGGTAAAGTGGTTGACCACAAAACCATAGAGGTACATCCATGCTGCATACTCAGACTCGGCACGAAGTTGTTCGTATAGGCCAAATGACGGTTGCCCCCAGATTCTTCCGGAAAAAATCAGCCCTTCAGAAAACCTATTGGCTTCAACGCTATCCAAAAGGACCTGAATCTCTTTTTGCAGCTCAGGCGAACATTTTTCCAGTATAAGCTCACTGATAAAAACCTTGGGCCTGGAGGCATCAGGATGCTCGTAATGCTGGGCCTTTAGTTTCTTCTGCTCAAAATGGTAAACATCCTTTGGCACATACCCCAATGCGATGAATGGGGCAGCCAGTTTTTCAATATTTACCCTCGGATCGTTGAAAGTACGCAATGCAATGTGGTCATTCATCACCTGCTCACCTTTTGATTCAAAGAGGTTTTTAATTTTTTGGGATGAAGGTGTAATCTCGCTGTAATGCTGCCACAACACTTCAAAAGTTTCGTCAATGTTCATGCCTGGATTAGTTTTAAAATGTGTTTTCTATTTTTAATTGATTTGATGAGTTCTTCCTGTTTCTTTCTTTTGGAAATATCGATCCTCAAGTGATGGCTACTCCTGATGGCGTCTTTGAGCCGTTCGTTTTCAGCTTCAAATTCCGACAGCACCTTGGGGGAAAGTTGGAAATCCCTTTTATCTGCCACCCTCTCATAACCATACCTTTCCAGTTCACCGCCAGCTATATACTCAAACAAGGCCAGTTCTTCAGGGTCCATCGTTTGTGCATATTTGCCACAATTACCTGCCAAAATAGGTTGGGATAGGTTGTGCCACATGTATCCTGCTGATGCCGTGTGCCGAGATTCTTCGGATTGGTAATAGCCGAGCACCCTGTCGGTATATGGCACACCAAGGAGGCCACAAATCTTTTTCATTACTACCTCCGGAGTTGATATCAACTCTTCGTAATGCACCACTATGCCCCTTTTTGCCCCAACTGTTTCTATCACTTTAAAGGAGGCAGACTGGTCTTCTTTCCATTTCTTGGCCAAATGAAAAATATGTTTGTCGCCAACAGCTACTTTTCTGAAAGATGATGCTACATCCCGGCCATCCCTGACCAGATGGATATAAAAAGGCCTGATGCCAGCATTTTCTATAGCATGGAAAAAGTGCCCATTGGCCATGCTTTTACAACACCAAAACCTTGCCCCGTGTGAATTGGCCAGTGTCTCGTACACCACCCGGAAAATTTCCAACAATGTAGGTTGCCGGCAGCCTGACAAAACGGACTGTCGATCGAGACTGACCCCATCCCACTCCACAGGGTTGCACTCCACAAAACGGCACACATCATCCACCAGCAACCTAAAATTTTCCCTTTGGGTCAAGTCTCCATATTCTGGAACCAGGGGCTGAAAAGTCTTTAGAATGTGTGGTGGATGCGGTGCAGCCACCTCGTTCAACTCATTGAGCATTACCCTCAACAAATTGCTGCCAGACCTTTGAGTTCCAATTATCTGAATGGGCTGTATGGGTGTGTTTTGTTTGTTCATATCATTAGGGCGATTCCACCAACTACAGCTGACCCTAATATGGCCAGCAGTGATGATATCTTATATTTCAAAATCAAAAAAACCAGAATTGCAGACTGGACTATCAAAAACCATTGGCCCAATACATCCACCCCTATGGTGATGGCTGCTGCGTATATCAGCCCCACTATGGCTGGCCTCAGCCCCTTGAAAGCAGCAACAACCAACCGGGAGTTTTTCACCCTGTCCATTGAGTGGCTCAGCAACAGCATGAGCAAGCCCGATGGCAAAAAAATGCTGATGGTAGCTATAGCAGCCCCCAGCAAGCCCCCCAGTTTATATCCAATAAAAGTGGCACTGACCAATATGGGCCCTGGGGTAACCTGGCTCAGGGCAATGGCCGTATTGAAGTCCTCGACACCCAACCACCCCAACTCTCCAACTATGGCCTCTTGAATAAGCGGTATGATCACATACCCGCCACCAAAAAGGGTGAGGCTCATTCCTGAAAATACCCCTGCTATATGCACATTTTGAAAAAAGCAGGTATCTGAAGTATCAAAGAAAAAACATGATGCCAGAAGTAATACTGTGAGGACCACTACTGTAAAGGCATTTTTCACAAATAAGCCCAACCATGGATGCTGACTGCCTTTGGTACCCACATCAACTTTTGTACTGCCATTATCCCTATACAACCAAACCCCCAGTAAGGCACCAATGCCTATAACAAGCAAGCTGGCCATCATGCCCCCAACAAACTGCAAGATCAACACCCCCCCAAGGGCTATGGCGTATTGGCGAAAGTCCTTTACATGCTTTACATGCATATTGATCCCCACAGTGAGAACAACCGCAACTATAGCCGGCATAATGAAAGCCAGCATGTGATTGACAACCTGAAGCTGGCCAAATTCATAATAACCGGCTGTGAATAACACCATGAGCACAAAACTGGGAAAGATAACTGCAGCCATGCTCACCATAGCACCCCAAAAGCCTTTGAGTTGATAGCCGAGGTAACAAACGGTGTTCACAGCCAGCGGACCGGGCAGGATGGACGCCAAACTGATGCCATCCAAAATAGCCTCGTCTTTTACTGATTTATCTTTTTCGACAACCTCTCTTTGAAGCACAGAAATCAACGCCATAAACCCTCCGAACGAAACCGATCCCACCTTCAAAAACACCCGAACGAGGTAACCATAAGACACCTTAGTTTCCATATTCATTGGGGTAAAGTGATGGGATATATTCAGCCCGGTACGGGTCGGGCAGGCCAAGCCTGGCATGGGACAAGACAGTACCCAGGGAATCCAACACCACCAGTGCCTTGGTTCGTGGAGAGCACACCAGTAGGTTGTCATTTTCGAGTAAAACGGCATTGCCCATCTTGTCGGCATACAATTCATCTGGCAGGTTCACTGCTTTCACAAGGGTAGCCCTCTTTTCGGCTTCATCAATCCTAAAGGAGAGCACACGACTCTGGCGTTTTTCCCTTCCATTGTCGAAGAGCATATAGTATCCCTTGGGGTTGATGTGGCAGGCATGTTGCCCGGAGAATATGCCATCCTCTGGCATTTCCAGGTCTCCACCCTTTCCCAATTTCCATAATACATCACCGCTCCCACTATCTACTTTCCATACCTGGTTCCAGTTTCTAAATGAGATGAGGTAATGCCCATCTGTGTCCAACGATACGGCATTGGCATGGCTCCAATCCTCGGCCAGCTTCAGTATATCCGGATCGTCCAGTGGATTGGCATGGTCAAATACAGACCATCGCCAAACGACCTCCCCCTCAGTACTCAAAATGACAATGGCATCTCCTAGTACCTCATGATCCTTCTTCCCTCCATGTACTGAAAGATCAAAAGTTTGCTCGTCGTATGCCAGCACAAGCAGGTGGCCGTTTGGGTGATAACGCACTTCGTGATGTGCCTCCATGGGTGCTGCCATTTCATTCAGGTCAAGGTGTAATTTCTCTTTTCCATAAAGGTCATATTCTATAATCCGGTCACCGGCACTGTTCTTATGACGTGCACTGCCCTGTAGGGTCACAATGGTACCGTGCTGTGTCCAGCTTGCCAGTTTGGGTTGTGAAGTAAGCATTTGATACCAAACGATTTCTCCCTGATTATCAATAATATAAACACTTCCATTAACCAACCTTCTTTGAGTAAGGATATACCCGGAATACGAGTTTTGAGCTGGCCTGATCCATTTGATGGGTACAAGCCCCGCAGGCTTTGAAGTAGTACTAAAACTGTAGATACCACTTTCAATTTCATCCTTGCCACTATTGACCAGCACCTTGTATTGGTAGGTACTTTCTTCCTGCAAACCCAGGAGTGTAATGTTATGTTGGATCGCGACTGGGGAAGGCTCTGAGTACCTCACTGGCTGGCCTTCTTTCCAAAAGGCCACCTTTGCCATAGCCAGTTTTTCCAGGGTGATTTCGGCTGTCATCCGCAGGGCATTGGTGCTGTCTGCATGGATGGCCACCTGCTGTATGAACCGACCTTCCCTGGTTGGCAACAAGAGGTAAACCGCAGCAACGGCCAAAGCAGCCGACAAAGTTATGGTGAGTATGCGCTTCAATTCGATTGTATCATTTTAATCCATGCCATTAACTTAAAAACCCTCAATGCCGTGGTTTGTGTCTTCACACACCACATTCTATCGGGCTGTGAAGACACTGCCCGGGGCAGCCTTTATAGGTTCGGCTTGAGTTAATGACATTGTCATTAAGATCAAAAGTAGATAGAACCTAACTCAGCCCATAACAAAGCCCCTCTACCCCACCTCTACAATATCGGAAAGTATGCCCTTCAGTCGCCATATCAGACACTTTTGAGGTAATCAGTCAAAATATCGCTAGCTTCAAGGTTCAGTTTCTTCCTGAGCCTGTACCTGCTGATTTCAACTGATTTTACCGAAATATTATTCAATGAGGATATTTCTTTAGAGCTCAGGTTCATCCTCAATTGGGCGGCCAGTTTCATATCGTTATCTGTAAGCCTGGGGAATTTTTCCCTCAGCCTGAAGAAAAAGTCATCGTTGAGGTTTTCTACATCTGAATAAAACTCATCTATGTCTTCATTGATTTTCAACTTGCGTTCATAGTCGGCAACCAACCTTTTGATCTTGTTGTTGGCATCATCCCTGTCTAAAAAATCGAAGTTTTTGAGCGATCTGGACAAATCCTGATAGGTCTCATTTCTCTGGGCAATGAACAGCGCAAGGCTTGTCAGCTCCTTTTTTCTATAATCCAGTTTGTCTTTCAACCTCCCGGTGGCCAATTCTTCATTTTTTAGTTTGGCCTCTATCAGGTGCTGGTTGGCTTCAAATATCTTTTTGTTTTTTCTGATACCACTCACCAAACGGTTGACAATCAACACACCAATAACCAGCAGGAGCACCATACCTACCAACAGCGCCTTTTGTTTAAACCGCTCATTTTCCTTTTCCTGCTGGAGCAATTTTATCTCGTTTTCCCGGCGTTCTGCTTCGTAAAGTATTCTCATCTCAGCCAGTTTGTACCTTTTTTCTTCAGAGATGATTTCCTCTTTGATGCTGTCGTACCTGGCGTGATACAGCAGTGCATTTTCAAAATCGCCCTGTTGGCTATATAGTTTTGAGGTGATGAGGAAATTTTCGAGCATCAGGTCCTTGTTGTCGCTGATGCCTTCAATCATCACCCTGGCCTCCCCCAGGTAAACCGCTGCACTGTCGTGTTTTTCATTTTTGATATAAATATCACCCAATTCGTTGAGCACTTCTACCCAATCGTAGTGGTCTCGTGTTTGATGGATCAACTCAAGAGACTTTAGCAAATTGGCCACAGCCAGGTCGTAATTGCCGATGGCAGCATAGCTGATACCCAGGTTTTTCAGGGATTCTGAAATCCTTTCCGTGTTTCTAAAAGGCAGTTTGAGTTCCAGTGATTTACGATAAAAGGAAAGGGCCGTGGTATGGTCGTTCTTTTTGGCATAGATCAGCCCCAGGCTGTTGTAGCTATAGGCTATCCGTTCTTCATCATTCATTGCTTCATGGAGTGCCAGTACTTTGCGATGATACTCAATGGCATTGTCGTAGAAGCCAATGTCATAATACAGCCATCCAAGGGTGCGCAGGGTAAAGGCTATGTCCAGTTGATCGCCTACCTCCTCACGTACTTCAAGGGACTTCAGTCCATAGTCAAAGGCTTTGTCGTAGAGGTCGTTGAAAAGGTAACCCTGGCACAGGTTCAAAAGGGCATGTCCTTCCTGCTTTCTGTTTTTGAGTGCCCTGGCCATTTTAAGAGCTTCTGAGGCATAGCTAATGGTTTGATCAGGGTTGAGTTCCCAATAGGCCTCAGCGAGCCTGTTAAGGCACTCCAGCTTCTGCTCTCCTTCAAGGACAGGTATCTGAAACTCAAGGCTGTCAATAACAGCCCTGGAGCTCAAAACAGACTTGTCCCACATAGATGACTGGGAAAAGCCTGTGGTGGCCAAACCCAGAAGAACCCACACTATGGCTTGTAGTCTTTTCAAACAGGTAAAATAGTTGATTACATTATCTTCTTTAAAATTCCGCAACTACCTGATTCCTTACCAGGTCTTCATAAGTATCCCTTTTTCTCACCAGCCAGGCCTTGCCATCTGCCACGAGCACTTCAGCCGGCCTAAAACGCGAATTGTAGGTAGAGGCCATGCTGTATCCATACGCTCCGGCGCTTTTGATGGCTATTACATCCCCTTCCGTTACTTCAGCCAACATCCTGTCCTTGCCCAGGTTGTCAATCTCGCAGATGTTGCCAACAATGGTATATTTCTTTTGCTCCCCGGCAATGTTAGATACATTTACTATTTCGTGGTAAGCATCATACATCATCGGTCGAATAAGGTGATTAAGGCCGGTATCTACCCCTACGAACTCAGTACCACCATTTCTCTTGAGGACTTTGCATGTGGATAGCAAATAGCCCGAATTGCCAACCAGAAAGCGACCAGGCTCGAACCAAAGCTCCAATTGCCGACCGTAAGAGGTGCAAAATTCCTGAAAGACCTGGTCTAGTGCCCGACCCAAGGCTACCACATCGATCACTTCCTTACCATCACCTACATCTACTTTGATACCTCCCCCAAAATCAATATAATCCAGCCGATCGAACTGAAGGGCGATATCGAAAACGGCCCTGGCTGCATTCAAAAAAACTTCGGTAGTCATGATCACGGATGAAGAGTGGATATGTATGCCCGATATGTGCAGGTTGTATTCCTTTTCCACGGCCTTTACTTCTGCCATTTGGTCTGCTGAAATACCAAACTTGGACTGGTTGTGCCACCAGTTCACTTTATCGGATTCTTGTTGGGCAGAGATATGTGGATTGAGCCTGATGCAAACAGGAACTGTACCTCCATAGGTTTTTCCAAATTTCCTCAGGTTGGAAATGTTCTCGATATTGATCCTTACGCCCAACCCAACGGCTTCCTCTATCTCCTCAAACCCTACACAATTGGGTGTGAACACGATAGTGTCTGGCTCAAAACCAAGTTCCAGCCCCATTTTCACCTCAGGAAGGGATACCGTATCCAACCCTAAACCATTTTTTAGCATAAGTTTCATTACACTCAAATTGGTAAGGGCCTTACAGGCATACTTGAGTTTTAGATCAGCTGAAGAAAAACCACTTTTGAACTTTTTGATCTGGCCCTCAATATATGCGGCATCATAAACGTAAAGCGGTGTGCCGAATTCCTGGCAGATGCCTTCTACATCCAACCCCTGTATTTTGTATTTTCCGTTTTCAATTTCCATTGTCAATTCAGGTTTTTATAAGTCCCTGTATATTCCTTTTTATATTTTCCATGTCAGCGTCCATAGCGGCTACCCTACTTAGCAACTGCCTGACCCTGTCCACCTGGTCTTTGTTGTAAGTGTGGAGCATATCGAACCGTAAATGCCAGGAGGCCATGCCCAAAGCACACCACTGTATGAATTGGGGCAAAAGTTCTATTTCTTTTTCCTCAAGGGTCCTTTCGCTTTGATAAGTTGCGATAAAGCACTGGAGAAGGCTCAAGTCGAGGCGGTTGTCCACGAAGCAGAAACCATTGATGGTCATGCCCACATCAAACAACAAATGATCCACACATGCTTCTTCGAAATCTATCACGGCCACCAGTTCATTCCCTTTGAAGATGGTATTGTTCGGAAAAGCATCGCCATGCACCAGTCCTTTCGGCAGTGCCTCATTTACCAGAGGTTGCAGTTGCAGTACCTTTTTCTCGAAAAAACCATAGATATCAGGATAGGAATAAGTGGCTTTGGGAAAATCTTTGATGAGCTGAACACATGCTTCCATATTGATTACATTCCCTTTTGATCGAAAATCGTCCACACCGGTAACGTTGGCTAACTTACCAATGGCTGTAGCCATCCTACTGGCCGTTTTTTCATTTGCTTCTGGCTCTTTTCCCTCTTTAAATTCATAAAGCATTACATAATAGCCCTCAATGACCACAAAGTATTGCCCGTCGAGTGTTGGATATGGATAAGCAGCAGGGAAGGCGTTTTCCTTAAGCTTTTGCATGAGCCGTATTTCGTATTGGACCATTTCTGGTGTCTGCTGTGTGCACCACCGATACAGGTAATCCCCCGAACCGGTAGTTACCTTGTAGTTGATATTGGCGTACCCACCGGACAGTTTTTTCATTTCCCTAACCGAACCAAATCCATATTTTTTCGATACTTCATTGACCATGCCATCGGTACAAATCAATTTTTCCATAGTCACTGTTTACCGGGGTTTAATGGTGCTATCCAAAATGCATATTCATATCCCTTTGGCCTGATGGTATATTTTTCATGGGTTTTTGCCCCCCAGGTATTGTCCCCTCCCACTCCCATTTGCATATAATCTAGGTTTAGGGAAACCATATTTCCGGGCTTTATTTCACTGCCATGCTTGTTCCTTTTCTGGCCTACATGTTCCAGTTCGGCATCATCAAACTGGAATACACTGAACTGTACCAAAGGCTCTCCCCGAAACTGCAACCCCACACCCTCAGCGTTGACCAGGTTTAACCACCTTACGTCTGTTTTGTTGCCATTCTCTTGTGGGCGCAAATAGGGCGTGTACTGCTCCCAAACAGTACCCTGGTAGTGGCCAACAGCCGCACTGGTTTTCCTATCCCAATAGCTTTCATGCGGCCCCCTGCCAAACCAACTCAGATTGGTAAATGAACCCGGCAATTCGAAACTCATCCCAATACGGGGTATTTCCGGCAAATCCGTTTGTCCGGGCAAGAACCTGCATTTCACTCTTATGGTACCATCATTAAAAATACTGTATTTATAGCTATACTGCACCCCAACATGTGGCAATTGTGTCTCTAAGTTTATGTCAACCTGATTGGGATTGATCCGCGTCACTTCGATGGACTCCACCTGCTGGCCTTCATGGGCATTTCTCCAAATAGCTGCCCGCTGCTGCAATTTGTTCCCCAGGTCATTGTCGGTAGGTGCCCGCCAGAAGTTTGGGTGGGGTCCGTTCTGAATCAGGAAATCATCGTGGTATTTGTAAAAAAGTATATTGCCATCCTTCGTAGAAATGGCCAGTGAGAAGTCACTTCCATGAACAGCGATGCGGTCGTCCCCTTCTTCGTAGGACAACTTTCCGGAAGCTGCCAGATATATTGGTGGTTTCTCCATATACCAGGGTAATTTAAACTGGTCCCATGCCATCGTATGGCCAGCCGGTATTGCCGCATCCCCTTCCCTGGCCTTTACTGTGAATGTGAGGTGGTATTCGGAACCCGGCATCAACTCTGCAAACGGATAATCGAGGGTAAACAACTTTTTGGATCGGGCAGCTACCTTGAGTTCATCCAGTTTGCCAGCTTTTATGGTTTTACCATTTTCAAGTATTGTCCAAAAAACTTCATAGTCATCAAGGTTGGTGAAAAAGTTCTTGTTTTCCAGTTGGAATTCCCCTTTTTTCATATTTATAGCTGAAAAACTAAAATTCTGATACACCTTTTTCACTTCCCATAGATAGGGATATGGGGTACGGTCTGCATACACCAGGCCATTGGCGCAAAAACTGGAATCGTTCATGTGTTGGGGGTCGCCCATATCACCTCCATAGGCCCATATTTCAGTACCATTTGAGTTTTTTTTCGCAAATGCCTGATCTACCCAGTCCCAGATAAACCCACCCTGAAGGTTTGGGTAGGCCTCCATTACATCCCAATAGTCCTGAAGGTTGCCTACACTATTGCCCATGGCATGGGCGTACTCACATAGGATCAGGGGCCGGTTGTCATTTTTTCGGGCAAAGTCTTCTATAAACTTGACATCCTTGTACATGGGCACTACCAGGTCGGTGTGTGCAGCGTACCAGGCTTCCTGATATTGCACTGGTCTGGTGTTGTCCTTCTCCTTTATCCATCGATAATTATGCTCAAAATTGGAGCCGTCACCTGACTCATTGCCCAGCGACCAAATGATGATACTCGGGTGGTTTTTGTCGCGCTCCACCATCCGCACCGACCTGTCCAGCATGGCTGCCTGCCAATCGGGGTTGTTGCTGATTTCCTGATATGAATTGGGATGAAACTGCATCCCGTGTGTTTCAATATTGGCTTCATCCACCACATACAGGCCATATCGATCGCAAAGTTTGTACCAGTACTCATCATTCGGATAATGGCTCGCCCTCACGGCATTGATATTGGATTGCTTCATCATTACTATGTCCCTTTCCATAGATGAGGGTGTCTGATACCTGCCCAGATAAGGATCCCACTCACATCTATTGACCCCTTTGATGTACACGGGCTTCCCGTTGACCAATAGTTGCTGCCCCTTTACTTCTACATTTCTAAACCCCACCTTACTGCTGACCACCTCCAGGGTATCTCCTCCGCTGATATGGCTGATCAAGAGGGTGTAAAGTGAGGGTGTTTCCGCCGACCATTTCATTGGGTCTGGCACGGTCTTCATGTATGAAATCGAATAGGAGTCACTTTGAAAGGCAACCTCTATGGTTTCGGACAAAAGGGCTTTATGTTCATCGTTCAACAATTCCACCAGCAGTGTATCTTCCACCTTCTGCCTGTCCGGGTTTGAAAACCCTACAGTCAGATCGAGCATTCCGTCCTTGTAAGCATTGTCCAGGGAGGCTTTTGCAAAGAAATCCCGTATCCTAACCCGAGGTGTTTTGTAGAGATAAACATCCCGCTCTATACCACTGATGCGCCAGGTGTCCTGCCCCTCCAAATATGATGCATCGCTCCATCTATATACCTCCACTGCAATGGTATTGCTGCCGGCCTTCAGGTACTGGCTGATATTGAACTCCATTGGTGTTTTACTTCCTTTGGAAAAACCAACCTGATTGCCGTTGACCCAGAGGAACATGGCAGAACGCACAGACCCCAAGTAGATAAAAACATTTTGCCCTAACCAGTCTTCAGGCAATTGGAAAGTCTTTTTATAAGACCCTACAGGATTGTCTTTTGGGATGTAAGGAGGGTTGGGTTCGAAGGGGTATTCTTCGTCCAGGTAGTATGGTGTACCAAATCCCTGCGCTTCCCAGTTGCCAGGAACCTGAATTTTGTCAAACCCATCGGTATTATAGGTATCGAGGTAGAAATCTTTAGGCCTGCTTTCCGGGTTTTCTGAATAGTGAAATTGCCACGTACCATTCAGTGAAAGAAAGTTTTGAGATTTTCGTTTTTGGTCTGCTGCGGCCAGTTGCCTGTTTTCATAAGGAAAAAAAGTGGCATGGGCCTCCTCCCTGTTCACCGAAATCAGTTGTGGGTTTTCGAGGTAACCCTCAAGCTCCGACTGTTGCCTGCACATCATCAGGCCAATCATCAATACGATCAAATAATTCTTCATCTCTCTAAATGTCAATCTGTCAACAACAATATATGGGCAGCCGACCAGCTGAAATGGTTGGCATTGAGCCCCTCTCCGGTAATCGGATGGTAATTTTCCCGTATGGGCACACCTTTTTGGGTCAGTCCTTTGGAGTTGTCCAGCAGCTTCTGCGACAATTCCCTGGCTTCCTTATCAAAGCCATACTTTTCCAGGCCTTTGATGGCAAACCAGGCCTGATCGATCCACACCGGCCCACGCCAATAGCCTTCGGTGGGGTCGAAATCGGTATGGGAAATATCCAGGGTAGGAAAAGGCACCCTGGGGTTGAGCTTTCTGGTGTCTATGAGCATATCCCTGATACCACTGGCCTGCTCCTTTGTGGCAACACCCGTCCACAAAGGAATCCAACCCTCCGGTCCGATGACCTTCACCAAAGAACCGTCATCGATCATTCTGTCGTAGAAATACCCCGAACCTTCGTCGTAAAACACCTGTTGGATAAGTTTTTTCAAATGGTTGGCTTCAAGCATTAATTTTTTGGCCTGACTGGTATCGCCAAGGGCTTCCCTTAGTTTTGATAAATACACCTTCTCTGCATAGAGGTAGGCGTTCAGGTCAACAGACTCCTGGTTGAGTGACCAGGCCCCTGAATTGTTTTGTAATAGCTCGGCTTCATCAAATCGCACAGCATTGTCCATGCCGCTTTCCCAGGCAGCCGCTACCCTGGTGCCATCTGTGGAACCGTATTCACACAGGCCGTTTTGGTCATGGTCCCTGTCGAGGTACCACCATTGGTGGTATGCCTCCAATTTAGGGAGCATTTCTTTGACGAAATCGATATCACCGGTCCGGTTGTAAACCTCCCATACTGCCCAGGCTGCCAGTGGTGGCTTGGTATCCCTCCAATTGTGCTTCTCGATCAGTGTGTCCCGAAAAATGCAGTCCGCCACCATGCCCCGTTCGTTCTGGTAGTCAAACATGGCCTGGATTTGATCCCTGGCCAAAGTATCGTCCAATTGGGCAAGGGCTACAGCATGCTTCCACGAATCCCAAGCCCAAAAACCATGGAAGCCACGATAGGCATAGGAAGGGAATACCCCTTGATGCTTCAATTCCCCGGCTGGGCTTTTCCAATTCGTTAACAATGTTTCAACCGCCTTAAGCCTGGTCTGAACAAGCCCTTTTTCCAGCTGCTGTTTTTTTTCATCAATTCCTGACCTTTCCAAATACCCCCGCCATCTTTGGACGTTGGCCTGGAATGTACTGTCCAAATTATTAAAGGCCGTTTGTACCAACTTCTTTTCAAGTTCTAGTTCTTCATCGTTGAAAGTCAATGAATAGGCCATGGCAGATGTCCAGTTGGTATCCTTCTGAAGGCTTACCATGCCATTGCCACTGATCTCAAAAGCCTTTTTACCATCGCTTAAAAAAGGCTTTTCTGTTGGTGAGGAAAAGAAATACGTGGCTTTGATGTCTTCCTCATTAAATGATACTTGCAGCTGATCGCCCAAAACAAAGCCGGCATTTTCCAACCATACATCCCCCTCCCATTTCGGCACGAAGGATTGAGGGCTGTTTACTGCGGATATTTTAGTTAGCTGAAGCGAGGTGCGTCCTGAAATGAAAATCAGGGTAATCTCTACCGTCAACGAGCCTGCCCGGTACGTTTGCACCAGACTGCCTGGAAGGTAATGAGACTCAACACTGCTTGGATTGATGACAAGAACATCCCCACTGGAATCGTATAGTTGCAATTTGGCCGGTGACTTTCCCAACCACACCCCGTTCTGATGGGAAAGGATATATGGCCCTACAAAGCCCCCGAAATCCGTGTTTTGTGGTGGAAGTGAAAACTGATGCCAGGCGCCAAGGTCTGTAAAGCTGTATGGCATTAACGATGAAGGTTCTGCGGGTGTACCTTTCACATTCAATATATCAGCATACTCAAGGGGAAAGCTATCCTTTTTCGAATCCTGTCCTTGAACCGATGATACGAGGACCATCATCAATCCTAAAACGCCAGCTCTAAATTTTCTATTCTTCTTCATCAAAATTCAAGTCAAATAATTCTACTTTGTCATTGTTATTTGCGACCAGCAATGCTTTTTTCTTACCTCCCAGACCGATGAAGGCCATGTCTTTTACATCCCTGGCCAAATAGAGACCAGTGGTATGTGTGTCCAATGTTTCAAAACTCCCCCGGCCATTTCCAAGAAGCACAAGCCCTATACCGGCATCATTGCGGGGCGTTTCTACTTCTGTGCTAAAATTATTTCCAGCCAGAACTACATCTGCATGTCCATCGCCATTCAGGTCATCAACGAGCATTTGATTGATGCATGAAATTTGGGCCATCTGTGGAAGTGGTGTCGGTTCGAAGTGTTTTCCTCCGTGGTTCTCCAAATAAATGGAAGCGAAAGTGTGCGCCTTGTACTCAAGTGCTTTGGCAATATTTTGTTTGCCATACACATCCAAAAGGCTTGCCCTTGCAAACTCCTTGTAGCTAGGGAATTTTTGTTCGATAAAGGGCATTTGTTGTGACGAGCATTGTCTGCCCCGCAAAGGATAGAGGGTGCCCTCATTGTAATAGCCCAGGACAATATCTATCGACCCTGAGTTGTCGAAATCATCGGCATACACATTAAAGGTTTCTTCCGTTGTGGCTTTGTATTTGTAGTTCAGGCCGTTGTTGCCTACCACAAAATCCAGATCGCCATCCTTGTCAAAATCTTCAGCCACAATGCTAGCCCACCAACCAGTCAAATGTTCCAATCCCTGGATTTGCCCTTCCCGTTTAAACTGGCCATTTTCGTTTTTGAACAAGGTAACCGGCATCCATTCACCCACTACCACCAGATCTATGTCACCATCGTTGTTATAGTCACACCATACTGCATCGGTCACCATTCCCAGTTTTTTGAGGCCAGGAGCCAGCTCATTGGTAACATCTACAAATTGCCCTCCATCATTTCTGAGGATGTAGCTGTCAGCTGGATAGGGATATTTTCCGGGTATTTGCCTGCCACCTACGAACAAATCCTGATCCCCGTCGAGATCAAAGTCTGCACTTCTGACACGGGAACCACTTTGGTTCATAACGGGTAGGGCGTTACTTTTTTCAAATTGTCCTGACCTGTTAAGATACAACCTGTCCTGATAAGCTCCGGAAATCATTTCGGCTTCATTTCCCCCGCTCACCACATACAAATCCATGTCCCCATCATTATCGGCATCAAAAAACAGTGCCCCGACATCCTCATAAGCCTTATCAAGCCACCAGGTCTCCGTACTCAATGGTATAAACCCACCATTTTTGCTTTGGGTATAAAGGCAGCCGCTTTGACCTGCCGCACCTCCTATGTAGAAATCCTCCAGGCCATCACCGTTCACATCGGCCACTGCCATCCCCGGGCCCAACTGGGACATCCTATGCGGCAACAGTCCTTCCCTTTTATAATCATCGAACGGGTTTTCCTTGTGAACAAAATCAATATTCATTCCAGGGGCCAGGTCATTATTTTTCCTAAAAAAACCTTGAGGCTCTGATAAGATTGAGCTTGTGGCGTTCCTGTATTCAAGCTTCAGCTCTCTTTTCTCTCCTATATTTCTGATGGTCTGTGTTTTACCATCAGGCCAAACCACCTGGATTTCTGCAGTGTTTTTATCAGCTCCAAGCCCAAAAACCAACCCTTTGGAAGAGGATGATTGATAGCCTCTTGTCAGGTAATGTTCCCTTACCTGGATTCCTGCCTCATTTTTCAGTTTGACCTTTGCCCCTATGCCGTCTACATTTCCCTTTGGCCCGGCCAATGTGACCTTCAGGAAGTTTCCTGCACTTTCGTTGCGGTAAATGAATGGGTGGTCGTTCACATTGTTGGCAATCAAATCCAGGTCGCCATCATTGTCCAAATCGGCATACGCCAACCCGTTGGAATAGGTAGGTATGTCTATTCCCCATTCCTGGGTTTTCTTTGTAAAAGTCAGGTCGCCATTGTTTTTGAACACATAATTGGCTTTTTTTCTGGTGGGGGTCATGGCCACCAATTCCCTGATCAACCTTTTTTTATCAGTAGATGGGTTTTTCTCTGCCGATTCGAGGCGTTTTATCTTATATTTTCTAAAATCATTGTTTCTAAAATCCCTTTTGAGCCCATTGGTAACAAACAAGTCCTGCCAGCCATCGCCATCTATATCCAAAAATAAGGGAGCCCAACTCCAATCTGTATTTGAAATACCTGCCATCTGTGCCACCTCGCTGAACTGCCCATTGCCACGGTTCAATTGCAGGGAATTGAACATATATTGGTGTTGAAGACCATTTTCAACGTGCCTGTTGAAAAGCCCCGGATCCATACCACTCATGCTGGTTTTGATGCCGTAATTGTCTTCGGCCACCATGTCCAGCGCCACAATATCGAGCAGGCCGTCGTTGTTGAAATCAGCCATGTCCGTGCCCATCGAATAGTTGGAAACATGGCCAAAGGCCTGGGAAGAAGCCTCTTGAAAGGTACCATCCTGGTTGTTGAGGTAAAGGTAGTCGTGCTCGGAGTAGTCGTTGGCTATGTACAAATCGGGCCAGCCGTCATTGTTTACGTCACCGGCAGACACGCCCAGTCCATAGCCCATTTCATTTCCCAAAATGCCGGCACGTTCGCTTATGTCTTGAAATCGCCCATCTACATTTTCATACAACCTGTCGCCAACCCAGGAATGCCTTTTGGCTTTAATGCCAGCCACGTCATAATATGGCTGTACGTTCACGTTGTGATTGAGCACAAAAGCATCCAGGTCATTGTCCTTATCGAAATCAAGGAAAATGGCCTGGGTAGAATATCCGGCATCATTTAAGCCCAATTCCTCCGCTTTTTCTACATAAACCGGATGACCATCTTTCAAACCAACCGATATAAAAAACTGATTGGCTCGTTGACTTTCTTCCAATTTTCCTGAACGGCAGACATAAATGTCCATGATCCCGTCTTCATTAAAATCTACCATGGTGGAGCCAGTGGTCCAACTTGGGGTGTCCTTTAAACCTGAAACATCGGTAATGTCTTCAAAGCGCATTCCGCCCAGGTTTTTGTACAGCTTGTTTGGGGTAATGTTGCCTGTAAGGTACACATCCGGCAGACCGTCCATGTTGACATCTCCGATTGACACTCCTCCACCATTGTAGTAGTATTCGTAGGTCATGCTGTTCATCCTTTCATTCTCAGGGATGGTATTTTTAAAAAGAAGTTGGGTGGCATCTCCTTTGAGCACTTTAAAAAGTTTTTCTCCAACCTCTTCCCCGGTGGCTTCCTCTGCGCTCTGTGTACATGAGCCCATCACCACAGCCATTAGAAGGAATGGTAAAAGTTTTTTTAGATATGGAAAAGGTGTGAATGGAACCATTAACGGAAAATGAATTAACTGAAAACTTGTCTGAAAGGCCTGTAGTGAAGTCAAACCTATAATGAGGTTGCGCTGGTGCGAGCCCAATGTCGTTAAGTTAAGCTTTTCGTCTCTGCGAGCGTAGCGCGGCAGTCTTTCTGTTTAATGCTATCTGCCCATTTTGATGAGATCGCTTCGATTCCTCGCGATGACGGTTCAACTTAACTTAACG
>JAVKDJ010000069.1:0-20638 GCA_040222275.1 Cyclobacteriaceae bacterium
CAGACAAGGAGTCAAAGCTCTTGCGCATATCGGTAGGCTGGCTGTAAAGCAGGTAGCGGTGTTCAGTAGATAAGGTAAACATCCCGCTAAACTAAACGCACACATCAAACTAAACCAGATGTGTACGACCGCAGGCTTACAAAGTACCTGCGATAGGGTGGGAACAATCCGGACCGCAAACAAAAAAATATTAAGTTCTGCTAAATTTACCTTTTAGCTTTCTCAGAAAGATACAATTACCCCACAGGTTGTACGCTTGATCCAAAAAGATGGGGCATCAAGCCCCATTCGCTCGTTGTTCCATCAGCTTCGATTCTTCTTCTGATATGATGTGTTCTATTTCATCGAAGAGCATGTCAAGGGAGTGGAAATCAAAATTATCTGTTTGCTCAATGCTGTCTATTACAGAATAAATATGGCGGATCAGCACCATTTCCTCATCAATATTTCTTTTACTGAGAAACCCCATCGAATTGTACAGGTGGTCGATCACAATTTTGAGCGAGTGGACTGCTTTTATTTCATGGTCGTGCCTTAATTCATCTTCCGATATTTTGAGGTAGGTATAGGCCAGGCTATTGATGCCTTTGGCAAACACCAGATTCAACTCATCCACGTTCAGTTCATGGTTTACGATGTGGTTTTCGAGTATTCTCAGGTCTTCAATGGACTTTTCGATCAGTCCTTTGGATACACTATCGGAAAAAACCTCTATGTCTTCCATTTCCACGATGGCAATGTCTATTTCTTTTAGGCAAGCATCGATCGCATTGTTGTCGGCAGCCCTGCGTGCTGAGGTGAGGTGGTCGTCTGGTGCCGTAGCGAACCAATCGTCAAGTTTTTTGCTGACCACATTTTGGTTGAAATAATAAAGAATGCCAATTGCTGCTACAATCCCTAATGTCCGTAATACTGGTGATATTCCCTTCATGTCTTATTATTGAGTTATTTTCATTGATATTCTGCTTAAAGCTAATATTTTTTGAAAATTTTATCCAACCGTTTACCAATTAATGGGGGTTAAATTTTTTGAGGCAAGGTAGTCATTGGTTTTGCTAAAATGTTTGTTGCCATAAAACCCGCGATGTACGGCAAAAGGTGAGGGGTGGGCAGATTCCAACACAAGATGCCTGCTTCTGTCTATAACGGCACCCTTTCTTTGGGCGTAGGCCCCCCAAAGTAAAAAGACAAGGTTCTCTTTGGTTTCAGACAGTATTTTGATGACGCCATCCGTAAATATTTCCCAGCCTTTGTTTTGGTGGGAACCCGCCTGACTCGCGCGCACCGTAAGTGTGGCGTTGAGCAACAATACACCCTGATGGGCCCAGTGTTCGAGGTTGCCATGGTTTGGAATGGGCAGTCCAAGGTCGTCCTGTATTTCCTTGAAAATGTTAACCAGCGATGGTGGTGCCTTTACATTTTTGTTTACTGAAAAGCACAACCCATGTGCCTGACCAGGCCCATGGTAGGGGTCTTGCCCAATAATGACGACCCGTGTTTTGTCAAACGGGCAATAATCGAAGGCATTGAAAATATCTTTGGCGGGTGGATAAATTTTACCGTTTTGGTACTCAGACTTTATGAATTTAACTAATTGTTTAAAATTCTCGCTTTCGAATTCTTTCCTTAACCTTACTTTCCAACTTTCTTCAATTTTTACATCCATAGGTCTTTTAATATCGCAATAAATTGTCTTAATTAGGCTTCTAAATTAAATTGAATTTCGTTCAATTAATTATTTCTTTCATAAAACAATTTATGGTATCAGAAATTACCAAAGGAGTACGGGTAACGGTGGAAACAGAATACCAACCTGAGTATTCCAGCCCACGGCAATATCACTATGTGTTCACCTACAAAGTAACCATAGTGAACCAGGGTGAGCATACTATCAAGTTGCTTAGAAGGCATTGGTTCATTAGCGATGCTGGCTATACCACACATGAGGTAGAAGGCGAAGGTGTAGTCGGACAACAACCGATCCTCGAGCCGGGTAACGACCACCAATACATATCTGGCTGCAACCTGAAATCTGGTGTTGGAAAGATGTTTGGTACCTATCTAATGGAAAGAATGCTTGACGGAAAGACCTTTGAGGTTTCAATTCCGGAATTCACAATGATCACATCAGAAAGACTAAATTAGGGCTGTATAGCTGTGTAGTAGTTTGGTCTCAGCTCAGAAATTATTTCAGGTTCGAAGTTATGTTAGCTATTGGTTGGATGCCATGGACGAGCATTCACTTCATTCTCCGTTCATTTATGGCCTGTATAAGGACATCATAAGTAAAGAAAATACCAACCCGATATTCGAAGGGATAGAAAAAGTAAGGGGAAGCCTTCGGGCGAACCACAAGGAAATTAAAATACATGACCTGGGAGCCGGGTCTTTGGTTTCGAAGAATGAGAGAAGGAAAATCTCAGCAATAGCCCGATATGGACTCACTACACCCAGGAACTCACGCCTATATTCCAGGCTCATTGAACATGTGGGTGCTGCGACGGTTTTGGAATTGGGCACATCGCTAGGGGTCAATACCATGTACATGGCTTCCCCGTTATGCGTGAAAAAGGTTATTACCGTAGAGGGTTGCCCGGAAATCGCCTCTGTAGCGACCCATAATTTTTCCGGGTTTAGCAGCTCCAAAATTGAACTGCTCAATCAGCCCATCGACCAGGCGCTTGACCATATTTTCAACAGGGTGAACAGGCTTGATTTTATTTTATTTGATGCGCATCACACCTATGATGCCACTATGGGTTATTACCATCGCTGCAAATCCTATATCCATGAGCATTCCGTACTCATATTTGACGACATCCATTGGTCGAAAGAAATGACACAGGCCTGGGACCAAATCCGGCAAGAAGTGGAAGTCACCCTTACCATAGACCTGTTTGATATCGGGATCGTATTCTTCAGAAAGGAATTAGAAAAGGAGGACTATGTCTTGAGGAGGTAAGAAGAGGACTATGAGCAATCGGGTAGGAACCAACAAATGAACAAAAAATGTTAACTTTAAACAAATGAATATCAATTATGGATTTACAAACCGAGAAATTACATCTGATACAATGGCTGACAGGTGTGAATGATTTATCGGTCATCAAACAATTTAAGGCTCTTCAGAAGATTAGCCAGGAAAAAGCCGACAGAGTAGTTACTGAAGAAGAAAAATCAGCTATTGACCAAGGCTTAAAGTCCATTGCTGCTGGAAAAGTTCATTCAGACGATGAGGTAAGACAATCCACAAAACAGAAATACCCTGACCTCTTCAAGTAATCCTATGGAAATAATATGGTCGGATGATGCGAAAATCGACTATCATGAAAACATCGAATACCTGCTAAGGGAGTGATCTGAGAATTCAGCCATAAAATTTATTGATGAAGTAGAATCTGTCTTGAATTTACTGAAACCTAATCCAAGATTATATCACTAAAAGTGACTATAAAAACATTAGGAAGGCAGTAATCCGAAAAGAGATTACCCTTTTTTACTAAGTAAAAGGATCATTCATCTATATAGTGCGTTTTTGGAACACCTACCAAAACCCTCAATCATTAAAAATTTAGGTTTCAATGGGCGGGGGCTCATGTCCAAATGCATCACCTACCAGGCCAAGAATAAAACCATGTTTGGGGTTTAGACCAACTAAGATGATTTGAGATACAGCAAGAACCCATTCCCTTAAAGGGGGGCAGTTATGCAATGGTTATGGTCTGAATAGCTCTAATTTTTTCGAGTTAAGTTGAAATGTTGTAGTAAATGTATGTGCATATAAAAAGGTAAAGCTCATTGAGATGGGCTGTGACGGTAATTTGACTGTCATAGGTTTATTTATGTGTAATATTTAGCGCTCTTTAGCTTTTTTAGTTTACACCCTTAGTTTAGATGAACAACCCCGAAACATGAAGAGTATTACCCGCTGTGATTTGCAATCAATCAAAAGTTGTACAATGCAGTGAAATTTATGGAAACCTCATGAACTTCACCTTTAATGTCCTTTGAATTCCATCCTTTAGTCGGGGCAAACGAACGCAATGGGCGGTACTTCCCCGATTTCTTGGTAAAATGCAATTAAACCCTATTTTTGCAGTTTTAATCGAAACAAAAAGATGCAAGAAGTACAAGGAGAAGGAAGAGTGCCTAAGGAAGCACCTAAAAAGAATATATTGGTGGCCGTGCTGGCCATTTTTGCTGTAGTGGTAGGGGCTGGGTTGATTTATAAGTTTATAGAAAACCAACAGCTATCGGAAGAGAAAGCCAGGACAGACAAAGAATTGGACGAAGCTTACTATAGCCTGGATTCCATAGGAGGAGAACTCGATAAAAAAATCCTGGAGATATCACAGCTGGGTGGAGAAATTGATACCCTGGTGAAGATTCGGGAACAACTGGAGGAGGAGAAAAGGGAATTCAGAAAAAGGGCATACAGACAAATAGCCGGATTAAAAGACAAGGTGGATGGGTATCAGCAGCTGCTGGTCAATCAGGATGAAGAAATTGCCAAACTGAAGCTGCTGAATGAAGAGTTGAATAAAGAGAATGTTGTGCTGAAAACCGAGAAAAATGAACTGAATGAATCCCTGCGCGATCTGGAAAGCAGCAAAACAGAATTGGAGGAAAAAGTAGCTGTAGCTTCAAGGTTGAAAATAGAAGGTATGAAAATATTGGCGGTATCGGGCAATGGAAAAGAAAGGGATGGGGAGTTCAGAAACCGCCATGTTGACCATTTGAAAATTCAGTTCGACATCAACGAAAACAAAGTGGCTCCTATAGAAGGAAAGGATATCATGATTAAAATCTCTGATCCGGGCAACAATGTTTTGTTTGATGTGGCATCCGGATCAGGCTCATTTATGTTTGAAGGTAGGGAAATGTTTTATACTGCAAAACAGGAAATACTTTACGACAGGACAAAGCAAAGCATGTCTTTCCTTTACAACAAAGGTAGCGATTACGACATAGGCAAACACCAGGTGGAAGTCTATACCGATGACTACAGAATGGGGAGTGGCTCATTTGTGATCAAATAACAGTCGTATGGTGTGGTTTGCGTTAGAGCGGCGATACCAATTATTTCCTGGCTATCAGGTTTGTTACCCTCCGCCAATTGTCAAAAATGACCTTTACGGAGGATATAAAGACGATGAGTGCCATAATAAACAATTGCCCATTGTCTCCCCTCACCTCAATACCAATGAAAAGGAAATGGGACAACAACGCACCAGCCATCAAAGCCGCTGATAGAAAGGCCCCAATATAGGCTGTGGCATTAAGCAATATTAGAATAGATGCTGCTAATTCCAGTATCCCTGTTCCAATTCTCATCAGAGGTTCGTAATCTGCGCTTCCAAGTGTGGCCAAAGCAATGGCACCAAATATTTCCTGTGACTCCTGTAGGGCTTCCTGGCCACCAATCCCGAATTTAAAGAACAGTGTTTGTAAGAGGATGAATGCTACGATTATCCTGGGCAGGAAAAGGGTGAGTTTATGGGTGTTCATGACACGTAGAGGGTTTATGCTCATGTAAAATAATCAATATCACCCTTTGTTCGATAAAGATGTAAGCCCAAATTGAAATGCGCCATACATTTTAGAGCAGATAATAGATGGATATCTCTGGAAGATAATTTATTAATGTCGTGACATTAGATACATTTGCAAATAAAACGGCAGCAATGGGGATAAGTAAGGACATCAAACAGAAAACATTCAAAAGTGAATTTCATAAAGTAATCATCAATTTGATTTTCACCAGTAATTGGATGAATGAGCAGGAAAACAAATTGTTTAAGCCCCATGGGCTTACGACTGCCCAATACAATGTGCTGAGGATACTCAGAGGCCAATACCCCAACAGTGCTACCATCAACTTGCTGATAGAGCGTATGCTGGACCGCATGTCCAATGCCTCCCGCATTGTGGATAAATTATTGGCGAAGGGGTTGGTTCACCGCCAACAAAATGATGTGGATCGGAGGGCAGTAGATGTGCTGATCTCCGAAAAAGGGCTTGAATTGCTTGAAACTATTGATGTTGAGATGAACAAGTTTGAAGACAGTATCAACCAGTTTTCCGAGGAGGAATGCAGGATAGTCAATGAGTTTTTGGATAAATTCAGAGGTTCAGAACCAGACTGATGGAAAGAGGTGCCCCTCTTGTTGCCCTTACTAATTATATATCCTTCAACATCTCTATAATCCCGGCCCGTTTGCCTTTAGGCCTTACTACCATAATAGGGATCGTAGAATCAATATGTATCAGTTTTTCCGCACTGCTGCCAATGAATATAGAAGTGGTGTCCGTACGTCCCTTGGCTCCTATAACAATCGCATCTGCATGCAGCCTGAGTCCCGTGCTGTATATTTTGGAAATGATATTGTCGCTGCGATCCAGTGTATATACTGGTTCTATATCCACTCCCTTCGTATTTATTTTATGCATCAGTACCTTGTAGTCTTTCTCTGCATTTTCCCTCATTATGCTCGCAAACTCCTTAAATGACTTGCCCGTGTACCGGTATCCGTTTGGCACCTGAAAGACGTTTTGGGTGTAAATTTTCACATGTGGGAGGTTGGGCACTGCTAAGTCTATGGCTTGTTTCAGGGCTTCTGTAGAATAGTCAGAAAAATCAATGGGTACCAATATTTTCTTCACCTGCTTTTTGTAACCGGCAGGTATCACCAACAGCGAGCAGGCGGCTTTTCTGGCCAGACGGTTGATTATAATGCCACCATCTTTTCTGTTGCTTTTTCTCCCAACGAGTATCAGGTCAATGTTCTTTTCAATGCTGAACTTCAGGATGGCCCTGAGTGGGTTTCCCGATTTGATCTCTATGTGTTGCTTGGCCTGTTTGTAGTTGTAATTTTCCTTTACAAGCTTGTCAATTTCGCCCGTTCTTTCTTGTACCGCATTGGATAAAATATCTGGAAATTCCTTTTTAATGCTTTTAGGAATATTCAAATCCTTGACAACATTGATGAAATAGATGTCCTTGGTTTTTGATAGAGTGGAAATGAATGAGGCTGCATCAATCAACTCCTTGTCCAACGGAGAATGATCGAGAGCGACCAGTATTTTATTGAAAGCGTACATAGGTTGGGGATTTAGAGTGCAAATTTAACTCGAAATAATTCAATACTCCAACAACTAACTTAATTTGGATGAGTGAAAATGGCTATTTTTATTGTTAAATCCTATGGCTCTGTGAAACTAAAAAAGTCCCGGATCATTTATAGAACATTCGGCTTGCCGTTTAGGCGATGGTATAGGGTGTAGGTCGAAATTGTTTTGTAGGTGGGGCGGTTATCTCGCTTCTGAAGGCTACAGAATCGCTGATTTTTGCTCAACGATTTCTTAATGCGAGGTTGAATGGCAAAATTGACACTGGCAAGGATGCTATTTTTTAGCTCTGGACGATTTATGGTGGATAGCCTTGTTGCACATTTTGTCCCACTCTAAATTGAACAGGTTACTTCAAGTAACCTGTTCGATTCTGCCCTTATCAAAATACTATCAGAACCGTGTGAAAGGACAAATTGAAATTTCGTTTCCATACGGTACAAATTACATTTTACCAAACTATTGGAAGTGTTGGGAGAGTCCAAGCCAGCCGTTAACGCTAGTGGTTTGATTTGTACTGGCAAATACCTGTTGCTTTTCTCGGCACCCACATTAATTCACATTGAGCTTTTTTTTTCAAGCCAATGGATCAATTCGATTGATAAAAGCAACTACAGTTTACTTCATTAAGGAATAGAGGCAGCTGATTCAAGCCTAAAATTGTTTAAAATTCCATTCCATCAATAGTATCAACCAACATTTCCATCTGCTCTTTGGAGTGTGTGGGGAAATTGGCTATACGAATGTGGGACTTTTTGAATTCACCATAACCGCTTCCAGTCACCATGCCCTTTGCCGACAAGGTGTCTATGAGCGTAGCAGATCCACCTGTCACCTCAGCCACACCAACAGTCAGCGAGCGGTGTTGCTTTTCTTTCACAAAAGCGGAAAGTTGTCCGTGGTTCTCAAAAAGGTTGTAGAGCAACGCCGATTTGTAATTGGACTCCCTGCGGATTGCATCTATACCTTTGTTTAACATATCGCCTACAACCTTGCCCAGCAGATAGATGTTGAGCACATTAGGTGTGCAGGGCGTTTGATACTTTTCTGTAAACTTTACCAGGTTAAAAATAGAATGGTAGGTGTCATGAAATTTGCCTTTTGACTGAAGTTGTTCGGCCTTTGCCAGGCACTTGTCATTGAAAATCCATACCCCCAATCCTGCCGGTAGCCCAAAGCATTTTTGTACCGAGCAATACACGGAATCTACCTGGTTGAAATCAATATCCACAACAGGCAGTGAACTCACAGCATCTACAACCACCAATTTGTCGGGATTCGCTTTTTTGATGGCGTATATATCCTCTAGTGGGAGTGCTGCCCCGGTGCTGGTTTCGTTTTGGGCCATGCCTATCAGTTCTACTCCATCAGGTACAGCCAATTGATTGACATCAGCACAGGTACCGGCGGTGGATTCATGTAAAATGGCGTTTTTGCCAAGAGCTTTTGCCGCTTTGTAAAATTTGTTGGAAAAGTCACCATTCACCAGGTGAAAAGAATTTTCTTCAATCAGGTTCTCAGAAATCCTTTCCCAAACCTCGGTAGCCGAAGTGGTGAAAACTATATGGAAATTATCAGGGAGATTGAGCAAAGCCCTGATGTTATCTACGGTTTCTTTATAAATGCCAATAAACTCTTTTCCCCTGTGGCTGATGCATGGCACCTGTTCTTTAAATGCATTTTTCAGGTGTTGCTCAACGGTAAAATAGACCTCTGAAGGCCCGGGAGTAAAGTAGATTTTTTTCATAGGTGCAATGTTCATAAAATCTTGATTCGTGGAAAAGAAAATGTATAAATTTAATTTCAACCAGGAGAATTTGCCCCGCGTTCATTGCATATTGTCGCACGCTTGGATACCTTTGCCCAAGTTGCTTAAGGCAGACTATATTGTTATTAAACCTAACGTTTTAATAAGACCGAGTGAAGCCTACTGGCTAAACCGGGCCACATCTTGTTCAGCATTTGCCGGACAGGACCCCTCGGGGATAACAGTGGAAGGTTGAATTGGTTTGGCAGCTCAAATCCTTAAATATAGGAGGTTTAATTAACCTTGTCGCCTTAACACAATAAAGCCTTTAGTATCAACTAAAGGCTTTTTTATTTTCAATCTGATCCTCCTTTCACCTATTCATGGATCAAGCGGAAAATCTGTTGGGTAATTGTATCTTCCTAAAAAAGCCAAAAGCTAAATTTAGCAGAACTTAGTAATTTTTGTTTGTGATCCGGATTGTTCCTGCCCCATCGACAGGTGCTTTGCTGCGCAATGACAAGTCCAGAACATGCAAAAAACCTTTAGGAACCCCTTTTAGAAAGTAGGATGTCCATTAGGACTCTACAAACGACCACTCAAAGCGTCATGTCGCAATGCAATGGAGACATCTTTGCCGAAACAAAGAACTGTCCAATTGGTAAAGATTCCTCCGCTTTGCTGCGGAATGACTTTCCCGAGATTGGTGCAAACCTTCAAACATCATTTTTGAAAGCTAAATTAGACTTTTTCTGGATACCCACAGAAATTCTGCTAGATTCAAAATGAGGTCAACTCCAAATCTTAATACAACACCCTGAACTTGATCGTACCCTCTATCTTTTTGAGTTCCTTGGTCACAGAAGGATCATAGTCCTTGTTGATGTCGGTAATCACATAACCAATGGTTTCATTGGTTTTCAAATATTGTCCCACCACGTTGATGTCATGGGAAGCCAGTGTGTTGGTGATCTCCGCCAGAACACCGGGTTGGTTGTGGTGGATGTGGATAAACCTATGCGCATTTTCGAAAGCCGGCAGGGTCATGTTCGGGAAGTTGACACTATTGGTAGTCGATCCCGTGTTGATGTAGTCGATGATTTTCGTTGGTACAAATTCCGCTATGTTTTCCTGTGCTTCCAGGGTACTGCCACCAATGTGTGGTGTCAGTATGGTGTTGGGCATAGTGCGCAGTTCTGAGATGAATTCATCAGCATTGCTGTAAGGCTCTGACGGGAATACATCTATGGCCGTACCCGCTATTTTACCACTTTCGATATTTTTTCTCAATTCAGGAATGTCCACCACATGTCCACGGCTCAGGTTGACGAATATCATGCCATCTTTCATCCATGAAAACTCGCGAGCACCGATCAGGTTTTTGTTTTCCTTTCTTCCATCTACGTGAAGCGATACCACATCTACGGTACTTAACAATTCTTTGAGCGACTTGCACTTGGTGGCATTCCCCAAAGCCAGCTTTTCGTTGATGTCGTAATAATAAACCTGCATGCCCAGTGCCTCGCCGATGACAGAAAGTTGCTTGCCTATATTGCCATACCCAATAAGGCCAAGTTTTTTTCCTCTGATTTCGTAGCTGCCTTTAGCAGATTTGTCCCATTTGCCTTGGTGCATAGAGACTATCTTGTCAGGGAGGTTCCTGATCAGCATGATCATTTCAGCTATGGCCAGTTCTACCACCGAGCGGGTGTTGCTGTAGGGGGCATTGAATACTGCTATACCGTTGTTTTGGCATTCTTTAAGGTCTATCTGATTGGTTCCTATGCAAAAAGCACCAACGGCCTTTAGCTTTTTGGCGTTTGCTATCACCCTTTTGGTGACATTGGTTTTGGACCTGATACCCAAAATAGAAACATCCTTGATTTTTTCTACCAACTCATCCTCCGATAGGCCGGCTGGAAATACTTCCACCTGATAGCCTTCTTCATTCATGATGTTGACACCCACCGGGTGAATGTTTTCCAACAGAAGTACTTTGATTCTGTTTTTGGGATACGATAGTGCTCTCTCCATTTTGTTATGATATAGTATTTCGTCTAAAGATGGTGCAATGTGGTCTGCTTTTTCCAGCACTTTTTCCCTCGACACGTTTTCAGTAAAGGCATAAAACCTCTCTGCCATGCCATGCTCCCTGATCTCATAATCTGTGTATCCATCCCCAATCACATAAACTTCCCCTTCCAGGTTCATCTCTTTGATTACTGCAGGTTTTCCCTTGTCACCGGATAGTATGTTGGTGGTATCAAAACCTGTGATGTAGCCTGATTCATCAAATGTGAATGTGTTGGCAAAAACATTTTCCTCTTTGATGCCATATGCTTTCACAATCGGGCAAATAAACTCTTTAAACCCGTTGGAAATAATATAAACATGGTCGGCGTGGTTGGTGAGGAATTCACGGTTGCGAATAAATGACTTGGATACCTTTGTTTCGAGCACAGCAATAAGCTCTGGTAACTGGTCTTTATGGGCTTTCAAAAGCTTTATTCGTCCATTCAAAGACTCTCTGAAAGAGATGTTTCCGGCCATGGCCGCATCGGTCAGGTTTTTGATGTCGTTGAGAATGTCGTTTTTGTCTGGGCCTGTCAGTGAAATTTCACCGAGTACATCCAATGCTTCCACCCTTGTAAAAGTGCTGTCAAAATCAATAACAAAATTCTTTACCACAGTTTTTTCCATTTGACCAATCATGCTTTCCTGATACCTTATATTTTGCAAGACCACTGTCCAACAAGGCCGCAAAATTATTTTTCATTTAATTAAAAAGAGAATGTAAACGAAATAATATTCGTGGTGGTTGAAAAAATTCAATTATTCGAAAAAAGCACCTTGATTATTGCAAAATCCATTGTCCTGTATGTTTTATGCGGTCAGGTTTTGCGTATTGTCCTTTTTGGGGATAAGTGTAAGTTATTCAATCCTTTTGGCCTTATCTCCGGAACATTCAAACTGAATATGCGCCAATTGATAAAGGCCTGGTTCTGTAGGAACACTATGACTCAATAACGCCAAAAATTATCATCGATTTAAAATCCAAAACGGAATGATAAAAATTATCTCTTGAACCAATTATATTTTGACATATAATATTTTAACAGAAGTAAGTATTTTTATTATTATTGTAAGGTAAATAGGTTTTCGAACCTCAAATAATCAGTATATTACGATAATTTGTCAGTTATTTGGGAGCTCTGCTTTCCGAATGACTATTGATTATAATTAATTTTAGAATTTTTTACCACCAAACCTAAATAGTTGAAATATGGGTATATTAGACCTGATTACGCTCTTAATTTTCCTAGCTGCTGTTTTTACTCTTGTCAATATCACACTCCTGAAGTTACCTTCTACTATTGGTCTCATGGCCATAGCGTTGGCATCTTCTGTGGTGATTTTGGTGCTTGGCTATTTTATGCCCCCGATTGTACAAGGAGCCGAGCATATTATAGCGGCATTCGATTTCAAAGAGGTGTTGCTTAACGTAATGTTGAACTTTTTACTTTTCGCAGGGGCACTTTCAGTGAACCTTAAAACACTGCTGGATCAAAAAATACCCGTTATTGTACTGGCCACAGTGGGCACCTTGTTATCCACCTTTATTGTGGGGTATCTGATGTTCTATGCCTTTCAAATTGCAGGAAAGGATGTCGAGCTCATATACTGTCTGTTGTTCGGCGCACTTATCTCCCCAACCGATCCTATAGCGGTATTGGCGCTGGTGAAAAAATTTGGCTTGGTTAAAAGCCTTGAAATTAAAATTGCCGGGGAGTCATTGTTTAACGATGGAGTGGGTGTGGTGATATTCCTTACTATACTTGGAATCGCTGATCCATCTACAAAACACCATGGTGAAGAAGCCAGGCTGGAAGGAAGTGGGGCAACCTATGAAATGGCTTATGAAGATAATGGAGATGCAAAGGCTGAAAATGCCGTTCAATATGCCAATTATGTTCAGCACGGTGAATCAGAAGGGCATGAAGAGGAAGGTGGTGTCAATATGGGAGAAGTGTTGTTCCTCTTTGTGAAGGAAGTTTTTGGAGGATTGTTGTTGGGGGCCTTGTTTGGCTTTCTTGGGTTCAAATTGCTTGATTATATAGACAATGACCATGTCGAACTGGAAGTACTCGTGACGCTTACCCTGGTGATGGTAGGTGGTAGGATAGCAGAACTACTGCATGTCTCCGGACCCCTGGCCATGGTAATTATGGGGCTCTTTATTGGCAATGAGGGCAGGAGCGAGCACCTGGCCAATGCCACCGGCGAATATGTATTTAAATTCTGGCATTTGCTCGATGAAGCGTTGAATGCCATACTTTTCATTCTGATCGGATTGGAGATGATCGTCATCGCACAATCATTCGAAACGGAATTCATAACCATAGGTGCCTTGGCAATAGTTGTAGTATTGACTGCAAGATTTTTAGGTGTATCTTTGCCGGTGTTGGCAATGGAAGCCCTTGGAGTTAAATTCGAACCTAAATCCATCATCATCCTTACCTGGGGTGGTTTGAGGGGTGGTATCTCAGTGGCATTGGCACTATCGCTATCCGATAGTTTGCCAGTAAAAGATTTGATAGTGGCAGCTACCTATGCAGTAGTTGTGTTTTCAATTTTGGTTCAGGGATTGACCATTGAGAAAATACTCAAATAATATTAACCAGTATAATTTATCTAAGTAAAATTAATTACCAAATATGAAACTAAGTATAGCAGAAGGGCTAATGTTGATCGCATTGGATGATGATGAAGGAAGGTTGTTGTCAGCTGCGGAACATTCCATTGACAAAGGTTTGATTGCCAGTTGTATTTTAGAATTATCTCTATCAAAGAAAATTGGTTTCCAGGGTGGGAAAATAGTAGTAAACGATAACAGTGGTACGGGAAACAAAATTATGGATAGTGTGCTCAAAGGTATTGGCCAGGGAGGTGATACCGTAGTTTCAACTATTGACAGGCTGGCCCCAGGGTTTGACCATGTTCAGGATGAAATCATTGAGCTACTGGTTCAAAGGGGAATTCTCAGTGTAGAATCTACCAAATTGTTGTTTATTCCTATATCTGAAAGGATGGACAATGCCAATTATGCATTTGAACAAGAAATAAGGGATATTTTAAAGGCTGTAGTGCTGAAAGGTCAAAAACCTTCTCCCGCTGTAGTGATATTGATGTCTATGATTGCCTATTGCCGGATTTTGGAAGAAGTGTTTCCTGATGAAGATGAACTGATTGATGCCATCAAAGTGGCAAAGGATATAGTGAAAATGGGTGTGGTAGATAGTGAGACCAGAACAGTCCTGGAAGACCTGAAAATATATTTTGCCAAGCTTTAAAAACTAAAATTTTCTCAAAAAAAGCCAAAGATTAATCTTTGGCTTTTTTGCTTACAGCGTCCGTTTTTCTTTGGTAGGGCTTGATTTGGGATAAGTTGTTTTTCAAAATCTCATCTATCCTGAATGCAGCATCTTCTTTTGGTTCTTCATTGAGCAAACCCAATATTTCCGACTGAACCTCCAATACCGTTTTGAGATATGCCCGGAGCGTATCCTGGTTGCCCCCGATCCTGGTGCCATTGAGGGCCATAAAACCAAACCCTTCATGCGGGTTGTTCCTGTCCCGCTCCAAAATAAGGTATTCATAGCCATCGATTTTTACCCTATCGAAGTGATATTCCAGGTTGTCGTGTATTTCGCTAAAGTCAGGTCCTGTTTCAGGGTTTACTTCCCGGTTTTCACAAGAGCATGACAATAGGAGAAAAGCTGATATGTATATGGTTAATTTCTTCATGATGGTTTTTTAGTATCCCTGAAATATCCTTCCTCTACATTGAATATTTTCAACACAAGGTCAAAAGAAGTGCCATTGAGGATCACGATGAGGTAATCACCAAGGTTGACATTTACTTCACCCAGTGGATTTTTTATAAGTTTTCTTTTGCCTGACTTATCTTTCTTGCTGATACCAATCAGTATGGTATTGTACCTTCTTTTCAGGTCAAAAAATGCTTCCTGGTAGGTTTTGTTAAGGTAGGGGTTGTCATGGGTCACTAAAAACTGCTTGATGTCATAGTCGTTTTCGTGCTTGGCAAATGACATAATGTCTTCCGTATAGGTGGCCACATCTGGTTCGAACATGTAGCTGGCCAGTATCTTGGACGAAATCTCATTGGGGGATATGGCATTTGTTACCCCGGCACCAATGAAAGTGTTTTTAAGATTGGCATTTTCTATGGTCACGACATATTCCAGGTTTTCATATATTTTCTTCAGGTTGAGGATATATACAAGTTTTTCAGTGTCATCGGGGAGGTTTACAAACACCACACTAGAATCTTCAATGTTGGTCTTGTGCAGGATGTCATAATTTTGAAAATCACTGTAAAGTGTAAATACGCCATTCCGGTGGTACTTTTCCCTTATATGGTCTATATGGTCACGTTTGTCTGTGACTATTGCTACATCCTTGCCGGCCCCTATCAGCTGGTCGGCCACCATTTGGCTGAATTCGTTCCATCCAATTATTACCACATGGTTCATGAGGGTTGTTCCGTTGTAACCTAGCATTTTATTTTCTTTAATAGTTGATATGATACTCGCAAACTGGCCCACCAAAAGGCCATACACACTTAAACTAAGCAGGACAAAAATATACCCAATGTACTGACCATAGACGGTGACGGGGTAGGAATCTCCATAACCAACGGTGGTCAGTGTAACCACGGTGTACCAAATGGCATGGCTATAGTCGGTAATGGATGATTGATCGCTATCATTTTCAAAATTGATCAGTAGGGTGATCAAAATAAAGTAGATGACAGCCCCTATTAAAATCCTGACCAGGTAACCTTTGATTTTCCTCGATTCTAAATAATTAACCACGCAGTATGTTATGTAGAAGTTAAAATAAGATGATTCTAAAAATTCTGGTTAAGTTATGAAAATTGAATTGGGAAATAAAATATTGGCAAAATATTATTCTGATTATTTGTATCTCGCAATCTTTACGTTCATTTATTCAATGATTTTTAAATTTCACCAAATTTCTGAACGTTCTTTATTCGTAAGTACAGAACTGGGTGAAGCCAAATGGTCTGTTTATATTTGCTTGTTTAGAAGGCTCAAATAACACAATTTGCTGATTTTGCGTAATGACCGATACAAAATTCTAAAATATGCGTACCCTTAGTTTCCTTATACTTTTTCTTGTTGTTGTTTTTCATGCATCTTTTGCCGGGCCAAGTGATGGGTATGAGATAAAAGTCCAGATAGAAGGATTGCAACAGGATAGTGTGGCCTACCTTGGCTATCATTTTGGTGAAAAAAGATATTATCAGGATACCTCTTTAATAGGACGCAACGGTGAGACATTCTTCTCTGGTGACCAAAGGTTGAAAAAAGGAGTTTATTTTTTATACTCTAAGGGATACTACCTTGAGTTTATAGTAAACGAACAGCGGTTTTCCATCAAAACGACCATGGAAGACGCCTATCAGAATATGGAAATTAAAAATTCTCCTGAAAATGAGGCATTCCGGCAATTTCAGTTGGTAATGAAAGACCATCAATCCAGGATTCAGGAGCTCAATGGGCAACTGAAAGAAGCACCGACAAAAAAAGACTCCACAGATATATATGCACAAGCGCGGGAATTGGGTGAAATCAATGAAGCCAAACGAGATAGCCTCAAGTCGCTCTATTCAGACAAATACATTGCCGTACTGCTGCGATTGATGCAGCGATCGCAGCAGGAAACCGGAGATGGGAGTGAATCGATCGAACAAAAGAGAAAGTGGTACAATGACTATAAAGCCCATTTTCTGGATGGAATTGATTTCAACGACGAGGGCACACTAAGGGCACCTGTTTTTCATGGCAAAGTCATGGAATTTATGGACAAGGTTACTTTTCAGCACCCGGATTCTGTAGTGGCATCTGCCGATTTTGTGTTGCAAAAGTCCAAAGACAATGAAGAAATGTTGAGGTATTGGGTGGTGTATTTTTTTCAAAAATACCAGAAGCCTAAAATCATGGGACTGGACAAGGTATTTGTACATATTGTGGAAAACTATTACCTGAAAGGAAAAGCGCCCTGGGCAGATGATGACATGTTGGCCAAATTGGAGGAAGAAATGGATTTCCATAGGGAAAACCAAATGGGCATGCAGGCACCAGTGATGCATCTGGTAGATACACTGTTAGACCCTGTTAGCCTGAGGTCTGTTCCTGCCGAATACACGGTGTTGTATTTTTACAGCCCGAATTGCGGGAATTGCAAAAAATCTACTCCCGTTTTGCTGGATGCTTACCACGGCCTACAGTCCGAGGGAGTTGAAGTAATGGCTGTGAATGTGGATACCGATATAGACAAATGGAAGGCATTTGTGCAGGAGCAGCAACTCGACTGGATCAACCTGGCAGACCCTTTTACCAGGAGCAATTTCCGCCGACAGTACAATGTGAGATCCACGCCAACTATTTATATCCTGGATAGGGAAAAGAGGATCATTGCTAAGAAATTGGGTGTGGAACAAATAGAAGGGTTTATTCAGGATAGGATTCGATTCGACAACAGGGACAAACTTTAACCCACCTTCTTCAGGGGTTTATCATCCAAATGTTCCCTGTACTTTCATAAGGGACGATTTTTGCTTCCAGGAGCACAATCCCGCCATGGCAGTAGGTGACAGGTGAAATCAGGAGGGGTAAAAAAATACAATTGATCTGTTTTGGAATTAGTCTATTTCTTGTAATTTCGGCATTTATTACCTCCAACTAAATGTAAGAAGATGATTAGTGAATTTAGTACCCTTCGTGATGACGAAATAGAAGTGTTGTTGAATGCCCCGGTGTATGTGGCCGTATTGATTGCAGGAGCCGATGGGGAAATTGACAAAAAGGAAATCAAACAGGCCTTGGAACTTGCGCAGGGAAAGCAATCGAGGGAGAGGGCACAGTTGATAGATTATTACAAGGAAGTTGGACTGGGTTTTGAAAGCAAGTTTTTTAAATTGACTGAAGAGCTGCCCGATGAGGTGTCTGATAGAAACAGCTCTATCACTACAGAATTGAGGAAGCTCAATCATATTTTGCCAAAAATTGACCACAACTTTGCAGTAAAGTTGGTAGCCAGCCTCAAAGACATGGCCAAAAAAGTGGCCGGCGCATCTGGAGGTGTGTTGGGCTATATGTCGGTAAGTTACGAGGAAGCGAAATTGGTCGAGCTGGACATGATTAAAGATCCGGCAGACTACTAAAAAAAATATACGAGGCTGGCTCAAAAGTGAAATAAACCGTCATCACGAGCGTAGTGAAGTGATCTCAGTCTTAGATTACACTTCCTATGATAAGATTGCCACACGCCGTTCGCAATGACGAAAGACTTTTGAGCCAGCTTTTTTTTATGCCCCTTGTACAGCGAAATAGCATAGTTCCCCCACTGCGGCTCGCCTTTCTAATGTGGGTGTTTTTTGCTGTGCAGTTCTTCCTGAATATAGATTTGGGTTTCCTTGGGGTACTACCCAGAAGTGCCTGGGGATTGGTTGGTATTTTCACAGCCCCACTGGTTCATGGCAGTTGGAACCACATCATATCCAATACATTTCCTTTAATTTTCCTGGGCACCACCCTGTTCGTTTTTTACAATTCCGTGGCAGTGCGGGTTTTTGTGCAGTGCTACCTGCTTACCGGGCTTTGTGTATGGATTTTTGGCCGCAATTTTTACCACATAGGAGCCAGCGGGCTTGTCTATGGCTTGGCTTTTTTTCTCATCTCTTTTGGGTTCTTCCGTAAAGACTTCAAATCGCTCTCCATTGCCATAGTGGTAGTGGTGCTGTATGGCGGTATTATTTATGGGATATTCCCATCACAGCCCAGGGTGTCCTGGGAGTCGCACCTGTTTGGCGCGCTCATAGGTGTAGGCTCGGCTTTTACCATGCGAAAAGACAGAAGCCTGGATTATGATTGATGCCCATAATGTCCGACACGCTGTTGTATATTGAAGGAGTTTCGATCTTTTTCAGATGTTGTTGATGGAAAAGCTATCTTCTTGCACCAAAATAACTTCCGCTCCAAAAGGGAAGTTTCATTCATAGTGACAAATCATTTATGAAATCAAATCGTTAACTTTAAGGCTGAAAGGAATATAAATGAAATGGATATACATGCAGAGAAACTTCACCTAATAGAGCAATTGGCCAGATTGCAAGACGTGGGTACTATTGAAAAGATAAAAGAGGTTTTGAAAGGCTTTAATAGAGATGAAGCTATTGGGTTTACTCCAGAAGGAACTACCATTACATCATCTGACTTGATCTCCAGGGCTGAAGCTTCTAATCGGGCGATCAAGGAAGGGAAAACCAAAAGCATTGACCAGGTAAGGGAAAATATTAAAAACTGGTAAATTAATGCAAGTAGAATTTACCGATCCGGCAGAAGAAAGCCTTCGAAAGATTTACTGCCGTTACCCGGAAGAAATAGCCGAAAAGATAGTTGGACAAATCCTTGGAAGGGCTGAAAAGTTATCAACCTTAGTGAGTAGGGGACGAATTGTTGAAGAACTTCGTTCACTTAATCAGGGCCACCGTTTTATCCTTGAAGGAAATTATAAGATCATTTATTTGCAACAGGAAGATATAGTCTATGTGACGGATGTTTTCGACATGGGTCAGGATCCTGGCAGGATCAGGCAAAGACACCAAGAATAATCACTCCCGATGGCGCGGATTTTAAATCCGTGAGTGCCCGGTTGAGCTTTTTGTTTTTTGCCAATGGCAATACGGTCAAAGACCTTAACAAAGGCATAGACTCCATCTACTACAACCATTTGAATTTGCCATATATAGTAGATATGGACAATCCGGTCGATTCTATAGTCTATGCATATGATGCAGCTGGAATTAACTTCCGCCCCAGAAGGTGGATAAGACAAATACAAATCGGAAAAAATTTACGTTAAACCAAATAATAGTTACTTTTATGATTGATTTGGCAACAGTAGATATTAAGGCAGAGTTACAGGCATTGATTGCAAATGAGACTGATCACAGCATATTAGAAGCTATCAGGACCCTACTCAGAAAATCAAGTTTAGACCTTACGTTGAAACAAAAGCTAATGTCCAGGGCTTTAAAAGCAGAGGAAGATATTGCTACAGGCCGGGTGATGAACAGGAAAGAGCTTGAAAAAAGTTTGAATAGCAGGTTGGGTAGATGAAAGTAATTTATACCGACCAATCTCGTGATAGCCTGGAGGACCTGGCAGATTTTTTGTTGGGGGAACAAGGCTGGACATTAGAGAAATTTCTGGAACCCCGCTGGCGCGGATTTGTAATCCTTGACTACATCAAGCAGATAGATATAGAAAGCATGTAAGGCCCTTGGTTCGAGGGAGGCTTGAAAGTAATGTATAAAAAGTAGATACGCTGGGTGTATTGAAAAAACGTTTGGCTTTGTGCTAAAAAGTTATTGCACGAAAAACCTGTTCTTTCAGGTCTTCTGCGGGATATCTTGAAAGCAGTGAATGAAGGGAAGAGACTTTGTCTCGGAGGTAAACCATTGTAGTTGTTATATTTGATCCCATGTCAGCTTATAAATTCAATGATCCAGATGGGATTAGTTTTGTATCTTCACATTGCTGGATGGTGTTTGGGACTTCAGGAAAGAAAGGGCTACTGTCACTCAAGGTGATTGAATGAGTGTTGCCGTGTCACAGACACTGGTTTTCATGATAGGTTTCAAGTGATCTTTCA
>JAVKDJ010000070.1:0-39371 GCA_040222275.1 Cyclobacteriaceae bacterium
CTTCGTTACTTTAAGGTCGGGAAATCTGTGCAGAACGGGTGATGACCAATTGGACGTAATAGACATCAGAAATTTACAAAGCCCAGAGCTCATCAAATCTTACCCTTTGGAAAACCCTCACGGATTGGGCATCAGGGGAAACACACTGTTTGTCTGCGAGGGGGAGTATGGATTGAAGGTATTTGAAGTTCAAAAGAATGCAGTGCTTGAACTGGTCCGTTCGTATCCTGAGATTAGATGCCATGACGTGATCGTGAAAGATCAGGTACTTATCGTTGTATCTTCTGATGGCTTTTATCAGTACGATTACTCTGATCCTGAGAATTTGGAACTATTGAGTGATGTGAAATTGGTGCCTTAAAAAAGGTATCACTTGAAAGTTAAGACTATGGTCAATTGACCATTAAACGAAATTTCATAGTCCTGAAGTTTTGTGGTCTTCTATTTTTAAGATACAGTTATGTTCAATATACTTGACATGATTCGGATTGACTTTCCTCTTGACTTTGTCCCATTGTTTGGGTTCAATCTTGATACCGGTACTGGGATATTTGTAATTGCCGGGGCTATCGCTGTATGCCTTGATTTTTTTGTCAATGTAGCTTCACAATATAAATATGCCATCAGAATCTAGAGTAAATTTATTAATCTCTAGATTACACTTAGGATAATATTATTGATAATTCGAATTAAATTGATTTAATTTCACAAACTAATAGCGCCATCTCTATCAACATTTGAAGCAGAATTGATTCCAAGCCACCACGATATCTTTTCAAGACTCTTGTCTGAAGCCAAGTCATCAATCAGGCTGTATGTTAGCGATCAACTCGATAACAATCTAATTGAAGATTGTTTGAAAAATTCAAAAAGACAACTTGAACTTTGCTTATATCTTCCTAAAGAAGTTGCTGAGGGGGCTCAAAATAATCCGTTTACTTTAACCAGACTCTATAAGTTAAGGGAGTTAGGAGCTAGCATTTATATAATCGAAGAATTGGGCAATGAACCCAACCTTGTTTGCATGGTAGATTTCGAAGCAACATTGGAAATGACCGAGACCCATTGCAACATGCTTAGTTCAAGAAAAGATGAAAGAAAGTTGATAGCATACCAAAAGCAATTCGAGAGCATCAATCAATCTCAACCTGAATTTCTCCAAGAACAAGATGATATAAACCTTTCGTTCAGGGTAGAAAACTCAATAGTCACCAAAGGCAGTTCTACAAATATCCATTGGAGATCAGAAAATGCCGCTATGGTAGAAATCGATAATGTTGGCGGAGTTCCTTTGGTGGGATCCAAACCAGTGACATTTTTTGACCACACAATTTTGAAGATTAAAGCTTCAAATAACAAGCAGGTTAAAATAAAAGCCCTTTATGTAAACGCTGTAAAGCAGCTGAATATAAAGTACACCGTCAAGTTTTTCAATCCAATATCAAAACAATTTGTCAGCCTAGAAGAAAATAAAAACAACCCAGGAATATTTGGTGTTGCCAAAGGAAGTAGGATCAAGCTTACCTGGAACATAATAGAAGCGGAAGAAGTTACCATCCTCCCATTCGGAATGAATCAAACTTTAGGCGAACACATTTTCCAAACCAATGGTTCTCAAGAAATCACTATCCAAGCCAAATTGCAGGAAAAAGTTACCTCATGTAGAATAATAATTCATGAATTTCCCATGCCTGTTTTCACCCATAATTTTATCCCGATTAAAAAAGTCCTACCTTCAAATATCGACCTGAATATTAAAGACCTGAGGCACCAGGCGGTAAGTTTCTTAGAAAGCAAAGGATACCTAAACAATGATAAAGTTAGAGCAGAGTTATTTGACAAAATCAGCTCCCAGAAAAACAAACTTCATGATTATTACAAAGAATTAGGCTTTCAGTATTTTTATAAAAAGCATTCTGTTCCTAAATTAAACAGGAAAATCAAAGAGCGACTAAAGTCATATTTTAAAGATGAGCCTTCAGTCCTTTCCATGATCAATACATTGCGAGACTACCATGAACTATGAAAAAGAAAATACCGGTTTCAGCAAGATTTTGAGCTTCTTCATTTTCTGCGCAGCGGCCGATGAGGGCCTATTAAAGCAATGCCCCGCTTCTGAGCATCATAAGTATGCAGGAGTGGGTGCTACCGTATTTTCTACTGGGGTACTCGCATCTGTTTCAGGCGGGTTTGCCCTTTATACAGCATTTCATATCGTTTGGCTTTCTGTGTCACTTGGCCTTTTCTGGGGGCTATTGGTTTTCAACCTGGATCGTTTTCTGGTTTCTACGATGAAAAAATCGCGTGGCAAATTAAAGGAACTCATACAGATTACACCCAGGTTGTTGTTAGCAGTTTTGCTCGCGATCGTTATTTCCACACCACTTGAACTTCGAATATTCGAGGAGGAAATCAACGAAAGCCTTTATTACGCAGGGGCACAAAAACTTGACAGATTAGATTCACTATATCAAGGGAGAATTTCCAACAAACAGAAGAAAATTGACCAAATAAAAAATGAAACGGAGAGAAAACTCGAAATAAGGGACGAGTACTATAGGCAATATATTTGTGAATGCGATGGTACCTGCGGAACTGGCCAAAAGGGAAGAGGAACCGAATGTGAGCGTAAGGAGCAAAAATACTTGAAAAGTGATCAGGAATACTCCGCAGCAAAAAAAGAGCATGACCAAGAAATTGCCTTGATTACTGCTGAAAAAGAAAAACTTTTTGAACAACAAATAAAGGAAAAAGAAAGGCTTGAAGCTTCATTTTCAGACGGTTTGCTAGTAAGACTGGATTTGCTTAAAACTCTTCCATACGGCCCACAGCTTGCCATCATTCTGCTCCTAATAGCCATAGAAATCGCCCCAATACTAGTGAAGCTATTGTCTCCTTATGGGCCATACGATCACCTGATCAAGACTATTGAGTATGAATTTGAGATAGATGAGATTACCGCCATTAACATGAGAAATCAGCAACTAAACAACAAGCTCACGTTAATGGCAAGTGTTGAACAAGGCAAAATTGATCAGGAACTAAAAAACAATGAAGGGGCAATGAAATTAATCGGAGAAGCCCATCTGGAACTGGTCAAAGAGCAACTGAAAATATGGATTGATAAGGAAAAAACGAAAATCCAAGAGGAGTACCTTGACGACAACCTACCTGAAAAATAGTTTTGACAAATTATGACCTTCCTTAAACTTTGGCTTTATCTAGTTGTTTTCATAGCATTACCAGCGCAGTTGATTGCTCAGCAGTTGCCTTATGTTAAGCGTATGAGCAATATTTCTTTCGAAATCCCAAAAAAGGGAAAGGAAAGTTTTTCACTGGCATTAAAATCATCAGATAGGGTTACGATTGATGTAAGAACGGCACGTCAATTGAACTTCAGAATATTTAACCCATCAAATCAACTTATCCACGAAAGCCTGGTTAGAAACGAATCTCAGCATTGGATGAGAAAAGATACCCTACAAGGAGTTTACAAAATCGAACTTGAAAGCGTTGCGTTTCTATTTGGGACAGAGGTAGCAATGGACATTTCAGTCACTAGACCAGATTTTGTTTATGGAAGTCAAAACCCTACGGATGTTGTAAAAAATAAAAGAAAACTCGATACACTATCGAATGGCAATTTTAAAATTACAAAGACCAATCCAAAATCCTATCCATATACCTTGAAGAAGGGTGACACACTTTTGCTTGAGCTCATGCCACTCTCAAGAAAGACTCCTGATTTGGAAGTATCAAACGAATTTGGTGAAATCGTTTTTGCGAGCGTACCAGCAAAACCTCCACTAAAAGCCTCTATTCCAGTTCTGGATTCTGGCCTTTACGAAATCAAAATTGCTTCCAATGCATTTCTTGGAAAAGATAACAATTTGATGATTCAAAAAATATCACCCACGAGGTTTACAGAGAAGAAAAACCCACCACCACCCGTCTTAATAGAAGAGCCTCCCTATGATACCTTGCCGGAAATTTATATGGACACCGTCATTTTTTTGGGTGCAGTCCGGGATGTAATCCATGCAAACTATCACAAGCTGGATTTCCATTTTCAAAATGACTCCAGCATATTATATTGGGGAATTTTATTTGGTTCCGGAAGTTCTTTCCAACAAAAAATGGATCACTTCGAGCCTCTTCTTCAAGGTGAAGCCATGAGCGTAGGGGCAACAGACATCTTATCTGCTTATGGAATGGGGTACTTGAAAAAACTCCCCACCATGAAAGGTGGCGAAGTTGAGTTTCGTTGCTCCAGCGATTTGACGTCTTGTTTACATCCTACGGTTCGCCCAAATTATGGACTGGTGCATGTCATTGATACCCCACATTATGTGTCCTTCGAAAATAAAAGTCAAAGCACAAGCCAAAATGTATATGTGAAAATTGTTGTGTTCAAAAAAAACACATCATGAGCTATTAAAATTTGGCTTAAATTATTTGTTATATATTTTTAAGGAGTATAAATAATTAATTTACCCTCTGATATAGCTGAACTTAGTTTTTAGAAATGAAATTGGCCACTTTGATAAAATATACACACCTACAAACAATAATTCAGTGTTTATGTTTCATGTTAATATCTACGCTTTTTACGACCTCCCTATTTGGACAAGGTAAAGTCATCAAAGATATTAGGGCCGCTCAAAGGAAAGCTAAAACTGAGATCAATCGTACCAACCGGGATTTGAACAGAATAAAAAAGTCCCTCAGTTCAAATAAAAGAACAGTTGATTCTTCATTGGATACTACCGATATCATAACATGGACAATGAAACCCTACATTCCGAACAGTGGAATGATCCATGACTATCAACATATTTTCACATTTTTACATTCAGAACAAGAATGTGCATTTGACTTAACCGATGATTTAAAAAGCATCGAATGGGACTCTATTCAAAATGTCTTTTACAAAAACACAGGCGGTGTGGACAAACTGGCAGAAGATGTAGAAGTAATTGGCTGGTACCCGCACTGGATGGGAGACTCCTATAAGCAATACAATTACCGACTACTTTCGATGGTTTCGTTTTACTCTTTTGAAATCAACCCCGATACCGGAAGTAGTTTATATCCTGAAATAATTGATCAACTTAAAAAAACCAGCCTGCCAGATTCTGCGGCTAAATATGGCACCAAGGCCCTGATTTCAGTCACCTCGCTTGAGAAAGAAAACAACCGCTCGTTTCTTAATAGTCAATTTGCTCAGGATCAGTTTATTTTTGAAATCATCGACCTTCTGGAAGAAGAAAGGGGCAGGTACTCTGGTATAGACTTAAATTTTGAAGAAGTAGATCCAGCCAACAGGGACGACTTTACATATTTCGTCAAAAAGCTTGGTGCCCGGCTCAGAAGTGAAGATTATATACTCTTGTTAGATGTTCCTTTTTTCAACGATGGCCAGGCTTTCGATTATGCAGAGCTCAAAAACCACGTCAAATATTTTAACATAATGGGCTATGGCTTTAACAATTCCAGTTCAACATATCCAGGGTCTATTTCCCCCTTGAGGAGTTTGGACAATCAGCCGAGCCTGGAAAAAACCGTGAATGATTTCCTAAACCTTGATATTCCCGGCGAGCAAATCATCTTATCATTGCCATTATATGGTATCACGTGGAATATTGACAACCTCGCAAATGGAAACGCAGCAGAATACGAAACCTCTCTGCCCTTTTACAGGATCATGTCCAATTATGCCCCTTACCACAATCCGTATTACGATCCCTTTAGTAGTAGTTTCTTTTTCGTATTCGAAGAGGATGGGACAAAAAAAATGTGTTGGTATGAAAATGATATTAGCCTGGATGCCAAATTTAAATGGATCAATGAAAAAAAACTAAAAGGATTGGGTCTATGGGCCTTAGGATATGCTAAAGGCGATCCAAAGATATGGGGAGCTGTTATGGGTAACTTCGGGGCAGATTCATTGGTTGCCATTACTCCAGTCAGTTCAAAATTCAACGGCACCTACGGTATTGCAAAAAACATTGTGGACCATAAAAAGACTATTGGCATGGCGCTATTGATATTTTCGGGTTTTCTCTTTGCAGGGTTTGTTCTTTCTCTAGCAGACTGGAAAGTAAGGCAAATTTTATTTCAAAACCAATCCTTCCGTGTGGTATATAGCCTGGCATTTATTACCTTGACAACTGTAGGAATAGAGTGGTACTGGCCCAACGATATCGTATTGAATATGACAATAGGGATTACCATAGGCGCCATTGGTGTACTCATGATCAACCTGGTTTTTAGCAAGTATAGAAAACAATTGAAATAAAGGGGATATTACTATGAAAGCACTGGCAAGGGAGCTCATTTGGTTTTTTATAGCGGCAATATTGTCTATTCCAATTGCTTACTTTTTCATTTACCTCATGGGGCTTTCTCCCGAAGGAGCGCAGCTTTCTAAAACTGAAGAAGTCTTTCAAATGGAACTATTTATTATAGGTGCCATTCTGGGGTTTGTCTGCACCTATTTTATCAGGGTCATTATATGGTCCGTTGCAAAATATTTAACTGAAGATGATTCATAACCTACTACCCATCGTTGGGGCCGAACTCAACGATTATTTCAAATCCAGATTCGACATTAACGAAGATCGTTTAATCCTTTCAAACCTGGTTAGCCAAGATGGCTCTGTAGCAGTAGAAGGCTCCAATAAGGTAGTTTGCTCATTGGTCAATATCCAGGAAGAGACCACACTTAAAGCCTCTGTGGGCACCTCATCTATAGGTGCTAGCTTTGTCTCTAGTGGTGCGGATATCCATGTAAACCTGACAGTAATGTTTTCGGCCTTCTTTTCCAGTAAGAACTATGTAGAAGCTTTGAAATTTCTATCTGGCACTATCTATTTCTTTCAATCCAAACCAGTGTTTAATTCCAGTAATACCCCGGGGCTGAGCACTAATATAGAAAAGGCATGCTTTGACCTGACATCACTTTCCTACCACGACTTGAATAGCGTCTTTGCAATGATGGGGGCAAAATATATGCCCACTGTTATTTACAGGGTTAGAATGCTTTCATTCTCAAGTGACAACATTGAAGATATTATTCCATCCATCACCGGTATAGGCATTAATGACTAAAGAGGAAGAGAATGACCAAGTGGCATAAACTATTCGAGGTTAGGTTTTTTCATGAATTTTATGGCAATTACAGTTCCAGGGATATTGAGGTATTCTTGTCTGCGGAAACGAAAGAAATACTCACCTCATATCAACTCAATTACAAAAAAACCAGCGAGGGGTTTATTATACTATATAAAGATGACAGAAAATATCTCCTGGAACAATTAAAGGGTGGCATTTCTTTATTTTTTGGTCTCAGAAGCACCAATCGACATTTTACTAATTTCTCCAATTACGAACCCAAAAGTGGGTTGGAAAAATATTTTTTCAGCAATAGGAGCGGGTTTTCTGACATTTCAGACCCTAATAGTCCAAATTATGAACCAATTAAATTGCATACTGGTAGTTATTTCAATGAAAATAATTTATGTTTATCTTGCCAAAGCAATTCTAATCTCAAAGAAGTTCTTATTGATTCAGAAATAGTAATTAATAAAGGTAATGAGATTTACTTTGAAGGCGAACTTGATGGAAGGGAAAGGGTTTTTGATATTTTGGGTAGTAGCTACGGGGCTTATGATGTAGCACTCAAAAATTCTGGTAATTCTGAAGTATTGTGCTATTCCCCGGATTTCTTTTCTAAAGCATTTGGGCTCATTGAAATTGATCTTGGAAGTACTGAAGCCACAAAATTTGAAGCTGTAAAGGGTAGTGAATACCACATAAGGTTTGAAAACAGGTCTGTGATATGGAACTATTTTTTTGTATCTAAGAAAAAAAGGGTATTCGAGTCTATAGAGTTGTTTTCTGGAAAACAAAAATTAGAGTTTTCGGATCCTTTGCAGGTCACCTTAATCAATGGACAAGAGGCAACCAAGGTAGCATCTTTGGGGCCACTCCCACTGAGAAAAGCGTATAGTTGGCAGCAGTTGTACGCAGAATTGAAAGAAGATGAGTTGGAATCATCGCACGAGTTTGTGAAAAAGAAAATTTATCTACCGACACCTGATATAACAAGGATCAAAGGAACAATAGTTGAAGGTAGCGAATCATATTTTTCTGACATGTATATTTACTTATAACCGTACTTTAACACCAAATAAAATCTAACTAATAAATTATGGCACAAGTTTTAGCTACACCTGGGGTTTATATCGAGGAAAAGAGCGCCTTCCCCAGCTCAGCAGTGCAAGTCGCTACTGCAATTCCGGCTTTCATCGGATATACCGAAACAGCAATCAGGAACAACAAATCGCTCACCAACAAACCAACAAGGCTCACTTCTCTGAGTGAATTTCATCAATTTTTCGGAAAGGGGCCTAAAACTACATTTGCAGTAGCTGCCGATCCGGATACAGGCTTCAATGTTACCGTTGACGATGCTACCAAATTTAACCTTTATAGGTGTATTAGAATGTTTTTCGCCAACGGTGGCAGTACATGCTACATCATTTCTGTAGGTAACTATGAAAACGGGGTAAAGTACTCTGACCTCAATGATCCTGCAACTGAAAGCGGAATTCCAACACTATTGAAGTTTCCTGAGCCTACAATGCTCGTAATCCCTGATGCAGTACTTCTTGAAGAAAAGGATTGCAATCAACTCCAAAAAGACATGCTGATGCACTGTGGCAAGGACATGAAGAGCAGGGTGGCCTTGCTAGACGTGTTCAATGGGGATCAATCGAGAACCTATGACCCGGCTACAGATGTAATTACCCTTGCCAGGGAAGGATATGGAAACGAATTTTTACAGTGGGGTGCTTCATACTATCCTTTCCTAAATACAACCATAGTACAGGGGGACGAGGTAGATTTTTCCAATATTAGCAACCCCGGCGATCTCACACCCCTGTTAGATGCAGAAGCAGATGCCATATATGAAGATGATGCACAAATAATCAAAGACGAAATTGCCAAAATACCCTCTGTAGCTGAAAATGATTCCGTAAACCTGCATCAAACCCTACTGGCAAAGCTCCCTTTATACAAAGCCATTCTGGCGGAAGTCAGAAACAATTTAAACGTTTTGCCACCGAGTGGTGGGATGGCAGGTGTCATATCTATGATAGATGGTGAAATTGGTGTATTTCAGTCTCCTGCCAACGTCTCTATGGGGTCGGTTGTGAGTCCGGCTGTCGATCTCACAGCCAAAGACCAGGAAGATTTAAATGTGCCATTGAATGGGAAAGCGGTAAACGCGATTCGTTCTTTTCCAGGAAGGGGTGTGCTCGTATGGGGAGCCAGGACCTTGGACGGCAATAGCCAGGATTGGAGATATCTAAGTGTTCGACGTACCGTAACGATGATTGAGCAATCTTTAAAAATGGCCTCAGAAGCTTATGTTTTTGAGCCTAACGAAGTAAACACATGGGTTGCTGTAAAAGGAATGATGACCAACTTCTTAAAAGATCAATGGAAGCAGGGGGCATTGGCCGGAGCAACACCCGAAGATGCCTTTAGCGTGGATATAGGGCTGGGCACTACCATGACTCCTACAGATATTTTAGATGGAATAATGAGAATAACAGTAAAATTAGCGGTAACAAGACCAGCTGAATTTATTGTGATCACCTTCCAACAACAAATGCAGAAATCATAATTAAACTAATCTAAAAATTATAAAAATATAAGTTATGGCTGGAGAAGCGCAAGATAACATATGGCCAATACCAAAGTTTCATTTTAAGGTTGAGGTAGAAGGTGGAATTACCGCCTCATTTCAGGAAATATCAGGACTGGATACAGAAGTGGATGTTATTGAATATCGTCATGGAGATAATCCGGAATTCTCAACAATTAAAATGCCTGGCCTTAAAAAAGCAAGTGATGTTACCCTAAAAAAGGGTATGTTCACTGGCGATGTTGCATTTTATGATTGGTTCAACGAAATCCAAATGAACACAATTGAGAGAAAGACGGTCCAAATCATGTTGCTGAACGAAAAAGGAGAATCCGAGATCATTTGGACGCTCATAAACGCATTCCCTAAACAAGTTCAAGGAACTGATTTAAATTCATCAAGTAGTGAAGTAGCTGTTGAAACCTTAGTGCTTGCTCACGAAGGTATTGCTACTACTACTGCTTAATAAACCTACTTTTATAAAAAAACAGAACCCACATTTCGATTTCTAAAATGGGGGTTCTTTTATTATCAGCATATATTTAGACATTATTTTATGGCAGGAGATGTACAAAATAATACATGGCCACTACCAAAGTTTCACTTTGAGGTGAAAATTGGAGAAGAAGAATGGTTTTTTCAGGAAGTTTCCGGCTTAGAAAGCGAAGTTGATGTTCTCGAATACAGGCACGGAAAAAGCAAACAATTTGCAGTTTTCAAAATGCCAGGAATGAAAAAAGTGTCCGACATCACGTTAAAAAAAGGAGTGTTTACAGGTGACACAAAGCTCTTCGAGTGGTTCAAAAAAAACAAACTCAACACAATTGAAAGAAAGACGATCACTATTAGTCTCCTGAACGAAAATCATAAGTCGGAAATTGTATGGACATTAACTAATGCTTTTCCAAAGAAAATAGAGAGCACAAACCTCAATGCTCAAGGTAATGAAGTAGCTATCGAGACTATCGTGCTGTCCCATGAAGAGCTTGATATTAAAAAAGGAGGCTAAAATATGCCAAGCAGTACAAGCGAAAACAATTGGGTTTACCCCCCAGTTAGTTATTACTTCGAAGCGTCGATTGGCAAGCTTTCTGGTGTTGACTGCTTGTTTTCTGAAATTTCGGGTATTGAAATGGAACTGGAAAATTCTACACAACTCAAAGAAGGAGGAAACAACAGCTATGTATATAGCCTTCCGGGCCTTACCAAATATTCAGATTTGGTATTGAAACGAGGGATTGTCCCAAAATCTTCTGCCCTTTTTGCATGGTGCCAAAAAACCATCGCAGGAAATTATACCCAGAAGATTGAGACCAAGGATGTAATTGTGAAACTACTGGACGAAAAAGGAACAGCTTTGATAACTTGGAACTTTAAAAATGCTTACCCAAAAAAATTAGCCATAAGCAACTTAAATGCTAAGGCAACAGGGGAAAGCGCCATAATGATAGAGACCATTACACTAGCTTATTCGGAATTCGAACGGCAATATTAATTCTATGCTATGTCTATCAAGGTAAACGAATTTGTTATTCAGGCTAAAATAATTGAAGATGATACGAATCCCAATTCAAGTAGTGAGGTGGATATCGAATTGCCAAAATCCCTTAAAAAAGAAATTATAGATGAATGTATGGAAAAAATGAAAGAATACTTGGATAGGGAAAGGGCGAGAGTTTAAAATAGGCAAAGAGTATGAGTAAGGGTAAATTGACCAAGATGGTGATTGTGGGGTATAAAGATCCCAAGTTTAAAACTAAAGTTGGAAGCAAGGAAGAAAGTACGTTTACTATGCAGGTCAACCCTTCGAAGTATTCCTTTTCCTATAGGTCACTGGGAAACGAACCCGAAGCTATGGCCAACAACAAGCAACAGGACAAGTCAAACATACCTGACGCAAAAAAATTGGACTTATCCTTTTTCCTGGATACGACCGGGGTAATTCCTACTACAGGGTTTGATGATCTGCCAGGAGCTATCAGTAAGTTTAACAAACTTTGCCTCGAAGTAAATGGGGATATCCATACCACCAACTATTTGAAAATTTACTGGGGAAAAGGTCTCTCTTTTCCATGCAAACTGGAAACTGTAAGAATGGATTATTTAATGTTTAATCCAAGTGGAATTCCCATTAGGGCTGAACTGAATGCCTCTTTTAAAGAGTTTATAGACCCGGAAACTGACGCCAATAAAGTAAAGACCAGTTCGCCTGATATGTCCCATGTGGTGACAATCAAAGCTGGGGACAACCTTCCCACTCTTTGCAACAATATCTATGGTGACCCAAAGTATTACATTCAAATAGCAGAAATCAATGGAATACTAAATTTCAGACACCTACAACCTGGTCAAAAGGTACTTTTTCCAAGAATGCAAAAATAATATATGGCCGACTCACCAATACATGGAAAAGTTGACCTTCCCACCTATACTATTTTATTAGAGGGTAAGGAGATCAATGAAGCTTACGGGGTAAAAAACATCTACATCGAAAAAGCTATCAACAAAATATCTTATGCCAAGGTGGTATTGTTTGACGGTAGCCCGGCGGAAGAAAATTTTGAGATTAGTGAAAGTAGCGATTTCATACCTGGAAAGGCCATTAAAATTAAACTTGGGTATCACAGCACAGAAGAAGATGCCTTTGAAGGGGTCATAACGGCTCAAAAGATCAAGGTGACCAGTTACGCCCACAAAGTATCTTCTCTTTTGATAGTTTCATGCCATGACAAAGCCTTTAAAATGTCATTGGTTAGGAAGAGTTTCAATTTTAAGGATAAAAAAGATAGTGACGTGATATCCTCTCTCATCAGCAATCATGGACTTTCTAAATCAGTTGGAGCCACCACGTTTCAACACCCCAACTTAATTCAATATGATTGTACGGATTGGGATTTCATGCTTTCCAGGGCAGATGCTAATGGGTTGATTGTGATCAATGATGCCGGAAAACTGGACATAAACCCTCCCAAAGTTAGTGGAAGTGAGGTCTTAGATCTAAACTACGGCTCCAATGTTATCGATTTTGATGGCGAAATGGACAGCAGGCACCAATTAGATGGTGTGGAATTTCAATCATGGGATGGCACCAAATTAAAACTATCGAAAGGGGTTGGAACCGAACCAAGCACGAATGCCCATGGTAATATAAATGGAAAAAAGCTGGCCGAGACAGGGGGCAAACCAAAACTCTCCACTACTACATCCGCACCTGAAGACATAAGCCTTCTAAAATCCTGGGCCAATTCCCATTTACTTCATTCAAGATTGGCCAAAGTAAAAGGAAAGGTCACGTTCACGGGATCAACAAAAGTGAACCCCGGCAAACTAATAAAATTACAGGGTTTTGGCCCTCGGTTTAATGGTACGGCATTCGTTTCGAAGGTAAAGCATGACCTGGCCGAGGGAATGTGGAAAACGGAAGTTGGGTATGGCCTGGAACAAAAAACTTTTTCTGACAATACCAATATATCTGGCCCTGGAGCCATAGGATTGCTGCCGGCAATTTCTGGTTTACACATAGCTAAAGTCAAAAAAATCGACGAGGACCCTAATGGTGAAAACCGGGTATTGGTGGATGTACCAGTGATAAAGGAAACCGGCGATGGCATATGGGCCAGATTGACAAATCCCTATGCCTCCAATGGTATTGGGATGTACTTTTTTCCTGAAGTGGATGACGAAGTAATAATTGGTTTTCTAAATAACGACCCAAGGTATGCCATCATTGTTGGGTCGCTTTACGGCAAAAAAAACAAACCTCCCTTTACACCTGAGAAAAAAAACACCAATAAAGCCATTGTCACGAAAAGCAAGATGAAACTGACTTTTGAAGAAGAAGACAAAATCATAACCATAGAAACGCCCGGCGGGCAAAAAGTGACCCTCGATGATAAGGCAAAATCCCTAAAACTGGAGGATCAAAACAAGAACTCCGTTTTGCTTGACAAAGGTGGCATTACCCTCAATAGCGGCAAGGATATTAAGCTAACGGCCAAAGGAAAAGTATCAATATCCGCTACCGGAAATGCCGACATATCCAGTAAGGGAGATGTGTCGATTAAAGGAAACAATATAAACAGCAAAGCTAACATTGCACTTAGTGCCCAAGGCTCAGCAAGCGCAGAGCTCAAAGCCTCGGGCAATGTGACCGTAAAAGGAGCAATGGTAATGATTAACTAAAAAAACGATTGAATATGCCTCCCGCAGCTAGACTAACCGACTTTCACCAATGCCCAATGCAAACACCGGCAGTACCACCAATTCCGCATGTTGGCGGGCCTATTATTGGGCCGGGAGCACCAACGGTCTTAATAGGTAAAATGCCTGCAGCAGTTGTAGGGGATAGTTGCGTGTGTGTTGGGCCACCAGATTCTATAGTGAAAGGATCTGGCACTGTAATGATTGGAGGCAAACCAGCAGCAAGGTTGGGCGATACAACGGCACACGGAGGTCAAATATTGCTTGGATGTTTCACCGTAATGATCGGGGGCTAATGGCTGAGGACAAAACTTTCTTGGGTACCGGTTGGTCATTTCCACCATCTTTCGACAAAGAAAGTGGATCCAGCGACATGGTTTCCGATTCGGAAGACATAAAACAAAGCCTTAAGATTATACTTTTTACGTCTTATGGTGAAAGGACAATGAGACCCGAGTTTGGATCAAACATTTCTGAATCTGTATTCGATTCGATTGACAGTGTTACGATTAATACACTTACGGATAACATTTCCCAAGCCATAATTGAATTTGAACCAAGGGTAACCCTGCATGGAGTAGAAATAGATTCCACTGAAATATATAACGGGAGGCTTGACATCCAGCTTGATTATTCTATTCGAAGTATTAATGTGAGAACTAATATCGTCTTTCCCTACTACTTTAAAGAAGGTACAAATATAACAGACATGTAAAAGGTAATATGACCAGAAGTAATGGCGAATAAAGAGGCTATATCATTCGAAACTCATGGGACTTCAGTATTGACGAGAATAAATCCTGCACTTAATCCAGAATATTTCGGGATAGACGAACGGAAGATGACTGATCTAATGGTTTTTGCCATGGAATTCGCTAAAAATGTACAATTCACAAACAAGGAAAATCAACATGATGGCGACTGGCAGGATTTGTTCCGAAACAACATTTCTTTCCTGTTGGCCCGTATCTCTTGCACCGATATTGATCATTTCGATAGAAAGTTTAAAAAAACCACAACCAGCATTGATTCAGAAATTACACTTGAAGAGAAAAAGCCCCAGCTCAAAAAGCTATTCGAATATACTTTTGAGCTCTTCGAATTAATCAACCACTGGTATATTACAGCCAAGAGCGATCTGGTACACATAGAAGAAAATAAGCTTGTTGAACAACTGCAAAGTGCCATTGGTATTAAGCTACGGCCTCAACTTGTCTTATTCAGGCGACAGGTAGAAACTTTAAATTCCAAGCTTTTCTCCGAAGCAAAAACTCAATTTGACTACAATAAATTTGATTATATATGGGCCGATAAGCCTGGGGACAAGCCTTCAAAAATTGCGATTGACAAGTCACTTGAGATCAAAAAAATTGTAAAAGATGTTTCTGTTATACACAAAACAGTATTCGGTGTAATCACTTACTTAAAATCCATTTCCCCTAAACTGCTGGATCAGTCAATAACCAACTACCCAAATCATTCCCCACATATTTCGTTGTTTTTATCCTTCTTAAAATTGTTTGGCCATGTTCAAAAAGACTTGAACAACATTCTCAAACGGCATTTAGACTATTACTATGAGTCCCTGCTGAAACAATCTCTGAGACATGCCGAGCCAGACCATGTACATGTCTATTTTGAACCTGCTGAGCATATTCTAAAAACGAATATCCCTTCCGGAACCCTTCTGGCAGCAGGAATAGACGAAGAAGGATTGGAATACACCTATGAAACCGACCACAACTTGGAACTGAACCAGGGAGTGATCACTGACTTAAAAGTAGTACACGTAGCAAAGAATCCGTTGATAGGGGTAGGCGATACATACCGGGCTGTATCCGACATTTATGCGCGCACTATAAATATAGATGCGGCTGGCTATACCCTCGACGACCTAGGCAATCCCTCGTCATTTGATACATTCGGAAAAGATCAATCTGATATTAGTGTTATAAACCGCAACATGCACCAGGCTGTTATAGGTTTTGCTATCTCCTCCCCTATTTTATTACTAAAAGAAGGTGATAGAAATGTAAATATCACTTACAAGTTCAATTTAAAGTCGCTTTCTTCTTTGATTTCACTTATTGAAGAATTGACCATAAATGAAAATCTATCCCCAGAAGCTGCTTTCTACAAGATTTTTACCAACATATTCGTGGTAAGTGCCACGGCAGAATCTGGTTGGTTTCAAACCGACCATTATGAAATTTTACCTCCAAAATCCTGGGTAGATGGAGAAATTCAAATACTATTGAAATTTGATATTGCAGATCCATCAATAGTTCCTTATGATGAAGAGCTACACGGTACGGGCTTTTCAACTCAATGGCCAGTTTTGAAATTTGAGTTATCATCAGAAAATGCTATGTACGCATACTCATACCTCAGCGATCTCATCATTGAGGAATGCAAAATAGATGTCACGGTAAACAAGGTCAAAGACCTCCATATATTCAATGACCTGGGAAAATTGGATACAAACAAGCCGTTTTTTCCATTTGGAAGTAATCCAGACCTTGGTTCTTATTTTTTAGTTGGTAACGAAGAGGTTTTTAGGAAAAACCTCAGAGAGCTTTCGCTTGATATCCACTGGCACCACTTGCCCCAGAGGAAAGGTGGATTTGATGACCATTATAAGGAATACAAACAGGACATTAAGACTTCATCGTTCACTATAGGCCTTACAGGGTTATCCGGCTATCAATTTCACCCTGTGGACAAAGACAATTTGCAACACCTCAACCTCTTTGAAGAGGTTAAAAACAGCGGAATGCTAGATAATCATTTGCATTTATCGGACATCAATTTAGAAAAACTGAAATTGGCCCCCAGTTATTCAGATATGGACCTCTCAGACTATAACAACCAAACCAAGTCTGGCTTTCTGAAACTGGAAGTTACAGGCCCAAACATGGGGTTCGGCTTTGCTGAATACCCACGGCTGTTTTCGGAGGCTATAGTTGAAAATTCCAAGATTAGTTCGGGTATATTACCCTCAAAAGACACAAAAAAGGTACCCGTGCCAAACGAACCCTATAGCCCTCAAATAAGGTCCATTTCACTAAATTATAGTGCTTCGACATTGCTCTCAATGGTGGCTGGCCAGTTAAACGAAAACGACAGGGAATCAAAAGACCAGATTTATCACCTACACCCTTTTGGTATTCATTCTGTGTTCAACAATGGACTACCGCAGTTCAATCATTTGATCCCACAGTTTGATGACGAAGGGTATCTCATTCTTGGGCTTGAAAAAATACAAGCCCCCGTAGAGTTATCTATTTATTTTGAATTGAAGGATAATGTAAAGAACGAAAATACACATGCCATAGTGCCCCAAACTAAATGGAGTTATTTGATTGGCAATGACTGGGTGGATTTTGCAGAAAACCAACTCATTTCTGATAGTACAAACAACTTCACAACCTCTGGCATAGTTCGGTTGAAACTGCCCTCGGAAATAAATTTAACCCATGATATATTACCATCTGGCAAATACTGGCTATCTGTTAAAGCCAAAAACAATACCAGGATATTATCAAAAGCCGTATTTATAAAAACCAATGCTGTCCGTGCCACATGGAAGGCCCATAAGCCCCACGAACAATGGAAGGAAAATATCCCTCCAAAAACGATAAATAGCTTCATAGAAACCAGGGCAGATGTCAACGGAGTATTTCAACCTTTTGCCTCTTTTGACGGCAGGACAAAAGAAACTGCCTCAGATTTCTACATAAGGTGTAGCGAAAGGTTAAAACACAAAAACAGGGCAGTTACACCGCAGGATTATGAAACGCTCATCCTTGATCAGTTTCCGTTTGTGTTTCAGGCAAAATGCCTCACCCACTTTTCACATCCAGAATTTGTAGAGAAAGGCGTAGTGAAAATAATTGTGGTTCCAAAACTCAAGCAGGGTAAAGATTTTTACGAACCGAAAGTAGATTACAACCACCTGCAAATGATTGAGGAGTATTTAAAATCACGGGCCTCTTCTTTGACCGATATAGAAGTTATCAATCCAGTATATGAAAAAGTGCGCATCAGCTGTGGCGTGCAGATGAGAAATGCTGAAAGCTCTGGCGAATTTATTGAGCACCTTGAAACAGATTTGAGAAAGTTCATCTGCCCCTGGTTTGACAAAAACCAAAGAGAAATGGATTTTGGAGGAAGTATCGAAAGGGATGATACACATTCATTCATTGAATCTCTGGACTATGTGAAATTCATAACGAAACTATCAGTAGTGGTGCTCCATTACAAAGAGGGAGAGTATAGTATTTCTGATTCTGCCTCTCATGAGGGTGAAGCCAATAGGCTCACTTCCAGTACTCCGTGGAGTGTACTGGTATTGGACAGCAATCATGGCATAGAACTAATGGATAAATCGATACATGCAAAACCAGAGGAAACCAGAATCGAAACCATGAAAATAGGATCTGATTTTGTAATTGCAGAGGAGGAAGAAACCGAGGTTGAGTTTCCCTTTTTCGACCTGGATAAAGATTCTTATTATTCAATTGAAATCGATCTGTGAAAATTAAGGTTTAGAAAAGTTAATTGTTGGAATACCCTAAAAGTTTACAATATGTCAATATTTAACAGAACCACATTAAAGGGATTTTTTCAGAAAGGGAGAATGCCCTCAGGAGAGCATTTTTCTAACTTGATTGACTCCACTATAAACAAAATTGACGATGGGTTTGCCAAAACAGTTGAACATGGACTAAAACTAGTTCCGGGGGGCGGTTCTCAAAAGTTGATGAGTTTTTACGACGACATTAAAGAAAAAGACCCTCTATGGGATTTATCCCTTAATCCTGGCGAATCCATTGAAGGACTCAGTATATCCGAAAAAGACAAAGGGAGCGTTTTGTTTTTACAGAATGGAGGTGAGGTAGGTATTGGAACAACTTCCCCTAAGTATCATCTTGATGTCAATGGCGCTACTGCCGCCAAGTGCCGTGTAGGAACCTATCAAAAAAAATCTGAAGTCCCGGCAGATGGGGAATGGCATATCATAATTGATGATTTAGAGGGGTGCAACGCATTCGAGGTGGTCGCCAAAGTTAAAGCCGTTCAGAAAAGGGGAAAATATGCGATGACACATGCCATTGCCACTTGTGCAGGCAGCTGGTTTGGCAGCAGTATCAATACCACCAGTGCGTTTTATGGAGGGTTTTGGAACAAGATAAAACTAAGGTGGAAAATCTCTCGCAACGGGAAATATAGGCTGGAAATTAAAACCTGGACACACTACGAAACCGATAACGATAATAATGTAATACAAATTAAATACCACATAACCTCTTTATGGGATGATAGACTAGATAATGAATAGAAAATTAGTTTTAAAAGAGATAATTTGATGCAAGAGGAAACTGCGAACATAATCAAAGACAAAGAGCTCAGGGAGAGTATGGATTATCAGCAACTGCGTAAGGAAGCGGTTGCGATAACGCAGAACATATCTGGTTCCATTTGGACGGATTACAACATCCATGATCCTGGAGTAACTATTTTGGAACAATTTTGTTATGCCCTCACCGACATTGCATATCGAACCAACCTCAGCATAGAAACGCTTCTATTTCATGCCGGAGACACTAAGGGTATTGCCGAAAGCAACGCCCTTTTTTCGGCTGAAGAAATTTTCCCAACTGGCCCCATTACAGTAGAAGACTATACCATCCTAATTCTGGATGAATTACCAAATAAAATATCCAACTGCTGGGTGGAAAGCATCATGGATCATCATGAAGGCATTCATGGCTTGTATCAAATAACCCTTATTTTGAAAAATGATGTCGCAGCAAGTGAACATAAAAACATAAAGAATGAAGTAAAAAAAATATTTGTAGCAAACAGAAACCTATGTGAAGATATTGAAACGATTGAAATTATTAAACCTGAAAAAATAGGCATCTCTGCTGATATTGACATCTTTCAGGATGAAGTAGCGGACGAAGTTCTAGCTGAAATACTTTTTCAGCTTGAGCACTATTTCAATCCAATTATTCAATTTTCAACTCTGGAAGAATTAACAGAAAAAGGCTATGACTTGGATGAAATATTTAATGCCCCTTCCCACAAACATGGTTTTATCAGAAAAGAACAGCTTCAACCAAAACAAGAGGAGTTTTACGTTAGCAAAATAGCTGACCACATTCTGAACGTAAAAGGAGTGCGAAACCTCCGCAACTTATCAGTAACACAAGGGCAAATACCCGTACATGGAGATATTATTAAAGTTCCCTCCGACAAGTATTTAACCCTGGGCCTGTCGGGAAATGATGAGGTGTCGAGCAATTTTGAAGGTTTCAACATCAGACTATTTAAAGGAGGGATTGTTAACAACTACATGGAGGAAGCAGTGGCGTATGCCCTGGACATTAAAGAGGCAAAAACACATAGAAACTATGAGATTTCCACTAAACCGAAAAAAATTGAGACCGAAAAACTCCGAATAGGCAACCTCACAAATTACGAATCCATTCAAAAGAGCTTTCCCAGAATATATGGTATCGGCCATTACTTCCCAGCAAATGAAGAAGGTAAACTTAGACAAGCACAGTCTAGCCAACTTCAGGCCTATCTTATGTTTTTTGATCAAATAATGGCCAACCATCTGGCCCATTTATCAAAAATATCAGAGCTTCTCTCTATAGAATACGCTGAAAAAAACCGCCAGAGCACTTACTTCTCACAATTGTTGTCACCAGATACACCCGGGGCTGATGACCTGATCCAAAGAAAACTTTTGCCAAAATCTGTGATTCAGAAAAGGTTGTTGGAATTGAAAAATTCATCATCAGCACTTTCCGAGGGAGAAGAGGATGAAAAAGACAACCTTAACCTTGATTTGTCTGAAAAAGAAAGGTTAGTAAAACAACTGTCCTCCAAAAAACTGGATGAGCTTTTAAAAATGCCCAAAAGCAAACTCAAAAAATACGGGTTTTTCGAAAACAAACGAATCGTAATGTTAGCTCTGGGTTTTAAGGAAGATACTAAGGCCGAAGAAGAAAACAGGAAACAAAAGGGGGCCATCGAAAAAGGGGTATCAGCAAAAACCAACAAGGGGCAGGAAAAAAAAAGAAAAGACATTGAAATATTAATCGAGCAGGAATTAATGGAAAAGGAGCAGTTTGTTCCTTTGGAGAAACGTCATCTAAGTTCACTCAACCGGCAGTTTGACCCTACCAGTAATCGGAAAAACCGCTTGTTGACCCATATGCTCGCCAGGTTCGGGGAAAGGTTCACCACAGATTTCCACATAAAATTCAACAGCTTACTGGAAGGGGAAACACAAGAGAAAGTGAACAACAAGCTAACCTCCCTCAAATCTGCCTTTTTGAAGGAGATAATCAGCCTGAGCAGGTTCCGTTCAAGAGGCCTCAATTATTTGTCCAAAGAAAAACCTCTTAACACGAGTATTCCTTTAAAGCGTAGAATCTGTTTACTTCTTAATATCGACCACAGCTCAGATCAGAAGTTAGCCTCGGCCAGATTGAACAGTAAACTCAAAATGGAAAAGCTAACAGGCCAGGACATTGTGAGGGAAAAAGGAACAGACAAAAAAATCAGTTTCATAAGGCCCATACAAAGCAAAAAGAAAATCACGTTTCTTGTCAACAGTTCTTCATACCTTACCTACTTATTTAAGTTCGGACTAAATATTAGCAACTACAAGATCACCGAAGAAGATGGCAACTTTGTCACCTACTTCTCCCCTCCGACCGGTGAAGATGCCACTTGGATTTTTGAAACAGGCTCCAAAGAGGAAGGGCGCCAGAAAATCGAAAAATTGATCCAGTTCTTAAGAAAACTCAATAGCCAGAGTGAAGGGTTTCATATTGTAGAACATATTCTATTGCGAACAAAAGAGCGGCATGAGTGTTTGTTCCACATATTGGGTGTCGACGGCCTTACCGCATTTACAAGCCTTCAATATCTGCCAACTGACGAGCAAAGGCCCAAAGCCAAGGACGCACTTTTGCTCGCCTGCTATTCTAACAATTACTACATCTATGAAACTCGAAATAATGAATTTGGTGTGATTTTGAGAGATGCAATAGGAACAGATTTGGCGAGAAGTAATGCAACTTTTATGACCAGGATCAGTGCCGAAGGCTACATCGAAGAATCCATCGCTTATTTCCAAACCATAAAAGATTCAGACAGTTTTGATCCCTACTATGAACTAGACAACCAGAAAAAGTACTATTTGGATTTGTTAGATGAAAAAGGCGATGTGATATTCCGGAGCATACAGCCATATGAAATAAAGGAACAGGAGAAAACAATTAGTGACTTGGCATTTTGGGGTACCAAAAAACACCACTACAAATTGAGTGACCCCAATAGCAAGGAATTGCCATTGGTGTCGATAATCGACTCAGATGGGCTGGAAATTGCTCGATCCGTGGTTAAATTTGATTCAATCGAAAAGGAAAATGCGTTTGTTGATAAATGCATTTCATATTTTGAAGCATTGCATGAGACCAGTTCGTTTGAATCGAAAATCCAACATAGAAGGGTGGACGGGCGAAATGCAAGCGAGTTTAATGCTCAATTAAGCGTAGTTTATCCGGAATGGACTTCCAGGTTTCATAACCAGGAATTCCTTCAACTTTTTAAGCAAACAGTGTTTAATTGTGCACCAGCTCATTTGGTTGTCAATTTAGTCGGACTCAATCATGTTGAAATGAAGGATTTTGAAAAACTATACTTCAAATACATAACAGAACTTGCCAAAGACTCTAATAAAAAGGAGTCCACTTTGACCAAAATGTCAAATGAAATTCTGGATATTCTTAACGACAAAAAACTGAACCAAACAGGAACTAACAACCCATGAGTCTATCTGCAAATATCGACAACCCATTCCCTGGACTAAGGGCCTATCAACAGTGGGAATCCGATAACTTCGCAGCAAGGGAAGAAGAAAAACATATCTTACTCAAGAAACTCTCCGAAACTAATTTTGTAGCTGTAGTTGGTTCCAATGGTGTCGGAAAGACATCATTTGTCAATACACAAATTCTCGCAGAATTAAGAAAAGGGCATATAGTAAGAGGACTGAAAGATTGGAAAATTGTTTGGTTCCAGCCTGGTAAAAGCCCTATCGAATCTTTAGCGAATGCATTGTCCCAACTAGAGGTGGTAAGGGACAAAGAAAACACTAAAATCGACTCAAACCTGAGTGAAGACTTTAGGGAAATACTCCATCAAAAATATGGCATCATTGAAATCATTGACGAGTATAGGCTTGCCTACAAAAACAACATTCTACTTTTCATCGATCATCTTGATGACCTTATTTTCTATTCGGACCAAGAATTAGAGGTAAGTGGACGAATATTCGTTGATCGGCTGGTAGAAGTTGTCAACCAATCCGCCTATCCCATAAGTGTCATCGGTACATTAAGAACAGAGACCGTAAACCTGTTTTCAATATTTCCCCAACTTGCCGAGATAATCAACAACAACCAGCTCGTATTGGGTGCCCTCAAACAAAAAGACCTCTTCCCTATTTTGGATAAGGTAAAAGCGTCGAACAATATTGCGTTGGATACGGAACTGACAGCACATATTACAGATTTCTACAGGTCAAACCCTTTGATACCAGGTAATTTTCAGCACGCCATGAAGCGCACCATAGACAACTGGGTGTCGAACGGTAAAAAAAGAAATGTCAGTTTGTCGAACCTTAGGGCTGTTGGGGGGTTAGACCAATCCGTTAATTTTCAATTAAGAAACATTTTTACCCATTCACTAGACAAAAAGCAGCAAAATAGATGCATTCTCATTTTTCAAGCACTTACTGGCTTTGACTCTGAAAACAACCCCATTGTAATACCGCGATCGATCCAGGACCTGGCGCAGATTACCAACAACAGAGTTGATGAAATAATAGTTGTGGTCAAAAACTTTACAGATCCCAAATGTGGCGTCCTTAAAATAATATCATCCCAGGATATTATAGACCGTCTTGAAGACCTTGAATTCATTGAAGATAAATCAGAGAACAATGTATGGCCACATAGTGAAATCACAATCAGCCAAAGTATTGTGATAGATGGCTGCCCAATCCTCAGAAGGTGGATGGAACATGAGCGAAACAACGCTAATACGTTTAGGGAAATTGCCGAAGATGTTGACAGACAAGCACCATATTATGAGGGTGAAAAACTAAAGCTATTAACCAAATGGCATGAAAAAAACAGCCCCCATCCCGGGTGGGCCATGAGGTACCAGTTGAATTTTGACTCAATAGACAAATTCCTGAAGGAAAGCAAAAACATATGTGAGCAAGGGGAAATCAACCGCAAAACCGAATTAATATCCCAGAAGAAGAGTAGGAGGCGCAATTTAATAGTGACTGGATTACTGATTGCTTTTGGTGTGGTTTCCATTGTGATAAGCTTGCACTTTGGTAAAGAGGCGGTCAACGCTTCAGCAGAAGCAGAGCAGGCCAGCTTGTGTGCAGAGGAGGCCGGTTTGCGAGCACAGGAGGCCCAAATGAAAGCAGATAGTGCCAAGGTTTTTGCAGAAAGGTCGTCCGCCATTGCCTATTCATTAGGGGAAAAAGCCAAAAAAGCCGAAACCCAGGCCAGTGAATTGGAAGCAAAAGCAGAAAGGATAGAAAGGGAAACCATTGCCATTAAAATAGAAGCAACCAAAGCAGAGCAAGCCGCTTTTCAATCTACTGAAAAAGCTGACTCGCTGGGTAAAAGCCTGGAAACCAAAAAACTGGAAGCCTCTTACAGAACTTTATTGGCAGAGATAAACCAACTTTTAGGTGCTTCAGATGAATTGATCCAATCCCACAAAATAGGGGACAATAAGATTGTGATAGCCGCCAATGAGGTTGTAGCAGCTTATGATTTGTTGCCACAACTCGATTCCATAAAATTAGAGAACAACCCCGAACTGCTTCTTCAACGGCAAGAAAAAGAAAAAACATTGATATCCTTATTGGCTATGGTATGCCAAAACCTTGAGTCAAAACTAAATAAGGATTTGTCCAAAATTAAGTACGGCACAGCCATGGACCTACACCCTTCCAGAGATAAGCTAATTGTGGGCACTGATCAGAATTTACTTTATACATTAAGTTTGCCCGGGAATAGCAGGACAACTGACCTTAACAGAGTTGCAGTTGCCAAACCTGATACACTCCTGGGTGGCATCAATGCAGGGATTCGATCTATTAAATACTCAAACAAAAACGCTAACTCAAAACAGAAACTTTACGTCGGCACAGTAGAAGGAAACCTGTTTGTAAATAATTCATCCTTGTTCAAAAAAGAACATATTAATTCAATTTTCACCTGGTCCGATAACGAATTAATAGTAGTTGACCGTTCCGGTTGGATAGGTTATTTCAAGGACGATGTGCTGATAGAAGAGCTGAAATTAGAGCATAATATTGTTGCCACAGACTTTTCGCAGAAAAATAAGTACCTGATCTTATACGGAACTGATGGACTATTGCAAAAGATTGAAATAGCCAATTTCGATGAACCCATGCCATTTATCAAAGACCTTCCCGTTTCGCCGGTTTCAAGTATTAAAATTTTGGACAAGAAAAATTGGATTGTACTTGGCACACAGGCCGGGGATTTAATCATTTACTCAATTAATGACCGGAAAGCCAATGTGCTTTTCTCTGAAGCTGATGTAGAGCCCAAAATCATTCATAAGTACACTGAACATTCCACGGCAGTTACATGCCTTGAAACGAATCCAAACAACAGTTTAATTATTTCGGGAGGAAGGAACAACGTGATCATGGCATGGCACCTAGATAAAATGGCAAGTTTCCCAGTTGATTTCAAACCTATAAAATTTCGGGAATTTCAAGCCATTGAAGACATTCAATTTATCGACGATTTCTGGTTTGCGGCGGTCAGCAGAGGACATACTAATGATGGGTTGACGACATCCAGTGGCAGGGTCTCGTTTTGGTCAGCCGATCTGAAAACTCTAAAAGGCAGATTAGATCAGCTAAAGCAGCTTTGGGTGGTGGGTAATGATGTTAAAACTACAAAGACTTTAGTCAATCAAAAGTAGATAGCATGAAATTTACAGTACATAAACATATCCCACTTACAGCCTTACTTATATTTTCTGCCGTATTATGCTGTTTTGGGCAGTTAGAACGGACAATTCCAATCGAAGCGCAAATCCAAATATGCAATACACTATTTCATGATAATAAATTCGAAGAGGGGCTTGAAAACGTTCAATATATTCACCAAAATTATTTTGATACCCTGAACCAAAAGAACCAGGCCCAAATCCTCGAACTGGGCATTAAACTCAGTTTCGCCCTGGACCTTAGAAAACTTACCATGGAATATCTGGGCTACTACTACGAATTCAGCCCTAGTTTCACTGCCCAGGACTTAAGCCAGATTACACCACAGCTGGAATATTTTGTAGAAGAATATATAGCATCAAAAAACGAGCAATCCATTTATGTAAATAAACATCCACAAAATATCGATCTGGTTCCTGCTACAGTAACCGTGTACACACAAAGCGACATTGAACAACTAGGCGTCAGGGATTTGTTGGACCTCATCAGGATGACCCCAGGTTTTGCAGAATTGGGGGACAACAATGAGAGGGTGTTTGGCACCCGTGGCACATCCAGCACCACTTTGCAAGACGTACTTTTCCTGATAAATGGGCACAGGATCACCGATGTGCTCACCACTACAACGGCCCCAGATTGGATCAGTTTAAATTATATCGATCAAATTGAAATCGTGAGGGGGCCAGGGTCGGCCCTTTACGGCGGTAATGCATTTGGCGGGGTGGTGAATATAGTGACAAAGACTGGACGTAAGAAAGATTTCAACAACCTATCGGTAAATGCGGGTAATGGCACTTCTTTTCAAAATCTGGGGAAAGAATTTAATTCTTTCGATATCAATTATGAGTGGGCAAAGAGGCTAGGAAATATAGAGGGTATCTACTTGTCTGCCACCTACAGGCAGTCGGGTGGCAGCCAAATAGATTATGCCAAAACCAGGCAAAAAGCCATTTTGGATGATGTGGACAACAATACGGTGCTCAGGCCTGCGGATCTGGCTGGCAAGGAATATATCAATAGATACGGACCGGGATATAACCTTCTCCTGCATTATAGCAGAAAAACGCTTCAGATAACAGCAAACGCCCAATCAAGTTCGTTTATCTATTCCAGGCCATCCAGTCTCAACCTTTGGTACAGCCAAGACCAGGATAGCCTAAGGAGACTTAGGAGAAGGGTCGATAAAAGGGAATTTGTCCAGGTAGAATATGATTTGTTGGATGCAACGAAATTCTCCCATAACGAGCTTAAACTTAAGTTGAGCGCAGACCATTTCCACAAAGATTTTTATAGTAACGCATTCTCTTTTGGAGTCGCCCAAAATGCACGTCTCGTTGGAGATGAATACAGGGGAACGATAAACCTCGAATTTTCGAGCAACGATTTGTTCAACAATAAAAATGATCGAAAAGGGCATTTTTTATTCGGTGTTGAAACACTGGTAAACAATTGGTTTTACAGTTACTACACAGAATCAAACGATAAATTTGAATTGCAAAGTTTTGGGGACCAGTTTAGTCAACCTGGAAGCTCCAGAAACGAATATATCGCCGCAGCATACATCCAAAATGAACACCATTTTATCCAGGACAGACTAATAGCCACAATGGGCATCCGATTCAACTATCACAACGAATACTCCACCTTCGATACATTTAAATGGGGCGAACAATACTCCCCAAGGGCTGCATTGGTGTTTGTTACATCTCCGAAAAGCAGGCTTCACACGCCATTCAAATTCAAACTGATGTACAACTCTGCTTTTTTCCCACCACCATTTTTATATAGACGAAGCACAACCACACAGGGGATTGACCAATTTAAGGGAATTGACAACTTAAGACCTCAAAGTATCGAGAGTGGGGAACTCGTTCTATTTGGTGATATTAGCCCTAGGGTCAGTTACAGCCTTCAGAGATATATCAATAAAATCAATCAGTTTATTTTCAGAAAAGATGACCTCTATCAAAATGAACCTACCCAAAGAAGAATAGCGGGTTTCGACCTTGAAATAAAATACAAAAGGATTCCTGAAAAGGAATTTAAAAAAAGTGAAAAGAAAGTAAACTGGTCAGTGTTTGGAAGCTATTCGAGCGTGAAACAAAACAATTTTAAGAACAGCGACAACCATAAATACTTTGATGTATTTAATTCGGCATTGTACCACCCCAGCGACAGCCTTTCATTGTTTCCAAAGTCCTATTTAAACCTTGGTGTAAATGGCGTGCTTAAAAAATCAAGTAGCACATCTATTGTTGGTAAATTACATAATTTCTCTACCTATTACGCCAAGGCACTTGATTTCGGGGTAAATGCCCAATTTATTGGTTCCTCGTCAATCGATTCGCAGTACTTTCTGGATAGTTCAGGGCTACCAGGCTTTTCAGCAACAAGCAATTCACAAGATTTGCCAGCTTCAATTGTTGTCAACGCCCAGATAAAGCTGCATTGGGAGCGGTTCTCCTTAGGTGCATCGGTATTCAATTTGGCTGACAAAAAATACTTCCTACCATCGGTAATTGCCAAAACGCAACGACAGTATGGTGAAGGAAGGATGGTTTATATCAATCTAAAATACAAATTCACCAAGAGCTAAGACACTATTGACATTCTTTTCGAGAAACCATATTAAAAACGATATCATGGGTGGTATTTCCGCCAGCATAGTTACCCTACCAGTAGCCCTGGCTTATGGGGTTGCCTCTGGACTTGGGGCCATGGCTGGAATGTACACAGCGGTGGTTTTAGGCTTTTTTGCAGCATCATTTGGCGGCACCAACACTCAAATCAGCAGCCCTACTGGTGCCATGACTGTCGTTGTAGCTTTGATCATAGCGCAGGAAGTGACCCTGTCCGGCAACATCAATTCGGCCATGCCAATTATTATCCTGATTTTTATACTTACCGGGGTTATCCAAATGTTGCTTGGATTATTTAAGCTCGGGTTAAACATCAGATATGTACCATACACTGTGGTGAGTGGCTTCATGAGTGGAATAGGTATAATCATTATCGTTTTGCAAGTGAAAGACGTTTTTGGGGTATATGATTCCAATTATCGGAGTGTTTCTCAAATTCTATGGCACCTACCATATTTTGCCACGCACATACATTGGCAGTCTTTCTTTTTGGCTGGCGCCACACTTCTCATCATATTTTTTTTTCCGCGATTAACCAAACGTTTGCCCGGTAGCCTGGTAGCCCTGGTCGTGGTTACTGGGATTTCTTATTTGCTTAATATGGATGTATCAAGGCTTGGCATGATAGAAATCAGCTTTGCTCATTTCGATTTATCATTCGACAACCAAATATTCGAAACCACAACCCTGTTGCGAATAGTATTATCAGCGATTTCTTTGGCTATATTAGGGTCTATTAATGCATTACTTTCATCGGTAGTGGCAGATAAAATGACACATACTATACATGATAGCAACAAAGAACTTTTCGGGCAAGGATTGGGTAACTTTCTGGTAGCTTTTATCGGTGGATTTCCGGGTAGCGGGGCTACAGCCTGTACTGTGGCAAACATTCAATCCGGAGGCAAAAACAAGTTTTCCGGGGTGATTGGTTCGTTGTTCCTATTACTTATTTTATTGTTCGGCACTCCCATAGCTGCCCAAATTCCCCATGCTGTATTAGGTGGGATTCTCGTATATATTGGTTATGTCCTTATTGACAAAGAGACCCTCAGGGGAATGAAAAAAATCCCCAAGGCCGATAATTTAGTGATGGTTACGGTATTGGTCCTTACCATCTTCTGGAACTTATTGTATGCCGTGATTATAGGGTTGGTATTCGCTTCTTTCTATTTTATGAAAAAAATGGCTGATGTAGTTGAAGTAGATTCGGCCAAGAACAAAGTTGATAAAATCATTGATCAGGTCATTGAAAGTTTTGATGATGCCAAAGAATTTCAAAAACAGGTGTTGATCAAGAGCATTCGTGGACCTGTGTTTTTTGGGTTTTCTTCTCGTTTTTTAGTTTCAATGCGCAATATATCACCGGAGGTCAAAGCTGTCGTATTCAACATGTCTTTAGTCCCGTATATGGACCATTCTGGCGTCAGGACCTTCATGGAAGTAGTGGAACATTTGCACAAAAAAGGAGTCAATGTATGCTTTAGCGAATTAAGTAATACCAACATCAGGATGTTGAGGGAATTTAAAGTCATCCCCACCTATGTGGACGAAAACCACATCTTCGATTCTGTAGAGGAATGTATTATGTGGCTGCATGAGCCCGGCCACATTTACAATCAATTTGCCGCCGATAATGAGCTATATTTCCCGCCAGCATTTACTCCAAATGGAGATGGGATCAACGATGAATGGAAGATAAAAAACATCAAAAAATACCCCAATGCCAGACTATCAATATTCGACCTCAATGACCATAAAGTATTTGAATCCCAGGATAATGATAAACCATGGAATGGACAACTAAACGGTGAACTTTTGCCACCAGGAAAGTACACTTACATTGTTGAGCTTAATTCTGAAAACGAAAAACCCAGGACGGGTTCAGTATTTATATTCCGATAACACCTAACCATATCATGCTGATGCACGAAGGGCATGAAATTCTTAAATTAAAAATTGAGCTAGGCGGTTCCGTTGACCCTGACCTGGAAAATGCACTTCGGGAATACGTCCCTGAAATCATAGAAGCAGCCCTTGAGAAAAACGACCCAGGCAACAAAACCATCATAATCGATAAAATCCACCTCGATCTGGGTAGAATCAAAAGGCATAACCTAAGGGATGAGCTTTTAGTAAGGATTACCTACCTCCTCAATGCAGAACTCGAAAAATTATTTGCAATAAAAGACTTTGACGCAAAGCTTGAACAGAAAATAAACCTCACGAATGCAGAGCTATTTCTTTTTTACTTGGAACGGGGTTATGGACAAAAAGGCGATGAAGATTTGTCTATTCTTTTCGAGCTTCTATCCGAAACGGATTTTAGATACCTAAATGCTACTATTGAGGAGGCCAAAAGATCCGAAAATGCCCTTATCAGGCTATTTTATCAAGTAAAATTTGAATTACTCATTTCCTATTGGGCTAAATCTTACCCCATGGTTTACAAGGAAATAGAAAAGGTGAACGAACAACTTTTACAGGATTATAAGTCTATGTTTTTGGCAGGACAGGATGCTTCAGGCCTTCAAGGTATTTTGAAAAAAAAGACCTTCAATTTTATGCTTGGGGAATTGCCATCTGAAAAAGCCGGAACTGCCTATCTTGAATTTCTCAAAGGCCACATCGATGAATTCGTTTCATACGAACATGAGCTAGGCCAAAGTACTTTTCTATATTTCGATAACGTATTGAAGGAACATTCCACGGAAAATATCGAGGCAACCATCCAAAAGATAGAAGGTATAGTGGTACAATTTGTAGTTTCCGGGACAATTGAAAGTGGGTATAATACGCAATCAATAAAGGAAAAGGTAAAACAATTAAACCCTGATGAATTACGTCAGTTAGTCCGGCGGTTGTTCCTTGATCTTGAATCTTCTTCTTTTCCCTTACAAATCCAAAGGCTGTTTGATATTTTTAGTTTGGATCAATTAGACTTTTTATTGGAAGTATTCCAATCTACCCAAATTCCCCTTTTTAAATCTTCAATCGCAGAGTTACAATATTTAAAGAAACTCACTTACTCATTGTTCGGTGAAAATATTTATCAATTTGGTCACGAGTTTATGAGTTCGTTTTTGTTAGGCCCTGTCGATTCCACGAAAAAGGCAAAATCTTTAAACCTATACATCAACACAATTGCCATTAAAAAAGGATCTGATGAGAAGCAAATAGCAAAAGAAATTCTGCGAAATATTGATGCGTCCATTAAGGAACAGATGAATTCATTGGTTCAGTATTTTGATAATCTCCTTTTAGATTTTTCAGAAGAAACCATAAAACCGGTGGCCCATGAGCTAGAAGATCGAGTGGTACGATATGTGGTTTCCGGATCAGTTGAATGGGGGGACAGTGCCCTCTCTATTCAAGAAAGCCTAAAACATTTCAATTCGGATGAATTGCGCTCTCTTGCCTATCAGTTTTCCTTCAACCCCGAATCGCCATACTTCCCAGCTCAAATTCAGAGGTTCCACGAAACTTTTAGTTTTGAACAACTTGACCTTTTCCTTTACGAGTTTCTACATTCCCAACCCCATTATTTTCAATTGGCCGTCACTGAGTTTTTGCTTTTAAAAAAGCTTACCTCCTCAGTATTCAGTGAAAATATTTATCAATTTGGGCATGAATTTATGAGTTCATTTTTGGCAGGCTCTATTGATTCTACAAGCCGGGCCAAATCTTTAGACCAATACACCAATATAATTGCTGCCAAAAAAGGTTATGACCAGCGGCAAGTGGCTGAAAAAATGCTTCAACAAATCGACCCATCTGAAAGCAACCAGTCAAATTATTTGGCCCGGCAATTTAAAAAACTATACTCATCCGATCCCGGTAGTCAATTCGATGGCAATTTGAGTCCAAACGATTTAATGTCCATCTATTTACACTTTCTTCATTCAGGAATTTGGAAACATCCGGGCAAAACTCCGCAAGAGGCGTTGACGCAATTATTGGAGACTTCACATAGCCAATTGAAGCAGCAATTGCTGAAAATTCTTGATTTACAAATCCCGTGGTTGCGTTTGATTTATCAAAACCCGATTGAAATATTAGAAAAAGTCCTCGCTCTGGTTTTTGAAGACGATCCTGATCTAAAACTGCTCAAAGAGCAATTAAAAACAGTCGCTGCTGCAGACAATGTCAAGCTCATTCTTTATAAAATAATTGAAGCGTTTTGGGGATCCAAAAGGCAAATTGAAGAAAATAGTTTGGGTTCGTTTCAGCTTATTTTTGAGAATAAGATAGCCTTGTTTTTGGATCAAATTGAAAATTCCAATATTGAACCTAAGGAAATCAGATTCAATACAGATATTGATCAGTTGATAATTCACTTTTTGATAGAAAAGGACGCCAGTATAAGTGATAAAAAAATATTCGCAAGTTTCTTAAAAAATGCCCTTCATCAACCTGAGGTTCTATTTCAGTATGCATCTGACACTGATATTCCTTATGACAAATGGCTTGCCATCATAGCCACTACCGAAAAACCGACCCTCTTAAGGTTGTTTTATGCCATTCAGCCCTACACAACCAAAAGTGAGTGGATTGTAAGCCTTCTTTCCATTTTTAAAGAAAAACCACACATCTCGATTTTAGATAAGCAGACCCTGTTTCTGACAACAATTTACATGATACGCCATCAGGAGGATAGACTCAAGGAACTGGTACTTTCCAAATGGTTGGAATTTCAAAAGCATACCCCTAAGGAGGCCAAAAAATATTGGCAAGATCAATCCTTTCAAAACCTAATAAACCCATTGACTAAGTTATCCTTTGATACTTTAGACATGGCAATGAAATTTTCCAAAAAGGAATTGATTGTTTTGAAAAAGGAATTGCTAAAACTTGCTGATTTCTTAAACCAACAAGGTGTCAAAGTTATTTATCAACAGATACAGAATTTGCTCATAGATAATTTGCCATTTGTTCATTCGACATCAGGCCTGAAATACCAAATAGCCTCATCACTAAGGCGTCTATACCCAAGATACGAAAAGGTGATTGCTAATACCTTAACGGTGGAATATCACACAGAACAACGCTCAGAATCATTTCTTACATTCTTGTTCGAAATAATTGAATCAACACTTATCGAGGTTACGCCACATTTTGAGAATTTCGAGGAATTTGAAGGTTATCTTATAAAACTCATTAGGGGTCGGGGGCCGATACTTCAAGTTTTTGGGAAAACCGATATAAACAAGCTCAGGCAATTTCTTCACAGGTTACAGCCTGCGACAATATCCGAATTAAGGATGGTGGTTGAAAGTAAGTTCGATCAATCTGATTTTACCCACATTTACGAATTATTAAGGCTCGGTAACCTAAAACTTGAATACGAACTTGAAGTAACAACTATAGCTTATGGAATGGCACGGCAATTATTTAGTGTGGATTCCTATACCCATACAATGAGTAGGCTATCCCCAAAACTGACTATTCCCGCTGAGATAAAGCCCAAAGAAATTAGCTTTCAAAAAGAGTTTTATGTCGAAGCATTTATCCATTTCTTAATTCACAAAAAGCACATCTACCCTCCAGTGGAACTAGATGGCCTCCCATTGGCATTAAGTAAAATTTTCATCTATTCAATTGACGAGCTGAAACATCAATTGAGCAACCAGCCAAACCTTAAACAACTCCTTTCGCAAATTTTCGACATCCTTCCAAAGGGTCAGTGGATATCTTTTAGTTCAAGGATAGTCCCCTTTAATAGTAAAGTACCAGATTCTGAACTTAACATAAACCTTACTAAAGCGAATATTGATCTCAAAGAATACTGTATATCGTACCTTGTTCTTGTGCTATCCAACGCACGAACATTGGAGCACGAAGAGGTTGTCCAGTTAATAATACGGACCAACAAAAAAAGCCCAAAATTACCAGAGAGTAGTTTGAAAAAAATTCAACCTTCAAAAATCGAAGGTTTTAGTGAAGATCAATTATCAACGCTCCCTAAAGAATTCCTCACGTTTGGAATAAACATAAAACACGCCTCATACTTCACTGTTTTTGATTTGATCTCTGAAGTAATTCAATCTGGCAAATTTCCATTTTGGTCTGTTATCTATACACCCTTAGAGTTTAAAGGGTTGATCAATGAAGTGGTGCGGCTAACACCTAAGCGATTGCGAATTCTTCTCAATGAAACTCTAACATCGGTCCAAAATGTAAGGCACTTGATCTCCATTCTAGGACGAGAAACATTTTTAGATGTCATAAAATTAGTTGACCCGAAGAAAGTTTCGGGAAGTGCTGCACTCATTAATGAGATCATTCATGCCCACTCCGGGTTTGGGGATGAAAAAGCCTTAAAAACCATATTCACAATTAAATATTTTTGGATCAAGTATAAATACGGAGAGTCAACCAAAGAAATCACAGTAAAACGTATTCTTCAGGACGCCCCGATTTACTTTGGACTGGCAAAGGCTGATTATATCGAACAATTGAACGATAAGCCAACTAAAACGATTCAAATATACCTGAAGTCAATAGCCCAGGAAAACGAAGAGAAAATCAGGCATAAGGATAATCAAAGTGATGTTGATCTGTTGTTTCACCTTATTACCGAGGGTACCATTCCGTGGTGGGCAAGGCTTGTTGAACCACTAGCCAAACATTCCATAGAAGAAAACATCAACGGGCTCATTGAAACTTTATCGAAGGCCAATCCCAAAAGCCTGTTTTTGGCAGTAGAGAAAAGTGGTGAACAATCTCAAATTTATGAGCCAATAGTTAAATCCATTTCCGTAAGGGAATTTGAGGAACTTGTCATCAGGTTGTCACCAGAATTTGGCGGGTTTGTTGTCACATTCAACCTTATTTTTTCTAAATGGAATACAAAAAAAAAGGAATACAAGTGGTTGGTTTTTCTGCTGCGTTTCCTTGTCAACACCAAAAATTTCAAGCTAGATGAATTCGTGCGGACGGCAGTATTATTTCTTTCAAATTTTAACAAACTCGATATTCTCAGCTTGAAAAAACAACTGTTGGAGATCGCCAAAAAGAGAATTCAGGAAGGGGAAATGAGATACATTCCCTTTATCCAGTTACTGGGGGAAACAGACAGGAAACCGTTAGATAAGCCAGGACAAACCGAGCAGTCGGCACCTCCCATTGTGTTGGATTTAGATGCCACAGTCGTATATTATATGGCAACCGGGTCATTGCCTTTGGGTGCCGCCCCTTTTTTCGAAAGCTATTCAAAATTAGTTCAGCATATAGAGAAACGGGTAAGTTTGGATATCCACACATTTAAAACAAGTATCATAAAAGCTCTAAGCGATAAAAAAATACTCTCACGGATTATAAAATATGAAAGTGATCATTTCCGACATTTAATCATTAACATACTTTATCCACATGATTCAGAATTAATTGCTCAATATAAAACACGGGTTTACAAATTGTTCAATGCCAAATGGCCATCTATTAAAGTGCCTGATATCGATCAGTTTTTTTTCAAATCTATATTTGGGCCTGGTCTGGAGCACCCAACCGGACAAACGTCAGTAGAAATGCTCATTTCTACCTTTCTTGAAAAAGTCAGGCTTGCTTTTGACCTGAAATTTATTTTTGAAGTCAAAGAACTTGCAAAGTTTGGACTAAACGAAAAACTGTTCTCCCCTCCTGCCCAATCGGAGGAAAAACATACTAATGTGTCCAAGGATCAATTGAAGAAAAATTTGCCAGACATACCACAATTTAATGAAGCACATGATACATTATTGGACCAACGCGTATTGATAAAAAACGCAGGCCTGGTAATTGCCTGGCCTTATCTGTCCAAATATTTTGAGCTACTATCCATGACGGAAAACGGTGAATTCAAGACTAAAGAAGAAGCCATTAGGGCAGTACTTTTATTACAGTATGTCGCAACAGGATCGGCTTCCGCGCCAGAACACGAACTTGTATTGAACAAAGTACTTTGTGGCGTCAAAATATTTACACCTGTTCCGCTAGAAATAACATTGACACAACATGAAATCGACACATCCAATATGATGCTTAAAGGGCTACTTCAAAATTGGCCCAGGCTCAAAGATTCGTCAATTGAGGCATTAAGAGAAGGATTTGTCGTAAGAAATGGTTATATATACGAAAATGAAAAAACCTGGGAACTAAAGGTAGAAAAGAAAACCCTGGATATACTCATGGAAGAACTTCCGTGGGCATTTGGAATGATAAAATTGCCCTGGATGGAAAAAAGATTAATTGTAGAATGGCTATAGAATTTGTAAGCAGTTTGAAGACATTGAACCGTGAACTGAAATGGCTCAATCAGATGATTGAGTATCGATTTTCGGATTATTTCCAACAATCGACAGACGTGCCGTATCCGGATGCCCCTGATTTATCGCACGACACCTCTTTCTACGCCTCGACACTTCGTGAGTTGGCCCTGGATGATGTAGCCAGGTTGCTCATTCTGATCGCACTTGCCCCTCATTTGCGCCCGGCTGTTTTTGACATCTTTTTCACCAAGAATTCTCAAATAGATAGGTCGTATGCCGAGTTTGGAGGTTTAAAAGGAGAAAAACATAGCGGTTTTGTACCTACTGGTGAAACAGCAACATTTATCATTGCAGGCAATGATTTGGACAAAAGGTTTCAAATACAACGATGCTTTGATGACCAGCATATACTCAATAAAGAGAATATCCTGTCACTAGGTTTTACGAACGCCCATGAACCCATCTGGAGCGGTGAACTTATAATCAGCAAGGAATTTTTGACCCATGTCACCCTCAATGAGCCCCATAAGCCTCGGTTTTCTCCCACCTTTCCGGCACAATTGCTCACCAGTAAGTTGGAATGGGACGATGTGGTGTTTGACAATGAAGTACTTACGGAAATCGAACATCTCCAATCTTGGATTTCGCATGAAGAGCGCATCATGAAAGAATGGAAACTGGAGAAATTCTTGAGTAAAGGTTACCGCGCGCTATTCTACGGTCCTCCCGGCACAGGCAAATCTATGACCGCAGCAATGATCGGCAAGACCCAGAACATGGACGTGTATAGGATAGACCTTTCTTCAGTAGTGTCAAAATACATCGGCGAGACAGAAAAAAACCTATCCAATTTATTCAATATGGCAGAAAACAAAAGATGGATCCTCTTTTTTGATGAAGCTGATGCCCTATTTGGCAAACGGCTAAGCACCCAAAGTAGCAATGACATGTTTGCCAACCAACAGGTTGCGTTCCTGCTTCAGCGCATAGAGGATTTTAATGGGTTGGTCATATTAGCCTCAAACTTCAAGGACAACATAGACGAAGCGTTCCTGAGACGGTTTCAAAGTGTCATTTACTTTCCAAAGCCAAATGCTGCCCTTCGGCTTGAACTTTGGGAAAAGTACTTCTCCCGATTTGATCTCAGTAAAGTCAATATGGAAAAAATTGCAGCTAACTATGAAATTTCCGGAGGAAGTATCATCAATGTTTTGCGTTATTGCTCGATAGCATCAGCCAGAAGAAAAAGCACCATCATTCTGGAAAAAGATATTATTAAAGGGATAAAGAAGGAATTTACCAAGGATGGGGTTACGCTTTAAGGAAAAGACAATAGAACAAGCTGTTTTTTTAAAATGCTTTAGCCTTGCCGCTTCATTACATTATTTTAAGTTGATCAAAAAATCCCTTATATTAGTTCATGTGCACATAAAACACGCTTTCGAAATGTGATGTTGGAAATATTTGAGAAATTGATCAAAACCTGAAAGGAACAATTATGAATACCCTCTCTGACAAATCACAAGAAAATACCAACCAAAGAATGGTAAATGCCGCTTCCGCAAGGGAGAACAGCAGAACATCAACCTCTCGGATTGAGGACAACAGAGCGGAGGCTGTTGCTCAAAGGAAACTACAGGGAATAGCTGAAGACAGTGTAACGACAGATCGTACAGCTCAAATGCAAACAAAAGCAGCCAGTAGCTTTACCAACCGGCAACAGCCCTTACAAGGGAAAATAAACAGCACTATTCAACGTGTACTGACACCTGCTGATTTTAAAGATGTCCCAGGAGTAATGGATAATGACACACCAGAATATGACCCAAATAAAAAGGGGGAACAGGGCAAGTGGGTTAAGACATCAGTGGGAACTGACCAAGTTACGTGTTGGGTCGAAGTTACTCTAAAGCGCTACATTACATTGCACGGACAATATAGATGGTGTTCAGCCTGGAGAAATTGGAAGGTCAACGACAATACAAGTTGGACTGACCCTCAACACCAAGAAAGTCATTCCGATGTGTTGCCAAATAGGAACCTCAGCCCTCCAGACCCTCCTGGAGAAAACTATGAATGAAAGTTTATTGCAGAAGATAAAGTGTTCATAATTCTAAACAAACCAAGAATAGTTGGGAGTAACTTACTTTTAATGGCAATAAATTTTATAACAGCATTAATATATGATCCAAAAAGTAGTGCCAAAAATCTTATCAGTGTTGACAAACTTTGAAGACCTTACGCCAAATTACATGGATGATCGCCTTGATGTAATCAAAAAAAATGAATTCCTATACGGATCGGACATATAATAAAGCTTCTTCCGAGGGTAAAAAGGAAAACAAATCAGCTGCCAATAATCAGTCTGGTAACGGTTCAACTTTGCAATTAAAGGATAACCGACCAGTAACAGTTGCCCAAAGAAAATTGCAAAAGATGGCGGACTGTAGCCCGCAAACTGAACATAC
>JAVKDJ010000071.1:0-532 GCA_040222275.1 Cyclobacteriaceae bacterium
ATCGGACCAGATATTAAATGAAAATACCGTACCCAATCCCAGGGTCCACAATAAAATACCAGCAACAATAGAGATTTTCTTCCTTCCCCACGTAGACACCTCCTCCAGCCTGGAGATGATGGACTCCAATAACGAAATCGATGAGGACAAAGCAGCAAACACCAGAAGCACAAAAAATAAGGCCCCCACAAAACCTCCACCGGGCATTTGACCAAAGGCAATGGGTAAGGTCATAAATAAGAGCCCCGGTCCTTCGGTGGGTGATAGTCCATATTGAAAAACAATTGGAAATATGGCCAGTCCGGATAAGATAGCAGCAATGCCATCCGCAAAAGAAATTGTAACCGCTGAACGAAGTATGGAAGATTCCTTCGACATGTATGCGCCATAGGTCAACATCACACCTAATCCTACACCCAATGAGAAGAATGCCTGCCCAAATGCAGTCATCACTACTGCAGGCGTAAGCTTAGAAAAATCGGGTGCGAACATAAACTTCAGTGCCTTAACAAATTCTCCTGTTATTGCCGAG
>JAVKDJ010000072.1:0-228577 GCA_040222275.1 Cyclobacteriaceae bacterium
CGTCTCTGCGAGCGTAGCGCGGCAGTCTTTCTGTTTAATGCTATCTGCCCATTTTGATGAGATCGCTTCGATTCCTCGCGATGACGGTTCAACTTAACTTAACGACATTGGGTGCGAGCCTTTGGCTCGTATCTGGTTTGACTGATACCAGCCAAAGGCTCGCACCAGCACATTGACACATACTACCGTCATTTCAATTTGTGTGTTTGGCTTGACCAAAAATTGGGTCTCTCAGAGACGGAAAGCTTAACTTAACGACATTGACCTCACTAGTACAGTAGGTAGGTTTTTTTTATGTGAAAAGGTTAAAGAAAATTAGTAATGAACCTGAACCCGGTCTTTAATATAATGACAGGGTTCAGGTTTTAGGAGAATAAAAAGAATGATGGAAAAGAACAAAAGTGGAAGCCCCGAGGTAGTAGTGATAGGAGCGGGGACAATTGGGTGTGCCATCACCTATTATCTGGCGAAAGCCGGGGTGAAAGTGAAGTTGGTGGAAAGGAATACCATTGGATCGGGCAATACTAGCCTGGCGGCATCACTACTGACCAAAATCCGCAGCAAGCCGGCCATTATTCCTATGGTAGAGGAAACCTACCGTGCCATGGATGCCCTTGCCGGTGAGATAGAATGTAAACTGGATGTCCAGACGGTAGGCAGCCTTCATATAGCTGCATCGGATGGTAGTGTCCGGCAGTTGGATGAGCTATTGTCAATTGCCGACGATTTCCATATAGACCATCAGGAAATATCAGAAACAGATATGAGGCAAATGGTGCCCTGGCTGAAAACCGATGAGATCATCAAGGCATCCTACATGCCCAACGATGCATTCATGGATGCCTATGTGCTGGCCAACGCTTTTGCCAGTGTATCCAGAAGATATGGGGCGGAAATACAGCAACACACAGAGGTGGAGGCGCTTGTCAAGGAGGGCAATCAGGTAACTGGTGTAAAAACTTCGCAGGGCATGATAGCATGTGATTATGTGGTGGATGCAGCCGGGGCATGGTCCAACCTACTATCCCTTCAGGCGGGAGTAGCCCTGCCCATGACACCCGTTAGGAGCAACTACTGGATCACATCGTCCAATCCCGGCTTGTTTCCTTACAGCCAACCCATTGTGATTTTGCCTGACGCTTCGGCCTATACCCGGCCTGAATCGGGCGCATTGTTATTTGGGCTTAGGGAATCGGCCTCCGTTCATTTCGATCCGAGACAGTTGCCCGAAGACCTCACAGGCCATGTTTTCGGCGATCCGGAAGACCGGTGGAACATCCTGATGGAACAGGGCGAACGGTTTCAAAGGTTTTGCCCCCAATTCGATGAATTGGAAATCCAACACTACATAGCTGGTGTATCTACCTATACCCCTGATGGTATGTTTGTGATAGGCGGGATTCCTGAAACCAGAGGCTTTCTGGCCGCCACAGGCTGCTCAGGTGCAGGTGTAGCCGTATCTGGTGGCATGGGCAGAATGATCACCGAAATGGTATTGGGACAGGAAACATTTTGTGATCATACACCTTTTAGAATAGACCGGTTTGGCGCCCTGGATCCTTTAAGCCAGGAATTCAGGCAGAGATGTGCTGATGCCCGATCCAACAAGAAGTCTGGGTAAAACCGGGGCTTATTCGATTACAAACTGCCTTTTTTCCAATACCCCATCGCTGGTCTCAATACTCATATTGTAAATGCCACTGTGCAGCACACCAGTGTCAAGACTGAATGCTTTGCTTAGCTTTAGGTTTTTGAAAAAGACCAGTTTACCCGACTGATCATAGATTTTTAAACAAACGACTTTACCTGAATGCACCCCGGAATATTTTAATTTGAGATCATTTCCTTTTGGGGATGGGTTAGGGTAAATGAGCATGTTTTGGTCTTTTGCGGCATCAATTCCTGTAGGTATTGGGTCTGGCTCCTGGCAGATTGCCCCTACTACTTTTCCATCCAGCTTCCAGGCATCATCGATAGGAATACACAAATGCTCCAGGGCAGTTGGCACCACATCAACCTGCCTGGGCGTACCACTGTAGTCGTAGGTAATGACCGTTTCACTATCCGTGGCATCTTCCCAGCTTGCCCCGGTAATGCTGCAATCCAGGTCAGAAGGGCTTAGGTCTGCCGATAGGGTGCCATCTCCATCTGTCAGTCTCCAGTATCCTATCAGGTTGTTGTATTTGCTGTGCGAATCGTCCAACTTTTTGCATTGCCATTGGCCAATGTCGTCCGGATCAAGAAGGGTACTAAACACCCTCACCTCTGCAATGTAGCCTTTGTATTCATAAGCCTTGAGTCCGTCGGCACCTATCGAAAATGGAAGCCCGGTGGTAATGTCACCTATTCCCGCCAATGGGCTGGAGCCGGCAAAAGTACCGTCTTCGTAAATTTTGAGGTCACCATCCCGGTCGAAAGTGGCGCTAAGGGTATGCCACTCATTGTCCGATACCTGGCCACCATTTACATCCACCCTGCTATTGGAGTTGCCATCTCCCACGTTCACTTTCCATGTGTTTCCGCTGAAAGAGAAAACAAAACCTTTGTTGCGCCCGGTCACCCAGTCTTTGTTGCCCACTATGCTCACATCGGCAGCAATAGAGGTCCTTATCCTCACTTCCACGGAGAAGTCCTTGTCCGGGCCAAAATCCAACTTCGAATCGGATGGCACCTGCATGTAATCATCCACACCATCAAAGTACAATTCGACTTCATCGCCCAGGCAGTTGGCTACAGGTCCGATGGTAGTCTCACCTTCAATGGTTTTCTCTATTTGTGTCCTGGCTACATGATCTCCACTTACGATAAGGAATATGTTTTTTTCTTCGATGGAATTGCCCCCATGGCTGGTGCCCAATCCTCCATGGTCTGTGGTTACGATGATCAACCAATTTTCTTTGTCCCGGTTGGGACGGGCCTCCAGGGCCTCCAACATCCTGCCCATTGAGGCATCTACCGCCTCCAAAGTGGATATGTATTGTGGTACATCGCTGGAAAACCCATAACCATGACCGGCACCATCAGGGGAATCCAGGTGGACGAATAGGGCATCCGGGTTTTGAAACTTTAGCATGGATATGACTTTTGATTCCGTATCACTCGGGTCGCTGGTGTTGATCACATCATCCGCCTCGTTGCGAATGATGGAATTGTTGATGGGGTGCCATTCGCAAACCGAAACTGTATAGAGCTGGCTGTTGTGGTTTTCGATGTATTTAAATAAGGATGGAAACTTGTCGTACATGCTTCCCGAAAAGGAATTGTCCTCCACCCCATGTTTGTCTTGCCATGCGCCGGTCAGGATATTGGACCAACCGGGTCCGCTGGAGGTGGTGCCTTCATTCAGGGCATCCCATGAATAGGTGCCGTTGGCAGCCAGAGCATCTATGGTAGGTGTATTGGCTGCTTTGAGGGCATCCGGACGAACCCCATCCAGGCCAAAAATAAGCACCTTGTTGAATTCCTGGGCCTGTGTTGAGGTAGTAAAAAGGACTGCAAACAGGCCAATTAAAAAAGGTAGTTTCATTATGTTTTGGGTAGTTTTTTATAGGAAAAGGTGATTTTTTGATGTCAGGGGAAAGGGATTCTTTCAGTCTGTTGTATCAATTTCACAACAAAATTATTTCATCTTTCTATAGAAGTTAAAGGTATTGATATTATTACTTATATTATAATTTTATGTTAAATAATTTATATATATTCAAATTTTAAAATCAAGGAGCAAAAACGCGTTACAGCATTTGGTTCCCCTTATAGGGGTTCATTGTGGGCTTTAGGAAGCGAAAATGATCTGTTGTGTTTGAAATGATGGGGTATTTGGGGTTTTTCAAGGTCAGTTCCAATGTTAATCCTGAATTACATATTAATTAATGAATCGGATTATTAATTAATATTTCAATTTTAATCTGTACATTGGCTTCAAAATGATAGAAAAATAGGCTAAAACTATGGAAAAGATGATGGACCCAATTGACGGGTATTGCAGGGAATTTCTGGATTTGGTAAAGGGCTTGAAGAACAAGGGGTACAAAATGCATGAGATTTCACACCTGCTGGAACTTCACCCGCCGGTGCTGTCGGGGTTGTGCAAAACGGTGCTTCCTGCAATCATAAAGCCTAAAATACCCTCTGCCAGTAGTGAGTCAAAAGTGAATGCGGCTTTTGACCTTGTCAACAATATTTCTAAGGAAAAGACCCTAAAAAACCTGTCGGCGTATATCGAAACCCTCAAATCTATTTCGCATGTCACAGTGGTGGATCAAAATCCCCAGTTTTATGAGCCTTATAAAAAGGTGATAGCCAATTCGTTTGAAACCACATCTGCGCAGTTTGTAGGGCTGTACGATTGCTTTACCCTTTCGTCCAATTCAAATATGATCAAACATGAGCCTGTGCTCATTAGTGTAAATAATATGAGGAAATATGTGGAGGTACGCAAGGGCAACCAACACAGCCAATATACTTTTGAGGGGTTTATGGTACTTTGTGGCAGCCACATGATCAGTATTCATCTGATCGACTCAAAGGATGACATACAGGAGACTGGTTTGATACAGCTCATTCAGCCTTTTACGAGAAAGTTCAAGTTGCTGAGGGGGATATATTTGACCCTGGGGTTTTCAAGGACGCCCATTGCCAGGCGGATTGTATTGTACAAAGTGAAATCTGAATGTAGCCGAGAGGAGTTTGAGGGAATACCCACCCAATATTATACCAGGGACGATTTCCCCTCTGAGATCAACAAAGAGATAGTTGATTATGTGAGTGATCCCAGTGATATTGTGGAATGCGTGGGTTTGCCCCACCCCACATTCGATGTACAGGACCTGGCCCGAGAAAAGAAAATGGTAACACTTCTGCGATCGGATTTGTAGCAAATACAAATGACACTACCCGGTGCAAGTCTTTTCGATTTGAGCACTGAGCTTGCGGTCAAAAAAATTGACTTTGATGGAGCGCATTTTTAATACGTTCTCTTCGTTACAAATACATTCATTGAAGCTTCTATGTGCCCGGTTTTTGGACAAGTTTATGGCTTCTCCATTCATACTATTCGCAATGCCTTCCCTTTGTTTATAGTTTCTCTATTCATAGTTTGCGGACGCATTGCAAATGCGCCCGATCTGGAGTTTTAATGATGGTCAACGGATGGAGGGTGCGAGCGGATCAGAAGTTAATACGGACTATTATGCTGTTACGATTGGTAAAATGCCTAATAATATGGACGAAAATGATCTTTTTGATCACGTGAGAAAGGAGTTTGCTACCATTATGGACGGAAATAACGTGGCTGACCTTTATGTCAGGGATAAAAAGAAATGGAATAGCTCAGACCCTACAGGTTCAATTGTCGTCTTTAAAGCCGGTATTAAAGATCATTCTGCGGTTTTTACATCGAAATTTGAAAGCAATAATCGGATTTTTACACCATTGAGAACGACATGGGATTGGGAGCATCCTTTGGCTGGACACAGGCAGTTTGGTCTTACAAAAAATGAAGATGGAACTTTCACATTCTATACAAGAGGTGTGGATCGTATGTTTGATTGGGAACATGCCTTTGTGAATTGGGCTGGCAATGAAGAAGGGGATTGGTTTTTTAAACAGGGTGATGAACTATGGAATTATGTGATGGATAGAGTTGCGGCAGAAGTCAATAAAAAAGGAGGAGAAGCAAAGAAAACTCATAATTTTAACCGTAGAGTTAACTGGAAAAAAGATGCGAAAGAAAGTAAAGGCGGTGGTTAATTATTTGAAGCAGGCAGTTTATGCCTCTCTATGGCTGTTAATTGTGTTTTTGTTTGTGATGGGTAGCTTTTGCCTAATTCAAGATAGTGATATGAGGGGGTGTTTAGTGATTTCTCTTGCTTATTACTTTCCTACAATGTGGCTTGTTTTGTTAATAATCCTGGCATTATTTAGGAGTCGTAAATTCTTTCTTACAAGGAAGATGGCTTTATTGTTGCTGATTTTAGCAATAATTTATGTGATCACAATAGATATCTTATCTTTTACAGGAGTTGCTGAGATTGATGACTTTGGATTTGCCGGAATAATTATATCAATATGGTTGGTGTCATTTATTTCTCTCAGGTTATTCCTAAACCATCCGTGGCATCTTGATAAAACTGTCTAAGTGAGAAATTACAGGCCTCTGGAGACGAGGCTTTTTAGTTACTAATATTCTCCTTAAAGAACTGATTAACCCCCGTTCTTTTTAGGTGTGCCGTGAAGTAACAAGCGGAAAGGAAAGTTTTTTTTCAAAATAATTGTTACGTGCTGTATTTAAGATGGAGGAAGTCTGTATGGTGCAGGCCTGGCTCTGATCGAGCGCATTTTTAATGCGTTCTCTTCGATACAAATACATTCTTGAAGCTACTATGTGCCCGGTTTTTGGACAGGTTTATGATTTCTCAATTCATATATTTGCAATGCCTTCCCTTTGTTTATAGTTTCTCTATTTATAATTTACTAACGCATTGCAAATGCGCCCGATCTAGTTGCGGACGCATTGCAAATGCGCCCGATCTGGATGTTAAGTATGGTAAAGAATACAATTATAAAAGGACTGGATCAGGGTATTCGAAGATTTTGAAGAGCGTAACATTTAAGATTAAATAATGGATAGAATTGATCGTTTTGTTTTAGTTATATTGTTACTGTTGGGGGGCGTTTCTATTGGATTGTCATGGTTTTTTTTCAATATGTTACGCAATAAGTTTACGAATAAAGGTATTCATATTGCTTTGTCTGGACTATTAGGGCTAGGCACTACTATTCTCTTGTTTTTATTGATTAGAGCGTTCCTTCTTTTTTCTAGTTAATCCTCCCCCGTTTGCAGGGGCTAATTACGAGAGGGGTTATTTATCCTGAGTAAGGTTAATCCTTGATTCCTTTTTTCAATGTAAAAGAACCAATTATCCCAAATAACAAAACGACAAAAAAGTTTATAACTAGAAGAAGACTAAGTTGTCCCTTTTCATTCTCATTAAAATCATTAGAGACTAATGCCATAGTGCCATTAATTGATGTAAATAAATAATAAATAGCAATAAGTAAACACATTGCACCGATGCTGATTAAGGCTATTTTTTTCATGACAAATCAGAGAGTTTTAAGTTTGACAGCTTTTACAAGGTTGTCAAGCGTGTAGAAGATAGGTGCTTTATAAACCTGTAAAAATGAGGTTTTTGTAAAAAAAGTCACTTATTTATACTAAACAAATAATAAAAGTATTGCCAGTATAAAATCCGTTGTTTTAAGGTGTGCCGTGAAGTAACAAGTGGAAAGGAAAGTTTTTTTCCAAAATAATTGTTACGTGCTGTATTTAAGATGGAGGAAGTCTGTATGATGCAGGCCTGGCCCTCCGAAGGCGGTTTACAGGAGCACTCCGTTGTTTTTAAGTGTTGCGTAGCACACTTGAAACTTTAGGATGAAATGTAGTGTCTGTGACACGGTGTACAAGAAGCCTGTCCTTTCAGGCCTTCCTAAAGATGCTTGAAAGAAAAGAATGAAGGGGTGGGGCCTCCGTCTCGCAGGTAACCAATGTAGTTGTTATATTTGATCCCATGTCAGCCTATAAGTTCAATGACCCTGAAGGGATTTACTTTGTCACCTTCACCGTAGTAGAGTGGGTAGATGTTTTTACCCGATCAGAATACAAGCACATCGTATTGGAAAGCCTCCGGTATTGTCAAAAGGAGAAGGGATTGGAGATTTACGGATGGGTAATAATGAGCAACCACCTACACTTGATCATATCCAGAGCTGCCAGTGGTCAGGCACTATCTGATATTGTGCGGGATTTAAAAAAGTACACGTCATCAAAAATCATTGAGGCCATAGAAAAGAACAAGCATGAAAGTAGAAGAAACTGGATGTTGTGGATATTTTCATCTGCTGGCAAGAAAAACCGTAACAATACGAACTACCAGTTTTGGAAGCAGGATAACCATGCAGAGCATTTGATCTCTAATAAATTTATGGATCAAAAACTGAATTACATACACATGAATACTGTAAATGCTGATATGGTAGATGAGCCGGAAGAGTACCGATATTCAAGTGCCAGGGACTATTCGGGGAAGAAAGGGCTGCTGCTCGTTGTTTTAAGTGTTGCGTAGCACACTTGAAACTTTGCAATGACATGTAGTGTCTGTGACACGGTGTAAAAGAAGCCTGTCCTTTCAGGCCTTCCTAAAGATGCTTGAAACTAATGAATGAAGGGTGGAGCCATAGTCTCGCAGGTAACCATTGTAGTTGTTATATTTGATCCCATGTCAGCCTATAAATTCAATGACCCTGATGGGATTTACTTTGTCACCTTCACCGTGGTAGAGTGGGTAGATGTTTTTACGCGATCTGAATACAAGCACATCGTATTGGAAAGCCTCCGGTTTTGTCAAAAGGAGAAGGGATTGGAGGTTTACGGATGGGTAATAATGAGCAACCACCTGCATTTGATCATATCCAGAGCTGCCAGTGGTCAGACACTATCTGATATTGTACGTGATTTTAAAAAGTACACGTCATCAAAAATCATTGAAGCCATAGAAAAGAACAAGCATGAAAGCAGAAGAAACTGGATGTTGTGGATATTTTCATCTGCTGGCAAGAAAAACCGTAACAATACGAACTATCAGTTTTGGAAGCAGGATAACCATGCTGAGCATTTGATCTCTAATAAATTTATGGATCAAAAACTGAATTACATACACATGAATCCTGTAAATGCTGATATGGTAGATGAACCGGAGGAGTACCGATACTCGAGTGCCAGGGATTATTCGGGGAAGAAAGGGCTGCTGTCACTCAAAATGATAGAATGAGTGATGCCGTGTCACAGACACTGGTTTTCATGGGAGGTTTCAAGTGATCTTTCAGAACACTTAAAACAACGGGGTGGCAGGTTTTGGCAACAGATTTAGCAATACCCGTCACTTCGACCGTAGGGAGAAGTCCACTTGGTCAAGGCACTTATTCAATATATATCCTTCGATGGTGTGTGTTTAGCCTTTTCAGCGTAACGCATAACTTGTGGACGCATTGCAAATGCGCCCGATGTGAGCCTCCCGACCCAAAATAGCCCCAAAAAACAACCCTGAAACCCAAACAAATGGCAAACAACCAGCAAGCAATGTCTTTAAGAGACGGTTATATGAATAAAGTTTACAAATAGTAAATATTTAACATAAAAAATTAATATATATTCAATATTGGGTATTAAATTTGATTACTTTTGTCCTGTATGAAATGGTCGCTGATACTCAAAGAAATACAATACCGAAAAGCCAATTTTTTATTGGCTTTAATGGCGCTGGTATTGGCTGTAGCCCTTTTTGTTTCCTTCTTCACGATGGGCCAGGCCCTCAAAAAAGAAACCATTCGACTTACCAGGGACATGGGCTTCAACCTGAGCATTATTCCTGAAGCCACCAACATGAACGACTACTGGATCAATGGCTACTCAGACAAGACCATGCCCCAGGAGTATATCACCAAACTCATTGAATTTCGTGATTTATCCTACGCCCATCTTACCGCCACCCTGCACCATACCATTCAGTGGAAAGACAAGGACGTGATCCTTACGGGCGTTTCCCCGGAATTGGAAGTAGAAGGCAACAGGAAAAAGACGCCCATGTTTTTTCTTGTTCCCAAAGGCAAAGTTTACCTGGGATATGAGTTGGCTTCTCAGTTTGGCCTGGCACCAGGGGAAAATATTGAGGTACTGGGGAAAACCTTTTCAGTAGAAAAGACCATGGTGGAAACCGGCAGCCAGGAAGACATCAAAATCTACATGGACCTTGCTGAGCTTCAGGATTTGGTGCGCATGCCGGGCAGGGTCAATGAAATTAAAGCGCTTAACTGCCTTTGCCTTGCGGAGGGTGTTGACCCCACCGAATACCTGCGCAAACAGCTTGGGCAGGTATTGCCACAAGCCAAAGTCATCGTAAACAAGACAATCGCCAATGCCCGTAAACAGCAGCGGCATACCATCGACAATTACTTCGCTGTAATATTGCCCATTGTCATTGTAGTATGCTTTATTTGGATAGCTGCCCTGGCCATTATCAATGTCAACGACCGCAGGCAAGAGATCGGCATATTCAAAGCCATTGGGTTTGGGCCGGCACCCATTGCCTGGTTGTTCATTGGAAAATCCCTGATAATTGGTGCGTTGGCAGCTGTGATCGGGTATGGTGTGGGTATTTCTTTGTCACTTTACATCGGCCCGGATATTTTCAAGGTCACCGCTTCATCCATTCAGGTGGACGTTGCACTGCTGATCTGGTCGCTGGTACTGGCTCCAGTGGGGGCGGCTCTGGCCACAGTGATACCGTCTTTATTGGCCACATTTCAAGACCCTGCTACTACCCTGAGCCATGAATGATATAGTAAAACTCCACCAGGTAGCTAAGAGCTACGAGAAAAATGGCAGCCACATACAAGCCCTGCAAAGTATGGACCTGTCCGTACAAAAGGGGGATTTTACGCTGGTGAAAGGAGCCAGTGGTAGTGGCAAGACCACCCTGCTGTTGTCCATTGGGGGCATGTTACAGCCAACGAGTGGCGAGGTGCATGTACTGGGTAAAAACATTTACGCATTGAGCGATCGGGAAAAAGTGAAATTCAGGGCACACAATGTCGGTTTTATTTTTCAAATGTTCCACCTCATACCCTACCTTCACGTGAGGGAAAATATACTAATCAACAATGAAACCACGGGCATAAAAGTGAACGAAAATGACCTGCTGAAACTGACCGATGAGCTGGGTATCAGCCACCGCCTCGACCACCGTCCTTCCCAGCTTAGTGCCGGGGAAAAACAACGGGTGGCCCTTGCACGGGCGTTGATCAAAAAACCGGAGGTCATCCTGGCAGATGAACCCACAGGAAATTTGGATGTGGAAAACTCCCAGGTCGTACTTCAAAAGCTCAGGTCATTTTGTGATGAAGGGGGTACTGTGGTGATGGTCAGCCACGACAACTACCCGGATCAATATGCTAATAAATTAGTAACCATAGGCCAAAGGGCCGAAACTGTGAATCTCTAATGAAAACAATCTTTAACATTTGTTTGACCTCAATCGTGGCGGGACTATTGGCCTGCCAGGGGCCAGCACAAAATACCAACGAAGAACTGACCATGTACTGTGCTGCGGGCATGAAACCCGCAGTAGAGAAAATAGCCAAAGCCTATAAAGAAGAATATGGCATACACGTCAACCTGCAATATGGGGGGTCGGGAACATTACTGTCCAACCTTCAGGTGGCCAAACAGGGCGATATCTACCTGGCTGCCGACGAAAGCTATATCAGCAAAGCCCGGGAAAGGGGCCTGCTTGATGAAACCCAACCACTGGCCTTTCTCAAGCCGGTGCTGGCGGTGGCCGCAAACAACCCTTTGAACATACAGTCCATTGAAGACCTCAAAAACGATGACATTAAACTCTCGATAGCCAATCCTGAAGCGGCTTCTGTTGGCAAACTAACAAAAAAGATGCTGGAGGAAAGTGGCGATTGGGAATCCCTGAAAGGCTACATCAATGTAATGAAGCCAACAGTAAATGAAGTGGCCAACGACATAAAATTGGGTACTGTGGATGCGGGTATAATTTGGGATGCAGTGGCTGTACAATATCCGGAGCTTGATTTTATAGAGCTGCCTAAGTGGGAAAAATTTGCCCAGCAAGTGACGGTTGGTATTTTGAAATCAACCAAAAACCCAACGGCAGCTTTGAAGTTTCTCAGGTATCTGTCTGCAAAGGACAGGGGATTGCAGACTTTTGCGGCGTTGGGTTACAAACCCGTAGATGGAGACCCATGGGAGGAAACACCGGAGCTTTTGTTTTACAGCGGCGGGGTAAACCGACTTGCCGTGGACAAAACCATCCAGGCCTTCGAAGAAAGGGAAGGAGTAGAGGTAGTCCGGGTTTACAATGGATGCGGAATTTTAGTATCCCAAATCAGGGCTGGCCAGCAACCGGATGCCTACCTGTCCTGTGATGTCACTTTCATGGACCAGGTGGAAGATTCCTTTCAGGAAATAAACGACGTATCATCTACCGCCATAGTAATAGCCACAGACAAGGCAAACAGCAAGCAAATAACCTCGCTTGATGACCTGACGGTAGAAGGGATTAAACTAGGGGTTTGCAATCCAAAACAAAGTGCCCTTGGTGCCTTGACGGTGAACCTTCTTGATAAGGTTGGCCTAAAAGATGAAGTGTTGAAAAATGTGGTGGTACAAACGCCTACAGCAGACCTGCTGGTAAACCAGCTCAGGACAGGTGCCCTGGATGCAGCCATAGTATATGCAGCCAATGTTGCCCTGGTACATGACAAACTCACGGTGGTGACACTGGATGTGAAAGAAGCCACAGCTACCCAAAATATTGGCATCAACACAGCCTCGAAATATAAATACCTTACCCGACGGCTTTATCAGAAGATCACCAGTGAGAATTCACAAAAAATGTATTTACAAAATGGTTTCAATTGGCTGAGTGCCAACCAGCAGATTCTACAATGACGAACAAAGGGCCATCGGACCACTTCAAGAGCCGCTCGGATATACCATTTTATCTGATCATGGGTGTGGTGGGCAGTGTCTATGTGGTTCTGATAGTGGCCATGATTTTGGCAGACCTTACTTATACTTCCGGCAACCATTTGCTGGGGGCTATGAGGAGTGAGGAAATCCAATACGCCATCAAACTGAGCCTGTTTTCATGCTCGGTCACCATGGTGCTCTCGGTGATAGTGGCCACCCCCATTGGATATGCATTGGCCAAGTTTGATTTTCCTGGCAAAAAAATTCTGGATGCCATCATAGACATTCCCATTATTCTGCCGCCATTGGTGATTGGTTTGAGCCTACTTATTTTGTTTCAGACCCCACCTGGCCGGTTTATAGAAGAATACATTCCCATTACCTACGCCATCCCCAGTATCATACTGGCGCAGTTTATGGTGGCATGCGCCTTTGCGGTGCGCACCATGGCTGTCACTTTTAGCAGGATTAATGATCGTCAGGAACAGGTAGCCCTTACCCTTGGGAGCAATCGCGGACAGGCCTTTTGGTATGTGATCATGCCGCAGGCAAGGGAAGGGTTGCTTACGGCAGCATCGCTGGCATGGGCCAGGGCACTGGGTGAATTTGGCCCTATACTCATATTTTCGGGCGCAACAAGGATGAAAACTGAAGTCCTTTCCACCACGGTGTTTTTGGAAATGTCTGTAGGAAATATAGAAGCAGCAGTAGCGGTCTCTTTGCTCATGATAGGTGCAGGGTTCCTTATTTTGATGATCATCAGGCTGATGGGCAACAGGGACAAAATCAAAGACGATAGGGTATTATGATAGAGGCATCCAACATATTCATCCAACAAGGGAATTTTGAATTGAACGACCTGTCGTTTACCATAGATACCGGTCAATACGCTTGTTTGATCGGGCAAACCGGTACAGGCAAGACCACCATACTCGAAGCAATATGTGGGTTGAAACCCTTACAGAAAGGGAAGTTTATCCTGGATGGCAAGGACATTTCTACCCTGAAGCCCGCCGAACGCAAAGTGGGTTTTGTGCCCCAGGATGGAGCTTTGTTCGAAACCATGACAGTGGCGGAAAACATTGCTTTTGCCCTCAAAATCCGAAAGTGGTCGAAAGCAGACAGGCAGAAACGGGCACAGGAACTGGCCGATTTGTTGTCTATTTCACATTTGCTGGACCGAATGCCCACTCATTTAAGTGGCGGGGAAAAACAAAGGGTGGCTTTGGGACGTGCGCTGAGTTTTTATCCTTCAGTCATTTGCCTCGATGAACCAATGAGTGCATTGGATGACAAAACGAAAATGAACCTTTACAACCTGATCGGGAATATTAGAAAGGAATTGACCATCACCGCCCTTCACATCACACACAACATAGAAGAAGTAGAATACCTTGCCGACAAAGTACTCCACCTTCAAAATGGACATCTGAAATCCTATACGAAGGAAGCTTTCCTGGAAAAGAAGGACGAGTTGATATTCAGCAGTGAGCAAAACAGTAGCAACGGAATGATAAGCGAAGCATAAAACCCATAAATGTTATGAAAATTAAGATAAAATATACAGCCCAGTTGAAGAAGGAGGCAGGAGTGCCGGAAGTTTGGAAAGAAACGACTGAAGAAGTGGGGCTGGAGGATTTGTTGAAGGAAGTAGCCGCAGGCCACAATGAAGCTTTTGCCAATATTTTATTTGACGAACATGGCAGCCGAAGGCAGTCTATCGTGATTGTACACAACAACGAACAGGTATTGGCTGGTCGGTTGACAGGTCTGAAGGAAAATGACGAAATATTGATCATGTCGCCGATAGCAGGAGGATAATAATGGCAAAATTGAATGAAAAGGAAAAGTCCGTTTACGAATGGCAATTGACCGTGCCGGGGTTTGGTGAACAGGGGCAGGAAAAACTGAAAGGAGCATCGGTGCTGGTATCCAGAATTGGCGGACTGGGCGGGTTGGTAGCCTATGAGCTGGCTGCTGCCGGAATTGGCAAACTGGTACTTGCCCACGGAGGCAATGTAAAACCCAGCGACCTCAACAGGCAGTTGCTCATGACTGACAATTGGTTGGGCAAGCCCAGGGTAGAATCTGCCGAAAGGCGTCTGTATGAGCTGAACCCAAGGATGGAAATTGAAACGGTCAACGCCAATATCAATGAAGAAAATGTAGCGGAATTGGTTTCGAAAGTTGACCTGGTAGTGGATTGTGCCCCATTGTTTGAAGAACGCTTTTTGATGAACCGGGAAGCCGTGAACCAAAACAAACCCCTTGTGGATTGTGCCATGTATGAGTTGGAAGCGCAGATTATGTCTGTTTTGCCAGGAAGAAGCGCCTGCCTGTCGTGCCTGTATCCCGACTGGCCAAAAGCCTGGAAGCGCGAGTTTCCCGTGTTTGGGGCCGTATCCGGCACAGTGGCATGCCTGGGGGCGATGGAGGCGATAAAAATAATCGCGGGGCTGGGGGAGCCATTGGCTGGACAGTTACTCAGCATGGACCTGCGCGATATGACATTCTATAAAACTAAAATAAGCAGAAGGGACGATTGTCCGGTCTGTAGTAAAACGCAAACAAACTAAACCGCTTTGATTATGAACCTTTGTCGCATCCATTTACCGATAGTAGCCCTTTTGCTGCTGATGGCCGCCTGTGAGACTCCTTATGAGGTCACCGAAAATGATTGGCCTCAATATCAGCGCGATAACTACAGGAGTGCAGCCAGTAAAGTAAACATCAACGTGAAAAAACTAAGCCAGTCCTGGGAGCACAATTCAGTACAGGAGCCCGTTCCGGCATGGTTTGGGCCGGCCAAATGGGATGCTTATTCCAAGGTAATAGCATTGCCCTCCATGAGGAATTACGACCCGGTTTTTCACCCTGTTATTGTTGGAGATAGGGTGTATTTCGGCTCTACTGCCGATGATGGGTTGCATGCCCTGGATGTGAAAACGGGTGAAGAAAAGTGGGTTTTTCCGGCAGGTGCCCCAATACGCATAGCGCCCGCTTATTATGATGACAAGCTCTACTTTGGAGCCGATGATGGATATGCCTATTGTATTTCTGCCAAAGATGGTCAACTGATCTGGAAATACAGTCCTACGGAAGGTGAGCAAAACCTGTTGCACAATGACAGGATGATATCTCGCTGGCCGGTACGTACAGGGGTGATCATTGAAGAAGGAACGGCCTATTTTGCTGCTTCCATGTTGCCCTGGCAGGCATCTTATGTATGTGCCGTGGACGCAGAAACCGGAAAACCATCAGGAGAAGGTCGGTATGTGAAAGAATTCAATGATTTGACCATGGAGGGGCCCATAGTTTCGTCAGGAGAGAAAATCATTGTACCTCAGGGTAGGATTTCGCCTTTGATTTTTGAACGACAAACTGGCAACAAACAAGGGACACTTCCTGGAAGTGGAGGGTGTTTTGTATTGATCACGCCCGAAAAGAACATTGTACACAACCCAAATTCGAAGAAGAATTTCATGGTGGAGACTGCTGCCACAGGCGAGTCCAAAGAACCATCTGTAATGAGTTATGAGCATGGCAAGGGTATGGTGATTTCCGGCGATACCGCTTACATTATGGCTGATTACTCTATTTCGGCTTTTCATAGAAAAAACAAAAAGACCCTCTGGGTAAACAAAAAATATGGTGCCCTAAGCATAGTAAAAGGTGGCAATGCCCTTTACGTAGGGGGAGTAGATACCGTGTATGCTGTCAATCCCAATAGTGGGGAAACCATCTGGAAAGAAAAAGTGGCGGGCATGGCTTATGGCCTGGCCCTGGCGGATAGTGCGTTGTTTGCCAGTACCAATGAAGGCAATATGTATTGTTTCCGACCCACAGAAGGCAATATCCTCCCGGACGTGCCTTTAGCTGGAGAAAAGGTGGATACGTCGGCCCTCAAGACGCTGAACAAGCCCAGGTTACAAGAGGCGCAAAAAGTATTTTTTGAAAAAGTAGAAAAAGGATATCAACTCGAAAAAAGCCCATTGGTGAATTTTACGAAAAAAGATGAGGCTATTATTAGGTATCGTACCCAAACTCCTTCACCTACCATTGTACATTATGGAGTGGATGAATTGTCGCAGATGGCACAGAGCGAGGTGCAAAAAACAGAACATGAAATCACACTAAAGGGACTCAGAAAAAACTATAGCTACAACTATAGAATTGTAGTAAAAGATAAGGATGGTGAGCATGCAACCAGGGCTTTCGAACTGGATAATTTTTTCAATCACCATAAATTCAGCATAGCCGAAGCGACCAATCCTTTTGAAGGCAGCAAAACCCTGGAACTAGCCAGGAAGGAAGCATCCGAATTATTGAAAGGCAATGATTCACAGGGAATTTGTCTGGTTTTTGGATTCGATGGAGGTGAGTTGGCCTTCGAAATTGCCAAACAAAGCCAATATCATGTGATCGGGGTGGAGCATGCCGATGAGGTTATAGAAACCCGATTGACTTTGTTGAAACATGGCGTTTATGGAAAGAAAATTTCTATTTGGTCGGCAGACCAACTGGATAAATTGCCCAAAGAATTTGCCAACATGGTGGTGGCCGGTAGCCTGGTGAGCCGATATGAAAAGCAAATTTCTGATGCTGTAGTTCCTAAGGGTACAGTGATGCTTCGAGCATCGGAATTGGGTTCTTCAGGTTCGGCCAATAAGAATTTCACTTTCGCGAGCTATTCAGAGGCCAAAGAAGAAAAAACCTGGATCAAACTGAAGAAACCTAAGTTGGAAGATTCCGGCGTGTGGTCGCACCAGTACGGCAAGCCGGACAATTCCGCCTATGGAGGAGAAAGCCTTTGGGGAGCCACCACGACTTCCGATTTTCAGGAGAAATGGATTGGCCGTCCAGGCCCCCGATTTCAATCCGACAGAAACGCCAGAAAAACCTCACCCCTGGCCATCAATGGGCGTTTGTTTGTGCAGGGGTTGGAAAGGATAGCGGCCATAGATTCCTATAACGGGACTTTCCTTTGGACCAACAGCCAGCCCGATTTCAAACGTTTCAACGTGCCCAGGGACTGTAGCAACTGGTCAGCCGATGATGATTTTCTTTATACGGTCGTAGGCAAATATTGCCATAAGGTAGATGCCGCTACAGGCAAAGCTGTTAACAGCATTGTTGTATCTCCTCGGACAGGTACAGGTCGGGAATTTGACTGGGGCTACCTGGCCAATCTGGAAGGCCGGATAATAGGCAGTGCGGTAAAGCCCAACAATATATACACTGAATTTACAGGTGGAGCCAGTTGGTATGACGCCATTAAAGGTGACCTGGCTCGAAAAGTCTCCAGTGATAATCTTTTTTCCCTCAGCAAATCCAGCAACCAAGTGCAATGGCAATATGAAGGTGGCATGATCATCAATTCCACAATAGCCCTGAGCGAGGATAAAGCTTTTTTCGTGGAGTGCCGCGACTCGAAAACCATGAGCTCTGACAATAGGAGGCTTGATCTGGAAAAGCTGAATAATAAGTTGTACATGGTAGCTCTGGATATAAAATCAGGGGAAAAGCTGTGGGAAAAGAAACTGGATGTAGTGGCCGGTATTACGGTTTTCTTCCTGGTTCATAGCACAGATAAATTGGTGTTGTCGTCCTCCAATAGCGGCAAATACCACATCTATACCTTTGATGCAGAAAACGGAAAATTGGACTGGCAACAGGAAATGAAGTGGTACAGTGGCGATCATGGTGGTCACATGTCCAAGCCAGCCATTACCAACGGTAAATTGATCATGAGGCCAGCGGTCTTTAACCTGTTCACGGGGGAAAGACAGCCTGAAGATATGCCCAAAGGCGGACACGGATGTGGAAGCTATGCCTGCACAGACCAGTCATTGTTTTACCGGGGAGGGAGCGTCACGATGTGGAACAGCGAGAGCAACGACCTCTCCAAGTGGGAGCGCCTGCGCCCGGATTGCTGGATCAGTACCATACCAGCCGATGGCATGATCTTATCGCCGGAAGGTGGGGGCGGCTGTAGCTGTGGTTCATGGCTGGAGACCTCCATTGCCTTTGCCCCAAAGTCCCGTGCGCCCATCATGTTCGATACGGATGGCAAGAGCGAATATGTGGATGAATTGCCCCTGAAGATGGTACTGCGAGATGGGCAGAAAGGTATCGTGAGGTACACATTGGATGGGTCTGTTCCGGATAAAAACTCTCCGGTTTATAGCGAACCTATTACCTTAAAATTTAGATCTGAAGTGACCGCCATCATTTATGATGAGACTGGCAATGACATTATTGAAATCCGACGTAAAAAATTCAAACGCAATTTTCCGGCACCTGAGATTTCTGTTGGCAGGGAAATAGTAAACGGCCAAATGAAAGTGACTATCCGATCTGAAAGCAAAACAGGCAAAACAACGTACACACTTGATGGTTCCATGCCAACAGTTGATTCCAAGGAGTTCAATTCAGAACTTCTATTGGCTGATTCAACTGTGGTAACCACCATTACTTTATGGCAAGACGATGAAGGAGAATGGATATCCAGCGAACCGACTGTTTTGCAGGTGAACTTACCTGTTGTGAAAAAATCTGTGAGTCCGATAGACCTAAAGTCAGGCATTGCTTTCCAATATTATCAGGGAGCATTTAAGTCAGTAAAAGATTTTGGAGCTTTAAGTGTGCTCAAAGAAGGAGTAGAGCCTGTGGTTTCGCTTGCCCCGAAACTGAGAAATGTAAACTTTGCCTTGTGCTACACCGGATTCATTAAAGTGGAAAAAAGTGGGATCTATAACTTTGCTACTGTAAGTGATGATGGGAGTACAGTATTGATAGGTGATGAATTGGTGGTGGATGCCGATGGCTCCCATTCAGCAAAATTTATTTCCGGAGAGGTGGCCCTCGAAGCTGGTTTGCATCCTATAACAGTTAATTATTTTCAGGGAAATGAAGGTAGTGCCCTGTCATTGCACTATGAGGGTCCTGGTGTTGAAAAACAAGAGGTGCCGGCTGAGGCATTATTTTATACAGAAAACACCCAGGCCCAATAATTATATATGAAAAGCAAAGGATTTAATAAGGTAGTAGCAAAAAGGCCGGTGTTGTTTGTGGTCAGTGCCACGGTCTTGCTGTTGAGCATGGCTTGTCGTTTCAATATCAGGGAGATAGGTTTTGCTGAGATTGCCCCCAACCCTTACATCCTATATTATTTCCATGAGGGGCAGGGTCAAAAAGCGGATGAATTTCAAAGGGTTGCAGATAAGTCCTTTCAATATTCCAATGTGAAGACAAAGGCTGTTAGTGTATTGAACAATGAAGACCCTGTGCTCAACTATCTGAAGTCCGATGGGCAAAGAAAGTTTCCTGTGGCAGTACTGCTGTCCCCGGATGGCACTACGAGGGAATTTCCAATTCCCGGAGGGCAGCCGGAAATCAAATCCCTGCTGAGGAGTATGGTAGGTTCATCTTTTCGCAGCAATATCAAATCTATGCTGGTGCACAAGTACGCTGTGGTTTTGCTGTTGAGTGGTGTGGATGACCAGGAAAACCAATTGGCTACTGATTATGCAAAAAAGGACATAACTGAACTGGAAAGCATCATGCCCAGAATGCCCAAATTAATAGATGAAGGGCCGGAGTTGGTGGTGCTTTCGAGAACCGAAATGGAGCAGGAACAAATCCTGTTGTGGAGTTTGGGTATTGACGCTTCAGAAGTGGAGCAACCTACAGCGGTGATCATTTACGGTAGGGGAAGGATCATGGGAGATGTCATCCCCTTTAAGGATATTCAAACCAATTCGATTTTCAAGTTGCTCAACATCATAGGTGCCGATTGCGAATGTGGGCTGGACAGAAAATGGATGCTGGGCAAGCTTATCCCCATGACGTGGGATCCCCATTTGCGCACGGAGCTTTTTGGTTTGTTGAAATTTGATGTGGAAAACCCGATGATACTGGCTGAAATGAGCCAGATCATTTCCATAGAATCAAGCAAATCAGGTGGTAATACCGAGGACCTTGAGCTGTTCCAGCCAAAGGAGTACAGCCTCGAAGGGGATGTATCTGAAAGTGCCATTCCTGAAGTGGTACATTTAAATGCCCGCCAGACAACCGCACAGGAGGAGCCGATGGGATATGACGACAAATTGATGGCCTCAGGCCTCTATGCTGTCATTGGAATCGTACTTTTGGTGCTGATTGGTGCCATTATTTTAGTTATTAAAAACAGAGGTGAAAAGTAGTGTTATTATTGAGTATTTATTGAAAATGTTCAATATCGGCATTAAGACAAATAAGGGCATCTTTGTAAGCCAAATTACAGATGTACTAGCGCCCGCTAGATAATTTTGAACAATTCATAAAATTTCATGGAGAATTTTAAACCGATTAAGGAAAGAATATTATTACTATATAAGATTATAATTAAATTCGCGGCTTGAATAAATCCGCTCCATAATGGGTATGTGTTGACTGGAAAGGAGTTAATAATTTCTAAAATTAATCTATTTTTCATGAGATTGCAAAGACCATACCCTCTGGCATTTTTGCTAGTGTTTTTTTTGTGCGTTGAATCCTTCGCACAGGTTACCCAGACTTTTAACAGCAACAGCACCTTTGTGGTACCTGCGGGAGTTACCGAAATTACGGTAAAGGCCTGGGGAGCAGGTGGCGGTGGAGGTGCTGGCGGTGACGATGGCCCTGGCGGTGATGGGGGTGGTGGAGGATTCGCTGAAGCCACTATAAGTGTTACACCAGGAGAATCCCTTAATATAGCTGTTGGAGGAGGCGGGGGAAATGGAGATTTTTCAGATAACTCTGGTGATGGAGGAGGAGGAGGAGGTTATTCCGGAGTGGATCGAGGTGGTACATTTCTCATAATCGCTCCAGGCGGTGGTGGCGGTGGCGGTGGAGACAACTCATCTGACACATCAGGAGGCGATGGTGGTGCCGGTGGTGGTACAAATGGGCTTGGTGGTACTGCTTCTTCGGATGCTAACGGTGGAAATGGTGGAACTAGTGGAAGTGGCGGTTCTGGTGGTTCTGGTGGTGAAAATAATGGAAGTGCAGGAAGTTTGGGATCTGGTGGTGCCGGTGGCGATGGAGGCGGTGGCGGAAATGGTACCGGGGATGCCAATAATGGAGGAACAAATAATGGAGGTGATGGTGGAGACAGGGCTAGCGACTATGGTGCAGGTGGAGGTGGAGGTGCCGGCTACTATGGTGGTGGTGGTGGCAGTAGTGCCAATGGTGGTGATGCCGGAGGTGGAGGCGGTGGCGGAGGTTCCGGATTTGTTACTGGATCATCTACTACCTTAACAGCAGGTAGTGGAACCACACCTGGAAATAACGGTGATTCCGACAGGGCTGGATCTGGAGATGGTGGATCAGGGGGAGGAACTGATTCAGATGGTTCAGATGGTGATGATGGTATCTTATTGATTACTTATACTTTACCTCCGGGTGCTTTTGCCGCGAATGGAACTTACACAGTACCCACAGTGGCCGGGGCGGAAATAGTTTCTGTGATTGTAGAAGTTTATGGAGCTGGAGGCGGTGGCGGCTACAGAGACTCAGGTGGAGGCGGTGGAGCTGATGGAGCCGGCGGAGGTGGTGGAGGTGGCTTCCGTGGGGGGAATATTGGTGTTTCCGAAGGTGACAACATCGCTGTGGTGGTAGGAACAGGTGGGGCAGGCGGCCCAACCACTGATGATGATGGTACCGATGGTGGATTTTCAACAGCGACACATGCATCAGGAGCAATCAGGGCCAACGGTGGATCTGGTGGTGGTGGAAACAATAGTAGTGCTGGTGGCAGTGGCGGTGATGGGTTTTTCACCGGAACGGTGACCAACCAGATAGCAAATGATGGTGGAGATGGCGGAGACGGTGATGGAAACGAAGGAGGGGGCGGAGGTGAAGCCGGTGGATCTGACAGTGCAGGAGAAGACGGTGAGAATTACAATCCCGGAAGTGGCAATTCCAATGGCGGAGATGGTGGATTTGGAGGAAACGATGGTGCCGGAAGCAATGGCGGAAATTTTGGTGGCGGAGGCGGAGGAGCCGGAGATGATGGCGGTGGTGGTGGAGATGGATCCGGAGGATTCGTGTATATATATTATGAACTCCCCGACATATCCGATTTTAATGTAGCCCTTTCAAATGGGTGTACCGGAGGTGGAGTGTCATTTGAAGTAACATCAGCAAGCCTAACGGACGATACCTACACCATTACCTACAATGTCACCGGAACCGACAATTCAATTTCTACCACGACAACCACGATGGCATTTTCTGCCGGGACTGGATCTTTTGTAGTAGGAAATCTGTCTGCTGCAGAAAATAGTGACTTACACATTACCAAAATTGCCCATAGTACAGGCAATTCCGTGGACATGTCAGACGATACCAACTTCGATTTGGTCGATTGTCAGGTTTGGTATTCTTATGAGAGTGGTAATTTTAGCAACCCTTATACCTGGACATTAGACCCTTCTGGTACTACATACGATAACGGGTTACTTCAAACTCCCGGGAATGGGGAGGAAATAGTTATCCTGAACGGCTTTACCGTTATCACAAACGTCAATAATAAATCGCTAATTAGTACAACCATTGAAGCCGGGGCAATTCTGGATATGGAATCCTCCACTGACAATGACCTTGGAGTTATTGGAGGGGAAGGATTGCTCAGGATAAACGGTGTTGGATTGCCCTCCGGAACCTATACGGATTTTGTGTCAACAGATGGAGGCACCATTGAGTACTATGATACAGGAGGGGTTTTGCCCACGGGGCAGGTGGAGTACAACAACCTAAAGATGACCGCTAGTTCCGGGTCAGCTACCTTTGTGCTCACCAGTGACCTTACTGTCAATGGGGATTTTTCAATATCATCTGATTTAGATGCAGGCAATACTACCTGGCAAATCAACGATGCATCTGATGTTCAAAGAACTATAACACTCTATGGTGATTTAAGTGTGGCTACCAATGGTAGTATTGCAGTAGGCACAGGTAATGAAGGAAGTAGCTCGCAACACAACCTTACTTCCTATGGCAATTTCACCAACAATGGTACTGTGAAGTTTTTTGATGGAACTGATGACGAACTGGAGGAGGCCGACTACTCTGATACGACAACAGGTACACATACCAACGAGTTGCAGGGTAACGCCGTTACCGTAACCTTTTCCGGAACCACCAACAATACGGTAAATTGTAACGGAACTACTGATTTCTATAGGTTTGTACTCGACAAAGGAAGTGGACAACAGGCGAAACTCACCTTAAATTCCTCAAATACGGCCAACTTTAGAATGTTTGGCCCTTCAAATATTGGTTCAAATAGTGGGGAAACCGACAATGAGTATTCTGACAATGCATTGTCTATAATAAACGGCACACTGGAGTTGACCGGGGCAATCAATATCCCCGTATTGGCGGTAAGAAATTCGGATGGCGTTAATTTTTTCTCCATCCCTCAGGAAGCTGCCCTTTGGATCAATGGTGCCAATGTGGTGGTAAACATAGCCAATAATGACACCAGCAACGGGGATCAAAGGATGATGTTGAACGGTACTTTGAGGGTATCAGCCGGAACCCTCAACGGAGGCGATTCAAAAGGTATTGGTTCTCAGGATGGCGGTGCATTCATTATCGAAGGGGGAACAATCAATTGCTGGATGTTTAGACCAAGGGCTGTCGGAACAGGCATATTCTCCTTTCAGCAAACGGGCGGTACTTTCAATATTGGTTATGGCTTTGGCTTAGGTGCGGGGGTTGATTATTCCGGCTATTATAGGTTTGACCTGCCCAGTCCCAATAGTACGTTTGAGATGTCCGGGGGAACGCTGAATATAGCCAAACCAAGCCCTGATGGAATGTTTAGGGTTTTGTCATCAATAGGTAATTATATCGTCACAGGAGGTACCGTTAACCTATACACGGGCGTACATACCGGTACAACTTCTTATGAAGGCCTGGTAAATTTGACCGTACCACTTTACAACCTTACCATTAATGAAGAGAGTGCGACCAATGTATTGACCGAACTGGAATCGAATCTGGTAGTACTCAATGACCTCACCATTAATTCCGGGAACGACCCTTCCCTCATAACTAATGATTTCAACCTGACCCTGGGTGGTGATTTTACCATTAATTCGGGAACAACCTACACTCCCGGTAGTGGTATTACAACATTCGATGGAAACAGCAACCAGTCCTGGATCAATAATGGAACGATTACAAGTTTGAGCAGTGTGGTGATGGATAAATCCGGAGGCACGCTTACATTGGGCGGGGACGATTTTCCCGACATTACCACAGCATTGACCTTAACTTCAGGGACGTTAGATGATGGAGGCAAAGAATTAACCTTAACAGGTACAGCCATACTCACCAACAATGCCACCCATTCAGGAAGTGGTGTACTTGCCTACAGCAGCTCTGTAGGGACCATCAATGGAAGCGACGGTACATTTGGCAACCTGACCATCACAACAGACGCAACGATTGCTACGGCTGGCAAGCATACAATAACCGGCGATCTTCGCTTAACCTCTGCTAATACAAAGCTTGACATTGGCTCTCACGAATTGGTGGCCTTAGGTGGTATCTATAGCAGTGGGGGCACTGTTACCCAGACGTTTACAAGTGGTAGCGGTACATTTGAAGTTCCTGCTGGTATTACTGAGATCAATGTGAAAGCCTGGGGTGCTGGTGGTGGCGGGGGAGCCGGTGGAAGTAGTGGCAATGGAGGAACTGGAGGTAATGGTGGCTATGCTGAGGCTACTGTAACGGTTACCCCGGGGGAAAACCTGAACGTAGTGGTAGGTACCGGTGGTGGTGGTGGAAACCCTGTAGATGATGCCGGAGGTGGAGGTGGTGGCGGAGGCCATTCAGAAGTGAACAGAAGTGGAACGAACCTTGTTGTTGCTGCCGGCGGTGGTGGCGGTGGCGGTGGGGACAACTCTGGTTCCGGAAACGGTGGAGCTGGTGGGGCCGGTGGCGGAACTACAGGATCCACAGGTAGCACAGGAGGTTCGGATGCCGTTGGTGGCGGAGGTGGAACCAGTGGATCTGGTGGAGCCGGTGGAAATGGAGACGAGACAGACGGCACTTCAGGAGGACTTGAAAGTGGTGGAGATGGAGGAACCGGTACAGGTGGAACTGGTGGAGAACTGAATGGCGGTACGCCAGGTGATGGTCATGGTGGAGTTGCCGTAGAGTTCTATGGTGGCGGAGGTGGAGGCGGAAGCGGCTACTATGGTGGTGGCGGTGGAAGTTCTGCTGTAGGTGGAGATGCCGGCGGTGGCGGAGGTGGAGGAGGCTCCAGCTACGTGGACGCTGGCGAAACATTGATAGCTATAACCACTGGTTTTGGTAGTAGCGGTGGAGCCGGTGGAGTGGATACTGGCAGCTCTGGTTCAGCAGGTTCTAGCGGGGATGATGGGTTGATCACCATTAGCTATACCACATCCGGCAATGCCGAAGACTTTGATGCCAATAAAATGATATTGACCAACGGGCTGCACAACGCCGGAGGCTTGTCGAGGCAGGGAGCATCGGGCGACTTGTTGTTTCCTGTTGGTACAGGATCTATTTATACACCCAATACCATTAATGTTGCTGCATCTACACATGGAATCGTTTCAGTTCGTCCTGTAAGCAACGAACATCCCATAGTAACTACTACCGGCGAAAGTCTGGAATACTATTGGAGGGTGACAAGTGAAGGTTATGAAGATATTACATCAGTTGCACATAAGAGCTACACCTTTAGTACTGCCAATAAGGCTACTTCGGGCTCTCTTTTGCTCTACAAATCGGCCAGATATGACCCTGAAAATTATACCTGGGCGAGCAATCCCGTTACTTTTAACGCTACCTCTGCTACAGCAATTCCCGATTTCAATGCGGGAATTACATGGGGGCTGATTGGTGATCAATTAGATGGGGAATACACATGTGGAAACTCATCCGCTTTTGGCCCGGTCAATGTATTTTATAGTCGTCAATCGGGTAACTGGAACGAGAGCACAACCTGGAGTAACTCTTCCGTTGGAGGTGCAGGGGATGTACCAAGTGGCAACACCACTCCCGGGACACATTTTCCTGGACCAAATGATCCCGTAGTAATTGGGGACGCAGATACAAACAACCATACCATTACTACTGTTGCGAACAGTTCATGTGGTTCACTGGGCATCAGTTTGGGTTCTACCCTGGACTGTAGCACTTTTACCGGGCATAATTTTGGAACCGGCGCTGGTGGGGTTGTCGAAGGAAGGGGTACATTGAGTATTGGTTCGAATGTTTTCCCCGCAGGTGACTTCACAAACTTTATAGGTGCAGATGGTGGTACAGTCGAATGGTATGGAACCACCAAAACCATCCCAACAACTGGTCCTGCCCCTCAATCGCTTAGCCTTGCGAATTACTATAATTTGGTGATCAATCCTACTTCAGGCAATACCATCACTTTGCCCGCTTCTGATCTGATCATTTATAATGACTGGACCCAAGGAAGTACAACCGATGGAAATGTATATACAAACGGCAGTCGATCAATTGAAGTAAATGGTGATTTGCTTATCAACGATGGTGCTTTCGACCTGAGAAATACAACCAACCTTACGGTTGGGGGGAATTCTACGGTGGGTTCTGGGGCTTCATGGGTAACAAACTCAGGGGGAAGCACGCTTTCTACCACTGGCGGTATCACCAACGATGGAACGCTCGACTTTAGCAACGGTGGCGTTGTGGACATTACTTTTACAGGAACTGAAAACGTTAGTTTTTCAGGTACAGGCAGTACCTCGCTCAGTTTGGTTGAAGTGGACAAAGGGAGTGGTCAGAACAGAACGGTGACATTTGATGTGAGTGGCTCGGTAACTACTACACCTGTTGCGTCGGGATGGCTTACCATTAGCAATGGTACGTTTGATTTTGCCAACAATGGTACATATACCTTAAGTACAAATTCCTATTCAATATTGCCTGCAGCCAAACTAAAAGTAAGCTCCGGTACAGTAAACATCACAAGTGGAGATGCGGATAGTGATGACCTGTTTTTAGGAGGAACACTGGACATAGTGGATGGAACAGTAAACGTGGGCAATACAACAGTGAATGACAACAACGTGGACATAGAATATACCTCGGCCGGCTTGCCTACTATCAATATCGGTAATGGTAGCTTATGGGTGAAAAGCTCCGTGCGGAGGTCAACAACTACCATTACGGGTGCATTGGTGTATAACCAAACAGGGGGAACCGCAACCATTGCCGGGATAAGTTCAACCGAGAATGATGAACGGGGGGTATTCGAAATCGATTCAAATGAAGGAAGTAGTTTTACCCTGACCGGCACAGGCAACCTGAGCATACTCAGGCAAACCGGAGGTTCGGGCTATACGGATGTTTTCATCAATCCGGTCACAAGCAACGTATCCAGCACAAGTACCATATCATTGGGATTGAGCTCTCAGGCCAATGATAATTTTAGGATAAATATTTCCCCAACAACAGGCAACCTCGAAGTGGCAGGGACCAGTGCCCAGGTGGTGAATATGTTTTCGAACGAACTCAATGTAGGAGGCAACCTGACCATTCCGGCAGTTTCTGAATTGAATACCAATTCTTTGGATGTGACGATTGCCGGCGATTTTGATGGCAGTGGCACCTATAACGGAAGTGCCAACAACACCACCTTCAATGGGCCTGCTACCCAGACAGCCACCCTGTCCGGTACAAGTTCATTCAATGATATGACCATAGATAAATCGGACGATACCAGGGTGAACCTACTGGGATCATCACCAATTCTTCAAAACCTGCATGTGCTTTCAGGAATTTTGGATGTCGGTTCGTTTGATTTGGAGGTAAACAGGAATATTACCATCAACAGTGTCCAGGAAGGCGATGGATCTATTCTTATAAATTCGACAAATGAGTTGAGCAATACGATTACCAGTAGTGGTGGATCGTTCACGAATTTAACATTGGGTGGAAGTGCCACAAATAAGACGGTGACAGTAAAAGGAAATTTAGGCATAGAAGGCAAACTCGACTTTGATGTGGCCAATCGTTTCCTGATGATCAAGTCTAAACAACTAACATTTGGTGAGAACGCTGAGGCAATTGAAGGGGCTGGAGAAACAGCATTCATCAGGACCAACGGTGTGGCAAGCGATTTGGGAGTTACGAAAGAATGGGGGGTAGGTTCGTCTTCTTTTGTGTTTGAAATAGGCACATTTTCGAATTACACCCCTGCATCCTATACCTTGGATGTTTCTACCGCTGGAAGCTTGAATGTAATTCCCGTAAACAGCTATCATTTGACCTACAACCAGGCAAGTGGAGAACAAATTTTAGATTACAACTGGATAGTTTCCAGAGATGATGACCTGGAAGTAACCTCTGCCGCGCACACTTACGCATATCCTGATGATTTAATTTCAGGATCCGGAGGTACTTTGGTTGCCGGCTATCTCGATCCGGAGGGCGATCCTCTTGGGTGGGAGACATCAGCCCATAATGGATCGGCAACTACAACTCTGATGACATTTACAGACATCACCTCTCAAACCAATTTTCCACCAAAAGGAGAGAACTATGACTACACTGTGGGTACTGATACCGGTTCGGATGAAACCTTGCCAAATCCGATACTTCCTCTCTACAGCAGGGTTTCAATAGCAGATGTAGCGGATACTGATATAGGGGGCAGTTGGATTATTGCCAACAACTGGACCTTCGATTCCAGTGGCGATCCGGCAGGTATGAGTCCATCAGCCTTTGTACCCAAAGGTGTTCCCGTGGTGATATTGGAAGATACGAGAATAAACATATCCGATAACCTGGAAAGGGGAAGAAGGGCCTATAGAACCACAATAAACGGAATTTTGAATGTAGGTACGATTACCGGGCATAATTTAGGAAGGCTGGCTGGTACGGGTACCATGTCCCTTGCGACCAATACCATACCTGCAGGCAACTATACCGAATTTACTGCATCGGGTGGTGGCACTATAGAATACGCCACTACTATGACTATGAATAGTTTGGATACCTATAACAACCTTACCATCCAGGAAGGATCGGGAGCAACGGTAACAATGACCGCTTCTGAGCTTACAGTAAATGGTTCTGTCACCATACCGGGCGGCACGACCCTCGAGAACAGGACCAATAATGCGGATATCACAGTTGAAGGATTGTGGGAGAATGGTGGCACCTATAATGCGGGGGAAGGCACCACCACTATCAAAGGTCAACTGGACAATAGCGGTACGATTAATATTTATGGCGGCACGACCGTAACAAAAAGTTTACTGAACAATACCGGCGTTATCAATGGCGATGATGGTAATTTGAGGGTTGAAGCCAATTGGGACAATAGCGGGGGAACCTTTAATGCTGAAGATGGCAATGTGACATTTGGTGGCCCCAATGGCCAAACCACTATTGGAGCCATTACCTTCAATGACCTTACCATGAACAAATCGCTCATGACCTATGCGCCAACCGATGCGGTTACAGTGAATGGTGCGCTTACCATGATTCAGGGAAACATTATTTCGAGTAATTATCCATCTGCCCCCATGGTTTTATTGGGTTCAGATGCCACCACTTCCGGCGGTTCTTCATCCAGTTTTGTTGGCGGGCAAATTCAGAAAGTGATGAATGAGGATACCGATTTTACCTTCCCGATAGGGTATCATGCCTCATCGAGGTACCAGCCGGTGGCCATAGAGAACACATCGGCTGCCGATACATGGACTGTTTCTTATATCGGGAGTGATCCTACCGGCGGTGGCTATGACAAAAAATCATTTGACGAGGAACAATTCGAAAAAATAAGCCAGTTTGAATATTGGGAAGTGTCAAGAGCAGGATCTGCAGCAGCAGATATGACATTGTCTTATAGTCCGGGTAGTTATGCCAGTGGCATTGGGGTGGGAGATCTCGACAAGTTGAGCATAGTCCATTGGGTTGGGGACAAATGGGTCGCTGCTAGTGGAGATGGTACTGCACAATCAGGCGATGAATTCAATGGTTCTTTTACAGTTCGTCAGCAAAGTTCATTCAGCCCGCAGACTTTCGGTAGCGGGGATGAGGATTCCGGATTACCGGTTACGTGGTTGTCTTTTAGTGGTAAAAGGGAGCCTGCAGGTGTTGGGCTTTTGTGGCAAACAGCCACTGAAATCAACAACGATTATTTTGATGTGGAGCGGTCCGAAGACGGTGTTGCTTTCGAAGTGTTGGGCGCCAGAAAAGGTGCAGGAAATACTAACTCGGTACAGTCTTATAATTTCCTGGATACAAAAGCATCGGCTTTCACCCACTATTATTACAGGATCAAACAGGTTGATTTTGATGGGCAATATTCATATAGTTCGACCATCTCAGTTTTACCCATCAGTAGCTCAAAGCGTTGGAACATATATCCCAACCCGGCAGAGCACGGTGCGGACCTGACCTTGACAGAGCTCACTTCTTCCACTGAACACACAGAAGAAACCAGGGTACAGGTCGTGACCTCAGATGGCCGACTTTTACTAAATGCCACAGGTACACTGGAAATGTTGAATGGGGAAATGAACAAAGTTATCAATCAGAATTCAGAAGGAATGTACTTTCTTCAGGTGATAGAAGGCGACATCTATCAGATTTTTAAAGTAATCAGAAAGTAGGGGATGGGCGATTTGGCTCAGGCAGCAAGCAAACCCTGGGTCAAATCGTCAGATGCCTTTCTTTCCATTTATTACCGTTCTGATACTTTCTGCCATTACAGAAAACATGATAATACCACCGCCAATCAACACCCTTTCGTTGGGCACTTCATTCAAAAACAGATAACCCAATACAATGCCGCACAAGGGGGTGAGGTTGCTGATTATGCTCACGGCGGTAATGGTAAAATGTTTAAAGCTCATCACAAACAAAGTATGGCCAATGGCTGTCGTGAAAAAGCCCAAAATGAGAATGGCATGCCACTCTGTCTGCACAGATGCCAGCATCTCCTGTGTGTCGCTGAAAAAAAGTACCGGCCAGAGGAAAAGTGAGATAACAAGGAGCTGGTAGTACATCAGTGTGCTACCCGAGTGAGTACCAATGTTTTTTTTGAGCAAAATATTCCTGACAGAGTAAAATACCGCTGAAAATATTCCAACGAAGGCTCCAAGCGTGATGTCATTGCCAAGATCATATTCAGGTATAAGAAAGAATACCCCGGAAAAAGCTACAAGGGCTAAAATGATGTCCCAGGGCTTGTAGCCTGTTTTCAGCATTAGGGGCTCTAGTAGCGATGTAATTACCGGATATATAAATAAGGAGAGCATGCCTACCGCCACACCAGACAGGGACAATGCATAGAAGTAAGACACCCAGTGAAGCCCCAGAAAAACGGAACTGATAAAGACAATCCTGAAATCTTTTCCCCAACCGATAAATGTGGGTTGTTTTCTCAAAGTCAGAAAAATCCACAGGGCAAACGATCCCATACAACACCTTACCCAGATGGTAACAGGGGGTGCCAGGGAAATGTAACTGCCCAGGGTGCCCGACGAACTCATGATGAGTATGGCAAGGCCCAGGAGGATAAGATGGTTGAAGTTTTTGTTCATGAAAGGAGTCAGTGCGGTATGTCAGTTCAAATTCAGCGCAAAGTAGGCTTGAATTATTCACAATTCGAAAAATGCAGCTAATTGATTGACCGGATTGGCAAAAAGAATAGTTGCAAAAAGATGATATCCCTTGATGGCTGATATTAATTTGGCTAATCCCTGAAATAATGATTAGTTTCGGGGCAATTTTATAACCAATCTTTAGTGACATGAAATTTCTACACCAGCCGTTTAAGACCCTGTTTTTGTGCCTGTTCATAGCCTGCTGCATGGCCAGTTGCAGTTCGAACAAAGAAAAACAAACAACGACAAAAGTATTGCCGAAGCGCCCTAACATCATTTTCATGATGTCGGATGACCATGCCTATCAGGCCATCAGTGCTTACAGCGACAAGTTGATCAACACACCCAACATCGACAGGATAGCCAAAGAGGGCATGATATTTACGAACGCTTGTGTGACCAATTCCATTTGCGCCCCCTCCCGGGCGGTGATCCTCACCGGAAAGCACAGCCATCTCAACGGCAAGCTGGACAACCACTTCCCATTTGATACCACTCAGGTTACCTTTCCCCAGTATTTGCAAAATGCCGGCTATCAGACAGCCATGTTTGGCAAGCTGCATTTTGGCAACAACCCGAAAGGTTTTGACCAGTTTAAAATATTGCCTGGCCAGGGTACCTACTACAACCCTGACTTCATTACCAAAAACGAAGGCAAAGTACGGGTGGAAGGTTATGTGACCGACCTGATAACAGACATGACGCTGGATTGGCTCGACAATGAACGCGATGAGACAAAACCCTTCATGTTGATGTACCTGCACAAAGCACCCCACCGTGAGTGGTTGCCAGCAGAACGACACTACAAAGAATTTACCCAAAAGACCTTTCCTGAACCAGAAACCCTTTTCGACGACTATGAAGGCAGGGGTTCTGCAGCAAAAATGGCTGAGATGAATTTGTTGACACACATGAACTGGGCCGGGGACTCTAAGATAGAACCAGCAGTGATGGATGAGTTGGGTATTCCCGATGCATCAGGTTGGGACAAGTCGGCTTTCAATAGGGAAGTAGGCCGGCAGAATCCGGAGCAACGGGCAGCCTGGGATGCTGTTTACAAGCCAATCAACGATGAGTTTAAGAAGAACTACCCCGATATGACCGATAAAGAAAAAATGCAATGGAGGTACCAGCGCTATATGCAGGATTATCTGGGCTCAATTGCCTCTGTCGATGAAAATGTGGGGAGGTTGCTTGATTACCTGGACGAAAATGGGTTGTCGGAAAATACCCTTATTATGTACACTTCTGATCAGGGTTTTTACCTGGGGGAGCATGGCTGGTTTGATAAGCGCTTTATCTACAATGAATCATTTAAAACCCCTCTTTTGGCCAAATGGCCAGGTGTGATCAAGCCCGGAGGATCGTCAGACCAGATGGTGCAAAACCTGGATTTCGCCCAGACTTTGATGGAAGCTGCCGGACTGGAAAAAGCGACCGACATGCAGGGTGAGAGTTTGGTCCCGTTGTTTAAAAGTGAAGAGAAAGCCTGGGACAGGGATGCCGTGTATTATCACTATTATGAGTACCCTTCCATTCACATGGTCAAGCGGCATTATGGGATCATTTCAAGAGACTATAAACTTGTACATTTCTATTTTGATGTGGATGAATGGGAATTGTATGACCGCAAAAAAGATCCGCAGGAAATGAAAAATGTGTACAACGACCCTGCTTACGCTGATGTAGTAACGGACATGAAAAAGAGGCTTAAAGATTTGAGGATAAAGTACAAAGATTCTGAGGAACTGGACAATAAATACCTCGACACATATCTGGAAGCCACCGGCAAGAAACGCGAAGATTACATGAAACCGGCAGCTACGAAAAAGTAGCATTGCAGCGGGGCAATTTGCTATTTGCTAAAGTTTGTTGCAGTCACAGCGCTCTCAACTCCGTGTATTGGAATCAACCGCCGGATTTTAAGCGGGTTTCCCTTGTCCTTTGTAAGGTCAACTATAGTATAATACAATTTTTGCCTTAATTTTGCGACCCTGAAAATTAACACCATAACATGAATTTAAGCGAGCAGGAAATTGTAAGGCGACAAGCAAGGGAAGAACTTCAACAGTTGGGCACCAATCCATACCCATCAGAGTTGTTTGAAGTGAATGTGACCACTAAAAATATTTTGGAAAATTATGAGCGTACCAAGCTCGATTACCAAAATATTTCGATAGCTGGCCGGCTTATGAGCAGAAGGATTATGGGGTCGGCATCTTTTGCTGAAATCCAGGATTCTAAAGGCCGCATGCAAATTTACCTGCGTCGTGATGACATTTGCCCCGGTGAAGACAAGTCGCTATACAATACCATCTTTAAGAAAAAGATGGACATTGGGGATATTATTGGTGTAAAAGGCTATGTATTTACCACACAGGTAGGGGAGATTTCCATACATGTGACAGAGCTGAAGTTGCTCGCCAAATCGCTGAAGCCATTGCCTATAGTGAAAGAGTCTGCCGATGAAGAGGGCAATAAAAAGACTTTTGATGCTTTTACCGATCCGGAACTCAGGTACCGTCAGAGGTATGTGGATTTGATTGTCAATCCACAGGTGAAGGATACTTTCATAAAGAGGACAAAACTGGTGAATTCCATGCGGGACTTTCTTGCGGGAAATGGCTACCTCGAAGTAGAGACTCCCATACTCCAGCCACTCTATGGTGGGGCTGCAGCACGTCCTTTCAAAACCCATCACAACACCCTGGATATGACGCTGTACTTGCGTATAGCGAACGAACTTTACCTCAAGAGACTGATCGTTGGCGGATTCGACGGGGTTTTTGAATTTTCCAAAGATTTTAGAAATGAAGGGATGTCGAGGTTTCACAATCCCGAATTTACCCAGGTAGAGCTATATGTGGCATACAAGGACTACAACTGGATGATGGACCTGGTGGAGGAAATGGTGGAAAAGGTGGCCATGGACCTGCATGGTACCACGGAAGTACAGGTAGGCGAGCATGTGCTTAATTTTCAGCGCCCTTGGAAACGCTTTACCATGTTTGAGGCCATCGAGCATTTTACAGGCATAGACATTTCGGAAATGGATGAAGAGGCCCTGCGTGAAACCGCCAGGAAGTTGGAAGTGCCAATAGACGAAACCATGGGCAAGGGCAAATTGATAGATGAAATATTTGGTGAAAAATGCGAGGGTCAACTGATACAGCCCACATTTATCACCGACTATCCGGTAGAGATGTCTCCACTGGCCAAGAAACACCGGACCAAGGAGGGGCTTGTTGAAAGGTTTGAGGCAATCGCCAATGGCAAGGAAATATGCAACGCCTTCTCAGAATTGAACGACCCCATAGACCAGCGGAAACGCTTTGAAGAACAGCTGGAACTAGGCAAAAGGGGAGATGATGAGGCAATGGTACTGGACGAAGACTTTTTGCGTGCCCTGGAATACGGGATGCCACCGACTGCCGGCCTGGGTGTTGGAATAGACAGGTTGTCCATGATCATGACCAACTCCAACTCCATTCAGGATGTACTCTTCTTTCCACAGATGAAGCCTGAGAAAAAAGAGCAATTCCTTACCGATCAGCAATACGAAGCATTGGGTGTGCGTGCTGAGTTGGTGCCAATACTACAAAAAATCGGTATAGTGACTACCGAAGCTTTAAAGGCTTCCAAAGACACCAAGCTGTTAAACGATATGTGTGGTACCAAGAAAAAACTGAAACTGAAAGAAGTGAAAAACCCAACCCTGGAAGAAGTGCAGGGGTGGATAGAATTGGCCCAGCAATAAGTAAACGGATTAATCCTACTTGTCACATTTGTCCATAACGCCAATGTTTGCCGTGTCTGCCGACAGGCTGATGTCCTCACAAACATTCTCAAATATGGTTTCCGTTTGTGAAGACACGAAACGGGGGCGAGGGTTTATAATCTGACAAAGTAGGGTTAATTACCCCTACTTTTTCTCCCTGCTTTGTACATATCTGCAAATTCCTTTGCCGTATAGGTGGCAATGGATTGACCGATGACGTCAAGGGGTAAATTATCAATGTTTCTGAAACGGACGCAGCTTTTGCCCATGTCCAGTTTTTTGCCAGAGGCTTTGTATGCTTCTTCAAATTCTAATCTGGAGTCGTTGTTGCAATAAACCCCGCTCAGGTAAACCGCCATGTGGTTTTTTTGTGATGCCAGGGCAGCATACAGTAGCGGTTGGTTGTTGTACGTGTCAGGGCAAATGCTGAACGGAACCTGATAGGTGATCATGCCCCAATTCATTACCTCCTCATAGTCATTGGGCAGGTGTTGAAGGATTACCTCACGTACTTGTTTGATTTGGTCGCGTCGGTCATCGGGGAGTTCTCTCAGGTACTGATCTACTGTGGTGGCTTTGCTTTGCATGATGGAATTTGCACTTTGTCAATGATGACAATTTACAAAAATTTTCTAAATGTTGGATTGTATCGGTTGGTACAACGTCAAATCATTGTCATGGGGTCAGGATATTTAAATTGGTAATTCAAAACTTTTTTAAGCTTGGTATTTGATATGATTTTGAAGGCGGGAGTGTCGGTTTCCAAAAACTCTGGTGGTTCGAGTTGCAGGCCCATAGCAGCTTTGGTGTAGAACTCCCGGCGGGTGGGGTGTATATCAGAGCAGCAATTGAATACCTCATTCCATTGGTTTTGTCGCATGATTTCATTGATGATGGACAGACAATCATCCCTATGGATGAGGTTCACTGGCCCGCTACCATTTGACAGCTGTTTCTTTCCGGACAGGAATCGGCCCGGTTGGCGGTCATATCCGCACAGCCCCGCCATTCGTAGTACCGTAGTATCAAAATTGATGTTTTGAAGGAGCATCCGCTCCACTTCGATAAGCATTTTGCCCGACGTTGAATCCGGCATGCCTTGGCAGGTTTCGGTCACCTCTCCATTGGTGTTGGGGTACACGGAGGTCGAACTGATGAACAAGACTTTTTTCACAGAAGATTGCTCAATGAAAGGAACAACTGCTGCTATCTGCTCCGGATAATTATCCTGTGTCCTTGCCCTTGGAGGTATGGCAATTACGAGGTAATGACTATTTAGAAATTCGGGAAGCTGATCAAGGGTTTCCGGTTGGTTTAGGTGTATTACATAGGACGATATGCCCAGTGCTTTCTGTTCATCGGCTTTGGCCTGGGCGGTGGCAGATCCCCTCACCACCATGCCGGCTTGCAAGCATTCGCGGGCAAGCGGAAGACCCAACCAGCCACACCCCAAAATACTGATAGAATTTTTCTTGCCCATAGTTTTGTCTTTTAGTTAGGGCGAAACGTACGGTTACCGTGGGCAACTGTGGCAACAGGGGTGCGGAATTTATACACCAAACTGCCTGAGGTGATGGTCTATGTGTTTGTACATGGCCCAGCCTTTTTCTTCGTGGGTCATTGGGCCAAACAGAGGATGTTCTTTTTTATCCGATTCTTCCTTCGGCTCATTTACAAACTCGTCCATCACATTCAACAACCGCTTTTTTTCTGTCAGAAAGTCCTTGTCTTCGGTTTGCTTGTACTGTGGGTGTGTTTTGGAGTTTTTAGGATATGGGTTGTTGTCAACTACAAGCTTGCGGATAACGCCTTTTATTATTTTAATAAAAAACGGCGTGTTCAACAAAGGTTTGCCATGGGTGACTTCCAGTATTTCGGCACAATGGGCAAGCATTTGTGCAGCAGACATGCTCCCCCACTCGGGTTGGGTGTCTGACGACAAGGAGGCTATCCTTTGAATAATGCTTGCGTAGTTGTCTTCATCATAGAGGTCCAGGATTTCTAATTTCTCTTCTGACATAGTTTGATCAGGCCTTGTTAATAAGCAAAAAACGAAAATAGCAATTTTTTACATCGTGCAAAAGTCAGAAAGCCAATAAAGTCCTTAGACATCTTATTTTAGAGAGTGAAGGTGAAAATAAAGGCCCTTCGAAGTGTTTTTTGAAGGGCCTTTAGAGTTGGTTTATAGGGAGGTTTAGTCAGGGAAACCAGCACTGCCCATTATCTCCTCGATTTGTAGAATATGGCGCTTGCTGTGTGCAGACATAAACAGCAATACCTGATAGGTGTCGGCTGTACCAAATGGAAACTGGAAATAGTGGTTTCTCAATTCATCCTGGGTGCCTTTCAGGTAATCTATATTGGATTTTCTTTTTGCTTTAAAGGCCTTCAAAGAGCCCTTATAAGAGTCGTACTTATTGGTGGGCTTAAATTCTTCACGGGTTTGCACTTTTTGGCTTCTATCAGTAATTACCTGCACCAATTGGTCATCGGAAAACGCCAGGGATGTTTCGGTACTGGCGTCCACAGCTTCTTTGAGGGTGCCTTGGGCCATGGCAAATATGAGCTCTTCCGATACCGCTATATGCTCCACACATTCGGCTATCGACCAGGATTCTGCAGAGGGCTTGTAGTTGAGTTGTTCATCGTTCAGGTTTTTCACTGTCTTAAGGAGCAGGTCCCTGGTGTTGGATAGGTGACTGATGGCCTTGGAACGATCTTCTGTAGAGATGCCGCCAGCAAATGCCCATGCAGCGATCAATACGAACAGGGCAGTCATTGTCATTGTTTTTTGTGTCAGTTTCATGATTTTAAGTTTTGTGTTTGAAAGTGTTTATTTTAGATACATGATGATAGAATAGTCCAACCACAGGGCTTTACTATGCTACCAGGATTAAGAATTTCTGGTGGATTTTTTTTCCAGAAAATCTCCCAGTTTGCCGAGTTTGTCGTCCCAGAATTTTTCGTAAAAAGCGACCCAGTCCCTGATTTGTTTCAAAGGCTCAGGATTGGCCGTGCAATAGTTTTCCCTGCCTCTATTGTTGGTTTCGATCAGCCCGGCTTCTTTTAGCATCTTGATGTGCTTGGTCACCCCTTGCCTGGTAATATCAAAGTGCTCCGCGATCTGGGTAATGGACAAGGCAGTACTGGCTACAATCAATACATTGAAGATTTCCCGCCTTGTTGGGTCAGCTATGGCTTTGAATATCCGATTGAGCTTATGCGACATGCTTTTTGTTGGTTAAAAATTCGTTGAGTTTTGAAATGCAGCTATCCCAGCCACCTGAGAAGCTTTCAAACATAGTAGTGGCCATCTGTTCGTTGGGGTAGTTGGTGATGCCAGAGTGTTCCAGGGTGAGCATGGTGCCATCTTCGTTTTCTTTGAGGTTCCAGGTCACGGTGGTTTCCACACCTGTGCCACTTACTATCCATGTATAGGCCAGGGTGAAGACAGGATCGGCTTTCAGTACCTTTCCATTGATCACGGTACCCTCATGGGTAAAAGTGTACTCATAGCCTACTTCAGCTTTAAAGTCTGCTTTGATAAACCATGCGGAAATTTCTTCGGCCTCTGATATGGCTTTCCAGACATCCGCAATGTTGTGGTTGTACTGATGAACTTTTTTGATAACGTCTTTCATTGTTTTTTTGGTTTGGTTAAAATATAAAACGCAACTACTTGGTTGCAATAATACCGAAAACGATTAACGAAACCAAAAGGTTGCATATATTTTCGTTAAAATCAATTTTTTACTTAGCATTGCAACAAGCCCTCTAAATATGAATTATAGAAAGTTAGGAAAGTCTGATTTATTGGTCAGCGAAATAAGCTTCGGGTGTATGTCCCTAAAGCCTGAAAGCAGGGAAAATGACACCATCCTGAAAAGGGCAATAGAAATGGGTATCAATTATTTTGATACGGCCGATTTGTATGATCAGGGTGAAAACGAACGCTTGCTCGGAAAAGCCCTCAAACACGATCGTCAAAAAATCTATATCGGCACCAAGGTCGGTAACCAGTGGCGTGCAGATGGCAGTGGCTGGGATTGGAATCCACGAAAGGACTATATTATACAGGCCGTGGACCATAGTCTCCAAAGGCTTCAAACAGAATACATAGACCTTTACCAATTGCATGGTGGCACCATCGATGACCCAATGGATGACACCATTGAGGCCTTCGAACTATTGGTGTCACAGGGCAAAATCAGGTATTATGGAATTTCCTCCATCCGGCCAAATGTAATCAGGGAATATGCCTCCCGATCAAACATTGTCAGCGTAATGATGCAATACAGCCTGCTGGATAGAAGGCCTGAGGAAAGCTGTTTTCCATTGTTGGAGACAAACAATATAGGTGTACTGTCACGTGGGAGCCTGGCCAAAGGCTTGTTGGTGGATAAAAAGGCAACTGACTACCTTGGACATGGGACCAAAACTATTGAGGCAGTGCAAACTGAAGTTTCTAAAATGGCCAATTCCGATAGAAATTCTGCGCAGGTGGCTTTGAAGTTCGCCTTGGGACAGACCGCAGTGTCTTCAGCAGTGACTGGCTTTAGAACACTCCATCAGTTGGATAATGTCCTGAATGGGATTGATACTGCATTGCTGACCAAAGAAGAACTAAACTCCCTGAAAGTAACAGCTCCAGCCACGTTGTATGACAACCACAGATAAGAAAATGCACGGATTTCAGCTGCCCGGTAAAGCTTTTTTTCTTGGACGAAGCGATTGTTATCTTTGCGGACTATGAAAGCAGCTACCATTCATGAGCTAAAAAAGGAGCTTGGCACCCTGGAGAAAAAAGACCTGCTTGAGCTTTGTCTCAGGTTGGGAAAATACAAAAAGGACAACAAAGAATTACTCACTTATCTTTTGTTTGAGGCACATGATGAGCAAGGGTATATAGCCGCAATTCAGCAGGACATGGACGAGCAGATGCAGGCCATGAACCGCAACAACCTGTACCTGACCAAGAAGAGCCTGCGAAAGATATTGCGGACTGCCAACAAGTTCATCAGGTACTCAGGTTCTAAACAAACTGCAGTGGAAGTGTTGATGCATTTTTGCGCTACAGTAAAGGCATCAGGCATTCCCATACGCGAAAGCAGGGTTTTGACAAACATGTACGCCATGCAAATCAAGAAAATACGGACGGCTTTATCCGGCTTGCATGAAGACCTGCAGTATGATTATGAAGTGCAACTGGAACCACTTACCGAAACACTATGAAACAAAGTGTCCGGCATTGGATAAAAAAATTGGGTTTGCAGCCACACCCGGAAGGAGGGTATTTTCGGGAAACCTACAGGAGTACTTTGAAAATGGCATACCCTGGTTTTTCAGGCAACAGAAATGCTTGTACTGGTATTTACTTTCTACTCGAACGGGGCAACTTCTCTGCATTTCACAGGATCAAGTCTGACGAAATGTGGCACTTTTATGCTGGTGATGGTGTTACAATTTATGTAATTGATCAGTCGGGTGCTTTAAACACCATAAACCTTGGCCTTGAAATCGACAAAGGAGAAGTGCCTCAGGCCGTGGTAGAAGCCGGTTGCTGGTTTGCTTCCGAAGTGAGCGGTAATGGTGAGTTTGCACTGGTTGGTTGCACGGTTTCACCGGGGTTTGATTTTGAGGACTTTGAAATGGGAAACCGGGCTGACCTGCTGAGCACTTATCCTGACCATTCTGAATTGATTATGAAATTGACCAGAAGCCATAAATAAAATGAAGTGTTCTACGCATAAAGTCTGCTACGAAACCAGGGAAATGGCGGTGGAAGCCCTGATCCAAAACCGTTCGCGCTACCATCATTCAGGAGATGCCGGGCCAATAAATGTGTACCAATGCGAATCTTGTGGTTTGTACCATTTCACTTCCAAAGGACCAATCAATGATGCCCTTACTTCCGAGGAAAACAAGAAAAGGATAGAATTGGGTCGGGAAGCAAGCTATTGGGAAGACAAATACAGAAGAAAGTAGTTACGATTTCCTTCTTAAGCCGAGGCTCAATTTTAGTAGGGTTTTAGCACCACTGCCCATTCTTTCTCGTCACTTCGATGCGACGAAGGAGCGAGAAGTCCCCTGTTTATCTAAAATTCAGCATTGAGGCGTACTAAGAAGCAAACACATTAAATGGGAGACTTCCCCCTACGGTAGAAGTGACGCTCCTTTTATAGAGTTTCTGAAATCAACATATTATTGAACATGCAATGAATCTTCTATTGGTTTTTAGTACCGCTGCACATTCTTTGTCGTCACTTCGATGCGACGAAGGAGCGAGAAGTCCCCTGGTTCTTTAAAGTTCACCATTGAGGCGTACCAAGAAGTAAATCACATTAAATAGGAGACTTCTCCCTACGGTCGAAGTGACGCCCTTTTTATAGAGTTTCTGAAATCAAAACCTTATTGAACTTGTAATGAATCGTCTATTGGTTTTTAGCACCACTGCTTATCTTTTCTCGTCACTTCGAAGTGACGAAGGAGCGAGAAGTCCCCTAATTCTTTAAAGTTCACCATTGAGGTGTGCCAAGAAACAAATTGCCATCAAATGGGAGACTTCTCCCTACGGTCGAAGTGACATTCTTTTTATAGAGTTTCCGGAATCAAAATATTATTGAACATGTAATGAACCGTCTATTGGTTTTTAGCACCACTGCTTATTCTTTCTCGTCACTTCGATGCGACGAAGGAGCGAGAAGTCCCTTGGTTCTTTATAATGCACCATTGAGGCGTACCAAGAAACAAATCGTATTAAATGGGAGACTTCTCCCTACGGTCGAAGTGACGTTCTTTTTATAGAGTTTCTGGAATCAACATATTATTGAACTTGTAGTGAATCGTCTCTTGGTTTTTAGCACCACTGCCTATCCTTTGTCGTCACTTCGATGCGACGAAGGAGCGAGAAGTCCCCAGATTCTTTAAAATTCACCACTGAGGCTTACGAAGAAACAAATCACATTAAATGGGAGACTTCTCCCTGCGGTCGAAGTGACGCTCCTTTTATAGAGTTTCTGGAATCAAAATATCATTGAACTTGTAATGAATCGTCTATTGTTTTTTAGCACTACTGCCCATGCTCTCACGTCACTTCGAAGTGACGAAGGAGCGAGAAGTCCCCTGGTTCTTTAAATTCACCATTGAGGGGTGCCAAGAAACAAATTGCCATCAAATGGGAGACTTCTCCCTACAGTCGAAGTGACGCCCTTTTTATAGAGTTTCCGGAATCAAAACCTTATTGAACTTGTAATGAATCGTCTATTGGTTTTTAGCACCACTGCACATCCTTTGTCGTCACTTCGATGCGACGAAGGAGCGAGAAGTCCCCAGATTCTTTAAAATTCACTACTGAGGCATACCAAGAAAGAAATCGCATTAAATGGGAGACTTCTCCCTGCGGTCGAAGTGACGCACTTTTTATAGAGTTTCCGGAATCAACATATTATTGAACTTGTAATGAACCGTCTATCGGTTTTTAGCACCACTGCACATTCTCTCACGTCACTTCGAAGTGACGAAGGAGCGAGAAGTCCCCTGTTTCTTTAAATTCTCTATTGAGGCGTACCAAGAAGTAAATCACATCAAATGAGAGACTTCTCCCTACGGTCGAAGTGACGCCCTTTTTATAGAGTTTCTGGAATCAACATAATATTGAACATGTAATGAATCGTCTATTGGTTTTTAGCACCATTGCCCATCCTTTCTCATCACTTCGAAGTGACTACTGATAAACTAAACCCAATTCATTTTTTGTTATTTCAGTCGTTTGCCTATATTTGTATTATGTATAACATAAATAATGCAAATGTATGCCCCAAAAGTTTGAAGAATATGCCGGACTTTATAAAAAAACTTTGCTTGAAGATGTCATTCCTTTCTGGGAGAAACATTCAATTGACAAAAAAGACGGGGGGTACCTCACTTGTCTGACCCGGGAAGGGAAAGTTTTCGATACGGACAAGTTTATATGGCTGCAAGGACGCCAGGCATGGACTTTTTCCATGTTGTACAACAAGGTAGAAAAAAAACAGCAATGGCTGGACATAGCCAAAAATGGCATTGACTTTCTTCTAACCCATGGAATGGACAAGGGGGGTAATTTTTTCTTCAGCACCAATAAGCAGGGAAAACCCCTGGTAGAGGCCTATAACATCTTTTCTGACTGCTTTGCCGCAATGGCCTTTAGCCAATACGCCATGGCCTCAGGAGATGCTGTGTCCAGGGAGTGGGCAGTACAAACATATAGGAACATTATCGCGCGCAAAGACAACCCAAAAGGGAAATACGAAAAAAACACCACAACACGGCCCTTGAAAAGCTTTGCATTGCCTATGATCCTTTCCAACCTGGTCTTGGAGTTGGAGGATGTGCTTGATCCGGCAGAGGTAGATCGCACCATCAACGAAAGTGTGCACGAGGTGATGGATATATTTCTCGATAAAAACAGCGGTCTGGTATATGAGTTTGTGCTGCCCGATGGGTCGCATGATGACAGCTTCAATGGTCGACTGATCAATCCGGGGCATGGTATTGAGGCGATGTGGTTTATGATGGACATAGGAAAGAGACAGGGTGACCAAAAACTAATCAGCAGGGCATGTGACACGGTAATTCGGATACTTGATTATGGTTGGGACGAAAAGCATGGTGGCCTATTTTATTTCATGGATGCCAGGGGTTACCCTCCCCAGCAACTAGAATGGGACCAAAAACTCTGGTGGGTGCACCTGGAAGCTCTGGTAGCACTGGCCAAGGGGTATAAGTTGACCAGACGCCCTGAGTTATGGGGGTGGTATCAAAAAGTTCATGATTATACCTGGGCCCATTTTCCTGACAAGGTGCATGGCGAATGGATCGGATACCTCAACAGGCAGGGAGAGCCACTGCTTGACCTGAAAGGAGGAAAATGGAAGGGGTGTTTTCACTTGCCCCGCGCACTTTATCAATGTTGGCAGGCCTTTGAGACTATGGAAGCGGATAGTAGGCAAAACCCTCTTTGAACAATATAAAACTGATACAAATTAATATGAACTATATTTTTAAAACCCAATTGGGTGTCCTTTTTTGGTCACTGCTTGTGATGTCCTGCACGGATCGTCCCGTTGAAAGCCAATATTATGAAATCGATTTGTTTGGTAATGGAGATCACGGCATTGCCAATTATAGGATTCCCTCATTGGTTGCCACTAATAAAGGTACCGTATTGGCCGTGTGTGATGCCAGGGTGGACAGGCCTGGCGATCTGCCCAACAATATTGACCTGGTGATCAGAAGGAGCAGCGACAATGGGCAAACCTGGTCTGATCAGGAGACGATTGTGGACTACCCCGGTCAGGAAGGAGGGGGCGACCCGTGTATGGTAGTGGATAAAATTACCGGAAAAGTTTGGCTGTTTTATGTATATGGTGCCGAAGGAATTGGGATCAACTACTCGAAACAAGGCCTGGCCGCCGATTCCACGCAGCAACTATATGCAATGACCAGTTCAGATGAAGGGTTGACGTGGACACCACCAAGAAACCTAACTCCTGAAATAAAAGACCCGGCCTGGTACGGTGTGTTTTTTGCTTCCGGAAGGGGAATCCAGTCTTCGGATGGAAGCCTGTTGATTCCGCTTATTGTTCGTAAGTCCTTTGGTACAGCCAGCAACGACCATGCTCATGTGGCCATCAGCAATGACCATGGTAACACCTGGAGGGTGGGTGAATCCGCTGGTATTCTCATGGGGGAAAGCAAACTGACAGAACTATCAGATGGCAAGATCATGATCAATATGAGGAGCAAGCACAAATTGGGTCAACGGGCCGTCAATTTATCAGCTGATGGCGGAGAAACATGGGGGGATTTCTTCCATGACAAACAGTTGGTGGAACCCGCATGCAATGCCAGTATCCTTAATTACCCGGCAAGGGAAAACTCCAGCGACCTCTTGTTGTTTTCCAATCCGGCAAGTAACAACAAGCGGGAAAGGATGTCGGTGAGAAAAAGTAGCGACGAGGGGCAAACCTGGTCTGAACCGGTGCTCGTTTATGAAGGCCCGTCAGCTTATTCCTCCATGACGGTTTTGGCAGATGGCACCATCGGGCTGCTATACGAAAGGGGCACTCAGAATGCTTCAGAGAAAATTACATTTGCCAAATTCCCATTAGAATGGTTGGATAATGAACTGGAGCAAATGGCACAATTGAAATGATACATTTTTTAACTAAAAGTGGCATTTTCAAGGTATTGGTTCTGTGCGGAATGATCTTCTCTTCATGCGCACAGAAGAGTGAACCTGTTTCTAACACCCATCCACCCAATATCATTCTGGTAATGGCCGATGACCTGGGATGGGGCGATGTAGCCTACAATGGCAACCCGATTGCGAAAACTCCCCACCTGGATCGAATGGCGACAGAGGGGGTACGTTTGGACCGATTCTACGCAGCTTCTCCTGTGTGCTCGCCTACCAGGGCCAGTTGCCTCACAGGCCGTCACCCATACAGGGTGAATATTCCCTGGGCCGGCGATGGTTTCCTGCATCCGGATGAGACCACATTGGCTGAGGCACTCAGGACGAAAGGGTACGCAACGGGGCATTTTGGAAAATGGCATGTAGGTGGAATGAGCAAAACCATGAAGCAAAGTTATTTCCCGGGCCCACCCACCACCTATTCGCCTCCCTGGGAAAATGGGTTCGATGTGTCTTTTTCCACCGAATCCATGATGCCTACTTTCAATCCCTATTACCATGTAGGGGGTGCGTATGGTGAAGAAGACTACCGGCATATTCAGAGTGAGCCTGTAGCAAATGGACAAAGAACTAATGGGGCAAAATGGAGGGACTACTACTGGACAGGGGAAGGGCAGATGGTAGATGAGTGGCTGGCTGGTGACGATGCGGAATTGGTCATGAACGAAGCACTGAAATTTATAAAATCACAAGTCCGGGAGCAGCTACCATTTTTGTCAGTGGTTTGGTTTCACAATGTACATACACCCGTAGTGGCGGGCGAAAAACACAGGACCATATATGCCGGTTTGCCAATGGAACAACAGCACTGGTATGGAGCCATTAGCGCCATGGATGAGCAAATTGGCCGCCTGCGCACCGAGCTCAAAAAAATGGGGGCGAGTGACAATACCATAGTATGGTTTTGTAGTGACAATGGCCCTTCGTACATCCACAATTACAATTCGGCAGGCCCATTCAAAGGGAAAAAAGCTGAATTGTATGAAGGGGGGATTTGTGTACCTTCTATTGTGGAGTGGCCATCCCGGCTTGCGAAACCTAAAGTTGTCAATACCCCAATCGTGACGAGCGATTTCTATCCTACACTTTTGAGTATCTGTGGTGTGGAATCGAAAAACGAAAACCATATTGATGGGGAAAATGTATGGCCAATACTGAATGGACAAAATACACAAAGGCAAAAACCAATAGGCTTTAGGTCGCCACTGCCCAACCGGCTCAAAAAACAAGAAGTACAGCAGGAAGAACAATTCGCTTTTGTAGATAACAGGTACAAACTTTTGAGTATGGACAATGGGAAAACTTTCCAACTTTATGATATAACAGAAGACCCTGCGGAAACCAACGATCTTTCGCTTGAATTTCCGGAAGTCAAGGTCCAATTACTGAAAGCATTCGATGAATGGTCTGCCAGTTTACCAGGGCTGGCAAAGTAGAAGAACATGGAAACAGGCAAGAACAGAATTAAGGAAATTGAATACAAAGGCTTTACTGTTTTTGACCAACTGATCCCTGTTGATGCCGTTGAGACCATTAAAAAGGAGCTTTCGAAAATACAACTTAAACCTGTCGATTACAGTGACTGTCAATTGGTGAGGCATAATTTCCATGGCGAACCTTGTCCACAGGCCCTTGAACTTATAGCACATCCGGAGATCACGGGTTTTTTGAAGCAGCTTTTTGGCGATAAGTTGATCTGTACTTCTACCTTGTATTCCAGGTCTTTGCCTGGGCACCCGGGGATAGTGCTGCACACAGACTCCCAGCCGTATGGTTCAGAGATATTTGGGGTGCAGGCAAGTGCGCCGGTTCTGGCAAGGGTGCTGGTGTATCTGGACGACCTCACCAAAGAGAAGTCTCCGCTGCGGGTCATTCCCACGTCGCACCTGTCCCTGCATGCAGATGCCAATCCCTACAATCGGTATTTGAGCCACCCCGATGAAGTAGAAATCACATGTAAAGCTGGTACAGTGGTGATCATCAACCAGAAGGTTTTTCATGGCAATGGTGCCAACACGAGTTCGCAATCCAGGGAAATGGTAGCTTTTGCTTTCAGGCCCGAATGGGCAGGCCCCATAGCAGCGGTAGAGGAATGGCCGCATGAGTGGTTGGTTCAATTGCCCGCGCACATCAGAAAATATTTTGGTAGCCTCAATTCCAGAAAGTTCGACTACCATGTCAAAAACCGGCCTGAGAAATTGCAGGATCATGCTCCAGGCCTGAACCTGGATAGGTGGCGGTAGATTGACTTGCCTGAAATTATCCGAGGGGAATCTTCACCTTCTCGCAGGTACTTCTTTGTGGTAAAGATGTCTCCATTTCATTGCGACATGACGGTTTGAACAGTCATTTTCTTAAGTCCTTGTAGCCTTTGAATTTTCCAATAACATAGTTGAGGTTCGCACCATGCTGGTGTTTGTCATTCCGTAGCGCAGCGTCCGCCTTCGGCGAGACAGGCAGGAATCTTTACCATCCAGAAAGTTCTTCTTTATGGTAAAGATGTCTTCATTTCATTGCGACATGACGCTTTGAACGGGCTTGGTATTAGCCCAAACGATTGCCCAGTTTTCTAAAAAGGTGCCTGAAGTTTTGTGCCCTTCTCTTGAGAATGTCATTCGGTAGCGCAGCGCCCGCCTTCGGCGAGACAGGCAGGAACCTTTACCATCCAGAAGGCTCTTCTTCGAGGTAAAGATGTCTCATTTCCATACGAAATCACATTTTGAGTTTTCTATGGTAGATGCCCTGATAATTTATCCTATTTAACAAAACCAGCCAAAACACTAAGCTGGCAAAAAACCCCTTCCATTATATGTAATACATAATACATTTATTATCTTAGCGATTTACTAGATATATTTAAAACATGAGCAACCATCGTTTGGGATTCTTATGCAGGTCAGTTGTATTGTTGACCGCCTTTGTGCTACCCTTTTCCTCATTTTCGACCGACAAAAGCCAATTGTTGGATTGGACTGAACTTCCGGCTATTCCCGATCCGCATGGATTCAATGGGGTTTTTACCGGTGTTTCCGCCGATGTGCTCATTGTAGCGGGTGGGGCAAATTTTCCCGGCGATCCCGTTTGGGAAGGCGGAGACAAGCAGTGGTATGACAATATTTTCGTATTGGAAAAAGGAAGTGATAGTTGGATATCCAATGAAACCAACAAGCTGCCACAGCCGATTGGCTATGGCGTATCTATACAGACCGATGAAGGGATAATTTGTATCGGAGGCAACAACGCGCAGGGGGTTTCCCAGGATGTATTTCTCATGAGATGGAATGCCGAAGGGCGAAAAGTGGAATTTGAGCAACTGCCGTCACTGCCGGTACCTCTTTATGCCATGTCGGGTGATGTAGTGGACGATGTGATATACCTGGTAGGCGGGCATGAGCGTAATGGTGGGCCAGCTACCCGCAATTTTCTCGCACTGGACCTGGCCAACAGGGGTGAAGGCTGGGCCTGGGAAAAAAAGGAGGATTTTCCGGGAGAACCCAGAATAATGCCCGTAGTGGTAGGGCAAAACGATGGTAAGGTCAACAGGCTTTTTGTATTTAGCGGCAGGGACTATGATCCCGGCAAAAAACGTCCTCATAAACTCCACAGTGACGGCTACTCGTTCAATCCGCACAATGGAACATGGAACAAACTGACTGATGTACCTGCCAATGGTACTCCTGGCATAGAGGGCGGATTTGTTGGGGCTGCTCCGGCCATCCAATATGGAGGGTCACATATTCTTATTTTCGGGGGTGCGGGAGGTGCCAACCAGCCATTGTACGAGCGGATGGATGTCAATGATGAAATAAAGCGGCTTGAGGGAAAGTTACAAAATCCTGTGAATAGTGAAACGGATTCAGGCATTGATGCCCGATTGGACTCCCTTTATACCCGGCAAAAAACACTCGTTCAAAAAACTTCTTTTTCTACCAAAATTTTGTCCTACCACACCATCACGGATACGTGGGTAGATATGGGAAGCTATACCGACAAAGCACAGGTGGTTACCAAAGCCGTAACCTGGAACGACGAGGTGGTCATACCCATGGGGGAGATTGCCCCGGGCGTTCGGACTACACGCGTACTGAAGGGAACTTTTCGGCCTTTTGACAACAACTTTGGCTGGCTCAATTACACCACCCTGGCCTGCTATCTTGCATTGATCGTAGGCATAGGGCTTTATTATTCAAGAAAGAACAACAGCACCAACGATTTTTTTCTTGGCGGCAACCGGATACCCTGGTGGGCAGCTGGCATGAGCATTTATGCAACCATGCTCAGTGCCATTACCTATCTGTCCCAGCCGGCACTTGCCTTTGCATTCGACTGGCAGGTCTATCTGGGTTATTTTACCATCCTGGCAATTGCTCCATTTGTGGTCATGTTTTACATTCCCTATTTCAGAAAACTCAACATCACCACTGCCTATGAATACCTGGAGGCCAGGTTCGACCTTACGCTGCGGATGTTTGGGAGCCTTTCGTTTGTGCTGTTTCAGTTGGCACGAATGGGTATAGTGGTGTACCTGCCCGCATTGGCCCTCTCTACGGTAATGGGCATGGATATTTTTCTGGCCATCATCATTATGGGTATTCTTTCCATTGTTTATACCGTGATGGGAGGGATAGAAGCCGTCATCTGGACGGATGTCCTGCAGGTGGTGGTTTTGATCCTGGGGCTGGTTATTGGCCTGGTGTACATCACTTTTGAGCTGGGGGGAGACCTTTCCCATATATATGAAGTAGCCATGGCCAACAACAAACTTGCTTTGGTGGACCTGCGGTTCAGTTGGACGGAAGTGGTCACCTGGTCGCTTTTGCTGGGGTCGTTCGCACTCAACATTGCACCCTATACCACCGACCAAACCATCGTTCAGCGGTACATGACAACCAAAAGTGAAAAGGAATCGGCCAAAAGCATGTGGATCAGTGCCTGGATGGCCATACCGGCTGGGGTACTGATATTCAGCATGGGTACCTTTCTGTTTGTGTATTTCAAAGAAAACCCGGAGCTGCTCGTAGTAGGCATGGAAACCGACAGGATATTTCCGTTGTTCATAGCCAACCAACTGCCTGCCGGTATTGCGGGCCTGGTAATAGCCGGTATATTCTCTGCCTCTATGTCCAGCCTGGATAGCAGCATGCACAGCGTATCAACAGTGGTAACGGTAGATTTCTACAAGCGCTTCAACGAGGGTTACACAGAGCAGGGGGCCTTTGCCATCGCCAAACGCACTACTGTGATCATCGGCGTATTGGGCACTTTGGTGGCGTGCCTGATGGCCCTTTATCCGGTGCAGTCGTTGTTTTTTCTTTTTCAGGAAATATTGGGACTGGCCGGCAGTTCTTTGGCCGGCGTTTTCATTCTCGGGGTGTTTGTGAAAAGGGCAAATGCCATTGGGGCGTTGGTTGGGGCGGTCTCCTGTATTGTGATATTGGCCTATTTCAAATACAACACCAACATAAATTTCTATATTTATCCACTGATAGGCATACCCTCATGTGTGCTCATTGGATATTTGACGAGTATTTTTTCCAATCAGAAACCAAAAGAAATCTAGAAAATGGAGCCCAGACCCTATGTATTGGCAGAGACCAACTGGAAAACAGTAAAAGAACAGGACTACAAAGTGGCCATATTGCCGTGGGGTGCTACAGAAGCCCACAACTACCACCTGCCCTATGCCACCGACAACTACCAGGCGGAGCATGTGGCCACAGAGGCTGCTGCAAAGGCCTGGGACAAAGGTGGAAAATCCATAGTACTGCCGGTGGTGCCATTTGGTGTGAATACCGGCCAACTGGATGTGGACCTCTGCATCAACATGAACCCCAGCACCCAACTGGCCGTGCTCAAGGATATCGTGGATGTACTGTCCAGGCAAAACCTAGATAAACTGGTGATCCTCAACTCCCATGGGGGCAACAATTTCAAGCAGATCATCCGGGAGCTGCGCATCCACTTCCCCGATGTGTTCGTTTGCTCCATCAACTGGTGGACGGCAGCAGATGCCCAACAATACTTCCATGAGCCTGGCGACCATGCCGGTGAGTTGGAAACCAGCGCTATGATGCACATCAAACCCGACTGGGTGCTGCCACTGCCAGAGGCCGGCGATGGGGCGGCCAAAACCTTCCGCATCAAGGGCCTGAAAGAAGGCTGGGTAACTGCCCAGCGCCAATGGACGGCCGTTACCAAAGATACCGGGGTGGGCAACCCGGCCCAGGCCACCCGGGAAAAAGGGGAGCAGTTCCTTGCAGATGTCACCGACCAGATAGGTGATTTCCTCGTCGATCTGGCCAGGGCAGATGTAGGGGATATGTATGAGTGATATTGGCTTCAGATACTTCTTCATTTGTGGGTGCACCAAAAATCCTTCGCAGACATTTATCCTTTCTGTCTAGTTATTAAAGAGAAAAATAGGTTAGATTTGGTATTGATGTAATGCATGTATGTACCACTTGTGGTATATACTGGAATGTCGAACAATTGGAGAATGAAAAAAAATCTACTTATTCTAATAATTTTTATAGCATTTAGCGGTTGTCGTCTGAATTATATGATCAAATTACCAGACAGCTCAAGTATTCCAGAAATGTACTCAACAATGGGTTTTGATGACTTTGAGAGCACAGTAATCGGACTCCTAATCCAAGCTCCGATTTCATTAAAAATAGATACCGCATATCAATCATTTGAGGTTAATTCCAGACCCATTCTTAACGGCGAAATCGAGACTGATACGACATTTATTAACAGAATAATTGCATATGAACTATATGAAGGTAAGCCTCATAAAAGGTGGTTCTTCTTCGAAACTAAATGGGTAGAACAAACTATCTACTTCATACAATACAAAAAAGAGGATAATGGAGTGTTTTATACCATGGTCGTAAAGTCATTCGAAGCACCTAATGAAAACTATTCTAAATGGCAATCAACGTACCCTTCTCAACCGACAAAGGAAAGTTTAATAATTCAAAAAATTAACATGTAATGGAACAGAGTAAAATTCAAGGTATTTTATCTATCATTATTGTAAGTACATTCATGATCGTAACGGGAATTATAGCGATATACACCTACGCTAATGATTTACAAGGTGTTACAGAAGGAAATATAACTTCGAACCACCTCAAAGATTATTTCTCACTTTTTACAGGAATTATTGGGACGATAATTGGGTATTACTTTGGAAAGAACAATCCAGGTAAAAAGAGTGTCTAACATAGGCTATGAATGAATGGGGTTTTATCGGTCAGGATACTTCGGTGGCTCTCGGAAAGTCCGCCACGAATTGTAAATTTATTAATTGGTGTGGCCTTGAGCAGGTGGAAAGATTAGTGCTTTCAAATCACCACTCATCATAGCTTGTTGTTGTAGTCCATTCGTGCCTGAACAGAATTAACAGAAAACATATGATTTACATAATCCCAACTAAAAGAGGAATAGGAGTTGAAATTTGGGGAACATATGGAGATCTCAACAACCTCTATGAAGTCATAGGTAAATTCTGGAACGATGAGAACCACCTTAATAAACCCGGATTTGAAAATAGGGATCAGCTTATAAGTGCTTTCTCCTATGAAATAAGAAAAGCGAAAGACTCACAACGCTTACGAACAAATGAGAACCATCTTTATCCACACGAAGAGATAGAATACCTAGGAACACAGATTTCATGGGTTCATTTCCTATTCTCTTTAACTGCGATTAAATACAATATGAGATTTTTTGAGACTAGTAAATTCGATATTTCCACAATCTTAGGAGTTGAATTTTGGTTAGAAAAGGCAATGAATTCGTATGACCAACTTGGAGCCAATGGGCTAATTCCATTTATTAACGATGGTTTGTACGGGGCTAACGAATGTATATACCAATGCATGAGAACTACGAACCTTGAATACTTCTTGCTTGGGGGTGGTAAGAAGGCTTTTAGAAAGTTACCAGAACTATTGAAACGTGGAATTTTCTATACTAACGAGTATAACGAATACCATAAACATTTGGAAGAGGATGCAATTAGACTGAAATGCAAACCTTCCGAATTAGAAATTGATGATGATCACATAGATTATGACGGAATAAAATGGTGAAAACGGACTACAATATCAGATGCATGGCAGTTTGGCGGAAAAGGGAGCGTTGGAGGTTTTTGCAAGCACCGCCGATTCTGTGTTGCGCCTCATGAGAATCAAAAAGTTATGAGCCGAATCACGGATTCGGCTATATTAGTATCCTAAACGAACAAAACATAAAACGCAACGCACCATATCATGGCGTTCTGAGGAATACCTAATCGCATAAATATGGATCAAGAAACATTAACAAATCATATTGCGAAGTTGGGCAAGAATAAATTCAATGTTGCTTGTCAACTCATTTTTGACCATGTTTTCAATTTTCATGCAATCAATGTGGATGGCAAAAGCGACGGAGGTACTGATTTCATCGCAATTGATAAGGACGGAAATAGAAAAAAAGTTGCGTATCAGCTAACGACCCAAAAAACAGATATTAAAAACAAGGCATATAAAGATGCCAAGAAGTCTGTTGAGAAATTAAACGTACAAGCGTTCTACTACATCCCAACCTACAATTTGGATGAGATTGAATCAAGAAAAATTGAAACAGAAATAACAAATGAATTAGGAATTACTGCAAGGGTATTTAGCCCGGCAGTTTTATCCGGATTCATAATTAATGAAAAATTGCTCAACTTATTCCTCGATGAACTGAAATATCCTTTACCTCGGGACTACAAAACAAAAGGTCCTGATTATAGGGAAAGAGCATTACATTCTTATTCCTTAATGTCTCAAGATTCAAAGGACTTAAAGTTGGGTATCTACGATGATACCATACTCTTCATTTTATCGGAAAAAGGGGGGCTAAGCGAAGAAAACTTAATAAATGAGATTATTGAATTTTTAGGTCTGAATCAGGACACAAAAATCGATGTAATTAAAAATAGAATTGGAGCTCTTTTCGGTAACAAGAAGCTTAAATGGAGTGCCGATAAATTGATAATACTTTCTGATAAAATTAAAGATGATATCTCATCAAGGAAGAGAATCTATGAAGCTGAATTAGAAACCCTTTCTAGTGCTCAGACTGATCTGATGAGAAATGAGTATAATCTAAATTGGACACTAGAAGATTCTAAGAAAGTCTCTGTTTGGCTTTCCGAGGCTTTTATATCTGATCGTATTTCTAACCTTAAGGAACTACAGATTAGCTTGGTGGCACATCCGCTATATAATGTTGATGAACAAAGTACCAATAAGATTCGATCATTTCTGATTAAGAAAAAAATAGGCAAAGAAAATGTAGAAAAAGCCATTATAAGTCTACTAGAAATAGCAACAGATCATCCATTGATTAATAAAATAACCAGGGCATCAATGTATTTAGCGTTAGAAGGGTCAAACCCTATTTCGAAAGCTAAATCATTGGGGGCAAACAGGTGGAATGATTTCGATATCATGATAGAGCCTTCTGTTGCTATCCCTTTTATATGTTCTCAACTGTATAGCGGCTATGTAAATCGATTTTTTGATCTAAGTGTACAAGCAATTAAACGAATAGATGAAATTGGAGCTGTAGCTTGTATTCCATATTTCTATATCAATGAGTGTGCTGGTCATTTACTAAGAGCGCGGAAATACATCCATTTCGATATTGAAGAAAAGGAGCTTCAATTTTCAAGCAATGCATTTGTTGCGAATTATTTTGGGCTTAAAAACCAAGGGGTAAAAGTTCCTAATTCTTTTATGGAATATCTATCAACATTCAGTCCTTCAATCAAATCGGAGAGAACAAATATCAGGGATTGGATTAGATCTTTAATGACCGATATTCAAACCGTTCTCAACAATTCAGGAGTTGAATTCACACCTGTACCGACCTTTAGTGAAGAAGATTGTATTGACTTTGAGAAGGAGTATATGTTTCAACTAGACGAGCACAAATTAGAGAAACCAAAACACCTTGTTCAACATGACATATGGGCGTTGAAGCACACAAATAATCAGATATTGAATGAAAATAAGCATTGGATAATATTAACCTACGATAAGTCATTAATCTCTTTTTCAAAAACGGAACAATATAATGGTCATGTGACCACACCAGCCAAATTCATTGATATCACTGAATCAACCAAGCCTTTGTCAGAAACCCATTTTGTATCACTTCTTCATTCCGTTGCGACTTACAGTGAAAGAACTCTATCTGCCGGAGCTAGAGTAATGGATAGAATAATAAAATATGCTTCCGATGAAATTCAAAATTGGGAATTCAAAGAAGAAATTAAGGATTTCAAAAGTAAACTTATTGATTCTATAGATATGGATGCAATTGATATATACGATGAAATTGATAGAAAAACCGATGCTTTCCTTAAGAAGAAAGGAATCAAGTTGAGAATGGATGACAATGAAGAAATTGATATTTAAACTCCTCACAACAAACACTTCCATGAATGAATGGAGTTTTATCGGTAAGGAAAGTTTGGTGGGGATTGGAAAGTCCGCCACAAGTTTTAAATTTAAATCAAGGTGTGGCTATGTGCGAGACGAGAGGTTAGTGCTTTCCAATCCCCACTCATCATAGCTGGTCTAGCGTGAAGAACAAAAAAAACCGGTTCACAAAATCAGCTTGCGAACCGGCTAACTGCCAAAATTTAAATCTTCTTTGACCATTACCTTTTGGTAAACAAGTTATCTAAGGTAACTCTGTTTTGGATTTTGGCTTTGTAATCAGAGTGTGGCTGTCCAGGCATCTGAGTTGTGATTCTGCCATCTGGATAAACACTGTTTCTTAGGCCATCCTCAGTAACTTCGAGAATCTTGCCCTTGTTTGTTTTGTACGTCATAACTTTAAATTATTTAAGAATGAAACAATTATTTAACAGTACTAAGTTGAACAATATTCTAACCTGAAAAAAGGACATATGATGTCCTGTTTTTAACCTAATCATTGATCAATGAAACTTTATACAACCATAGCAGAACTACTCAACGATTATATTTCGTATAATGGCTGGAAGAAAGTCGATTTAGCAAGACACCTTGGAGTAGATTATAAGAACGTTCAAAGATGGCTTTCCGATTCAAATAGATTGAGTTCAGAGTTTGAACATTTATTGGTCGAGAAACTGAACCTCCCCTTTCAGGTAATTCACAACCTAAATGCTGATTATTCTATTCCGGTAAGCTATAATATCAGAACAAGGAGATTTAGTATTTCAGAAGTATCGAAAAGTCCAATTGACAGAGAATTTTTAGCCTCGCAAAAAGATGACATTAAAATCTATAAAGCCGAACCTATAACCTCGGAGGCAGATATTAAGGCAATACTCGATTATGATCATTCGATTTATGATACTTCCGTTCCATTACCATCTATTCTCATAGAGCAATCTTCACAACTTTTACCAGAACTTAATCTCATTGTCAAAGACACATTAGGTTACTACTGTGGTCATTTGATTACTATTCCAATAAAACAAGCACCTTATCAAAAGCTTAGATCCGATCTATTATCAGAAGGAGATTTAAGAATTGAAGATTTATCAAGACCAAATGAATCTGTAACTATGTCATTTCACTTCTATTCAGTTTATGGAACATGTACAGATACCTCGACATTGCTTCTGAAAAAAGCATTGAGATATTTCAACTCACACAAATTCAATCCAGAATGCATTTTATCTGGCTATGCTGTTACTGCTGATGGAATAGAGATTGCTCAGAAACTTGGATTTAATACTGTTTTTGAAAATCACAAAGAATTTGAAGAATACAATACAGAAAGAATTCCGACCTTCTTTGAACAAAAAATTGGCGTATTGGACTTGTTAAAGCTCCATAACAAATGATATAGTACATTCCTCTATCAAGCTATTTGAAACTGAAATGCAAAACCGATAATTTAGTCGATATTTGAAAGTCCAGAGGCACGTGCTATATCTGGTCGTTATAGAGTATCGCTTTAATCTTACATATCAATGCAAAAACTAATATTCTCACTTTTATTATCGGTTATGTCATTTATTTGCTTAGGGCAGAACAACGATGATAAAGTTTATTCAATGGCAGATGAACACCCTTCATTCAAATATGGAATGGCAGGATTTTATTATTTTGTTTCTGACAATCTTGAATACCCTGAAGAATCTTTTAAAAATAAGATCGAAGGGAAAGTGATGGTTCAATTTGTAGTAAACAAAGATGGTGAAGTAACAGATGAGAAGGTGGTTCAAGGTTTGAATGAAGAATTAGATGCGGAAGCTCTTCGCATAATGAAACTCTCTCCTAACTGGATACCAGATAAGCTAACAGGTGGAGAAGCCTGCAATGTTAGAATGATCTTGCCTATTACTTTCAAGGCTTATATCCCAACGGAAGAACAGAAGGCGAAGAGCATGAAATACCGCGAAAAAATGATGAAGAAGTACGACAAAAAGAATAAAACTCCATAATAAGGTGTAGGGGCGAATGCCCTTACATTCTTACCGAATCAATGCCAGAATCAGCACATCCGCTCCACGCAGAATCTCCGGAATACCGATAAAGTCATTCGTGGTTTCTGCAGCATTCCAAATCTAGGCTAATGGCTGAATAGACTTTTGCGGTTGTGTGCAGATCGGTTATCTCTCTGTTTTAATCAAACTGAAAGGGCAGGTTATCAATGGCCAATAGCCAACAGCCAACAGCGAAAAGCCAAAAGCGCTTTAGACATCAACTCCCGGAACCTGATTCGGGGCAGGGGAGACAATCACCTCACCGATTGAAAGAATTCCCTCATTTTCCCGCGTTCTTTTGGGGAGGGAAGGTAGCCCATTCCGGCTTCCATATTTTGTTTTACATGGCTTACCTGGGTAGTGGCCGGTATCACACAGGTGACACCAGGGTTTGAAATGATGTACCGAAGCATATAGGCCGCCCAGTTGTCAATCTCCAGGTCTGCAGCCCAGGGGGGCAGGTTTGAGTTGCCAATCTCGTCAAATAACCTTCCTGTCTGAAACGGCCGGTTGATGATGACAGCTACTCCTTGGTCAACGGCTGTTGGGATGAGGCGTTCTTCGGCGTGGGGGTTGTCTATGTTGTAGTTGATCTGCACAAAATCCAGCTCGTATTTGTTGATCAATTCTACCAGTTGGTCATGGGCATAGTTCTGATAGTGTGTTGCCCCAATGTACTTTATCTGTCCTTTGGATTTCGCTTCCTTTAGGGTAGCATAGTGGGTGTTGAAGTCGCGTATGTTGTGCACATGGTCCACCATCAGCTGTTGGCTAAAGTACCTTCGGGAATCGTTCAGTTGGCCTTGTCCATTGGCACGTCCGTTGGTCCATATTTTGGTGGATACCCAAAGGTCATCGAGTATATCCAGCTCACGGGCCAGTTGCCCGATTACCTTTTCAGACGAACCATACATCGGGGAGCTGTCGATCACCCTTCCACCCAGGGCGTGGAAGTTTTGCAGTACTGCTTTCATGTTTTGCATCCTACTTGTACTGCCCATCACATCGAATGTCAGCCAGGAGCCCATGCCAATTACAGGTATGTTTTCACCTGTAGTGGGTATGGTTCGCTCAATCAGTTTCGGTTTGGAGCTGGCAAAAGGAACGGGTAAAAGTGTGGACAACCCGAGTGCAGCCATACTGCTATTGAATTGACGCCTTTTCATGCTCCTGATACAAACGCTGCTATCCTGGGTGGGGTTGTGCTTTGATTTGTAAAGTTCAAAACATTAGTTTTGAATAGGGTTCTTGTTTGGAATGCTGGAATAGCTTATTCGGGAGCGCAGGTGGGATCAGAATCTTAAATCTTCGTTTTATTTTCAATTCGCGATTCGCGAATTGAAAATATTATGTACCTTTTTGTAAAATATTATCATTATGAGGTCAATTTTTGTTCTGGTTTTTGTGATGAACTGGTCAACTGTGTTTTGTCAAGTAATTGTAGATTGGTCAGCCGAATATGATCTTCAACTCGGTGATTTTCAATCACCTCAAAGTGAGGTAAATCAAGAATTAACGTCTTACTCAATATATTCAGGAAGCAATATGGATTTCAGTTTCCAAATGAATACCTATGAATTTATGTTCACCAAAAATTTCAATTCTAAGGTTAAAACGGTTTTCAACAAGAAAGCAGCAGTGATTACAGCACCTGATTCAACCACGGCCAATCAACTGGTGATGTTTGGACGATATAGTTTTGATTTAACTGAATTATATACGCGTAAATTCAGGCAAGAAATGTATGAAAAGAAAGGAGCATTTTCAGATGTTAATTTTTTTAAACCCATTTTTGAAAACCTACAAGAGCAGATGAATGCTGAAAGTGCCAGGGTTTTAAAGGCTACTGATCTTGGTAAAAAGTCGGACGTTTTGAGTAAAGAACATTTAAAGGTTTTGAGGGAGATTGATTTGTTATCGGATTTTTGCTTAGACTGCAAACCACCAAAGAAAAAAAGAAGGAAGTAGTCAAAATAAATAAAAGTGCCCGTTAGGATGATTTTAAACAAAAAGATACCAGTATGAAATTCAACACCTCCATGCCCAACAGCTTAAGGCCATATTTCAATAGGGAACTGGAGCATTACAAATCCGAATATGCACAAAGTAACCTGCCGGATGCCTGGAAGCATTTGGAGCGGGCACATATACTCGGGCAGAAATATCCGTACGCCCACACTTATGTACATTGGAAAATGCTACAGTTTGGTTTTAGGATCAAAAATACGAAAGAGATCATCGGCCAGATACCCCGATTGCTTGTTGGTGGTGTGAAATCTTTTGTGGGCAAAATTCCCGTAGGTAACCCGGGTGGGGCAAATGTCCCGCCGCTAAAACCATTTCCTATAGAAAGTGACTTGAAGGATATTTTCGCCAGGGCCGGGGTGGGTATGGCCTAAATCATCCCGGAATGGTTGAGGTATGACTTTTTCCTTCCAATGAATATTTCTAAAACAACGCGAGTTAGGACTTTAACTTGTTTGTAATCAATGAATTACGATCGTCATTTCGGAATTTTTATCCTTAAATTTAAAAAAGGATAAAAATATCCGTAATCTCATTTTCAGATGCCTGCCTGTCCGGCGAGGCAGGCCTGATAAAATATGCCTTTTAAGAAAACTAAGGCATATTTTTCTGGCATGACGGTTATATTGTTCATCGATTTCAAGTTAAAATACTATCCGATTAAGCCTTGACTATTTTTTCCCTTTTTCTTCATACCTTGGGATGAAAATACCATTTGGCTCACAATTTTGAATAGTCAGCTTATCTTTGGATTATGGCCACATTAAAACTTAAAGTCAGTGATAAAATACTAGATAAAGTTGTTTGGTTACTGAGCCAATTTAAGACTGAGGATGTTCAGATACTTGAAAGCGATGAACAATTTGAGGCCGATAAACTTTATGCTCAAAATGAACTTGCCCGACTAGAGTCAGGAGCTTCCGGATCATACACCATAGATCAACTCGACGAACTCCTTGAAAAGACTATTCGTCAGCATGAGAGTTGAATTTACAGACTCCTTTGTTGATAAACTGAACCACCAAGTTGGTTATATTGCAAACTATAAAGCCTTAGGCCTTCACGCAATATTATTTATATGCATAAAAAAAGGTGGCCTTTATCCGACCACCTTTTCAAATCTATAGATGCTGTTATGCCAGGTCGAAGCGATCGAGCTCCATCACTTTGGCCCAGGCAGCCACAAAATCCTGTATAAACTGGCCATGGCCATCTTCGCACCCATATACCTCGGCCACAGCGCGAAGTTCTGAGTTGGAACCGAAAATCAGATCTACCCTTGTGCCTGTCCATTTTAGTTCACCGGTTGCACGGTCGCGCCCTTCAAACACATCTTGCGAATCTGAGGTTGCTTTCCAGGTAATGCCCAGATCGAGCAGGTTGGCAAAGAAATCGTTGGTAAGCGTTTCAGGACGATCGGTGAAAATACCATGCTGCGATTGATCGAAGTTGGTATTGAGTACCCTCATGCCACCTATCAGGGCGGTCATTTCTGGGGCTGTCAGGGTCATGAGTTGCGCCCGGTCCACCAGGATTTCTTCTGCCGAAGAGGTTCTTCGGGCGTTCAGGTAATTGCGAAACCCATCAGCAGCGGGTTCCAGCACTGAGAACGATTCCACATCGGTCTGTTGCTGGGTAGCATCGGCCCGGCCTGGGGTGAATGGTACAGTCACTTCATGACCAGCACTTTTTGCCGCCTTTTCCACTCCTGCACATCCGCCCAGCACGATCAGGTCTGCCAAGGAAACTTTTTTACCCCCGGATTGTTCGCTGTTGAATGCTTGTTGAATACCTTCTAGCTTTTCCAACACGCCGGCCAGTTGGGAGGGGTTGTTCACTTCCCAATACTTCTGTGGGGCCAACCGGATGCGTGCACCATTGGCACCTCCCCGTTTGTCTGATCCACGAAACGTGGAAGAGGATGCCCAGGCAGTAGAAACCAGTTGGGAAACGGTAAGCCCTGATTCCAGTATTTTACCCTTCAGGGCAGTCACATCCGCATCGTTGATCAACTCATGATCAACGGCTGGAATCGGATCTTGCCAGATGAGTTGCTCAGCAGGTACCTCAGGGCCAAGGTAGCGTGCCAGCGGCCCCATGTCGCGGTGAGTCAGTTTATACCAAGCCCTGGCGAAAGCGTCTGCAAACTCATCGGGATTTTCGTAAAAATGCCTTGAAATTTTTTCGTAAGCCGGATCAGTTCTCAGGGCAAGGTCAGTCGTGAGCATAAACGGTGCATGGCTCTTGGATGGGTCATGGGCATCTGGCACAGTGCCAGCCCCGCCATTGTTTTTTGGCTTCCACTGGTTGGCACCAGCTGGGCTTTTGGTCAGTTCCCACTCATATCCGAACAGGTTCTCGAAAAAGTTGTTGCTCCATTGGGTAGGGGTAGTAGTCCACGCTCCTTCCAGGCCACTGGTAATGGTGTCTCCCGCATTGCCACTGCCATAGGTGTTTTTCCATCCCAGGTTTTGCTCTTCAATGCTTGCTCCGGCTGGTTCAGGTCCTACAAATTGGTCTGCATCGGCAGCACCATGCGTTTTGCCAAACGTGTGTCCACCAGCGATAAGTGCCACGGTTTCCTCATCGTTCATGGCCATACGCCCAAAGGTTTCGCGGATGTCACGGGCAGCTGCAAGCGGGTCTGGGTTTCCGTTTGGCCCTTGTGGGTTAACATAGATCAGTCCCATTTGTACTGCGCCAAGTGGGTTTTCCAGTTCACGATCGCCGGTATAGCGCTTGTCCCCCAGCCATTCAGTTTCAGCCCCCCAATAGATATCCTGTTCGGGCTCCCAGACATCTTCGCGCCCACCAGCGAATCCAAAGGTTTTGAACCCCATAGACTCAAGGGCGCAGTTACCGGCCAGGATCATCAGGTCTGCCCAGGAAATTTTCTTGCCATATTTTTGTTTTACCGGCCACAAAAGCAACCTGGCCTTATCGAGGTTGGCATTGTCGGGCCAGCTGTTGAGCGGGGCAAAACGCTGGGTACCCGATCCCCCGCCTCCACGGCCATCGGAAATCCGGTAAGTACCTGCACTGTGCCATGCCATCCGAATGAAGAGAGGCCCGTAGTGACCATAGTCGGCTGGCCACCAGTCTTGTGATTGGGTCATCAGATCGAAAAGGTCTTTCTTCACAGCATTCAGGTCGAGTTTGTTGAACTCTTCAGCGTAATTGAAGTCATTGCCCATTGGATCGGACAGGGAAGAATTTTGACGTAGGATGTTTAGTTTCAACTGGTTGGGCCACCAGTCACGGTTGGATGTGCCACCTCCAGCACCATGCTTCAGCGCCCCTCCCATAAACGGGCACTTGCTTTCACCATTGCTTTTGTGTGTTGACGTACTTGAATGTGTGTTGCTTTCCATTTCTTTTAGATTATAATTTTAGCTATAGATTATGTGGGCAAATTTGCCATAAGATTAATTTATAATTATTATATACCTATAATATAAGCTTATGTGATTTATGAATCACGATAGGCTTCAATTTAAAGAATTATAACTCAATTTAAAAGGCTTTTGAGGGTAGTATGTTTGGTAGCAGGGATTGTTTCTTACCATATCTTTTGTAAGGGAAAAATAGAAGCTGTTTTGCTAACACGTCTCTTCCTGGTCACACCTTATTTTTATACCTCTTTGGACTTGTTCCGGTATGTTTTCTAAATTGTTTGTTGAAGTTGGCTATACTCTCATAGCCGGATTCAAAGGCAATTTCCGACACGTTTTTGTCGGTAGTGGAAAGCAACTTGCAGGCATGGCCAATGCGGTATTCATTCAGGTAGGTAATGAAAGTCCGCCGGGTAATTTTTTTAAAGTACCGGCAAAAGGCGATCTCGGTAAGGTTTAGAAGAGCCGCCACCTCCTTCAGCGCAATTGGCCCTTTAAATTTATTGAATACATGTTCATAAACTATATTGATCCGTTCGTACTCTTTCAGGTTGACTTTTGGGAGGGAGCCCGGGCTGGTAAGCAATTCCACACCTGATGTTTTGGCAAGGTCATTTAAAATTGAAAGCAGGTTGATCAACTTCTCAAACCCGTTGAGTTCAAATAAGAGGTGAAATTTTTCATAGTGATGTTTACCCAATTCATTTTGAAACTTTAATCCATATTTGGCCTTTTCGAGCAACAGAAGGATGGGTTTGGTCTCCGGGATGCTTCCGATCGTACTGTCAAGCACCTCCCGGTTCAGCTGGATGACGTACGCTTTGTTTTCTTCGTTGTTGTCGCTGGTAAAGCAATGGGGCAAATTCGGCCCCAACATAAAAAAGCTGTATGGCTGGTAGGACGTGGTTTTATTGCCAATGATGCCTTTTCCTTTTCCTTTTCGAAACAAGATCAATTCATATTCCGGATGAAAATGAAACAATGGATTGAAGGTATCCTTCATTAGAAAAGATGCATTGCTACCTATTTCAACTTTCTGATATAAAGGCTCCATTGTGTATTATATAAACATAATCTGAATGGTAAATTAATGATAATAGTTTATATAGTAACTATATCCAAGAAAATTGGAGTAGCTATAAAGAAATCAAATCGGTTATTTTGGTTTGTAACCGGCCTTTGGAAGATATGTTCCTGATTAGGGCCAAAGAAAACTATACGTTCAATACTATGTCAGATTTTTTTGATGAGCTGAAAACCGAGGTACAGGGTGAGGTACTACGGGATGATTATACCCTGGGCATGTACGCCACGGATGCCAGTATTTACCAGATCAGGCCAAAGGCGGTGGTCTTCCCAAAGGATGAGCAGGATGTGAAGGCAGCTGTGTCCATCGCCAACAAAAACGGTATTACCATCCTGCCGCGTGGAGCGGGCACCAGTCTGGCAGGGCAAACGGTAGGCTCGTCCATCATATTGGATTTTAGCAAATACATGAACCAGGTACTGGAGGTGAACGAGCAGGAAAGATGGGTACGGGTGCAACCAGGCATGGCCAGGGACGACCTGAATGCTGAGATGGCACCCTATGGACTTCACTTTGCACCAGATCCTGCAACCAGCAGCAGGGCCAATGTAGGTGGTATGGTGGGCAACAATTCATCCGGTACCAAGAGTATTATTTATGGAAAAACAGTGGACCATGTGCTGGAAGTGAAATCACTACTGGCCGATGGTACTGTCATGCAACTAAGTGAGAAGTCGCAGGATGAGATAGAGACCATCATAGCCTCCGGAGGTAGGGAAGGGGAAATATACGTTGGTTTCCGTGAGGCCATAAACGCCAACAGGGATGAGATAAAGAAACGCTATCCCAAAGTAATGCGCCGGGTAGGGGGCTATAATCTGGACGAATTTGTAGATACTGACAAATGGAACCTGAGCAAAATTGTGTGCGGGAGTGAAGGCACATTGGCCACTTTCCTGGAACTTAAATTAAACCTGGAACCGCTACCGAAATTTAAGTCGGTTTGCGTAGTACACTATGCCAAATTACTGGAAGCTATAAGTGGCGTGGAAACCATGCTGCAGTTTAAACCTTCTGCGGTAGAAATACTGGACAAGGTGGTGATTGGCCTGAGCCGGGAAAACTTGATGACCAAGAGGCACTGCCATTTTATAGAGGGCAACCCGGAGGCCATTTTGATAGTCGAGTTTTATGGAGATACGGAGGAAGAGGTAATAGAGCGGGCCAATGCCATGATCGCTGATCAGAAATCCAAAAATTTTGGGTATGCCTATCCCTTGTTTCCCGATGGCCCGGAATATGAAGATGTGTGGGTGGTAAGGAAAAAAGGGTTGGGGTTGATGCTTGGCCTGAAAGGAGATAAAAAACCACTACCCTTTATAGAAGATGCCGGTATTCCTTCAGAACACCTTCCCGAATACATTGACAGGGTATTGAAGGTTTGTGAAAAGCATGGGACGGAGGTGGCCATGTACGCCCATGCCAGTGTTGGGGTGATACATGTGAGGCCGATACTGGACTTGAGGCAGGCAGAGGATATAGAGCGCTTGAAGAACATCACCGAAGAAACCTTCGAGCTGGTGATGGAGTACGGAGGCTCCTGGAGTGGTGAGCATGGTGACGGCCTGGTGCGCAGCGCTTACAACCAGCGCTTCTTTGGCGACCAGGTATATAATGCGCTGATGGATGTAAAAAAATTATTTGACCCGGCAAACCTTATGAACCCGGGCAAAATCCTGGAGGCACAGACCATCGAGCACAATTTGCGGTATGGGGTGGAATATAAAGACAAGGAAGTTGAAAGTGTGTTTAAATACAAGGCAGAAGAAGGCTTTAAAGAATCAGTGCACATGTGTACCGGTGTGGGGGAATGTAGGAAAATGCTGGGAGGCACAATGTGTCCCAGCTTCAAGGCCACCAGGGAGGAGGAGCACTCTACTCGTGGGCGGGCCAATGCCCTAAGGTTGGCCATGTCTAACCAATTGGGGGAAAACGGCCTGACCAGTGAAAGGCTTCATGAAGTGATGGATTTGTGCCTTTCCTGCAAGGCCTGTAAGTCGGAGTGCCCGAGCAATGTGGATATGGCCAAAATGAAAAGTGACACCCTGCAGATGTATTACGATGAGCATGGCACCACTTTGAGGGATCGGCTGATTCGGGATTCTTCACAGGCTGCCAAGAGCATTTCGGGTTGGAAAGCCGGCATAGTAAATACCGTTCAAAAAAGTGGTTTGTTCAGGTCTGCATTGGAAAGCCTGGCCAAATTTGACAGCAGGAGGACTCTTCCAGAGTTTGCTTCAGAACCTTTTTACCGATGGTTTGAAAAGAATGTGAAAACAACCGGGAATGGCAGAAAACAGGTGGTGCTATTTGCGGATACCTATATCAACTTTCATGAACCTGAAGTGGGGGTTTCAGCCTATGAGCTGCTAACATCTTGTGGTTATGAGGTGATTTTGGCCAATGTGGGTTGCTGCCAGCGCCCTAAAATTTCCCATGGATTTTTAAGGGAAGCCAAGGAAGAAGGGACAAAAACAGCTCTGGGTCTCAAACCGTACCTGGATGCAGGCCTGAAAGTAGTGGTATGCGAGCCAAGTTGTGCTTCTGCCCTCAACGACGACCTGCCCGACCTGATAGACGATCAGCAGCTGGCCGACCAGCTGAAAAATGGGGTGATGATGATCGATGTTTTTCTGGCCGAAGAAAAGGATGCTGGTCATCTGGAGGTGGAATTTGAATCGACTGCAGGGGATGTCGCCATTCATGGGCATTGTCATCAGAAGGCCCTGTACGGTACCGGGGCTATGAAAGCCATCTACGATGGTGCGGGCAATGAAGTGGAGGAAATTCCATCGGGGTGTTGTGGCATGGCGGGATCTTTCGGTTATGAAAAAGAACACTATGAGTTGTCAAAAAAAATAGGGGAATCGGTTCTTTTTCCGGCAGTAGAAAAGCTGAAAGATGATAAAACCATTGTTGCCTGTGGTTTTAGCTGCCGCCACCAGATTGAGCATTTTACGGGGGTCGTTCCGAAGCATTGGGTGCAAACTGTGAGGGTGAAAAGAAGGGATGTAGAACCTGAGGAATCGAAGTGACCATAAACGAGAGCCATTAACTTATAAGGACGGACGTAAACTGTGACTTTGGAACAGAGTTAAATATAGGACCTCCAAACCATTTTAAATTAACTTAGTGCCCTACCGATATATGAAGTACCATAAATTAATCACCAAAAAATGAAGATATACCTGTCGGGCGAAATCCACTCCAGCTGGAGGGAGGATATAATGAAAGGAGCAAAGGCCCTTCAACTCCCGGTTACTTTCCTTGTTCCCAATACAGATCATCAAAGTAGCGATGATGTGGGAGAGGTGATTTTGGGGGCTGAGCCTTCCGGTTTCTGGAAAGACCACAAGTCTGCAAGGATCAATGCCGTAAAGATCAGGTTGGGCATTGAAAGTGCCGATGTGGTGGTAGTCAAGTTTGGAGAAAAATACCGCCAATGGAATGCTGCTTTCGATGCTGGCTATGCAGTAGCCAAATCTAAGCCATTGATTGTGATCCACCCCGAAGAGTTTAACCATGCCCTCAAAGAAATAGATGCTGCCGCTGCTGCGGTTGCCCGTACCGAACAGCAGGTAGTTGAAATTTTGCAATACCTGTGCAAATAGCCTTTACAATTGCTTAAATCTTTATTCTATATTTTTCTTTTCCTCATACTTGGAGAAGGGGTCAAGCACTTTTTTGACATTCCTATTGCCGGGAATGTAGTAGGCATGGTGTTGATTTTTTTTGCACTCAAATTCAAAATAATTAAACTGGAGGATGTCAAGCCCGCTTCTGACAAACTGATCAAATATTTGGTGCTGTTTTTTGTGCCTTATGGTGTCGGGTTGATGGTGTATGCCGATTTGTTGAGGCAGCACTGGCTGGTGCTGGTGGTAGCCTCTGTGGTCAGCACTGTGTTTACATTATACATTACTGGTTTTATACAGCAAAAGTGGGACAAGCATGAATAAGTTTTTTGAACTGCCTATTTTTGGAGTGTTTATTACCCTGCTGGCTTTTTACATTGCTGGTACCGTCAAACAGAGGTATAAATTTATTCTACTCAACCCTGTCCTGGTAGCTATCGCACTCATCATCACTTTTCTGGTGGCTTTCGATTTGGATTTTGAGGATTACAACCAAGGGGGACAGTACCTGGGTTTTTTCCTGGGACCATCCGTGGTGGCACTCGGGGTGTTGTTTTATGAAAAATACAGGCAAATCCAGCACAACCTTGTACCCTTTCTGGCTGCCGTGTGCATAGGAGGGGTTTTTAGTATAGTGAATGTTGTGCTCATCTGTGTATTTATGAATGCCCCTGACATGATTATCAAATCGATTGCCCCAAAATCCATTACCACACCTATGGCCGTGGAGGTCTCCGAAATAGTAGGGGGCGTGCCGTCCATCACGGCAGGAGTGGTCATTGCCGTGGGGATTTTTGGCAATGCGTTTGGTCCTGCCATCCTTAGGTTTTTAAACATTACCAGCCAGGCGGCTATAGGGGCTGCTCTGGGTACTGCCGCCCATGGCATTGGTACCGCCCGTGCCCTCGAAGACGGTGAGCTGACGGGTGCATACAGCGGGTTGGCACTATGTGTCAATGGGGTGCTTACTTCGATCATTACCCCACTGGCGATTAGGTACCTGATGTAATGCCACCGACCGCTGCTGGCCTTCACGTCATCAACGCATACCACTATTAACCTTGATTAAAAAAGCACCTTTAACTCAAGGCGTGACCCCCAATCAAGTTGAGGGCAGGCTATTCCAGAATTTTCTTTCCAAATTTTAAAAGGGAAAGAAAAATATCCCAGCCTGCGGCCGGCAGGAGGAATCTCTTTGGTGAAAGGTGAGAGTCCCGATAAATATTGATCTTTTTGAAAGTTAGATCAATATTTTCGAGAATGACGGTTATATATTAATCCAGTCATGTTATTAGTTCCTCCTGGGCCTGCTGGCTGCCTCCAACCACACTTTATTGGACATTTTTAAGAATACGCTGAACTTATCGATGGATATTTAAAATACCTGTATAAGATTTTGTATTTGAGTAATCACTTCCTTAATTTAGTATTATGTATAACTTAATACTTTTGTAATAAAGTAGCACCTTCGGATGGACTCTGAAAAAAAGTATATATCCTGGTTATTTAAATCCTACTACAATGACCTGTTCAAATATGGGCTGAAAATTTGCCTGGATGAGGACATAGTCAAAGATTGTATTCAGGACATTTTTACCCGGATATGGAAAAATCAACAATCCTTTTCCGAAATCAATAATATCAAAGCCTATCTGTTCGAGGCATTGCGCAGGACAATATTTACTCATCTGAAAAAAGACAAATCCAGAAATGAAAGGATGAACCGAACCCATTTGGATTTGGTAATGTCATTCGAAGAGCAGATTGTGGAGGACGAAACACTTCAAAAACGTTCGAAGGCCTTAAAAAAAGCGATGGAACGCCTTACTGCCAGGCAGAAGCAGGTGATCCGGCTGAAATACGAGGAAGGACTGGACAATGAAGAAATAATGATGGCCACCAACCTTAGAAACAAATCCATCCGAAACATATCAAGCGAAGCTACTAAGAACCTTAGAAAACAACTCTCAGGACTGTTTTTCTTCTGAAAACGAATATCACCCGTCGATTTTTTTAGAGATGCCCTTCCAGACCGGAATTTATAGAAGATTTGGTTTTGGCCAGAGTTGTCCCATGCCTGAATAAAAAAAATCGAACAAAACAGGGACAACCCAAACCCACCACATACTTAGTAGTAGAATGATTGAAAAAACAAAGAACAAAGGGAAAGACAAATTTGCCGGGTACACGGCAGAAGATTTTATCGAGCTGGATTCCTTTCAGAATTTTGTATTCAATACCAATGAGAGGGATGTCTTGTTCTGGAATGACTGGATAAAAAGAAATCCCCAAAACAGGCCTGATATTCAGTTGGCTTCCGAGTACCTCAGGGCAGAATTTGCTTCGGGCCAAACCGTTGGGGAGAAAGATGTCCAGGCAGAATTGGAAAAGCTTTTTTTTACAATAGATGATCCCTCATCCGGTAGAGGTGGTACTTCTGGAAGGGCCACCAGCAAAACTCAATTCAATGTCAGGAAAATAGCAGCAGTCGCTTCATTTATTGTGGCTGCAGCATCTGCCCTGCTATTTACCAGATGGCTGGCACCAGCTACAGATGATTCAGCGTCCAACGGCATTGTTATGATAGAAAAATCCAACCCAAGGGGGCAAAAATTGATTTTTCAGTTGCCAGATGGCTCTAAGGTGAAGTTGAATGCTGAAGGGCAACTTAGGTTTCCCCAAACTTTTGATGAAAATGAAAGAACAGTTCACCTCAGGGGAGAGGCGTATTTCGATGTGGTCCGTGATGAAGAAAGGCCATTTAGGGTGATCACCGAAAACCTTGAAGTGAGGGTGCTTGGGACATCTTTTGTGGTAAATGCTTATCCGGAAGAATTGCAGGAACTGGTAGTCGTTGAGTCTGGAAAAGTGGAAGTGACAGGGAAATATGCCGGATCAGTTTTACTTTATCCGGAACAGATGACCCGGTACAATAAAGCAAGCCCAAGCCTGGCCAAAGCACCCACCGATCCCAAGTTTATGGGTTGGAAAAATGAAATTCTTTATTTCGAAAAAGCCAGCGCAGATGAATTGATCAAATCTTTGGAAAGGTGGTATGACGTGGAGATAGAGGTTGTAAACCCCAACAATTTGGAAGTATCAGTCTCTGGTGAATTTAAAAACCAATCCTTGCGCAACGTGCTCACAGGGCTCGGTTACTCGTCCGGTTTTGACTATCAAATCACTAAGAACCAAGTAAAAATTACAATCAAATAGGAGAAGTATATGAATAAAACCAATACAAGCTAGAATGAGGAGGGAGGTCGGTAGCCCCGAAATTCCTGTAAAAAAAGAACCTCACGCCAGATAGTGCGAATATCCGGCAAACGAGGTTCAGTAACAATGTTTAATCGTAACCAACAAAATTATGAAACAAAATTTTATTAAGCAATTATTGAAAATGACGAGATATGCCTTATATGGAATGTTCATTCAGTGCTTGCTCTTCTCATTTATGCTGGCTGGCAATAGCAATGCCCAGAGGAGCCTAAGTGATGTACAGGTAAGTATTGACATGAAGAAAGTCACGTTGGCTTCTGCGTTTGGCCAGTTGTCTGCGCAAACCGGGTTTGAGTTTGTGTATGACCATGCCAAGATCAACCTGAACAAGAAAATTGATGTGCATGTAGCAGGTTCGCTGGAGAAAGCACTCATGACCGTATCGAAGGATGCCAATGTGCAGTTCAAGCGCATCAATGACAATATTTTTGTTAGCAAGCGCTCTTCAGGCATACGGGCTGTGTCCGAGGACTATGGAGAGAAGGCTGATGTGGCCATTTCTGGGAGGATTACAGATGAAAATGGCCAGGGGCTTCCCGGTGCATCTGTGGTGGTGAGCGGAACCACTAATGGAACTACCACAGACCTAGACGGTAATTATAAGCTTACGGTGGCTGAAGACGCATTGTTGGCCATTTCATTCGTGGGTTATAAGACACTTGAAGTAGCAGTTGCAGGGAGGAGTACTGTTGATGTTCAAATGGAAATTGATGCAGGGCAGTTGGAAGAAATTGTAGTAATTGGATATGGTGAAGAATCAAGACAGATGCTTACTTCATCAATCACATCTGTGGGGGCCAAGGACATGGAAAACCTACAAGTGACTGATGTAGGAAATGCGCTACAGGGCAAGGCAGCAGGAGTTAGGATCAATAGTGGTACGGGGCAGCCCGGATCTACTCCAACAATCAGGGTGAGAAGTGGTTCTTCTTTGTCCCAGGGTAATGATCCATTGGTAATTATAGACGGTGTACAGCGTTCCCTGGAGGATTTCAACCCTGAAGATATTGAGTCGATAGAGGTGTTGAAGGATGCTGCCGCTTCGGCTATATATGGTGCGAGGGCTTCCAATGGTGTTATATTGATCACTACCAAACAGGGGACCAGTGGAAAAGCAAGGTTTTCTGTAAACTATAGAAAGTCCTACAGCACGGTGCTAAAAAAACTTGATCTGTTAAATGCGGAGGATTATTTGAGGATAGAAAGGGTAGGATTGACCCGTTCGTTTTTGGATGAAAACAGTGCCTTCGGGGCAGGTGCCAATGCCACTGGTATCGGAAACCAACCTAATGGCAGAATAACTACCCGGGTGCTTGGGCCAGGAGACGTTCCCGGACCTGGAGAAAAAACAATGGTTGATCCTGTAACGGGGCAAACCCTTGTTTTTCAGGATAACGATTGGCAAGATATCGTCTATCGCACCTCTCAAATAGACAACCTGACTTTGAGTGTAGATGGAGGTTCGGACAAAATCACCTACTACTTAGGTGCCTCATATCTCGACCAGGAAGGTATAGCAAGAACCACAGCATACAAGAGGTTTAGCTTACAATCAAATACCAATTTCAAGGTGAATGACAAGCTGAATTTGGGTACTAATATAAATTTCACCAGAAGTACATCCAACGAACCTTTTAGTACCAATACTATTTTTGGCAGGGCTGCTCGTTTGGCGCCAACCGCACGTTTGCTATTCGACGATGGTACATTATCACCCGGCATCAGGTCGAATCTGCCCAACCCTCAACACTATACGGACAACTACCTCAACAACGAGAGCATCAATAAAATAACGGTAGGGGGAACCATGGAATGGCAGATTACAAACAACCTGGTTGCCAAGGTTTATGGCAATTACTTCATTGAGCAGGAGTTTAGGGATTTTTTTGTAAAAAACAACGATTGGTCATCCACCAGGTCAGCTGGTCAGAGCTTAAATGAAGGCAGACAATCACAGGTGGAGGCAACCTTGCGCTATGACAAATCCATAGGTGATCATAATTTCTCGGCCCTGGCTGGAACTTCAAGGCTGAACAATAAGGGCTTTAATTTCAATGGGGCAGCTTCCGGAGGAAGTACTGATGCCATCCAAACATTAAACGCCGCACCTAACGTGAGCTCACTTTCCACTTTTAAAGGCGAAGATTTATTAATCAGTGCATTTGGCCGACTGACCTATAATTATGATGGCAAATACCTTTTTGCAGCATCTGTAAGAAGAGATGGTTCATCTAGGTTTGGTGCCAATAATAGGGCAGGTGTATTTCCAAGTTTTTCCGCCGGTTGGAGGATTTCGGAAGAATCTTTTTTTAATATACCGATTGTTTCCGGGTTGAAATTAAGAACGAGCTGGGGGCAAACCGGTAACAACGATGTACCTCTATCTGGCACTCAGGGTCAGGTAAATCCAGGGCTGGTTTACAATGGTCAGGCTGCATCCAGCGCCACTGTATTGGCCAACGCTGACCTGGGTTGGGAAACAACCACACAAACTGACATTGGTTTCGATCTGGATTTATTTGATAGCAAGGTTCAGTTTTCCTTTGATTACTACAAAAAAGTAACGAGCGATATGTTGTTTCCAAGGCCATTGCCAAATACTACTGGCTTTGGCAGTTTGATAGAAAACATCGGCAAAGCGCAATTCACAGGGTTGGAATTTGCTTTATCGACTTTAAATGTCGAGACTCAGGACCTCAGCTGGTCAACAGACTTTAATATTTCATTCACAGGCAACAAGGTTCTGGAGTTGCCGGATAGCGATCTGGACAAGGATAGAATAGGTGGTATTATCCTAACTGACGGTGTTACAGGTTTTGGGGGACTGGCAGAAGGCGAAGAAATTGGGCTGCAATATGGCTACCAGTTCGAGAAAGTTTATGCAACTACAGCCGAAGCACAAGAAGATGGGCTATTTGTAGAGTTTGCCAACGATCGTACCAATAACAACGGTATTGACTATAGAAATAGAGTAGGAGGCGATGTTAAATGGTTTGATAAAAATGGAGATGGCATTATAAACAACGAAGATCAGGTACTGTTGGGTAGGTCAACACCGGATATCACCGGGGGATTGGGCAATACTGTTTCGTTTAAAGGTTTCGAATTGTACCTGTTCATGGATTTTGCTCTGGGACATAAGATTTATAACCAACATTTTGCCAGAATGAACAGCAATTCCCAGGGAAATATCAATGGAACTTCTATGTTGCTCAGGGCATGGAACGAAGAAGGGGATATTACGGATGTGCCAAGGTTTGTATTCTTCGATTTCGGAAATGCTAGAAACTACGACCTCAATGCCGGAAATACCAGTGGAGGAGGTATTCAGGGAGCATCGAGCCAATACCTTGAGAACGCCAGTTACCTCAGTTTGAGGACCGTCAGATTGTCTTACAACTTGCCGTCTTCCCTACTGGAGAGAGTGGGTGTTTCTTCTGTTAAGGCGTATGTTTCCGGACAAAACCTCCATTACTTTACCGGTTATAGAGGATACAGCCCTGAATCCCTGGAACGTGATGAAGGCAGGTATCCCTTATATAAAACTATTTCTCTTGGTTTAAATATCGGATTTTAATCGTTCATGATCTAAAACAATAGAAAAATGAAAATGAAAAATATCATATACATACTACCATTCATCCTTTTGTTTCCAATGGGGTGTGATGATGACTTGAATTTGACACCAGAGAGTGTTATTACTGTAAGTTCGTTTTTCCAAAACGAAGATGACGCCAGGAGTGCGGCAGCAGGCATTTACAGTGGGGTAAGGGCAATAAGCAACAACTTGTATATCTACGGAGATGAGCGTGCCGACAATACGGAGCAAACGGATTTGGGCACTGGAAATGATGCCAACAGAAATACCATCAAATCAACAACAGGAGGTGCCGATTGGTCTGGGTTTTATAATATCTTAAAGGATGCGAACAATGTCATTGCCAGGGTTCCGGACGTATCCTTCACCAACGAAACTGAAAAGAACAGGATTTTAGGTGAGGCCTACTTCATAAGGGCATGGACATATTTCATGATGGCCAGAATATGGGGGGATGTGCCTTTGGTTTTAGTGCCAATTTCATCTCCCGGCCAACCGGAGGCACAGCCCGATGGACGCGACCCGGTGGCGGCTGTCTTTACCCAAATAAAGGCTGATATAGAATCCTCCTTGAGCTTTTTTCCTGATAATGCAATAAGTGACCGCTACAGGGCTTCAAAACCAGCTGCCAATATGCTAAAGGCAGAAGTTTTCCTATGGACCTCTAAATTACAAGGTGGAGGCACTAGTGATCTCAATACAGCTCAAAGTGCTATCGATGAAGTAATTGGTCATGCTGATTTGTCTTTGCAACCTGATTACAAAGCCATGTTTGCGAAAACATCGGCAACAGAAGAGGATATATTCTCCTTATATAGGGATATTATTGAGGGTGGAAGCCTTTTTGCGACCCGCTACAATGTGAGTGATTCGTTTTGGGCCAATTTGTCTGAGGAAGACAAGGCTGTAATTCCCTTCGTTTCCGGAAGTGTCAGGTTTTATACCACTACTCAAATATTTAGGGATCAAATTATCGCCAACGCCAATGGGAATACGGATCCCAGAGAGGCGATTTATTTTCTTGAGTACACAGATCCAAGTGGTGACCCAAGACATATCATGAACAAGTACGAAGGGGAATCAGTTGGAACCAACGTAAATCAAATGACCGATGATTTTAAAGTTTATAGATACGCCGATGCTATTTTGATAAAAGCTGAAATCGAAAATGCCCTGGGCAATACATCAGTTGCTATTGCTAATTTGAATTTAATTAGAAACAGGGTTGGTATTGGCAACTACCCCGGGGCATCCACAACAGAAGCTGTTGATGATGCCATCCTTCAGGAAAGGGGTATTGAACTGGCGTTTGAAGCTAAAAGGTTCTTTGATTTGGTGAGGTTCGGAAAAGCATATGAACTGGTTCCTTCCTTGATAGGAAGGGAAACCGAGCAACCAATTTTGTGGCCGATCACCGTTGGGACAAGGTCACTTAACCCTAGCTTGCAACAGACACCGGGTTATACGGATTAATTATTTTTTTAAACAACAATACATAGAAGGGGGGTAGCCCCCTCTTTTTTTTGTGACACAATTCGGCTTAAACAAACTTTTTGATATGACCTTTAAAAAACGCCCCTTATTACTATTTGTACTTTCCCTTGTACTGATCGGTACCTCCTTCGGACAAAAAACAGATGAGGTAGCTGTATTTAGTATGGAAGAAATCAACGGAACTACCTATGGATACAGGATTCCATCGTTGCTCACAACAGCAAAAGGCACTCTGCTGGCCTTTGCCGAAAGGAGGGTTGGGCTGCACGATCATGCACAAAATGACATTGTATTGAGGAGGTCTGAAGACAATGGAAAAAGCTGGAAAAAAATGCAGGTGATTGCCGACTATGGCACCAGTTCATTGAATGACCCATTGGCAGTAGAGCTGAAGTCAGGGCGTATCCTGCTGATGTTCAAAATGTACCCTTACGGCGTGCATGCAAGGAATTCCGGCTGGATACAAATGGCAGACAATGGATATGATGGTCCGCGGAATACCAAAAGTTACCTCACCTATTCCGATGACGATGGCAATACATGGGCAGAAGCCAGGGAGGTAACCAAAATGGTAAGGCCACATGACCGGATCAACGCCGGAAGCCCGGGAATTGGCATACAGCTGGAAAGAAGTGAATACAAAGGCCGTGTGGTAATGCCGCTGTATTACACCAGAAAAATAGACGAGAAGGAAAGGGACTGGACAAATGCAGTGGCTTATAGCGATGATGAAGGGGAAACCTGGCAAATAAGCAATGATATTCCGCAGGAAGGGCACACCGGATTTGGCAATGAAGCACAGATAGTGGAAAAAGCTGACGGTACCCTGCTCTATGTAGCCAGAAACCAGGGCGGGCTACACAGAAAAATAGCAGAAAGCAAAGATGGCGGGTTTACCTGGTCCAATATGAAGGTAGATTTTGGGTTGCCGGGTACAGCTTGTCAGGGTTCGGTGCTCAGGTACAGCTGGCCGGAAGAAGGCGAAAGCCTGATTGCTCAGGCGAGCCCTGCCAACAAATACGCACGCAACCAGGGAACGGTAAGGCTTAGTGCCGATGAGGGAAACACCTGGGAATATTCAAGGGAAGTTACCCCTGATTTTTTCGCTTATTCCTGCCTTACCAGATTGGGAACAGGGGATATTGGGTTGTTGTATGAAGCCAATAAATACAAGGACATAGTGTTCACTTCTTTTTCCAAGGAATGGGTGAAAGAAGGCAAACCCCGGGAGCCGGAAACCTATTTGAGCATACCTGTGGTGGACCTGGACAAAGACAAGAATCGACAGGTGATCGTAGATAAGGAAAAAGGCCAATACCTCGGCCATCCTACAACAGTACTGCTGGAAGATGGCAAGACCATTTTAACGACTTACCCAAAAGGACATGGAAAAGGAGGTATAGTGTTTAAAAGAAGTACGGATGGAGGAAAAACCTGGAGTGATCGGCTTCCAACCCCGGATTCCTGGATGACTTCCAAAGAAGTACCGACCATACACAGGGTAGTGGATAAGTATGGAAAGAAAAGGTTGATCATGTGGTCTGGCCTGTACCCTGCAAGACTGGCAGTGTCAGAAGATGACGGCCAATCCTGGAGTGAAATTGAAAAAGTGGGCAATTGGGGAGGCATAGTAGTCATGGGGGCTTTGACAGAATTGGAGACAGGCAAAGGACATTATATGGCTTTGTTCCACGATGACGGTCGTTTTTTTACCCCCAATGGAAAGGAAGTGTATGAAAAAGACAAAAGGAATTATAACAGCCGCATGTTTACGCTTTACAAGACTTTCACTTACGATGGAGGGCTTACCTGGTCGTTTCCTGAAGTGATAATGAAATCCAGGGAAATACACATTTGTGAACCCGGAATCATAAGATCACCCGATGGCAACCAATTGGCTGTGTTGCTGAGGGAAAACAGCCGACGGGACAATTCACAAATCATCTTTTCAAATGACGAAGGCCAAACCTGGACAAAGCCCAGGCCATTGCCCAACGAACTGACCGGGGACAGGCATGTGGCCAAATACGCCCCCGATGGCAGGCTGGTGGTATTCTTTAGGGACAAAAGCCCGAATATCTATGCTGGCGAACTTTGGAGAATGGCCAAAGAACAGAAAAACGAAAATGTGAGTGAAATAGCAGAAAAAACTGGTATCGGTAGTCCAATTGATGGGGATTGGGTGGCATGGGTTGGGACCTACGACGATCTGCTGACCGGCGGCAAAGGTGAATACAGGATCAGGATAAAAGACAACAAAAAAGGGTGGGACACCACCTATCCAGGCGTGGAAGTACTGCCGAATGGCGATTTTGTGACCACTACTTATGGCCACTGGGAAGAGGGTGAACAGCCCTATATTTTGAGTGTAACGTTCAATTTAGCTGAAATAGATCGTGTGGCAAGAGAGTAGAAGAATTCAAACAGTTATTGTTTTATTCAGCGCATTGGTGTGGTCTGGTTGCAATCAAAACAAGTCGGGTAATGAAAGAAATAAAAAGCCCAACATATTGCTGATTGTATCAGAAGACAATGGTGCCGACCTTGGATGTTATGGTAATCTGGAAGTGAATACCCCAAACCTGGATAGGTTGGCAGAGGAGGGTGTTTTATTCGAAAATGCCTATGTGACATACTCGGTTTGCAGCCCGTCAAGGGGTACTATATTTACAGGTTTGTACCCACATCAAAATGGCCAGATTGGGCTGGCTACCCATAAGTTTCGGATGTACAAGCCCTTCAAAACCTTGCCGGTATATATGAAGGAAGCCGGATATCGTACCGGGTGTTTGGGGAAAATCCATGTCAACCCCGAGTCGGCCATACCGTTTGATTTTCACCCCATCAAAGGCTCAAATTTTGCCAAGAAGAAATTGCCCCAATATGCAGAGGAAGCCTATAAGTTTATGACGGCATCTGATAGCCCATTTTTTATGATGGTCAATTTTCCTGATGCCCATTTTCCAGTCCAGCGTCAGGTAGAAGGGATGCCGGCGAACCCCATTAATGGCTCAGATATAAGTGCCCCACTACCTTTTGTAGGGGCTGATAGCGAACGGTTGAGGGAATACACTGCCAATTATTATAACTGTATGGCCCGTTTGGATGAAAATGTGGGTTTGCTGCTACAAAGGTTGGAAGAATCAGGGAAGGCTGACAATACCTTTATCATGTACCTTGGTGATCACGGGGCACAGTTTTCAAGGGGGAAATGTAGCAACTATGAGGGGGGATTGAAAGTACCATTCATAGTGAAACAGCCGAATGGAAAAAATGGGGGGACGAGAAATAAGAAATTGATATCATCGATAGATATCGTGCCAACCCTGCTGAATGTGGCTGGAGTACAAACGCCAAAAGAACTGCCGGGTTTGCCTTTGCAGCCCCTTTTGAATGGTGAAGACACTGATTGGAGGCAGTATGTGTATGCCGATGGCCTGGGCAGTGCGGCACATTTTTACTACCCGAGACGGAGCGTGCGGGGAAAAAGGTACAAACTGATCCATAACCTGCTTCGGGATCGTGACAACCCCAAAGTAGATTTTTATGCCACACATTTTGGCGCTCATTTCGACGGGGGTACCGAGTACGAGGAACTCGCCCAGTCTGATCCATCGGTAAAGAAGGCTTACAACACCTGGAGGAGGCCACCGGAATTTGAACTTTATGATTTAACAAATGATCCCTGGGAGTTCAACGAACTTTCCTCAAACCCCCAGTATGCTGATGAATTGAATAGCTTGAAAGTAGTGCTGAAAGATTGGCAAACGGCTACTTCCGACCCTTTGGCCGATCCGGATAAATTGCTAAAAATCACTAACGAAGTACAATCGATAATTGAAAAATACGAAGGTAGGAGCTATGCCAAAGACAAAGATTTTGAATGGAAGTATCCCGAATATTTTATGGATTGAAACAGGTAGTAGGATAAGTTTTTCAATGTTATAAGAAATAAGAAAGTAAAGACTGTATGAAAGGACTGTTGATTTCCATTATGATGCTTAGCACCTTTGTTGGCTATTGCTTGGGGCAAAATTCACCCAATGTATTGTTCATTGCCGTGGATGATATGGCGGATTGGGTAGGATACCTCAATGGACACCCCAATGTGAAAACCCCAAATATTGACCGGTTGTCCAATACGGGGATAGCTTTCACCAATGCCCAGTGCACTTCACCGGTCTGTGGACCATCCAGGGCAGCCATCATGACAGGCCTTAGGCCGGAAACCACCGGTGTTTACCACAACTTGGGCGACTACCGGGATTTCTACCCTGAAGCCATTTCACTGCCGGAATACTTTCGTAAAAATGGCTATTATACCGCAGGTGCGGGCAAATTGGTTCATCCTTACAACAACGTAGTGCCAGAAGCATTTGATGTTTTCGGGCCTGGGGTAGGTGTGGTCGGCACACCTTTCACAGATGAAGAATTAATGACCGAAAACATGCCGCGCGAAGTGTCATTTGGAGAAGGAAGGGAGCCCGCCAAATTACCACTAAATGGAGGGTTATCTGCTATCGACAGGCCTAAAAACCGATGGAATACCTTCGACTGGGGACCATTGGATATCAGCGATGACGAAATGCCGGATGGACAGATAGCCAACTGGGGTGTGGAGCAACTGCAGAAAGATTATGACAAGCCTTTTTTCCTGGGGATTGGGTTTTATAAACCCCACCAACCATTATATGCTCCAAAGAAATATTTTGATATGTATGATATAGACAAAATATCGTTACCGGAAACGATAGTTGGCGATATGTACGATGTTTCGGAGGCGGGACGACAGTTTGCCGAGGCAGCCTGGACAGCAGGGCGTCATGAAACGGTGATAGAGCACAACCAGTGGAAAGAAGGGGTACTTGGTTACCTGGCTACCATAACCTTTGTGGATGCTATGGTAGGCAAATTACTGGACGGTTTGGAAGAAAGCAGGTATGCCAACAATACCATCATCGTATTTTGGAGTGATCATGGCTGGAACCTGGGCGAAAAAAACCATTGGGGCAAATTTGTGCCTTGGCTGGAATCTACCAAGGTGCCATTCATTATCGTCCCACCCAAAAACGAGAATGTTTATAAAAAAGGCCAACAAAGAGTTCGTTCGGCAGTCAATTTACTCGATGTTTACCCTACACTATTGTCCATGTGTTCGCTTCCGGAAAAGCCTGATTTGGAAGGGAACGACCTCACGCCAATATTGAAGGATACTCAAACCAAATGGGAAAAACCATCTATTTCTACTATTGGACGGGGTACACAGAGTATTATTGTTGATCATTGGCACTACATCCATTATTTTGATGGATCGGAGGAATTGTACAACATGTCAGACGACCCCAATGAATGGATTAACCTGGCAAAAGACCCCCGGTATGAAACATTGAAGGGTGAATTGAAGGCTTACATAATCGAGGACAAGGGCATCAGGCAATACATTCGATACGGCGATTGGAAGGCGGTGGTCAAGGCCGATGGGGATATCATGCTTTTTGATTTTTCGGATGGATCAGGGATTTCTGAGCAAACGGATGTGGCAGCAGAAAACCCCGAGGTACTAAAGCAGATAGAGAGGCATTTATCCAAAAACAAAGTAAGGGATAGATACCTGACTATGCCGTAAGCATTGGTATGCTCCAAGGCAAATCCTACGATCTTTGCCCTCGCCCGCTATTTCTTTTTCAGTCCCTTAATGATCAGCCGCACAGCATAAAATATACTTTCCCTGATCGAAATCCAGTCCTCAGTAGTAGGGTAAGTATGCATAAACATATTGAACGAGTCGTATTGTATGGAGAACTTCACCGTACAGATACATTCGGCCACCTTTTGGGTGTCGCATTCCTCAAATTCACCTGAGTCTATACCTTCCTGCAAACATTTTTTGTAAAAGCCTACACCACCTTCATTGATCCTGTCAACAAACTCCCGGTACATGTTTCGGGTTTCTATCAATACGTTTACCGGGATTTTATGCACCATGACTACTTGCTCGTAGTAGCTCAAAGACTGAGTGATATAGGCCATGATTTTATCACCGGCGCTTTCGGCCTTTTTGGCTTCTTCTGCGAATATGGTGAATTGGTGCTCCCATTCGTCCTTGAAGGAACACATGAACATGTCTTCCTTGTTTTTAAAATAGTAGTAAAGCGAAGATTTTTTCATTCCCACAGCCTGTGAAATGTCATCTACGCTTGTTTTGGCATATCCCAACCTGTTGAACAGGTTTTTCGCTGCATCCAGGATTTGATTCTTCTTGTCTTCCATTCATTCACAATTTAATCAAAAAGCCTGTTCTAAAAAGCCCTTTAATTTTCGTTCTATCGGTCAAAAGGTTGGTATATGTGTTTGTAATTGTTCGGTTAGGTCATGCCCTGTTTTAGTTGCCTGTAAGAAACGAGTATTTTTCACCATAGTCCAACATTTGTTGGGTGAAGTCCTCAGGATAGTGCACCGATATGTCGGTGATTTCTCCGTTTTCGTTGTTCACGGGTCTTAGCTCCGGATTGATGAAACCGCCATAGGGGGCTGATTTCAGGTTTTTGCTTCTTTCCAACACCTCGCGGTGTAGCTCCTGGTCCACTTTTACCCCATATCCTTCTATAAGGGCCTGCCCGGCAGCAAAATCACCTTCCGACTTGATGCGTTGCACTTCACGAAGCAGTTGGCCAAAGAGCGTCCTCAATTTGTCATAATCGTTGACCACAAAAAAGGTTTTTCCATCCCGTACTTTTTTTTCAATCACATTATCCGGCTGTCCTTTTTCATATACCCATGCTGCAATCATTTGGCGGTTTCTCATGTGGGCTTCTTCCACATCATCCCCGAGTTCGAGCCTCCGCAGTTGTGTCAGGAGTCCATTGCGGATGTAGCCGTCGTATTCTTCTTTGCCTGGTTCCAGGTTTTCAAACAGTCCTAATTCTACGAGCTTGGGATCCATGATGTAGTACAGCGCCACCAGGTCGGCCCGGCCTTCTTCCAGGGCAGAACTGTAGTTTTTCAATGTTTCCTTGGGAGTGCCCACACCCGGGTTGATTTGCCCGGATGCATGCCCTACCACCTCATGTAGTGCCGTATGCATTTTGTCGCCGATTTCACCGTATTTTTTCACCCTGTTGAGCTCTTCTTCGGTATAGGTGAATTCACCGAGCATGCCGCCTCCGGCTGCCTTGTCGTAGGCATCTGTTATGTTGCCCAGGCTCACGGATTTGGAGCCGTACCTTGCCCTAATCCAGTTGGCATTGGGCAGGTTTACCCCTATAGGTGAAGTTGGGGAAGCGTCACCGGCTTCCCCAGCCACTGTTACTACTTTGTAGCTCACCCCAGTCACGTTTTTCTTTTTGTGTTCATCCTTTATGGGGGAGTTGTCTTCAAACCATTGTACGTTTTCTTCCAACTTGGCCATTCTGGCCGATGATTCAAAGTCTTTTATTTCGACTATCGACTCGAAAGATCCACGATAGCCTTTAGGGTCGTTATACACTTCAACGAAACCATTAATGTAATCAATGTCACCTTCGGTTGCTGCTGCCCATACTACATTGTAGTCGTCCCACACCTTTAGGTCACCGGTTGTGTAATATTCTATCAGCAATTGTATTCCTTTTTTCTGCGCATCATTTTCTGCTACTTCTACGGCTTTTTCCAGCCATTTCACTACTTCCTTCAAGGCCTTGCCATACATACCCCCAACTTTCCAAACTTCCTCTTTCAGGTTGCCGTTTTCATCCCTTACAATTTTGGAATTGAGGCCATAGGATATCGGAGTGTCTGTTTCCGTATCAATGATGGAAGCGTAGTAGGCGTCCACTTCTTCAGCCGTTACATCGGGTCCGTAAAAGTTGGTGGCTGACCCCAGCAGCAGCCCCTTATTGATGTCCAGGTTTACTTTTTTGGCATCAATGGTTGGATCGAACATCGCATCTACCACTTCGCTGCTTAGTTCGGTATTTGTATCAGCCAAAAGCCCTTCAAAATAGGGGCGCTCAATGCCGGGCATTATTTTTTGCATCCCATAGTGGTGGTGGATGCCATTCGAAAACCATACCCTTTTGGTATAAACCATAAACTTTTTCCAGTCGTCTGAAGACTTGTCACCAGCATAATTGCGGACTACTTTTTCCAAAGCTGAACGGATGGTGAGGTTGTGTCGGTAGTTTTGGTCATAAATGATGTCCCTGCCTGAGAGGCCTGCTTGTGTCAGGTAATACACCAGTTTTTTCTGGTCGAGGGAAAGTTTGTCAAACCCAGGTATCCGGTACCGGATGAGTTTGAGGTCGGCAAACTGCTCGCTGAGGTACTGGAAGTCTTCTGGCTGTACCGGTTTGGTGTCATTAGACTTTTCAGTTGGCTGGTTGCAGGATATAAGTACAAATCCAAGTAGGAGGGAAATAATAAAGTGTCTCATTGTCAATTTGGGTTAATATGTTTTGAAGTGGGTGCAATTTATAGCCCTCGATCCACATTTTCAATATTTCAACATTTTTCGGCCTTAAGGCCATCTGATTGGTGGTAAACAGGGGTGAGTGGTGTGTTTCGTCAGCTGAACAGGCCGTGAAGTTCTACATCGATACGAGAAACGATATTAGAAAAATCTTCCTGGTTTTTTACGAAATCAATGTCATTCACATCTATGATGAGCAATTTCCCTTCTTTGTAGTTGGATATCCAATCCTGATAGTGTTCGTTGAGCCCCTTCAGGTAGTCGATCCGAATGGCGTTTTCATAGTCCCTTCCTCTTATTTCGATGTTTTGTACCAGCTTGCCTATGTCTGCTTTTAGGTAAATCAGCAGGTCGGGGGCCTTCACAAATTTGATCATAGAGTCAAACAAAGTCCTGTAATTCTGATAGTCCCGTTCTTTGAAATACCCCTGTTTGTAAAGGCTTTTGGCAAAAATGTAGGCATCCTCATAAATGGTTCTGTCCTGTATGACGGTCTTGTTTCCGTTGCGTACTTTGTTGATCTGCTCAAAGCGGCTGTTGAGGAAATAGACCTGAAGGTGAAAGCACCATTTGTGCATGTCGCTGTAGAAGTCCGCCAGATAGGGGTTGTCTTCTACGTCTTCAAACTCCGCATGCCAGTTGTAGTGCTTTGCCAGCATCTCCGTGAGTGTGGTTTTTCCTGCACCTATATTCCCCGAAACGGCAATATGCATGTTTTTATCCGCCATAAAAGATCAGTTGACCAGCCTGTTGGGCATGTTACCTATCCAAAACTATCGGGTCCTTTTCACCCTGCTGTGCAGGCTTATTTTAGGATTGACGATAAACTGAAACAACACGTTTGTCCATGATTTGTGGGCAAAAAGGTGGTCATAAAAGTCAGGTGCCATTTTTTTGAGGGCCGGCAACCGGGTACCTGGTATGTTTGGAAAGTCGTGGTGCTCATTGTGGTACCCTACATTGAGGGCAAACATATTCAGTGGACCATAGTAGCTGTATGTTTCCTGGTCCTCTTTGAATACATAATGCTCGGAGATGAAATGGGCAGCCAGCGGGTGAAGGCTACCGGCAAAAAAGATAGAGAGCAACAGGTACAAGATAGCCCCAAACCCCACAAAGTATATATAAGCAGCCATGGCCGAAAGTTGAAAGATGATGTTGATAATATGCCATTTTTCCATCTTTATCGGATGCACAAACATGGGCCTGAAGGCATAAAACATGATCTGATTGATGGCCCAAAGCATCTTTCCGATGCGTCCTTTGAATACCTTGGCCTCACCTTCAGTGGGCAAGTCGGTATCGTTGTGCTCATCGCCTTGTTCCCAGTGGTGTTTTAGGTGGTAAGTACGGAAAGATATGGCATAAGGTGCCACTATTGGAATGTTGGCTATTATGGCCAGCCAGTAGTTGGATGTTTTTTTCTTAAAAGCCAGATCATGGCTGATCTCATGTATGGCAAGAAAGATGGTGTGGCTCACAGAAGCTCCAATGACATAGGCTATGGGAAGGTACCAATACCAGGCCAGCTGGGCTATAAAAGGTGCGCTGGCCAATTGAAATGCCACTAATACCAGGGTTTTGTATTTCAGTCCTTTATCAATCCCGTACAACTCCCGAACTTCCGGGTGCTTTTCGAGAATTTCTTTTCTCCTTGTAAAATGTGGTTCCCTTTCGTCAGACCAGTAAAAACCTTTCTTTTCCAAAACTTCAATCTTTAATGAGCGGCAAAGATAGCGTTGTTTTTTTTTCTTCGAAAATACGGCCTTCGTTTTAAATCTATCTATCTCAACATCAAGGGGTTTAATTTTATTCAGGGTGGATATATAGGCTAACGAACCAAGGTACCATTACACTGAAACATGAATCAACCCTCAGACCAGTTGGAATTGAATTCGGTACTTTTCAAATCTTCGGATGAATTTTAAAAAATTAGCCTTCAAAATTGTTTATTTGCACCATGGAATTTATCGACGAAAAAATTCAGATTTACTCGGAGTTGCACACAAGCGTTGAATCGGAGCTGCTCAAAAAAATCAATCGCGATACTTATGCCGATGTGTTGGCCCCCAGGATGCTGTCCGGGCAGATGCAGGGGCGGATATTGTCGATGTATTCCAAGATGATCAATCCCAGGACCATCCTCGAAATAGGGACTTATACAGGGTACTCGGCCATTTGCCTGGCAGAAGGCCTGGTGCCTGATGGCAGGCTCATTACCATGGACATCAATGAAGAACTGGAAGAGAGGGTAACTGCCTATTTCGAAGCGGCAGGATTGACCGGGCAAATAGATTACCGTATTGGAAATGCCTTGGAGCTGTTGCCGGAACTACAGGGTCCCTTTGATTTGGTGTTCATTGATGCCGACAAAGAAAACTACCAGCACTATTACAATCTGGTGTTGGATAAAATGCCCTCCGGGGGTATTATTATTGCAGACAATGTGCTCTGGAGTGGAAAGGTTTTGGGTGACGGGCCCAAGAAAATGGATAAGGATACCCAGGCTTTAATAGAATTTAATGATTTTGTTCAAAACGATGACCGGGTGGAAAATGTGCTGATTCCAGTGAGGGATGGTTTGATGGTAATCAGAAAAAAATGAAAAACAGCTCACAAAGCTTGTTCAGTATGATAACAGGAAACCCTAGGGATTCAATGTCTTTGATTCCGGTTTTGCAAAAAGGCAGAGGTAACAATAACCTGAAAGTGAAGGGAAGGCGAGGGTGCATGAAAACGGTATTGGTGTTGCTTTTGATAGGTTTCATGTATAGGCCGCTCCAGGCCGAGGAGGTAAAAATCCCAAGTGTACCTTCGGAAATGGAGTTTGCAGGGATGAAGCTCAGGATTACAGATGCCGCCAGGCGTGACATTCAGAAGGACGTGGACATGCTCCGCAAGAGCCCCAAATATTTCAATATCAAACTGGATAGGGTAAGGTTGTATTTTCCCATAGTGGAAAAAGTGCTTAAAGAAGAAGGCATTCCGGACGACTTCAAATATTTGTCTGTTCAGGAGAGTGCGCTGATTTCTGATGCGGTATCCACTTCCAATGCCGTGGGCTTCTGGCAGTTCAAGGATTTTACCGGTAGGGAAGTTGGCCTTCGCATCGACCGCAATATTGACGAAAGAATGAATATAGTGGCTTCCACAAGAGGAGCGGCAAAGTATTTTAAACGCCACAATTTTTTCTTTAGAAATTGGGTATATACCGTGTTGGCCCACATGACCGGAAGGGGAGGGGCTCAGAAATATGTGGACTCCAACAAGTTTGGTGATACAAAAATGACGATCAACGAAAAAACACATTGGTACGTCAAGCGTTTTTTGGCGCACAAGATTGCCTTCGAAAAAGAAGTAAATGGGAGCCACTCTGAAGGATTGAAATTGGTGGAGTACAAACAAGCCGGGGGCAAGACACTCAGCCAGGTAGCGGACAATTTTGATGTGGATGAAGAATTGCTGACTAAATACAACAAGTGGCTGAAGAGGGGAAAGGTGCCCACGGAAAAGGAGTATTCGGTAATAGTGCCGGTAGTGGACAGGGTGCCTAAAGCACTGATAGCTGCCAATAAGACAAAAACAATACAAACCCCAGTATCACGGCCTGCTATATCCCTGGGCAATGACCTAAACAGGAACAAGACCATCTTCATCAAAATCAATGGTATACAGAGTATCCTGGCCAAAGCCAATGAGTCGATTGAGGCGATGGCAGCAGAAGGGGGAATCACCGTAAGCAGGTTTGTGAAATACAACGACCTGAAAGAGACAGATCCGATCAAGGAAGGGGAAGTATATTACCTGCGTAGAAAGAAAAACCGGGCGAAAGTGTATTACCACACCGCTGAACCCGGGGAAAGTTTGTGGGACATTTCCCAGAAATTTGGCATAAAGCTAAACCGGCTGGCCAAAATGAACCGGATGTCTATAATTGACCAGCCTGAAACCGGGCGGTTGATGTGGTTGAGGAAAAAAAGGCCAAAGGATGTTCCGGTGGAAATTAAGGAGTTGCCAACAAGGGAACAGATAGAAGAAATCCTGGGTGCCCCATTGAATGAGCAACGAGTGGAGCCAACCCAGGGCACGATTGAAGAATCTTCTTTGAACTCCTCCAGGAATGAAAATGCCTCCCAAAACGAAACCGAACCTTCAAATACAATCACTGCACATGAAGAAAAGCATACGGTGGTGAAAGGGGAGACCTTGTACAGTATTTCTAAATTGTACAATATAGAAGTAGTGGCCTTAATGGAGCTGAACCAAACGAATGGCGCCATTAGTATTGGCCAGGAGCTGCTCCTGCCCAAAGGGGCAGCAGTCGTTGAAGTACCTGCAGAAACGAAGGAAGAGAAAGAGGAAATAGACATGGAAAACGAAACTGAGTTGACCTTCCATGTGGTGGAACCAGGGGATACCATGTACAAAATATCAAAAAAATATAAAATAACCGTTGACAAATTGCTTGAATTGAATCAAAAAGATAATTTTGATATTTCTATCGGGGAAAAGCTTATAATCAAAGAATAACTAACCAGCTAAGATCGTATGTTCAACCTTGCCTTGCTAATAGACAATCATGATGAGGCCAACGACCTCAACCAGGATGTAATCATCAGTTCGGGACTGGCAAAAGAGGTTGTTATCAAAAACAACGGCAGGGATGCCATCAACTACCTCACAACCAACCCGGACATCCCCGACATTATTTTCCTGGATATTAACATGCCTATAGTGGATGGCTGTGTATTTATACACGAATTTGAAAGCCTTCCGGAAATCATCAAAGACCTCTCGCAGATATATATCCTGGCCAGCAGCAAAAACGATGGCTATTTACAAAAGATGGTGGAGGGAAATGAAATATCAGGGATAGTACCCAAGCCCCTCACCGCAGAAGAATGTGAGAAAATAATGAAGCAGCCACAGATTTAAGGACTACCTTCTTTTTTTCGGTTTATGGATTTGATAGAGCGCATTTGCCATGCGCTCCTCCTGTTATCAACTACATTTGTTTAGAGTTACGTAGTATTCGAACGCATTAGAAATGCACCCGACCTGGGATCCCGCCATAATCTTAATCGAATACTCGTGATTTTTGATTATATTTATAACCATGCATTTTAAATGACAGAAGATTATGAAAATTTTCACGTCAAAAAATATTCCGCCAATTAAAAAAATGGCAGAAATCTTAAAACAAGAATTTTCTGATAAATTCTCCTATGAGCTCTTTGGTATAGGGAAAGAGAAAAGTATTATTGTCGAAAAATCGACCTTTGTTGGAGTGCAAATTTCCAGAACAAAAAATGAAATTTCCATTGAAGGAATCCATCCATCAGTTCCAGCTTCTTTTATTTCTTCGGTATTAGCATATTTTATGAGCAGTGGCCATCCTATCAATCTGTGGTTTCCAGGATTGTACGATTCCCCCTGGAAAAAATTTGAAAAGGAAGTAGGTTCATTTTTAAATCAGAAGTACAATTAGTTCCCTTAACGGTCAGAACGTTCTATTTCCGTTGAACAAATCAGCCAGTTCGAATTTGATGGAGCGCATTTGTAATGCGTTCCCTCTGTTTTTTGGATAAGTACAGGATTTCTATGTATAGTATTCGGACGCATTGCAAATGCGCCCGAGCTGGAGCTACTATCTACCTGGTTTCCGGATAAGTACAGAGTTTCTGTATTCAGGGCATGCGAACGCATTAGAAATGCGCCCGATCTTGGATTAGAAATGCAACCGATTTGGGGACAATGCACAACAGCCCGCGCAAGCCTTTTCCACTTGTGCGATAGACATGCAGTAAAAGGTCATTTTCCAGATGAACCAGAGGACTTCTCACTCGTTACTCGCATCGAAGTGACGCAGTGGAAGGCCAGTTGGAAATCTCCTAAACCTACCATGCCACCTATTCAAGTGCCATCTATACCGAAATAGAAGGCAACCATCGATAAAATTTTGAACTCTGGATTTTTCTTGGTCAATTTATGGGCATGATCGCTAAAACCATAGATATGAAAAGGTTACTGCTTATTGGGCTATCATTACTCATCATTTACCCGTTGGCATTTTCCCAAACCGACGAGGTAGGCGGAAAGTGGACAGGCTTGTCTTACGCAGGCAAGAAACAGTTTCCTATGGTTATGGAAATCCAACAGGATGGAGCCGTCTTATCCGGGACAGTTTACAACCATTCACTAGACAACAACATTGTTGGGCATTACGAGTTCAACGGCACCCTGGTGGACAAAACAGCAACGATAAAGGGTGTAAAATTTATAGAGAAAAAAGGGCTCACATGCCTGCCTACCATCGAGCTGGAATTGACGAGCGATGAGGATAATTTTTACCTGAATGGAAAATGGAAGCACAACATGGTGCCTGGCGGGTGCTGGCCTGGCTTCTCCGGAAAGGTGGAGCTGGCTAAGGGCAAACCTGCCTCTCAGCCTATGATGACCAATACGGAAGAACCAGAATATGATGAACTGAGCAAGGAAATAGTTGACAGGCTGAAGGCACGGAAAAACTACGCTTTAATCATAGGGGCTCAGGATTATGAGTCTGATGAAGTAGCGAAACTGGACAGGCCGGTTGCAGATGCGATAGCGCTCAAGGATGTGCTGGTCGGGGGATATACTTTTTTGGAGGAAAATGTTACCCTGCTAAAGAACCCCACCAGGAGCCAGATTATAGAGGCATTTGATGCGCTGGCTGATAAGGTACAATCCACCGACAATTTGCTTCTATTTTACGCAGGTCATGGTATTTGGGACGAAAGGTTGGAGCAGGGTTTTTGGTTGCCTGTGGATGCGCGAAAAAACTCGAAAGCCCAGTGGTTGTCCAACGGGACCATACGCGATTATCTGGGTGCTATAGAATCCAAGCACACCTTGCTGATAGCCGATGCATGCTTTAGCGGGGGCATCTTAAAAGAACGGGCTGCCTTCAACACCAGCAGGGCAATGGTAGAGCTGTACAAGCTTCCGAGCCGCAAGGCCATCACGAGTGGCACGCTAAAGACCGTGCCGGACAGGAGTGTTTTTCTTAAATACCTTATAGAAGGCCTCAGGCAAAACGAACACGCCATCGTTTCTGCCCACCAACTTTTTGCCAATCTTCGGGTGGCCGTTATCCACAACAGCCCCAACAGCCAGGTGCCACAATACGGCGTTATTTTTGGTTCTGGTGATCAGGGTGGGGATTTTCTGTTCGTGAGATCCGGTAACTAGGGCTTAAACCCCCAAATTTGATGGAGCGCATTTGCTATGCGTTCTCTTTGTTACAACCACATTCGATTGAAGCTATTATCTGGCCTGTTTTTTCGTTGCAAGTCTGGTTTTTCTATTCATAGTTTGCGGACGCATTACAAATGCGCCCGATCAGTTTTTCTGTTCGTGAGATCCGGTAACCAGGGCTTAAACCCCCAATTGATATAGCTGTAAAACCTAATACCAGTAAGATGGAGCGCATTTGTAATGCGTTCCCTTAGTTACAACTACATTCGGTTGAAACTACTATCTGCAGTGTTTTTTGTTGCGGGTTTGGTTTTTCTATTCATAGTTTGCGGACGCATTGCAAATGCGCCCGATCAGTTTTTCTGTTCGTGAGATCCGGCAACTAGGGTTTGAAAACCTCCATTGATATAGCTGTAAAACCTAATACTAGTAAGATGGAGCGCATTTGCAATGCGTTCCTTTCATCTGTCTGGCACGAACGATTTGTAAGAATTCTCTAACCCACATTTATCTTTACACCAACAGCTTGACGTCAAGTATCCCTTTCTTACCAGAATAATCCCTTGCAGAACTGTATAAATAGAATTCGGGTTCATCTACTATCTCATCTTCGACAGGGTTGTTGTGAATGTAATCCAGTTTTTGATCAATAAATTTATTTGATTCCAGCTGTATGGGATGATTACCATCCTGCCATACTTTGTGGTTCTTTATCCTCTTCAACTTTTCTCCTGATTTTTCAAAAGCCCTCATAAGCCACACTTTTCGACTTTCGTTCGTTATTTCCAGTTCCTTCACGATTCGTTTGCTGGTGTACTTTTTAAAATCCCTGAATATCCCTGATAAGTTGGATTTGCTACTTACAATCATATGTAGATGGGATGGCATCAAACACCATGCATGTACAACCAGGCCTTTTTCCTTTTGACAGTATTTAAGGGAATCAAGGATTACATGTTTAAATTCATTTCTGGTGAACAGGTCGATCCAATGCACGACAGTACAGGTAACAAAATACAATCCTTCCGGATCTCTAAACTTGTATTTTTCTGACATAAATCAAATATATGATATCGTCTTCTTTTTCATTGAATTTTTTGTCGAGTGCATTTGCATTGTTTCCTTTACTATATTTGAAGTTATTTGCTGCCCAGTTTTTGGACAAGTCGAGTTTTTTTCAATTCATAAGGTGCGGACGCATTACAAATGCGCTTGATCTGAGTGTTACCATATTGGGAAACCTTATAACCATAATACTATCAATAAGTCTATTAATGACTAGTTGCTCGGATAAGCCAGTTTCAACAAAGTTAACTCCGGGGGAACTTGACAGTGAGCAAATAGCTGGAGACTATTTCGATTTGAGTTTGAAAAAATACAATCCGTTGGGCTATAAGGTGGAAACGAAAACATTATTAGAAAATATCGATTTCAACAAGGATGGGAATTTGTACCAGGTTGTGTCTGTCACCCCCATAGACCATTCAACATCTAGGCTGAAAAACGTTGGACGATCATATGAGTCTTTTGTAATTATTGGGTTGAAAAACCCTGATAAGATTTATCCAGTGTTTAGGGATTGGCAAGCAGATGCTTATCCTAAAAGCTCTAAGATAATTCATATACAAAATGATACATTAGTTATACGCCATGATGAAGGAAGAAGCTCGCCTGATTATAATAAGGAAGTAACTCTTCACTATCAAGCAAATAATTTTGTAATTCATTCCGTTAGTTTGAAATTATCTGCTTATCCAGCTAACGGAAAGATCGAAAAATATGCCAACTTCACTAGTAAAGAAGCCTTCAGAAAGTATCAAATATCTAATGCAAAGGACGTTGAAATTGAAGAATGCACTTATAAAATGTTCTTTGCGGAGAAAAATCAACATCTGGCCAACGAGCAACTCCATCATCATATATCAGAGTCAAAATATATTGTTTACAAGCCTGAAAACTGGGTAGACAAGAAGGATTTAAGTTTTTCTACTTCCACAACATGGGATTCAGAATTTATCTATTTGAACGTAGAAGTAACTGATGATGAAGTAATCTTAAACTCAGGTGAAGACATTATTTACGGTGATCATATAGAGTTTTGGCTCGACTTCTCTAATGAAAGAATTACCAAGTCTAAGCATGATGTTTTTCTAGAGGGTTCAAGGTTTAAATATTACAGAACAATCAGGAATGAGCCTGATTCAACATTAGTTCAAGGGATTATTGGATTAAATCAAAATGATATCAATTCTTCTAGTGTTATTATTAATCGCAAGGAGAGTACAAACATTACTTTGGAATCCAAACATAAATTGACTGATACAGGCTACTCAGTTGAGTTTACTATTCCTTTAAAACAATTAGGAAAAGAGATTTTCAATATTGACCTTGATTACAGTTATACCAATGAGCTGGGTTTTACTGTAGTTGTTTCTGATACTGATAACTCGAAAACGAAAAAACAGGAGACTTTGATGGCTACTTCCACTTTGAAACACGGAAATCCATTTACACTCGGGTCACTTTTTCTTATCGATAAGTTTGAGATGCCTGTGTATCAGAGCTGGAGCAAATGTAGTAACGAGATACAGTATCAATATGGGTTTCCAAGAAGATAATCAATAAAACTAAATGGCTCTAACTACATTTTTTCCGTCCTTATCTACACTTCTTCCTATCAGGAAGATACCATCAGAATTAGGCTTTGATCGAGTGCATTTGTATTGTTTCCTTTACTATATTTGAAGTTATTTGCTGCCCAGTTTTTGGACAAGTCGAGTTTTTTTCATTTCATAAGGTGCGGACGCATTACAAATGCGCCCGATCTGATCTAGAACCTAATAATTTAAATGGCGGACATCCATTTTTTTACGGATATTGATTTGATAAATGCTAAACCCAATAGCACATCTTTTTCTATAAAATTGATAAGGCGAACCACTGGTAAGAATGCACTCTTTTTATTCTTTGGACTCATGTTACCATCATGTGTTGCGACTGCTCAAATTCCTGAAGTAATTCAGAAAATGGATGTGATCGAGCTACCCTATGAGGCCTCAAATATCAAAGTGCCTATAAAAATACGACCGGAAGATGAGATTACTAAACAGTTTTTCCGAAAGCTAAGTATCAAGGAGTTAATAGAAGTCAATGGTATTGAAACAAGCCCTTGGGGAGAACCTTTAAAAGGTTTTATTTATCATCCTGAAGAACAAGAGATTAACATTTACTCAAAGCTTATCGAAGAAGAAAATTTCATTTTGGTGAGTTTGTTTTCCGGCTTTAAAGACCCCTTTATATATCAAGGATATCTAATTAGCCTTGATTATCATGGAAATGTTATTGATGGATTAATAACCGAATTTCATGCTGGAAACAACAACGGAGGGATCGACAGAAAATCAATCGTCACAGACTCGCAAATAATAAAAATCACGGAAACTAGCTGGTCAGAGGTCATTGAAGAACCTGGTGACCATTATACATTGGAAACAATCTACAAAATAGATAGTAGTGGTAATATTATTCTTAAAAAGAAGTGTATTTCGTATTAAAAGATAACAATGGCTGGAATTAACTTTTTCACCAATCCTGATCACTTGCCCTTCCAATCGGCTGAGCTGGGCTATGGCCCTGTTTTTGGTGAGGCAGACACTAAATACCGTGTGTCCAGCCTTTTTACAGGTTCATTGAGTGGTTCTAACCCAGACCCTAGAGCTTATGCTGCAGCAAGTGGGCATGTTTTCATTTCCATGATGGAGCGCATTTGCAATGCGTTCCCTCTATCATCAACTACATTTGATTGGACTTGCCTGTCCACCAATTTTTTGGATAAGTACAAGGTTTCCTAATTTTAGCATTCGGACGCATTGCAAATGCGCCCGATCAGAGGTATTGTCTTCTTTTTCATTGAAGTTTTGGTCGAGTGCATTTGCATTGTTTCCTTTGCTATCTTTGAAGTTATTTGCTGTCCAGTTTTTGGACAAGTCGAGTTTTTTTAATTCATAAGGTGGACGCATTACAAATGCGCCCGATCAACTAGGATGATTTGACTCGAAACGTTAAGGATATTTTTGAAAATATTTTTGATTAATGAAAAGGCTTTTAACTCAAATAGTACCATTGCATTTAGGAATCAGTTTCTTGAATTTCTTTGTGTTAGTTGTTTTGGTGCTTGTGAGGATGGTTAACAACAACGAAAATTGGACTTACCTTCAATTTTATACCTATTTGTGGTGGTTTATTTTGGCTTTGACAACCCTTCAAATAATCATGATTTTCTTTATATGTATAAGGAATGTTGTACGACAAAAATACCTTAGTGCATTTAAGGCATTTTGTTTTTTTGCACTGCTCATTTTTTACGCATATGGACAATCTATTTTTTTCTTTATTTCGGTTGCAACGGTCCCATCGCCAGCAGATCATAAAATAAACCATTCAAATAATACAACTAACTAAAAAATAGGTGGAATCTTTTGCTCTTTTTCAAAAATTTTAAGCCTAATCGAAATAGACGAATTGACAGCAGAGTTTCCATGATGGAGCGCATTTGCAATGCGTTCCCTCTATCATCAACTACATTTGATTGGACTTGCCTGTCCACCAAATTTTTGGATAAGTACAGGGTTTCCTAATTTTAGCATTGGAACGGACGCATTATAAATGCGCCCGATCAGAGCAAACATCCTGCCTATGCTATAGGCCAGGTGCATAATAAAAATGTCCATCTTCAGCTCCGATCACCAGCTCGGGTTTTCCATCGTTGTTCCAGTCCACCACTGTGGGGCTGGTGGTGTGGCCGGCTAGTTTGTGGCTGTAGAGATAGCCACGGTTTTTAAAGGTAGTAGTGCCATTGGCCTCACCGATGTTTTCATAAAATTCTATGTTCTTGCTGTTGGCCAACAGGTCAAGGTCACCGTCCTGGTCCCAGTCGGTGAAGGCAATTTTCCTGCGGCCACTTCTGCCCGCTTCACGGTCGTTGAGCCGCAAGAGGCCATCATTTTCAGTGGCATTAGCATCCCTGAATATCCTTTGCCCTGGTTTGAGCCAAAGTTTGCCCTTTTTCTTAAATCTTTCGAAAAATGCCAGGTACCCCTCATGGTCGAGCATCACCAGATCCATAAGGCCGTCCTGGTTCCAGTCGATGGCATACGGGGTTGTCCTCCATTGGGTGGCCAGTTCGTCTTTTGCAGGGTTCCACCAGTTCCAGGCGGGCTTGGGCGGATTGTTGCCAGACCAATCCATTTTCACTCCACCCATTTTCGTGAGCATTGGTGCGCCTTTTTTTCCAGAGTTTTTATACCATACTACTTTCCCCCAGATAGAATTAACCAAAATGTCTTTGAGGCCATCTCCATCCCAATCAGCTACCGACAAGGTAGTATATCCCCATTTTCGCTCACATGGCCCTTGTATGGAGCCATTTTCACCAGCCATAATACGTATCACCTGACCATCTGCCTCGAGGTATTGCGGAAAGCCCCACCTGGGGTCAGTACCTCCGCCCAGGTTTTCGACAAAGCTGATATAACCTGCCGAGTTGCCACAGATCAGGTCTTCATCCCCATCGTCATCCCAATCTACTCCAAAAGGCGTCACCAAAGCACCAAATTTTAAATGACCGCTTCGTTGCTGTATATAGACCGGGGATTTGAAAACCGGCATGCTTCCTTCGGATTGCCCGGTATTTTCCAGCATGACTACCCGCCCATCTTCATCACCTACTATCAGGTCGATAGAGCCATCGGAGTTCCAATCGAGGGCTACTGGCCGCATCATCTCCAGGTCCATTCTGATAATGCCTTCATTGTTTTTAAGAAAACGCCCTTTGGCATACTTTGGGTTTTCCCTGCTGCCGGTATTTTCAAACCATGTGAATTGATCTACAAATTCCCCGCAAATAATGTCCAGATCGCCATCACCATCGAAATCGGCCATGTTGGGAGTCGTATTGCCATATACATCTATGGGCTGTTCGCCAGCTTCCAGTTTTCCCATATTGGTGTATTTCCCATCCTCATTGAGCAGCAGATACAGGTAGCCCCTGAGGTTGCCATTAGTCCATTCCCCTTTTTCGTTGAAGGCATTGTCCCATCCATATTCACTCCAGTCGTCTATGCCGACTATGAGGTCCAGGTCTCCGTCGTTTTCATAGTCCACATACTTCCAGTCGCTAAAGCGCTTTTTGGGATGTTGATCATGTATTTCTGCTGCATTGTAGATTCCTACAGGTCGGGTGTATCCGTATCGGCGAAAATTTTCATATTCCACACCTGGCCCCAACACACGCGGTTCCCCATTCACATAAGATACCGACACATTTCTCATGCCATCACCAATCCGGACTGGTTTTTCGAAAATTGGGCTGCTATCACCACTTTTCGAGCGGTTTTCGAACAGAAAAGTCCCGTTGAAAGGTACATCGGTACAGGAAACTACCATGTCGATATCCCCATCCTGGTCATAGTCCATGGGCAAGGGGTTGGCCCAAAGGCCCACCGCCAGGTCGCTGTATGGTTCCGGGCTATTGAAGGAGAGTCTCATAAGCCCATCACTTTCGGGTTGGGCATAAAGGAATGTGCTGAAGGTCAAAAGAAGACAGGCAGCCAATTGGGGCATTTTCATTTCGTTTGTCATTTTGATTGGAATGTGTCTTGTTGGTAGATTGTTAAACTTTGAATGGATTGGCAGGTGTATGGCCATTAAGCTTAATAATTGATCTTGAGGTATTTCAATACAGCTTCATCCCCCTTTAGGGCTTTGGGTGGAATGGGGTGATCGGCGTTGAATACCTTGAGTTCATCCATAGGGAGAATGGTTACAAAATCTTCCTGATACCCGTTGGAGTAGGGGATGTTACCACTTCTTAAGGAAAGATGGTGTGCCAGGAAGTTGTAGGCAGATGCTCTTTTGGAAGGGCCATAATCGTGCCTTTCCATCGGCAGGTGTACGTTTTCTACTTTGTGTTCCGCATCGTATAGTGCATATACTTTTTGAATATAAGGGTACTCAATGCGCGGTGTATTTCGTGTCCAGTCATTGCCATTGGATATCAGTAGCATTGGACGTGGGGCGCACAGCGCAGCAATTTCCACATTGCTTGTCTGATGGTTGGTACTTTTGTGTACAGGCATGCCACTTTCGCACACACAGCCACCAAAAAAATGGGCAGACACCTGCACCACGGGTACCGATACTTTTATCCTGTCGTCCAGTGCCGTGAGCATGAAAGTTTGGGTACCACCACCGGAACCGCCCGTCATGCCTATGCGGTCGGCATCCACATCCGGGCGTGATAGCAGGTATTCCAGCACACGCTTGCTGTTCCAGGTTTGTAGCAGCAGTGCTATTGGGATTTTGTGGTCCACTTGCAGGGACTCTCCCCTGCCAACCATGTCATAAGCAAAAACAACGGCTCCCATTCTGGCCAACACCGCACTACGTATTTGCACATCTTCCAGTAGCCTTTTGTCTGGTTTGTGTCCATGAGGGCACAAGATGCCGGCATATTTACCTTGCCCCGAGACTGGACGGTAGAGGTTGCCGGTAACATAAAAACCAGGAAAGCTTTCAATGGATATATTTTCGACGATGTAGCCATCCATTTCCCGTGTGCTGTGAATGATCGGGTTGAAGTTTCCTTTGATATCGGGCATTTTGTTCAACTGCATGCCTTCGCGAATGCCTCGTTTGATCCGTTCGGCGCGTTGCTGCCAGGAGTTTTGGTCGCTCCATTCCGTGGCAAATTTTTTCAGCATCAGATTTCCTTCATCTTCCGACCAGTGCCTGCCAACACAAAGCATGTCGTTCTGGCTATAAAGGTTGAGGCTGAAACAGGTGAGAATTAATGCTAGTATTGGCTTCATGGTAGGGTTTTAATGTTGCAATTAAGATTATTCGATTCCTAATTTAGGGAAAAAAGTTTTAATGGGTATTGAGTACAGAGTATTGGGTACTGAGTACATAGGTTAGAGGACAAAGTAATCATCTTGTGGTAGGGGTAATGGCACGTCTTTTTCACCCAACAATTGTTTGATGTTGATTTCGATGGTACGGGCTATGCTCGTCACAGCGGTATCACTCGGCCTGTTCCTGAAAGGGTCTTGCAAGTGATAGGCAGAGTTTTCGAGTAAAAAGAATACCAGGGAAAAAAGCAGGAGCAGTGGTATTTCTATGGCCAGGGATTGGGCCCCTAGGGATACCGACAATAGAATAACAAAGAGGAAGATGGTCCAGCGCAGGATCATTCTATATTTGGGGGGAAAGACCGTGTTGTTGATCCTTTCAGCTTTCCCCATGGAATCGCACAGCCGCACGAGCGTATTGTCCAGTTGCACATGTTTGTTAGGATTAAGTTGTTTTTTTGCACCAGGTCGTTGATGTCCCCGGCATTGAGCTGGATCAGTGCGAGGGGCTTGTTGCCAAATTTTTCCAGGTGTTTTAAGTCTTCTTCGGACATGTAGTTTTCCAGATTGGCAAATGGGTCGAGCCCCCTTAGGGACTGGCCGAGGCAGTAGCACCAGGCGATTTGCCTAAAAGCAAGTTTTTTGATCGATTGTCCATCACTTGTTGGGGAAAGAAAAGTTTGTAATTGGATGGTGAAGCTTCGGGAGTCGTTGACAATGGCCCCCCAGACTTTTCTTGCTTCCCACCACCGGTCATAAGACTGTCCCATTTTAAAAGAGAGCAAAACTGAAATGGCCGTACCCAAAAAGGCAGGAATGGCCAGTGGAACCTCAAATGTATCCGGATCTACTTTGGACATTAAAAAGTGTGAAAGCAAACCGATGCTCAATACAAATAGTATTTCGAATTTGATATCAAAAAAGATGTATTTGAACGGGATTCTTTTGTTTAATACCATATTGGTAAATTAGGTTGCTTGTGAACTGTGAAAATTGTTTTCGTCTGGTTTTGTTTGGTGCAGGGTTTACTTATCAACAGAATACTTTGCGATTTTGGCCAGCTTTTTGTCAATGTCCTCACGGCTCAGCCACTTGCCCCTTACCATCACCCCGTCGGGGTTTTTTAGGTTGTTTAGGTCTTCCAAGGGGTTGGCAGCCAGCAGGATCAGATCGGCACTGGCACCTTCTATCACTTCTCCGAACTGTCCTTTCTGTCCAAAAAAGACCGCAGGGTTGATGGTGCCAATCTGTACGGCCTCCAGTGGGGTAAGGCCGGCATTGATCATGCCTTGAAGTTCATGATGGATAGAGAAGCCAGGCACGTTGAATACCTGTGGGGCGTCAGAACCCAGGAGTAGCCCCGGGCTACTTTGTTGTAGCTCATAGATCAGCTTGTTCCTGATCTCGTTGAAACGCCCCCATTGATCGGCATTGTATTTTTCGTTTCCGATGATACGAGCTTTGCTTTCCGTCCATTGCTCAATAGTGGATTGCGGCATATATTTCATTTCTGGAGCCTGGGCATATATTTCCGGGTCTTCAGGAGAAAACCACCTGTCGAAAAGGCTTTGTGTCGGCACTACCCACACATTATGTTTTTTGGTAAGTGCCACGAGCTCCTCAATCATGCCTTCATCAGCCAGCTGGGTAAAATTGTACCCGAAAAAACCATTTTCATTGGGTACTACATTGGCACTTTCAGGAACCAGCCCCTCCAGATAGCCATCTACATGGTCAATAGAGGTGTACTGGCTTTGGATGGCCCTGCGAATGCCCACATCTACCGGCACATGCCCGGCAAAAGGAATGCCCACCTCATTGGCAGTTTTTACCAACTCTTCAAAAACCTCTAATTTGATGCCTGGGTGTATTTTCAGAAAATCATAACCATCCTTTCCATATCCTGTTACTTTGGCCCTGGCTTCTTCTGGTGTTTTTATGGTGTTTCCATTCAAAGATGGGCTGGAGGTGTAGATTCTTGGGCTCAGGATTTCGTTGTTCTGTGCCTGTTGGCGCAGAGTGAGGTGGTGTGGGTGGCCAAGCATTCCCCTGATGGTGGTCACGCCATTGGACAGGTATAGGAACAGCATGTTTTCAATATGCTCCTTTCCGGCTGGTTCTGGTGGTATGTGGGCGTGCATTTCTGCCAGGCCAGGCATGATATATTTTCCCGTGCCGTCTATTGATTTGGTGTTCTTGGAAAGCTCAAAAGCTTTGTCCGATATGCTGATGATCCTTCCTGAGTCAATGAGCAGGTATTTTTCCTGGTCAATGCTTCCATCCGCTACATTAACTATGTTGACGTTGTTAATGGCAATGGCCGATTTGCTGGTTTGCTGTTTCGGCGCTGGACTGGAACATGCCGCCAGCAGGCATAAAATTGGAATTAGTTTTTTCATGGGAATTAGACATATTTAGCTCAAACAGTTTTCCTGCAACCTACCGATGTAAAAAAAAATCTGCCAACCCAACGGAAAACCCGGTTATTTCATGGAATTGTTGTTAAAGTTAATAAACCCAAATGACAATGAAGAATTTTAGGCTTAAGGTAATTGGTTCAGGTTGATCTGAACTACCCCGACATATCACGGGGTGTGATTTGCCTTTTGCAAAGTATGGATAGAAAGAAACTCTGTATAATAGACGTGCTGTGCCCCAAATGTCCCTTGCCCGGCTATTTCAGATGATGCCCCCTTTTTTGGAAATAACGGTTTGGTGCAATTTTCCTAATGTCAGAGGTAGGTATAGTTTAAATGGTGCGTGGTACGCCTGAGGCTTAGGTTTTACTTTTGCCAGACATTTTCTATTTCTTCCAGGCTTTTGCCCTTCGTCTCGGGTACCATTTTCCAAACAAAAAGGAAGGAAATCAGGCTCATCAAGCCATAAAAGCTATAGGTCATGCCACCGCTAAACTCCATCATTGCGGGATAGGTAGAGGAAATGAAATAGTTGGAGGCCCATTGTGCAGCAACTGCTATAGCCACAGCCCTTCCCCTGATTTTGTTGGGGAAAATTTCAGAAATCAATACCCAACATATTGGCCCCCATGACATCATAAAGGAAGCGGTGTAAACAATGATGAAAACGAGTGTGCTTATGCCTATGATTTTCATAAATGACAATGCACCAATGGCAAACATGCCTACGGCCATGCCTATTGACCCGATCATAAGAAGTGGCTTTCGCCCCCATCTATCTACGGTAAGGATGGCTACTACTGTGAAGGCCACATTGATCAACCCCATGACCACCGTTTGCAGCATGGATGCGTCTTTGGCTGCTCCCATGCTTTCAAATATCCTGGGGGCATAGTAAAGGGCCACATTGATGCCCACAAACTGCTGAAACACAGAAAGCAAAATACCGATGATGATGACCACCTTGCCATAGGAAAAAAGTGCGGCTGAGTGATGTTCGATGGTGTCCTTTATTTCTGCCAAAATAATTTTTGCTTTTTCGGCACCATTGATTTTCTCCAGCACCTGAAGTGCCTCGCTTTCTTTTTTGATCAGGGCGAGGTAGCGGGGTGTTTCGGGTACTATGAACAGCAGCAACCCAAATATTCCGGCAGGTATGGCTTCCGACCAAAACATCCTTCTCCAACCGATTTCATTGATCCATTCCAGGCTTTGTCCATTGGCTATTCCCCAGTTGACGAAATACACCACGAGCATCCCGAAAATAATAGCAAACTGGTTGAGCGATACCAACCTTCCCCTTATTTCAGGCGGTGCAATTTCGCCTATATACATGGGGCAAACGGCTGACGCCAAGCCCACACCGATACCACCTATTACCCTATAGAAGTTGAACATATACAGCAACCCCATCGTTGGCTTGCCACTTTCGAAAAACAAAAACTCCGGGTATCCCGAACCCAGTGCCGACAAAAAGAACAGAAAGGCTGCCAACATCAGGGATTTTCTTCGTCCAAGTTTGGAAGCAAACAAACCAGACAAAGCCCCGCCTATAATACAGCCAATCAGGGCACTGGATATAGTCGCCCCATGAACCCATGTACTTAGGCCAAGACTATCCACCAAAAAAGCCTGGATGGATTTGTCCGCACCGGATATTACAGCCGTGTCATAGCCAAACAGGAGGCCGCCGAGTGTTGCTACCAGGGTGATATATACGATATAGGATTTGTTGTGGGCTGACATAGGAATAGGTAGGGATAGTTGAGGTGAGCTAAAAAGCCATTGCGGATTTTTAGCTCACTCAAGAAGTTTATATGTGGTTGTTTAGGATGTTTTCGAAAAGCTCCTGTTGCCCGCTTCTGAGCTTTGGTTCTCCATTTTTGTGGGCGATTTCAGCCAGGCTCGCCAAATCCATCTTGCCAGACTCAAATTCTTTGCCCTGAATGGTATTGAATGAGCTGTACCGGGCCTTTCGCAGGTTTCTGTAGTTGGAGTTGTCCAAAATATCCTGGGCTGTAAGCAAAGCACGGGCAAATACGTCCATGCCCCCAATATGGGCATAAAAGATATCGGCCAGATCAGTTGAGTTTCTTCTGGTTTTGGCGTCAAAATTGACACCTCCTCCCTGCAGCCCATCACCATCCAGGATGATCAGCATGGCTTCTGTCAGTTCGTAGATATCTGTGGGGAACTGGTCGGTATCCCAGCCATTTTGGTAGTCGCCCCGGTTGGCATCAATGCTTCCGAGGAGGCCGGCATCAGAAGCCACTTGCAGCTCGTGTGCAAAAGTGTGCTGGGCCAGGGTGGCATGGTTTACTTCGATGTTCAATTTAAAATCAGCGAGGAGATCGTATTCCCTCAAGAATCCTATGACCGTTGCTGCATCAAAATCATATTGGTGCTTGCTGGGTTCCATTGGCTTGGGTTCGATGAAGAAATTTCCCTTGAAACCTTGTGCGCGGGCATAATCTTTGGCCATGTGCAGGAATGTCGCCAGGTGTTCGAGCTCTTTTTTCATGTTGGTATTCAGCAAAGACATATAGCCTTCACGGCCACCCCAGAATACATAATTTTCCCCACCCAGTTTGATGGTGGCATCCAGGGCATTTTTGATTTGTGCACCGGCGTAAGCCACTATATCAAAATCCGGGTTGGTGGCTGCACCATTCATGTAGCGGGGGTTGGAAAATGCATTGGCTGTGCCCCAAAGCAATTTTACACCTGAAGCTTTTTGTTTCTCCTGGGCATAGTCGGTGATTTGTTCCAACCTCTGTGTGGACTCTTTCAGGGTAGCGCCTTCCTGGATCAGGTCAAAATCATGGAAGCAATAGTAGGGCATGCCTATCTTTGTGATGAATTCAAAAGCTGCATCCATTTTGTCTTTGGCCGCCCCGAGCGCATCGTTTTTGGCATCCCAGGGGAATACTTTGGTGCCTGGGCCGAACGGGTCGGCCCCAGTGCCGCAGAAGGTATGCCAGTAGGCCGTGGCAAACCTGAAATGTTCTTTCATTGTTTTGCCTGCCACTACTTTGTTTTCATCATAAAATTTAAAAGAAAGCGGATTGTCCGATCCCCTGCCTTCGTATTGTATTTTTCCAATTCCTTCGAAAAATTCTTTGTCTCCTGTTACAATGTTCAATTCTTCCATGATCATATTTATTTAAAGTCTTCTTATGCTAATATTTTTTCCAAATCAGATTTCCAGGTTTCGTACCCGTTTTTGTACATTTCCCTATTGCCAACCGAGTGGTAAGATTTGATTACCTGGGTATCTTTGAAGGCTTCACCGGGGGAATGATATATGCCTGCGGCAATCCCAGAAGCTTTAGCCGCCCCGACAGCCCCGGTGGTTTCTATCATCTCGATTTCGCAATCAAGTATGGTTGCAATGGTATGCGAAAACACCTCCGATTGAAACAGGTTGTCATTGCCAACACGCATTACATTGGTATCAAGCCCCAGGGATTTCATCACCTCCACGCCATAAATGAACGAATAGGCGATACCCTCCAATGCTGCCCGGTAAAAATGGGCTTTGCTGTGCCTGTTAAATTGAATATTGATGATGTGGCCACCCACATCGTTGTTTTGCAGTACGCGTTCGGCACCATTTCCAAAAGGAATGATCCGAAGGCCATCTGAATTCACTTGTACCGACGAAATCATACGTTCCATATCGGTATAGGACACCCCGTCGTTGGCCAGCATCTGGCGCATCCAACTGTATTGTATCCCCGCTCCATTTACACAAAGCAGGACGCCAATCCTTGGGTCTTCTTTTGTGTAATTCACATGGGCAAAAGAATTCACCCTGGTTTTACTATCAATAAATGGGCGGTTCACCACTCCATAAACTACCCCTGAGGTGCCCCCTGTAGCGGCTATTTCGCCCGGGTTCAATACGTTCAGCGACATGGCGTTGTTGGGCTGGTCGCCAGCCCTGTAGCAAACTGGTATGCCACTGGCCAAACCTAGAAAATCGGCAGCTTCACGATGCAACCGCCCCTGATCTGAAAATGTGGGGACAATCTCAGGTATCAAGTCGCTGTGCAGTCCGTAGTTTTCCAGCAGAAAATCTGCGACACCATTTTCCTCAAAATCCCAAAACATACCTTCCGACAAGCCTGAAATGGTGGTTTTGGCTTCTCCAGTCATTTTCAAGGCTATGTAGTCGCCTGGCAACATGGCCTTGTCTATTTTTTCGTAAAGCTGGGGTTCATTGTCCTTCACCCACTTGAGCTTTGAGGCCGTGAAATTCCCCGGTGAGTTGAGCAGGTGTTTCAGGCACTTTTCGTGCCCTATGCTGTCAAAAGCCTGGTTGCCAATTTCTACAGCCCTGCTGTCGCACCAGATAATGGATGGCCGCAGTACATGATGGTCTTTGTCCACCAGCACCAAGCCATGCATCTGATAGGAAATACCTATTCCTTTGATGTCGGCCTTGTTGATGGTAGAGCCGTCCAATAGTTTTTTTGTGGCATGGCCTACATTTTCCCACCAAAGCTCAGGCTGTTGTTCTGCCCAACCTTTTTGGCGGGAAATGATGTCCATTTCTGATTCGGGGTATTGGGCTATCTTCAATGTTTCGCCGGAGGTGCTATCTACCAGGGCCGCTTTGATGGATGAACTCCCTATGTCATATCCTATTAAATACATGAATGCTTGTTGTCTTTTCGGTATGCGGGTCAATTTGTTTTGATCACATTAGCAAAGGAAATTCTAATGGCTTTGAGATGGGTTAAATCGGGTACTTCAATATTTCTTCATTAATATTCAATGATACGTCATGAAAGGTGGCCGTAACGAGATTGACTATGCGGGACTCTGATGCACTACTTTATGAAACCATTGAGTGTTGATGAAAAGTAGTATCAGGTAAACTTGGCGCTGACCTTTCAGACAATGTCCTGGGCTATAGCCTGTCCAGCAATTCCTCCAGCACTTGCTCTTTGTTGAGCTGTAATTTTTTCCTGAGGCGATAGCGTCTGGTTTCGATTCCCCTTACGGAAAGGTTGAGGTTGTTGGCAATTTCTTTTGTTGAGAGTTTCATTTTCAGCAGCATGCAGAGTTTGGCGTCAGCTACAGAAAGTTTGGGGTAATCTGACCTTAGTTTTTTGAAAAAGTCGCTGTGTAACAGATCGAATTGGTTTTCAAACGCTTTCCATTCTTTGCTGCCACCCAGGCTGTCGTCAATTTTGGAAATGAGCTTGTTTATTTTCTTTGTCGTATTTTCATCCATTCCGGCATTTCCCAATTCAGTCAGGGAATCTTTAATGTCGAGCAAAAAGTCGTCTTTGCCCACCAGTTGCATTTTAGAGGAGGCAAGCTCCTTGTTTTTTTCGTCCAGTTCCCTTTTGAGTTCGGTGTTTTTGGCTTTGAGCACTTCAGGTCTGTTTCCTTTGGAGTGCACCTGGTAGAGGGTTTTGTCCAGGCACGAAAGCCAATAGTGGTAGGCCTGGTTGCATTGGGCCTGGTTGAGCCGTGGTTCGTGGATCATCATAGGGCTGATGCCAGAGAGGGCATCTTCCAGGCTACTGTAAATCCCGCTGGCCACCCCCGATGCTTTGGCGGCCCCAATGGCACCCGTGGTATCTACTACTTCGATGTGGCAATCGAGCAATGTGGCTATGGTCATCGAAAACACTTCTGAACGGAACATGTTGTCATTGCCTACGCGCATGATGTCCACATCCAGGCCCATTTCCTTCAACAAGTTGACACCATACACAAACGAAAAGGCAACCCCTTCGAGTGCCCCTCGATAGATGTGCGCCCTGGTGTGGCGGTTAAATTCCAGGTTGAGGATGTGTGAGTTCACGGTCTTGTTTTCAAGCATCCGCTCTGCGCCATTTCCAAAGGGGAGCACGCACAGGCCATCCGAGCCAATAGGTACCGACCTGGCCATTCTCTCCATGTCGTCATATTGCCGTCCGCTCAGGGCAATTTGGTTTTTCATCCATCCGTATTGAATGCCTGCCCCATTGAGGCAAAGCAGCACGCCTATACGGTCAAAATTTTCTTCATAGTTGACATGGGCAAAGGCATTGACCCTGGAGTGTATATCTGAAATTGGCCTATCGACAATACCATATACTACACCCGAGGTACCACTAGTGGCAGCTATCTCCCCAGGGTTGGTCACATTGAGGCTCAGCGCGTTGTTGGGTTGGTCCCCCGCACGATAGGTTATGGGGATTCCGGTAGCCAGGCCTGTTTGTTGTGCTGCCCTCTTCGATACACTTCCCTGAAAAGAAAAAGTAGGGACAATGTCGGGGAGGTGGCTGTTGTCAAGTTCGTAGTAGTCGAGGATGGCGTCTGCCACCCGCTTTTTTTTGAAGTCCCAGAAAATGCCCTCGGAAAGACCGGAAATGGTTGTGCGCACCTCGTTGGTAAACTTCATAGCGATGTAGTCGCCAGGGAGCAATACTTTATATATTTTGTCGTATATATCAGGTTCATTGTCCTTCACCCATTTGAGTTTGGAAGCAGTGAAATTGCCAGGTGAATTGAGGTAATTGACAATGCACTCCTCAGGCCCGATATCGCTGAATGCCTTTTGGCCAATAGATACAGCCCTGCTGTCGCACCAGATGATGGCGGGCCTCAATACTTGCAGGTCTTTGTCAATCAATACCAGCCCATGCATTTGGTAGGCGATACCTATACCCTTGATGTCAGTGGGCTTGACCCTGTTCTTTTGAATTATTTTTTGTGTGGCCAGGCATAAATCCTGCCACCATAGTTCGGGCTGTTGTTCTGCCCACCCGCTTTGCCGGGCAATGATATCAAAATCATTTTCAGGGTATTGGAGTACATCTACTGTTGCGTGTGACTGTGCTTCTATCAGTGCTACTTTTATGGAAGAACTTCCAATATCATACCCGAGTAAATACATATTTGCAGGAATTTACGCCAAATATACGTCATTTTTTAATTGAGTGAAACGATTTGACGTGATCTGTGAGTGGCAGGGGGCTGTTGTTCGTTGTTGATTTATCATCAATGTATAAATATTTTCATCAGTACGCCACCTTAAAAAAGTTTCTAAGAGGCAAAATGATTGATGAAGACAATGTTATTGACTGATCACTCCTTATTTATCAGTAATTTTATTTAAATCATTTTTTTTTAAAACCATGTAAGGGGATTTTTTATAGTTTGTGTCCTTTGCAAAAGGTTGGCTGATAAACTGTCGATATTGAAATTGGGAAAAGGCGCAAATACGAAAGTCGGGTACACCATAGAAACTCAGGAAGAGATGGTGTATGCAATTGCCAGGCATGATGACAGACGTGCGTTTCGCCAGCTCTTCGATATGTATTATCCGAAGTTGCTCAATTATGCTTTTTTTATTCTTGAATCGGGTATTGATGCCCAGGAGGTGGTGTCTTCACTGTTTGTGAAGGTATGGAGCCAGCGAAACAAACTTAGTGAAGTAAACAACCTGGAGAGTTATCTGTATGTGTCGGTGAAAAACCTCTGTTATAACTATATCCGCGACAACAGGGGGGTGATACTGCAGAGTCTGGATAGTGAGGAATACGCTTTCGCTTCCACGCAGCAAAACCCTGAAAAGCAGTTTCTGGATAGCGAACTCAAAGAAAATATTTTGGAAGCCATAGACCAACTTCCACCAAAATGTAAGCTTATTTTTCGTATGGTGCGGGAGGATGGCATGAAGTACGCCGAAGTGGCCCAGGCCCTGCAACTTTCTGTAAAAACTGTTGAAGTGCAGATGGGCAGGGCCTACGCCAAAATGCGAACCGCCTTGATGCCTTTGGTAAAGCATCAGGATATCACCCCTCAACTGAAAGTATTGAAAGGTACGAAAACCGGTTGACCAGTTCTTTTTATTTTTTTTCATCCAGTTGTAAGGGGAAATTCAACAATCCGTGTCCAACGGTTGAAAAGACATTTTAATTCGATAAAACAGTGATACACGAACCCCAATTTTCAAGATTGATGGCCAAAGTACTTTCTGGAGAGGCCAGCCGGGAAGAGCAGCTGCAAATGGAGGAGTGGGTAGGTGCTTCTGAAGAAAACAAAAAGTTGAAAGAACTCTCAGAGGCAGCCTGGCAAGGAATAGAAACCGAAGACCTGATGCAGGATGCAGACGCGGTATTTGGCAATATAGAGGGGCAGATCGATCAGGTGGCCTCTACTCAGAGGCAGCCCTCAGGTATTTGGTTGCGCAAACAGCTGGCCTGGGTGGTGGCAGCATCGGTAGTTTTATTGTGCGGCTTGTGGATGTACCTGGGACAGGTTTCGGATGCGGCGAGCACTGCTCCGGTAGTAGAGAACAATTGGGTCCAAAAAAGTAATGCTCCCGGTGAAAAATCGAGGGTAATCCTGTCAGATGGTACTGTGGTATGGCTCAATTCGGAAAGCACTCTATCATACAAAAAGCCCTTTGGCCAGGGAAACAACAGGTATGTTGAATTGGAAGGGGAAGCTTATTTTGATGTGGCGCATGACCCCCAGCACCCATTTTCTGTAAAGACAGGCAATATTACCACTACGGCATTGGGCACTTCTTTCAACATCACCGCCTACGAAGAAGACAGCTTTATTGATGTGGACCTTCAGTCTGGAAAAGTGCTGGTATCGCTGGCAGAGCCCATGCACGAAGACCAGGTATTCATCGAACCAGGCGAAAAAGTGCGTTTTGACAAAGTGGAAAATGCCATGGAAAAATCATCATTTGACCCTTTGCACGACCTGGCCTGGAAAGATGGGGTCATCAGCTTCAGGAACGCCACTTTTGAAGAGGTAGTCACGAAGCTCTCCAGATGGTATGGCGTACGTTTTGAAGTAAAAAACAAACCCAAAGAACTTAAAGAATGGAACTATACTGCAAAATTTAAAGGTGCCTATCTGGATAATATACTTTCCGGTATCGGCTTCACTAAAAATTTTGAGTACCTCATAGAAGGAGAAGATGTTACCCTAACTTTTAAACCAGCGCCAATGACCCAGTGACCCTATAAAAAAATACCGACCCCCCTTTAGAAGGAGGATCGGATGCAAATTGTCCATTTCCGGATTTGTTGAATATAGTTGACGCTCTTTCAGCCAAAACAGGAAATGGTTGAATGATTTTATAAATAAAACCAAAGCATAAAGTTATGAAAATAAAACTATTACGAATAATTTTTATGATGTCGAAATACACGTTTTCAAGTATCTTGATAATCTGCGCACTGGCAGGTGTATTGTTGGCTTCCAATGGCAATGCTCAGAAAGCCAGTAGCATAAGGGAGGTCCTGGTCGACATTAAAGTGACAAACTCAAACCTGTCACAGGTGCTTACTGAGATAGAGGCAAAAACAGACTTTAATTTTGCATACGACAAAAACGACCTGAACAAAAACACCACGATCAGCCTACACTATGAGCAGGCCACTGTGGCCGAGGTACTTATGGAGTTGTCGAAGGTGTCCAGGTTGCAGTTTAGGCAGATCAACAACTTCATCAACATAAGCAAGCGGAAAAGCAAAGACATTCAACCCGTAGAAGTTGTAATAAATAAGCAAATAGACATTTCAGGTAAGGTGACAGACGAAAATGGCGAAGGATTGCCTGGTGCTTCGGTATTGGTTAAAGGTACTACCATTGGTACTACAACAGATTTAGAGGGTAATTATAAGCTTGCTGTACCTGAAGGGACAACCCTGGTGTTTTCTTTTGTGGGTTACAAGCTGCATGAAGTAGAAGTGGGGAACAGAAGTGTTGTAGACGTACAATTGGTAGTGGATGCGGAAACCCTGAACGAAGTAGTGGTCATAGGCTATGGTGAGCAAAAGAAAGCCAGCCTCACGTCTGCGGTTGCTTCCGTAAATGCTGAAGATATACAATCCATTCCAACATCTCAGCTATCCAACAGCTTGGCAGGAAGACTGCCTGGTGTCCAGATCATCGGAAATTCTAGTTTTGTGGGATCTAATTCTACCATAAATATTAGAGGTACCGGTGTGGCCCCACTTTATGTCATAGATAATGTGATTTCTGACAAGTCTCAATTTGATGTATTGGATCCGAATGAAGTTCAAACCATTACAGTATTAAAAGATGCAGCAGCGGCGGCCATATATGGTGCCCGGGCATCTGGCGGGGTTGTTTTGGTAACAACCAGGGGTGGAGAATCCGGAAAAGTGATATTCAATTACAGCAATGTTTTTACTACCAATGAGCTTACCAAGCCTCTTCAAAACTATACAGCAGAGCAGGAGATTGTTCATATGAACAATATAGCCAAACACAGAAATTTAGCCAGTCCAAACCCTGATCCTAATTTCGAATTACCATTTGGAAACGATGTTCTGGACTTTGCCCGCAATGTAAACTATCGAAATGTGAATGACGAGATTTGGCGTTCACCTTCATCCCAACAGCATAACCTGAGCGTTAGGGGTGGATCAGAAAATGTTACTTATTTCTTTTCTGCTGGCTTCAACAAATCAAAAGGGTCTTATGACAATACGAACTTTAACAGATATAATTTCAGGGCCAAAGTTGATGCCAAGATTACGAAAAATATTACACTTTCTACCAACCTGAGTGGAAATAGAAGGGAAACTGATAGGTTTTACTGGCCTTATGATGGAGATAATGGAGAAGGGTTTGTTGTTGCAGATTTCTATAGGGCTACTTTCAATTTGTCGAGATTGTATCCATTTTATTCAAGGCTAGATGGTACCCCAAGCTCATCCAATGATCCCGATGCTGTGGCAGTAGTTCAACCCGCCTGGGGCTTTAACCCAGCTGAGGTTGTCAATGGAGATGGCTATAGAAGGATTCTCTACAATACTTTTAACGGGATTATGAACCTCAAAATCGACATTCCACAGATAAAAGGCCTGTCGGTGAACGTACAGGGTAATTTCCGTCAGGATGTTAGAAACCAAAAGAACTTTGTCCTTTTAAACAGGAGCCTAAGGGTGCAAACAGTAGGAAGTACCGGTGTAGACAGGTTTAGGTTGGCTCCTTTAGTTACCGATGGCAGTGAAGATGTGGTGAACAACCTGGGTAGGTCTTTTCCTGGTATTGACGAGGCTTTTAGCATAACCGAACGTTATCAATTTAATGGATTCTTAACATATACCAATACTTTTGGTGACCACAATGTAAGTGGTATGCTTGGCTTTGAACAAGCAGAATCAAGGTATAAAGGAATAAACGGTACCGCAAGTGAACTGCTTTCTGCTGGCATTGATCAGATTTTATCGGCCAGCAATAGTGCGGAAAGGCGTTCGTTCAATGGCTCTGAAAGCAATACCGGACGCTTGTCTTATTTGGGCCGTATCAATTATTCCTTTGCAGATAAGTATCTGGCCGAATTTTCTTTTCGTCAGGATGGTTCTTATATTTTTCCTGATGGCAACAGGTTTGGGTTCTTTCCTTCTGTATCCTTAGGGTGGAGGATTTCTGAAGAAGATTTCTTCGATATTTCTTTTATCAACAACCTGAAAGTTAGGGCGTCCAGAGGTAGTACAGGTAGGGATGAGGTAGCACCTTTCCAATTTCAAAACAATTTCATAAGGGGTTCCTCGTATGTTTTTGAAGGTGGACTAGGAGATGGTATCAGGCCACAAAATGCCACACCTAATCCTAATATTACCTGGGAAACACATACCACCTGGAATGCCGGGGTTGATGTAGGCCTGTTTGATAATAAACTGGACTTTGTATTTGATATATTCAGAAACAATATTACCGATATCTTGGCACCTCCAACTGTGACTGTACCCGGAACTTTTGGTTCAAGTTTGCCTTCTACCAATGTGGCTGAAAGAAAGATTTCTGGATTTGAAGTTGCCGTAAACTATCGTAAAAGATCGGGTGAAATCCAATATTCTATTGGGGCCAATATGGGATTTGCAAAAGATGAATGGGTAGCATGGCCAGAGGCTGATGGTATTTTTGATTTTCAAAGCAGGATTGGCAGGCCAAACAATCGTGTAGTTGGATTTGTGTCTAAAGGCATTATTAGGGACCAGGCTGTAGTAGATGCACTGCCTAATGATTTCACCCAATTTGGAAGAAAACCCCAAATGGGAGAGATACTGTTCGAAGACATCAGGGGAGCAAGTTTTTCCGAAGGGCCTGATGGTGTTGTGGATGGAAATGATATAACCGTTTTGTCGGAGAATACCACCCCTAGAATAAACTATGGTATAAGTGGAAATTTGAGGTGGAAAGGGATTGTTGTAGATCTGTTTTTCCAGGGAGTTGGAGCTTATGATAAGTATGTATCTACCCGAAATACCAGCAATGGAGGTGTTTTTCAACAAGCAAGGCCATATTTTCAACTCTGGACTGAGGCCTGGTCTGAAGAAAACCCCAACGGCAAATACCCTCGGGTAGAAAACAACTGGGGCCAGATTGAAAATGGGCATGGAGTGTCTAATTTCTGGCAAAGAAGCGGATCTTACCTAAGGTTGAAAAATGTGAACATTGCTTATGAATTGCCCAAGTCAATCATCAGTAAAGTAGGAATTGAAAAATTCACCGTTTTTGTTAACGGTACGAATTTGCTGGTAATTTCAGGTTTCGATGAATATGACCCGGAGCAAGCTACCTTAGATTCTTACCCCATTTTCAAAACCTTTTCTGGAGGTATCAATTTCTCATTTTAATTTTTAGAAAGATGAAAAATATAATAAGAACAATTTTTATGTCATTGGCATTGTTCATGTTTCAGGCTTGTACCGATGTGTTGGATGTGGACAATCTTTCTGCTTTTGATCCCGGGGCAACCTGGAACGACCCACAATTAGCGAATGCCTACCTTACCAATATCTATAGGGAGGTAATGCCCGCAGCATGGCCAACAGGCAGCAGTGCTGTAGACAGTGGCCACCCGGCCGATGAGACTGTGGGAGTATTTGGCCCCAACGCTATTACCGAAAATAGTCATAGCTGGAGTGGGTCATTTGACAACCAATACCGGGATATAAGGACGATAAATATCTTGCTGGCCGAAATAGATGAGGGCAGCCTGGAACCAGTCATCAGAAATACCATAGTAGGGCAGGCTTTATTTCTTCGGGCGTGGAGCTATTTCAATTTGTTGCGGGTCTATGGTGGTGTGCCGCTGATTTTTGAGCCACAAGGGTTGAATGACGAGCTGTTAGTGGCCAGGGCTTCATCACTTGAAACATTTAATGCAATTATTGCAGATTTAGATGAAGCCATCAAGTTGCTTGATGGCCAGAAGTTTGCTGAAAATGACAAGGGTAGGATTGGTTTGGCTAGTGCTCTGGCTTTTAAAGGCAGGGTAGCGCTGTATATGGCCAGTCCTTTGTTTAATCCTGATGCTCCCTATAGCAACCAATATTGGGCGGCAGCACTGTCAGCCACAGAGACAGCTAAAACACAACTGGAGAACATGGGATTCGGCTTAAATTCAAGTTACCCGGATATTTGGTCTGTGAGCAATGAGGGCAATACTGAAGCTGTGCTTACGGTTAAATTTACCGATCCTGACAGGTCTAACGGTAGAAGGGAAGACAGGGTACGTCCACTTACCCAGTCCAAAAACGCAACCGGAGGTGACCAGCCGCTATGGAAACATGTGGCCGCTTACCCTATGGCTGATGGGTATAGCCCAGGCACATCACCTAATTATAGCTACAGCCTACAGACCTATTGGGAAAATAGAGACCCGAGGTTTTACACCAATGTGGTGTACAACGGGGCTATTTTTGAATTGAGCGGAATTACAGGAAGAAGACAATATACAGATGCGCTATTGGCTGATGCGGAGGATGGTTTTGATGAGGCATCTGAATTTGCCAGAACAGGGTTCTATACAAGAAAGGGCTTGCAGGAAGACCTGATTGTAGAACAAGTGGCCTTAAATGATGTGGACTGGATTGAGATCAGGTATGCCGAAGTGCTACTAAATTTTGCAGAGGCAGCCAACGAAAATGGAAGGACAGATGATGCCCTGGAAGTGTTGAAAGAGATAAGAAAGAGGGCTGGAATAGAACCAGGTGCCGGGGATGAGTATGGATTGGCAGGTGTTGTCTCTCAGGTAGATGTGCGTGAAGCCATTCGAAATGAGCGATACATAGAGTTTGCCTATGAAGGGAAAAGGTTTTGGGACCTAAAAAGATGGAGGATGCTCCATGAGTTGGACGGAGAGACGGAAGAAGGGTTGAGGTCTGTATTAAGGGGAGGTAAAGACCCGGGCAAAGGACAATTTGATTATTTGCCAACCGATTTTGATTATGAAGTGGTGCCCATTTTAAATGCAACTTTTACAGAACATACCGTACCAGAGAGTTACTATTTTGCCCCCATTCCTTTGAGTCAGATTCAGAGGAATAGCAATCTTGTTCAGAATAAAGATTGGGGCGGGGCATTTGATCCGACGTTTTGATGCGTCCTCCAAACCGGTAAACTAGTCGAAAGGATTTTTCGGGGTTCTGCCCTCATATATGGCAGTACCTGAAACATGACAAATTAATTTTCGATCTTATACCGGATTGGAATCAATGAAATTCCTAATGAAACTACTTCAGGGATAACTGGTATCAAAAGTTTTTATTGATTTAGTTTAAGAAGAGGTCACTTAATATCATGGGAGTGACCTCTTTTTTTTAACACAAGTATGTAGTGCAATCGGCAGAGGTTATGAGCTTATTAAAGTTTTTCTTATTACTCTTTTGTGGGACAACTGTCTATGGTCAGGGCTTTGAACATATCAGGACTTTAGGGCAAAAGAGCGAAATACAAAAGGGAAATGGAATATCGGTAGCAGATTATGACAACAATGGCAGTTTGGATGTGTACATTGTAGCAGCTGAAGCCTACGATCCCCTTGACAGATCCACCTGGAACCGACTACTCAAAAATGTAAATGGAAGTTTTGTGGATGCAACTGAACAGTCCGGTTTGCTCCATTTCCAATACAACCAGAACAAACCAGCAGAGATGGGGATTAAGATGGGTGCAAGTTGGGGAGATTTTAATAACGATGGCTACCCAGACCTTTTTTTGACCAATTATGGATTGGATCAACTATGGGAGAACAATGGGGACGGAACTTTCACGGATATCACGGAAAATGCCGGGGTGGCGGGTTGTGAATGTTATAGCTCGAGCAGTGTCTGGTGGGACTACAATGTTGATGGCAAATTGGATTTATACGTGAGCGATTGGAACCAACCCAACAGGCTTTTTAGAAACGATGGGGAGGGCAGGTTTTCTGATGTAAGTACAGAGAGCAATCTAGCGGTAGGCCTGCAAACATGGACGGCTTTGCCTATAGATGTAAACTACGATACTTACCCGGATTTGTACCTAATGAACGACTTTGCTGATAACGACCTATTTGTCAATCAGAAAGATGGTACCTTTTTGGAGGCCACCAAAGAATACAGGCTAAATGATATAGGACATGGTATGGGAGTAGATGTCTGCGACCTGTTTGGAGATGGTGATTTTGATATTTACTTGACCAATATATGGCAGGAACATCCAAACCCTTTCTTTGTAAACAAAGGAATTGGTTTTAGAAATGAGTGGCTACACAGGGGTTTTAAGGATGCAGGATGGGGATGGGGTGTTCGTTTTCTCGATATGGACCATGATACAGATGAAGACATGTACCTGGTAAACCAGCAACATTTTTTGGCAAATGGCCCGGACTATAACAGGCTGTTTGTAGCATCCGATAACAAGTTTGAAGAAAGTGCCTCAAAATACGGCGTAAACAATGAGAATGATGGAAGAGGCTTGGTTGTATTTGATTACAACAACGATGGCGACCTTGATATGGCCTTTACCAATTGGGGGCATAGCCCGGTGCTTTACAGCAATACTATTGAAAAAAAGGGAAATTGGATTAAAGTAGATCTTGAAGGTACAAAGAGCAATAGAAATGCTTTTGGGGCTGTACTGAAAATAAAAACAGGGGAAAAACTTCAACATCGCCTCAATCATGGAGCCAATTTTCTCGGGCAGGATATAAAGCCACTTCATTTTGGGCTGGGAAATAGTGGTTCGATAGATGAGCTAGTCATTTTTTGGCCAAGTGGATTGATAGAAAAAGTGTATGGCATAGGTGCCAACCAATCTGTGAAATTTGTGGAAGGCCAGCAGCAAGAAGTGATTGGTGAAACTTATGGAAGCATGAAGAAGCCAGTAGTGGCTACAATAGATAATGAAAGTCAGGTTTTTACATGGAAGGCTTATCCTAATCCATTTTCAGACCATGTTAAAATTCAATTTAGTGGTGTGCTCCAAGGGGAAGTGGGTGTGGAAATAGTAGGTGTTTCCGGTGTTGTTTATTTTTCCAGAAAGTACAAAATGCAGGGTGCGCCCTTGGAGATCATAGTGCCTGAAGTTAAAACCTTGACAAAAGGGATTTATTTTGTTCGTATAAATAATGGAGGTCAGGAAGTGTCCAGGAAGATTATAAAAAACTAACCAACACCTTCTTTTTAAATTATTGGTATTTCGATAAAAAGGCCATATCGAAAACAACACTTGAAACCCATCTGGTAAATCCTCAAATTACACCACACTTATTAAAAAGAGGTTAAAAACCATATACAAAAAACTAACACTGAAATAAATAATCTAACTACAAGCTGAACGAAAAAGAATGAATACACTTACAAGCAAAATATTTTTAATGCTTTGGTTTAGTGCCATCCAGTTGTGGGCACATCCCGACAACCTCGACCAGGCCAAGCTGTCGGGCATGGATGTAAACAAAATCGAGCAACCCTGGTGGAAAGCCCAATCGAACCGGGCGATTACAGGCGAGAAAATACAGGTAGCAGGCCAGCCATACAAAAACGGTATAGGCACCATATCGAGAAGTACCATTGTGGTATATCTTGATGGAAAGACAGAGCAGTTTACGACTAAAGCGGGCATACAAGATCCTTTGGAGAAAATAGGTGAAGTAAAATTCAACGCACTGGGAGACGGCACCAAACTTTTTTATAAAGAAGAAGGGGACAACCGCAGGTTTGTAGGCATAGCCAATACAGAAACCTCCATAGCATCCGGATCTGTCAGGTTTGTGATAAAAGGAGACGGCAAGGTTCTCTGGAAAAGTAAAAAGGTAAAAGGAGGTAGTAAGCCTCTGGATGTAGACCTGAAAGTAAAAGGTGTGCAACTGCTTGAGTTGGAAGTAGAAGATGCCGGAGACGGGGTGTCTGGCGATCATGCCGTTTGGATAGACCCTACCTGCTATTTTGCAGGGTTTCGTCCGCAAATAGTAGATAGTAACTATTTGGCACGCATGCAAAAAGCCGATGGGCAATTTGCATCGACCATAGCGCCACTCGTACAGCAGCTGCCCAAAACGTCTACAGCCTATACAGATGGAGTACAGCAAGACTGGTTGGTGGAAAAAGTGACACTGCCATCGCAGGTGATGCAGGGAGAAAGCGAAAAAGAAATCATACTTTCTAATGGGCTGGTAAGCCGTACGTTCAGGGTGAGCCCCAACTGCGCTACGGTAGATTTTACTAATCTGGTGACAGGCGAAACCATGTTGCGGGGTGTGGGACCCGAAGCACTCCTTACCATAGATGGAGAAGAATATTGGGTGGGAGGGCTCGATGGTCAGGTAGAGTACGGTTACCTCAAAAGAGAGTGGCTCGACCAGATGTGGAGCCCTGCAGGGTCGTTTCAGGTTCAAACTTTTAGAGTAGAAGAAATAAAACCCCGAATCAACTGGAAAAACAGGCGATGGGCGTTGGTAGAAAAAGAACCAACCAGAGGAAAGGAACTGGTCTTTGAATATGCGCATACTGACTTGCCTGGTACAAAAGTAGAAGTGCATTACGAAATCTACGATGGCATACCGCTGATCAGTAAGTGGTTTACCATTCACAATAAGGGAGATAAGGACATAACACTGGATAGCTTTGTGGCCGAGCAGCTGGCCATGATAGAACCCGAAAGTGCGGTGGAGCGTGGGGAAACAGGCTGGATGTTGCCCAATATCCATGTGGAGAGTGATTACGAATTTCACGCTATGAGTATGAAAGGGGCCAATCAGGTGGTGCACTGGGAAAAAGACCCTCGCTATACCTCACAAGCCAACTATCCACGAAATACGCCTTGCTTGCTGGAGTGCAAGCTGCCGTTGGGACCTAATGAAACGATAGAAAAGGGACAGGTATTTGAATCTTTCCGGGTTTGGGAACTGCCATATGATAACCACGACCGTCAACGAAAAGGATTGACAACCAACAGAATGTACAACGTGCTGGCACCCTGGACTACAGAAAACCCGCTCTTTTTGCACCTGACCACTACAGACGAACAGAAAGTCAAAACCGCGATAGACCAGTGCAAAGAAACAGGCTATGAGATGGTGATACTCAGCTTTGGCAGTGGGCTGAATATGGAAGATACATCGCGCCAAAACATAGAAAAATTTAAGGCCCTGGCAGATTATGCACACGAGCGTGGTATCGAATTGGGAGGGTATTCACTGCTGTCGAGCAGGTGGATAAGTGAAGAAGTAGACGTGATAAACCCCAAAACAGGTAAGCGGGGAGGGGTGATCCATGGTAGCTCTCCCTGCCTCAACAGCCAGTGGGGGATAGACTACTTCAAAAAGCTGAAAACCTTCTTTGAAAAAACCGGTTTCGACCTGCTGGAGCATGATGGCTCATACCCTGGTCAGTTTTGTGCCTCTACCTCGCATGTAGCTCACAAAGGAGTGGAAGATTCGCAGTGGAAAGCATGGAAAAGGATCACAGATTATTATAAGTGGAGCAATGAAAATGGCATATCACTCAATATACCCGATTGGTATTACCTCAGTGGCAGCACCAAAAACGGGATAGGCTATAGGGAAGTAAACTGGTCGCTACCCAGGGAGCGACAGCTGGTGCTGGGGCGCCAAAACATCTACGATGGCACCTGGGAGCGGATGCCCAGTATGAGTTGGACTTTTGTGCCGCTCACCCAGTATCATGGTGGAGGAGCAGCTGCTACCATCGAACCGCTCGATGAGCACCTGGATGCCTACGAGGCACACATGCTGCAAAACTACGGTACGGGTGTGCAAGCCTGCTACCGTGGGCCAAGGCTATACGATACCGAGAGAACCAAACAGACGGTGATCAAAGTAGTAAAATGGTATAAAAAATACAGGGAGATACTGAACTCACCCATCGTTCACCTGAAGCGGGCCGATGGTAGGGGTATTGACGGTATGATGCATGTCAATCCTGAGTTGACCGAAAAAGGTTTTGTCATGTACTTTAACCCCACGAGCGAAGCGATAGTAAAGAAAGTGAAAATTCCCATGTACTACACCGGATTGCACGATAGGGCTACCATATCCATACAAGAAGGGGAAGCGAAAACCTACACGGTAGATCGCGATTACAATGTGGAGGTAGAAATTGAAGTGCCCGCCATGGGCAATACATGGTTGGTGATAGAATAAAGTAAGAATATAAATAAGTATAAAATGAATTTAAGATATTTCTACATGGTAATGATGGTGTTGGCTGTATCCTGTACCCAGCAAAAAAACGAACTCATCACCAACGATTTTACTATAGCCTTTGACCAGATGGGGAAAATCACGAAGCTGGCAAATGCAACTGAAAACTATGCCCATTTAGCCGATGACAATGCCCTCATGGCCATACGTGTGGCCAACGAACTGATATATCCTTCGTCAGTCAACTGGGACGAGTCAGCGGGCATAGTTTCGCTCAGCTTTCCTTCGCAGCAGGTGGAGGCTACCATAAAAGTAGAGCACAAAGAAAGCTACATCACCCTGGAGCTTACCTCACTCACCAACAGGGATAAAGTAGAATTGGTGCTTTGGGGGCCATTTCAGACGACTATTAAAGAAACAGTCGGGGAAACAGTCGGAGTAGTGCGCGACAAGCAGTTTGCCATAGGCATACAGGCACTCAATCCACGCACGCTAGGGGGGTACCCGTCCCGGGAAGATGATTCCACACCTTCTTACAACATTTTTGCCACGACCAGTTTGGTGGATATTTCCGATTCTCTCAATATCCTCTATCGGGGGCATACGGGCCTCCCTCAAGACTATGGTAGCTCCCTGCAGGCCTACACACGAAACCGTTCGAAAGAGCGGGTAGTACCCAGCATGAACCATGAGTATTACACAGCACCAGCTTATGATGATGAGGGTATGATAGGGTCTAAAATAGCCTTGTTTGGCTGTGCCCCGGATAAAGTACTAGATGTGATAGAAGACATAGAGCTGGCTGAAGGGCTCCCACATCCAATGCTCAATGGCAAGTGGGCCAAGCGTGCTACCGATGCTACCTCGGCCTACCTGATCCAGGGGTTTAATGAACAAAACATAGATGAAGCCATAGAGCTCACCAAAAAAGCAGGCCTGAAATATCTTTACCAGGGAGGGCCATTCCAAAACTGGGGGCGATTTGACCTGCATGAAAAAGGCTTCCCCAACAACTGGGCAAGTATGCAAGCCTGTGTGGAAAAGGCAGAAGCCGCAGGATTAAAAGTAGGTGCCCACACCCTTTCCAACTTCATCACGACCAACGACCCTTACGTGACACCCGTGCCGGACAAGCGCCTGGCGAGAGTTGGTGTCAGTACACTGGCAAAGGCGATATCAGCTACTGATAAGGACATTGAGATCGCCGATCCTAAGTTTTTCAACCAAATGAAAAACAACAGCCTGCATGCCGTGATGATAGGCAATGAGTTGGTGCGCTACGAACGGGTGTCTGAAAAAGCACCATGGATATTGCTCAATTGTGAAAGGGGTGCCTTCGATACCCAGGCATCAACACATACCAAAGGAATTGAAATAGCCAAACTGGCCGATCATGGTTACAAGACATTCCTTACGAATACGGAGTTGTCGCTGGAAGTGTCGGCCAGGCTGGCAAAGCTCTACAACGAAACCGGTTTGAAACAGATATCTTTTGATGGGCTGGAAGGCAACCAGTCAACAGGGATGGGCGCTTATGGGGAGGTGTTGTTCGTGAAAAACTGGTACGACAACCTACAGCCCGAGATCAAAAACGACTACATCATGGATGCCAGCAGGCCGGGACATTACTTTTGGCACATGTTCACCCGTATGAACTGGGGTGAGCCCTGGTATGCTGGTTTCAGGGAAAGTCAGACCTCCTACCGATTGCTCAATCAGGACTATTTCCGAAGAAATTTCATCCCCTGTATGCTGGGGTGGTTTAGCATGCGCGACAATACGAGCCTGGAAGACATAGACTGGATGCTGGCCCGTAGTGCGGCTTTCGATGCTGGCTATGCCCTGGTCACATCAGCGGGGCTGGTGAACAAAAACGGCTTTGGAGATGAAATCTTGGAGAAAATAAAACAATGGGAAAAAGCCCGTATGGGAAAAGCTTTTTCAGCCGATCAAAAGAAACGGATGGAAGACATTAAAGCTGAGTTTGCCCTGCAAACTATATCAGATAACGAATGGAAGCTGATACCCTATCATGTGCAGCGATTTGAGCACAAGCTGAAAATAAGGCAACCCGGGGAGCCGGTGTGGTCTCAGTTTGAGATGAATAACCCCCATACAGAGCAGCCCATGGGTTTTATCCTGCAAACAACCAATGGTGCTACGGCTGTAGATTTGTTTTTGGAAATAGATGATTACAAGAAGATTGACCTGCCTGTTCGCATCCAGCCAGGGCAATACCTGAAGTATGATGGAGGTAACAAGGTGGTGTTGTACGACAACAGCTGGAACGCCATCAGCAGTGTGAAGGTAGATCCGGCAAAGTTTGCCCTGGGCAAAGGCAGCCACAAGTTGAAAGTGGATTGTAAATTTTCTGGCAGTGAGCAGGCCAGTCTCAAACTGGAGCTGAAAACTGCCGGGCAACCAGAAGCTGTGAAGGCTGGGTAATTGCGTTAAAGGTTTAACCAACAATGGAGCCGTTTCTTCGACAAGGGGAAACGGCTTTTTTGTGGCCAGTTATTAAGAACTTTCTAAAAGTTTGCCCGATTACAGTGCTGCAAGTATCAGAATTTCACGAAGACCGGATTCTAACTTTTGGAAAGCCGACAGTCTTGATAGGGTATCCGGTTCGAGTTATTTTGAGTCAATGATTGGTAGTGTTTTCGGGTTTATGAGTGGATGTGGTTAAGGTGAACCACTTTTATAAGTGTGTCACTGGCTTATTTAAGGAGTAAATAGGCATGTGTTTTGAACTTTTTCCTTTTTATATAGGATTAAAAAGAGGTGTTTTATGAATGTGACAAAGTTCATGTTTTTTAAAGGTAACTAATCCAATAGTTTTCAATAATTTTTCAGGGAAATAAAAAAGGCGAGGAATGCTCCCCACCTTAAATGTTTTCACAACGGAATAATCCTTATTGCGATTGGCTTTCAATGAATATCAAAGATAATTAATGTATTGAATTAATAACTATGACAACAAAAAAGATTTTAGGATTGGATTTGGGTACCACAAGCATAGGCTGGGCAAAAGTGGTAGAAGCTGATAGTCTCGAACACTCATCAATTGAAAAAATTGGGGTTAGAGTAAATCCACTAACGGTAGATGAACAAACTAATTTTGAGAAGGGAAAACCCATAACTTCCAATGCAGACCGTACCTTAAAGCGAGGAATGCGCCGCAATCTGGATCGATACCAGCTTCGTCGAGCCAATCTGATTGAAGTGCTCATTGAAAATGGTTTCATCTCTTCAGACACCCCTCTAACAGAAATTGGTAAGGGTACTACTCATCAAACATGGTCTCTGCGGGCAAAAGCAGCAGTGGAGAAAATAGAAAAAGAAGAACTAGCCCGGGTACTTCTTGCCATCAATAAGAAGCGTGGCTATAGAAGTAGCCGCAAAGCCAAAAATCCCGAAGAAGGACAACTTATTGACGGTATGGCTGTGGCCAAAAAGCTTTATGAAGAAAACCTTACTCCCGGCCAGTTCTCCTACCAATTACTGAAACAAGGAAAGAAATACCTGCCAGATTTCTATCGTTCCGACTTACAAGCAGAGTTTGACAAAGTCTGGGATTTTCAAAAAACTTATCACCCTGAAATCCTGACTGATCAATTTCGCAAAGAAATCACTGGAAAGGGGCAAAGAGCCACATCCGCCGCATTTTGGGGAGTTTATGAATTCAACACAGCCGAAAACAAAGGCACTCGGGATGAAAAGAAATTGAAAGCTTATGAATGGCGCAGCAGTGCCACTTCAAAGCAACTGGAAAAAGAAGAAGTAGCTTATGTCATAACAGAGATCAACAATGACCTGAATAAGTCCAGCGGTTACCTGGGAGCTATCAGTGATCGGAGTAAAGAGCTGTTTTTCAACAAACAAACTATCGGTCAGTATTTGTATCATCAAGTCAAAAAGAACTTCCATTCATCACTAAAAAACCAAGTATTCTATAGACAGGACTATTTCGACGAGTTTGAGAAAATATGGGAAACACAGGCAGTCTTTTACCCGGAGATGACCGAAAGCCTGAAAACAGAAATTCGGGATATTGTCATATTCTACCAGCGAAAACTCAAATCGCAAAAGAACCTGATCAGTCTTTGTGAATTTGAAAACCGGGAAATAGAGGTTGAAACAAGAAGTATCAAAACCAAAAAGAAGGTAGGGTTGAGAGTGGCTCCTAAGTCCTCTCCTCTATTTCAGCAGTTTAAAATATGGCAAGTGCTGGACAATGTGCTGGTAAGGAAAAAGGGCAGCAGGAAAAGAGTGATAAAAGAAACTGATGATGAGATTTTTTCCTTTGATCTGGAAACAAAACAAGCCCTGTTTGATGAACTGAACATCAAAGGCAACCTAAAGGCCGGTAAAGTAATAAAACTTCTTGGTCACAAACCTACCGATTGGGAGATGAACTACACCCAACTGGAGGGTAACCATACTAATAAGGCGCTCTACGAAGCATACCTCAAAATCCTCGAACTAGAAGGCTATGACGTCAAAGAGCTGCTGAAAGTAAAATCAAACAAAGACGAAGTAGACTTGGATGACCTGAATGTGCCAGTGGCTGAAATAAAGGACATGGTGACACAAATCTTTGAAACACTCGGCATCAGCACCGAAATACTTAGCTTCAATGCTGAGCTCGATGGCAAAGCGTTTGAAAAACAGGAGTCCTATCAACTTTGGCACCTGCTCTACTCCTATGAAGATGATAATTCACCAAGCGGTAACGAAACACTTTACCGCCTACTGAAAGAAAAATTCAATTTTAAAAGGGAACATGCTCAGATACTGGCCAACGTAGCACTGATAGATGATTACGGTAGTCTGAGTACAAAGGCTATGCGAAAGGTTTATCCTTTCATCAGGGAAAACAAATACAGCAAAGCGTGCGAACTAGCCGGGTACAGACACTCTGCATTATCACTTACTAAAGAAGAAATAGAGAATAAGCCTCTCCACAGCCGACTGGAGATACTCAAGAAAAATAGTCTGCGCAATCCCGTAGTAGAGAAAATACTCAATCAGATGGTGAATGTGGTCAATGCCCTGATAGACGAGGAAAATGACAAATTGGAAGCTGAAGGCAAGGAACGGAACTTTCACTTTGATGAAATCAGAATAGAGCTGGCCCGTGAGCTTAAGAAAAATGCCCAGGAGCGGGCAGACATGACGAGCAACATCAATGCGGCTAAAATCGCCAACGAAAAAGTTTTCAAATTACTTCAAAATGAGTTTGGTATCAAAAACCCCACACGGAATGACATCATCCGCTATCGGCTTTACGAAGAGCTAAAGAGCAATGGATACAAAGACCTTTATACCAATACCTACATACCGCGGGAAATCATCTTTAGCAAAGAGGTAGATATCGAGCATATAATTCCTCAATCCAAGCTATTTGATGATAGCTTTTCTAACAAAACACTGACTTATAGAAAAGACAATCTGGACAAAGGCAACAAAACGGCCTATGACTATATCAAAAGCAAATACGGTGATGAGTACCTTTCGAGCTATATCACCCGAATAGAAAATCTGTATCATCTGGGATTGAAAAATAAAGAAGATGGTATTTCAAAAGCGAAATACCTGAAGCTGCTGAAACCTGAAAGTGAGATCGGGGATGGCTTCATTCAGAGGGATTTGCGAGATAGTCAATATATAGCGAAGAAAGCAAGGCTCATGCTGTATGATATTTGTCGGGTAGTAACTCCTACTACTGGCAGTATTACAGATAAACTGAGGGAAGACTGGGGGCTCATCAATATTATGAAGGAACTGAACCTTCCTAAATACCGAAAATTGGGATTGACAGAGATGAAAGAGAAAAAAGATGGGACATTCAAAGAGCAAATCATTGACTGGACCAAGCGAAACGACCATCGCCACCATGCTATGGATGCACTGACGATCGCCTTTACCAAGCACAGCTATATCCAGTACCTAAACTATCTGAATGCCCGAAAAAACGAACAACACAAGCTTCACAGCAACATTATTGCTATAGAGACTAAAGAAACTGAAATCATTACCGATGATACAGGAAACAAAAAACGGCTATTCAAATCCCCGCTTCCCCAATTTCGTGAAAAAGCCAAACTCCACTTGGACAAGGTATTGGTTTCACACAAGGCCAAAAACAAAGTGGCTACCAAAAACAAGAATAAAATAGCTGGCAAGAACAAGCCTCAGGAAACACTCACTCCAAGAGGTCAGCTACACAAAGAGACTGTATATGGCAAGTACCATTATTATGAAAGTAAAGAAGAAAAAATAGGAGCCAAATTCGATGAAGCCACCATAGCTCAGGTAACCAATCCGCTCTACCGCAGACTACTTCTTCAGCGGCTTTCAGAAAATGGGAACGATCCTAAAAAGGCATTTGCCGGGAAAAACGCTCTTTCTAAAAAACCAATATTTTTGGACGAAGCTAAAACAAGCACGCTACCAGAGAAAGCAAAGCTTACGTGGCTGGAAGAAGACTATTCCATTCGCAAAGACATCACTCCTGAAAATTTTAAGGACACTAAAATCATAGAGAACATTCTTGATCAGGGAGTAAAACGGATCATGCTTGCACGGCTTCAGCAATATGGAAGCGATCCTAAAAAAGCATTTTCTGATCTGGATAAGAACCCAATCTGGCTTAACGAAGAGAAAGGCATCTGTATCAAGCGAGTTACGATTAGTGGAGTGAAAAATGCAGAACCTCTGCATTACAAAAAAGATCATTTTGGAAATGCAATCCTTGATAAAAACGGAAAGCAAATACCTACTGATTTTGTCAGTACAGGAAACAACCACCATGTGGGCATCTATCGTGATGCTGACGGCAACTTGCAGGAGCGGGTGGTATCCCTTTTCGATGCGGTGCAACTCACAAATGCAGGCTTGCCTGTGGTGGACAAAGAATACAACAAAAGCATCGGATGGGAATTCATCTTCTCTATGAAGCAGAATGAATACTTCGTATTCCCCAACGAGAAAACAGAATTTAACCCTGCTGAAATCGACCTGATGGATGAAAAAAATTATTCACTCATTAGTCCTAACCTATTCAGAGTGCAAAAATTTACTATTAAAGATTACTTTTTCAGGCATCATCTAGAGACAATCCTGGATAATTCCTCAAAAACTCATGGTACTACATGGAAAAGGATGGGGCTATCAGGTCTTGTTGGAGTTTGCAAAGTTCGATTGAACCATCTTGGCTACATCATCAAAATAGGAGAATAAGCAGTATCAACCCCGACAGGTATTCAAAAACCTGTTGGTTTTTAAAAAGAAGCACCACATGCAAGCAGAAACCTACTACCATATCTTCAATCACGCAAATGGAAGCGAAAACCTCTTCCGGGAAGCAGAAAATTATCGCTATTTCTTGCAGCAGTGGGCTAAATATATAGAACCAGTGGCTGGTACATATGCCTACTGCCTGATGCCCAATCACTTTCATGCACTGATTAGAATCCGGGGTGAGCGGCAGTTGCAGGAGGTGTTTAAAGTTGCAGACCTGACAGGTTTCGAAAACCTGTCAGGTCTTCTAATTTCCAAGCCTTTCAGCAACTTGTTCAATTCCTACGCCAAAGCCTATAACAAACAACATGACCGGCGGGGATCATTGTTTAACAGACCCTTTAAAACGAAAGAAATTAGCTCCGACAGAGGCCTAACCACTGTCACCCACTACATCCATAGCAACCCGGTACACCATGGGTTTGTCCAAAACATCGACCAGTGGAAGTGGAGTTCCTACCAGACGCTGCTGTCGGCAAAACCTACCCTGCTGGCGCGCAAGGAGACCATAGGCTGGTTTGGGGATACCGATGTATTCCTGGCCATGCACCAGCAGGCGATCGCCCTAAAAGAAACAGAATGGATTGACTAAAACAAAACCCCACTGCCATGATCAAACGCACACTTTACTTCGCCAACCCGGCGCACCTCCATACCACCAAACGCCAATTGGTGGCCACCTATCCCGAATCAGGAGAAAAGAAAACAGCCCCGATAGAAGACATAGGCATGGTGCTGTTGGAGCACCCTCAGATTACCATCAGCCATACCCTGATCAGTCAGCTACTGGCCAACAATGCCGCCATCGTTACCTGCGACGGCCACCACCTGCCACAAGGCATGATGCTCAACCTCAACGGCCATAGTACACAGCAGGCGCACTTTCGCACCCAGCAAGAGGCAACACCAGCGCAGAAAGCCCGCATGTGGCAGCAAACCGTCCGGCAAAAGATTCGCAACCAGGCCGCACTGCTCCGGCAAAATGGGTTGGAGACAGAAAACATGGAGCGTTGGGCCACCAAAACCGTCCCCGGCGACCCGGATAATTTTGAAGCGCGGGCGGCTGCCTTTTACTGGAAGCGGCTGTTCGAAGATTTTTTACAGGACTTTAAAAGGGGGCGCTTTGAGGGAGCGCCCAACAATATGCTCAACTACGGCTATGCCGTACTGCGGGCGGTAATAGCCCGGTCGCTGGTAGGCAGTGGGCTGCTGCCCGCATTTGGCTACCACCATAGCAACAAGTACAATGCCTACTGTTTGGCCGATGATGTGATGGAGCCCTACCGCCCCATAGTTGATGAGCTGGTATTGGAACTGGTCAGGTCGCTTGATGAATACGACCAGCTTACGCCGGCCATCAAGCAGCAACTGCTGCAAATACCTGTGCTGGATGTGCGTATCAACGGGCAGGTGAGCCCGCTTATGCTGGCAGCCCAGGAGACTACCAGTAGCCTGTACAAGTGCTACGCCCGCGAATTGAAGTCCGTCAAATTTCCCGAGCTGTGAGCCTGGAACGTCTAAACCAATATAGAGTTATGTGGGTCATGGTATTTTTCGACCTGCCTACCGAAACCAAGGCAGATACACGCAACTACCGTAGGTTTGTAGATGTGCTGGAAAAAGATGGTTTCGCGAGGTTTCAGTTTTCCATATTTCTACGGCACTGCCCCAGTATGGAAAATGCCCTGGTGCACATGAAACGGGTAAAGGTGAACCTGCCGCCCAGGGGCAAGGTGGGGATCATCCGGGTTACCGACAAGCAGTTTGGCATGATGGAAGTTTTTATATCGGCTAAAGCGGAAAAGCCACCCCAGCCCGTACAGCAATTGGAGTTGTTTTAACAGAAAACCCCTGAATGTAGATAAAAACATTCAGGGGTTTTAGGTCTTAAATTGCTGTAGCATAGCCTCTTATGAGAGGGTGTACTGTTGCAATCTAATCATTGAAAGCCAATCACAACCGAACACGCTTAGAGGAAAAGAAGCACTGACTGTTGCAATCTAATCATTGAAAGCCAATCACAACGCATATTTACCATAGGCCACGGTTTCACCAACTGTTGCAATCTAATCATTGAAAGCCAATCACAACTGTAAGTGGGTGCGCCTAATGGTCTGGCCAACTGTTGCAATCTAATCATTGAAAGCCAATCACAACAATGAAAATGTTGATGTAGTCGTCTTTTTTACTGTTGCAATCTAATCATTGAAAGCCAATCACAACCCATAGTAAAACTAATATGAAAAACTAAGAACTGTTGCAATCTAATCATTGAAAGCCAATCACAACATGAAGATTGAGGTAGACGCGCTTCTTTCTACTGTTGCAATCTAATCATTGAAAGCCAATCACAACAGCTGATTCCTTTATTAGTGCGGTGGTTTTACTGTTGCAATCTAATCATTGAAAGCCAATCACAACAGACCTGTCGGGGATGTTGATGGACGCCACACTGTTGCAATCTAATCATTGAAAGCCAATCACAACACTGTCTGACCGTCCAATTCGAAATGCTCCACTGTTGCAATCTAATCATTGAAAGCCAATCACAACTACGCCGTACAATTACAAACCAGGTGAGGAACTGTTGCAATCTAATCATTGAAAGCCAATCACAACTCCTGGACAAGATGCCCGAAAACAAGTCTGACTGTTGCAATCTAATCATTGAAAGCCAATCACAACACGTTATAGGTGGTGGTTCAAAAACTAGTGACTGTTGCAATCTAATCATTGAAAGCCAATCACAACGGAAGGATATATGGGTGATCAGGGAGATGAACTGTTGCAATCTAATCATTGAAAGCCAATCACAACGTTGCTGGTGACATTAATGTTACCGATTCAACTGTTGCAATCTAATCATTGAAAGCCAATCACAACGACCAAATCAAAACTACGCCGGTATGTAAGACTGTTGCAATCTAATCATTGAAAGCCAATCACAACTTTCTTCCTGGGGTTAATGATGAAAACCAGACTGTTGCAATCTAATCATTGAAAGCCAATCACAACAACCTGGTCTTGGTTAATGGCATCAGCTTGTACTGTTGCAATCTAATCATTGAAAGCCAATCACAACAACAACAGTAACAACGTACGATCTGAAAGAACTGTTGCAATCTAATCATTGAAAGCCAATCACAACTATATACTATCAAGGGTTGTAACACTTTCAACTGTTGCAATCTAATCATTGAAAGCCAATCACAACTCTTTCAACCTTTTTCGTTGATAATTGCGTACTGTTGCAATCTAATCATTGAAAGCCAATCACAACTCAGAATTTTGTATATATTTAAAATGTATTACTGTTGCAATCTAATCATTGAAAGCCAATCACAACGACAGCCATAGGCGCACTGACAACATGATAACTGTTGCAATCTAATCATTGAAAGCCAATCACAACAAGATTAGTATGTTGACCGTTATGTTTTTACTGTTGCAATCTAATCATTGAAAGCCAATCACAACAATTTGGAAACGATGAACCAACAGAGGCTGACTGTTGCAATCTAATCATTGAAAGCCAATCACAACTAAGGAATTTGTTGTAGATACCCATAGCCGACTGTTGCAATCTAATCATTGAAAGCCAATCACAACGTAAAATGAACATTCTTAAAAACAACACCAACTGTTGCAATCTAATCATTGAAAGCCAATCACAACAAGAACTATGTCTTGAGACCACACCATATCACTGTTGCAATCTAATCATTGAAAGCCAATCACAACCGGAGGAATATGTGAAAGAATAAAACCTTTACTGTTGCAATCTAATCATTGAAAGCCAATCACAACCATTTTCGGAAGCTGTAAATATCACTTGCTACTGTTGCAATCTAATCATTGAAAGCCAATCACAACCAAAACCGTCTTGGCAGCACCGGCAAAACCACTGTTGCAATCTAATCATTGAAAGCCAATCACAACCCCCTTCCCTTTAATTTCTCTCTAGCCATTACTGTTGCAATCTAATCATTGAAAGCCAATCACAACAAAGGTTGAAGAAAGGATTGAGAAAGAAGGACTGTTGCAATCTAATCATTGAAAGCCAATCACAACTACCATCCCCAACTTCTCTCGGGTTCTCCGACTGTTGCAATCTAATCATTGAAAGCCAAACACAACATTTCTTCTACAAGTGACTTCCATTCTTCTACTGTTGCAATCTAATCATTGAAAGCCAATCACAACGGTGGAAGTAGTTGAGGAAGATTCTTTTGAACTGTTGCAATCTAATCATTGAAAGCCAATCACAACATAATTCTTCAAGTCTTAGCCCGCAACAGTACTGTTGCAATCTAATCATTGAAAGCCAATCACAACGTGATTGCTGGCGGTTTTATTTACGTTGCAACTGTTGCAATCTAATCATTGAAAGCCAATCACAACTAAATAGGCGGCTTAATACCAGATATGGCCACTGTTGCAATCTAATCATTGAAAGCCAATCACAACATGTTATGCCAAGTAACACCGATCAAGGCCACTGTTGCAATCTAATCATTGAAAGCCAATCACAACTGAGTTTTCCAATCATAAACTTGACCATCGACTGTTGCAATCTAATCATTGAAAGCCAATCACAACTGGTTTATAGGTTCATTTGTTAATGGTTTAACTGTTGCAATCTAATCATTGAAAGCCAATCACAACGGCTTGTTTGTGGATATTGGAGTAGATCGGACTGTTGCAATCTAATCATTGAAAGCCAATCACAACCGCCCTTGTTATTTTATCAGCCCTTGCGCTACTGTTGCAATCTAATCATTGAAAGCCAATCACAACACTTTGTTCTACCGAATTTTACTATGTTCTACTGTTGCAATCTAATCATTGAAAGCCAATCACAACATTCAGGGTTTTGCTATTGCAAAATCAGAGACTGTTGCAATCTAATCATTGAAAGCCAATCACAACTGGTGTGGGTACTGGTAAGCAACCCAACTTACTGTTGCAATCTAATCATTGAAAGCCAATCACAACAGCAATGCGCCAGGCGCTTAGCACTGAGCGCATTGCAATTTTCCAATTACCAATTACCAATTACCAATTACCAATTATATAACCCTAATCAGCGAAAGTAGAACAAGGTTGCTTTAACGTGAATTCGGGGTTTAATGTGTTTACAATCAGCAAATTACGGTCATCATTTCGGAATTTTTATCCTTAAATTTTTAAAAGGATAAAAATGTCCGTAATCTCATTTTCAGATGCCTGATAAAATATGCCTTTGGAGAAAATTAAGGCATATTTTTCTGGCATGACGCCCATTTTGTTCATCGAACAAGGTTACTTTACCCCACAGATTGTAATTTGAGGGAGTTGAGCAATTCGAAATAGCCAATTTTTGTAAGGTCTTTTTCAAGGTTCAGTTTTTCATTGGCCGAAAGGTTTTTATGAGGGGCTCGTACCGGGCCACAATCCAGTCCGGAAAATTTCAGCAGGTATTTACTGGCACCTCCCCAGCCATAGCTGGCGGTAATTTTGATAAACTGCATGATGGTGTGCTGTAAGCGGGCTGCTTCTTCCATTTTACCTTCCTCGAACAAAGCAATAATCCTCTGATAGACCGGTGCAGCATGATTGTAGGTGCTGCCTACCCATCCATTGCCTCCCATCGGCAGGCTGCTCAGCATTACTTCATCCACCCCGAAGAGTACATTTTGGCCATGGTTGTGGTCCAGGGTTAGCTTATAGTCCATCAGGTCGTGTTTGGTAAACTTGATGCCAATCAGGTTGGGCATTTTTTGCCTCCCTTTGTCCAGAAACTCGATCATGTTGAAGTCCACCCCGGTCAATTCCGGGATATGGTAGTAGATAAAGGGTATGTTTGGGTTAACGCTGGCTATATCCGCACAGAAATCAAGCAGCAAATCGATATTCCCTGGTTTGAAATAAAAAGGGGGAAGCGTAGAGATCACTTTGGCCCCACACTTACCCGCATGTTCTGCCATGGATTGACATTCCCTAAGGCTGGTATGGCCCACATGTACCATTGTAGTGAAGTCATCATCAGCTACCTCACACCATTTGGATGTCATGATATTTCTCTCTTCGATGGTCATAGACACAAAATCGGCGGTAGATCCATTGATAAATGCCCCCTTGATGTTGTTGTTTCTGAGGTGGGCATAGTATGTAGCGACATAGTCTGGATTGAGGTCGCCATTTTCCAGGAGGGGTGTATAGGGTGCGGAGATTATTCCTTCGAGGTTGATCATCTTTCATTTATTATGTAATACATAATGCAAAAATACGTATTATTTTAAGTTTTAAAAACAATGCCTAATTTTTTTATCTGTAGAAGTTATTGTTTCCGTCAACTTTTTTGGTGCCGAGGTACCAATAGTTGACATGGGCACTCTGGTTGTCCAAACCTCCCTACGAAGTTTTTTAGCGGAACTCAAAAAATGGGCACCTTGCATGGCCAGGGATTGAACGTGATGTTTTTTTGATTTGATGCAAACAACGAATCATGTTGGTCTTAATTTGTCACATTCGGGAACAGCGTAAGACCTGACAGGTTTAATGACCATAAAAGCCTAGTTTACGCCAGTTAAGAGATAGAAACCTGTCAGGTTTCGCCCCTCGTGCTTCAATTTGACAAAGCAGGGGTTAGGGCAAAATACTTGAGTTGTTAAGGCTTTATTTATTAAAAGACGCCTGGAGGGTTTGACTATCGATTGGTTAGGCTTATGTTTGTGTTTGTCCAAAATAGAAATAAGAAGTTTCAATACGACACCAGCTTGAAAAACACCTTGAATATAGCTTATCAATCGCGCCGCGAGATTGGCTCGGGACCTCCGGAAATGGCAAGCCCCGAAGACTACTATCAGGCGGCACCCGATAATAAGATATGGGCAGATCTCAAGTCGGGCGACAATGGAGCCCTTGGGTATGTGTACAATACTTACATACAGGACCTTTTCAGGTTTGGCTATCAGTTTTCCAAAGACAAAGAGCTAATCCAAGACAGCATTCAGGATGTGTTTATTGCTATCGGGAGGAAAAGTGACACCTCAGGGAAAATAAGTTCCATTAAGTCATATCTTTTCAAAGCCCTATACAGGGAGATCATGTCCAAAGTCAGCAAAAACAGAAAATATCACCTGACCGAATCTTTTGATCGACCGGAAGCTTTTCAAATAGATGTGAGTGTGGAATCGCTTATGGTCAATCGAGAGACCTTTATTGAGAAGATAGAGCAGGTAAAACAGGCCCTGAACAATCTATCTGAAAAACAAAGGCAGGCCGTCCTCCATTATTTTTACGATGGCCTCACTTACGATGAAATCGGGGAGGTTATGGGCATACAGCACAAAAATTCAGTGGCCAAATTGATCAAAAGGGCCATAGAAATGCTCAAAAAGAATGTGATCATTTCCCTCCTCATCGTTCACTGGGCATTGATCTGGAAAACCGAAAAGATTTACTAAATCCAACCTATAGGCCTTTCTGTCCACAACATTTTTATTTACCCTGCTAATACACCCACGTTTAGGTTAGGAGCAGACTTCAGTTCAACGAATTGAGTTGACTCTACCGGACAGGCCCATACTATGATGGCTATTCTCTCCTTTAAGAAAACAGGATCAAGCGTAAAACTTGTGGTCCAGATTGTTCCTGGCAGGTGCTTTGCTACGCAATGACACACGTCCAGAATAGGCACAAACCTTAAGGAACCACTTTTTAGAAAGTAGGATGTCCATTAGGGCTCTACCAACGGCCACTCAAAGCGTCATGTCGCAATGCAATGCCCGCCAGCCGGCGAGGCTGGGAGACATCTTTGCCGGAACAAAGAACTGCCCAATTGGTAAAGATTCCTTCCTGCCTCGCCGAAGGCTGGCGCTTTGCTGCGGAATGACTTTCCCGAAACTGGTGCAAACCTTCAAACATCTTTTTAGAAAGCTAAATTAGACTTTTTCAGGATACCGCACAGAAATTCCGCTTGATCCAGAAAACACTCTCGTAAATTTTTTTTTTCAAAAATGGGATACTCTCAAAAAATGCCACCTCTTTATGTATGAAGGCTTGTGATTACAATAAGTAAAAAATGAAATACGAAAATTATTCTGTCTGGGACTTTGTTGAGGATGATTATTTTGTCACCTGGGTAAAGGACTCTCCGGATCAAACCAATCAGTTTTGGGAAAAATGGTTGATGCACCACCCACACAAAGCCGACGATGTGCAGATGGCCAGGCACATCATCAACAACATAAAATATACCGAAACACCGCGCCCTTCAGAGCATGATTTGGTAGATGTATTTGAAAATATAGTACGTGGCAGGCAGTATGCGGAAAAACAAGACAATAGGAAAAAAGTTGTGTCTTTTCGAAATATACTCAAATACGCCGCAGTGTTGATGATAGCCTTTGCCGGTGTGAGTGCGTGGTACCTCATTCCCAAGGGTACTCCTTCGAATACCGTGGCGAAAGTGAACATGGTAAAGAAAAAGAACCCACGTGGAATGAAATCAACCGTATGGCTGAATGATGGTACAAAGGTTATCCTCAATGCCGAAACCTCCCTGAAATACCCGGAATATTTCAACGATTCCATTCGGATGGTCTTTTTGAGCGGAGAAGCTTTCTTTGAGGTGGAGAGGGATACTTTAAGGCCATTCGTAATAGTATCCAACAATATAGAAACCACCGTACTGGGTACTTCTTTCAACATCAGGTCTTATTCAGAAGAAAAAGAAGTGAGCGTGGGTGTGGTGACTGGCAGGGTTCAAGTCACCAACCGATGTGATTCTGGTATCTCCTTCCAACATGACTTAATGCCCAATCAGATGTCGGTCGTCAATTTCGACCTGCAACAGGCCACAAAGCGTGAATTTGATCCGTCTGAGGTGATTGCCTGGAAGGACTGGACCTTGAAATTTAAAAACCAACCATTGAAAAAAATATTTTCGGAACTTGAAAAATGGTATGCTGTGGATTTGGTTGTAGATGCAAATGTTGATTTGCAGCAAACGTATTCGGGGAGTTTCGATAACGAATCGCTCAAAGTGGTGCTCGAAGTACTAGCCCACAATGCGGAGTTTGATTTTGAACTAACAGAAAAGAAAGCAAGAATCTTTAAATAAACTTAAAACAGAAAACGCATGAAAATCAGACAGTACATCTTCTATGATTCTGGTTGAAAGAAATGCTTCGGGTTACTGGATCAGTTTGCAGCCGTTTCCAAATCCCCCGAAGCATTGATACTAAGCTTTCAATCTTATACAATCAAAAACTTATTACAGTATGAATTCAAAATTACGAAAAAAAATCAAAATCGTGAGCCGGATTACCTTGTTAGTAATTCATATTCAATGCCTTTTGTGTGCCATGCTATTGGCCAATAGTGGTATCAATGCACAGTACATGAAGGATATCTATATATCGGTATCCTGGGAGGATGCCAGTATAGACGAAGTACTGGGTTCGTTGAACCAAAAGACCGGTTTTAATTTCTTGTTTAACGACAAAAAAATAAGCAAGATAAAAGGGATTTCCCTCAACGCCGAAAATCAATCCCTGGAAGGCATCCTTAAAAAGTTGTCTGTAAAAAAGGAACTTCAGTTCAGAAGGGTGAACAACACCATATCCGTTAAGAAGTTTGACAAGGGCATTGCCGTTGACAGGGTGATGGAACTGGACGAAAGGGTGATCACAGGGAAGATTATCGATGAAAACGGGGAAGGCCTTCCAGGGGTGAGTGTGATCATCAAAGGAACCAGCCGGGGAACTACCACAAACATTGAAGGCGACTACAAACTGAGCGTGACAGAAGATGCTGTTTTGTCTGTCTCATTTGTGGGCTACAAATCGGTGGATATTGCAGTGAGCGGCAGGTCTGTCATTGATGTGTCCATGGAAGTGGATACCGAAACCCTCGAAGAAGTAGTGGTAGTTGGCTTTGGTACCCAGAAGAAAGAGTCCGTGGTGGGTGCCATGTCTTCGGTAAAACCAGCAGAACTCAAAATACCCTCAAGTAACTTGACAACAGCACTGGCAGGCCGTATTTCCGGTGTGGTATCCTACCAAACCAGTGGAGAACCTGGTGCAGACAATGCCCAATTTTTCGTTCGGGGCGTTGCTTCATTCAACAACCAAAACGGCCCGCTCATACTTATAGATGGGGTGGAATTGACAGCCGACGACCTTGCCAGGTTGCAGCCGGACGATATTGAGAGCTTTTCCGTGCTGAAGGACCCGACGACCACCGCCATCTATGGTGCACGGGGTGCGAATGGGATAATCCTGGTAACCACCAAAGTGGGGGAAGAAGGCCCTGCCAAGGTAAGCCTGAGGGTAGAAAATTCTTTTAGCCAACCTGTATCCACACTAGACCTGGCAGACCCACTGACCTATATGAGGATGCAAAATGAGGCTGCCCGTACCAGAGGGGATATCCCTACTTACACTGAAGCCCAGATTGCCGGGGTGAGGGACGGTAAAAACCCCAACGTATTTCCGGCTGTAGATTGGTACGATCAATTGTTTAAAGATTACACCTCCACCCAGCGGGTCAACCTGAATGTAAGGGGTGGTGGAAAGAAGGTACGATATTATGTAGCCGGTTCTTTCAACAAAGACAATGGAATTTTGAAAGTTGACCCTATAACCAACTTCAACAACAATATAAACCTGAGAAGGTATCTGCTCAGGTCTAATGTGAATGTTGACCTGCATGCCAATACAGAAATGATCGTAAGGTTACATTCTACCATTGACGACTACCGTGGGCCATTGCAGGGTGGGAACGCCATTTACAATGCAGCAGTAAGGACCAGCCCTACCAGGTTTCCAGCGGTATTTGCACCGGACAGTATCAACCAAAATGTGCCCAATATTTTGTTTGGGAACAGTACTGCCGCCCGAAGCGGGGGATTTGTAAATTTCGGCGGTTCGGAACGACCAGTTTGGTTCAACCCGTACGCAGAATTGCAACGGGGGTACCTGGACCGGCGCAGGCAGTTGAACCTGGTCCAATTGGAGTTCAAGCAAAAGCTGGATTTTATTACACCAGGGCTGAGTGCACGGTTCCTGGGCAATGCCAACTCCACCTCCCAATTTGAAAACAGAAGGTCTTATACGCCATACTTCTACGAGGTAGGTGCTGTAAACCCTGCTGATGACAAGGATTATATTCTCGACCTCATAGGCGAGGGGGGCGATGAAACTCTGAGCCTCGAAAGGGCCGGAAGCGTCAACAATTCTGTGCTGTACATGGAAGCCGCCACCAACTACTACAGGACATTCAATGAAAAACACAATGTATCCGGCTTGCTGGTAATGACGGTCAGGGAATTTCTTGATGGCAATGCCAATACCCTGCAATTGTCGCTACCAAGTAGGAACATTGGAGTCTCCGGTCGGTACAACTATGATTACGACAACAGATATTTCGCAGAATTTAATTTTGGGTACAACGGCTCAGAACGCTTTGCAAAAAACAACAGGTTCGGCTTCTTCCCATCCGCAGGTTTGGGTTGGTTGGTTTCCAACGAGCCCTACTTTAGCTCTAATTTGATCAGCCGCCTAAAATTAAGGGTGTCTTTTGGCATAGTGGGTAACGATAGAATTGGCAACTCCAGGGAAGACAGGTTTTTCTATTTGTCTGAAGTCAACCTGAATGGAGGAAGGGGCTATACCTATGGGCTGAATTTCTCAGAAGGCTTCAACGGCGTTTCTATCAGCAGGTATGCCAATCCAAGGGTGACCTGGGAGCTGGCCAGGAAACTGAACATAGGTGCAGAATTGAACCTGTTCAATGATGCCCTCCAGTTCAGGGTAGATGCCTTCCATGAGAAAAGGACAAATATACTGCAGACCCGTCAGGACGTTCCGTCCACCCTGGGACTACAGGCCTCCTTGCAAACGAACGTGGGAGAAGTTGTCGCCAAGGGTATAGACAGTTCTGTTGATATCAACCATTATTTCAACAATGACTTTTGGGTAACAGCCCGGGGAACCTTCACCTATGCCGACAATGAATTTTTGGTGTTTGAAGAACCTAATTATGCCGATATAGATGCTCCCTGGAGGTCGAGGATAGGTGATAATGTGAGCCAGGTGACAGGGTTTATTGCAGAGCGGTTATTTGTAGATGATGAAGAAGCCCTGCATTCCCCGCGTCAGTTTGGCACACCCGGGGTTGACTATGGCGGAGGAGACATCAAATACAGGGATTTAAATGGTGATGGCCAGATTACCGACCTGGATAGGACCGGGATTGGAAATCCTACAGTACCCAAGATTACCTACGGTGTGGGATTTTCTGCCGGATACAAAAGGTTTGATTTCAGTATATTCTTCCAGGGCCTTGGACAAACCTCATTTTTCATAAACCCTGTGGCCGTAGGGCCTTTCATCAACACGGTGAATTTCAGTGGATTGGGTTTCATTACCGGTGGCAATGGCAGTTTAGGTGAAAATGCGCTCCTACAGGCTTTTGCGGATAACCACTGGTCTGAGGAAGACAAAGATGTATATGCTGCATGGCCCAGGCTTTCGGATAGAAGAATCGAGAACAATGAGCACAGCAGCACCTACTGGATGAGAAACGGGTCTTTCCTGCGATTGAAACAAATCGAGATAGGCTACAACCTGTTGAAGAATGGAGAGAACAAATTAGGAATGTCTTCCTTCAGGATATACGCCACCGGGACCAACCTCCATTCCTGGAGCAAATTCAAGCTTTGGGATCCTGAGTTGCGGGAAAACGGACTAAACTACCCATTGCAAAGGGTGATCAACCTCGGCGTTCAAGTCGGATTTTAGTCTGAATCATAATTAATAATTGGAAAATGAGAAGAATTATGAAAAACAAGAAACTAAAAATATTGATAGCAGCAAGTTTGCTGATCATAAGCCAGGCCTGCGAAAACTACGTGGATGTGGTTCCGGACAACATTGCCAAAATAGAAGATGCCTTTGCTACCAGATTGTCTTCCGAGCGGTTCCTGTCCACATTGTATGGCCATATTCCAAATATGATAAGTTTTGGAAACCGCAACCCTGGGGCCTTTCCCGGCGACCCGTCACTTGCGGCTGGGGATGAAATTTGGCTCAATGACGGAATACGCACCAACAATGGGGTGGCCATAGATGTAGCCCAAATTATCACCGGTGGACAAAATGTGCTCGACCCCCATTTAGACGCCTGGGGAAGTGGTGGAAACAATTTATTCGTTGGATTGCGGGACTGTAATATTTTCCTGGAAAATATAGACAAACCGTTTGACCTGCCCGAAAGCGAAAGGCAACTTTGGATTGGCGAAGCAAAATTCCTAAAAGCTTACTTCCATTTTTACCTGCTCAGGATGTACGGGCCTATGCCCATCATCCGCGAAAACATCGATGTTTCCAGCGGGCTGGAAGAAGTACGGGTGAAGCGGGATCCCGTGGATGAAGTAGTGGACTATATAGTTGAACTGTTGGATGAAGCCATTGAAATCCTACCTGTGGTTGTGCTGGATGAGCAGACCGAGCTGGGTAGGGCGACCAAGTCGATAGCTGCCAGCATAAAAGCAAAAACACTGGTGCTGGCCGCCAGCCCTTTGTTTAACGGAAACCCCGACTATGCAGGTTTTCAAAACAAAGATGGGGAACAACTAATGCCTGTAGCGGCCGACCCTCAGAAATGGGTAAGGGCAGAGGCGGCATGCCTGGAAGCCATCAACCTGGCGCACGAAGCAGGCCGGAAGTTGTATAGGGTTGGTGATGGAAATACGCTAACCGCCCAAGACGATTGGAGTGACACTACACGAATCAAAATGGATATCCGCGGGAGCATTACGGATGCGTGGAACAGGGAATTGATCTGGGGAAAATCGAACGAAAATGTAGGAAACCTACAAGCGGCCTCCAGGCCAAAACTGGACATTCGCTCCAGGCTGAGTACAGGGGCGAATGCCTTTTGGGCGCCTACCATGAGGATCGCTGAAATGTTTTATTCCAACAATGGCGTGCCTATCAACGAAGACTTGTCATACGATTACGACAACAGGTTCGCTGTGAATGGTACAGCTGGAACCGATCACAAACATTATGTGCAAACAGGGTTTGAAGCACCCGGGTTGCACCTATATAGAGAGCCAAGGTTTTACGCCTCTATTGGTTTCGATGGTGGCATCTGGCTTGAAGATCAGACCGGGGGAGCCCTGGATGAGGATGGGGCACATGTAGTAGAGGGTAAACTTGGGGGGTACGCCTCCAACAACGGACCCGGGTCTTCCTGGTCCGAAACAGGTTTTTTCGCCAAGAAATTGTCGCACCCCAGAAACTTCCTGGGAGCACAAGGAGGGCTGTCCGCCCAAAGGTATCCTTTTCCGATGTTGAGGTTGGCCGATTTGTACCTACTGTACGCCGAAGTACTCAACGAAACCGGAAAAACCTCAGAAGCCCATACCTGGATAGACCAGGTAAGGGAAAGGGCAGGATTGAATGGTGTAGTGCAGTCCTGGGCCAACCATTCGTCAAACCCGGCCAAGCCCACTACCCAGGATGGGTTCAGGGAAATCATTCAGCACGAGCGCATGATAGAACTGGTGTTTGAAGGCCACCGTTTTTGGGACCTGCGCAGGTGGAAGAGGGCACAGCAATTCATGAACCAGGACATAAGGGGATGGAACAGGTTTGGTGCCGATACCGAGCAGTACTACAAAGTGATCACATTTGCCACACCCAAATTTTTGAACAGGGACTATTTGTGGCCCATAGCAGAAGGAGATGTGATCCGAAACCCTAACCTGGTTCAGAACCCAGGCTGGTAATTTCCCAACTAAAAAATGAAAAAAATGAAATATACATATATAATATCATCGTGCCTTACATTGTTGATTGCCACATTGATAATCACATCGTGCGGAGAAGAAGAATTGGGGCCATATTTTAACGATGGCACCAATCCGGCCACCGTGAGCGAGGTAGAAGTGGAGAACCTGCCGGGCGGGGCGAAAATAAGCTATAAGGTACCAGAAGAAAAGGACCTGCTACTGGTGGAGGTAAAATACAAACTGGATAATGGCAAGGAGGTTTTTGCCAGATCTTCAGTGTTCAACAATTTCGTTCTGATTGAGGGATTGAGAAAGTCTGAACCTCAGGAAGTAGAACTGATTACGGTAGATAAAAGTGGAAACAAATCCACCGCCTCAAGAGCCACTATAGAACCCACCACTTCACCTATTGACCTTTTACAGCAGAGCTTTGTATTGGAACCAACTTTTGGTGGTGCCCTCATTAAGTTCGACAACCCGACTGGCTCGAGGTTTGAAATCCAGTTGATCCTGGAACAAACCGAAGGAGGGGTAACTGCTGATGTACACAATCAGTCCACATTTATCGAAAACCCGGAAGTGCAAAGCCATATTTTTAGGGGTTTTGAATCAGAGGAGACCACCTTTAAGGCTTTGGCCATCGACAGGTGGGACAATATTTCGGACACACTCTCGGCCACATTTACGCCCTTGCTTGAAGTGATGCTTGACGAAAGCAAATTCGCCCGTTCGGTTTTACCTACCGATGGTACCATACTGGAATGCTGCGGTGGCAATTTCTTTGTGGATCAATTGTGGAATGCCAATAATAGTGTTGGGTGGCCCAATGTCTTCCATACCAATGACGTTGCTGCAGACCCTATTCCGGCCCTTCCCCCTTATACCGAGCCCAATTTGGTAGCATTTACCATTGATTTGGGACAAATGGCGAACCTGAGCAGGGTGAAAATCTTTCATAGACTGGACAATGGGTTTGACAGGGGAAATGTGAGACACTTCGAATTGTGGGGGGTAGATGAAATACCCGCAGACAATGGCGATAGCTTCAATGGCTGGCACTTATTGGTAAAAGATGGTGAAATAATCAAACCATCAGGACTGCCATCCGGGCAGTATTCGGCAGAAGACAGGGCTGCTGCAAGGGCAGGGTTTGACATAGGCACAGATCCTGTGCCCACGGTGAGGTATGTGAGGTTGATCACTTTCGAAAACTGGGAAGGCACCAAATGGGTGCACATGGGTGAAATCGAGTTTTTTGGCAGCCCGGTAGAATGATCGATCATTTTAGTCTTTTTGAACTTAATTAGAAGAACATGAAAAATATAATAATAGCCAGGTTGATGCTTGTAGGGATAGTTTCTCTGCTGGCCTTGTCCTGTGAATCAGAAAAAGAAACTTTCGAAGAGTTTGTTGGCCAGGGCGAAAGAGTGATCGTAGGAGGTGTGCAGGATGTGATGATCAGTCATGGGGTAGGCAAACTGAAATTGGATGTGGCCATTTCTGGCGATTCCAAAGTGAAAAGGATAATGATAAATGAAGGCACAACGGAAGTGGCTGCTTTGGACCTGGTCAGGAACAAAAACGGAAAAGACACTGTTTCTTACGTTTTGGACCTGGATGAAAAACTGTACAATTTCGTAATCAAAACACAGGACGATGCAGGAAACGAGTCACTGCCTTATGAGTTTGTGGCCACCGTTTTTGCCGAAAAGTATATCAAAAACCTTTCTTCCAGAAAAATAGCATCGGTCGCTTTTGATGCCTCCACAGCCCGGGCTGTCGTGTCTTTTGGTAGCCCCTTCGAGCGGATGGTTGAGTCAACTCTTACCTATACTGACCGCAGTGGAGCGAATAAAAGCATTACAGTTGCGAATGGGGAAGGCAGTGTGGAAATTGATGATTTCGATGCAGATAGCAAATTTCAGGTTGTATCCAGCTACACTCCTCCAATGCAGGATGGGGAGACATCCTTCGAGCAATTCGTGTCGGATGAAATAAATGAGGGGGATTTTCCTGTTTGTACTGCAGCAGCATCGGCTACAGCATCTGCTACATCTTTTGACCTTGGCCAGGTAAATAAAGACGGCAATTCAACCGTGGAAAGCTTTACCGTACAATCTGATGATTGCCTCGATGGCGGGGTATCTGTGAAAACGACAGCACCATTCGAAGTGGCCCTCGATATGGCCGGTCCATTTGAGACTGAAATGAGCCTGGAGGACATATCCGATGCAAAAACGGTGTATGTGAGGTTTAGCCCTACTTCGGGTAAAAACCAGGTATTCAATTCACAACTGAGCATAGAGGCAGCAAATATTGTTGCACCCACCACGATAGATTTGAAAGGCGAAGAGACAGGCAATAGTAAAAGCGGGCTGAATATTTTAGGACCGGACGAATCTGGTGATTTTACTACCATCGATTTGCCCAACGATGCTCCTGCCCATTCCTGGGGCGGGCCCTGGCACACCGATCTTTTTGATGGGAATGCTGGAACCCACGGCCATACTGATAATGGCTATACTCCGGGACACTTTACCATAGACCTGGGCAAGGACTATGTAATAGCAAAGGTTGGTTGGAAACCAAGAAGTGGGTTTGCAAGCAGGGGGCTAAAGCGGTATCAGGTGTGGGGTTTGCCAGGCAATATGGATGTAAATGCAGCAGCAACCACCAAACTGATTGGGGATTCTGAAAGCGAATGGTCTAAAGAGATGGCACAGAAAGGATGGACAAGTTTAGTTGACGCCTCGCTCAGCGGCAATCCTGGTGACGGGGGTACTACACACGATGTTTCCGGATTTGTTTATGTTCGATACATCAGGGTGGTGGTAAAAGAATCATTCAGTGGCGACAGTTTCTTCAATTTTGGAGAATTGGAGCTGACCGCTGATTTTGATCAATAAGGAACAATAGCCTGTAAAAAGGTATTATGGAAAAAAGCCCGGTCTGCTTTCAGAAAGGGCTTTTTTCTGTTCATTCGCCCGTTTTTTGGGTGCAAAGCAATCCTTTATACCTGACCCAATCTGGCCATGTCTAGCTTCATACGTCGGTTCATAGCCTTTCTGTTCGCTCTAAACGTGTTTCAGAACGCTTTTTCACAAGGGTTTACGGAAATAGCACTGCAATCCGGAATTAACCACTACGGATATGATTCTGATTATTTGGCAGGTACGGGTTTGGCCTTTGTGGATATTGATGGTGATGGCGATGAAGACTTGTACTTAGTCGGTGGCCTGCACTCCGATGTGTTGTTGGTAAACGATGGCACAGGCAAATTCGAGGATGTATCTGTAGAGGCAGGGCTGGCTTTTACTGCGAATATACCCACTAATGGAGTAATTGCCGGTGATATTGATAAGGATGGTGACAGGGATTTGTGCATCACAACCGGTGATGGCCATTCGAACATCCTGCTACTAAACAATGGCAACAAGACATTTACCAATATTGCTGAATCAGCAGGGTTGACCAGTAAATATTGGTCAATGGGTGCAAGTTTTGGAGATTACAACCAGGATGGTTTGATAGACCTTTTTATCGGCAACTACATCATCAATACCGGGAATGAATCCCGTGTGATCAAAGGAGGTGCTTTGCGCAATCAACTGTACAAAAACCTTGGAAACAACAAATTTGAAGACGTTTCCAATCAATTTCCCTTCGTCGAAGAAAGTGCAACGTTGGTTACGGCCTTCACAGACGTGGATGGAGACAGGAACCTCGACATATTCGTGGGAAATGATTTTGGCCCAACGTATGGAGCCAACAATCTTTATCAGTACGATTTTGAAGAAGGGTATGTGAATATAGCCAAATCTGCGAATACCGACAAAGAAGTGTATGCCATGGGAATAGGCAATGGGGATTATGATAAAGATGGTGATCTTGACTACTATGTGACCAACGATGGCCCAAACCTGTTCCACACCAAGCGGCATACAGCTATTCGCTACGATGACCAAGCGGCAAAACTAGAGGTTGCGCTACCTGGTTACACATCATGGGGGACGGTCTTTTTTGATTACAACAACGACAGCCACCTCGATTTGGCAGTGGCCAATGGGGCTTATCTTTCAGGTTTGTTTCAACCCACCTTTTTGTTTCAAGGCAACTCCGAAGGAACGTTTGAAGATGTTTCCATTGATCAAAATGTAGTACATCACACCTCCGGACGAGGGCTGGTGACGGCTGATATTGACAATGATGGTGACCTTGATTTCGCGGTATCGGCCAACTACAACCAATCCCAATCTGATGGCATACACACCCTGCTTTATAGGAATGACAACATCAACACCAATAACTGGTTCAAAGTAAAACTGGAGGGTTTTCAAAGCAATAAAGATGGTCTGGGTGCCTGGGTGACAGTGGTAGCCAATGGCGAGACACTGGTGAGGGAGATCAGCGGAGGAGGGGCCTCATACCTGTCACACAACTCTATTGTTGCCCATTTTGGACTGGCAGGTTCCCAGACCACAGACAGTTTAACTGTGGATTGGATCGGGGGTTCAAAGCAGGTTTTTACAGGAATACCAGCCAACCAAATGGTGCTGATTAAAGAAAACCAACCGTCCAATAAAACAATCACATTAACAATATGTGAGTTTGACAGTGTGCTGCACAACGGAAGGTATATACAAGAAGCGGGTAGCTACTACGATACCATCAGAAATGAACTATACGACTTGCATCAGATAGTGGAAACCAAATTGAGTATAAAGGAAGTAGAAAAGGATACTATTTGGGAATTTGTCCGGCAAGGTGAATTGTTTGATGGGCATACCATCCTGACGGATACTACCATTATCAAACGGCAGGTTTCATCCACATCTTGTCCCAAGGCCATCATATATCAGATTAAAACGGGTACTTTAGTAGATATAGACCCGGGAGATAGCCCTGAAATAGCGAAAATTTACCCCAAACCCGCAGCAGGAGACTACCTCAACCTGATTGGCGACTTTGGGAATAGGATGCAACTCAAATTGAAAATGTACGATACCAGTGGGAAACTAATGCCAATAATCAATTACAAGTTTTTAGGCTCCAACAAAGCCAGGTTGTACATCGGAAATATGAACCCCGGATTGTACTATCTGAAAGTGATCGCAGGGGATAAAAATAGTACACTCAGCCTGTTGAAGAGATAGATGGTTGGTCATGAAATACCCCTGGGAAGCAGGGATTGACCATTATAAAAAAATAAATTGAGAATGAAACAACTAAAAGGGATACTCATATTGTCGATAGGATTGATGGGCCTGCACCAGCTAATGGCACAAGGGCCTGGCTTGGGCAATCTCACCTACTCTGATGATGAATTGTTCAAAAGTATCTGGGTATATGAAGACCCCACACACTATGGATCCAATGTCGCCACCATGATCAACGGTTATTTGGTCACTACACTTGCCCCTGATAGCGGCAAACCACCAGGGGGCATTTTGGTGTTTGATGTTTCTGATCCAAGAAACCCGGAGTTGGTGAAGAGGGTTTACAACCAGCAGACCTCAAGTTTTCGTGAGTCCCATGCTTTTGGACATTACAAGAATTATATCGCCTTGCAAGATGGCTGTGGCATACAAATTTGGGATTTTGAGCATCCAAAAGACCCCAAACAGGTAGTTCGTTATTGCATGGATGGATATACCCACGACGACTATGGGAGTGCCTGGCAATTGTTTTGGCAGGCACCCTATATTTTTGTAGCCAATGGCTCTTCTGGGTATGACATTATAGATGCATCTGATGTTGAAAACCCTCAAAAGATCAAACATATAAACGTAGGCCAGCAGGTAGGGCCAATCTTCGCAGTGGGCAACAAGCTGGTGACCACAGCCCACAACAAAGGGGCTGGTTATGCGATTTCAGACATCAGCGATCCCGAAAACCCGGTGTTGATCAACAGCAGTCGAAACGGACTGCAGAATATATATGCCAGCTCTTTCAATGGCTATCGTATCGTGTCTTCCGCGAGAGGCAACCAGATAAATAGTGTTTTCACAGTGCACGATGTGAAGGATCCAACCAGTTTCACCAAAGTAAATGAAATTGATATTGAAAACGAAGGGGCACAGCTATACAATACCACCCAGGACAATTATGTCATTCAGGGTTGTCAGACCGAGATAGTAAAAATTGATGTATCAAACCCGGGTCAGTTCAGGATCATAGGAAGGGGAGGAATAGATGTGCCACAGTCAGATCATGGCCAGGTGACCCCATTTGGCAACCTGATATTTGTGGGAAATGACCATGGAAGCGGAAGTGGCTTCATTGTACACCAACAGGAGCCCGATATCAAAGGCCCTGTGGTTAATATGGTCAGCCCGGATCCCCATTCAACCGACCAGACCCTTACCTCCCGGATAGGAATGACTTTTACGGACAATATTGACCTCAATACGGTGAATAATCAGACATTTATAGTAAGGCCAGTTGGTGGAGCGGCATTGCCAGGCAAGTACAGCCATCAGTTCGCAACCCTCAACTTTAGCCCTGACGAACGACTGATGCCCAACACTACCTATGAGGTGGTAATCCCTCAAAATGGATTGACCGACTGGGTGGGCAATGCCACAGAACATGATTTTGTTTACTATTTCAGCACAGGATCTCAAATTGACACCAAACCCGGTACCCCGCTCAATTTTGGGGCCGTCGGAAAAGACGACCGAATCGAGCTGTTCTGGGACGCACTGGATGGGGCAGAGAATTACCACATAGAAAGGAGCAACACAGAGAATGGCACGTTTGAAGAATTAGCTTCATCCACCGAGCACACCTTGGTAGATAATGATGTGCTCGAAGGGGAAATATACTACTATCGATTGTCGGCAAGCAATGGTGTTGGAAATAGCACCACTACACCTGTAATTTCAGTTTTGGCCAAGACTATCGTTTTGCCCCCGGCTACTCCCAAATCGGTATTGGCATTGGGGTATCAGGATGAAGTGCACCTGAGCTGGGAAGAATCCTCCAATGCAGAGTTGTATCATGTGTATAGGGCGCAATCACCGGAAGGCACCTTTGAGAAGGTAGCAGAGTCATTGGAGCCAGGTTATGTAGATACAAATGTGAATTCTGGTGAGGAATATTATTATAAAGTAGTATCTGGCAATGCCGGTCAACTAAGTAAAGAGTCACTCAGGACAAAGGCGGTCCCCGGGTGAATTCACTTACTTAAGTGATTTGCATTGGACAGCTGTGGAAAACGGATGGGGCCAGGTAGAAAGGGATAGAAGCAATGGGGAATTGGCACCTGATGATGGGGTCATTATGTCCATCAACGGTGTAGCTTACAAAAAAGGCCTTGGGGTACATGCGTACTCCCGGTTAGATTACAAGCTCGACAAGCAATACAAGACATTCTTTGCTGATGTAGGAGTGGATGATGAAACCAATGGTAATGGAAGTATAATTTTTGAAGTATGGGTTGACGGCATAAAGAAGTATGAAAGTAGTGAAGTGGTAGAAGGAAATCAATACGCCAGGAGGATAGAGGTAGATGTGGAATGGGCCAATGAGTTGAGGTTGGTGGTAACTGACGGAGGGGATGGTGTAGGTAGCGACCATGGAAACTGGGCCAACCCAAGGCTGACACCAGGCCCGCCGATAACATCATTAAAGGATACTCCGCTTAGTGGCCTGAAAATCTACCCCAACCCTGGTCGGGACTATGTCACCATTGAAGGAGTTTCCTCAGCTGATCCTGTCACATTGAGTATCGTTGATCTTTCCTCGAGGTTTTTGGCCAGATCAATAAACTTAAAGGGTACCGGAAAGCTGGACGTGCGAAACTTATCAGCAGGTGTTTACATTCTGAAAATTACGGGGGAAGAATTTTACGCCGAAAGAAAGCTTGTAGTCACCCATTAAACCTATGAAAAGGGCGTTGTTCATTTTTCTTTTGTTTTCAAATTTACCTTTCAGCTTCGGGCAGAACTGTCAGGTTATCACCACCCTGCCCAGTGAAGTGGGTGCCACCACCACTTTCGAGCTTACATGCAGCAACGATCTGGAGGTGACCTGGTCTTTCGGCGATGGAAATGCTAGGGTTGTAAACAGTAGTTTACCAGTGCAACACACCTACCATGCGGAGGGCATTTATACCGTTTTTGCACGCTTTGGCGATGGGAGCCCTCCCATACATTTCAATCATGCTGTTGTTAGAAAACGAACGGAATTGACCCCAACCAGGAGCAGTACCATAGCCATCGACCATGGGTTGAATTTGGTTTGGAATGTAAACAGCGACAACAACAGTGTGACATGTACAGATGCTATAAACCTGACAAAAAAATATGAAATACCGGTGGGAAAACGCCCCCGCACTTTGTCTGTTGACAAAGACCACAATGTATGGGTAGTCAATCAGGATGATGCCACCATCAGCGTGCTATCCCAGGAAGGGCAACTGACAAAGACCATCGAACTCCCATACGCCAGCCGGCCTTATGGCATAGCCATTTCACCCTCTGGCTTGGAAGCACTGGTTACCCTTCAGGGAACAGGCCGTCTGATAAAGATTTCCACAGCCGCTCAATCCATCATATCAGATATATCGATCAACCCGTCCCCAAGGGGAATAGCCATAACCCACGACAGCAAACATGCCTATGTTTCCCGCTTTGTGTCTGCCCAGGATAGGGGGCAGGTGGATTTGGTTGAGATTTCATCCATGACAGTAAAAAAGTCGATAACCTTAAGTATCGACACCACGCCAGATTTTGATGATAATGGCCGGGGCATTCCAAATTTCATCTCTTCCCTCACTATTTCACCCGATGGTTCAACCATCCGCATACTATCCAATAAATCCAATGTACTCAGAGGAGAGGGTAGGGATGGCAGGGCCTTAAATTTTGACAATACCGTGCGCTCCATTACCTCATTGATCGACCTGGCTGCCAATGAAGAAGATATCAGCAGCCGGGTAGATTTTAACGATACGGACATGGCGTATGCCGCAGAATTCTCGCCCTATGGCAACCTGGTATTTGTAGTGGCGCAAGGCAACAACAAAGTAGAAGTAATCAATGCCTACACCAACGCCCGGGTTGGCAAGATCACCGATACGGGACTGGCACCACAGGGCTTGGTGCTCAATGAGAGTGGAAGCCGTTTGTTTGTACATAATTTTCTTTCACGCAGTGTGAGGGTTTATGATGTGATGGACATCATATTGTCCAACGCTTTCGAACCCAAGCACCTGGCCGATATTTCAACTGTATCTGACGAACGCCTTTCCGATCAGGTGCTTAAGGGCAAGCAGATTTTCTACAATGCAGAAGATACCAGAATGTCACGCTCGGGATATATCAGTTGCGCTTCCTGTCATCTGGATGGGGAAAGTGATGAGCGCGTTTGGGATTTCACAGATAGGGGGGAGGGCTTTCGCAATACCCATTCCCTCCTTGGTAAAGGAGGTGTTGGCTTGGGGAGGGTCCATTGGACCGGGAATTTTGACGAAATTCAGGATTTTGAAAATGACATAAGAAATGGGTTTGGAGGCAAAGGTTTTATGGAAGATGCTGATTTTCACAAGGGTACTACAAGTGACCCATTAGGAGCTAACAAAAAAGGCAAAAGTGCAGACCTGGATGCCCTGGCGGCCTATGTCACCTCTTTGGACAAAGCCCTGCCAAGCCCTTACCGCAACAGCGACGGAACACTTACTGAAGATGGCATCAAAGGCAGGGGCATTTTTCAGCGATTGCAGTGCAATACTTGTCATGCAGGCCCGGATTTTACAGACAAAGCCGAATTCCAGTTGCATGATGTAGGCACGATCAAAAGTAGTTCGGGGAAAAGGGTAGGGAAGGAATTGACAGGCTTTGTGACACCACCTTTGAAAGGACTCTGGCACACAGCACCATACTTACATGATGGTTCGGCAGCCACTTTGAGGGATGTACTTACCACACAAAACCAGCAGGAAAAACATGGGAGGACCCTGGCGCTTAAAGATATTGAGTTGGATCATTTGGTGTCCTATCTCATGCAAATTGATGAGAATGAAACAGAAAACACTTATATAACCTCTGTGGATGATCAGACAGAAGTCGGTATAGCCGAGGTATTTGTATATCCCAACCCTGCTTCTGATTACATTTTTTTCAACAACCCGGAGAATAAGGACTGGAAAATCATAGATGTGGCTGGTCGGGTATATCAAAAAGGCACACAGTCATCTGCAGATATAGGCCCTCTAAAAACCGGCATATACCTGATTAGATTTGGTGGAAAGTCGGCTCGTTTTCTTAAAGAATGAAACAACCATAAATTTTTACCTTTCACCCTAATTCAACAGGTTACTCCAAGTAACCTGTTGAATTTAAGGCGAAATAAAATGTGTATTCAAGACTACCCACTATAAATCACATGAATAGGAAATGTGATTTTAAATGCGAACGCCTTGTATTTTTAGCTCATTGGTTTGCCCCGTGCTTAAAATTCCATACTTTTCCGGCTGTTTTCAAACTAACCCCACCCTTAACTAACAATTATGAGGCTTCCAAATGTGTGTTTAATAGCAGTAATTTCCCTTTTCTCCACCTTTTGCATCCGGGCACAGTCAAGGCCCAATGTTATCGTCATCCTGACCGATGATCAGGGGTCGGTGGATTTGAATTGCTATGGCGCCAAAGATTTGCACACCCCGCATATAGACAACCTTGCCAGGACAGGGGTGAAGTTCTCGCAATTTTACGTGGCAGCACCTGTGTGTTCCCCGTCCAGGGCATCCATGATGACCGGGCTCAATCCGCATGCCGCCGGATTGCCGGGCAATACTTCTTCTCAACATGGTGTTGCGGGCATGCCCACCGATAGGTTTACCATGGCCGAAATGATGAAATCCGGCGGGTATGCCACAGGCCATGTAGGCAAATGGCACATAGGCTATACGCCCGAAACCATGCCCAATGGCCAGGGGTTCGATTATTCCTTCGGGCACATGGGCGGCTGCATAGACAACTATTCACACTTTTTTTACTGGCATGGTCCCAATCGCCACGACCTTTGGGAAAATGGTAAAGAAATATGGAGTGATGGCAGCTATTTTCCGGATATGATGGAGGAAAAGGCGGAAGCCTTCATTGAAAGCCATCAGGATGAGCCATTCTTTTTGTTTTATGCCATCAATATGCCACACTATCCGTTGCAGCCTACAGCCCGCTGGCGCGAACACTACAAAGACCTGCCCATGCCACGCCGAGATTATGCCGCATTCGTATCTACCATCGATGAGCGCATTGGAAAACTCACCAGCAAACTTGAAACACTTGGGTTGAGGGAAAACACCATCATCATATTCCAATCAGACCATGGGCACTCCACCGAAGTGAGGACGTTCGGGGGAGGTGGTGATGCCGGGCCTTTTCGCGGTGCAAAGTTTAGCCTCTTTGAAGGGGGCATTAGGGTACCGGCCATTATCAGCTGGCCTGGTGGTATTCCCCAAAATGAAAACAGAAACCAGATGGCATTCAATGTAGATTGGTTTCCCACAGTCGCCCAATATTGTGGTATCGAACACCCTGATGTAGAGGGAAAAAGCCTGGTGGATATAATCAAGGACAATGGCCAGTCCACAGCGCATGAGGGTTTTGTGTGGAAAAATGGTGTGAGCTGGGCAGTTCGTAGTGGGGATTGGAAGCTTATCGGCTATCCGAGAGATACCAGTGAAAAGGGACAGCTTGATCCTGACGATGACCTGTTGTTTTTGGTGAACCTAGCCGAGGACTCTACGGAAATGACCAACCTGGCGGCCAGCTACCCGGATAAAGTGGAAGAACTGAAGGCACAGTACCTCAAATGGCCCTATGCCGATGAGGAGGACATTCCCTCCGGTAGTTCCGGGCTGGAGCACATGGCCATAGGAAAAAACATAAAGCTCACCAATCAGCCGAGCAAAAAGTATGGTAGCGGAGGTGCTGCCAGTTTGCTGGATGGCAAAACTGGCACAAGGGTATTTTCAGATGGATTTTGGCTGGGCTTTGAGGGGGCCGACCTTGAAGCCATAGTAGATTTGGGAGATACTGAACTACTGAATTCTATTGCGGTGAGTTGCTTTCAGGACGCCTCCAATTGGATATTTTTCCCGGAATACATGGAAGTTTCCTGGTCGCAGGATGGGAAAAAGTATAGCAAACCTGTCAAGAAAACTTTTGAAGCTTTGAAGGACGCCAATAAGAAAACAACGAGCCAGTTCGGTATCCAGCAGGAAGACGTTTATGGCAGGTATGTGAAAGTGAAAGTCAAAAACGTGGAAAAAGTACCGGAATGGTTCTCAAAGCAAAAGGGCAAGGCCTGGTTGTTTGTAGATGAGATTGCTATTGATTGAGGTAAGGAGGTATCGGTTGGGTCACGATAGAAACAGTTTTAGTCAAGGATTTTAACCTTTCTACCTTTTATTCGTTTTCCTTCTGATTTCTCCCATCGTTTGCTTGTTTCCTTCATCATGCAAACTTTATCCTGGAAATAAACTTTTGGCCACAATTCCCAATTGAATTCACAGAGTTCGCTAAAGGTTTTTTGTGAATGATGAATCAGTTTAAACAAAAATGCTTCCTGAGGTTCTCTGTGTCGATTTAGTATATGGCTTAAAGCGAGGGGCGTAATATTGATATCCGAAGCAAAGTTTTTTCTTTTATCGTATAGGGCATCTATATAGGTTTTTAGGAAATTTTGAAAATTGGGTTGAGGGCTACCCTTTGAGGTACCAAGGTATTCCTCCATTTGATACTTTAACTGCATCAATTTTGCCGTTTTGACCTCATTCTCTGTTTTTGCTTTAAACCTTATTTCCCGCGCTTTAAGCAAGGCATCCCTTTCTTCCTGTTGCTCCCTTGAGGTGAGGTTTCTGGAGTCAATCAAGTATTTGAATTCTTCTAGATCCTTATTGGTATTTGATTTACCCATGGTCATATTTTGATATTAATTGATGTAGCTCCCTACCATCCAGGAATAAACTTTTTCCGGCCCGCAACATTGAATATTTGTGCATATAATGCTCAATTAATTCTGTCTTGGGAACCAGTGATATACATGCCAATTCTCCAAACTTCTTAACAGATTGAATACCCGCAAATGTAATTAAGTTTCCAGCTATATCATCGAATTTCTTGTTTCTGCCACTGTTCTCCCTGGAAACAGCCAAAAGCCTTATTTGTATTCTGGATTCACTCATGATGGTTTTTCACCACCTCGCCTTCCACCCCCTCACGTCCACATGGATGAAGCCATTGTGTCGTGAGTTTTTTCTATAAAAACCAAGACCCCCTTTGTATTTGTCGTAAGATGGCTTGCTAAACTCGCCTTCTACAATATTGTAAAATACGCTGACATCTTTTTCATCTATTGTACCGTCCTTGTTTAGGTCTTCCATTCCGCCGGATCCGTTGGAGCTGATGTATATGTCGGCTGCCCCTCCATACACATGCCTGCTGTATGGCACGTTTTTTATCATCTTGTTGTAATAGGGGGTCCTGTAGCCACTGATAAAGCCGAAGGTATCTATTTCAAATCCATTTTGGTTCACCTTTTCCAGCAGGTATTCCAGTTTTAGCAGCAGCAGGCTTCTTACAATTACATATTTTGGAAAATCCCCTGCCTGCTTGCATAGGAATTGATTCAAGGTAAAATGCGGGGACAACTGCAGGTCTTTATTGGCCTCCGTTACTTCAAAAAAACCCTTTGGCCGGTTGTAGATGGGGTTGCCATTCAACGGTTTCATGGGGTAGTTGCCAATCCTATAGCCATTCAGGTATTCTCCCTTTTTTTCGGAAATAGGGGTAAGCACAAGCACATTGAGGTGCATTTTATTCCCATAGAGGTCTTTGATGTTGGCCTGGTATGCGCCTGGTTTGGCAGGGGCCTGTAGCTTCCAGTTTTTGGGTTCGCTAATTAAAATTTTCATGCCTTCCCCGGTGATCAACAGGGAGGTGTCGCTTTTTATTGTGAATTGCTCTCCTGGCAAAAGAAAGACCGAAAATAGTTTGTAGGGGATGGTTTCGCCATTTATTTCAATGGAAAATCCAGCCCTGTCATTGGTGAAGGCAAGGGCTGTAGAGCCGATGCATACCAAAGCGCAGCATAATATCAACTTTTTCATAGCTATCAAAATCAGATGCTGGGCGCGGACTGTTCAAGGGCATTGAGCACAGCTTCGTCCCTGGAATACAGGTCTTTGCGAAAATGGATAGTGCCCTGTTGCGACCAGGCCGTTAGGTACAATATGTGTACGTTTAAAGGTTTACCCAGCGTAATGGTTTGCTCTTTACCAGCTTCTAAAGCTTTTTTCACCCGGTCCATGTCCCATTTTGGGTCATCTTTTATCAGGTATTCAACGAAATCCATTGGTTTGTTGAGCCGGATGCATCCTGAACTGAAGGCTCTGTCTGCCCTGTTGAAAAGTTCCTTGCTTGGCGTATCGTGTATATATACGTTGTATTTGTTGGGAAACATAAACTTAACGGCACCCAACGCATTCGTGGCGCCAGGGTCTTGTCTCAGGGTATAGGGAAAATTGTTTCTCGATAAAGCCGACCAATCAACAGTGGTGGGATCAACTTCCCTGGAATTGCTCCCCTGTCCTAGAAAGAGGCGAATGTTTTTGGTAGCCAAGTAAGCCGAATTCTTTTTCAATTCGGGCAGGATATCGTTGAACAAAATTGTGGGGGGCACTGTCCAATAGGGGTTCAGTACCATATAGGTCATTTTGCTGCTGAATACCGGGGTTTTGCGAAATGGCTTGCCGACGATCACTTTCTGGTCAAAAGTCATCAGGTTGTTCTTATATACTTCCATCCTGAAGTCAGCAATATTCACAATGATGTAGTGTTCGCCAAGGTCTTGGGAAATCCATCTGATGCGTTCCATATTGATCCTCACCTGGTTGATCAATTCATCTACAGGCGTATTCAGTGACGCCAGGGTTTGCTTGCCAAGGTTGCCATCTACCTCCAGGCCATGCGCCTGCTGGTATTTTTTTACCGATTCCTCAATAGTTTCTGTGTAGGTGTATTTGTCGTCTGGTATGCGCATCAGGTGTTGGGATGCCAGCAGCCTTTCGATGAGCAATGGCACACGATGGTTGTCAACCATGCCCTTTTTCAGGGTTTCCCCTTGTGGAATGGTTGGCCATCCGCCATTTTTAGAAACCGTACGATACTTGTGCAAGGCTTCTTTCAATCCGGCATATCCAATATGGTCTGGTTTCAAGTCTTCTAGGGATTTTCCAATATCGCCACTGACCATAGCATTTTCCAGAAATTCCCGGGCATTGCCTTCACGCCTGATCGCTTTCCATTCACTATCTACGGTTTCAGGGTTTACCTTACCGTTCAAAAAGTGGCTGGCGTATAGCAAATAGGCATCTGTAAGCAAAAGGTCAAATTCAGCTTTTTCTTCCTGTGAAAGCGCTTTTTTTACCCGGCTCAGGCTTAGGAGGATATTGAAATGATAGTCTTCAGGGCTCAATCCTTCCTCTTCGGCCTTGCCCAATACATCGATCAGGCTGGTGCGCATTTCAGTATTCCAAGCTGGATTGAAGAGCCGTTTCTGATAAAATTCAGGCAACAATTTACCGCAATGTATCTTTTCGCCAGCCACTGAGATGTCAAACCCCGAGGCAAGCAACTCCACCCTTTTCCGAATATTTTCATCAACAGCTTCCTGGCCATAGGCTACCCAATGGAAGCCCAGTACCACGAAAAAAGCTATGCTCCTGTACATTTTGTTTTTTTATTCGATTAGACGCACAATCGGGCACAAGTCACACCGCCCGTGTACTTTTTATGATAAGTGAATATAAATAAAACGAAAGTATAAACTACTCTGTGGTTTTCAGCGGTGTAGCAATGGAATGTCCAGAAAGGTATTTGCTTAGATTGATCCAAATAGGGCTCAGCAGCAGAGAAATTGAAATGACTGCAATGATAAGCTGGTAGCCATAGTCTGATATGATTTGGTTGAAATAGGCAAGGTTGCCCAGGACGAAGCTAAACTCTCCGATCTGTGAAAGCAACGCCCCTGCATATATGCTGTCGTTCCAGCTCATCTTAAAGCCACGCATGATCAGCGTGTTGATCAGGCTATTGGCTATGAATACTATTATAACCAATGATCCAATAACGAACGAGTTTTCCCAAAGGAAATGTACATCAATCAACATTCCCACGGAAATAAAAAATAGTGCTACAAAAATGACCTTCAATGAAAAAAGGCTGTCGTGAAACCAGGAAGTGGATTTGGAGGTGGCCACAAGGATGCCTGCTATAAAAGCCCCCAGCGCTGTGGACAAACCGAAAAAACCGGTGATGGCAGAAAACCCAAAGCAAAGGCCAAAGGCAAAAAACACCTGGATTTCATGGTCTTTTTTGATGTACTTGTGAAAAGGGAGTTTGATTTTCTTTTTTTTGAGCAAATAGGCCATCAAACCTGCAATCATGAGCCCACCAGTTATTTGCATGACAATTTCCATATTCGAAGTAGGCGCACCCGATACATAGCTCAGGCATATTAGCATGGGAACTATCAGCACATCCTGGGCCAGCAGTATGCCCAGCACGTTTTGACCAACCGGCAGGTCGATCTCACCCGTGTCCTGGAGGAGTTTTACGATGACCGCCGTACTGCTCAGGCTGATGACAAAGCCAATAGTCAACACCCTGGCGAGCGACCAGTCATAATATTTGCCAATCAGCCACACGGCCAGCACGCTGAACAATACCTGCAAAACAGTGCCTATAACTGATATCTTCCAATTTGCCACCAGTTTTTGGAGGGAAATTTCCATACCTATAAAAAAGAGCAACAAGATGAGGCCAAGCGACCCTAGGGAGCTGATCAGCTCTGTATCCGATATCAAACCCAGCATGTGCGGGCCAACCACCACACCGGTGATGATGTAGATGATCACGTGTGTTTGCCTTAGCATACGCAAAAACAACCCTATGAGGACTATGCCAAGGGCAAGGGTCACAAATTTCTGTAGGAATGGGTTGCTTTCAATTGCGGCTAAAATCATAACGGGTTCATTTCGATTTACTTTTGAGTGTTTTCGATAGGAAACGGCACAGTAGTCTTGAGGTGCAGGTCGCGTTGTGGAAATGGTATGGTCACGTTGTGGTCCCTGAACTTCTGATCGATGGTGACCCGGATATCACTTCGGACAAATTCAATATCGAACATCCTTTTGCTGTAAAACAACAATTCGAAATTGAGTGAGGAATCACCAAAATCAATAAACCTTGCTTTGGGGATTGGTTCGCGCACGACCTCCGGGTGTTCTATTGCTGCTTCATGGAGCAGCTGCATCACCAGTTTTACATCTGAGCCATAGGCCACACCCACCTTGATCCTAAAACGTGTGACAGACCTGTTGTGCGACCAGTTGATCACATTGTCGCTGACCAGCTTGGAATTGGGCACGATGATCACTATCCCATCTCGGGTTTCGATCTTTGAGGTGCGGATAGAGATTTTCTCTACCTTGCCAATCACACTATCTATCTCTATGATGTCCCCAACGGATACCGTTCCTTCAAAGAGCAGTAATATGCCCGAGACTATGTCATTAAATACCTGCTGTAGTCCAAGGCCTACACCTACCAGTAGGGCTGCAGATCCCGCCAGCAACAAAGTGAGCTGAATGCCGACCATATCCAGCCCTGCTATAATCGCCAGAACGATAATGGTATAATTGAGTATTTGCGAAAGGGCATGGCCCCTTCCTTCATCAAAACGACCGGATTTCACCTGTTTTTGCACAACCCTGCGCCCTATCAGTACCATCACCCAACTGACCAAAACCAACAGAGCCAGTTGTATCAGGTGAAGGGGGGTAACGAAGTATTCACCAAGGGATACGATTTTAAATTCTATAATTTCCTGAATAGACATGCCTTAATTTATTGAATTTTTTCTTTTTTGAGCTAAGGTATTTATAAATGGTTATATTTTTTACCGTCTTGTTTGGGAAAAAACTGATGGCGCCTTGTATTCCCAAAGGCCTTTTGCCAGCTTTCGTTTTTGCGGAAGGTTTTCACTAATCAACCCGAGACAAAAAAACAGTCGATTTGATGCACTACGAACAAAAAGGGCGAAAAACTCCGGTTGTCCTTTTTATTTTTTTGAAATCAAAACCCAATTGTAATTATATTAACGATGTGCTTTCGTTTTTAACAAAAACTGTCTTTTTCGCTGATTTTGACCTAAAATCCAAGAGATAAGCAGTTTGAGGGAGGTTTGACTGCCCCGCTTGATTAGTATGCAGGTTAACGGTTTATTATTAATATTTTATTTTTTTTAAAATTCACGGAATTTGTTGGATTAAACTATGATCGTATGAAAGAAGTTCGCTAGCTTTAAGTTACAATTTCACCCACGCTATAATCTTAATCTTTTTTTAACCTAACTTAAAAGTAGCATGAAGAAACTTCTTTTAGTTCTTCTGGCGCTTTCAATTTCCTATGCCTCTCTCAAAGCACAGGATTTGGACGAAGGCTTTGGCCCGGAACCAGAAGAACTACTCATTGAACTCACAGGGACCCCATTTGAAGGAAACTCCCTGTTGAATTTTGGCATGTTCCGTGCCAGGTACATGTTGTCCTATTTTGTTGTTCCTCGGGTGGGATTTCACATGGACATACAAAATGCGCAAAGTACTCCGGATCTGGTGACAAACAACAGTACGTTTACACTGATGCCCGGGGTAGAATTCCACTTGCAGAATGAAGGTAAATTCAGATCTTATGTAGCAGTGGATGCTCTGGTAGGCAAGAAAAACACAAGCCTCAAATCTACCACCGGAGCTACGGTAATTGGAGCAACATCCAGACCGTCTTCCAACAACCAAAACCTCTCCAACCGCGGTTACTTTCGGGTAGGCGCCAATGTAGGTTTTGGGGCAGACTACCATTTCAATTCACGGTTTTACATTGGCACGGAAATCGGCCTACAACTGATCAGGCAGATGAACAGCGAAATTACCGTTGATGGGGAATTATATCAGGAAAGCACCCTGTCCAATTTTGGCAGTGTCAACACAAGCAATTCTTTCCGGGTTGGTTTCAAATTACTTTAATGATAAAATATTACTATAATGAGAATTAATTACAAACAACTTATAGCGCATAGCTTGAAGACGCTGATGCTTGTCCTTTTGGCGAGCATGGGTGCATGGCAGGCTACAGCCCAATCATATGATGCCATTACCACACCTAGTGGCACAAGATATCCAGGTGACGCAGACGACTTCACCTACAGTGTATCAGGCTTTGGTTCTGGAACGGCTACCTTTTTCTTGTACTATACACAGGAAGGTACCAATTTAAATGAAGACAAAGTACTGGGAATGAGTAAAGAATCTTCCAACACTTTTAACTTCAATTGGCCTGAAATGAGTGGCAATATCAACTTGGTATTTGCTGCGTTCACAGGAGACACTTTCGAAGGGGAAACAACCAATATTACCGCCGGAGAGCTTGAAGTAATTGGTGCAACTTCAGGTGATGACTATGGTGACGGTGGTATTCAAATGTACCGAAATGGATTCGGACGGTATGCAATCACTCCTTCATTTGACCTGAGTGTACCTGAAAATGTAAGGCTATATGTGGGGCTTACCGACCATGGTGGATTAGATGGTGATAATCCTGTAAAAGTACAGTATTCAACTGGTGGAGATACTTATACGAATCTTACTATCGACGCATTAAATGTATTCTCACCAACACCGACTGTAGGGGATTCAGAACTTCGGGATTTTAATGGCTTTGGGGAGTTTTACTTCGATTTGCCCGAAGAGGCCAAAGCAAGTACTACAAAGTTTAGAATAATACAGGAAGGAGCCAGCAGTTTAGGTACCAATGAAAAAACATGGGCGATCAACGATATGAGCTTCAGGGTAGGCAATGTATATACCCTTGATGCCGCTGGAATCGGAAGCAACACAGTTGTCTTTTTGGAAACACCACAATTCGAAATCCTGAGTGTACTGGATGCCGAAAGCAACAGCGTCACAGTGGCTTCCCAGCTATATCCTGGCGATGAAATCAACCTGACAGCCGAATTGCTCAACGTTGACCTGACCAAATACAACTATGCGGCAGTCATCAGCAATGAAGACAATGACTACACACTAGCGTCACAAACCATCAATGTGGACAACACTTCCAAAATAATTGAAATTACGGGGACAGTGCCAACAGACGTTGATTATGGAGTACTCCCAACACTTTACGAAATCAACATTTCCGCATACAGCCTCTCTGCAAGCGAAATCATAATGGGGACAGAAGACGGGGCTGATTTTACTATCCCTGGAAACGCGGATGATTTTATCATTGAAGGCGGTGAACAAGCAGATCCCGGCTTGCTTTTTTCCCTTTCTGGGGACAGAAGCCTGACGACAGAACCTCTCAGTATTCCGACCAACGAAAATGGATATTTGTCTTTTACTGTTGCCCGTGCCAATAACCAGATCAGTCCCGCAGGGACAGATATTGTGCTGGAGGCCACTACTGATGGCAGCAATTATACAAATTTGGCTACAGTGGCACTCAATGACCTTCCATATATTTTTGTAGGAGGTACTACCACGATAGAGCTGCTGGGAGAAGAATGGCCTCCTTCCATACTTAGCGCATCTACCCAGTTCAGGGTTCGCCAGGAAGCCAATAATGGTGCCGGCCTTGATTCATGGTATTTGGAGTCTATTACGATAAACGCTAACTCCAATGAAGTGACAGAAAACCTGATACTACCTGATCTTGCCCAGCCTTTCAATATCATTCGTCCAGATGTTACCGTAGAAGACTTGGATTTTCCTGAAGTAACTTATCCCATGGTGGACCTCACACTCAACTATACCATAGAAGCAGGTGAGTTTCCGGCAGAAACCGGTGCACGTGTCATGTTGGACAGAGATAGCGATGATCCGGATTCTGATGTGATACTTGGTGAAATTGAAGATATCACAGCTGGGTCGATTGCCTTTAAAGTACCTCTAATCGTTGAGGGTGATTACAATTTATACCTACTAACAGAAAATGGCGAATCGTATGGTTCGGTAACTTTGCCTGTTTACAATATAGGGGTTGCCATTGTGGACATTACAGCAACTAACCCGGTGAGTATCGCAGGGGAGGACTATGCAACACCAGGTAGCGAAATCACAGTAAATTACACCATGACCGGTACTCCTGGCGCTGGCACAGAATTGATGCTCAGTGTTTTGGATGATGCCAATGATGAATATGTTTTGATAGGGGCTACCACCACACTAGATGGATCGATTTCTGCCATACTACCAACGGATATAGATTATGGAGAAGTTCCAACATTAAAACTAGCCTTTGCATCTGGCTTATTCGCCAATACTTTTTCAGAGCAGGTTTATCCCTATACAAATGTATTGGGCAACATACCAGATGAAATATTTGAAACCACAGAGGGATTGCAGTGTGCTTTTTATTGTGATGCATTTTATGGTGAAGAACGGTCAGCAACTTCCAAAGCTTATGATTTTCGCCAGGGAGCTGCTTTTGATATCCAACTGTTATCTGATGGTGACTACCCAGGGGATTATCCTTATACAGTGAAACTGCAAGGATCCAAAGATGGTGAAACCTGGGAGGACATGGAGGATTTTGAGTTTACATCAGGGTGGCAAAGTATTTTTAAGAATGTGCTTTTGCCAAATTCCTTATGGTCCGAACAGACCCAATTCCGATTGATTCAGGAAGATGGGTTTGATGAAGGTACCAATGTTTGGTATTTGCAGTTAATTGGAATAGACCGGCCGGAATTTATGGAATTGACATGTGCTACGGAACCTTTCAATTTGATCCGTCCATCCCTGGATATTTCAGAATATGACAAAACGGCTTTCACCATAGGTGAGCAGGTAGATATCCAATACAATGCACAATTCTTTCCAGGGGAAACAGAATACGCTGCAGTTTTGGAGAACAATGGCATATTTAGTGTAGTAGGCAGGAGTGCCGGACAAGGGGCATCAAGTATCAGTGCTACCATGCCGATCCTTCCATTGGATCCCGATAATCCTATGGACAACATGTATGACCTGAGCATTGTACCCTTTACCCCAAATGCACCAGGTGGTGACTATGAGCAAGGGGAATCGCTGGTTTTAGACCTGGAAGATGACATTCTTAGTGTATCGGGAGCTGAACCTTACGAAGACTGGATGAGCAGGCTAACATTCGACTTTCACCAGGCTGGGGAAAGAAGTGTACTAACAAGGGCCTTCGATTTGTCTGATGCTGAGACCGCCAACATCAGTTTTACTTTTAATGAAGGACTGGCAGGGTTTGAAATTACAGACAATAAAAACACTGTTCCCAGATTTGAAGTATCTACCGATGGAGGCAATACTTTCATCCCCTTGCCAGTGTATGAAGTGGCAGAAGGAGAGGAGCAAATTTACGATGACGGGTTATTGTACCTGATATCCAGTCCCATGGTTGATATTCCTGCCGAATACCTTACCGAATCTACCCAGTTTAGGTGGAGCCAGCCTTTGAATAGAGGAGCATGGAAAGACAGGTGGAGTGTACGTGGAATTGAGCTTACCATAAATTCAGGTAATGCAGTGCCTTCCAACCTCTACACTACTACGGAAAACAATGATCCCTCGATTGGGGTTACTGTTAATTCACCAATCCTTGATCATTACCTTTGGATGCAAAATGATCAGGATGATGCTGTGTTCAATGGGGATACCTTTGATTTCCTGTGGGATATCGACCCCGAAGTAGAAGAACCAACGCTGTTCCCTGCCGGCACCAACTTCACATTTACGATCAATGAACTCGATCCAGAAACAGGCGAAAATATCATCATCGGAACCTCAACCACTTTGGGCGTATTGCCAGGAAGTGTACCATCATTCCTGCCCAACAGGACCTACAACGTCATGCTGACAGCCACTGTAGCAGTAGGCGATGAGGAATTCGTGATACATGATGAAGCCTGGGTAGGTAGCCTGGATGTTTTCTTGCAGGTCATCAAAACGACTTATTTGGGTGATGAAAATGTAAAACTATATGCTGGTAATCCTGCTTCGTTTGGTTACGAGATAGTAAATGATGCCACTGCCGAGGATGATGCTTTTTACGCTTCCTTGTTCTATAGTTTAATCATTGAGGATGCTGCGGAAGGCGGAGACTATGTGCTGGCCACCCAACAAGGGCTTGCCGCTGATTTCACAGTTTCTGTTCCCGCATTTGTTTCGGCCGGTTCTTACACTTTCGTGGTGAAAGGCTCTGAAGGAGCACCTTTGGGTGATGCGGGTACATTCCTGGGATTGGATCGGGTAGAAAACCTTCTGGCCAATACAGAGGACAACTTCTTCAATTTTGATGATCATTTGACCGCAACAGGGCCTGGATACAGGTTTACAGCTAACAGTGGTATCAGGGAGTTGATCACTAAAGACATGGACGTGTCAGACGCTAAAACCATCGAATTCGAACTGGATTTTGACCAGGAAGCAGAAGACCTCCTGGATGAAGAGACTTTTACCTTTGAGTATTCTATCGATGGAGGGGTCACTTATGTTCAGTTGGCACAATTTCCAAGGATGATTGATGCCGGGGCAGTGATCACAGATGAGCGGGCAGTGTTTATATTGCCAACAGAGGCGATAACGACAAGTACGCGCTTCAGATGGCGACAATTAGATGCCAAAGGCAACATCAATCTGGACAATATCGAACTAGGTTATGTTCCAGAGTTTCCTTTTGATGTGCTGTCATCCAGAGTGGATATACATCAGCAAATCATCCAAGTGACAGGTTTCAACACCGCAGCGGCATGTTCTGATGCCACTGTTACAATAGACTACTCACTGAAAGGAACATTTACTGAAGATGCCCTTGTGAGGATCTCTTACCGCGATCAAAACGATGATGAAGATGATGGGAATACTGGTTACATTTTTCCTTTAGTTGCTGGTGCAGCAGGTACACTGGATTTTGACCTGCCGGCTGATTTCTTTGAGGACTATGGTTACAACAACAAGGAGATGACCTTTACACTTCAGGTGATGGATGATTCATTTGCAGATGTTCCTGGTATTGACCAGACTATTTATTCTACTCAGCAGGCCTATAGTGCAGCTACAGTGGAGTACATTTCACCTATACTACTCGATGCTGAATTCAGCATAGACAGCCAACTGGAGTGTAACCCTGGGGATGTTAAAGTGACCATTAACGACCTGCAGAACTATTTCACTTATCAGTTTCTGAATGCCTCAACAGGAGAAAATGTAGGAACTGCCTTGATGTATGATCCTGAAGTAGGCATTGACTTTGTAAACATTGGAGCGCTTACTGAACCTATAGAATTGCAAATGCAAGTTACCTCCGGATCTGCTGATGGAAATACAACCTGCAATACCATTATTTCCACTTTCACAGATGAATTGGTGGTAAACCCTCAGTATGTACTGTATAGAAGCCGTGATTTGATAGGGCCGATGGCGATCGAGCCTTTGGATGAACCAACAGACAATTATGTGGTTTCGGTAGGTGAAACTGAAACTATATGTTCGGCTTCTACCAACATTGGATTGAAAGTGGGTAGGATTGCCAGCAATTCCAACGATGTTTCCTTTGCTGCCAGTGGTGTTGAGTGGTTTAGGGACAACCTGGCCACCCCAGTAGGATCAGGACAAACGCTCACTACATTTGCTTTGTCCGGAGATTATTTCGCAAGGGTAAAGGATGGGTCTTGTACCTATACTACCGGATCGATCACTATCAATGTAACCAAAGCCCCTGCAAGGCCGGCCATCACAGTAGATAGTGGAAGCCTGTTGTTTTGCGAAGGTGAAGGGGAAGCAGTGCTTTCAGCACCGGAAGGTTTCGCCTACTATTTATGGAGCAATGGGGAAGGAACAAGGACAATCACTGTTGACCAGGCAGGCTCTTATACTGTGCAGGTGGCCAACTTGCCAATTGATGGAGCGGGATGTGCGAGCTTGTCTTCAAAAGCTGTGGTTGTAGAAATGGTGGACTCTCCAGAATTCTACATCAGGTCGTCCAATGACTATGGCAGTGGCTCGAGCGTTGATAACATAGTGAACGAAGGTACTGTGCTGTCCTCTTGTATGGGCAGGACCATCTATTTCTTCGAGAACACGTCAAATAGTAACACTGGCATTGTGGTGTTGACCAAAGACGGTGCTGAGTATGCTTCAACTACGAGCTCGTCGTTCACCATTACCGAATCAGGTGTATATTCTGCAGAGCGACGAAGCAAAGACCTGACAATATCATGTGTGAGGACGATAGGAAACTTTACTGTGACCATAGATGATAAACCAACAGCCGTTCCTGTTTTGACAGCTACTGGCAACCTCGAGTTTTGCGATGGGGAAGGTACAGTGCTGTTGACAGCACCTCCAGGGTTTGCCAATTATCAGTGGTATAACAACGGATTTGCCATAAGCACGAATACCCCTGGGTTCTCTGCTACATTAAATACTTTCGAAGTGACCGACGGGGGCACCTACTCTGTAAGTGTAGGAAACGCTTCTGGTTGTTATGGACCTGTATCGAATGTAATCAGCGTAACCGTTCGTTCATTGCCTTCTTTGCCAAGCAGTATCAGCCAGGTAGAGACCAGTTGTGGGGAAGGTGCAGTTACTTTCTCTTTCAATGGAAATACAAGCTACAGGTACCAGTTGATCAACGCATTTACAGGCTTGCCTTCTGGTAATTCTGTGCCTGGGTCATCCGGGGCATTGATTACTTCTGATCTCATTACAGAGGCCACACCATTTTATTTTGAAGTGTCCTATGCCGATGGTTCAGGGTGTGTCAATTTCAATGAGTTGAGCACCAGAACAGGCCATGTGAACAACGTGTCCCTGGAGCTAAACGGCAATACATTGGAAGCCGTAATTACCTCTTTCAGTGGTTACGAGGACATTCGTTGGTTCAGAAATGGCGTGTTGTTGAAAAACAAGACAGGTACTTCTATCAGTATCACAGATGCTGCAGAGTATTCTGTTGAAGTGGACTTTAACGGTGCGGGTATTTGTACGCAAACCTCCAATGCGATCGACCTGGGCAGTGCGCCAGCGGGAAGAAGCAACGGAAGAATTTCGGCCACTGCCTATCCTAACCCATCACAGGATGAATTGAGCATAGGTATCGAAGGAGAAAACTTCGGAATCTACAGGGTAGATATCATGTCTCTCGCTGGTCAGGTACTCATATCCCATGAGTTTGACAAGCAATTGGAAGAATTCGACCAAAAGATATCTCTAAGACACCTGGAAAGGGGCTTGTACAATATGCACATCAGCAAAGATGGCCTTTCTAAAAATTTCAGAATAGTTAAAAATTAAGAACCATGAAAATCTTAAATTATATAATCATTGCAGGATTGTCCGTATTGGCCTTTGCCTGCGCTGAACCCGAGCAACCAAGTGCCACTCACATGGCAGTAGGGGATTGGAAAGTAAGCGAATACTATGTAAATGGTCAGGCAGACGGTAGCTCTGTTATCACCAGGTTCACTCTCGAAAGGGACGGTACTTTTATCCTTGAGGATAATAATGGTATCTTCTTCGCAGGCACCTGGACGGCAACTGATACTTCACTCACCCTCACAGATACCAGTGGGGATGGTCAGGTATTCGATTTTACGATCGTATATCAGTCCTATACGAAGATGCAGTTGCTGCAGGTGATATCAAGCCCATCTGCTGGAAACATCGAGATCAGGTACTTGATGGATTTGTATTCCAATGGTTCCAAATATGGTTCAGGGGCATCATAAATAATTCCGGGAAGCATTTTCCGGATACAATTTTCAAAAAGCCAAAGGGAACATCCCTTTGGCTTTTTTTATAGGATAGCCTAAGTTGCTGCGAACCTTTGGTTCGTGTCAGAGTATTTTCGTTAATAGCGCCATTGCGAATGAAACGAAGTGGAATGCGGCAATCTGTCCGAATAAGCCGTACTTATTCACAGGTTTTTTCGACTCTAATGCTACGTGAATTCGGGGTTTAAGATGATTACAATCAGTAAATTACGATCGTCTCCGCCTCAAGTGTGGGGCAGGCTATTTCGGCTCAAGCGTAAAAACAGTGCGGTAGTTGTATCTTTCTAAGACAGCCAAAAGGTAGATTTAGCAGAACTTAATAATTTTTGTTTGTGGTCAGGATTGTTCCTACCCCATCGGCAGGTGCTTTACTACGCAATGACACACGTCCAGAATAGGCACAAACCTTTAGGAACCACTTTTTAGAAAGTAGGATGCCCATTAGGACTCTACCAACGACCATTCAAAGCGTCATGTCGCAATGCAATGAAGACATCTTTGCCGAAACAAAGAACTGTCCAATTGGTAAAGATTCCTTCTTGCCTCGCCGAAGGCGGGCGCTTTGCTGCGGAATGACTTTCCTGAAACTGGTGCAAACCTTCAAACATCTTTTTTGAAACCTAAATTAGACTTTTTCTGGCATGACGTTTAGTTTGTTCATCGAAACTGATGTTAATGTAGATTGTTTCCGAAAAACATTAAGCTGAATATTTATAGGTTTGCCGGAAGGCCACTACTGATCCTGTTCCTTGGGGGTCAAAGATTTGATCTCCTCGTCTAGTTGCTCCCAATCATCGAAATTAAGCTCAGCTACTTCTTCAATGTCTTCTTTTTTGGCAATCAACCCCCCGGACATAATCAGGCTGGAGGCAAGGATCACAATCAGCAAAATGGCCGGATTGAATGCAGAATCCTGAAACTGTGCGGGAATAGAAAAAAACAACAGAACAGTAACCAGCCCCCTGGGGGCAATCCACAGTTGGGGAATGATGCTTTTGCCACCAAACATCTTGAGGAAAACGAACCTAATTAGGAACGTAACAGCCAATACCCCAAGGGAAATCAATATCGATGTGGGGTCGGTAATGCCGGAAAAGTCCAGTGTCATACCAAATATCACGAAGAAAAATGTCCGTACCACAAAGGCCGTCTCCATAGTGACCAGGTGAAAATCTTCGGTGATCTCTTCCAGGGAATGTTTGTTGATAAAGCGCTTCAATTTTCCTTTAAAAAACAATTCATGGTTGTTCAATACTATCCCAAATACCATGATGATCATCAGGGATGACAAATGAAACAACTTACCCGTGGCGTACAACAGCACCAGTACTGAAATCAGAAAAAACAGCTTCACTTTGGATTGCAGGTGCTGAAGCAGGAGTACTAGTGCATAGCTGATCAGCAGGGAAAGGAGTATAGTGAGTGCGATGCTGCCTGAAATTTGGGTCACTACCTGGGTCACCCCGGTAGCCTTATGTCCGCTGATCATGAAATAGAAAAACATAATGCCGAGAATATCGGAAAAAGAACTCTCATAAATCATGAATTCCCGTTTGTTGTCCATAAGGTTGGATACACTGGGTATGATGATGGCACTGCTCAATATGGACAAGGGGATGGCATACATGAGGGCGTTGAAAAAATTGTCAACAATAAACTGGTGAAAAATGTAGCCGATGGCAAATGTGGTGGCAAACAATGACAGCAGTGCAACTATGAACGATCTGATGAGCAATGGTTTTTTTTCCTTTTTCAGCTCAAGGTCGAGGGATGCCTCCAGCACGATCATGATCAGGCCCACTATACCAAGAAGCTCCAATACCTCCATCACAAACGCATTGATGTCAATTTCTGCCCTATTCAGGGCTTGTTGCAGGCCAATGCCCAAGCCAATAAGCAACAAAACACTGGGGATATTGGTTTTTTTGGCTATGTAGTTAAAAAAATAAGAAACGATAATCACCAAAGAGATCGCAATTGCTTCGGTGTATGCGTTAAAGATGTCCATAAATCACTATTTTTAGAAAATCAAATTTTATTTGAGACTGTAGATTGGAGTGCTGGTCACAAATAGTACCAGAATAAGAGTGACCTCCGGGCGATCTTACGGTCTCAACAAATGGATTAACATTTACCAGGATCAATATATGGCAAAAAAGAACAAATTCGGAACATTTGGAGGAGTTTTCGTACCATCTATCCTCACCATACTAGGTGTGATCATGTACCTGAGGCTTCCCATGATTGTAGGGGAGGCCGGCCTTTGGGCTACTATAGGCATTATTGTGGTCGCCCACATCATTTCGTTCACCACCGGGCTTAGTGTTTCGTCCATTGCCACCGACAAAAAAGTAGAAGCAGGTGGAACATATTATATGATTTCCAGGAGCCTGGGCCTGCCCATCGGGGGTACGCTGGGTATTGCATTGTTTGTGGGGTTGTCATTTAGTGTAAGTTTATACCTGATTGGTTTTTCCGAAAGCTTCCTCAACTATTGGGGCTTTCCCACGGATATCAACAACATCCGGTTGACTGGTTCGATATTATTATTGGCAGTGACCACCCTCACTTTTATCAGCACCTCGCTGGCTATAAAGACCCAATATTTCATCATGGCTGCCATAGCCCTTTCGTTGGTGTCCATCATTTTTGGCAGCCACGAACTGGCGCCCGAAACCCCGGTATTTACCAATTCATCCTCTACCATTCCTTTGATGGTGCTGTTTGGCATTTTCTTTCCTGCTGTCACGGGATTTGAAGCAGGGGTGTCCATGTCAGGGGATTTGAAAGACCCCAAAAGGTCCATCCCAACCGGGTCGATTATGGCCATTGTAGTGGGGTTTGTGGTATATATTGCCATGGCCGTTTTTCTCACCCTCACCGTAAGTGGAGAGGCATTGGCCACCGATCCCAATGTGCTTTTGAAAATGGCCTGGGTGCCGGAGTTGGTTATAGCTGGTATTTGGGGCGCAACCCTTTCCTCTGCCCTTGGCAGTATCCTGGGGGCCCCACGCATACTACAGGCCACAGCGGTGGACAAGATTACCCCAAAGGTATTTGCCAAAGGCTATGGCGCTACAAACGAGCCGCGCAACGCCCTGTTGCTGACTTTTCTGATCGCAGAAGCAGGTATTTTGATAGGCGAATTGGATGTCATAGCCCGGGTAGTTTCCATTTTCTTCATCACCACCTATGGTTTCCTCAACATAAGTGCCACTTTCGAAAGATGGACAAGCACCGATTTTCGGCCGGAATTCAAAGTGCCGGGATGGATCAGTGTATTGGGCGCTGCTGCCTGTATCCTTGTCATGATACAATTGGATTTTGTTGCCATGCTGGGTGCGGTGGCTATTTTGGGCCTGTTGTTTTTGTATTTGAAAAGAAAAGAACTGACCCTCGATTCGGGTGATGCCTGGAGTGGGGTATGGGCCACTCTGGTAAAAACCGGATTGACCAACCTGAAACGTGACAAACTGCACAAAAGAAACTGGAGACCAAACACCATCATGTTTTGTGGCAGTTCCGATACCCGAAGGTATATGCAGGACATGGGAAAGGCCATATCCGGAAAATTTGGGATATTGTCCGCATTCGAATTGCTGGTGAGCGATGACAAGGTCTTGAACAAGTCTGAATCGAACCTTTCGGATGAAAAGGAATCGGGATATTTCAGGCACAGGTACTATTGCAGCGATGTGTATTCGGGGATGGACCAGGTGAGCCGTTTGTTTGGTTTTTCAGGGGTAGAGCCCAATACCATCCTGATGGGCTGGAGCAAAACGGAAGCCAACAGGGAAAACTTTAGGGAGCTACTCAAAGGCTTTGGCCACAACAGGTACAATACGGTATTCCTGAAATATGATCTAAACCGTAAATATGGCAGCAACAGCACCATAGACATTTGGTGGAGTGGGGCAGGGAGAAACCTGGCATTCGCCATCAACCTGATCCGCCCGCTGGCCCATTCCCAACTTTGGAAGCATGCCAAAATCAGGCTCCTGATTATCAACCCCAACAACGAAGAGGCTGAGAATTTGTATAAGGCCACTACGGCCATTTTGGCCAACTATCGTACTGAGGCTGAGATCAGAATAGTGAACAACGAGGTGGACCCACTGCAAGAAAAGGATATTATAGCCGAAGAATCAAAAGATACCGATTTAGTGATCCTGGGAATTCCTGATCAGAAGTACTACCAGCTGGACAAATACCACGAAGGGATAGACGCTATCCTGAATGGGTTGGGCAGCACCTTGCTCATACATGCTTCCGATGATTTTGAAGAGCTTGAAGTAATGTCAGCAGCCAAACCAAAGGCGGCTGCCCTGCTGGATGATATGGAAGAAGCTGCGATGCAGTTGCCCCCATTGACTTATTCGAAGTACCCGGAGGTTGCCACCGATATCAGGAAGATTGATGTGAACGGCTGCAAGGTGCTTGAGCTTTTCCATAAAAAGGCTTTTCAGGCTGTGTTTGCCGATCGTATGACGGTATTGGGCGAGCTGGGCGATCGGATAAGGTACATTCAGAAAGACCTGAAAAAGACGGCTGAATTTTCAGACAACTACAGGAAGAAGAAGGCCATCGATAAACTCAAAAATGAGATATTTTTCAAAATCAACAGCTTGTTTTCCAGTGAATTGAAGGAAAAAATGTTGCCCGAACAACTGGACAGGATCAGTGAAGCAATCTCCTGGTACCAAAACAGGCTGACCGATGAATACAGAAAGTACCCACGGACCCTTGAGGTCAGCTATCAGGAGCAAGACTTTGCCATCTCACCGAACGATTCCCTGTCAGTGAGTTGGTTCAAGCGTACTAAGAAAGCCAAGCATTGGTTCGTCGGCCAACCCATTACCAACAAGGTACATTACAGGGAAGTAGCCCGCCACTATCAGATCGACAACAGACAGGTGTTTTTACAACATTTTCTGGTGCGCTTTCAGGAAGAGGAGATGTCTTTTTATCATGACCTCAGAAAAATAACCAACGCCATTTTTTCCTATTTGGATGAAACCGAGCGCAAGATATGGCAGGAATCCAAAGACTGGAGTGACCAATCGGCCCTTGACAAAATTATAGGCATGATCGAAGATGACACCAGAAGCCAGCAACGGCTCAATGCCTTGTATGAAAACCGGTTGCAACTGGAATTCCGGAAAAACCTGCAACAGATGAATGACAGCCTGGGGAAAATCGATGTGAACAGGCAAATTAGGAACCTGGTCAGGCCTTCCAAATATTACAAGGGAATTGTAGCTGACATCCAGCAGCTCCCCGAAGAAGGACAGGCTAAGGTGCATGCCTTGCTCAACCTGATATTGATGGAACTCTCCATCAACGCCACCAAAAACAGGATAGAAGAACTTCACGAGTTGTTTGGGGAAAAACTAAAACATGTGGTGAAGCAAAAGTATCTCAGGGAGCTGGATTTGCTTGCCGAAAAAATGTCTAAAAATGAAGGGGACATCAACCTGGAAAAGCACAAGTTGGACCAGGATTTTGAAACAGAGCTTCAGCAATCATTCAATGAAAACCTGGAAAGAATGATAGCACTGACCGAAACAATGCCCGAGACGCTGGAGATATATTCTACAAAAAACGGACAGGAGGACAACCAGGAGGCAGTATCAGTATCGGTGGCCAGTATGGCAGAGTATTACCTGAAGTCAAAATATGAAGTAGCCGTGGAGCAGCAATTCGACAATGTGCTGGATACCATCAAAAGGTCTGTCTATGCCACAAAGGATTTGCTCAACCTTACCCAGTTCAACCTGGAAAATGTAGCCTCCGAAAACAATGGTACCACGACCAAGGAAATACTGCGGGAATGCACCATCAGGCTGGAAAAGGAAAAGAAAACGGTCGAAGAAAAAGTGGAAGGATATATCGCCTACGCTGACGAACACTTTGAAAAAGCTTTTGAGCCGCTTTCATCGATGAAAATAGAAGAAAGTGCGGATGAGTTTCTTTCGGGGCTTAGAAACTACCAGGGACAACAGGTGTTGTCTGGTGTAAGCTATGTGACCGAAGAAGTGAGGAAAATTTTCAGGGATTCTATCACGCGGTTGTTTTACAGCAGAAGCGAGGGTATCCTCCTGGCAAAAAAACTTGGCAAAGCAGAGGGGCTTAGTTCTTACAATAGCCGCCTGCTCGATTTGCATGAAAAAGTGAACCCCTCGCCCGATGTATTGAAAGCATTGCCGCAGTATTACATCACCATGTTCAATGGCAAGTCCAGTATCAGTAAAGATTTTTGGATCAACAGGTCATTTGACGAAAAGACATTCCGAAAAGCTGTGAAAAGGCACCAACAAGGCTATGGAGGGGGTATCTTGCTGTTGGGGGAAAGAAATTCAGGCAAAACGGCATTCAGTAAGTATGTGGCCAATAGGTTTCTGAAGAAAAAACAGGCTTTTTCCGTTTTTCCACCCATCCAGGGTACGATCACCGTCGAGGGGTTTTCGGAAGCGTTTAGAAAAGCCACCCAGAAATTCGGTGATACCACCCAGATTTTGAGCCAGCTTCCCGAAGGCAGTGTGGTGATTGTCAATGACCTGGAGTTGTTTTGGGAAAAAGGCGAACACGGGCTGGCCGTGGTACACCACCTTGAGCATTTGATAGACGAATATGGCCAAAAAGTCTTGTTTGTGGTAAATATGAACCCACATGCTTACAAATCAATCAATCAGTTGACTGGGTTTGGCGACAGGTTTATTGAAATCATCAACTTTATGCCTTTTGATGCTGAAGAGCTCAAGGATCTGGTGATGAGCCGCCATCGTTCCAGTGGGTTGTCAATACGATATGATGCGGAAGGTGACCAGCTTAGCGAGTTGCAACTGGCACAATTGTTCAATGGATACTTCAACTACAGCGATGGTAGCCCCGGTACGGCACTCAATTGCTGGCTCACCAACATAAGAAAAGCAACCGGGAAAGAGCTGCTTATCCAGAAGCCCGTCAACCCTTCGATCGCGGTGTTTAAAGAATTGAGTGAAGAATGGTCAACAGCCCTTACCCAGTTTGTGATGCACAAGCGTTTGTCTGCGGAAAAACTACAGCGCATTACCGGATGGGAAATGAGCCGGGCCCAAAGTATGGTGCGTGCCATGTTGAGGTCTGGTGTGATCCTGGAAAAGGCTTCCGGTATTTACCACGTGGATCCGTACCTGCAGCCTTTTTTGGTAAAGGCCCTGAAAGAAAACGAAGTGCTGTCATAAAATAACCTGAGTTTCGACTTAGAAAACCTTACAGGTTTACTGCCAGGGCTGAAAATAATGCCTCTGGTTTCCGGATAGCTGAAATTAACAAAACCTGTAAGGTTTAAAAATCCCAGCCTAATAAATCAGGTTGGTTTTTGACCAGGCGAAATCACGATCAATAAAAAACCATACAGCTCTGTTCCCTGTACGGTGAAGTATCTTCATTTTTTTTCGAAAAGTTGAGAGGCAAAAAAAATGGAGGCAAAAAAAATGGAGGCAAGATTTGGGCTTATTGCTCACGGCCTCCTACTCGATTTTTTCTTTCATTTTTAAAAAGCTCAAGGGTGTCATGACTGCAATTGAAGAGTTTCTGTAATCTTTTGTATTTCGTGTAATAATTGCATCTAAACCCTTGACTGTTAAGGCTGAAGAATATTGGACGGAATCTTCATAATCAGTGAAATTATTTTTTAAAGCTTGAATAATTTCCCTTTTTGTTGTCCCAATAATTTCTGTCATTTCTGTTAAAGCTTCAACAACTTCAAGAGTTTTTCTGTGTCCTAAGAACCTTCTTGTTATGTAGTAAACGTTATTGATGCTCACGGCGGACAGATGCAATTTTACATTTCCTGATTAAGTTCAAAAAGCTCACTTGCAGGGTTTGCGTGAGGTTCACGGTCTGTAAAAAAGTCAATAACTACATCGGAATCCACAAAAAGTTTATACTCCATATTTTTTCGATAGTTCTTCCGTTAGAATTTTTTTGTAGTCAAAAGAATCATCCGTTTTAATGATTCCCCGTAATTTTCTAACATTAGGAGAAAGCTTTTTTTCTTTCATTTTCATTCTTTTCTTGGTAACAAACTTGAAATAGTTTTCCACCATTTCCGAGATGCTTTGTCCCTTTCCTTTCGCATATTCCTTAGCAATATCAATGACCTCTTTTTCTATAGTCAAAGTTAATTTTGTATTCATGGAGATATCTTTACGACAAAGGTGGGTGTTTCGTTTTCCAAACTCAACACGTTTAATTTAAAGTAAGGGCTAACCAAGTTACACGCAATATATCCGCATTTAGTCACTAGCATTTAACTAGTGGCTCACAAAGTATCAAGTAACCACTGCGCCCAGAAGGGGACTACAGAATAGGGTCAGTAGAAAGCACTTTTATTTCTCAGCGGCAGATTCATGTCGAGTTCCTCCGAAACTGGCTAAATGCTCAGTTCGCACATGCGTCCATACACAATGTTGTAGGGCGTTTATAAGTTCTTCCGACAGCTAATCCCCCAAATCATAATTGCGTCCTTGGACTTGTTCAGAGAAACCACGCTATCGTTCCGAAGTATAAATTCATCCGGTTCGGCATACTGAAGGTCAAATAATGCCTTTAGAATTGGACGTTTTTCTCTAAATGTCAGTTCGTAGTATTCAGGTTCTTCGTTCCAGGTTCCAAAAAAATAGAGTTGCTCCTCAATATCTTCCTCTGTACCAAGAATCCGCATTGAAAATTTGAAAGTTGAATCACTTGTTAGGTTGATGTTCAAATCTGCCAGGCTGTTCGAGACGCTCTGGTATTCTTGGATAGTTGAGACGTCCTGAGAATGAGCTGTTCGACCGTAAACCAAAAGGATGGCTGAAAGAAAAATTGATGCTAAAGTTCGAAGTTCCATATCTAGAGGCTCCTATGCCCTACAACGGTAACGTATAAGAATAGTAGCGGATTTTATGCACTTACTTTTCGGTATATTACTGTCGTTTGTTTTATAAATTACATTTTCGTTTTAGCGATTAAGCCGCTGTTATTTTTATACAACGTTGTACACTGGCTTTTTTTTCATTCAGCTTGGTTTTCATCGTTGGCGAAAGACATACTCTTTTGCAATTTTTGGCTGAGCATTGGCTGGTGCGAATTGCAAATGTGTATGGCTTTGTGCGTTAGCTATTCCATTGCGATCGCATACTTTCTTTCTCTTTGTTTGAAAGCTTCATTTCCACCTTCAAGTATCTCGCAAACGTGTTCTTTAATACCTTTAGAGTCAAGAGTAATCTTCACAGAATTATCAAATTCTCGCGTGTTTTCTAAACTACCAGAAACATATTGAAATTTAATTCCGTTTTTGTTGGGCGAATCATTTCCATTTTGATTAGCCACAATAATTAATTCTGAATCTGAGCCAACCACTATATTCGGATTATGAGTTACAAGTATTATTTGACGTTCTTTTTTCTTTTTAACTAAGTATGTAACTAAATCCTTATAAATTGCTCTGTTATCTAAATCATCTTCAGGTTGGTCGATTAATATCGGACAATCCTTATTACTAAAATCAAGTAATAGTAGTAGAACAACAAAAGCCTTTTTACCTTCTGACATCTGATTGAAAATATCATCATAAACTATATCGTATGATATTTCGAAGAAGTTATTTGCCATTAACTTTTGACATAACGAGTTATGACTGTACTGACCTTTAAGTGTGATTTTTTGTTCTAAGAGTTTTTCAAAAAGCTGATTAACCGAGGTAAAATAGTTTTCGTTAGTTTCCAACTCAACTCCGACTATGTTCTGTCCTTGATAACTTTTTTGATTAATACTACTATATAATAAATCTTTATAGGCACGCTTATTGAGTTTAGCAGATGCTTTTATTTCGAGCTTATCTCTTGAAACACTTAAATCCTCCTTAAAACCCTCAATTTTGTTTAAATATTCTCGATGAGCATCTTTGATAGAGGTTTTAAAAGATTCAATTTGTTCTTTTAGCTTATCAACTTCGCCTTTTATTACAAGTATATCAGCAAGTTTATCTTTTTGAACTTTTAACTTCCTTTCTATTTCTCGGTACTGAGTGTTATTCTGAAAGGCTTCCAAGCCTTTCAGATATATTGGGTTCTTATTTATTTCATCAATCGTTTTTTCATTTGCTTGTTTTACAGATGAGTTGCTAGCTTGTATTTTATCAATTTCTGCTTCCCATTCCCGTTGAAACTTTGCCCTTAATTCTTCAAACTTACGCTTGATTTCTTTACGATTATTCTCAGAAATTGAAACAAGTTCAAAGTCAATTTCTTTGTTGATGAAGAACTTTTCTTTAAGATTTTCAATTCTTGATATTTCATCCCTTAAAAACTCATTATATTTTGATAATGAATCTTTTTGCGTCCTTAATTTGGAATAATTATCCAAATCATCTTCTGAAATTTGAGATTTGCTTTTAAGCTCTGCTAACTCTTTTGAGAGTTTTTCAATTTCAGTTTCAATTCCTTTTTTATCTCCTTTTTCCTTTAAGAGATTAAGCCTTTTGACCAAATCTTCTTGTAATTGAAAAATCTTATTGACTTTATTAGTTATGTCAGTGTTATTTTCGCTACTAAAGGTTTCATAGTTTGAAATCAGCTGATTTTTAGAACTATCTTGTTTTATGATGCTTTCTATGAGGTTGTCAAGTTCTTTATTTTTATTTCTTGCTAACGTGTACATATAGCTTTGTGGAAAGTATTCAATGTCTCTTTTGTCATTGACAGTTCCATCTTTCCACGTAACTACCAAGTTGGATACGACCTCATTTACAAAATTTATATATTCTTCATTCCCATACTTTACATCTTTATCACTATTAAGCTTCTTTGCTATTGCACCTAATAAAATTGACTTGCCAGTTGAGCGTCCACCGATAATTGAATTTAAGTTTTGGTTAAAGTGAAGGGTTTGCGAATGGAAATCGCTATGTGATATTTTTACTGAATCGATTGCTTGATAACCTGCTTTTTCGTGGGGTTTTAACGCTTGAATTCTTACTCTTTGTTTTGGTTCATAAACAACCTGTTTCAAACCTTCAAACGTTGTGTCAGCTTTAATCCAACAATTTTCTTTTAAGACATATTTATTAATATTATGATTATCAGAGCATATAATCATTGGAATATGCTTCTTAATAGCAGGAAATACCACGTTTAGGTAATCTTCTTTATCTTCGGGTTTGCCCAGTTCGTAAAAATCAACGCTTTTAGCAATAAGTGTTTTTTGAGCTATTCCGTGTGGTAAAGAATGAGTTATATTTTCAACTGTGTTTGATTTCTCTCCAGCGTGAATACTTGTAAGTCCCCCCAACTCTTTAATAAGTTCAATTGTTGTTTCAAGATTACAGTAAACTTCATTAATTTTTGCTCCTTCACCATTAATTTTTGAGATGTTAGTCTTGTTCTCAATTTGACCCCAGATATGAGTTAAGTTGCAATCTTCTGAAAAAATTCCGATGAAGTGTATAGGTGCTCGACCTCTTGAGTCAGACAAAAATTCGATTCCAGGCAGAACTGTAATTCCCTTAGCCTTTCCTAAACTTTGAAGTTCAGTAATTCTTTCAATGTCCATTACGTGGTGGTCTGTTATAGCTACTACAGAAATGTCATTTGCAAAAAGAGTATCTATGATTTCTTGATTAGTCACAGATTTATCTCCATAATCATATGATGAAGGTGTATGAAAATGCAAATCCCATTTTCTCCACTGAGAACCTTTTTCTATTTTTTCCATTCTTTATTCAGTTCGAGCGTTGGTTGAAAACAGCTCTTTTGGTTTTTTCAGCACAGGCTTGTGTGTTGGCAAAAACCAAATGTGCTGTTTGTGCGGTTGGCTACTCATAGCTTGTGTACAACAATAACCTAAGCAACGCCATGTCGCTTATCTACCTTTCAAATATACCCTTTGTGGCGGGTTTTGTTTTTGAGTATGCAGGATTTATGTGTAAAATATAATCTTTTTAGTAACATTGAAATCAATCCATCTATTTTATTTAATGTAGATGATTTGTCACTAGTATTTATTTTGTGATTTCTTATAGTCAATTGTAGGCATTATTTGTAAATATATATTTGAATAAATAAGTGTAATTTTTCTCTCAATTGTGTCAATTAAAATGAGCGTATTTGCACTTGCATTTAGCAACACAAGATGGAGTGAAGGAGTTAGCGTTTACATGCCTCTGCTTAGTAGAATACGGGTCCACCGGTTAGCCTTTCGGTATTAATAGCTACATTTGAAACATGGAGCTAAGTAAAGGCATTTTTTGGGATACAGACCTGTCATCATTAGATTATGACAAGCATGCCCGCTTTGTGATTGAGCGGGTGGTTACCCGGGGGCAGTTGTCGGATTTCAGGAAAATACTGGCCTACTATGGTAAACCCAGAATGGCTACAGAAGCGGTGCAAATCAGAAGCCTCGACAAAAAGTCTTTACATTTCCTAAGCAGTTTTTTATCCATCCCCATCCAACAGTTCAGATGCTACACCCAGACACAGTCGAACCACGCACACTGGAACTATTAAATAGGCTGTCTGTAATGCCGGAGTTGTCTGATTTTTTTTTGGTTGGCGGCACGGCTTTGGCACTACAGATAGGCCACCGAAAATCAATTGACCTTGATTTTTTCACACTAGCCCCTTTTGATGAAGAACAACTTGTAAAAGCACTACAAAGTCATTTTTCAATGACGTTAAATAGCCAAAACACAAACACCTTGCTCTGTGAAATAGAAAACGTAAAGGTTGATTTTATAGCTCATCAATACCGTCAACTTAAAAACAATTCGATCCATGGGAGTATTAAGTTGGCAAGCTTGGAAGATATAGCGGCTATGAAGCTAAATGCGATTAAAAACCGAGGGTCGAAAAAGGATTTTGTTGATTTATACTTTCTGATCAAAGAGTTGGGTTTTGAACAAATGCTGTCTTTTTTCACACAGAAGTATCCGAATCAAAGTGAGCTGATGATATTAAAAAGTTTGACATACTTTACAGATGCAGAAACTGAACCGGAACCAATAGTACTTCTCGATTGTACATGGAGTCAGGTAAAACATGAAATAGAAGCAAGGGTAAATCAATTCATAGAAAACCAATGATAGAAAAAATACAAGAAGCAGTAGCCTATATACAAGGTAAAACAACCCTAAAGCCCCAATACGGAGTGATACTCGGTACCGGGCTCGACGGGCTGGTGGATGAGATGGAGGTGGTCGATGAGATTGATTACACCGATATACCCCACTTTCCGGTTTCTACGGTGGAGTTTCACAAAGGCAAGCTTATACTGGGGCATATAGCCGGCAAACCGGTCGTGACGATGAAAGGCCGCTTTCACTACTACGAAGGCTACAGTATGCAGGAGGTAACCTTTCCCGTGAGGGTAATGAAAATGCTGGGAGTGGAAAAGATAATGGTATCCAATGCCGCAGGATCGCTCAATCCCGACTATGAAATCAGTGACCTGATGATCCTCAACGACCACATCAACCTGCTGCCGGAAAATCCCCTGACAGGCCCGAACCTCGACCAACTGGGCGACCGCTTTCCCGATATGAGTGAGCCCTACGACAAAACCATGATAGCCAAAGCCCTGCGTATAGCCCGGGCAAATGAGATACCGGTACACGAAGGGGTATATGTGTCGGTAAGTGGGCCCAATCTGGAAACGCCCGCAGAATACAAATACCTGCGCATTATCGGCGCGGACGCTGTGGGCATGTCCACCGTGCCGGAGGTGATAGTAGCGCGTCAGATGAACATTCCGGTGTTTGCCGTATCCGTCATTACCGACTATGGCGTGCCCGGCAAGATAGAGAAAATCAACATTCAGAACATCATTGCGGCAGCCATGAAAGCCCAGCCCGGTATGACCAAAATAATCAAAGAACTGATAGCCGAATGATGAAAAATACAGGCATTTATAAGTTTATAGTCATTCTGTTGCTACTGGTTGTAGTGAAGGAAGCAAAAGGACAATCCCCCACCATAGACGAACAATGGTGGATAGACATGGTACAGTGGGATGGCGTGTCGCACTGGAGCGAATATCAGATTCATTCTCCGGCCTATTTGGGGCCCAATGCCCTGCCCATACCCGTCATGACCGACGGTAGGGTGAACAACGTGAGTGCGTTGACCACAGCAGGACAGTTTCATTTTTCTAAGGGAGACAACACGCAAAACCTGGCGCTCTACCTCAACTACAACTTCCTGAAGGATGTGATCTCCGTTGATTTATTTTTTATTCCGGTAGAGTTTTTTCAAATGTCGCACGCCAAAAAGGTAGAACGACGGGTCTATTATCGCTTTTACGATGTGTCCAATGCCACCGGCGATGCATACGTCAATACGACGTTTAGGGTGCTGAGCGAAGAAAAAAACAAGCTGGATATGGCTATTCGGATAGGATTGAAGTCTGCCAGCGGAGGCAACTACAACCCGGCCAGATTTACCGATACACCCGGCTACTACTTCGACCTTTCTGTGGGCAAAGCCCTGGGAGAGCAGCGGTTGTTCAGACCCTATGCCATGGTTGGGTTTTACTCCTGGGAAACGAATGAAGACGTGCTGCCCCAAAATGATGCGCTCATGTACGGCATAGGACTGGAATACAGCAAGGGCAGTGTAAGTGTGAAAAACGAATGGACAGGTTACAACGGTTATAAAAACAACGGAGACAAGCCGTCCGTTTACCGTCTTACCTTTTCAAAGGAATACAGCCGCCTGATTGTAGGGGCAAAATACCAATACGGCTTGCGTGATTACGACTATCATACTATAGAAACCAGTATTGGGTATAAATTTTATAGGGAAAATAAATGATTTTTGAGGTGAAATGGAAACTTCTATTGTATGTCATTTCGTAGCATAGCGGAGAAATCTAAATTCAATTTAACGAGCATAAAAATAGAAAATGGAAATACCAGATAAAGTAGCCGTGGTGACAGGTGCCAGCAAAGGCATAGGACTAGCGGTAGCCAGTTTGCTGCTGAGCAAAGGAATGAAAGTGGCAGGGTGGAGCAGAACAGCACCTGAAATTGAGCACGATGATTTTTTGTTTGTGAAAACCGACGTAAGCGACGGGCACTCTGTACAGCAGGCATTTGAAGAAACCGTGGCAAAATTTGGCAGCCAGGTGAGTGTGCTGATCAACAATGCAGGCCTTGGCCACTATGGCAACATGACCGAAATGCCCTTTGAGCAGTGGAAGCAAATGTTTGACATCAACGTGCACGGTATCTATTTTTGCTCCAATGCAGTGATACCCGGCATGCAGCAAATGGACGAAGGACACATTGTTAATATCGGTTCGATAGCAGGGCGAAACCCCGTGAAAGGAATGGTAGGCTATGCCGGCACCAAGCATGCAGTTACGGGGATATCACATTCCATGTTTATGGAGCTGCGCGATTTTGGCATTAAAGTTACCTGCATTTACCCCGGCTCTACAAATACGCATTTTTTCGATAAGATAGATGCTGTAGAGGCCAACAACAATATGATGCGCCCCGAAGACGTTGCAGCCAGTATCGTTCATTGTTTGGAAACGCATGAAAACTACCTGCCCGTAGATCTGGAGGTACGCCCACTGAGGCCGAAGGGGAAAGGGGGTGAAGTTTGAAGAGGGAAGAGGGAAGTTAGAAGTCAGGAGTGGGGAGTGGGGAGTCAGGAGTTTGTAGAAAGATAAATAAAAGATGTTATGGGTTTTAAATTCGAAAAACTAAGTATCTGGCAAAGGGCCATGCAGCTGGGAGAGGATGTCAACTCTTTGGCTAATAAGTTTCCGCATAAAGAGGTATTTAATTTAAATTCCCAGATAAGACGAGCAGTGGATTCGGTAGCCTTGAACATTGCCGAAGGAGCAATAGGGCAATCAGCACCTGAGTTTAGAAAGTTTATGGGATACGCTATTCGTTCCCTGGCTGAGGTAGTTACCTGTCTGTACAAAGCAAAAAACAGAAACTATATAACAACTGATGAATTTGATGGGTACTATGCCACGTCGCATGACCTGATGAATATGATGGTAGCATTCAGGAAGAAGATAAAGTAATGTTCGGTGTGATCTTCTAACTTCGTACTCCCAACTTCAAACTTTTATCAATTACCAATTACCAATTACCAATCAATAATTAAAAAAAGGTGTCACTAGTAGTAAAAAATCTAACGAAGGTATATGGCAGTCAAAAGGCTCTGGATGGTATTACATTTTCGGCGAAGGAAGGCGAGATACTGGGGTTTTTAGGGCCTAATGGTGCGGGCAAGTCCACCACCATGAAAATCGCTACGGGCTTTGTCAGTGCCACGTCCGGTACGGTAGAAGTGGCGGGTTTTGATGTGGAAAAGCAATCGCTGGAGTCGCGCAAGCATATAGGCTACCTGCCCGAGCATAATCCCCTCTATCTGGAAATGTATGTGCACGAATACCTCATTTTTTCAGGCAAGACCTATGGCATGACCAGTGGTCAGTTGAAGACCAGAGTGCCCGAGGTGATCGAAAAATGTGGATTGTCTTTGGAACAAAACAAAAAAATAAGTGCCCTGTCGAAAGGATACCGTCAGCGGGTGGGGCTGGCCCAGGCACTGCTCCACGATCCTAAGGTCTTGATACTTGACGAGCCTACCACGGGGCTGGATCCCAATCAGATTTTGGAAATCCGCAAGCTGATCAAAGAAGTGAGCAAAGATAAAACCCTGATTTTTTCTACTCACATCATGCAGGAGGTGCAGGCACTTTGCGATCGGGTAATCATAATCAACAAAGGCAGGATTGTGGCCGACAAAACGCTGAAGGAACTAGCAGCAGATGCAAGCGAACGCAAGTATGTGATCGAGTTTGGGGCACCCGTAGATTCGGGCTTGCTGGAAGCCATCGAGTCTGTGACCAGCGTAGTAGCCCTCGACGAACTCAAATACGAAATACGCACAGCAGAAGGACGGGACATCCGTTCGCAGGTGTTTAAGCTGGCCGCCGAAAAGGAGTTGCCACTGGTCGGTTTGCAGGAGTCTGTAGGCTCGCTGGAAGAAGTGTTCCATTCCCTGACGGGCAAGGAAGGGGTAACCGTGAGTTAATATTCACAGGAAATTTGTTTAAAAGCAGTAAATTTGTTGTGCTATGAAAAGCCACGAAGAATTGGAAAAAAAGATAAACAGGAGTCTCAATAGCATGAAGGTCAAAATATCACACTTACATAAAAGCATAAAGGGGCTGAATCAATCTTTTAAAGGATTTCATGAAGATATTTCAGAGTATATGGCATTTACCGCTGAAAGCTATGCAGACCATGAAAGAAGGCTGTCAGTTTTAGAGAAAAAGATAGGGTAGCCCATCATGCATTACGAAATATTCGTTTCCACAGTAAAAGTAGATTTGACCCATGGATGTGTTGAACACCCCTCATACAAAGGAGACAGCATCAGCTAACCTGCAGAAGCTAACGGAGCTCAACAGGGTAGCCAAGTCTATCTTTTTAGCGAATCCATCCAACTCAAAAACAGATACTATGGACATCACGACTGAGGAAGTAATAGATTTCCTGAAAAGCCTGGATAAGCATAAGGTTAAGTACCTGCTGGTAGGTGGTTTTGCTACCACATTTCATGGCTACATCCGTACCACACATGATCTAGACCTATGGATAAAAGATGACGTTGAAAACACAGATAACCTGATTCAGGCGCTTAAAGAAGTGGAGGTACAAGGCGCAGAATTGCTAAAGGGCATGCCTCTGGTTGCCGGCTTCACTGAACTTCGAATAGGTAATTCAGGGTTTGTAGCAGATTTGATGCATAGCCTTAAAAAGTTTTCCCAGATGGATTTTGAAGATTGTTATGATAGAAAAAAAACAGGGCATTGGGAGGGAGTGCCCATACATGTAATTCATCTCAATGATCTGATAGATGAAAAAAAAGCTACCGACAGGCACAAAGACAGAGACGATGTAGCCAACCTAAAGCGAATTAATAAACTGTAACCACTAAGCACACTATACCAGCCGAATGCTCACCATATTTATCAAAGAAGTCAATAATTTTCTCAACAGCCTGATCGCCTACATTGTGATCGGTGTTTTTCTTACCTCCATAGGCCTGCTCATGTGGGTATTTCCCGAAAGCAGCATTTTAGAATACGGCTATGCCGACATGGGCACGTTGTTTACTATGGGGCCGTATGTGTTTATGTTTTTGGTGCCGGCCATTACCATGCGCATGTTTGCCGAAGAAAAACGAACCGGCACTGCCGAGCTGCTTTTCACCCGACCGCTAACATCGTTTGATATTATCGGAGGCAAGTACCTGGCCGGTTTTTTTCTGGTTGCCTTTTCGCTTATTCCTACAGTGCTGTACTACGTGTCGGTATATTATCTGGGCAACCCTGTGGGCAACCTCGACACACCGGGCATTATCGGGTCATACATAGGCCTGGCACTGCTGGGAGGCGTGTTTGTGTCGATTGGTATTTTTGCTTCGGCCATTACCGAAAATCAGGTAGTTTCGTTCATATTGGCTGTTTTTCTCTGCTTCATACTCTACTCTGGATTATCCTCAATTGCAGGTATAGATGTCTGGGGGCAGTTCTCCTACATCATGGAGCAGTTTAGCATTATCTATCACTACGGCTCGCTGAGCAAAGGCCTGATCGACCTGCGCGACATTGTTTATTTTTTGAGTGTGATAGCAGTTATGCTGTTGTTGACCAATTTAATCCTAAATGCTAGAAAATGGTGAGTGAAAGAAAGAAGGAGCATGTATTGATGTTTTTGATTGGTGTCGTTTTGGTGGTCATAGTAAACCAATTAATAACCAAATATCCTGTTAGATTTGATTTGACCGAAGAAAAACGTTATTCCATATCAGATGCCAGCAAGCAACTGCTCAAATCCCTTGATGATGTGGCCTATGTAGAAATATACCTGGATGGCGATTTGCCCAGCGGATTTAAGAGGTTGAAAAATGCCATAGCTGAAACCCTCGATGATTTTAAATTTTATGCAGGGACTAAAATTGAGTACAAATTTATTGATCCTTCTATAGCAGCAAGCCAGCAGGCCCGAAACGAGTATTACAAATCGATAATCGACAAAGGGATTGTACCTACTAACCTGGCGTTCAACAAGGATGGAAATAAAACGGAAAAGCTCATTTTTCCCGGTGCAGTAGTTTCTTATTATGGCAAAGAAAAAGCTGTGATGTTGCTGAAGGGGAACCAGGCCGCCAGTGCAGAGGAGCGGCTCAATCAATCTGTTGAAGGATTGGAATATGAACTGTCCAATGCCATAAGGATACTGGCCTCTGACCAGCGCAAAAAAATCGGAATGATTACCGGGCATGGTGAACCCGACTCCCTCAATATTGCCGGGCTAAACAATGCTCTGCTTGATAAATACGATGTTTTTCAGGTCAACCTACCTGAAAGGACTACTCCATTAAATGGATATGATGCCCTGGTCATTGGCAAGCCTACCACTGCTTTTTCTGAACAGGAAAAATACAAACTAGACCAATATATTATGGGTGGAGGCAAGGCCCTGTTTTTTCTGGATGCATTGCATGTCAATATGGACAGTGCGGTAAATGGTGATGGTACAGTTGCCTTGCCGTATGAGCTCAACCTGACAGACATGCTGTTCAAATATGGCGTACGAATCAACCAAAACTATGTGCAGGATATCGTTTGTGGCAATTTTCCAGTGGTAGCGGGCAATATGGGCGACCAACCCCAAATCAGAATGCTTCCCTGGCCGTTTTTCCCGGTGATCAACACCTTTGGGGACCACCCCATCGTCAAAAACATGGATGCCATAAGCATGAAATTTGCATCCAACATGGATACCGTAAAGGCCGATGGCATAAAGAAAACACCCCTGCTTTACACTTCTCAATACTCCCGGATGTTGAGTTTTCCGGTGCGGATAGCAATGAATGAATTGCAGAAAAGCCTCGATCCTAAATTGTTCAATAAAGGCGAGCAGGCTGTAGGGTATTTGCTGGAAGGTAGTTTTTCATCACTCTATAAAAACAGGCTGTTGCCAGCGGGAGTGGACAAAGGTGATTTCATCCCTGATGGCAAAGAAACGGCAATAGTCGTCTGCTCAGATGGAGATATGATCCGCAATGAATTTAGCCTGAAAACCGGAGAACCTTTAGAGCTGGGAGCAGACCCATTCAGTACTACACTCTACGCCAATAGAGATTTTGTAATGAATGCGTTGGAATACCTGCTCAATGACAATGGCATCATCACAGCCAAGGCCAAGGAGATCAAACTCAGGCCACTCGACAAAGTGAAAGTAGCTGAAGAAAAAACAAAATGGCAGTTGATAAACCTGGCCATCCCACTCGTTTTGTTACTGGCGTATGGTGTGGTGAGGTATTACCATAGAAAGAAAAAGTATTCAGGATTTTAAGCGATTATTCTGCGAATTGGGGGAATATTCTTCGGATTTTGGCGAAATCTTCAGTTCAAAGAGTAAACATGACAGCTATTGGCAGTTAGCTATTGGCTCCTGGTAGGGATTTTTATTGCCTGCTAATAGCTAACAGCCAAAAGCGAATAGCAAAAAATGATTGTAATCAAATATCAAATTTATAGTTATTAGTAGTTAGCTATTGGCTCCTGGCAAGGATTCTTATTACGTGCTAATAGCTAACAGCCAAAAGCGAATAGCAAAAATAACTGTAGTCAAAGATCGAATTTACATTAGCCCACAGTAGACTAGATTCATCGATGAGCTTTAGGTTGTAAAGGGAATGACATTTGGAAACATAAACCAGAGAAACAAACATTAGAAATATGAAAAAGACATTGACACTGGTGTGGCTGAGCCTTTCAGTTTTATTTTCGGCCATTGGCCAATCAGGAAAAGTGTACGACAACCTGACCATGACCAGCAAGATACTGAAGGGCGAAAGAAAGTACGCCATCTATTTGCCGCCTGATTATGAAACGTCCCAAAGGAGCTATCCGGTATTGTACTTGTTGCATGGGGCTGGTGATGATCAAACTGGTTGGGTGCAGTTTGGGGAGGTACTGCGTATAGCCGATCAATCTGTGAAGGATGGAAGTGCCACGCCAATGGTGATCGTTATGCCTGATGCCAACACAGGCAAAAGGGGGTATTTCAACGATGTGAAAGGCGATTGGCGTTATGAGGATTTCTTTTTCGAAGAGTTGATGCCCCACGTAGAAAAAAAGTACCGTATAAAAAGCGAAAAACGATACCGGGCAGTCGCTGGCCTTTCCATGGGGGGAGGTGGGTCATTTATGTATGCCCTGCATCGTCCCGACCTGTTTTCTTCTGCTTGTCCATTGAGTGCCTATGTAGGGCCATTGTCACTTGATGAATTAAAAAAGAGGCTCATGCGGGATAACGAGAGCTACACAGACAAAGAGCTTCAACCCTATTTTGATCGCCACAATGCCGTCTCCCTGGTCAACACTATGGCTGAAGAAGATAAAAATGCCGTGCGCTGGTTCATCGATTGTGGGGATGATGACTTTCTTTATGAGGGCAATAGCCTTGTGCACATTGCCATGCGCAAGAGGGACATAAAGCATGAATTCCGAATACGCAATGGAGGTCACACTTGGACCTACTGGCGCGAGTCATTGCCAAATGTACTGGAATTCGTGTCCCAGGCTTTTCACCAGTATTGAATCACTCTGTCCTGGCCAGAAGCTTGATGGACTTTATATGGTCGGGGTGTATCAGGTGCAGGTGCTCGTCTATGGCGACTACCTTTTTATCTATATGTTTCAGGAATTTGTGAAGTTGGGTTTCCAGCACCAAAAGCTGGCCATCGTAGGAATACATACCCGATTCTTTGGACAAGTCTTTTTTGTTGCGCTCCAGGTCTCTGCGGGTGGCACAGCTTTCGTTGAGCAAACTGATGAATTCTTTGATGCCATAGTTGGTTTCAAATTTTTCAATATCCTTGAAAGTCTTTTTGTACTCTTTGTGGCTTATGCTCCCAATATTCGCCGGGTCATTTATAATGTCCAGCACCAACGAATCGTAATGGTGGAGGGCCTGTAGCAAACCTATTGTCTGCTCTTTATAGCTGGCATCTTTACAAAATGTGGTCAACCCGGAATATTCTTTTAGGTCCAGCGAGGCTTCCAGCCATTTGGCGGTAAGGTAGTCGTACTCTTCTTCTATGGAGGTGCTGGCTACATGCTGGCCGGTAGCTGTTGTACTTATCAATACGCCCAATAGCATGGAAAGGGCAGCACTTTGTAAAATCATTTTGGAACGCTTCATAATGCAGTAATTGGTTGCATACAAATTTACGGATAGGGCACGGGCTTGATCCTCTGGAAAAAATTGTAAAATTCAGTGGTGAATAGTCCAGATAGGCGGCATCCGTGAAAATACGGAGTGTATATATTTATCTCGTCCCAAATTCAACGAGGTGGTCTCAAAAGTTTTTCGTCATTGCGAACGGAGTGAAGCTTGCCTGTCGGACAGACATGGCAATCTTATTATACAAAGTGCAATCGAAGATTGAGATCACTTCGCTACGCTCGTGATAGCCTGCCCCGCACTAGATGCGGGGACGGTTTGTTGGACTTTTGAGACCACCTCGTTGAATTACGCTGATGTTTCCAGCTCTTATCAAAATCCAATCAATACCTGGTGAGGGTATATCTTTTTCAAAAATGCCTACTAATTATTCATGGACCCACGCAAATTCATATAGACCCTATGAAAATGTGTGCGATGAGGGCTTGTATATCAAAAAATGAACCTCCAAAAGAACAGTTTTTTCTATACTTTTGGTGTTGCCTATGCAGGAAGAGCCCCAAAATACGATACATACATATTATCGGGATTATTATCCGGCACTATTCAATTATGGGGTAAAGTTTATTCGTGATGATGATATGGTGAAAGATGCCATTCAGGATTGTTTTTATGACCTCTACCTACACCCTGAAAGGCTTGGGAATATCAAAAAACCAAAAAATTATTTGATAGGGGCACTGAGAAACCTGCTGCTAAAGCAAATCACCCTGCAGAAAAAGACTGAAGAAATTGTTGAAATGAGATCCTTTGAGGTGTCTGTAGAGGATGCCATCATAGAAAAGGAAAACAAATCCATCAATTCCGGCAAACTCCATGTGGCCATAGAAAGCCTCACCCCTAAACAAAAGGAAGTGTTATACCTGAGGTTTTACGAAGGCCTGTCTTATGATGACATTCAGAAAATAACCTCTACCAATAATCAATCCATACGAAACCTCTTATCCAAAACCCTTAAAAATCTTCGTGAGGCCATACTAGTCCTGGGTTTTTGCACTCTTCTGCCAATGGAAAGCCTTGCCCATTTCACCCATCGGTGGTTTTTTGGCTGTTATTAGAGGCTTGCTGGGTTATATCCCCCTCTTTGGTGTAAAGCAAAAACAACAGTTAAAGGATTAAAATCTATCCCTGCACTTGAGTACTGGAAATATTTTTTTCTTTTTTTTTCAAATTCAGAGAGTACAAAAGTCATCCCTTAGGAACTACTTATTACAACACCGAAAAATTATGGAAAGTAATAAGGCAATGATGGAAGAATTGATAACGGATGAATCCTTCCAAAACTATGTTCTGCACCAGCAAGATGGAGATAGGTGGAAAAACTGGCAAAAAGACAACCCGGAAAGTATCGGGGAGTTTGAGGAGGCTTCTGAATTTGTCAGGGCCATCAGGTTTGAAGGTAAGACAGTAGGGGCTACAGAAATCGACCATGAAATTGCCAGGTTTGACCAAAAGGTTCAGCAAGGATCGGAGCAACGCTCTGCCAAAGTGGTGCCTTTGTGGAAGCAGCTTTCAAAGATCGCCGCTGCGGTATTGCTGGTTGCGGGGCTATCCTATGTATTTTACGATGTATATACCACCGCACCACGGGGGGCAAAATTGGCCAGGGTAGAAACCATTGTGAAGAACACTCCTGCCGGGGTGAAGTCACAAACAAAACTGCCTGACGGCACCTTGGTCAAACTCAATTCTGGTAGTACGATCAAGTACCCCTCCAGATTCAATGGCAACTCAAGGGAAGTGGAGTTTGAAGGAGAAGCTTATTTTGAGGTGGTCAGCAACAAATCCAAACCTTTTATAGTGCATACAGCCAATATGAAAACCACCGTGTTGGGCACTTCATTTGTCATCAATACCCTCGACAAAGAAAAGCAGAGTGTTTCCCTTTTGGAAGGTAGTGTAGAGGTATCTGCCAAAGTAGGGAAGAGGACCATTCAGCCCGGGGAACAATTTACCCTGGAAGGGCAGTTTGTTCGGGTACAGGCTTATGATTACAACGAAGCTTTTGCCTGGAAAGAAGGGCGGCTCAATTTCAAGGAAGCCGGAGCGGAGGAAATATTTGGTAAACTGAGGAGATGGTATGGAGTGGAGTTCAATTTTCAGGACACCAATTTACCCACACTGGATTATACCGGTTTTTATACTGGTGAAGATTTGGAGACGGTTTTGGATGGATTAAGCTATTCTTTGAAGTTTGATTACGAAATAGAAGGAAAGCAAATAAATATTAAGTTTAAATAAAAACCATAAGCCTATAAGAAAATGAAAAGTAGATAAAATAAAAGTGGTACTGCCAGGCAGCACCACCTTTGGGATTTGGTATTGATGAAAATTTGACGGTCTTCGCAATACCCAATCCATAGCGTTTTAATAAAGTTTTCCATTACTAAAACATTTCAAATTTATGAAAAATAAAGCTATACAACTAGTAATACATACTATGAAATTGTCCGTATATGTTTTCGTTGTTCAGGTGCTGGCCCTCAACTTACTGTTGGCCAGCCATAGCAAAGGGCAAAAAACCCAGAGCGTAAAGGAGGCAGTAGTGTCTGTAAGCCTGAGCAAAGCATCATTGTCGGACATCTTTAGATATCTTGAGTCTGTGTCGGACTACCATTTCAATTACAATGGAATAGACATCAACAGCAGTAAAAAACAGGATTTGGACTTTCGAAATGCACGTTTTTCAGATGTGCTGCTTGAAATATCCAAAAAACACCAACTGGGCTTTAGGCAGCTCAATGATGTCATCCAGGTGGTCAAGTTTTCCCAGGTGAAACAGGAAGAAATAGCAGTGATGATTGTGGCTGATGTCGAAATTTCCGGCAAAATCACTGATGAAAATGGTGAAGGATTGCCTGGGGCTACTGTAGTAGAAAAAGGTACCACAAATGGTACTACTACAGATTTGGACGGAAACTACAAATTGAACGCCGGGGACGATGCAGTAATAGTCATTTCGTTTGTGGGCTACAGTACTACCGAAATAGCCATTGCAGGCCGATCAACTATCGATATTCAGATGGAAGTTGACGCTGGTCAGTTAGAAGAAGTAGTGGTAGTGGGTTTTGCGGAGCAAAAGAAGGAAAACTTAACTGGAGCTGTTGTCAGTATGGGGTCTAACCGAATAGCAGGAAAGACTGTTACCCAGGCTTCACAGGTTTTAGCAGGAGAAATGAGCGGGATTTCGGTAAGACAAGCTTCAGGAAACCCTGGAGAAGATGACGTAGATATAAGAATTAGGGGACTAGGAACTTTTAGTGGTGCCGGCAACAATCCTTTGGTTATGGTAGATGGAATTGAGTCATCGCTTAATGTATTGAATCCAAGTGATATCAAAAGCATATCGGTATTGAAAGATGCTGCCTCTGCCTCAATTTACGGATCTAAGGCCGCAAACGGTGTAATCCTGGTAGAAACCAAGTCCGGGGGCTCGGGCAAACCCCAATTTAGCTACAGCACCTATTTTGGTGTAACGAAACCTACAAGTTTACCTGCCTATGTGGACTCATGGACATACGCTGAAGCATTGAATGAGGCTTTGGTAAACATGGGGTCAAACAGAAGGTGGAGTGATGGGGAAATTAATATTTTCCGGGATCAAAGTAACCCTGCGGGTTACCCCAATACACCACATCTTAAGGATTTGTATTCGTCAGGTGACGGTACCCAAAACAAACATGACCTTAGCATAAGTGGTGGGTCAGATCGTTCCCAGTATTATTTTTCCATGGGCTATTTAAAACAAAAAGGGTTAATATCGAACAATTTCTATGATAGGTATGACCTTCGATTGAATGTGAACAGCCAAATAACAGATAAAGTAAGCATAAAAACCATCCTGTCTGGAAACATAAGTGAAAGGGAAGAACCAGCCGGCCTTGACGATATTATAACTGGTGCTGTGAGGTTAAATAATACCATTCCGGGCAGATTGGATGACGGCTCTTATGGGCATATTACTATCCATCACCCAGAGGCCTCTCTGGATGCTGGATCGTTCGACAATACCAAGGCCAATTATCTGAGCAGTAATGTAAACCTATCCTGGGACATACTCCCGTCGCTGCAAGTATCGGCACTATTAGGCTATACATTGTCCAGTTCCAAAAACAAGGTATTCAATGCAAAGTTTGACGTCACCCCGGTGTATGGCTATTCCCCGAATAACCTAACAGTAACTGATATTGGAAATACGAATTTGACGAGGCAAATCCTAGTGAACTACGACAAAAAGGTTTCGAACCATGCAATTCATATATTAGGAGGCTTTTCAAGGCAAACTTTTGGTTTTGATATGCTGCAAGGCTATAGGGACAATCTGGCCAATAACACCCTCAATGAATTGAATGGGGCATCACCGACCAATGCTGCAAATTCAGGGACGGCCAGCAGGAATAAATTGGAATCATATTTTGGAAGGCTTAATTATTCTTTTGACGACAAATATCTGTTCGAAGCAAACGTAAGATATGATGGGTCTTCCAGATTTAGCAGGGGAAATAGGTTTGGTGTTTTCCCATCGGTATCTGCCGGTTGGAAAATATCAAACGAAGATTTTTTTCAAGAATCCATTCCTGCTTTCATCAATCATCTAAAGATTAGGGGTTCATGGGGAAGGTTAGGCAATCAATCGATTGGCAATTACCCTTATCAGCAACTTGTAGAACTGAACCAAAATTATGCGTTTGGAGGAGTGCTATATGCTGGGGCAGCTGGCACCACTGTCCCAAATCCAGACATTACCTGGGAGGTTACAGAATCTACCAATTTTGGAATCGATCTATACATGTTGGAAAATAGGTTTAGCATGACTGTTGATTATTTCATCAAAAAAACCTCAGGAATCCTGTACAATATATCTTCTTCCAAAGCCCTGGGTGCCACTCCGTCGATTCAAAATGCCGGTGTTGTACAAAACAAGGGATGGGATATTGATTTGGGCTATAGGGGTGTCGTTGGAGAATTTTCATACGGCATTTCCACCAACTTATCCATTGTCAAAAATGAAGTATTAGAAATTGCCAATGTTGAATTCGATATAGCAAATGGGTTATTCGTAGGCGAAGAACTAGGCTCTATTTATGGATATGAAACTGATGGTTTGTTCATTGATGCCAATGATGTTGCCAACTACCCAGCACAACCCTATGCGGCTGAACCTGGATCGGTCAGGTACAGGGATATTAGTGGCCCTGAAGGGGTGCCGGATGGAGTGGTTTCTTCAGATTATGACAGGCATATAATTGGTTCTTCATTGCCTAATTTTATGTACGGTACAAGGTTGCAGTTAGGGTACAAAGGTTTCGATATGTTTGCTTTGTTTGCCGGAGAAGGCGGAATGCAGCGAATGATGGGTCGATATGAGTTTGCTTTTGCCAACAACGGCAATATACAGGAGTGGCAATGGAATGATAGATGGACCGTTGAAAACCCAAACCCGAATGCCACCTACCCAAGGCTTACAACAGCTGAGCCTTATTTTGAAACAAACTCTACATTTTGGATGCACAACGCTGCTTTTCTTAGGTTGAAAAATATTGAAGTTGGCTATACAATTCCTACTGACATCACGCATAAAATATCCATTGAATCTTTGAGGGTTTATGCGAGTGGACAAAACCTACTCACTTTTAGTAGTTTTCAAGAGGGTTGGGATCCAGAAATGAACATTTCAGGTGTTTCAATTTTTTATCCCCCAACCAGGGTAGTTTCTGTTGGTGTTAGTGTTCAATTTTAATTCTATCAATTATGAAATCACATAAATTATTAATCATATTATCGACCATAATTATAGGCTTGTTTACAACAGCTTGTGAAGATTGGTTGGACGAACAACCGCTTGATCAATTGTCCCTAGATACTTTTTGGGCAACAGAAGATGATGCTACACTTGCTTTAGTTGGTGTTTACAAATATGGAGTTTGGGGTGGCCCCATTGGGATTCGAGGTGATCCTTTGGATGATGTTTTGGGACACAACCATTGCGTGTGGAGACTAATGATTATGTCAGATGAAGGAACACACAAAGCGGGCCGTGACGATAGGCCTATATTAATTACCCCGACCCAGGGTTTTATCAGTGAAAACTGGGAACGCGCCTACAGAGGTATTCATAAAGCTAACGTTTTCCTGGCCAATATAGGGGCTGTTGAAATGGATGCAGCTAAAAAGGCCCAATACATTGCGGAAGCGAGGTTTATAAGGGCTTATACCTATTTTATTATTACACAATGGTGGGGTGATGTTCCATTAGTTAAGGATGAGCTCAGTGTTCAGGAAGCCAATGAATTGACCCGAACACCTCAAGCTGATGTAGTTTCATTTATTTTAACCGAATTGACTGAGGCTGCCGCAGATCTACCCGCAGTTCGCCCTGCTTCAGAAAAAGGCAGAATTTCCAAATCTGCTGCCCTTGCCTACAAGGGTAGGCTACTTATGGCTGAGCAAAGATGGTCGGAAGCTGCAGCTACATACAAGGAAGTCATGGATTTGGGTGTTCATGCGATAGATTCAAGGTTTAAAGAATTATTTGAGGTATCTGGCGAATCCAGCAGTGAGATCGTCTTCTCCATAGACAGAACTGCTTCTATAGCTGGAAATTCCGAATATCAGGTTTGGTATCACAGTACAAGTTATGGTGGGTATAGCGTAATAAATATATTTCAGGAGACGGTTGATGCATTTGGTATGATCGACGGGCTGCCTATTGGGACTTCCCCTTTGTACGACCCTGACAACCCATTCGAAAACAGGGACCCACGTTTATACGCCAGTGTACTTTTACCAGACTACTCTGTATGGAGAGGGCAACTGCACACCCCACACCCTGACAAAAGTGACATAGGAGTAAAAGCCGGCGCAGGAAGGACTGGCTATGGGTTGAAGAAATTCACTACGGAAGATTATGACGGTGAAGCCTTCTCTTCATCAGCAGACTACATCTACCTTCGATACTCCGAAGTACTGCTTAGTTATCTGGAGTCCAAACTGGAAGCCGGGGATGGAATTACTCAGGCGTTGCTTGATCAAACAATTAATGAAGTTAGGGGAAGGGAATCCTTGGGTGTAGCTCCAGTCACAGAAACAGATCCTAACTTATTGAGGGAAATAGTAAGAAATGAAAGAAGAGTGGAATTTCTTGGAGAACCAGGAATAAGGCTATGGGATTTAAACAGGTGGAAAATAGCACACACTGCATTGCGAGGTGAATTTCATGGTATTAAACTGACAGATAACCCCTCTACATATACAGATTATAAAGTGGATGAAAATGGCCATCTATTCGTGGTTGACAGACAATCTTTTGAAGACCACAACTATTTATGGCCAATCCCTTTGTCTGAAATTGATGTAAATCCGAACCTCGTCCAGAACCCTGGGTACGCAGCGGATTGAATTTGAAAATGGGGGTTTCGATTAATTAGAGTCGTTATTGAGACCCCCATTTGAACATAACCCATCCTAATTTTCAGATCAACTACCCCTCCAAGCAGTAGCAAGCTACTGGTTTCATATTTTTAAAAATAAACAGTATTTGGTATGCCAAAGAATGAATCAAGAAGAAGCTTCTTAAAAAAGTCAGCAGCCGCAACGGCAGGTTTTTCGTTGGGACTAACTACCCTAAGTGCTGCTTGCAGAAGCAAAGTATTAGGTGGAAAAGGTGCAATTGAGGTAATCAGAAACGGACGGTCATTGTCATTTAAGCTGCCCTTGACGGATGATGTTTCAGAAGTTGAATTTAGGCTATTTAGTAAGGCCAATGAATACATCTTTGAGTATGATGATGTTTCGCCCCATGCCCCAAAAGTAAAGAATGAACAAACGAAAGACGTGTGGATGGCTGGCTTTGACGAAGCAGCGGAAAACAGGAGAAATTCCACACGTGAACAACGTTTTCCTGTGGTGGACCTTGCCATCAGGCCAGGTATGGAGGCTGTCATAGAAATAGATGTCAAGGAGCAGGGAGAGTATAATATAAATGATACAGGAGCAAAACCTGTCGCTGAACAAATTCACGTGCCTTACGAGCAGGTGGAGCACTGGGGCAACTCTTTGATACTCGACCCAAAGACAAATTCCATAAGGCATTTTTATCTCTCATCTAAGGTGAAAGTAGCTGATTCAAATGTTGGTTTTGAAATAGAAACACTTCGGGATGATTGGGTAGGGGTGGTGTCAGTTCACGATATCAAATCCGGGGAGTTTCTCGCAAGCTCTGAGGTTACATGGGAAACGAAATTGCCGGAAATATCGACTGGCAGTGGGGTGTCGCGTGAGCGCATGATTTCATCATTGTCATTGGCCACAAAATTTCTTCTCAATTGCGAATACAAAAATCCAAACAGTAAGGCGTTTGGCGGAGAATTTCTTTTATACGACCTGACAGCCAAAACACGATTGCGTTCATTTTGGTCCTGGGCCTGGGGGCCTTCTGCAAAGGTTATGTTTGAAGCCTCGGCTATTGAGGGAGTTGATGCAGGGATTAGTAGTGACCGCCTAAAGCAAAGGGCCATTGATCTAATGCAACTGACCCTGGACTTGCAAGTACTTGATAAATCAAGCCCTGCTTATGGTATTATTCAAACAAGTGCACATGAGGCTAGTACGGTTGATAGCCTATTTCTTGTAGGCTGGGGATGGATGTCTTTGTACAAAGACACCAAGAATCCCAAATACATTGAAGCCGGTAGAAAACTTGCCGATGCAGCCAATCGGCTCATGGATGAACACAACGATGTTTGGATTCCCCAAGCTTACCTTTTTGCACATGACAGATGGAAAGATATCATGAGTTTCGAGAGCTCAATGGGGTTGCCAGGCCTGTCAGCCCTCTACCTGGCTACAGGTGATGAATATTTTAAGAAAACGACTATCCGAATGGCGGATCTTTTGATCAGGGCATTTGAAAATGAAGAAGGTATGTGGGGAGTGTTTTTCCGAGGTAAAACAATGAAAACCGACAAGGTTAATTATTGGACAAAAGCTTTTGGATATATCGCGGATGGTCTGATTGAAGCACATAAAGCAGCCCCTGAAAAGGGCTATCTGAAAAAAACGTTGGTAATAGCTGAAAGAATATTAGAAACCCAGACAGATGATGGTGCCTTGTCGGTACGTTTCGACCGGTCACCAGAATTTGTTGGAGTAGGCGATAAAGCTACTGCGATCTGGGGGGCATTATATCTACGGCTGTACAAAATGACAGGGGATAAAAGATTCTACACCGGTGGAATGAAGGCCATAGAGTGGTGTATGGACCATCAATACTTTGGCGATGATACTGCTGCCCGTGGTGGCATTGTAGGGCGTTCATGGCCATCGGGTATTAATTTCCGTCACTGGTACGATGTGGTGGTTACTTACACAGTATCCTTTTTTGGCACTGCAATCCTGGAAGCACTGAGCCTGGATGAATGGAAAGACCGATAAAATAATTCTTCGAATCGAAACTTCAAAACAACTTCTTGTGACTCATTTTCTCAATGCAACAATGCCTGTACTAAATGCCTCGCTTATTACACTCTTTTTTACCATTTCGAGTTATTCTCTAGTGTCCGAAAAGACAAAAGCCGAAAAGCCCAATATTTTATACATCTTCACCGATCAGCAGTTTGGTGATGCCATGAGCAATACGGGAAACCCTCATTTGAAGACCCCAGCGATGGATAAAATTGCAGCACATGGTTTGCGTTTTGATAATGCCTATTGTGCTTTTCCATTGTGTGTGCCTTCCAGGATGAGTATGTTTTCGGGCCGTATGCCACATGAATCAGGAATTTTTGCCAATACTACAGAATCTGCAGAGCCTTACAAATTGCCCATGGTGGGAAAAATAATGAAGGACAATGGATACGAAACCCATTGGACAGGAAAATGGCATTTAACGGTTCCGGAGAATCAAAAAGAAGTCCATGGGTTCAATGAAATATTCGCAGGAGGCGGATATGGCGGGTTGGACAGTCTGAAAGCAGCCAATGCGGTTGAGTTTCTATCGAAAAAACACGCAGAACCCTTTTTTCTGGTAGTTTCCCTCAACAATCCACATGACTGCTGTGAACTGAGTAGAGGGCAAGAATTAAAAATGGACACGCTCGGGCCACCTCCGGGAATAGACCAGCTTCCCCCTTTACCTGCCAATGTTGACATTCCTGAAAAGGAACCTGATTTTTTGAGGCGATTTCAATATGCAGACTCTTCGCATACATTTCCGGCTATTAACTGGAGTGATAAAAAGATCCGCGAATATACCTGGGGATATTACCGTCTAGTCGAGAAGGTTGACAATGATATTGCGACCATCCTTGATGCCCTTGAAAGGTACGGGTTGGAAGAAAATACAGTCATTATATTCTCAAGTGACCATGGTGATGGGCTTGGTATGCATAGGTGGAACCAAAAATGGTCTTTGTATGAGGCATCAGCTCGCGTGCCGCTCATAGTTAGCTGGAAAGGTAAGACCAAAGGTGGCAAAGCCACAGAGATTCCCGTGTCAGCAGGATTGGATCTTCTTCCCACTATTTGCGATTTTGCCGGCATAGAAATCCCGGATGGGAGTTTGGGTAAGAGCCTTCGGAAAATTTCTGAAGGAAAAACAGAGGTAATTGATCGAAAATATGTGGTAATAGAAACAGGGTTAACAACGGGATGGGCATCCGTAGGCGAGGACAATTTCCCAAAAGCCAGAATGGTCAGGTCGGAAAGATATAAATATATATTGTTTGATACGGGGAATAAAAAAGAACAGCTTTTTGATATGGTGCAAGACCCGGGAGAGATGAGCAATCTTGTGGATGATACCGATTATGCCCATGTTCTTCAAGAACACCGGGCCTATTTCAAGGAATGGAAAGAAAGAACAAATGATTCATTTGAGGTCGATTTTTTATAAGTAAATATTGAAATAAAATGACAAGACTTAGAATCGCCCATACAGTATTGTTCCTTTTTACAATTATTAACTTAACCTCGTGTATTGCATCAAGCGACCAACCCATCGAAAAGCCCAATATAGTGTTCATTTTGGCGGATGACCTGGGTTATGGTGATATATCGTGCTACAATGAAAACTCTAAAATCAAAACTCCTAGTATTGATGAATTAGCTTCCCACGGCATCTTGTTTACCGATGCACATACCAATTCATCCGTATGTACACCAACCCGATATGGGATACTCACCGGACGGTATAGCTGGCGCTCAAGATTAAAGAAGTCCGTGTTATACGGTTATGATAAAGCCTTAATACCAAAAGAAAGATTGACCCTGGCAAGTTTAATGAAAACGAGCGGCTATGAAACAGCAGCAATAGGCAAATGGCATTTGGGCTGGGACTGGGCGAATGTTGATGCTGGAAAAGATAGTATCGATTATAGCAGGCCAATTTCCAATGGGCCAACCTCTGTCGGGTTTGATTATTTTTATGGTATCATAGGGTCATTGAGTATGCCTCCCTATGTATGGGTTGAAAATGACCTTCCAACCATGGTACCCACGAAGAGAACAAAGAGTGATTTAAAACAATCTATATGGTTGGAGGGAGAGATATCTGACGATTTCATTCATGAGGAAGTCCTTCCTGAGACCAAACGGAAAGCAGTTGACTATATAAACACTTACTCCAATAAGGAAAAACCTTTTTTCTTATACCTTCCTTTAACAGCTCCGCACAATCCCATTTTGCCATCCCCTGAGTTTCAGGGAAAGAGTGGTTTGGACAACCCATATCCGGATTTTGTGATGATGGTTGATGGACTTGTTTCGGAGATAGTAAGTGCTCTTAAACAACAGGGAGTTTACGAAAATACTATTCTAATTTTCATCAGTGACAATGGATGTTCCAATCAGGCTGATTTTGACCAGTTGGCCAGCAAAGGACATTTCCCAAGTTATATCTTCCGGGGCTATAAGTCAGACCTTTACGAGGGCGGTCATAGGGTGCCGTTTGTTTTGAGCTGGCCCAATAAAATCAAACCAGGAATAACAGATCACCTGATGTGCACAACCGATTTTTTGGCCACCTTCGCCGAATTATTGAGAATCGAATACCCTGATAACGCAGGGGAAGATAGTTTTAGCTTCGTGTCTGCACTAGGTTTGCCTTCTGCTTCAAAGAAGAGGGAAAGTATTGTCCACCATTCATTCAACGGCTCATTCGCATACCGGCAAGGAAATTGGAAAATATGTATGGGGCCTGATTCCGGAGGATGGAGCGATCCCAAACCCGGCTCTGAAGGACTTGATTTATTGCCAAAAGTACAACTATACAATCTGGAAAATGACATTGCTGAATCAAACAATGTTCAAGGTCAATATCCGGGGATAGTCGAAAACTTACGTGATGAATTGAGTGAAATTGTGCAGGACGGAAGAAGTACTACAGGTGAGAAACAAAAAAATGATGGTGCCAAATGGTGGGAGCAATTGAATTGGATGACTGTTCCTAAGAATTAGGGTTGTTCTTTTCTATCCATCCAGCACTGACCTTTTAGGCAATCTTCAATATTCCCCATGCTATGTTTTCGCATTTTTATTCCTTAATTTGTGAATACATAGGTTTAGCATGGATACATCCAAACAAAACAAAGAACTGTTAAAACGCATCGCCTTAAAGGATGACGAGCAGGCGTTCAATACATTTTTTGACCTCTACCATCTTAAGCTCATACAATTTGCCCTTTTATTTGTGCCCCAAATAGACCAGGCAGAGGATGTAGTGTCCAATGTTATGATTCGGCTGATCAAAAACGCCGACAAAGTTTTTGCCATGGAAAACATGGAAGGCTACTTGTTTATGGCAGTGAAAAATGAGGCTATCAATTTTCTAAAGAAGGAAGGCAAACACAAAAACAACATCTCGGATATTGATACAGACTTTTTCTCCCACGAGTTTGTTGACCCCATGGAAAAACTTTTGGAAAAAGAATTGAGGCAGTTGATTAGCAACACTGTGGAAGCCCTGCCACTCAAAAGAAAAATGGTTTACAAGCTCATCAAGGACGAAGGGCTGAAATATCAGGAGGTGGCCGATTTGATGGATATTTCCAAAAGGACTGTAGAGGTCCACCTCAAGTTGGCCGTGAAAGAGTTGCGAATTGCCGTCCGCAATTACATGTCTGAAAACAAGGACAATCCCGGCTACATGGGCATAGTCAAAGCCCTATATACGGTTCTTATGGTCGGGTAAAATAAATTTTTAAAAAATTTATTTCCTTCTATTGAATTAGGACTGATTGATTGTCAGCGAATTAAGGGTTCTTATATTCTCTTGATAAAAAAGAATCGAAAAAAACTTCCATTTCCCATTACGTATTTTTTTTACAGGTTTTGTTTTTAAGGTTGAAGTTCAGAATAACCATGGATAGACTCAACGATATAGACGACATAATAAGCAAGAAATTATCAGGTGATTTAGCAGGGGAAGAACAGGCAGCATTAGAAAGTTGGCTGGCGGCATCACCTGAAAACCATCAGGAGTATGAATACTTGTCCAAAATCTGGAAAGAAAAATCCAGGGCACCCAAATTGATCAATTCAGGTGAGAGGGCGGAAAATATTTGGCAGCAGGCTAAGCATGACAAAACGCCCGCCGGTGGCGGAAATTATCAGAGTCGCCCATACCTTAGAATAGCCGCAATGATTACTGTGGTATTAGGGGTTTCCTTTATGATTTACCGTTTATGGGAGTCAGGTCAGGATCAAAAAGTGATACGAACCGCAAATGAAATAGTCAGAAGCACCAGCCCGTTGGGAAGTAAAACGCGCGTGGCATTACCAGACGGGTCTATAGCCTGGCTAAACTCCGATAGCTATATTGAGTTTCCGGAAATATTCCCTGATGGTTCCCGGCAGGTTGATTTAGTAGGTGAAGCCTATTTTGAAGTAAGAAAGGATAGCCTAAGGCCTTTTACAGTCAGGAGTTTGGGCGCCAATACTACAGCTTTGGGCACTTCTTTCAATATTTCGGCTTTTCCCGAAAATGAAACGGTAGAGGTACACCTGATTACGGGTCGTGTATTGGTCAATAACGTTGAACTTACACCCGGTGAAGGTGCCATTTATAATCGAACAAACGAATACATAAAAGTATCACAGATAGAACCCGACAATGTGCTGGGTTGGAAAGATGGAGTGTTGCTTTTTGATGGGGACAACTTTTCTACTTTCCTGAAAAAGATAGAGCGCTGGTATGGGCTGGAAGTGACAGTGACAGGCAAACCAGAAACCAAATGGACTGTAAAGGGCAGGTTTGAGAAAGAATACCTTACCAATGTTTTAAATGCCGTAAGGTTTAACAAATCTTTTACTTATACCCTGGAGGGCAAAAAACTACAAATAAATTTTAACTAAAACCGTTGCGTATGATCTAATAAAAACTACAACCATGCAAAAATGAAAAAGCTGCGACAAGTGAGACGGCCACAGCTTTTAAGAATGTTAATGTTTTCAACTAACAAACACATAAAATTATGAAAAAAAAATATCAAGACATAATTAGGATGACTATATTCTATTCAATATTATCCATTTGTCTTCAGTGCATTTTTCTACAACTGCTGGTAGCGGGAGACTTGAAATCCCAGTCTGCAAAGAGTGTGAAAGAGGTTTACCTGGAAGTTGAGTTCAATGGGGCCCGCTTGTCGGAGGTGTTTCAGGAAATAGAAAAAAAGACTGAATTTAAATTCTTTTTTGACAAAAAAGACCGTTTTCTCAATGACAAGTTTGACCTCAAAAAGAATAGGTTGACGGTCGAAAACCTGCTGTTGGCAGTAGCAAAGGACACGGAGGTAAAGTTTCGTCAGGTAAATAACAACATCAGCGTAATTGGCAAGGTTAAGGGGCAGGAATCTTTGATTGAAGTGGAAGTGCTTCGCGATGTAGAAGTGTCGGGCAAAATTACCGATGAAAATGGAGAAGGCCTGCCTGGGGCATCTGTGGTTGTTAAGGGCACCACAAGAGGTACAACATCGGATATAGAAGGAAATTATAAATTGAGTGTGCCCGAAGGTGCTATCATTACGGTTTCTTTTGTGGGGTACACTACCCGCGAACTGACTGTGGACGCACAAAGCGTGATCGACATTCAAATGGAATTGGACGCCGAACAACTGGAAGAAGTGGTGGTAGTGGGATACGGTACCCAAAAGAAAAGTGATATTACAGGATCAGTTGCTTCGGTTGGCCAAGAGCGGTTGGAACAAATTCCAAACACGAACTTTGCCCAGGCCTTACAAGGTGCCATTCCAGGGGTTACTATTTCAACCAATTCGGCGAGTGCAGAAGGTGGGGATATGAGCATCATGGTTCGTGGACGTAACTCCATAGAAGCGAGCAATACCCCGCTAATTGTACTTGATGGTATTCCTTACAATGGAAGTATTTCTGAAATTAACCCCGACGATATCCAATCCATCGAAGTATTAAGGGATGCCTCTTCATCCGCAATTTATGGTTCTCGTGGAGCAAATGGCGTAATTCTTATTACTACCAAAAGGGGTAAGGTTGGTAAGCCAACTATTAAATACAATGGTTTCTATGGCATACAGAAAATAGCCAATATTCCTGAAGTAATGACCGGGGAACAATTTTGGGATTATAAATCCACACTAAACCCTGACCTGATCACCGATTCGGAACGAGCAATGCATGAAGCAGGTGAATCAACGGATTGGATTGACCTGACTACCCGAAATGGTAAAAAACAACAACATACTTTATCGCTTTCCGGAGGAACCGAAAAAATGAACTACTTTGTTTCAGGAACATATCTGGATGTTGAAGGTGTTGCTGTAGGCGATGATTTTCAACGTTATTCAACCCGTTTTAACTTCGAAGCAGAGGTTACCGATTGGTTTACATTAGGGTCGAATACTCAATTCTCCCTTGCCGACAGAGGCGGGTTCACGCCTGACTGGAGTGGAGGTACTGCTGGTGCTTTCTGGATGAATCCATTAACAAAGGCATACGAAGAAGATGGTAGTTTGACAATTTACCCTTGGCCTGAAGACCCATATTGGGGAAATCCATTGGCAAATACATTAGCTGATAGTAAAGACAAAAGGTATAAAATATTTACCAACAACTATGTAAACATACAAATACCTTGGGTACCTGGTTTGCAATACAAATTCAACACAGGTATTGAATATGCCAATCGCGAAAGGAACAGTTATCATGGACGTAATACAAAAAATGGCCTTGAAAGCGGTGGAGAAGCTGACACAAGAAACCGTGTGGATAACGATTACACAGTGGAAAATATACTGTCGTACACAAAAGAATTTGGTAACCATAAAGTATTTGCAACTGCACTTTATAGTTACCAACAAAGCGGTTATGAAGAACATCGTATTCAATCCCAAGGATTTCCGAACGATGTACTTACTTGGCATCAGGCATCTACAGCTAGTTTGGTGACACCTTCCTCTGCCTTTCAAAAAGAAACGATTCTATCCCAAATGCTTCGCTTAAATTATACCTTTGACAGTCGTTATTTACTTACAATAACTGGAAGACGGGATGGATTTTCAGGATTTGGAAGCAACACGAAATGGGGTGTTTTTCCTTCCGTAGCATTAGGTTGGAACATCGCCAACGAAAGCTTCTTTAGCTCTGTCGATTTTATGAGTCAATTAAAATTACGTGCTTCGTACGGTAAAAATGGTAACCAGGCGATTAACCCGTACGAAACCCTTGCACGAGTTTCAGAATTCTCATATCTTGATGGAACTGCAACCGCTCCCGGATATATTCCAACGAAACTTGGAAACCCTGAATTAGGCTGGGAAACAACCAAATCGTTCAATTTGGGTATTGACTTTGGCTTATTCAATGGAAAGATCTCAGGTAGCATTGATGCCTATAATTCTGATACATACGACCTACTTCTTGACAGAACCATTTCTCCTGTGCACGGTATCACAAGTGTCACTGAGAACATTGGTAAAACAAACAATAAAGGCATTGAATTGTTGATTAATTCCTATAATATTTCAAAAGCTGATTTCCAATGGTCAACTTCTGGAACATTCTCTTATGCCAAAAATAAAATTGTGAGCTTGTATGGTTATTTAGATGAAAATGGCAATGAAATTGATGATTTAGGAAACAGATGGTTTATTGGAGAACCTATCCGTGTCAATTTCGGACGTGTATTTGACGGTATTTGGCAAGAGGGTGATGACATAGAAAATTCTGCCCAACCAGGTGCCATTCCTGGAGATGCAAAAATTGTTGATCAACTTACTGTTGATACTAATGGAGATGGGATTCCTGATGAAGCAGATGGCGTCATTGATAATGACGACAGAATTATTCAAGGACAAAGGGATCCAACTGTTCTTTGGGGCTTGAATAATACCTTCAGCTACAAAGCTTTTTCCCTTACCGTTTTCATTCATGGAATGCATGGATATAAAAGGAACAATTCACTTCTGACTGATGATACCTGGAGTGCTCGTAGGAACACTACCCAAAAACTATGGTGGACTACAGAAAATAGATCCAATGAGTGGATTGCTAATACGGAAGTCAACCAAACACACGGAGCTTCTTTCATTGAAAATTCAGGCTTTGTCCGTTTAAAGGACGTATCTTTTGCTTATGATTTACCTGCCAGTTTCAGTTCAAAAATCGGATTTAATAAATTAAGGGTTTATGCAACGGGAAGAAACCTCTTAACCATTACGGATTATAACGGCCTTGATCCTGAATTAAATTCAGATAGGGCTGCCCCGCTTCAAAAAGAATTTCTTTTAGGATTAATCTTCGGATTTTAATTAACTGCTAAAATTATTAAATCATGAAAATATTAAATAAAATAATTATACTAGTAGTTCTGCTTACCGTAGGTTTTGCCTGCTCACAAGAAGAACTTATAGAAAATCCCCCCCATATATTGGCTGCAGATGTCTTGTATGTTGACTATGCTGGTTTTCAGGCAGGAATTAATGGGTTATATGCTCAATTTCGAAGGGAACGTGCCGGTGAAAACTGGGGAAGTAACAATGACCTTTTAATTGATCCTGCCCTTTCCGGGGTTGATAATTGCTATGGAAACCACCGCTCTGGTTGGGCCCGGATTGGAAATGACTGGGGAACTCGCAATACACCGACTGAGGGACATTACAGAAATTTTTGGAATTGGCTATATGCTACTATTAATGCGGCCAATACAATAATTGCGAGGGCTGAAAACCCAAATGTTGCCTGGACTGAAGAACAGAAAAACCATACCTTGGCCGAAGCAAGGCACTTTAGGGCATGGTCTTACCGCCACCTTACTTTTATGTGGGGAGATGTGCCATTAAACTTAAATGAATCGAGCGGAAGTAATATTATTACCGATTGGGAACGTACTCCTGTCGCGCAAGTTCAGGATCAAATGGAAGCAGATTGGCTATTTGCTGAACAACACCTGCCTGATGTGCATACTACTGACGGAAAGATATCCAAGGCGGTAGCACAACATTATCTTGCTGAATTATATCTTACTAAAAATGATCCTAACAGTGCAATAACAAAAGCGCAGGCGGCAATCAATAATTCAAATTATAGATTAATGACCGAACGTTTTGGGGTTCAAGCAGGTGTTGAATCAGGATCTGCATTTTCTGATCTTTTTGTGAATGGAAACACCAACAGAAGTGAAGGAAACATGGAAGAACTTTGGACAGTTCAATGTGAGCTCGAAGTGATAGGTGGTGGATACAATATAATGCGCCGATGGTGCCGCAACCGTTTGTATAGTGGGTTCAGGCCATGGGGAAAATCCAATGCTGTCACATTTTCTGTTGAAAATGGCGGGCGGGGTATTGGAAGAATCGGGCCTACACGCTTTGCGATGGAACTATACGAAGATGGTGATGCGCGTGGTAGCGATGAAATGTGGTGGACATTTGGTGTTCTAAACAACCCAGATGCAGTTCCTGATGGCCATGCGGTTGGTGATACGTTCCGCTTCGACTGGAAAGGAATGGACGAGTTTAGGGGAAACTACTACTGGCCAAGTACTGCCAAGTGGGATTATGCAAATCCTAATGATTTGGCGGGAGGAAGTAGTTACAACGATATCATTTATCTACGTCTGGCTGACACCTATTTACTATTGGCTGAAGCACAAATGAAAGCAGGACAACTTGCAGCTGCTGCTGAAACTGTAAATATCGTTAGAAGAAGATCAAACGCCGCTGAGATTACTTCAGGGGATTTGGATATTGATTTTATTCTCGACGAACGATCCAGGGAACTATTTACAGAAGAGCACCGTAGGTACACGCTTCTTCGAAACAATAAATGGTTTGAACGTACGCAGTTGCATAACAAGTTGGCTGGTCCCAATATTACCGATAGGGATAAATTATTTCCTATTCCCCAAACAGTTATTGATGCCAACTTAACCACACCAATGGAACAAAATCCTGGTTATACAGGAGGATAAATGAAGGATAGCCTCTCAAGTATGGGAGGCTACTTTTTTATTCTTAATTTCTGCCTTCCACGGTATTTGAGGTAAAGTCCTTTTTTAATCATTCTAATTGATTTCATTATGAACAAGCTTTTCTGCTTGATGTCACTAGTCCTTTCTTTGGTATTCACAATTTTTAGCAAAAATGTAACAGCACAAGGCGGCAATTTCAGGCCGGCAGATGATGGTGGGAAACCAAACGTGATCATTTTGATGGCCGATGACCTTGGCTGGGGTGATGTTGGATTTAATGGAAACGAAAAAATCATTACCCCCAACCTCGATCAGATGTCCGAACAGGGAATCAGGTTTACAAATTTCTATGCAGCGGCACCACTTTGTTCTCCAACACGCGCAAGTTGCCTGACAGGAAGGAGTCCGTTTAGACAAGGGATATTTGCTGCCCATACAGGGGGCATGCGTCCGGCTGAAAAGACAATTGCTGAAATTTTAAAGAAGGAAGGATATTCGACTGGTTTTTTTGGTAAATGGCATTTGGGATGGGTTGAGCCAGATAATCTACAAAGTCGAGGCTACTATTCTCCTCCGTGGCATCATGGCTATGACGAAACCTTTGCCACAAAGAGTGCCGTGCCAACCTGGAATCCTACCAAAACACCTCCGGGATGGACAGGATTTGGCTCGAGAGATGATGGATCCTGGGGTGGGTCAGTGTATTTGACAAATGGCGAGCGGGAAACAAAAAACCTTGAAGGTGACGATAGTCGGATCATCATGGATAGGGCAATTCCGTTTATTGAGCAATCGATAGATGCCAATACAGCGTTTTTTGCTACGATATGGTTTCACGCACCGCATGAGCCCATTCTTGCTGGCCCTGATTACCTGGCTAAATACCCCAATCTACCTGAGGAGCAAAAACACCTCTATGGATGCATCACGGCGATGGATGAGCAAATTGGCAGATTAAGAGATTTCTTAAAAGTAAAAGGGGTTGACGAGAATACGATCATATTTTTCTGTAGTGATAATGGACCGGCTGATCCACAAACCAAAAGAGGGATTGCTTCCGCAGGACCTTTTCGTGGACACAAGCATCAAATGTGGGAGGGAGGCCTTAGGGTTCCTTCTTTGATAGAATGGCCAGGTCATATCAACGAAAGTCAGGTGACTGATTTTCAAGCTAGTACGAATGACTATTTGCCAACAATTCTCGATTTGCTGGATTTAGATCCATTTACGAAAGTACCTCTTGACGGAATTTCACTGGTGCCAATGCTCAAAGGAGAGGCAAAAGAACGAGAAAAGCCAATTGCCTCAGGATATCAGCGCTTATATAAAGATACCGAGTTGTATTCTTTGGTAGTTGGAAAATACAAAATATGTATTCCAGAGCCGGGCATGTCGATGATGCTTTTTGATTTAGAAAAAGACCCAAGTGAGTCAAAAGACCTGGCAAAAGAAAAACCAGAGCTTTTGGAACAAATGAAAAAACAACTCGCCCAGGTCAAGGACTCATGGACAAAAAGCCGGGAGGGTTTGGATTATCAATGGTGATTTTCATTGGTAAATAATCTTGGTTTTCAATCGATCCTTTCGACACTTGTCGACACTTGACAAAATAAAAGTTCCTACGGTCTTTTTTGAAATTTTACTCAGTATGAAAACAATATGAAAGTATTTATGAAACTCTATTATATCTCACTTTTGCTTGTGGCATTGGTGTCCTGCAATTCGAAACCTGAGAACGAAACCGTTATTTACATCAATACCCAGGAGGATTTTGATCAATATAAAAATCATGAATTCCAACCGGGGACTCAGATACTGTTTGCAGCTGGCAAGGTGTTCAATGGACAATTTGCCCCAACAGGATCAGGTACGGAGGAGGCTCCAATACTAGTAGGAGCGTACGACATGCAGTCTGGTGATAGATTTTCCGGGGATATCGACAACAAACCTATAATCAACGGTCATGGAGAAGTGAACGCCGCACTTTTTCTGTTCAACACGGCGTATTGGCAAATCAGTAATCTTGAGTTGACAAATACGAACGGCACGGAAGAAGATCAGGGAGACTTGAGGGGAATTTTTGTGCAAGGAGAAGACGTGGGTGTGATCAATGACTTGACGATTCGAAACTGCTATATCCATGATGTGAATGGAAAAGTGGCAGGCAAGAAGCGCGGGGGAATCCACGTACATGTGACTGGCGATAAAGTAAGAACAAAATTTCATAACCTGCTTATCGAAAACAATGTCATCAAAAACGTGGGTGGAGTTGGGATAGGCAATACATCTAGCTGGGGTAGTATCCATTCAAAGGATTATTTTCCATGGACAGGGTTTGCTATTCGGGGCAATAGGGTGGAAAACACGGGACGCAACGGCATCATTGCCCGGGTAGGTATCGACCAGGTGATCGAGCACAACGTGCTGGCCTACAACAGCCGATATAGTACCGGACATAGCGTTTTCAACTTCAATACTGTCAACTGCATCATGCAGTACAATGAGGCTTATGGCAATACGGGCGAGCCAGGCGATATTGACCATGGTGGCTTTGATGCGGACTACAACGCCAGGGGCACAATCATACAATACAACTACAGCCACGACAACAATTGGTTTTGTGGTATCATGCGCAAATACAATCGTGATATAACCATCCGCTATAACATCAGTTTGAATGAAAGGCTGGGAGCCTATATGTATGGATTTCCTTGGGAAGATGATGCACGTGGTATCTGGATTTACAACAATACCCATTATTTTAAAGCCGGTTTAGAAGCGAGCATTTTTGCCAGTCCAGGCCGTGTACGTACGCCGAGATACACCTACTTTTTCAACAATATTTTCTATTTCGAAGATGAGGGTACCTGGGGGGTGGAGCCTGATTCTACCTGTGAATTCAGCAACAACCTTTACTACAATGTTGAACCTCGGGGAAGGAACCCTGTTGTTGGGGATCCTCTTTTTGCCCGGGCGGGCAGTGTGGGTTCTGATGTGGATATGTCAGACCCCAAGCGGCTTTCAGGGTACCAAGTGGCGGAAAATTCTCCAGCGATTGATGCGGGGGTAGTGGTCCATGAGAATGGTGGAATGGATTTTATTGGAAATCCACTAAAGCCTGGTTCCATTGACATAGGTGCATTTGAAAAACAATAATCCATGAAGCGGTACTTGTTCTTGTTGGCTTTGGTTTTCTTCAGTGCTTGTGCCGAAAAGAATTCGAGTAAGGTGGCAAGTGTAAATGGGCATGGGATCTCAAAGGCCGAGCTGAAGCATTGGATGCTGCTGGAAAAGGCCAATGTCTTCAACCATTTCTATCGGGAATATGGTACTGTGGACAGTGAAAATTTCTGGACAACTAAAATCGGTGATGAAATTCCATTGGAAATGCTCAAAAAAGTTGCATTGGAAAAAGCCACCAGGTGTAAAGTGCAACAACTATTGGCACTTGAAAAAGGAATAATTCATACCGCAAATTTTGAAGAGATCCAAAGTGTGGTGGAAACTGTCAACGAAAGGAGAAAGAAAATGGTAGGGAACGGAGAACCCATTTACGGTCCTGAACAATTCACCTCAAGGACATATTTTTTTCATGTTTTTGACAAAATGGTGATCGACCTGAAAGGCGAACTCTCGAAGAGTGACTTAAGGCCGAATAAGGAAGATTTAGAGCAAATGAAACTAGGTATAGATGCTTCTGCAAAGGTGAATTTCGAGCTTTTGGCCATTCAATATGTTGAAAGGAATTATGATCAATACGTTGATCAACTATTGGGTAAAATGGAGCTTCAAGTAGAAGATGACAAGCTTGAAGAAATCAACTTAAACTAATTTCTAAATGCAGCATTCAGAGTTATATCGGTTTACCATAGGGAGGATTGCCAGGCTCTCTTTTGTAATATCACTGGCTGTCATCTTTTTTATTCTTGATGGAAATTGTCAGGAAGCCAGGGATACTAATGTTCAACCCCAAAACTTGGATATTTATTTGGTAATAGGCCAATCGAATATGGCTGGTAGGGCTCAAATTGAACTTCAGGATCAGGACACGTTGGAAGGAGTGTTTTTGTTTAAAGGAGAAAAGGGAGATGAATGGGAAAAAGCAGCAAATCCTCTCAACAAGTATTCAACCATAAGGAAAGACATATCAATGCAGCGGCTCGGGCCAGGCTATACTTTTGCCCGTAATATGGCAGCAGCATCAAAAAATCAAATTGGTTTGGTGGTGAATGCCAAGGGAGGAACAAGCATCAACTTATGGTCTCCGGGTTCTGATTTTTACAACGAGGCAGTGAAGCGAACAAAAGCCGTATTGAAATTTGGAAGTTTAAAAGGGATCATTTGGCACCAGGGGGAATCTGATGCTTCAAAATATGCCACTTATGCGAACCAAATCATTATGCTGATGGAAGCCCTTCGAAAAGAATTTGATCAGCCGAACCTCCCGGTTGTAGTTGGGCAGCTATCACCCGATAAGGAACACCGGATACCGTTTAACGAGATGATTATAAAGCTCCCGAATAAAATCAAGAATGTAGCCGTGGCAAGAACTGATGGCACAAGTACTTTCGACAGCACCCACTTTGATTCCAAAAGCCAGCGCTTGCTAGGAGAAAGGTATGCGAAGGAAATGATGATGCTATTGGATAAATAATCTTTAAGAAATTGATACAAAAATGAAATATTCATCCACCACGTTTATTGTCCTCATTTTCGCTTTCGCCCTGGGGTGTACAAACAAGAAGGAAATCCAAACCCAGGCTCGGCCTAACGTCCTTTTCATCTCTATTGATGATTTGAACGATTGGACAGGGGCATTGGGAGGACACCCACAAGCCATCACCCCCAATATGGACAGGCTATTCGAGCAAGGGTATTGTTTACCAATGCCCATGCTTCTCAGCCCGTGTGTACTGCCTCGCGCAATTCATTGCTCAGCGGGATACATCCCAGCTCTTCAGGATGGTATGGTTCTACTTCCGCGATGGGAAAATCCTTTGATCAGGTGATGGGCAGCCATAAAATGCTACCGCAATTTTTTAAGGACAATGGCTATAAGACACTGGCAGTTGGCAAGGTCTTTCATAAGGGTGTTTCGGATTACAGCGATAAAACCGAATTGTTTTGGGACGAGACAGCACCAAAATACAAGGTTCCTCAAGACTTGAGGGATCGAGGCGATGGATATGGTGGCACGCACTTTTATCCTTTCCCCAAGGAGGGAAGCCAGATTGTCAACCACTACGGAGAGGACTTTGCAAATGGACACTCCCTCTGCTATGGTGCCCTGGATAGGGAGGACATGCCTGCGGGCAAAATGTTTGATGAACTGATTGCCGCCTGGGCAGTGGATAAACTGAATGAAGACCATGAAAAACCATTCTTCATGGCTGTAGGATTTGTCAGGCCACATGTACCGTACACTGCGCCAAGAGAATATTTTGACTTATACAATCTGGGTGAGATAGAAATACCAGCAGTGCCAGAGAATGAAATGTCAGACATTCCCAATATGGGCAAATCCATCGCCTACGGTACCATCAAAAACGGCGACCATTACGCAGTGGTCAACCTGAGCGATACTTATTGGAAAGAGTTGGTTTATGGCTATCTAGCCTGCGTGTCTTTTGTCGATGATCAGGCGGGAAAAGTGATCAAAGCACTGGAAAACAGCAAATATGCCGATAATACCATAGTCGTATTATGGTCGGACCATGGCCAGCATTTGGGGGAGAAAAAACACTGGAGAAAACAGGCACTGTGGGAGGAGTCCACCAAAGTTCCATTGTTTTTCAAAGTACCTGGAAATGAATCAAATGGCACACAAAGCAATCAGGCAGTCAGCCTGCTGGATATTTACCCTACCCTGGCGGAATTATGCGGGCTTCCATCTCACGACAAGCTGGAAGGCGAGAGTATTGCTCCGATTATCAAGCAACCGGAATCAAAGAGGAGCAAACCTGTTTTGAGCACCTGGTATTATAAAAACCATGCGGTCAGGAGCAACGATTGGAGGTATATCCGATACCGTGATGGGACAGAAGAATTGTACAGCCACAAATCCGATCCGCAAGAATATAATAACCTGGCCTCTGACCCTCAATACGCAGAGGTGATCAAAGAGCATCAAAAATGGCTTCCAAAAAATGATGCCTTGCCAGCAGGAAAACCGGAATGGACAGGGGATAAATTAGATAAGAGAATTGAGGATTGGGAGGCAAATGGGTCTATTCCAGAATGGTTAAAGTAGTCGATTGTGGAAAATCTTAATTTTTAAACTATGGAAAATACTTTATTGACCTGCACAAACAAGCTTTTTTATATAGGAATAAGTTTTGTGATCGTGCTATTTGCATCTTGTACTGTGGAGACTGAGCGAAAAAAAGATAGCCTTGTCGATCGACCACTGATTGGGAATATTATCCCCAAAAAATCTTCTGAAATTACGTCATCGCCATTTGGAATTCAGGCAGGCACTTTGGTTGATAGCCTTGTGGCTAGAGCAGCAGAAATTGGTGTGAAATGGACCCGCCTCGGGGCATCATGGTCAGCAGTAGAAAAGGAGAAAGGCCAGTACAATTGGGGTGAGACAGACAAAGCTTTCGAAGTGGCCATGAAAAACGGGATCACTCCGTTTATCACAATTGGTGGTGGGAATACACTTTATTCGAAATTAAGTACTTATGACGATCCCAGGCTGGCCGAGATATACGGGTACAGGCCGGAACCTCCCATTAAGGATCCGCTTGCAATGGAAGGGTTTTTGGCCTTTGCAAAAGCTACTGTAGAGCGTTACAAAGATAAAATTGATTACTGGGAAATATGGAATGAACCTAATCATCGGAACTACTGGGGAGCAACACCTGATGGAAAAGAATATGGAAAACTACTAGTTCAAACAGCAGAACTTATAAAAAGTATTGATCCAGGGTGTAAAATCATTGGTGGCTCAATGGCCGGAATCAATCCAGAATTCACGGAGGACTTTTTAAGTGTTGGAAGCGACAAATTGATTGATATTATTTCTTATCACAATTACGGTGCTGTACCAGAAGAACGTGTATATAAGGCAATTGAGCTTTGGGAAGTAATAAATAAATATAATCCCGATATCGAATTGTGGCAGGGGGAATGCGGCTATCCCTCGCATAGCAGCAGTCGTGATTACAGAGGCCGGGCACCATGGGGATTAAATATTCAAGCCAAATGGTTGTTGAGGCAAAGTTTTGTGGATACTTATTTTTGCAAAGCTACCCTAAGCAACTACTTCAAGCTGGTACACAACCATGGAAGAGGTGACAAACAAGAACGCTCAAATTTAAGGCCAATCGATGAAATTTTCGGATTTCCTGAAAGAGGAGGTTCCAGGGTACGGACCAAAGGGGTAAATGAAAAATGTTTGTTGACCAATCCTGATTTCGACAGAAAACCAGCCTTTTATGCATATCAAAACCTATGTGCGGTTTGGAAACCTGAGTACAAACCCATTGAAGTTGAATACAATATAGAAGTACTAGACCCGGGAATTTTTTATGGCATTGGAGAAGAAGATGATGCTTTCCCTTCGGTACCCTTACTTGCCTCTTTTACAGATGGAGAAGGAAATGACCTTGTGGCCTGGTGGCTGCCCTGGAATGCCCAGGAACATTTACCCAAACTGGCAAAAATTAATATCTCTTTGCAAGGAATCAGCTTTACCGATCCTGTGATACTCGATCCACTCAGTGGAAAAGTGTACGATATGGAAATTCAAAAAACAAATAATGGTTGTTTTTTGGAAAAAATTGGTTTAGCCGATTACCCATTAATAATGGTTGAAAAATCAACAATAAGTTGGCAATAAATTAAACAGTAAACGGCGATGAAATATTTGCAAACAACTCTTTTAACAATCTCCTGCTTATGTCTTTTATCATGCAATATTAAGCAGGCAAAGACAACTTCTGACAGTGTGCATAAGTGGGAAAATTCATTTTTTATCAATACACAAAACGATTTTGACCAATATAACAATTATGAATTTCCAGCTGGATCTGCTGTATTGTTTGCTTCAGGTAAAGTCTTTAAAGGCCAATTTAAGATTCGTGGAAATGGTACGGCAGATAATCCCAATATCGTTGCAGCCTATGATGCCGAAAGCAAAACTATTTATAAGGACTGGATTGAAAATAAGCCGGTAATAGATGGACTTGGAAAAGTCGAATCGCCAATCTATTTATACAACGGGGAACATTGGGAGATCAATAATCTGGAAATAACAAATACCGATGGTTCTAAAGCTGATCAGGGAATATTAAAGGGAATCTATGTAGTGGCGGAAAATTCCGGGATAATGGAAAATATTACCATTCGGAATTGTTATGTACATAATATAAATGGCGATGTAGGAGGTAAATGGAAAGGAGGTATTCATGTCCATGTAATTGGCGAGAGTGCTAAAACAAAGTTTCATAAATTATTGATTGAAGACAATGTAATAAGGGATGTCGGAGGTGTTGGAATTGGTAACCAATCAAGTTGGAGGGATATTGATACAGATAAGTACTACCCATGGACAGGGTTTATCATCCGGGGGAATTTTATTGAACGAACAGGACGGAATAGTATAATTTTAAGAAACGCCCTAAATCCGTTGATTGAATACAATGTCGCTGCTGCCAGTAGCCGCTTCGATACGGGGCACAGCATCGTTAACTTTAACACTACTAACTGTGTGGTCCAGTACAACGAAGCTTACGGAAACGTTGGTCCGGCAAATGAAAATGAACGGGGAGGATTCGATGCTGATTATAAATCAACCGGAACTATCATTCAGTATAATTACAGCCACGATAACAACTGGTTTTGCGGTATTATGCGACGAGGCATCAATTCCGACATTACAATCCGGTACAACATCAGTCAAAATGAGTTACTGGGATGTTACCTCTATGGGTTTCCAACCGAGCACGGACTTAAAGATGTAAAAGTGTACAACAGCACCCATTATTTTGGAAAGGGTAAAGGCAACAGGATTTTTGTAGAAGCAGGGAAGGTACGTATTCCCATTGCAACAGAATTTAAGAACAACATTTTCTTCTTTGAAGATCAAGCCGAGTGGGGATTCGAACCAGATAAAACCTGTGTGTTTGAGAATAATTTGTTCTACAATGTAAGTCCCAAAGGGGAAAATGCAGTTGTTGGTGATCCGCTGTTTGCTAATCCTGGCTCAGAAGGAACAGCTATTGACATGACCGATCCAAACAGGTTGGCAGGCTACAAATTGAAAGACAACTCACCTGCGATTGCTGCAGGAAAAAGAATAGGGGAAGGCGGGCGAAATATCGTTGGCAATTCCCTTGTTGGTAAGCCAGACGTTGGGGCCTTTTAAATGGGAAAATAAAACTGTCAAGTGGGAAAAAGACCTCACAAACCACTTGAATAATAATAACAACATGAAAATAGTCAATACCCGAACATTCTTTTTATTTGCTCTTTTTTGCCTTGCACTTATCCCACTGCGAGCTTTCTCTGGAAACATTATAGATGCCGCTGATTACTTCAATTGGAGAAAACTGGCAATCAATCCTGAGAAGCCAGACATGGCATTGACCATCACACAAAGAAACGAACTGGGCTTTGAGGAGCTGAGTGACATAAACCAGAAAGTAATTTGTGCTTACAACATTCGGTTCGATCCGGGAGATGACTACCACCAGAGAAGGGACCTCACACTGTTGAATGGCAATGGTGCGCAGACACTTCTCGTTCCGGCGACTTTCGTTATTGCCCCTGATTCGACTATTGTAACCACCCATGTAGAGGCAAATTATACGGAGCGCATGTCTGTTGATGAAATTTTGAAAGTGCTAAAAACCTAAACTCTGAGGTTCGTCAACCCTCTTCTGCATAATGCATTGTAGCACGCGAACCCTTCACTAGCATAGCAATAGTTAAACTGAAACAAATATGAATAGAGGTAAAAAACACCTTTCATTAATGCTAATTGGTTTGTTCGGTTTAGCATCCGGCATATGCCCAGGAGCAACTTTCTACATCGGCCCCAATGGAAATGACCAGAACAGCGGGCTGTCCATAACCCAGGCCTGGCATGGTATCGACAGGGTAAACGCCACAGAATTCCAGGCAGGGGATTCCATCCTTTTTAAAAGAGGGGGAAAGTGGGTAGGCAGCTTAAAACCAAAAGGTTCAGGAAGCCCAAAAAACAGGATTGTGCTAGGTGCCTACGGGGAGGGGGAAGCACCGATCATAGATGGAGAAGGAAAAAAAGCGGAAGCTGATTTTATGTCAGCAGGGATCATTCTGTTCAATCAGGAATATTGGGAAATCAGGGGCCTTGAAATACGAAATTTTGAGCCTGGAAACCCAGAGAAACCTATTAAAAAAGCGGGCATTCTGGTTTTGGCCAAAGACATTGGCACATTGCACGATTTCAAATTTGAAAACCTCAAAATATCCGATGTGAACGGCTCCCTGAAAACCAGGGAGAACGGTGGCGTGTTTTTCAACGTGGTTGCGGACAGTATACCTGATAAAAGGGTGCCGTCCAACTTCGATGGAATCTACATCAACAATTGCTACTTTTTGAATGTGGATAGGGGAGGATTTTTGAACCAGTCATTTTGGAAAAGGCGCGATTTCAATTCCAGTTTTGGAGAAAGCATGGCTGGCGAAAGAATAGACAACTGGTACCCAAGTCATAACATCCTGATTGAAAATTGCAAATTCGAAAATATAGGTGGGAACGGCTTAGTTACCCGTGTGGCTGAATCACCCCTTGTGCAGTACAACCTGTTCGTTCGCTGTAGCTCCAAAACTACGGGCAATGCCTCATATCCTTACAACTGCGACAATGCCCTCTGGCAGTTCAACGAAGCATGTTATACCGTTTACAACGAGGGTGACATAGATGCCAGCGGTTTTGACAGTGATTATTTGTGTAAAAATACAGTGATCCAATACAACTATAGCCACCACAACGAATGGGGAGGTTTACTGGTGTGCTCCTGGGGAAAGCTCAAGCACGCCTTCAACGATGGTACCATAGTCCGGAATAATATTTTCCAGGACGAAAAGCACCACATGATCAGGTTCTCCGGCAACATCACAAATACCGAGATCTCCAGCAACCTTTTCGTGACCGATGCTCAAATCGACGATGTGATGATGTGGTACAAGCACTGGGGCGAAATATGGCCTGACAAGACCATTATAAAAGACAACATCTTTTATAACGAGGGCACCAAACGATTTCTGAAGTTGGGCGAGGCTACCAACAATTCATTCATTGATAATGGCCTTTTTGGGACTCGATTTGTTGATTCTTCAGATTTCGAAATGGGTTCCCCCAAAAAAGATAAAAGGGACTTGAAATCAAAGATAAAGGAGATCAAGAAAGTTGGGGACAGGAAGGGGCTATCTGTATCCGAAGCTGGAAAGGTGATCAAAGTTATGTGGCCTCAAAAATCGTTTTGAAATGATAAATAAGTCATGTAGGCCTTTGAGGGTGGCCCCTTGACTACTCCGATAGTATCCATTTGCAACGCAGACCTACCTATATTTTTCTTTCCTATCAGCCTGCCGAATAGAGTTCTGACGACCTATTCCGCTCAATTAAAGTCCGTCAGGGAATTTCAAACAATGCTTCATTCGTTTATTTGATTCGAAGCAGCCTTTACAGTCAAAAGGTCTAAGAGGCTTTTCGATTCTAGCAAATTATTGACATAGTTAAGTCATAATTTTGCATGGTATAGGTGTATTTAGTTTTTATGGCAAAAAAAGTACAATAAACTGCTGATTGAGATGTGGAATGATCACCGATTCGGATGCATCTTTGTACAAACAAAATGACTAACTCACCCACGATCATGACTAAATACGTTTACGCATTTTCCGAAGGCAACAAACAAATGAAAAACCTACTGGGAGGCAAAGGTGCCAACCTGGCGGAAATGACCCAAATTGGCTTGCCGGTACCAGCTGGTTTTACCATTACCACTGAGGCCTGCAACCAATATTTTTATGATGGAAATACCATTAACCCGGACATAATAGAACAAGTGGAGCAGGCAGTCAGCGAGCTGGAACAACTTGTCGGTAAAGAGTTTGGGGGAGAGCCCTGCTTGCTGGTTTCGGTACGTTCGGGTTCGGTGTTTTCCATGCCTGGTATGATGGATACCATTCTAAACCTGGGCCTGAATGACAAGAATGTACTTTCGCTGGCAAAGGGCACCAAATCCAAATGGTTTGCACTTGATTGTTACCGTCGTTTTATCCAAATGTACAGCAATGTGGTCTTGGGAGTGCCCATGTATCATTTTGAATCTATTTTGGAAGATATCAAAGAGGAGAATGGCCTCCAGAGTGATCAGGAGTTGACAGAGGATCATCTTGAACAACTGGTGGAAGCATACAAGAAAGTAGTGCTGAAAGAAACAGGTGCGGAGTTTGAGCAATCGCCCAAACAACAGCTATATGCGGCGATAGAAGCTGTATTTAGGTCGTGGAACAACGAACGGGCAAAAATTTATCGTCAGCTGAATAACATTCCCAGCGAGGTGGGCACAGCCGTCAATGTACAAATGATGGTGTTTGGCAATATGGGAGAAACCTCCGGCACAGGTGTTGTATTTACCCGCAACCCATCTACTGGTGTGAACGAACTCTACGGGGAGTTTTTGATGAATGCCCAGGGTGAAGATGTGGTGGCAGGCATCAGAACACCCAGGAAAATCCATGAACTAAGCACTGTAAACCCATCCGTGTATGAGGAATTGACAAAGGCATCCCAGTTGTTGGAGGCCCACTATTCAGACATGCAGGATATAGAATTTACCATCGAAAATGGTACTTTTTATTTACTCCAAACCCGTGTTGGCAAGAGGTCGGCGGCAGCTGCAGTAAAAATTGCCGTAGATTTTGTCAAAGCAGGGGCAATAGACAAAGCGGAAGCGATCAGTCACCTTGATTTAAATCAAATAGATCAGCTACTTCACCCTGAATTTGATCAGGAAAAACTCAGTCAGGCAGTGGAGCTGACTACCGGTCTGCCGGCCAGTCCTGGGGCCGCTACCGGGCAGATATACTTCAATGCCAAATCTGCCGAAGAGGCCAGTGCTGATGGAAAGCAGGTGATATTGGTACGTATTGAAACTTCCCCCGAAGATATACAAGGCATGGTCTCATCCAATGGTGTACTGACTGCCCGAGGGGGTATGACGAGCCACGCAGCAGTGGTGGCCAGGGGCATGGGCAAGTGTTGCGTTTCCGGTTGTGCCTCATTGGAAGTGGACGAGGAAAACGGCACTATGAAAATTGGTGATCACAGTTTTTTGGAAGGAGACTTCATATCGATAGATGGCAGCTCGGGCAAGGTTTATGCAGGTAAAATTGAGACGAAAGCGTCCAATTTGAACCACGACTTTTCTGAAATAATGGGCTGGGCAGATGAATTCGCAGGTATGGATGTCTTGGCGAATGCGGATACCCCATTGGATGCCATAAGGGCAAGGGAGTTTGGTGCAAAGGGAATAGGGTTGTGCCGCACCGAGCACATGTTTTTCGACAGTCAGCGGATCATGGATATCCGGGAGATGATTATGGCAGGAGACGATAAAGGAAGGAAAAAAGCCCTTGATAAGTTGTATCCTTATCAGAAAGAGGACTTCAAAGAAATTTTCAGGGCGATGGGTACGCTTCCGGTGAACATCCGCCTGCTTGACCCGCCATTACATGAGTTTTTGCCAAAAGAAAAGACCGAAATATCAGACATGGCCAGAGCATTGGACATCACTTATGGGGAAATCGAAAAAGTAATAGAAGAGCTAACGGAAGTGAACCCGATGATGGGATTGAGGGGTTGTAGGCTGGGGCTGCTTTACCCGGGGATATATGAGATGCAGGCCAGGGCTATTATTACAGCAGCGCTGGAGATTAAGGCGGAAGAAGGCTTGGAAGCGCAACCGGAAATAATGATCCCTTTGGTGGGAAATGAAATGGAACTGGCACGGTTGAGAAAGCTTGTAGAGCAGGTAAAAGAAGAGTTGGATCCGGAAAATCAACTCGGCAAAATCAAAATTGGAACTATGATAGAGGTGCCAAGGGCATGTATGGTTGCCGATGAAATAGCCCAACATGCCGATTATTTTTCTTTTGGTACCAACGACCTCACCCAACTGGCCCTGGGCTTTAGCCGCGATGATTCGGGCACATTTATCAAAAAATACATCGAGCAAAAAATCCTTGAGGTTGACCCTTTTCAAAGCATCGATCAAAAAGGGGTGGGGGCATTGATGAAAAGTGCTATCGAAAAGGGAAGACAGCAGCAGCCGAATATCAAACTTGGTGTTTGTGGTGAACAGGCCGGTGATGTAGCATCCGTTAATTTTTTCAACACCCTGGGCTTAAATTACATTTCATGTTCGCCATTTAGAGTGCCAAAGGCCCGCCTGGCAGCTGCTAAAGCAGCTATACAGCAGGGTGAATTGGAATCAGAAAGATCCAAAGGCTGATATTTTCTCGATGTATTTTAAGGAGAGTAGCCGGAAAATACAGTACATTGTTGAATTGTAATTACTTCTGAAATCTTGGATGAAACAGGCTTGATAGCAAAATAATACTCCAAGATATATTGAAGAAAGTAGAAAAATCGGATTAAACAGGAAATCGTTAACTTTGATAAAAAGCTTCATTAATCATGAGTTATACGAATAGAGTGGTCACAAACCCAAATCTAATGTTGGGTAAACCAGTGATTAAAGGTACCCGGATTACTGTAGAACTGATCCTGAGGAAATTGGCTGAGGGTATGACGCAAGATCAGGTTTTGGCAGCTTATCCTTCTCTTTCCAATGAAGATGTGTATGCGGCCCTGACGTATGCGTCCGATTTGATTGCCAATGATGAAGTCATTATCCCTGATGCTTCATGATTTTAGCAGATGAGAACATAGACAGTCACATAGTGTCTATGTTAACGTGAGTTTGGACTTTAATGTATTCATAATCAATAAATTACGATCGTCATTTCGGAATTTTTATCCTTAAATTTTAAAAAGGATAAAAATATCCGTAATCTCATTTTCAGATGCCTGATAAAATATGCCTTTTAAGAAAATTAAGGCATATTTTTCTGGCATGACGGGTATACTATTCATCGAGTTCAC
>JAVKDJ010000073.1:0-116480 GCA_040222275.1 Cyclobacteriaceae bacterium
TGGTATCCCAGAAAGTACCATAATTTGTGACTCCTTTCTTCCGAACCATACTCGCAGACAGGCACTGGGCACTAATCTAGCCTCGGCCAGTTTGTGCAGTCTGCACTACGCTATAAACGTCATCCCATTTTGTGTGTTTGGCTTGACCAAAAATTAGGTCTCGCAATGACGCGGGATTGGGGCTTGGGCTGCTTTGGTCCTGCTAATGGTTTCTGAAATTTTTACAGCCCCAAATAAAAAAGGCGGCTGGAACCTACAATTCCAACCGCCAACATTAGACTATTTAAGCTAAAATTTCGAACTTCAAATTAGTAATTAGGGTTCTGCTTCAAACTTGGGTTTGCATCTCTTTCACTTTGCGGAAATGGAAACAAGTAATGCTTCGATGGGTCAAATTGACGAAATGCCCCATTAGGCCTTTCCAATGTTGGAATATAGATTTCAGCCGTTTTCCAGCGCTTTATGTCGCTGTACCGCAAACCTTCCAGGGCTAGTTCCACCCTTCTTTCGTTTCTGATGCGCGCCCTCATGTCTTCCTTAGAAAGACCAGCAGGCAGAGGAGGCATATCAATTCCCGGCCTGGCACGCACCTCGTTTACCGCATCATAAACAGACTGATCAGGCCCGGCAGCTTCATTCTGAGCTTCGGCATAATTGAGCAATACTTCAGCATACCTCAGTAAAATCCAATCGTGATCGCTAAATGTAGAATAGTCCACCGGCAACTCTTCCACATCTACAAATTTATCCGGCTCATAGCCTGTCCATGATGGGTTGTTGTAGTCATACCCTACTACTTCCCCGGAGGCTTTAACTGCGGGCTCATCGAAATCCTTCAGTGTGAGTCTCATCCTCGGATCCCTGTTGGCCATCCAGTCATTAGGATCATATATTGAATTCGGGTCGGTAATAGGCAAGCCATCCGTAGTTTCAAACGCATCTACCAACTCCTGACGGGGGTTCAGTATGCCCCACCATTGTAGCTGAATGTCCTGATCATTCGAGTTATCCGGATTCAGGTATTTGGTAGAGAATAAAATTTCAGGATTGTTTTCCTGTCCATAATGCAGAAACATGTTCTTAAAATCGTTGTAAAGTGAAAATTTGCCGTTTGTCATCACTTGCTTTGCAGTAGCCGCAGCTTCTGCCCATGACTCCTGATGCAGCAACACCCTGGCTTTGAGCGCCTGTGCCGAGGCTTTCACAGCATGGCCATTATAGCTTTCATCAGGAAGTTTGGCAATGGCCTCATTCAAATCAGCAAGCACCTGGGCCACCACCTGTTCTCTTGTAGCTTGTTCCACCTTGGCTTCTTCCAGGCTAACAGGAGCAGTGTAAAGGGGTACTCCCCCGTAGAACTCCTGCAACCTAAAATAAAAGAACGCCCTCAAAAACAAGACTTCACCTTTATACACATCCTTCGTGGCATCACTTATTGGCGTCCTGTCTATATTGGCCAGAAAAGTATTACAAGTGGATACGCCTTGATAGCAGCTGCTGTAGGCCACATTTGCCAATCCTGAGGATGGCTGGATTTCTCCGGAAGCAACCACATTCCATTCGCCCGTACCTGATATACCGCTTTGGTTGGCATCACCGGCCAGCACAGAATAATACACCATTTGAAAGGTAAAGGGACTACTATTGAGGCGCGAGTACGCTCCTGCCAATGCCATATCGGCATCTGCCTGGGAATTCCAGAACGTAGGACCTGATATTTGGTCCAGTGGGTTTTTGTCCAGATCGTTGCAAGAGACTAAAAACAATATCAGGCTTCCAATCAGGAAGCTTTTTGCTTTGATAAGTTTTATATTATTGTTCATCGTGTTCAAGTTTTGTCATTAAAGTTTTACCCTTACTCCTAAAGTATAAATCCTGATTTGTGGATAGGCTGTGAACCAGTTGTTGTCGAGAGCTTCCGGATCGGCCCCTTTGTAGTTCGTGATGGTAAGCAGGTTGTCACCAGAGGCATAAACCCTCAAATCCTTCAGGCCTATTCTATCCACCACATTGTTGGGGAAATGGTACTCGATCAGCAAATTTTTCAAACGTAAATAAGAAGCATCGTGCAGCCAGTAGGTGCTGGGTGTTCCTGTTACCGGACCATAGCCATTGGCAAAAATTGCCGGATATTCATTGGTTGGGTTTTCAGGTGTCCATCTGTTTTCTACAAATTCAACTGGTGGAGGAGATCCCTGCATAAAGTTTCCTAAACCCCATGTCAGTACCCTGCTGTTTACTTTCTGTCCATGTATCCCTTGGAGCAATGCCGACAAACTGAAATTCTTCCAGGTTATATTGATGTTGCTACCATAGATAAACTTCGGAAATGCACCATCTACCACTACCCTGTCGTCCGCATCAATTTTATTGTCGCCATTCTGATCTTTATACCTTAAATCTCCAGGCTTGGGGTTAAACGGGTGAACCGGGGCTCCATCGATTTCAGACTGGCTTTGGAAGATCCCTTCCCACTCTATCAGATAATGGGAATTCCATGGCAACCCTTCCTGAATAGTCCTTTCGCCAAATGAAGGAGACAATATCCTCAAAACTTCGTTGCGGTTTCTGGACAGGTTGAAGTTGACATTGTAACCAAAATCCCCTAACTGCTGACCATGGCCCAAATCTATTTCAATTCCCCTGTTCCGCATTTTCCCGAAATTCACTGTGGGAGCGGACAGACCAACGCTGGCAGGTACCGGAATCCCATATAGGATATCATCAGTTACTTTGTCGTACCAATCCAATGTGGCTGTAAATAAACCGCCCCTTACTGTTAGGTCAATACCAATATCCGTCATGGTAGTTGTTTCCCATTGCAGGCTTTGGTCCACCAGGCGGGTTTGCCTTACACCTGCCGAAGTAGTACTGCCAAACGGGTAGGACGTAGTGGACAATACCTCCTGATAGGGATAATTTCCGATGTTCTGGTTGCCAAGTTTACCCCAGGAAGCCCTCAGTTTCAGATTGTCCATCCAGCCCATGCCATCGGCAAAAGACTCTTCTGAAATCCGCCATGCGCCGGATACGGATGGAAAAAATCCCCAGCGGTTATTTGGGTTGATCCTGGAAGAGCCGTCATACCGTGCGTTCATTTCAAATAGGTACTTGCTCTTAAAATTGTATGCCAGGCGCCCGAAATAGGACCTTATCGCCCATTCGTTGGCCGTACCTGATGTGCTTTGCCCTTCTGGTGAACCGGCACTTAGTTCTTTAAGGTCATTGGTTGGGAATAACCTCCTGCTACCATTCAACACCCTGTAAAAATAAGACTCCTGGTTGTACCCGGCCAATACATTGAAATAATGGGTATCGTTAAAATCTTTCTGATAATTCAAAGTGGAATAGAAAGTGGACAGTGTGCTTTGCTCAGCACTTTCCCTTACTCCCAGACGCCATGTGGCATTGTTGTGGGCATAGGAGTTGTCCTCAAAATAGTAGTTGTCAACCGGGTGCTCATGGCCTTTTAGGTAATCATCTGATAAGGAAAAAGCCGCCTTGTTGCTCCATGTCAGGTTCTTATGAAGTTTGACATCTGCCATAAACTGAGGCACTGCGTTGTAGCCTCTTTCTATTATCGACCCGCTCACGTCCTGTGCGTCCGGGTTTCTTACCGTCCACTCGGCAATGCTGGAACTATACCTGGCTATGTAACCCCTGGTTCCATCTGGCAATAGTTTAGTCGGCGTGTAATTTGGACCAGCGCCATAAACAGCCAGTATATGATAGTCCACATCATTGTCCCAGGCACTTTTTGTGATATCCTTTTTGGCAAACTGAATTTCACCGCCCAGTGTTAGCCAGTCGTTTACCTTTGAGTTAACTGAAAATAGGGCGTTGTACTTTTGGTAAGCATAGATACTTGTAATTCCATCCTGGTCCAGGTATCCAAGCGACACATTGTAGCTGGTTTTCTCGTCACCACCATTCAGGTTGAGGTGGTGGTTGTGAGTGACCCCTGTACGAAAACTGTGGTCTATCCAGTTGAAATTCGGATAATTGACCGGGTCATTGGGATTGTTCCTGAAGGCATCTATAGTAGCTTGGGTAAAATGGGGAGCAGATCCACCCCTTACCCTGGCCTCATTCCACAATTCCATATAGTCGGCAGAGTTGGTCAGCAGTTTGGGCAGGCGGGTTGCCTGCTGGGCCTGCACATTGGCATGGTACGAAATTGTGAGTGGCGTATTCTTGCCCCTTTTAGTAGTAACAAGAATTACCCCGTTGGCTGCCCTGGCTCCATAAATAGCACTCGAAGCTGCATCTTTCAAGACCGACACAGATTCAATATCATCAGGGTTTAAATTGGACATGTTTCCCGCAATGCCGTTGATCAGCACCAGTGGGCCACTGCCAGCCCCACTAAAAGTACCGGTACCACGAATGCGTATAGTGTTGCGCTCGTCCCCTGGCTTTGCAAACGCCTGCGAAACCTGCACACCTGCCACTTTTCCCTGAAGCAGGTTGCCTACATTGGATACTGGCCTTTTTACCAATTCGTTTCCGTCAACTGCCCCAACAGATCCGGTCATATTTACTTTTTTCTGTTCTCCAAATCCTACTACAACGATTTCTTCGAGTTGTGTGGCATCCGGAACCATTTGGATATTGATCTCGCTTCTTGAGCCTATTTCAAGTTCTTGTGTCTGATACCCCACAAAGGATACTACTATGGTACCTCCCTCTTGCAGGGTTAGTTTATAGTTTCCGTCCAGGTCGGTGGTAGTGCCAATAGCCGTTCCCTTTACCACTACTGAAGCTCCGGGAAGGCCCTCCCCATTTTCGTCGGTAACAGCACCTGAAATCGATACATCCACAAAGAATTCCTGTACGGGATTACCTACGCGCCTTGTCCTCTTTTTTGCCGAACTCGATACGTCTATGACATTGTTGAGCCTTCTGAAATTGAGTGCTGTTTTTTCGCTTACCTTGGTGAGGATGTCATAAATAGACGATTCACCGTCAAATGTAAATTTGGCAGATTCGTCCAGGTCCCCTTCTTCGTACGTGAATTTAAACCCGGATTTTTCCTCGATTTGTTGGAACACGTCCAACAGCCTGCCCTTGTTTAGATCCAGTTTGATATAAACATCACTGATGCTCATTTTTTGTGATTTGCCCTCATTGGCAAGTGCCATAGACAAGAAAAGAGTCTGTACCAGAAATACCTGTAAGAATCTTTTTGTAAGCATAATAGTTGCTTTAAGTATTTTTGTTTTCATACTTTTGTATATGTTTTTTGTGTTGATAAAATCCATTAAACATTGAAATAAGCGCTCGTAGAAGAAAGTTCCAGTTTCTTCTGCAGCGCTTATTTCCCTTTTAGGAGGTATCGGTTTTCATAGTTGTATAGTTTTAATCAAAAATTATTTTGACATTTTCTTCTTCTAAATGAAAGGAAAATTTCTCTACAAAAGCTAACCTTTCCAATACCCTTTCCAGGCTCTCATTCTTAAACTCACCGGTGAAAGTCATTTTCTTGTTTTCATTGATTACATTGATCGTCACTCCGTACCACCGCTCCAGTTGTTCTTTTATTTGCCCGAAACTGGCCCGTTTGAACACAATGATGCGATCTGTCCACTTGATGAAATCCAGGTTGTCGTGCAGCTTTACCAGTAGATCAGAGGATTTGGCATCATAAACAACGGTTTCACCTGGAACTGCATAAACCTTGTTCATTTTGTTCCCAGAAGCAGTTTCTACCGATATTTTACCTGTTACCAATCCCACTTCCACATCTTTTTCACCAAAAGCATTTATATTGAAAGAGGTGCCCACGGCTGTGGTGATCGTACCATTGGCATACACCTCGAAAGGTTTGTCGGGGTTTTCTTTCACTTCGAAAAAGGCCTCCCCGTTTAGCCTAACAGTTCGCTTTTCCCCAAACACGCTTGAGTATTCGATTCTGCTTTCACTATTCAACCAAACCGAGGTACCGTCAGGCAGAGTGATCTTCGCTTTTTGGCCTCTTGGGTTTTCCTTCATAACCTCTGCAACAGATTCTACAATTTCCTTTTCTTCTAAAGCAGAACCATCGAAAAGGTATATGGAAAAAGACAGCAACAGCAGTATAGCTGCGGCAATCCCGTAGTAAAACCAACTGTGATTGCGGCTTGCTGACTTGCCCAACCTGCTTTCCTGACCATTGAGCAGTTCTTTCAATAAATCTTCCTTTTCTTCTTTAAGGATGGTTTCGCCCTGTGCAAACTTTAAAGAAAGGATGATTTCCCGCGCGGACTGAATGGTTTTTTCCTGTTCGGGGTGCCCCTCCATCCATTTACCCCAAAACAATTGCGAACTTTGCTTGGGATCGACAACCCAGTTTCTGAATTCGGGATCTGCCAGAAAGTCTTCAACTTTATATTTCTCGTATTTCATAAATATTGCCTTCTGTAGTAAAGACCCAAAACTTCTATAAATGACATCATGGAAAGTTTATTTTTTCAAAAAACTTCTGATGCGGAGATTTTACAGGGCCATACGAAAAGTAATGTAAAGGGCTACTATTCAGTCGTTGTTGGTAAAAGGCCTGGTATTTGTGCTGTCCTTGGAAAGAGTACCTGAACGTTCATGCCGTACTTTGAATATTTCATGCTGTAGAAGGTGGAAACCTTGCAGAAAAAATGCAACAATCCGTTAAGACCGTTAGATATTGCCAGGCAGGCCTAACGCCCAATTTTCCCAAAAGATTTTTTGACCTCAGACAATGCCCGATAAACCAGGTTTCTCACTGCCCGTGTACTGCTAAAGCCCATAATGGTTCTGATTTCTTCATAACCAAGATTGGAATAGTAGAAATGGTAAATGGCTTCCCTTTGTCGTTCGGTCAGTTTGGACAGCAATTCCTGAATGACCCTGACCTGGTCGCGGGTAAACTGCCTGTTGATGAGGATGCTTTCGTGAGATGGGGTAGTGGAAAATTTGAGTGACGGGTTGTCGATATTGGTGTATAAATTTTTTCTGGAATCCCTGATCTCCGTCAAAATCTTGTTTCTAAGGGATTTCAAAAGGTAAGACTTAATGGAGATTACCTTAGGCAGGTTTTTACGTTTTACCCGGATATTTATGAAGACTTCCTGAATGCAGTCTTTTACCAAATCGGTATCTCCTGAAAACTGGCGTCCAAAATCATAGAGAGGTTGAAAATAGACGTTGTAGATGTCAACAAAAGCCGACTCACTCCCTTCCTTAAAAGATTCCCAAAGCACTTTGTCTTCGACTATATAGGCCGCAGGTCCCGATCCGATATCGGCCCGTATGGTTTCCTCTTGCTTTAGGTTTTTAGATACTTTCAACTTGTGTAAATTAGGACCTAACATTTACATTCTGAACTTCTGCAATCATTTGGTTTTATACTCAACAAACCCCAATTAAAGATAAGACACACTATGGGAAAAAATGACATCATGAAATTTACATTATTTTCTCCTCAGTGTTATATTCTCACCACGGATTCACATTCATATAAAACATGAAGACCGAAGAAATCAGGTTCTCAAGTAACAAAATCACTTACCAAGAGCCCATTCGGTACTATTTTGCGTGCTCAATTATCCCTCTTCTTATTTGTGCTTTCTTATAAAATAAAATCCGTTTTATCAACGTATATTTAGTAAGCCCCAGGAAATATGCTCAAAGCTGATATGCTAAAAAGACTTCTACTCATCAGTTTAATTTTCTGCTTGAGTATAGCCTGTACAGAAAAAGACAGTGGTTGTATCTATGATGAATGTGATCACCGCCGAAAGACGGTTAAAATTGCCAATGGATCCAAGGGTACCATGCTTTTCTTTCCAAATCCAGATATATGGATGATCGAATCAAGAGAGGGCATAATCGGGAGTAATGTACCGATAATTGATGGGCCTGATGTTGTTGTTCCGTGCAATTTGCCTGAACAGTTTAAAATAAAGGGGTTACAGGTCGTTTTTAGTGGTGAGCTAAAAGACGCTTGCGACGATTTCAACAGCAGCCTTAGCACGTTTTACTATTCGACATTGGTCAAAATAGAAACAGACTAAACCCCAATTGAGAATATCTCCTATCCCTGTTGACCGTCTGCCAGGTGCTTTTTATTCATCTACCCGCTTCAGCATAAGCAACCGAAAATCCATTGCCGTACTACCAGGTATATCAACAGCCCGAAGGGTCATTTGCCCATTGCCTTTTTCGAGATGGATTGTCCCCATGTCCAATCTTTTGAAGTCTTTCACATAGGATTCCATCCGTTCTACTCGATCATTTTCCATACCAAATAATGGAGGATCGTGGGCGTCCTGTATCTGGGTTTGTAAAGAATCGCTTCCAAACTTCAGTTCTACAGTGGCACCTATATCACTTTCAGTACAGGTGTAGTATAACCCAACCTCGAAGGCACCCCGTTCCAGTACTTCTACTTCCCAACTAATGTAGTCATCAACACTTGACCAGTTCGTAAAAAAAGAGCAATTGGGCCAACGGTTTGATCTGGTGATGTTGCCATGAGCCACTCCATCTCGTGCAGGCACCTGGCTGTATTTGAAATCAGGGTGTCCGATGGGAAACGTCCGTTCATCTACCGGAGGCAGTTCGGAATACACCTCCAGTTTCCATTGCTCTTTGATCGCCATCATCCTTTTAGTCTTTTCCGGCTCAAATTCGGCTATGTCCTGCTCCTGGCTTGCGTCCAGCTGCATATTGTACAACCGGTTGTCACTGTCCAGCTTATAGTCTTGCGTCCTTACGCTGATTTTGTTATTCCAATTGTGCACAATATACCTTTCCACCCATTCAGGGTTCTTGCCCAACAGCAATGGTTTGAGGCTTTTACCATCCAAAGGCCTGGGCAGTTCGGTTTGCAGGCCAGCCAGGTCCGTGAGTGTAGGAAGAAGGTCCAACACGCTGGTGATCTGTGGGATTTTCTTTCCGGGTTGGATATTTCCTTTCCACTTCATTACCAGGGGTGATCTCACCCCTCCTTCATCTGTTGATCCCTTTTTCCCTTTCATGCCGCCATTCCATCTCCAGCTATTGGGGCCATTGTCGGAAAAATAAAGCACGATGGTATTGTCGTCCAATTCAAGCCCTTTGAGGTGGTCCATCAATCTGCCTACATTCCAGTCTATATTTTCGCACATGGCCAGGGCCGCTTTCGTAAATTGGTCGATTTCTTTGGTGGGGTCTGTGTATCGCAAATCCAGTGACTTGTTTTCATACTTTTTCCACCACTGTTCTGGCACCTGCATAGGGCTGTGGGGTGTGTTGTAGGGCAAATACAGAAAGAAAGGCTGGTCTTTGTTTTCGGTAATGAAACGGATGGCTTTGTTGGTGAAGTCGTCTATCACAAACCCATCACCCTTAACCAATTCACCATTGTGTTCCAATACCGGACTAAAGTAGTTACCCCAATGACCGGAGCAAAAACCATAAAATTCGTCGAAACCCCGGGCGTTTGGATGGTAGGGATATTGCATGCCATTGTGCCATTTGCCAAAAGCGGCGGTAGCATATCCAGCCTGCTTAAATACATCAGCTATGGTCGTTTCATCCAAATCCAGCCTTTCCCCACCCTCTCCGGTACTGTACACCCCGCCCCTGACATGGTGCCTGCCTGTGAGCAATTCGGCCCGGGTAGGCGAGCACACCGGACTGACATAAAAGCGTTCAAAAACTGCCCCCTCCCTGGCCATTTTATCAATATTGGGTGTGCTAATATTCGTATTTCCATTGAAACCCAAATCGCCCCATCCCTGGTCATCGGTGAGTACTATGACAACATTGGGTGGCGGAGTATTTACCTGGCTACACGAGACAGCCATTAAAAGCAACAGGGAGTTGAGTATAAATTTGTTCATCGTAATCATTGAAGGTATATTAATGAAGCCGGAGCTTCACCATATTCTTCAACAAGATGTACAAATTTGGGTTTATACCAAAATTACAAGGTGGGATTTGGTACCGTGAGCGCCTATGACGAGGTTTTGTTCGATATCGGCTGTTTTGGATGGCCCGGCAATGAAAGAGCCAAAGCCGGTATTCAGTGCTCCAATTTTTTGATAAGCCTGGTGCATAGTAGCTACCAGATTGGCCTTTTCTATAATAAAGATGCTGCGCTCAACTATAAAGGGCAACACCCTGACCGCAGACAAAGCTTCTTCATCCATCCAGATTGCGGCATTTTCTGAAACACCAACTTTTCCTTTGGCAATCAAAACTTTGACCTCAGCCAGTTCCTTGGGATGCTCTAGGCTGCTTATATCTTTTCCGGTGATTTCAGATAGGCTGTTTGTCAAATCTACGAATGACTGGCCTTCTACTTCTTTGGTTAGGATATTTTCAAGCTCACTGCTGTTGGATAAATCAATACAACTTCCCCCGTTGGCTTCCAGGCTCAGTTTGTATTTTTCAACAAGTCCTTCGTCTATCGTTTCCTCAAACTGCTCGATATCTATGTGCGATTCCAGTGTTGGTTTATTCTTTCGCACCTTTTCCAAAATTTGGGTCCTGCTATCCATTGTTCCGTCGGTTTTTCTTATACCAAGATTTAAAATTAGTTTCAGGTACTTCTGGCAGGTCGCGTTGTTTACCCCAGGCATTTAACTTGCTGTAGATTATACCTTTCGGCATTATCTTGAGTGCCTTCCTTGCAAAACCTCCTAAGAAATCGTACAACCAAGGATATTTAAAGACTTTACCATTAACCTGCATGGCTGCCTTTTTAAGTTTATCAGGGTGCTCTTTCATGATCACCTGGCGCCATTTATACAACTGGCTATGGATGTCAATCTTTACGGGGCACACATCTGAACATGAGCCGCAAAGTGTGGAAGCGAATGGCAATGTCGAAAATTTCTTCATATCTGTGTTGGGCGACAAAATAGACCCAATAGGCCCGGGCACAACACTACCATAACTGTGGCCGCCACTTCTCCTGTAAATCGGGCAAGTATTCATACATGCCCCACACCGGATGCATTTTAGGGAATTAAGAAAATCTTTTCGAGCCAATTGTTCGGTGCGCCCATTGTCAACAATCACAATATGCATCTCCTGCCCTTCCCTGGGTTTTACGAAGTGCGAAGAGTAAGTGGTGATGGATTGGCCGGTGGCGCTACGCGCCAGCAAGCGCAGAAAAACCCCCAAATGCTCAAGTTTTGGAATGAGCTTTTCCATGCCCATGCAAGCTATATGGACAGGTGCCAGGTGCACGCCCATATCGGCATTGCCCTCATTGGTGCAGACCACAAAACCGCCTGTATCAGCTATGGCAAAATTCACTCCTGTAAGCGCTACATCAGCGTTTAAAAACTTTTCCCTCAAATCTTCCCTGGCGGCATTGGTGAGGTACTGTGGGTCACCATTGGCCGGTTCCGTTCCCATGGTTTCCTGAAAAAGCTCATCAATTTCTTCTTTCTTTTTGTGGATGGCAGGCATCACAATATGGCTGGGGGGTTCCTTGGCCAACTGCACTATACGCTCTCCCAGGTCGGTATCTACTACCTCTATTCCATGTTTTTCCAGGTATGGATTGAGGTGGCATTCCTCGGTGAGCATGGATTTGCTCTTCACCATTTTCTTTGCCTGGTGCTTGTCCAGTATGCTTTTTACTATCCGGTTGTGCTCATCGCCATCTACAGCCCAATGCACCTGAATGCCATTGGCTTTTGCTTTGCCCTCAAATTCCTCCAGATAGGTATCCAGGTTGGACAATACGTTAAATTTGATTTGGGAGGCTGTTTCGCGCAGGGCTTCCCATTTGGGGATTTTGTTTACGGCCAGGTCCCGTTTGTTTCTTACAAACCACAAAGACTTATCGTGCCAGTTGACCCGGTCTTCATCTTTATTGAAGGATGCTGCTGCTTCTGGGTGTGTTAACATGAGCTATTGAGGATTTCGGCTATATGTTTTACTTCTATGGGTTGGTTGCCCCTTTTCACAAGGCCGCCAAGGTGCATCAGGCAGGACATATCCCCACCTGTCAGGACTTCTACCCCATGTTCGAGGTGGTCTGCAAGCCGGTCTTTTCCCATCTTTACAGAAATAGCCTCTTCAGATACGGCAAAGGTGCCCCCAAAACCACAACATTCGTCTTTTCTTCCTAAGGCAATCAATTCGATTCCTTCCACCTGTTTCAAGAGGGATTCGGCAAAGGAAAATGGCTCACCTACCCTCTCGCTGCATTGTCCCAACCTCAAGCCCCTCAAACCATGACAGCTCTGGTGCAAGCCGACTTTTTTGGAAAAGGAAGCTTTTAGCTGTGGATTCCCAAGGACATTCACAATGAAATCACATAACTCATACGTTTTGTCCCGGATGTGTACCACTTCTGCGCTTTGGTCGATGATGTTGAAATGATGCCTCACGTGATAAACACAACTTCCCGATGGGGACACTATGTAGTCATAGTTTTTAAAATTTTTGACAAAAAGCTCGTAGGAACCTTTGGAGTAGCATTCAAACCCTGAATTGGCCATGGGCTGTCCACAGCATGTTTGCTGTTCTGGGTAATCAACCTCTACCCCCAACTTTTCCAGCAATTCCAGGGTAGCAATCCCAACATTGGGATAAAACTGGTCTATATAACATGGAATGAATAAAGCTACTTTCATAATCGATTCTCTACATCAAATGTCATTGTTTAAAATCTTGTCCAGGACCACAAATAAAGGAATGCGAGTGGGTTTCAGGTTTAAAATTAGACTGCAAACAAGACTTGTTCATCCTGCTGTAACCTGCCTGGCTTTAGTTGAATAAAAGGTTGACAACACAAAAACTACTTGCTGATTATCAACCTTTTATGATAGTTTATCCTTTATATGCTTTGGCATGTTGCTTGGAGCTTCCCAAACCTTCTATGCCCAACTCTACTACATCTCCTTCTTTCAGGAAAGTCGGTGGGGTCAATCCCAAACCAACTCCTGCGGGCGTTCCTGTTGAAATGATATCGCCTGGGAGCAAAGTCATGAACTGGCTCAGGTAGTGTACCAAAAATGGTATATTGAAAACCAGGTCATCTGTATTGCTGTCCTGCAATGTTTCACCATTTAGTTTCAACCACAAGTTCAGGTTGTGAGGATCTTTGATCTCATCTTTTGTGGCCAACCATGGGCCAATTGGGGCGAAAGTATCACAGCTTTTGCCTTTTACCCACTGCCCTGAGCGCTCCAGCTGGAAAGCCCTTTCACTGTAATCGTTGTGCAGTACATAACCCGCTACGTGGTTCATCGCGTCTTCTTCACTTACGTAAGAGGCTTTTTCACCAATTACCACGGCCAGCTCTACTTCCCAATCGGTTTTTTCACTTCCCTTGGGTATTACCACATCGTCATTGGGCCCTACGATCGCACTTGTAGCTTTGAAAAATATCACAGGTTCGGATGGCACTTCCATACCGCTTTCTGCTGCGTGTTTGGCATAGTTCAGCCCAATACATACTATTTTGGAAGGGCGGCTAATAGAAGGCCCCAGCCTCACATCGTCGGACACTTTTGGCAGGTCACTTTGACCATCCAGCCATTTGGCAAGACGCTCTACACCATTGGTGCCAAAGAAGTTTTCATCATAGTCTTCTCCAAAGGCGTTTACATCCACCCTTTGGCCATCTTCCAGTATCAAACCGGGTTTCTCCTGCCCCGCTTCTCCAAATCGAATTAATTTCATCTTTTATTGCTTTAATTGTTTAATTTAATGAATCCTCCATCTATAGGGTAGTCTGTCCCTGTAATAAAGCCTGCTTTATCAGAACATAAAAACATGGCCAATTCGGCTATCTCAACAGGTTTACCCATTCTACCAATCGGCTGGGACTTAGACAGTTTTTCAAACATTTCGGCTTCTTTTCCCGGGTAGTTTTTAGCAATGAAACCATCTACAAATGGTGTATGCACCCTCGCCGGGGATATGCAGTTGCACCTGATGCCTGCATCCAGATAATCTTTGGCAACAGAATAGGTCATGGTCAATACAGCACCTTTGGTCATAGAGTAGGCAAATCTATCAGGAATACCCACAGATGAGGCAATAGAAGCCATATTTAAAATGGCACCTTTCGTTTTTTTCAGTGAGCCAATACTCGCTTTGATACAATTGTACACCCCTTTGATGTTCACATTGTACAATCGGTCCATGTCTTCCTCTCCGGTATTTTCGATATTGCCTACATGGGCTATGCCAGCATTGTTGACCAAAATGTCCACTTCATTGGCTGAGATAATACTTCCTATTACCTCCCCGACCTGGGCAGTATCTGCTACATTGCATTGATGTACCTGGACTTTTCCTTCTGCCTGTATCGTAACATTTCCATCCAACTCGAGCACATGAACAGTGGCACCATTGGCTGCAAAAAGCTGGGTGATGGCCAAACCAATACCGCTTGCTCCTCCCGTCACTATGGCCGTTTTATTTTGTAATTGCATAGTAAAATAAAATTATAAAATTGAAACCATACTTTGTCATTCTATGGTTGTGATGCAATATTGGAATATTGCGCCCCGGGATTCTTCATTTTATTTGACTTTTTCATGTTCTTTTTTTGCGTAGCACATGTAAATTGTGATATTTATGCAATTTTTTTATATAAAAACAGATGAATCCTGAATTTTTAGACAGAAGTGTTGAGCACAACCGGTCAGTTTCGGTGACCCGGTATTTCAACAGGGAACTAGTAAAAATATGGCATTACCACGAACAAATGGAGCTCGTGGGAATAATAAACAGCAGTGGTACACGCTTCGTTGGGGACAACATTCAAAAGTACGGGCCTGGTGAGGTCATTTTAATTGGAAAAAACCTGCCTCATATGTGGCAGGATGATTTCTCAAATGACCAGACTGCCATAGACTCATCGGATTCAGAGGTGGTGGCCATCCACCTGGGCAATGTCTTGGTAGAAAACGGCATAATGGATCTTCCCGAATACCGAAAGGTGCATAGGTTGATAGAGCTGTCCAAACGTGGCTTGGTCTTTCGCAACGCCCCTCAAATTTTGCATAAAATAGGCCTACTGCATGAAAAAGATACTTTCAGTCAATTTATGGCTGTGATGGACATCATGAATGACCTGGCCCACCATGATGGCTATGAGCTCCTCACTAGCAAAGGGTTTGTGGAAAAAATAAACGAACCCAAAGAAGGCAGGCTACAGCAGGTGCATGATTATGTGATGAACAATTTCCGGTTTCATATTGATCTGGTGGAAGCTGCCGATGTAGCACACATGAACCCTTCGTCCTTTAGCAGGTATTTCAAACAAGTACATGGCCGCACTTTCTCACAGTATGTGAATGAGATCCGCGTAGGTTACGCTTGCAAGTTGCTTATGGAAGACAATGGCTCAGTGGCAGAGGCTTGCTTTGAATCCGGCTACAACAACATATCCAATTTCAACAAGCAATTCAAAAAAATACATGGCCACTCCCCTAAGGAATACAAGAGGAAATTTAAGCTCTGAGGTAGGCTTACAAATACACCACCTTGTTGTCCCTGGATGATTCGTATATCGCGTTTATCAACTCTACCGACTTGATGGAGGATTCCCCATTTACTGTTGGTGTGGTGTCATGATGGATGTTTTCTACAAATTCTTCAATTTGCCTTTTGTGCAACTCGTATCCAATGGCCATAGGGTCTGATGCTCCTGATTCGTTGGCCGAATCGCCTTTGTCAACAGGCCCATCCAACCCATGTACCAACTCTCCCTGTTCCAGGATCAAACTACCTTTTTCCCCATGCACCTCCAGTTTTTCCGGGAATCCGGCATAGATGGCCGTGCTGCCTTCTATGGTGCCTAGTGCACCACTTTCAAATTCAAGGATGGCTAAGCCTAAATCTTCCCCCTCAATTTTGCGGGTAAGTGTGGCCACTTTCGCCCTCACAGACTTTACAGGCCCCATCACATCGAGCAGCAAATCGATGGTGTGGATAGATTGGTTGATCAATGCGGCTCCCCCGTCAGCCGAGAGTACACCCTTCCAATCCGAATTGTCATAATAAGACTGGTCCCTAAACCACTTGATGTAGGCATTGCCCAAAATCAGTTTCCCCAATGAGCCACCCCGAACACTCTTCTTCAGCTGGAGGTAATCCTCGGAATACCTGTTTTGAAATATACAGGCCAGCTTCACTCCGTTTTTATTGGCACAATCAATAATTGTCCTGGACTTTTCCAAAGTCACCTCCAGTGGTTTTTCAATTAAAAGGTGTTTACCAGCATTAGCCGCCATTACCGCAGGCTCCAAATGCAATCCCGATGGGGTACAGATACTAACCGCCGCTACACGCTCATCTTTAATCAAGTCCCTATAGTTTGCATATTTGGTGATGCCCTTCAGCTCAGGTTCGTTCTCTAGTTTTTGTGGGTTTCTGGAAGAAACTGCCACCACTTCAGCCCATTCCAGTTCCATAATGGCCTTTAAATGGTATCTGCCTATGCTGCCATAACCAATTATTCCGAACCCTATTTTTTTGTGCATAATTAAAAGTCTAAAATTCAATGAAATCCCGTGAAGCATGATATATTTGACCTACCGGATTGCAAGCGTAAAATAGTACAAAAACTGGTTCAATTGCCATTCCCTTTGTTCAACTTTTTTACGAAATTGAGGATTAACCAGAAATTGCAGGAAGGTTTTCCATTTTAACAATTGAATTTATGACCCCAGAAGTTATCAATCAGATAAGCATTACCTTCGGTGTAATTGTAGTATATTTTGTTGTTAGGTTTTTTATTTCCAGATTCAATAAAAGATATGCGGTAAGGCATAAGATACAGAAGGACAGGGCGGTTATGATCAGCAAGATCATCAATTTCATCCTTTCCCTCATATTTGCCTTGGGCATTGCCATCATTTGGGATTTTACTTTCGAAAAACTATTCGTTTACCTCACCACCTTTTTCACCATTCTGGGTATAGGCTTGTTCGCACAGTGGTCCATTTTGAGCAACCTGACATCCGCCATTATCTTGTTTTTTTATTATCCCTATCGCATCGGAAGTAAGGTGAAAATCATAGATGGTGACAATTCCGTTTTCGGTATTGTCCGGGACATTTCTTTATTTTCTGTAAAAATAGAAAGCGAAGAAGGGCACATCATCTCCTATCCCAACAACCTGGCCATTCAAAAACCCATCGCCCTGATCCACGAAAAGGAATAGTGTGCTGGCCTGGTGCTGGTTTTTCTTTTTATTGAGTAAGAAAAATATCGTCTAAAGCCAATTTCTTTCCCGGCTTTCAAAAAGCACAAAAATAACCTTGGCACAATAGAGTGAATCGATTAACTTTCCTGTCTTTAACTTATCAGTGTGGGCACATGACATACACTGGCGTTGTGGCTCATGTCTGCTAGGCGAAAATCTTCACAATAGCGTAACTTTTTGTTCCATTATTAGTTAACTTTGAAATATGGAGCAACAAAGACAACTTGTCTTCTTCAAAAACTACTTCAAGGACTTTTTCGATCCCTTGAATGATAAACTGAAGAACAAGATTGATCAAGTGCTTTTCATGGTAAGAATTGCTGAACGGATACCAAAGAAGTTTTTCCAATATATGACTGGAACCGATGGCTTGTTTGAGATCCGGATAGAATATCAAAGTAACATCTATCGGATTTTTTGTTGCTTCGACGAAGGGAATCTGGTGGTTCTGTTAAATGGATTTCAGAAGAAATCACATAAGACTCCTTAAAAAGGAAATTGATAAAGCTTGAGGATTAAGGAAGAGTATTTAGAACTGAAAAAAAGATCAAAATGAACGAACATTTAACAACATTTGATGAACACCTTGATAGTCGGTATGGACAGATAGGAAAAGCCGAACGAGCGAACTTTGAAATCAAGGCAAAGGCATTTGCAATTGGTGAAATCATTCGTGAAGCCCGCAAGGAAGCTCACATGACCCAGGAACAACTCGCCGAACGAACTGGAACGAAAAAAAGCTTTATTTCGAGAATTGAGAACGGTCATAGCGACATCCAACTCTCAACGCTTTACAAGCTTCTTGAGATTGGGCTTGGCAAACGGGTGAACTTGACAATCGGATAAAAACGGGCCACAACAAACACTTCCATGAACAACCTATGGGGAATGGGAACTGCTTCAATTGAGCAAAAAACTATCACATCGGTCTTTGACTGGAATGCAGCTTTTGGGTTGCCTGGCCATTCTCAAACCTATTGTCTTGATCCAGGAAAAGGAATAGTGTCCCGGCCTGGTGCCGGTTTTTCTTTTGATTGAGGAAGAAAAATATCGTCTAAAGCCAATATCTTTCCCGGCTTTCGAAAAGCACAAAAATAACCTTGGTGCAATAGCCTGAATCGATTAACTTTCCTGTCTTTAACTTATCAGGGTGGGTACATACCATACACTGGTGTTGGCCCATAGGCGGAACGCAGAGACTTCATGCACTGGAGACCGAACTAATCCATCTATTCAGAAAGATCGGACTAAAACATAGAGCATTATCAATACTCAAGTGGTGACATTAAATCCAAATAAACAGCCTTATGGATAATAAAGAAATTCTGTATGCTTATCAGGCTATTAACAAGAACTTGGATAAAGAAGAGATAATCTCACGTCTTGAGACTGTCCTAGGGTACTTAAGATCCCTTCGAAAAAAAGTTGCACCAAAAGAACTGAAGGAATCATTCACTTATCAGTGGACTTTTAAGACTGAGATTAGCAGTAAGAATGAATATTATTGTTACCTTAGAGCAAATATTTATTCATCAACTGACAGCTTTCAACGAGTAATTGAACAAATCAAGAATTCTGAGATTTCTGAGTTAAAATCTAGACTTCTGAAAGATTTTCTGTGTGACTTAAAACCATTCATTTCCTACTTTGACAAGGACCAAGATTATTCTTGGTTGCTACTCAATACAAATACTCATATTAGCAATTTCTACCTTAATCTTGCTAATAACTCTTTCTGGAACGGACAACCATCTGAACATCCTGAAGAAAGGCTAGCTCTGTCAACCTCAACTCCTTTCATAATTAGACAAGTAATTGAATACAAAATCAAAAGAATTCTTGCTATCGACTATCTAACGAAAGGTAAGAAGCCATTTAATCGGACTCCCGACATTTGCTTTAAAATTCTTGACAGATGCTCAAAACTTCTCAAGTTGAACAACTTCAGTTTTGAAATTATTAAGAACATCTATAGTTGGACTCATGCATATATTCACGGTGGATATAGGGCTGAACCTTGGAAAACTGAATCAGTCTTAGATTACCTGGGAAATGTTTATTATTCTGGGGAAACTTCAAAAAAAAATTCCTTTTCCAAATATGCAGGAGTTGAAGTCATTGAATCGAATTTACCTGAACTTAAGCTTTTAACTGAACAAGTCTGTAAGAAGAACGATTTAGAAATCAAGTGGTTAATTCAGAACGAAGTTGCTATCATCAAGGAATAACAGATGGCCACAAACGATTTGGCGCATGGCCTTACTTAGTCATCTGCTAAGAGACTAATAAACATCCAGCTTATCTGCCGCCAAGAACTAGAAGTGCTTTCTACTTTCTTCTGCTCGTGGGAGTTTTTTATCTTCACGGCGAAGTGCTAGTCTAATACTTTGAATGCACAGGTAGATTCGCTAATTTCATCGCAATTAATTAAGCTGGGAGGCCACAGCGTCATATCTGGGCGTTAGATTTCATACTCAAACCCTGGCAACTGTCATCTCAACTTTATAACTTTATGGACATGAACGTCAAGGAAAGAATAAAGGAACGGGTCGATGATATTAACGATCCTAAATTGTTGGGTGAACTTCTTAAAGCTGTCGAACTCGAATATGAAATCGAGCATATTGACCAACTAACAGAATTTGAGAAAACAGCCATAGATGAAGGAATTTCTGATGCAGAAGCCGGAAATTTACATTCGAATTCAGAAGCAAGCCAACTGGTTAAAGAATGGCTAAAAAAATAAAGTGGACAACCCGATCAATTAGTGATCGGGCAAACATCTACAAGTATTGGCTCGAACGTAACCAATCAGACATCTATCCCAAAAAACTCGAATTGCTGTTTGAAAAATCGGCAGAACTCATCAGCAACTTCCCTAACATGGGAACGCAAACTGACTATCGGAACGTGTACTCGAAAGTCGTTAGAGATTACAAAATTTTTTATCGAATCCAGACCGATGAAATTCAGATCTTAAGAGTTTGGGATACCAGGCAATATCCAGACGCAACCAAACCATAGAACGAAAATCCAACAGGCGCTTTTCTGAATAATCTATTGGGAGCGGGAATGGTTTCAATTTAGCAAAAACCACCATATTCCTTTTTTCAAACATATTTTATCGAATACGCGACAAAGCTAAAAGATGGTTTTCGGCAAGGCAGACACTGGGATCCGCTGGGCTGTGAAGTAATACCCCTGTTTTGCTTCTCCCACAATTTCCTACAAATGCCAATATCAATCCACAACCGTAGTTATATGGAAAAAAATTAAAAAGAACTCAACTAATTTATTATCTTGTCAAGGATTAACTGGGCTGGCAATAGGAGGATTTTTACCTAACCAAGATTGCACATGTCAACAACCGTTATTGATCCTGTCCGCACCAAAGGACTTGCAAAAACACTGCGCAGCGACACCTGGTGGCTTTATCCAGGTGCCGTAGTTTTCGGACTTACTTGTTTCTTAATTTATGGTTTTTGGTCTGCCTGGCAGGCCGATTACTACTGGTACAGCTCGGGGAGCGAGGGGTTCGGTGGCTACCTTGCCCCCTTCTATTCCCCACTCGTATTCATCAAAGAAGGTATGGCTGGTGCAGCCCCTATGGAGCACTCCCTGCTGGGACCATGGCCCGACTGGTGGCCGGCATGGATACCTCCCTCCCCTTCCTTTTTGATTTTAGCAGTTCCTGGTATTTTCAGGTTTACCTGCTACTACTACCGAAAAGCGTACTACCGGGCATTCACCGGCACTCCCCCGGCATGCGCAGTGGGAGCACTGCCCAGAACCGGGAAACAAGGCTACAAAGGCGAAACAGGCCTAATGCAAATCCAAAACCTTCACCGATATGCGATGTACTTTGCCATGGCCTACATTCTGGTCTTCTTCTACGATGCTTATCTGGGATTTTTTAGAAATGGGGAATTTGGGGTTGGTGTAGGTAGTATTTTGCTATTGATGAACCCGATCCTGCTTGCCTGCTATTCTTTCGGCTGCCATTCGATCCGCCATCTGGTGTCGGGAAGCAGGGACTGTTACTCATGCAGCCTCAATGGTCAGTTGGCACAAAAAAACGGCAAAATCGTCACCTGGCTCAACCAGCGTCATGAGCTATTTGCCTGGCTCAGTCTTATATGGATCATGATAGCGGACTTTTATGTACGTATGGTATCGATGGGTTATATAACAGACCCCAGCACCTGGGGCAACTAAACTTGAAAATATGCTGGACATATCTGAAATAAGGACTATTGAACACGACGTACTCATAGTGGGTGCCGGAGGAGCCGGGCTTAGTGCTGCTATCCAGGCTTCCTCACAGGGCATGAGCACGGGTATCGTTATGAAATCATTGCTAGGCAAAGCCCATACCGTAATGGCCGAAGGAGGCATGGCAGCAGCCCTGGCCAATGCCGACGAGCGGGACCACTGGAAGATACATTTTCGGGATACCATGCGTGGCGGTAAATTCCTTAATGTATGGCGAATGGCAGAATTGCATGCCAAACTGGCCCCAGAACGGGTACGACTGTTGGAAGAATGGGGGGCTGTGTTTGACAGGACCAAAAATGGCCTGATCAACCAGCGCAATTTTGGGGGTCACCGTTACCCAAGGCTGGCCCATGTCGGCGACAGAACCGGCCTGGAAATGATACGGACCTTACAAGACCATGGCATACATCAGGGCATACAGGCATACATGGAGTGTACCGCCCTGGACCTGCTCAAAAATGCTGATGGTGAAGTATGCGGTCTGGTGTGTATGTGGCGCGAAACAGGGGCGTTCACCATATTCAAAGCCAAATCCATAATATTTGCAACAGGTGGTGGTGGCAAAGCCTGGGAAGTGACCTCCAACTCATGGGAATACACCGGGGACGGATACGCACTTGCCTATGAAGCCGGTGCAGAGCTGATGGATCTGGAATTCAATCAATTTCACCCTACAGGTATGGTATGGCCCCCTTCTGTTAAAGGAACCCTGGTCACAGAAAGCGTACGGGGTGAAGGGGGTATATTGCTCAACAATGAAGGCACCAGGTTTATGTTCAACTACATACCGGACCGATTCAAACCTGAAACCGCAGATACCGAAGAAGAGGCTGCCAGGTGGCTGGCTAGAGACCCCAATGCCAGGCGCCCTCCGGAACTCCTAACAAGGGATGTTGTTGCCAGGGCTATCAACGACGAAGTGAAGGCTGGCAGGGGTTCAGAGCATGGTGGTGCATACCTCAACATCGCCACCCAAAGGTCTGCCGAGGACATCAAGAGAAAACTCCCCTCCATGTACCACCAATTCAAAGTGCTGGCGGAGTTGGACATCACCAAAGAACCCATGGAAGTAGGCCCCACCTGTCATTATTTCATGGGGGGTATCCGGGTAGATGCTGACACTGCCATGAGTTCTGTGCCTGGTTTGTTCGCCTGTGGTGAGTGCGCCGCTGGCATGCATGGGGCCAATCGACTGGGTGGAAATTCCCTGTCCGACCTTCTCGTTTTTGGCTACCTGGCCGGAACAAATGCAGCCGAGTATGCCAGTAAGAAAACGGTACATTCAGCAATAGACCAGGACCAGGTAATGCGGATTATCCGCAATGCCACAGATATTTTAAACAGGGAAAACGGGGAAAACCCATACCTGCTTCACGAGAGGCTTGAAAAGAACATGCAGGTCAATGTGGGCATTATCAGGTCAAAAGATGAGCTGGAAACCGGACTGGCCGAATTGGAAAAAATCAAAGCACAATACGGCACAGTAAAAGCCAAAGGTGCCAGCCAGTTCAATCCGGGATGGCATGAAGCACTGAGCCTACGCAACCTGATCATCACTTCTGAGGCCGTAGCACGGGCAGCACTGATGCGGGAAGAAAGCCGGGGCGCCCATACCCGATCGGATTTCCCGGGAGAACAAGCCGAATGGCTGAAATACAACATAGTGACTAAAAAAGGAGAAGATGGTAACATGCAACTTCGAAAGGAGGAGCGGACTCCTCCGGATGCTGAGCTGGAGAAAATAGCCCACTCAGCCATAGAAGACCTGGAAGCCGAAATAGAAAAAGAAACAAAAACTGCTGATACATAATTCGATAGTTAAAATTAATAACAGCGAGCTGAAAACTTGAACTACTAAAATGTAGCACCATGCGAAAATTTAGAATCTACAGGGGAAACAATGAAACCGGGGAACTTGTACCCTTCGAGGCGGAAGTATCCGAGGGTATGGTTGTACTCGATGTAATCCACCAAATACAGGCTCATCAGGCCAATGACCTGGCTGTAAGGTGGAACTGTAAAGCTGGCAAGTGTGGTTCGTGCAGTGTAGAAATCAACGGCAAACCCAAATTGTCGTGCATGACCCGGATGAATGAATACCAACCCGAGGAAACCATTACCATCACCCCGCTCAAGACTTTCCCTGTGATCAAAGACCTGGTAACGGATGTTTCCTGGAACTACGAACAAAACAAAAGGATAAAGCCCGTAAAACTGGCCCCAGAAGCCAAAACAGAAAAAGGGTATGTCATGTACCAGGAAGATGTGAACCGGATACAGGAATTCAGAAAATGTATAGAATGCTACCTGTGCCAAAATGTTTGCCACATCCTCAGGGACCATGACAAAAAGGATGAATTTATAGGTCCGCGTTTTATGATCCGTGCTGCAAGCCTGGAAATGCATCCGTTGGATACAGAAGACCGGATTCCTGAGTTGAAAAATGAATTTGGGTCGGGTATGTGCAACATTACAAAGTGCTGTACCGATGTGTGCCCCGAGCACATCAATTTGACGGACAATGGTATTATCCCCCTAAAGGAGCGCGTAGTGGATAGGTATTATGACCCATTCACCATCATCCGACGCAAGCTGTTTGGAAAGTGGAAGAAGAAGCTCCCTCCCATTCGTTAAGGGACAGTATTTCAGCAATTTAACCAACTGTACTTCAATCTCATTCCAATAAATGAGGCACCCCGTCATCGCTTGGTGAGGGTTCTATCTTGAATTCCTGAATGGTGCGTGCGCAGGCATTCCACCTCAATATGGAATCCTCATTTCCAGGGGGGTGGATTTTCTCCGCTTTTTCGTAATATTCCATGGCGTTGTGGTAAAATTCATAGGCAATGTATTTAGCCCGTGGAATAGATTTTTTCAGGGCTGCCCTTCCCAACCGTTCCTCTATCAACCCCAAATAGTACTGCTCCTGATAATCATCATCAAGCTTGCCGCACAACTCCCTGGCCTCACTATCGGATGAGCTAATGTTGGTGCCAAATTGATCGGTAATTGACAAGATAAGATTGACCAGAGCCTGTTTATTTGTAGGCTCCACCAGCAAGATATCCCTGCATATACTTTCCGCCTGCCTTGGCTGGTTGAGCAGTCGATAGTGTTCAGCCCTTTTTAGGGCATTGGGAACCGAATCAGCGGAAAGTGGCTTTAGCTTTATCATAGTAAATGGATTTTACGACGACTAAAATTTGTTTCAGGATATAAGTTAATAATTAATCGGAAGATTTCAGTGAAATGGTTTTTCTTTTTTGCTGCACAGCCTAATATGTTCTTTGACTTGTTTACGAAAAATAATACCATCAGAAATCGCAACTCAAAAATTCAAACAGACCTTAAAACAGCTTGATTTTTCCTTTTCGGATAAAAATTGTTGCACTAAATTTGATAGTTACGAAAAACTATATGGATATTAAAATTTGGCTGCAAGAACAAATTGCTCAAGAATCAGGAAAGCAAATAGCTGACACATCATGTGACGAAGAATTTGAAAATTTCGACCTGGATTCCTTGTCCCTGGTGTCCTTGTCGTATGAATTGGAAACAAAATTCGACCTGGACATAGGGCCTACCGTTTTTACAGAGTTTAACACGATCAATAAACTGTCGGAATGGGTAGAAACTCAAAAATAACCTGGAATCCTTATACTCCAGGGTATTTTGAAAATCCTTACGACCACCTCAGACAATGTAGGGAGGAAAACCCAGTACATATAGGAATGCAAAATTCCTGGATGTTCTTTCGGTACGAAGAAGTCAGCGATATCCTGAGGTCTGGCGAATTTGAAGTATCAGAAATTAATGAATACTTCAAACAAAAGGAAGACTACATTTTCAGTGGATCAGGTCAATGCCCCTACCTATCCAAAGGTACCAAACAGTGGCCAATGTACCTGAATGGCGAACACCACAAAAGAGTCCGCATGGCCATGGGCAAAGCATTTAACAGCATGCCTTTGGCCCAATTAATAAAAGAATCTATAGAGGAATGCCATTTACAGTTTGCTTCTTTCGAGAGGCTGGACATCACTGACTATTGTGCCCAATTTATCTTTTTGGTAGTGGAAAAAATGTTTGGTGTGTCAAATTATGAAAGTCTTGACAAAATCAGGCTTTATTCCAATTTATTGGCCAGAAGCCAGGATTTATTCATCCCCAAACAAGTTTATCTCGATATCAACAAACAATTTTTATGGGGTAAAAAAATCTTTTCGGGATCTCCATATCAGGAAATGATTGAATCTTCATTAGAAAAAGATGATGCCGAAGAAGACCTTTACTCTATAATGGCCATTTCACTCATGGCTGCATTTGAAACCTCTAAAGACAATCTGAGCCTTTCACTCTACCAAATACTCAGGAAACCAGACCTAATAGATACCATACTCAGTTGCAGTACCCAGGAATTGAACCTGCTGATTGAAGAACTGTTTCGTTTTTCATCACCCCTTCAATACACTGTAAGGATCAACAGAAAACCGTTGTTTGTGGATGGTATGGAAATCAGCGAAAATTCCAAACTGTATTTATGTCTGGCCAGTGCCAACAGGGATTCGGATAAATTTGACAAACCTGATGAATTGGTAGCCGATAGAAACCCCAATGATCATTTGTCTTTTGGAGGGGGTGTCCATTATTGCCTGGGAGCCACCATCGCCAGACAAGAGTTGAGGCATTGCCTAAAACCAATGGCGCAATTTTTAAAGGACTACCAGCTTGCAAGCCCTGAACCAATCAAATGGTCCAAGCAAATTTTTATGAGGACAGCAAAGTCTATAGCCGTAGAATTGAAGAAATAATGACTGGAATTAATATCGTATTGGCCGGTCTTTTCGTTTGCCTCTCCATTTTGGCTGTTAGTCTAGTTTCCAAAGGCAATCGATGGAAAGCTTTGGTGGTAGTTAGTGCCTTGTTTTATTACTTGCTCATTGGCCCTAAAATATTCATCATCCTGATAATGGCGGGGGTTACCTATACCTTCGGTAATATTGTCCGTGAAAAAAAATACGCACTGCCAATAGCAGTTGGCCTACTGTTGGTGCCACTGATACTGTTTAAAGGCACCAACGAGGGCCACCATTTTGCCAACTACAGGATTCAGTCTTTAGACAATATGGACAGCCCTATATGGTATGCTGTGTTCCAAATATTGGGTCTTTCCTATCTCACCTTCAACAGCATCAGTTATTTGGTAGATATCAAAAGAAATTATATAGCTCCTCAAAAAAACTTCTTTTTGCTTTTGCTGTACCTGATTTATTTCCCTTCGGTGTTTTCCGGGCCACTTCATAGGGCAAAATACCTTTTCGGACAATTCGAAAACATAGAAATCACAAACAATTCCATTACGAAAGGACTGAGGCTAATACTTTGGGCGCTGTTCAAAAATACCGTTATCGCTCAGAGGTTATTTGCCCTTTTGACCCTCCTTCAAAAGTCAGAGATTGGCGGTCCTTATTACATCCTTGTGGGCTTTCTTTTCTTTGCTTATTTGTACTGCAACTTCAGTTCTTTTATAGATTTCTTCCAGGGTATTTCCCAAATATTCAACATCAGGTTAAAAGATAATTTCGGAAATAGGGTTTACCTCTCTGCGTCCAGGCAACAATTCTGGAAAGGGTGGCACATTACTTTAAACGAGTGGTTTAGGGACTATTTTTTCTTTATAATCTCAAAATATGACAAAAGCAGAAAGTACTCTTATTTGTTTCTTTTTATCACCTTCCTGCTCATAGCCTTATGGCATGAAATTTCAATCGTACTGCTGATCTGGGGCTGTCTGAATGGTTTATGGGTAGTAATTGAAAAAAAGGTATCGTTCAGGATCCGGGGCAATTCCAGGCTAAGAAAGCCACTAGGAGTAGTTTACCATCTTACCATCGCCAGCCTGCTGGCATTGATTTTCATATCACCTGACCTGGGATTTTTGTACCAAAAGATATTCGTTGAGGCTGCACAATTACCGCAGGGATTTATGGACAATTATTTGATGAAAGCTTCTATCCTGATTTTATGCATTGGTATAATGGATATTCACTATTATCTGGCAAAAAACAAAAGAATCGATGAATACATTGGAATGAAACCCAGATGGGTTCGATGGTTCATTTACATGAAGCTTGCCATGCTCATCCTGGTTTTCGGTCTGAGCGGGGGAATAGAAAACTACTACATTCAATTCTAAAGGACAATCAAAAGAAAAATGAAGCAGGCCACACTCAAATTATTGGTTTTCCTTTCTGCCTTAACAGCCATTATACTATCCATTAAAGGGATTTCGAACAGGCCTGGGGGTATTAGCCACCCAACAAATTTTTCCAAACAAACTCAGATCAATAAAGGCACTACTTTTTATTTCATTGGTTCCAGTAGGGTAAGGTCCGGGGTTGCACCTAACATTATAGAACCTCACTTTGAAAATACCAATGTGGTTAATTTGGGAATAATAGGTGGCACTTTCCTAAGCAATTGCATTGTGGCCGACCATATAATTCAGCAAGAAGGAGACAAAGTACTATTTATTGAATTGTCACCATTACAGGACAATGTGCCTAGCGGTCTGTCAACATTTGCCTCAAAGTATGAAATAAACCTGCTGGCCTCTATACTCAGAATAACTTCCCATTTTTCACTTTCTGAAAAAGCCGTTATGTTTGGCAATATTGTCAACCAACGAATCTTTTCTACCATCTCTTTGACACATGATATTCAATCCATCATTTCTTTTGATGAAATCCAAAAAGAGAGACGGGCCGGTTTGGCGTCATCCTACGCTGGAATTGATCGTTTCGGAGTGTCTTCATTCCTGACCTATAACGAGATCGAAGGTGTTTCGTATGACACCAACCTACTTTCTAAATACCACCAAACCATTTCTTTTCTAAAAAACCTTGCTGACCAACATCAAGCCCAATTGATTTTCTTTCTTCCCATCACTTTCAATAGACAAGCTGAAAGAGACATTGTCATCCCTCTATATAATACCTTACCAGATGAAATGAAATTAGAATATTCAAAGCATTTCCTTGATCAGATGGCCCGCTCCAAATATTTGCATAACAGAAATCACCTAAATCAGCAAGGTGCTGAAGCCTTCTCGCAAATGATAGTTCCTTTTGTTAAGAATAAAACAGACAAAAATTAAGTTGCTTCTGAAGAAGATAATTTCACAATGAGTAACTGGTTTCCTTTGGGAAGCAAGCATATTTTAGGGTTCTATTTTGGCAATAGCTGTAATCAACAGGTTACTTCGAATAACCTGTTGAATTTGAGCGAGATAATATGTGTATATGGGGCTCCCTATCATATATCACATAGAACCAATTTTAAACCAAACTACGCAAACTGCGGATAGCATCTTTTGCGGACTATATTACCTCACCACTTAGTTTTTAAGCCCAAACTTAAAGTTGTATTTACCAGAACCTATGTTTATCACACTCTTTCCATTAGTAGTGTACTCCAACTTGGCTCCTGTCAAATCGGAAGCAGGCCTTCCTCCTTCCAGTATGCCCTCAACGTTATCCGCAGGGACAATCACTTTCGCTCGTGTGTTTACCGGCACCTCAACGTCAAGGGAAACCTCATTGCCATCTATGGCCCAGGATGAAGCTATCAGACCATTGATAGACGAATAAGTGGCGCTAAGTTGGTTTATCGACTTATCCCCAAAATCGGGTTGGATAACTATCTGGTCAAAACCGGCTGCTTCTGGTTGGATTCCAGCCATATTGCTGAACAAAAATTCTGACACTGCCCCGAATGCATAATGGTTGAAAGAATTCATTTTGGCATTCATAGGTCCATTAAATCCTTTTTCATGGGTATAACTGTTCCACCTTTCCCAAATGGTGGTAGCCCCATTTTCAATCTCAAATCCCCATCCCGGGTAGTCTTTGTTGAGCAGCATCTGATAAGCCAAATCAGAAAGCCCTGCCTTGGCCAACCCAGGAAGCAATTGCCTGATACCCAATATACCGGACGTAGGTTTCCCATCGGCTTCTTTCACCAGGTTCGCAAGGTTGTTTACGGCCCCCTTCTGTTCGTTGGCCTTCATTATATCAAAGTACAGCGCACTGGCATAAGCAGACTGGGTGTGCCCCGTAAATCCTTTTTCGCCCTCAAAATAACCTTTGCCATCACCATAGGCTTCTTCTTTTATTCCAAACCGCCCATCTGCGGACAGGTAATGCCCTTTAATAGCCTGGGTTCCTTCATCAAAAATTTTCCGGTAATATTGGGCTTTGTCATTTTTACCTATGGCACTGCTCATCTCAGCCATCAGGTTTACCGCATTTACAAAATAAATGGAGGCCATCAGGTCATGTGCCAGGTTCTTGTCAGTCAATGAAAGCCAATCTCCAAATCCACCTTTTGGGCCAATTTCTGTCCATGAATTTTCCTGGTAGAAATAATTACCCTCAGTCTTTTTGATGTGGTAATCCATGAATTTGTTCATGGAAGCATAGTGCTTTTCGATCAACCGTGTATCCCCATAAAACTTAAAAACATTGTAGGGTATCATGATGCCAGCTTCCATCCAACCCGGTGAATACCAAACCAGCTCCGGGTATGGCTGAGGTGCAAAATTGGCATAGGCCCCAAAATCATACTGGGCATCTTCCACGTCTTGTATCCATTTTTTATAGAACGGCCCCAATTCGCAGTTGTACAGTGCAGATTTGGAGAAAATCTGTGCATCGCCCAACCACCCGAGGCGTTCGTCCCTCTGGGGGCTGTCGGTTGGTACATCCATGAAATTGGACCGCTGCGTCCAGACTACATTGCTATACAATTGATTCAGCATGTCATCTGAAGAGTGGAAGGTACTGCTTCGGGGAGTGGCCGAACTCACTGCTACTCCTGTCACCATGTCTTTTTGCGGCTCGCTTTTCAGACCCTGCACCTCCACGTACCTAAAACCATGATAGGTAAACCTGGGCTCCCAGGTTTCAAGCTCGTTTCCTTTTAAAATGTAAGTGTCTGTGGCCCTGGCAAACCTGAGGTTTTCGGTCATCAGCCTGCCATCAGGATGGAGCATTTCCCCAAAACGCATGACAATCGTATCATTCGCCTCTCCTTTTACTTTTAACCTGGCATGGCCGGCAAAATTTTGCCCTAAATCGAAGAGGTAAACCCCATCCTGCACTTTAGTGATATTTTTGGTTGGCAACTGGTCATATACCTGTACGCAGTTTCCTGGGTAGGCTTCCACAACACCTTTTGTCCCCTGGTGCAAAGACACCCCTTGCCAATTTGATGCGTCAAAACCTGGTGCATTCCACCCCTCCATCTCCAAATTGGCATTGTAGGTTTCCCCCATCAGCAGGTCAGAAAACACCACAGGGCCTTCACTGGCTTTCCAGCTTTTGTCTGATACTATTTGTTGGTGCGAACCATCTTCATATTCTATATCCAGTTGGCAAAGGAGCCCGGGTGTCTTACCGTACAGCTCCCTGTTTCTGGGCCTGCCCAATGAGTATGGGCCCACATAGCCAGAGTACCATCCATCCCCCAAAACCACACCTAAAACATTCTCACCATTCAGAAGGTCTTTTGTCACATCATAGGTTTTGTAATATACCCTCTTGTGGTAATCTGTCCATCCAGGGGCCAAGAGGTCTTTGCCTACTTTTTCGCCATTGACAGATGCATCAAACATGCCCAATGCTGATATGTAAAGCATAGCCCTTCTCACCTTCGTTTCAGTCGTAAAGGTTTTTCTCAAATGGGCAGATGGTGGTAGCCACAAGGTATCCTCTTCATTCTGATCCTCAGTAGTATAGCCAATCCACTCTGCCTTCCATTCCTTGTCAGCCAATATGCCCATAGACCAAAATCCTATCTCACTCCAATCGGAGGGCAAATCATTCTCATCCCAGACTTTTACTTTCCAGTAGTATGTTTTTTTTGAGTTTAATGGCTGTCCTGAATATCCGATTTGTTTGTTGGCAGACGATGGCTTCTTGCCCGAATCCCAAAGGTCACCTTCCTCTTCTTCGAGTAAATCCAGCGAACTGGCCACCAGTATCCTATAGGCGGACTGAGCCTTGTTTCTGTAGGTTGAGCTCAGTTGCCATGCCAGACGCGGACGTATTTCATCTATACCAAGGGGGTTTGGCAAGTACTCCACACTTAAACAGTTGACGCTTATAGAAGGGCTTTGCTTTTCTATACAAGAACAAAGCACGGCCATGACCAATGTGGTCGTCAATATTAATATTCTCATTTTAATTCTTTTGAAAATTATGTTTTGATTGAAGGTCGGTTAACCTGTTAGGTGGTTTACTTCCGATTTTTTTAGACTCGAAATGTTATGTTTTTTTCTTAAAAGACCACATATTTTGATAATGTAGAGAAATTGTAGTCCCCGGATCCCACCTCAAGGATTACCTTGTCGCCAGGGTTTTCTACAGACTCTATACCCGGAATTTTACCGATCGACTTGTTGTCCATTTTTACATTGGAAGCACTCTCTACTGGCAAAACGATCCTGGCTGTAGTGTTTACAGGTATAGTGACACTCAATTCCAGTTTGTTGCCATTCCATGCCCAGGCAGATTTTATTTCCCCAGCTATGGATTTGTATCCTGCGCTTATCCTGTCCATTTCTTTCGAAACTGCGGGTTGAATCCTTATATTCTTAAAACCTGATCCATCGGTTTCAATCCCGGCTGCATATATATACATCCATTCTGCCACAGAACCAAAGGCATAATGGCTGAATGAATTCATTGCAGCATTGAGGTTGGAGTTTTGATCTGCATCCTTGGTATAGCTGTTCCAGCGTTCCCATATCGAGGTACTTCCGTTTTCTACTGAATATCCCCAACTTGGGTACTCGGTTTGCTTAAATAGTTTGTAGCAGATGTCGTGATAACCGTACTCGGCCAATGACAACATTACATGTTTGGTTCCTAAAAAACCGCTTGAGAACTTGTTGCCATTGTCCTGTATTTTTTGGGCCAGCCTTTCTGCCCCTTTTGCGGCCAGATTTTCAGGGTAGAGTTTAAAGTACAACGCCAAAGCATAAGAAGTCTGCGTGTCTTCAGTAGTTCTACCATCCGATAAAATGTACTTTCCTGCAAATGATTTTTTAATATTCTGAAATAGGTCCCTGTATTTTTCGGCATCCTCCTTTTTACCAAGAGCTTCTGCCATTTCGGCCATCAGATAGGCATCATAGCCGTAAAAAGACGAAGCGACAAAATTGTCACTGGTTTTTTCATTTACCGAAAGCCAGTCTCCCCAGTTATTCCCTCCACCCGGCCTCAGGTAGTTGGTGCTGGCATCTGACTGAAACTGCATAAACTTCTGCATACCACTATACATATAGTCCACAATTCTTGTATCACCATATACCTTGTACATGTTGTACGGGATAATGACCCCTGCATCCATCCATGCGGGTGAATACTGATCAGGCCTGGAATATGGAAATGGGGCAAAATTTGGATAAGCCCCGTACCACCTTTGGGCATCATCCAGGTCAATCAGAAATTTGGTAAAAAAAGCAGCAACATCCGCATTGTATGTCGCTGACCTGCAAAATGTTTGTGCATCTCCTGTCCAACCCAACCGCTCGTCTCGCTGGGGGCAATCGGTCGGTACTTCAAAAAAATTGGCAGATTGGGTGGTAAGTATGTTGTCAAACAGGGTATTGTTCATCTCATTGGAAGTGGAAAATGAGCCAGCAGTTGTGTTGATCGAACTGAGCACCAGGCCTTCCAGGCTGTTGAGGTCAGGTGTTCCTGGATACCCCGTGACTTCCACATATTGAAAACCGTGGTAGGTGAATTTCGGTTCCCATATTTCTTTTCCATCTCCATGTAGAATATAAGTATCTGTTGCCCTGGCCAATCTCAGGTTTTCAGTAAGCAGGCTACCATCATCCTTCATCATTTCGCCATAGCGTAATGTCACTTTGGTTCCCCTCGGGCCCTGTACATTTAAGCGTACTATTCCGGCGATATTCTTCCCTAAATCAAAAATATATGACCCTGATTCTGTTTTAGTTATGGATTTTGGTTTTATGTTTTCCCTTACCTCAATGAGGTCGCCTGGATATGCCTGCAAGCGCCCATTGGGATAGGTATATATCTTTGGTTTCTTCCAGTCCTCATCGTCATATCCCGGGCGGTCCCAGCCTGGCTTGCCCAATCGGCCATCAACTGTTTCGCCCATGAGGATGTCCGCCTCCCGAATAGCTCCTTCACTTGCACGCCAGGTCTCATTACTGGCAATAATTTCTGTACTTCCATCTTCATATTCTACTACTATCTGCCCCATAAAGGCCGGGTTTTCACCATAAAAGCCACGAACCTTGTCCAGCCTGACCAGCAGGGCATAACCAATGTATCCGGAGTACCATCCATCGGCAATCACAGCTCCGACTACATTTTCACCAGATTGCAATGATGCCGTAATATCAAATGCCTGATAATATAGGCGTTTGTCATAATCTGTCCATCCTGGAAGAAAGTGGTACTTTCCAACTTTGGAACCATTCAACCTCAATTCGTAAAGCCCCAAGGCAGTAGTATAGGCCACAGCCCTTTTTACCTTTTTATTGATATTGAATGATTTTCTCAAATAACGCGCAGGTGGCAGGTACAGGCTATCGTATTTATCGGCCTTGTTATACCCCACATTGTGGCTTATAAACTTTCCCTTCCAGTCAGAAAATTTCAGGGCACCCATAGACCAAAATGAGGGAGGGCTCCAACCCGACTGCTGTTGATTTTCATCCCATACCTTTACCCTCCAATGGTATTTTTTAAAGGATTCCAGTGATGGCCCTTCGTATTCTACCTGATTGGTTTGGCTGGAGACAACCTGCCCACTGTTCCAAATATCGGCCCTGCCAGCTTCGAGGTTTTCTTTACTTGAAGCTACCTCTATCTGATAGGAAGTCTGGTACCTGCCCCTACCCTCACCTGTAAGTACCCAGCTAAACCTTGGGCTGGCCACATCAATGGCTGAAGGGTTTTCCTGATATTCCACCCTCAATTCGTTGATTTTCAGTACGGGTATTATATCACCGGAATGGCTTTCCCGCATAATCAGGAAGAACAGGGCTAAGAAAAAAATGGATTGTCTCATACTTACTTTGATTGTCTTTGATTAAAAACTATGGATAAATGCGTTCATCAATTTCAAACAAAGCCCCTTCCAGAAAAAATCCGAAAAGGGCCTTCTAATAAAATTAATGGTTGCGGTGGATTACCAACCTGGGTTTTGCTCTAGTTCAGCATTTGCATTAACTTCAGTATTAGGAATTGGCCAAACCTCAAACGCTGCTTTATAAACTGTTCCTTCTTTTACCGGTAAGGGTGCCGATTCAATGATTTCCTGAACTTTTCCCAACCTGCGAATGTCATACAACTCCTGACATTCAAACGTAAATTCCAGAAGCCTTTCAGTAAACATTAATTCTGCAAATTCTTCCTTGGTATGGCTTCCGGGTGTCAATGCACTAGCTCCACCTCTTTCTCTCACCATATTCAGATATTCATAAGCAGTGGCTGTTGGGCCATTTAGGCTGTTCTCAGCCTCAGCGTACATCAGTAGTGCATCTGAGTAACGATAATAAATTATGTCCGGGTCACCATCACAACAACCTTGATCCGAATCTTTGTATTTGTTGTTAGGAATCCCCCAGGTTTGCTTGTAAGGGTCTCCATCATAGTCTGCTACTGGCTGCCCTGAAAAGAAGGTTTCTTCGCCAGTATCTGAATGGATGTAAGAATATTGCATGGTAACATCTCTCCGTGTATCGCCAGACTCATACAAGTCATAAAACTCCTGGGTCCAGCCTCCGTGGGCCTGTCCTCTTGGTACCCCTCCGTTGGTAGAACCTATACCAGCCCATACAAAAGTACCTGCTGTACCTTGGCCCTCTACTGCCTGGGTTTGTTGAATAGCCCAGACTCTTTCACTGTTGTTGTCTATGTAGATTGCATCTGCATAGCTGGGAAGTAGCTCATAACCATAGGCACTTGCATTATCAATTACTTCTTTGATCTTCGAATGAGCCAAAGCCATCTTACTAGCATCGTTTACTTGTGCGCCGGCCATGGTAAGATAAACCTTTGCCAGTAAAAACTTGGCAGTCCCAACATTGGGTCTTCCTAATTCAGCAGGAATCGTTCTAATAGTTGGCAAATTGGCCTCTGCGTCTTGCAGATCAGAAATGATCTGTGCGTATATTGCTTCGCGGGGTGTTGCAGGCAAATTTGCTGTTTCAATCGACTGTGCTGGCACTAAAGGCATTGGGACATTACCAAACAATTGGGTAAGGTGGAAATAGCTCCAGGCCCTCAACCATTGCGCTTCTGCAATTAGATAGCCTCTTGTAACTTCTTCAGAACCTTCAAATGTTCTTGTACTTAACTCAGAAATTGCAACATTAGCCCTAAATATAGCCTGGTACAAAGGGTTCCAACTGCGTGGCAAACCCAATCCATCACCGCTACTTACTGTATAATCAGCCCAATGGTTTCTCCAACCTACCCTTCCTATGAAATAGGGGTGCATAGTAGCAACAGTGGATGTCAACCCAAAATCCCATAAACTAACCGCTCTGTTCAGTGCATTGTAAATTGCCGAAACAGCAGCATCTCCATCAGCTGCATTTTTGTAAAAATTCGATGGGCTTACATTGGAATAAACCTGCTCTTCCAAGTCGTTTGAACAGCCTATCATGACTGCCAATATTATTATATATTTAATATTTTTCATCTTATTAGAATTTTAAAAATTAGCATTTAAAAACCTATATTCAAGCCTACCAAAATCTGCTTGCTTTTAGGGTAAGCAGAAAAATCAACTCCTCTGTTTATGTTGCTTCCTCCAAAAACATTGACTTCAGGATCAACTCCACTATAATTGGTTATGGTGAAAATATTAGTACCTGTTACATACACCCTCATCGAATTAAATATATTTTTGAAAATTTCAGGATTGAAATTATAAGATAGGCTAACATTTTTCAGTCTTATATAAGAACCGTCCTCTATTAGACTAGAGTCAGGTTGACCACCCCTTCCAGCAGGAAAGTTTGCATCGTTGTGTGGGTTTTCCGGTGTCCATCTCTTTTCGAAGTATTCTTTGGTATGGTTTGCCGAATTTCCTCGAATCCCTCCAGAAATAAATATGCGATCAACATTCATAATATCGTTACCAATGGAGCCCTGAACAAATGCACTCATCGTAAACCTTTTGTAAGTCAAGGTGTTGTTCCATCCAAATATAAAATCAGGATTAGGATCCCCAATAATTGTTTTATCATTTGGAGTCACTGCTCCGTCCCCATCAATATCTTCGTACTGAATTTGTCCTTCATCATCATGACCCAGGGGATATAGTCCTATTGCTTTTTCTCCCCAAAAAAGGCCAAAAGGTTCACCTTCCCTTAAAATAGTCGGAGGAAAAGAAACAATATTAGCAGATATATTTGGCCCAAATATATCGCTACCTCCCGCTCCCAAACTCTTTACGAGGGATCTGTTCCTACTCCAGTTTACATTGGAATTCCAACTAAAATCACCATTATCTATAATGTCCGCTCCCAAACTGATTTCAATTCCTTTATTCTCAATAGTCCCGGCATTGGTAACAATGGAACCAAGTCCGGAAGAAATAGGTAAAGGAAAGTTTTGAAGTAAATCATCTGTTGTTTTAACATAGTAGTCAACAGTACCATACACTTTACCATTAAACAGGCCGAAATCAAGACCAAAATTAAGTTGAGTTGTTGACTCCCACCTTAAATTGGGGTTACCCAATTGCACCGGGGCAAGACCTGCAAATAATTGATCATTAAAGTTTGTATTCTGAACTCCCATCAAAGTAAGTGACTGAAGCGGAGCAATGGACTGAGACCCAGTGATACCATAGCTAGCCCTTAGCTTAAGATTGGAAACAGCCTGGACATCTTTTATAAAAGCTTCTTCAGAAATTGTCCAACCTAAACCGATCGAAGGAAAGTATCCCCACTTGTCATTTTCAGCAAAAACACTAGACCCATCTGCCCTATAGGTAATCGAAGCAAAGTATTTCTTTTTAAAATCATAGTTGGCCCTGGCATAATAAGAAATCAATGACCGTTCTACCCTATAACTTTCGGGGATACTTGGGGTAAGGCCCAATCCGATACTATTGCTTCCCAAGGCATCTGAAGGATAGTTAACAACCCTATTGTTTACACCCCTGGTAGTATTAAATTGTGAGGAATAACCAGCTGTCAAATTTAGGCTATGGTCATTGTTTAAAGTTGTATTATAAGACAGGTAGGACTCAAATAGTTGATCATCATACTCGAATGTGTTGTACACTGCCTGGCCATTTTGCCTTTGGCCAAGAGAGGTGGATTTTTTATAGTATGCCTCTCTTCTACTATTTTTCGAATTCACACCTGCCCTTACATTTAAGGTCAATTCATCCAGTATATTGTAGGTCGCAAAAATGTTGGCAAAGACATTTTTGTTGGCAGTTTCGTCTTTGGTATCACGAATTTCAACCAAAGGGTCAGTAAAATAAAATTCAGTAGGGTCGTTTAGTACATAGTCGGTGTCCTCAGGAGTTCTGGAAGGATCATTGGTCAATGCTTTCCAAACGCCACCCCCATTGATAATAGCCCCGGTTCCCTGGTTGTTTCTATTGTTCAAGGATTGGGTGAGGTTAATATTTGTTGAAACTGTGAGGCGATCGGACAATTCCGTATCAAGGCCTAATTTCAATGTACCCCTTTCGAACTCGGTAAATTTTATAACCCCTTCATTTTTAAAGTAATTACCAGAGATCGAATAGCGGGTTTTATCTGATCCCCCATTGATATCCAATTGATACCTGTTAACCCTGGAATCGCGCAATATAGTCTCCAGCCAGTTTGTGGTCGGAAGACTAGATGGATTGGCAAAACGGGCAATTGGGTTGTCATCAACATCATTGCGATATGTGGCATATTCAGGCCCGCTCATCATTTCTGGAAATTCAAAAGCAGATTGGCTGCCCGCCTCTATCGCTAGGTTTATTTTAGCTGCTTGATTGTATGCACCTTTTTTCGTTGTGATCACAATCACGCCGTTAGCTCCCCGCGATCCATAAATGGCAGTTGAAGCAGCATCTTTAAGTATATCTATTGATTCTATATCGCTAGGGTTTAGAAAACTTAGGACGTTTGATGGCAGAATACGAACCTGACCGATACCAGCTGTGCTGGCTTCTCCACCCGAGGGCAATGGGTATCCATCCAATACAATCAAAGGCTCATTGTTTCCACTCACTGAATTTGACCCACGTATCCTGATGGTGGCACCACCTCCTGGTTCACTCGAAGTATTTACAATATTGACACCAGCAGCCCTTCCTTGAAGCGCTACATCAAATGTTAAAACAGGCGTGACAGCAATATCATCGCCTTTTACAGAGGTAACTGACCCTGTAACATCAGACCTTCGTTGGTTTCCATAACCAACCACTACTATGTCATCAAGTTGCCTGGCATCTTGAACCATCTTCACGTTTACTGTGCTTTGTGAACCTACCACAATATCCTGGGCTATGTAGCCTACAAATGAAACGGTAATAGTGGCACCTTCAGATACACTGAGTTTAAAGTTGCCATCCAAGTCGCTAGTGGTTCCATTGGAAGTCCCTTTTTGGACTACTGTTGCCCCCGGAAGGCCATCACCATTTTCGTCAGTGACCTTGCCTGTAATCTGTACATCTGCTATTCCATCTTCTACAGACAGGTCAAGATGGTTTTTTCTTTGAACAAAAATATTGTCATCGATTCTTTTAAAACTCAGGCCAGTTTCTTTAGAAATTGTTCTGAGGACCTTGTAAAGTGATTGGTTTTTCACCCTCAAGCTTAACTTTTGGTTCTCGTCAATTTGAGAATCGTTATAAGAGAAGCTAAAATCGGTATTGTTTTCCAGTTCGGAAAAGAGTTTCACCAATTCTACTTCGCTCAATTGCACCGAAAGAATAACGTCTTGAAGACTTCTCTTTTGTGCTTTTCCTGTCGAGGCTATGAGCATTCCGGCACATAGCATTTGGATGCAAAGACCATAAAAGGTACACTTTGTCATAAACCAAATTGTTTGTAAATTTGCTTTCATATAGTTTAAAAGGTTTAGTGAATTATGTTTCATTGACCTTTTCACCTTCAAATTGGTCCAAGAATTTGGAGGGTTTAAGCCAATGAGTCTTAATGATTTGTTGGCTTTTTTTAGCTTGTATTTCTATTGTTCATTTTTACTTTCGGTTAGGGTTACTATTTTTCCATTGAGTTCGTAGCTGATCAAATGGGAGAAGCTCAGTCCATCCAATACTTTTTGGAGGCTCTTGTCGACAAACTCACCGCTGAACCTGCCAGGTACTTCCAATCCCTCGGGGCGGATTATCTGCACCCCGTACCATTTTTCCAGTTCAGACAAGACCTCACTGAAGCCAGCCTTTCTAAACACCAGTTTTCCATCTTTCCATGCTATGAGGTCATCTGGGTCGCACGCTTCCTTTACCACTTTTCCTCGTGCCTTGTGCAGTGTTACTTTTTCGTTTGGCAACAATACCACCCCATCGAGGTTGCTGCCCTCGTCTTTTCGTTGTACCTGCACTTTGCCACTGGTCACCACCACCGTGATATCTTCGTCTTCCTGATAGGCCTTCACGTCAAATGAAGTACCCAACACTGTGGTTTTTACCTTGCCGGTCGTGATAGTAAAAGGTTTTTCGACATTGCGTGCCACTTCAAAAAACGCTTCTCCTGTCAGGTTGACTTCCCTGGCCTGGTTTTCAAACGGCACGGTATATGTCAACTCACTGCCAGAGTTCAATTTCACGAAGGTGCTGTCAGGCAGCATGATGGTTTTCTTTTCCCCTAATGATGTTCGTTTTTTTATCATAATAGCCTGCTGCGGTGCTGATGCCCTCTGCTGGTAACTATGGTAAAAAAAAGAAAGGCCTATCGCCAATATGGCTGCAGCGGCGACCTTTAGTGATCGCGAATAAACACTACCTTTTCCTGGCTTTTCCCTCAAAATATTTTCCAATGTTTCAACCTTGTCATTATCACCGGGAAGATACTTGTTCTTATAGTCTAATGAGCCGGCGATTTCCCTGGCCATGGCTATCACTTTGGTCTGCTCAGGATGTCTTGCCACCCAATTATCCCAAAAATACCTGCATTCAGGGCTTGGGTCATTGACCCATTCCATAAAGAATTCGTCGTTGAGAAAATCCTGTAAAGTGTAGTGGCTGTAGTTCATTTTAAGCGTTCTTATCTATAAAAGGAAAAAAGGCGAAACGCATATACAGTTTTTTTTACTTTTTTTTATTTATGTGAGATTTGCACCACGGTATTATTGGTACTATGTGGCTTATGGTAGCCAGTCTTAAATACCATCAGAACCGGATAAAGGATCAAATTCCCTTTTAAGAAGAAAAGAATTGGTTTGAAGTTACCTGCCTACCTCATCCCAACTTAATGATGCCCTGATTTTTTTTATGGCCCTGTACATCAATACCCTGACGTGTTCTACTTTGGAAAATCCCATAATGGCTGAAATCTGCTGATAGCTAAAACCCTCATAGAAATAATACAAAACGGCCTCTTTCTGCCTGCTGGAAAGGGATTCTATGTTTTTGGACAGAATGGTGCGTGTAGTATCGTTAATCTGTCTATTGATTATTTTTTGTTCGGGCGATACCTCTATGTCAAAATCGTAGTTTTCCAGGTTTTTGAGACGAACAAAGCGCAATTTCCCGGCAGTCATGGCCAGCACTTTGCGCCTGATGGAGGCAAAAAGGTAAAATTTGATGGATGTGGTTTCACCCAGTCTCTTCTTGTTGTTTCTCATTTCGATAAACAAATCCTGAATGGCATCTTTCACCAGCCCGCTATCCTTGCAAAACCTATGTGCATAGTCGAAAAGGATATGAAAAAACTTGTCATAGATAAATACAAAAGCAGGTTCATCGCCATTTCTAAACATCCTCCATATTTCATGGTCCGGCATGCTGGAGAACCTATCATCTTTCTTAAATTCGAAACATTCTTCGGTCGCAATACTGTTATCAGGAATTAGACTGGATGAGAATGACATAACTGTACAGATGTTGAATTGTGCTTACAATTTAGCCCACATCCTACATAAAGCTATCCTGTACCATCCCGTACTGAGACTTGAAATAAAAAAAGGCCAGCCGTCCAATATATGGCGACCAGCCTGATAACAAGATTCTTTCTATTTTCCTTCAGGTATTATTGCCATGCAGCAGGCTGCCCCAATCCTGTGAGCCTTCTTGCCTCTTCAGTGGGTATAGGCAAAACGAGGTACTTGTCGCTGGTGGCATTCCTGGCCACATCCACATGGGTACGAATGTAAGTGAATGGCCCGGCATCCCCTCCGGTACTCGTTATTCGCATTCCGGATACCACACCATTGGTTTCACTCAGTATGTCCCACCTTCTTTGGTCATAAAACCTGTGTCCTTCAAAACAAAGTTCTACCCTTCTTTCGTTCCTAATCCTTGACAACAGGAATTGTTGATTGGACTGAAATCCGGGAACATCCGAAATAGCAGGCTGTCCCGCCCTTTCCCTTACCACATCCAAAGCTGATATTGCTGCACTTATATTACCCAGTTGTGCTTGTGCTTCGGCCAGGTTCAGGTACAGTTCGGCCAGTCGAAAATGGATTTTGTAGGAATTGGTACCCCCGGCAGAAGATCCCCAGTACCCGGCAGATCTGAATTTTCTGGTATAGTAGCCTGTGGTGCTCCTTCTTCTATCAGCATTTTCCTGGGAAGTAGGGTTGTTGTTAAACCCCGTGCCGGGCTTGCCCTCATAGGTATGAACGAAAATATCAGAATTGCTCCCTTTCACTCTGCCATAGTTGGCCCCATTATAGACAATTGCATGGTAGAACCTTGCGTCCCTGCCCGCATAGGGGTCATCCCCTTCGTTTTCGCTATAGCCGGCATTTAAAGTGGCACTTGTATGATTCGCATTGGCGTAACCTGATACTGGTAATGTACCATCTGTCAACTCAAAGCTATCCACCAACTCCTGTGTAGGCACTGCCCCGGCATTGTCACTCTGCGTGGCAGATCCAAGAGATGACAGGTCCACCCCATTTTGATTGTTTAAGGTACCGGTACCATTGCTGGGCGACCGGAAAATGATTTCTGAGTTGAGTGTCAGGTTGTCTTCATTAAAAAGGTCTGCATAGTCGGACAAGTCAACCAGTGAGTACTCAGACGATATGGCTGTAATGGCCGCCTGAGTGGCATCTGCAGCCCTCTGCCACTTAGACTGATCATCAGAAGTGTTGTTTAGCGCACTTGCATTGTACAACAGTATTCTGGACTTTAGCGCATGCGCCAGTGCCATGTTTATTTTATCAAATTCACTAGCCGCTGTATAACGTAATGGAAGCCTGTTGGCAGTAATTACATCATCCAATTCATCCACAAGAATACTTGAAATTTCTTCATAAGTAGGCCTTGTCAAATCGTTCCATCCTGTAAAATCCGGCCCATATACTTCATCCACAAAAGGAACCGGACCAAAATTCCTCATCAATTCAAAATGGTACCAGGCACGCAAGACTTTCACTTCATCCATCCACCTTGCAATCTCAGCATCGCTTATGAGCACCTTAGATACTTTTGATTGAGGAAGGTACAACAAAGCAAGATTGGTTTTTCTGATGCCTGCCCAGTTGTTACTCCAAATACTACTTGCAAATATGTTGTTTTCAGGGGTAAGAAACCCTCCATGCCAGTCCAATGTGGCAGTGGCCCCTGCCCTGAATGCGTCATCTGTGTAAGCTTCCAGCAATTGGCCTGCACTATTTCCGTTAAAAGAATTGTTCAAGTCGCCATAGCTATTGGAACGAAAGTTCACAATCGTATTCTTATTGAGCAACCTATCTATACTTAATTTATCCGATGGCACTTCATCGAGTACATCCTGGCAAGCCCCTAAGACTAGCATAGAGAACAATACTACCAGAGACTTATTCATATTTATCGTTTTTTTCATGATTTTTAGCTTTAAATCTTTCATTCTCCGCCTTTTAACTGACCTGGAGAAAATCATTAAAATTGCATGTTAAGGCCAAAATTGAACGCCTTGATTATCGGGTAATTGATATTCTGGCTGCTGGCAGACTCTGGGTCAAAATCCGAATCGGGCAGGTTGTCCCATACCAACAGATTCAAACCATTGGCATAAACCCGAATGGATGTGGCATTCAGCTTATCTGAGATAACTTCAGGAAAAGTAAAGCCCAGTTCCACATTTCTCAACCTCACATAAGAACCACTCTTCACCCAATAATCACTCAACCTGTAGTTGGTAGATTGGTTGCCCAAACGTGGGTAATCAATTGTTTCACCCGCAGCGTATTTTTCCTGAGTCCAGGCGTTTTTCATACTCTCTGTAAAATTGTCCCTGTTGGACCACCTTCCGAAACCATTGAGATAAACATCCCGATTGGCAACACCATTGATAAAAACATTTAAATCAAAGCCTTTGTAGTTGACTTGTGTCCTCAATCCAAATGCCGTGTTAGGAACCAAAGCCGCTGTAATTGGGGCCAAATCCCTTTCATCCACTATATCGTCACCTGTAAGGTCAACATACTTGATGTCCCCTAGTATTGGTACACCGCCCAGTGCCGATTGGTCTGCCCAGTTGTCTATTTCTTCCTGGGAATTAAACAACCCATCACTTTTGTACCCAAATAGTTGATTAATCGGGAATCCCTGCCTTCTATAGGCATAAGCGAAGGTGTTGTCATAGGGAAGTTCGGCAGTGTAGGTTTGTTTGTTTTTGCTATGCGAAATGTTTCCAATCACATTTATATACCAATCTTCATTGACCTCTTTGTCATATCCCAGTACAAGTTCAAATCCCTTGTTCTCGGATTCACCTATATTGGCTGGTGGCAAAGTCCCGCCGGTCAATCCCATAAAGCCACTAGGAATCGTAGCTATATCACTTATAATTACATCGGTATTCTTATGGGAAAATATGTCAGCTGAGAAGTACAGGGAGTTGAACAATTCCGCTTCTACACCAAAATTGGCCTTGGTTGATGTTTCCCATTTGATGCTTTCATTTCCAATTTGATCCTCTGTGGCGTTGTTGTTCCAGGTGGTCAGGTACAAATACTGGTTGTTACTCCCGTAGTTATAGACACTATTTCCCGTAGTACCATAAGAGGTCCTCAATTTTAAATAGGAGATCAAACCGGAATCTTGAAGAAAAGATTCATTGGATGCCACCCAGCCCAAAGCCAGGGATGGAAACAACCCAAAGTTGTTGCCTTTTTTAAATTGCTCCGAACCCTGATAGGCGAAGTTAGCTTCTGCAAAATATTTGTCCATATAGCCATAAGCTGCCCGCCCTGACATACCAATATAATTGGTATTCAACAAGTCCTGTTGTTGTTGGGTGTGCCGCTCTGCCAGCAAAGTAGCATTGAGACTGTGTGCGCCAAACTGACGGTTATAGTCTATCCTGCCTCTATAATTGTACATATAATAGAAAAACTTCGTCTGTCCATCTGACAAGGTAGTGTTGCCTGTACCCGGCACCTGAGCATATCCCAGGCTGTCCTGCATGTTGATGTCCTGGAAAGTAGCTACTTCAAAAGCAGCATAATCCCTGCTTCTGTTCAAGGTATTTCTGGAATGAATGTCAAATGCCAATTGTGCACTGGCAGACAAGCCTTTAAGTACTTTTCCCAAATCCTGTCGCAGGCCAAAGGTGTTATTTAGCCTGGTTGTGGTTTGATTAGAAGAACCAGTTCTGTTCAGGTAGCCATATACCGATTCTGACGTTCTAAAATCCAATTTATTTCTTCGTACAAGCACTTCCCCATCAGGTGTCAGGTCGTTGTGGGCATTGTTGGGTGTTTCGTACAGCTTTGCCAACACGTAATCCCAGCCTTGTCCGCTACCTACAAAGGGTGCATTTCTTTTTTCCATGTAACCACCTATGTTGGCAAACATGTTCAAAGTCGGGTTGATGGTCATGTCCAGATTGGTGCGAAAGTTAAACCGTTTGTTTTTAGACTCTGCATCGTAACTGTATCTGTCAAAAGGCTCATTTTTGAACAAACCTCCCTGGTTCATGTAGCTTACCGAAGTAAAAAACCTAAGAGCATCCGACCCTCCCTGAAAGTTTACATTTAGGCGGGTGAGTTTTGAGCTGTTTTCCATAAATTCATCCACCATATTTCTGGAGGGATAAAATTCCGAAGAGTCTCCCAATTGGTAGCGTTCGATCTCACGTGCTGTATAAAACACCGAGTTGCTGTGGTCCAATCCAGACCCTCCGGCAGCAATAGCCTGAACATCGGCATACAAGGTATCGTTGGCTACCCTTTGGTTAAACATGCCCACATAGTCTTGTGCAGACACAATCCTGGGTTTTCTGGTTGGTGACTGTATCGAGTGGTCTATCGAAACATTGATTTTGGTCTTCCCCACTATTCCGCTTTTTGTTTTGATCAAAAGCACTCCTCCGGATCCCCTCATGCCATACATGGCCGTTGCAGCTGCATCTCTCAGTACGGTGATGCTTTCTACTTCATTTGGGTCAATCCCAAAAGGAACCCTTTCTACACCATCCACGACATACATAATGCCGTTGGAATTAGGGGAATCATATCCCCTTATCTGAGCGTTGAACGATTCATTTCCCGGCTCTCCGTCATTTTGTAAAATCCTTAAACCCGGCAACCTGCCCTGTAGCGCAATCATCAAATTGGTAGACCTGTTAGACACTAAATCATCCCCACTGATCGTGAAAACAGAGCTGGTGACACTGTGCTTTGTTTGTTGGCCATAGGCTACATCTACATACTCTTCCGGTTGCTGGACCACCGTGGTATCCATCTGATCGTTTCTACTCTCAATAGAAGCCACATTACTTGTTGAAGCCTCTCCGTTTCCTACTGTGTTATGGGCCCATTGCTGCCGTGCATGTACGGTAGATGCAGCCGAAAAGCTGACACCCAGCACCAAAAAATATTTTAATATATTACTTTTCATCTTTTCTTATTAATGAGTTGAAATAAGTTTTACCCAATTCGATTATCTCCACGCTTCCGGCTGAAGCATGTTTGGCATCAACTTTTGGTCTGCAATGGGAATTGGCAATACTTTATATTTTTCATTGTGACAAGCCCAAACGAACGGGATCTGATATCTGGTGTGGACGTAGCTGCTGGGCCCGGTTTTTTCTATTTCCATACCGCTGATTGTGTTATGGTTTTGGTCACTGATGATGTCCCATCTACGCACATCGTAAAAGCGATGGTCTTCCAATACCAATTCTACCCTTCTTTCATTTTGAATTCTTTTCATCAACCAGGCATTGTTGCCTGCCTGAAAATCGGGTACCGATGTTATTGAGGGTTGGTTCGCCCTTAGCCTTGTCCTATCCAAAGCGGCAGCAGCCTCTGTAAACATACCTGCACCGCAAAGGGCCTCTGCATAGTTCAAGTAGATTTCGGCATAGCGCATTAGGATTGAATGGGAATGGTTTCTTTGATGGCCCTCGCCTGCAGTACCTGTACCGTACCACAGCGGGTTTCTGTCCTTCTTATAGTAGTACCCGGTGAATGTTGCTTTCCTATCACCTGAGGTCACGTTTCCGTTGGAACCAGTACCTGGTGCGCCCAGATAAGTCCATACATTATCTACATTGCCCATGTTGAAGGTTTCCCCAAACTCATTTCCATTGAAGAGTATATCCCTGTAGAACCTGTCATCCCTATTAGAATAAGGATCGTTTACATCGTCATAACCCGCATCAATTGCATCCTGCGATATGGTAGGATTGGCGTGGCTTGCGTCATAATTTTCTACAATCATGGCACCATTTTTCATTTCGTAGCAATCGACGATTTCCTGGGTAGGGCACTCACCGGCCTTAAAGGCCTGATAGTTGGATTGCTTTGGTACTGCTGAAGCCAAATTGAGGCCATGGACATTGTTAAACTGAACCGCCCGGCCTCTGCCACGCCAAATAACTTCCCTTTCTTCTACTGGCTCTGATAGTGGAGCATGGTATATCTGTTTCGAATCTTCAAACGCCTCCAGGCTGTAGGCATTCAAATCCAAAAACTGCTTGGCTGCATCTGCTGCAGCCTGATATTTGGCTTGATCGCCTGATGGGTTGTTCAGGGGACTTGCATTGTACAACAGCACCCTGGACTTCAAGCCATAAGCAAAACCAAGCGGAATTCTTAATTTATCATTGCTGTTTCCAAAATCCCTCTTCAGCGGAATCCTCCCAGCATCTATTACTTCCTGGAGTTCATCTGCTATTCTATTGGCGATTTCATCATAAGTGGGCCTGGTCATTTCCCCCCATCCTGCAAAATCAAGCGGCAGGTTTTCATCCATAAATGGTAGCGGCCCGTATTTGCTTATCAACATAAAATGAAAATATGCCCTGAGCACTTTGGCCTCATCCACATACAAGTCCCTTTCTGCCTGTGGAAAAACATCTAACGGCACGGTTACATTTTCCATATTGGCAATAAGGGTATTGCAATGGCGTACTGCTCCCCAGTACCTCCCCCACCAGCTGCCATTATTAGGCTCTGTATAGGGATTTCCCGTGTCTCTATTTGCCCATACTGCCGCAAATGAAGGGGACAACAAACCTGACCTCCAATTGCCAAGGCTCTGGCCCTGGGTGTCAAAAGCATTGTCAGTGAGCAGTTCATCTGTCGTCCAGAAATACAAATCCGTACGATCCTGCGGAACCCCCATATAGGCGGCAGAAAGCATACCCCTCACTTTGTCAAAGTCCCCTAGAACCCCATCCAAAGTTTCCCTGGAATCATCTGCCCTATCCAGTGCATCTTCGAACACTGTTTCACAACCTATGGTCAGGATCAAGCCCAGGCTTAATACCAGTCTCAATATTGATTTTATATACTTTTTCATTTGAATATTTTTTATAGCTTCCATATCGATTAAAAGGTAATATTCATACCGAAATTATAAGTAGCGAAAATTGGATGGCTCAAAGAGTTGTTGACCTCAGGATCCATATATTTGAATGGCATGTTGTCCCATGTGACCATGTTCAACCCATTGAAATAGACCCTCAATTTTTCTAATCCTATTTTGGAAGATGCCGTTTTGGGCAGTGTATAGCCAACTTCCATATTTCTAAGCCTCATATACCATAAGTCCAGTATCCAGTAGTTGCTGGGTTGTTTGCTCACACTTACACCATCTACATGCATGCGCGGGTATCGGATATCTCCTCCGTTTTCAGCTTTTTCAGCCGTCCAGGCATATTTATGCAAACCGAAATAATTTTTGAAGCCATCCACTGCATTTCCATGCCAGTCATAAATAGCCCTTCCACTAAAATCGAAGCTGTAATTATCCACTGCATGCAACAGGACACTGAGGTCAAAGCCTTTGTATTGTGCCTGAAGTGTCAAAGAATAGTTTCTTTCCGGTACGTTAGGATAATCCATGGCAATTTTGTCCTTTTCATCCACTATGCCATCCCCATTCTGATCTACATACTTTAGGTCGCCGGGATATACCGCTCCACCTAAACCTGACTGATCTGCCCAGCCATCTATTTCATCCTGATTTTTGAAATATCCCAGGTTATCAAATCCGAAAATTGTACCCCTTGGGTATCCTTCTACGCGATAAGGAGAAGCAAATGTGTCGTCAAATGGGGTTTCATTTAAACTCAGCACTTTGTTTCTGGCAAAGGATGTACTTAACCTTACCCCAACAAAAAGCTCATTGTCAAACTTTTTACTATAACCCAAAGTAACCTCATACCCCTTATTTTCCATTACCCCCGAATTCGTAGCAGGGAGGGCCAATTGTCCATAGATCCATCTTGGCACCAGGGAAGCCCCGGTGAGAATTGAGCTCCTTTTCTCATAAAAGACATCCGCCTCCAAATCAAAATTGTTCAAAAAAGAAGCCTCAATACCGATATTCGTTTTATCTGCCACTTCCCACGATACCAACGGGTTGGCCACTGTACTTTCAAAAACCGGGTCCGGTAATCCTCCTATGCCGCCTACACCCTGAAAATAAGTACCATTGATAATCCCTTGAGACCAGTTGGCCAAATAAATAAACCTGGCCCCTCCGCTTCTATCGTTTCCTACTTTCCCAGAGGATGCCCTGATTTTTACAAAATCTACCGCTCCTACTGTACTCATAAAGTTCTCTTCGCTCAACATCCATCCTAGTGAAAATGCCGGAAAAAAACCAAACCTCCTACCGGCTGCAAACTGCTCAGAGCCGTTCATACCAAAGTTGAATTCAGCAAAGTATTTTGAATCATAGTCATAGGTTGCCCTACCAACAACGCCAATATAATTGAAGGGCACCTGGGCTTCTATTGTCCTTTGCTCTTGCTTGTACAACGCCAATGCTGAAACCGTGTGTTTTTCGAAAGAATTGCGATAGTTCAAAGATGCCTGCAAATCATAGTTTGTTTCAAACCTTTGGCTGAGTGCAGAAGTCAACTCCCCGCCTGTTTCAACCGGGTCATAGTACACACTATCCTGTCCATTGCTTCCTGTACCGAGACGGCCCGAAAAAGTATTATAGGTTTGACGGAACCCTCGGATATGATCTGTATTCGCATCATAAGATACCATCACCTTGGCGGACAGGCCTTCGGTAATAAACTTAAGGTCCTGCTCCAATCCAATAGTCGTATTCATTTGGTTTGTTGTTGATGTTCTGTATCCCGACCTGTTAAGGTTCCCATAGGGAGTCCTTCCTCCGCTCGCAGGCCCTACTACCTCGCCGAGCGAGTTTAAATCCGGGTAGGATATGGACGGGATGTCGCTGAAAGCGGCCATCTGAATGAAATAGAACCTACCGGTAGTAGCCGAGGCTGCATTTGCCCCAAAGATTATTGGATCATTCACATCCTGAAGGTATCCGTTCAGGTTCAACCACCCACGTAGCGTATTGTTGATTTTCATATCAATATTGGCCCTGAAGGTAAACCTGTTCAATCGTTGCTCATTGTCATAATTGTACTCATCCCATCTTTCTGTTTTGAATGGCCCGCCTTGCTTCATAAACCCAACACTTGTGAAATATTTAGTTTTTTTGGTTCCTCCGCTCATATTGACATTGGCCCTCATCATCGGAACATAGTCATGCAACATTTCCTTGTAGAAGTTTCGATCTACATAGTATTCCGGAAAATCGCCATTGGCGTATGCCTCAAAAACTTCATCCCCAAAATCAGGAGGGGTACTTTCCCCGGTTAAGGCATTGTGCTGTGCAATGACTGCATTTCGTGTATTCATGTAGTCAATGGCGTTCATCGGATCGGGCAACCTAGTTGGTTTTTGTAAGGAATAATTTACATTGGCTGTAATTTGAGCAGGGCCAACCTCTCCTTTTCTGGTGGTAACCAAAATAACCCCATTCGCACCCCGCACACCAAACACAGCTGTAGCTGAGGCATCTTTGAGGATGGAAATATTGTCAATATCATAAGGATCAATGGTAGAAATTTCCCGCTCAACACCATCGACCAATACAAGTGGGGCCGAAGAGTTCATGGTCGCTTGTCCACGGATAAGGGTTTGCATGCTCTCCCTTCCCAGTTCACCATCTTTCATCATAATGGTCAACCCGGGCATTTTACCTGCCAACCCTGCCGACAAGTTAGAAGTCGGGGAGGTAATAATATCTTTATTGGATATGGTAGATATGGCACCCACCACACTCGATTTTTTCTGGCTTCCGTATCCCACAACCACAACCTCCTCAAGCTGCGCTGCATCCGATTCCATTTGTAAGTCGATAGTGCTTTGGTTGCCCACTATTATTTCCTTCGTCACAAACCCAACAAAGGATATTACAATGGTAGATCCTTCGGGGATGGTCAACCTGTAATTTCCATTGAGGTCTGTCGTAGTGCCCCTGGTTGTTCCTTTGATTACTACCGATGCACCCGGCAAACCTTCCCCGGTATCATCGGTGATTTTACCCTGAATGTCCACATCAGCTAAATCAACAACCACTTGAGTTGTAGGTTGACCGGGCTTATCTTTTACTACTAAAATATTGTTATTGAGCCTTTTGAAATGGACGTTGGCTTCTTTTGATAGCTCCTCCAAAGCTTGTTGAAGGTTTCCTTCAGAAATAATGAGATTGAATTTTCTTTTTTCTGATTTGATCCATTTGGCATCATAGCCAAAAACAAAATCAGTTTGTTTGCCTAATTCCTGAAACACTTCTTTGAGTGAAGCCTCAGATATTTCAATATTGACACTCACTTCTTTGAGCAGTTGCTTCTGTCCTATCGTTTCATTGGCAATGACTATCTGCATGGCCATCAACTGAACGAGGAATATGTATAATGCATGCCGGGACAAGAACATCAATAGTTTAATTAATTTTAAATACATAATTTTGCATAGTTAATTTTAAAACTTATATGAAGCTCCTGAGGTAATCAGAAGCTAAGGTTTTGGTCCGGAGAGCTGCCCCCACAGTCCCGGACTTTTTTCATTTTCTACCTGGTAGAAAACATGCTAATGAGTGATTGTCGAGTCAAAGTTCTATCATAGAGTAAGTTTTTAATTGGAACATCCGTTTCCTTTTAAGATTATCTTTTTTTCATCAATCAATTCATAATCTATATTGAAAATGTACTTGAAACCATCCAGCACATTTATCAGGGTTTCATTGGCGTATTCAATACTAATGGTACAATTCTTTATGGCTTCAGATTGAACAAAAACCTTTACACCATACCACCTTTCCAGGTTCTGTACCACTTCATCCATTTTCATTTCATCAAAAATCAACTTTCCTTCAGTCCATGCAGAAAAGCGTGTAGCATCTATCTTGTTTACATTGATGTTGCCTGTGGTCAAATCAAATGTGGCCTGCTGGTCTGGAATAAGATCAATCGTGGATTTTTTGAGGCTTTCATTGTCAAACGAACTTACCTGGACTTTACCAGTAGCCACAGTGATCGCAACATTCCTCTTTTCATAAGCCATTACATTGAATGATGTACCCAGCACACGTGTTTCAACATTTCTGGCATTTACTATAAATGGCTTGCTGGTATCGCGGTGAACCTCAAAAAAAGCTTCGCCTTCCAGCTCCACCTTTCTAATGTTTTGGGAGAATGTACGAGGATAGGATATTTTACTCCCTGAATTTAACCAAACCTTAGTTCCGTCCGGAAGCTTTATCCGGGTTTTAACTCCATTGGGGTTTTCTTTTACTAATTGTTCATCCGAAACCATATCGGTCAATGGGGCTACATGACTTTCGTAATTGTAGGAATATATCATCCACGCCACGCCTGCTATAACAACAAAAACAGCGGCGATTTTTAGCATCACCGAATTGAATTGGTTCGTTTTTTTTGCCCGGCTATTGCCTATATGAGACTGTATGTTTTTATAGATTTCCTCCTGGATTTGCTTTTTATCGTCATCTTCCTTCAAATCCCACTTTAGCCCGTCTTCATTAAATTGATGATAAAATTTCTCGAACAGCTTGTTCTCTTCATCCGAGCATTTTCCAGTCTCATATTTTTTGGCCAAACGATAAAATTCTTTGGTTGTCATGTTTCCTCTCGTTTATTATAGGTACCACTACTTCTGCGTTACACGTAGTGTATTTCGTTTTTTTAACAGGAAAAATAATTAAAGAGAAAGGCCCTATGGGGCTTGCCAATAGAATTTGGCATCATCCGGCACTACAGGTGTGAAATAATTTGAGCAAACATCAATACGAATGAAGTCAATGTGGATCGCAAGTGCTTTATAGCCTTACTTATATGGGTCTCTACTGTCCGTTTGGAAATATTAAGTTTTTCGGCGATTTCACTGTTGCTTTTATACTCATACCTACTGAGCAAAAAAACTTCATGGCACCTTTCTGGCAATCGGTTCAGGCTTAGTTGGATGGATTGGTTCAGTTCCTTGAATTCATACATCGTGTCGGCCCCTGTTTCTTTCACATACAGGTTCTTGATGGCGACCTTATGTTTTTCTTTCAACTTTATTTTCCTGATATGCTTGGCTACCCTGTTCCTGACCGCCTGATACAGAAAAGCCCGCAAGTTTTCAATGTTCAATTTACTGCGCCTCACCCATAGGTCGATGAATATTTCCTGAACCACATCCCTGCATATATCCTCATCTTCCAGAACACTGTACGACGACCTGAACAGCTTTTCCCAATACATATCATAAATGGCCCGCATAGCCTTTTCATTGCCATTTTTTAGGTCCTTTAACAGGTCTGTTTCAGAATAGCTGTCATCCTTTGCAGTTGATTTCATCACCTGCATAATGACTCCCGGGCTATGTTTTGAATCGTTTGTGGCAGTAGAGTCGATCATAAGTTGTCCGTTTTAGCAACAAACAGAATAGAGCATTGAATACGCTAGCTGGATTTCTGTATATGTTAAAACAATGTTAACTTATTAAGAAGTCAAAACTGTCCCGCACTGTCCCGTACGCCTTCGCAGTTATTTTTTTATCACATACTTTTTTTGACTAATCTGATTGGAGGTAATGCCTAATCAAGGATAGTATGAGGATTACTTTTTATACAAAAGAAAAAAACCGCCGATTTGGCGGTTTCTTTTTTCTACTTACAAACTACACTATTTGTGTCTATTTTTAAGGGACTTCAATGAAGTCGTCTATTACATCGTAATTAAATCCTTTCAAATAAGGCCTAGGATTGGGGTCAAATTGGGTTTCTGTCCTTATCTCCCATGTATCTGCACTGAAACCTTTGAAGTTTGACAGGTCAGCCCAATCGGCAGTAGCTAAATCAGTTGTAACATCAGCTGCTGTCACAAGAGATTCAGCAACGTAAAGATTACCCCCACGATCCAATTCTGTTGATCCTACAAACTCTGAATCATAATAAAGGTTAGCCGCATCCAAATTAAGTCCGGCCCCATGTCCGAAAATGGCCTTACGATCGGTGAAGCCTAAGTTATAGCAATTAAACACTCTAACTCCTGCTACTGGCAAACCAATAAAGCTACTAGAGAAAGGATTGATCGACTCAGTCGTTGCAACCACTGCAAAGCAGTCCGAGATTTCACCAGCCATAACCTGCGGACGTCCAATGAATCCACCACCTTGACTTCCTGGCCCAACAAATGAACCTTCAGCGAAACATTTTGTGATATTGCCCGACCCTGAAAAAAAACCAACCAAAGTCCCTCCTTGATTACCATTTCCAGCACCTACTCCCTTCGTCATTCGCACATTAATCAATCCCAGATTATTTATCGAGCCATTAACAATTTTTGAAAACATACCAGATCTTTCTGAATCTCCTGCACCTCCGATCTTTGACATGTGTAATCCGGATATGATGTGAAATTGACCATCGAAATTAATGGAAGTCTCTTTATTGATTGGAATAAATCCAACTTGACCATTTTCAGCATCCAGATTCCAGCGAGCCGTTTCTGCCGCATCTATATCTGCGGTAAGTACCCAATTATTGTTCCAATCATCAACTGTGGCTTCTTCGCTAAACCACCTCAACTCTGTAATACTGGATATCTCTCCGAATACCAGCGGTTCTTGTGCTGGTGAGGTATAGTTGTTTTCCGCAAAGTACGTCAACCCTGTCAAATCACGATCTACAATATCCAATACATCTTTGGTCGCCAGCGACAAATCCTCTTCCAGGGTCACCCCCAACTCATCTATTCTGGAGCCCAGGGCAGCATACAAATCTTTTTGAGCTTTGGAAAATTCAGGGGCACTATTCACCTCTGCCTCTACATTGGCATACGCCTGAACTATACCATCATATCTGGAATTCAACTCTGCCACAAAATCAAGTACCTCCTGTTCGTTGAGGGCATTAAGCCCAATCAATACTTCAATATCTTGTTGTATAGTGGCAAAATCATTTGTTGAATAGCTATCATCGCCTTTTGTTTCTTCCTTCAACCAGGCAAAGGCAGTGGATATTTCGATACCCATGGCTATGTACTGTTTGGAACCAAAATTTACTATGCCAGCACTATTTTCATTGATGCCGTCATATTTATCTTGAATATTTACCTTAAAGACTGAATCCATTTTTGTGTTTACCTCCTGGAGTACTTCAGCAACCCCCTCTGCTAGTTGCGCAGGGTTTGAAAGATTATAGTTTTCACCTGTGTAGCCGCCATTTGCAATTAGTTTTTGCATGGTTAGTAGTTTTAGCCTTTGGCCTCTAAAACCTACCAGGCTACCACTCCATGATCCTGAATTGTTTATAGCATCAATATCAATGTCGGCCAGGTTGGTAAGCCCCTCTACCATCGGATCTAGGTGCCTGACCTCTTCCTCTGCACAACTATAAGTGATCACTGCCATTAGAATGAGTAAAGACAATTGCCGTAAGAGTTTTTTCATAATATTATGATTTTAAATAGTTAGTAATGTTTTTGAATAATCTTCCCTCTTTGAATGGTAGTACCGCATGTAAATGGAAACACGTAGGATGACGGTGTTTTTTTATGAAATAGTGCGTTTTTAGACACCTATGTCCCCATACCAGCACAGTACAGGATGAAAACCATTTTACAAGCTGGTTATATTGCCAATTGTCTTGCCCCCTCTTCTGAAGACACACTTTTTGCCCTTACTATAACTTATAAATTACGATGAATCATAATTTCAGGAATTGTATCCGTGATGGGTTACTTGCCATTTTAACATTGTCAATAGTATCCGTTTCATGTTCGGAATACGAAAAAGAACCCATCTCTCCAAAAGAGTATAACGACCTTGTCTCCAATTTCAAATCTCCTGCCGACTCAGTGAAGCCCTGGTGCTATTACTATTGGATCGGCGATGACATATCCAAAGAAGGCGTCACCAAAGACCTTATGGCTATGAAGGAAGTGGGGATCGGTGCAGCTTTGATAGGCAATATCAACCCGGAAGAAGTAGATGGAAAGGTACCCCTATTCAGCGAAGAGTGGTGGGAAATCATGGTGCATGCGGTAACAGAAGGAAAAAGGCTGGGCGTGGATATTGGGGTTTTCAATTGCCCGGGTTGGAGCCAATCAGGCGGCCCCTGGGTAAGCTCGGATATGGCCATGCGCTATATGGTCTATTCTGAAACGAAAATTAAGGGAGGACAGGAAATCGTTACCAAACTGGCCAGGCCCTCAGAAGAATTTCAAGACACGTATGTTTTGGCTTTTCCTTCTATACTGGCCGAAGAAAAAAACCTCACCAGCAAAAATTCAGAAATTCAAATTACCCCTTCAATCAAGAATGCAACAAACCTTATTGATGGAGAGGTAACCACCGAAGCTGGTTTTTCCAAGTCTGTTGAGAATTATCAAGTCGATCTCAAAACCAAAAAAACCATTACAGCCAGGAGCCTGAAAATCATACCATCTCAGGATGCTTTTAAGGTAGATTGTGAAGTGCTGGCCGAAACCAATGGGTCTTATAGCGTGATCAGGTCTTTTACCATAGATCGTAGCAAACTATCTCCTAATGTTGGCGCAGATAAGTACGCACCAATATTGGTAGCGCTACCAGAAACTGAATCGAAAAGTTTTAGGATAAAATTCAAAGCCCTTGGTGGAGTATTCCAGTCAAACACTTACCCAAATGCCAAAATACCAGCATGGAACATTTCTGAAATCGTAATTTCAGAAAGCGCAGGATTAGAGGATTTCGCAGAGAAAAATCTGGGAAAAATGCACCCAACCCCATTTCCATCCTGGGACAGCTATCTGTGGAAGCAACAACAGGATATTCAAAACAAAGACCTGAAGGTAGCTTTGGACAAGGTAGTCGATTTAAGCGATAAAATGGATACCGACGGAACCCTCAAATGGAATGCCCCGGCCGGTGAGTGGACCATCCAAAGGTTTGGAATGACGCCTACCGGTACCAAAAACGCCCCGGCAGCACCGCAGGGAAAAGGGTATGAAATTGACAAAATGAGTGAAAAACTGGTTCGGTTTCACTTTGAAAATTTTGTAGGTGAACTACTTAACCGTATTCCGGAAGAAAGTAAGTCTGCCTTCAAATATGTGATCGGTGATAGCTATGAAATGGGATCACAAAATTGGAGTGATGATTTTCAGCAAAAATTCCAGTCAAAGTATGGTTATGACCCCAAACCATTTTTGCCAACTTATACCGGCAGGGTGGTTGAAAGTGTGGAAGCTTCTGACCGGTTTTTGTGGGACATGAGACGACTCGTGGCTGATGAAGTCGCCTATCAATATGTGGGTGGCCTTAAAAAAGTAAGCAATGAGAACAACCTCAAAATGTGGCTCGAAAACTACGGCCACTGGGGCTTTCCTTCCGAGTTTCTGATGTATGGAGGGCAATCCGATCTGGTAAGTGGTGAATTCTGGAACGAAGGATCACTTGGAAACATTGAATGTAAAGCTTCCTCTTCAGCTGCCCATATATATGGTAAACCTGTAACCTCAGCAGAGGCTTTTACTGCTGCTCATAAATCTTACTTGAGGCATCCGGCTTTACTGAAAAAACGAGGAGACTGGAGCTTTACCGAGGGAATCAACCATTTTGTACTCCACCTCTACATCCACCAACCAGACGACAACCGCAAGCCAGGTGTAAATGCCTGGTTTAGCACTGAATTCAACCGTCACAATACATGGTTTAAGCAGTCCAAAACATGGATTGATTACCTGAGGAGATGCCAGGTACTTCTCCAACATGGGCAGTATGTAGCCGATGTTTGTTATTTTATAGGAGAGGACACCCCTATAATGACCGGCCAGAGAAACCCGGAATTACCAAATGGCTACTCCTATGACTACATCAATGCGGAAGTAATTCTCAACAGACTTACCGTAAAAGACGGCAGGTTTGTTTTGCCTGATGGCATGTCTTTCGGCATGATGGTACTACCGGCCCTCAATACTATGCGGCCGGAGGTGCTGGCTAAAATCGAAGAGCTTGTAAAAGCTGGTGGCATGATCTATGGTTCGAAACCGATAAAATCGCCAAGCTATGCCAATTTCCCCGAAAGTGACAATCAGGTAAAGGTAATGGCCGACAGGATGTGGGGCGAAACACCTTCTGGTGAAAACCTGAACAGGAAATACGGTGACGGACTGGTTCTAAATGGTATGGAACTTCAGCAAGCACTGGACTTTATACAGCTACCAACGGATGTTGCTCTGAATACTGATGACAAAGTCTTGTTCACCCACCGCGAAATACCAGGCATGGACATCTATTTCCTTACCAATCAAAGTGATAAAGTACTGGACATCAGGCCATCATTCAGGGTTGAAAATGCCAGGCCTCAGCTTTGGGATGCAGTGACTGGTGAAATCAGGACATTGCCTGAATTTGAAGTGAGAGATGGTCGCATTACATTGCCCATACATTTTGAGAAAGACCAGAGCTGGTTTGTGGTATTCACCAATGCGGGTGAAGAAGTAGATGGAACTTTCAATAAGAATTTTCCTCAGGCCAAACTTCTCAAAACCCTCGACAATGGCTGGTCAGTAGATTTCAAAAATAAAGATATTGGACCGAGGGAAAGTGTGGAATTTCCTGAATTGACAGATTGGAGCCTGTCAGAAAATGAGTTGATAAAATATTATTCAGGAGCAGCAACCTACACGAGTAGCTTCTCCATCGAAGAACCCTCCACCGACAGCACCTACCACCTCGACTTGGGCCAGGTCAATGTAATGGCCAAAGTCAAAGTGAACGGCAAGGATGTAGGGACTACCTGGATGGCCCCATATCGATTGAATCTTGGTAATTCCATTATCCAGGGAGAAAATAAAATTGAAATCGAAGTAGTGAACCTATGGAGAAACCAAATGCTCAAGGACAGGGCATTGCCTGTAGAGCAGCGCTATACCTGGCACCTGGTAGATGACATGAAAGACGATGAACCCCTTCAGGTTTCCGGGCTTTTAGGTCCTGTCACTATTGAAGTAATTCGTTAACAATCAGAATTTTAACTCAAACAAAAAACATGAAGCAATACATAGTAATTTTCTTTTTAACAGTAACGGGATACAACTGTCTGGCACAATTACCACCCGTCTTTGGCCCTGAGTATGAAGGCAAAACAGCAGATGCTGAAATGGTAAAAACCTATCTGACCCCACAAAAAATATTGTGGTTGTCCGATGATACAGGCGAATATATCAAAAAACCTAACCAACTCCTGAAACAGGACAATGGACAGGTAGGCGTTGCTGACAAGAGTTTTTGCAGGCTGACCAGCACCGACAATTACCGCCCTTCCCTTCTACTTGACTATGGAAAAGAACTGCATGGTGGTGTTAAAATATCCATGGGCATCAGAAAGGACAAAACCTCGGTGAAACTGAGGTTGAGGTTTGGCGAATCAGCAGATGAGGCCATGTCAGATATCACTGCGGAGACCACAGCTACGAATGAGCATTCTCTCCGGGACTTTGTAATTGAAGTACCCTGGCTGGGAACCATAGAAGTAGGAGAAACAGGATTTCGTTTTCTGAGAATAGATGTAATAGATGCCAATCAGGATATTCCCCTGAAATCAGTGGAGGCAGCATTCGTTTATAGGGATATACCTTATTTGGGTTCTTTTAAATCCAACGATGACCGACTCAATGAAATTTGGGCAACAGGTGCCTACACCGTTCACCTCAATATGCAAACCTACCTTTGGGATGGAATAAAAAGGGACCGGCTGGTTTGGGTAGGCGATATGCACCCGGAAGTAATGACCATCAACACTGTCTTTGGCCAGCACGATATAGTTCGTAAAAGCCTTGACCTGGCCCGCGACCAGTATCCGCTTCCCGCCTGGATGAACGGCATCAGCTCCTATTCCATGTGGTGGCTTCTGATCCATAAAAGCATCTACGATTACCACGGTGACCTGGGTTACCTGAAAGAACAGGAGAAATATATGATCGGCCTATTAGACCAACTCAGTACTTTTATTGATGACAACAACAAAGAAACCCTGGACGGCCACCGGTTTCTGGATTGGCCAACAAGCGAACACCCTGATGCTGTACATGCCGGCCTTCAGGCCATGATGATTATGACGTTCGAAGCGGGAAGCGGGATGATGGAAACGTTGGGTCGGACAGACCTGCAAAAAAAATACAAAGGAACGGCAGAAAGGTTGAGAAAATACAAATCAAAAGACAACCCAACCAAACAAGCCTCGGCACTCATGGTGCTGGCAGGTTTGAAGGATGCGGTCAAAACCAACGACACGGTGTTGAAAAAAGACGGTGTTGAGCGCATGTCCACCTTCTATGGATACTATATCCTGGAGGCCATGGCCAAAGCAGGAGACTACAATGGCGCTCTGAAAACCATCCGTGATTATTGGGGTGGTATGCTGGATCTTGGGGCCACCACCTTTTGGGAGGATTTTAACATACTGGACACAAGGAACAGTGGCAGGATTGATGAGTTTACACCCACCGAAAAAGACAATATCCATGCAGACTTTGGAGAGTACTGCTATGTAGGATACAGACATAGCTTCTGTCATGGTTGGGCAAGTGGGCCCACTTCCTGGCTAAGCCAGCATGTTTTAGGTGTCAATGTTTTGGAAGGTGGTAAAAAGGTGAAAATCTCGCCAAACCTGGGAGACCTCAAATGGGTAGAAGGCTCCTTCCCCACAAAATATGGGGTATTGAAAATCAAACACAAAAAGAATTCTGATGGCAGCATCAAAACGGATATCGATGCTCCGAAAGGGTTAAGAGTAGTAAAATAACAATACGTGTTGAAGCCTGTGAAGGGTACTTTAAATAAATACCCTGGATATGACGACCATGTCCGGCAATTTGATCAATTCTAAAAAACAATAAATGAAATACCCGGTTTACTTACTCGCCATTTTGTTGGCATTTTCTTCATGTGAAACCAAGAAAAAGAATGTCATTTTCATTCTAGCCGATGACCTTGGCTGGAAAGACCTGCAATGCTACGGGTCTGACTTTTACGAAACACCCAACATCGATGCTTTGGCTGCTTCGGGGGTAATGTTTACCAATGCCTATACAGCCAGTCCATTATGCTCACCTACCCGGGCAAGTATATTGACCGGACAGGAGCCAGGACGCCTGCGTTTCACCACACCTTCCGGCCATGTAAAAGCGGAAGTGCTTGATCCCGTAGAAACTACATCAGCCGATCCCGTTCACAAAACAGCCACACCGGAAACGAGAACCAGGCTACCAAATGAATACCTCACCTTTGCCGAAGTGCTGAAAGAAAACGGTTATGCCACTGCCTTTATGGGCAAGTGGCATTTGGGAAGGGAGCCTTACATTCCGGAAAACCAAGGGTTTGATACCGTTGTAGGTGGCCGGGAACACCCTGGCCCTCCCCCACCGGGGCACTTTTTTGCACCATGGAATTGCGAGACACTACCAGTGGTACCTGAAGGCACGCATGTATCAGACGTACTCACAGATGAGGCAATCAAGTATATGAAAGAACAAAAAGAAAACCCGTTTCTGCTTTGTCTTTGGTACTATGACGTGCATGCACCGTTTCAGGCAAAACAAGACTTGATCGATAAATACAAAGGTAAACTCAACAAAGACCATATTCAGCGATCCGCCATTATGGGTGGTATGATTGAAACCATGGACACCAACATAGGAAGGGTTATGGCTTCACTTAAAGAATTGGGGCTGGACGAAAACACCATAGTGGTATTTACTTCCGACAATGGCGGTAATATGTATGACGGCCCTGAAGGTACCGTACCTACCAACAACTACCCACTTCGAGCCGGAAAAGGCAACAATTACGAGGGGGGTGTTCGAGTGCCCCATATTGTCAAAGTTCCGGAAATCACACCCCGTGGGCTGGTATCAAAAGTGGTCACTTCCACTGTAGATCATTACAAAACCCTTCTGGAATTATTGGATATCCCCTTCCCGGAAAACCTTTTAACAGATGGGGTAAGTTATGTAGATGCCTTAAAGGGCAAAGAATACGAAAGAGCACCGATCTATTCCACCTTCTGCCACAATGTGGTAGCCACAGGCAACAGGGCAAATATTTCCATGCGCCAGGGACCCTGGAGGTTGTACAAATTTTACTACGACGGCCCCAATCAGGAACATCGCTATGAACTCTACAACCTAGATGACGACATTGGAGAAAAAAACAACCTGGCGGCCCACATGCCCGAAAAAGTAACCGAAATGGTAGCAAAACTGGATGCACATGCAGAAGAAGCTGAAATCCTGTTGCCACAAAAAAATGAAAACTATTCCGGAAATGTGGCTGATGCCTGGATCGGGTCTGAGGACACAAAAATATCGGCCTCCAACCAAGGCATTCACATAGAATCAACTGGCAGCAACCCTTCCATAGAAACAGTTTATACCCCAAATATCACAGGAAAATACAAATTAAATTTTGAAATGAAATCCAGCAGTTCCGGGAGTGCCAGTGTTTCATGGCGGTCAAATGGAGAGAAAGACTATGCTGTTGAAAATTCAGCTGTATTTAATGCAATCCATGATGGTGAATGGCAAAGTTATTCAGTCGAAATAAATCTAAAAAAGACACTGGGCAAACTCAAAATCAGCCCATCCAATGCAATTGGAAATGTGACGATTCGAAATGTACAATTGACCACACTGGACGGGTACTATATCCGGGACTGGCCGATTTCAATTTGAATCTGAAAATGAGATGCAACTATGAAAACATATGTACTCCTCACCACAATTATACTTTTCATCCTTCAATGGACACATCTCCCTGCCCAAACAAATGTCAGCATCAAAGGAAACCAATTCTATATCAACGGCAAGCCCACTTACGAAGGCAGAACCTGGAGAAACTATAAAATTGAAGGGTTGTTGATCAACTCACGGATGGTTCAGGGAATATTCGATGACCTGAACCCCAAGAGTGTTCAGTCATTTGCCTATCCTGACACAAAAGAGTGGGATGCACAACGCAACAATGAAGAGTTCGTTGCTGCCATGAGTGAGTGGTATAGCCACGGGCTCAATTCTTTCACCCTGAATATGCAAGGTGGAAGCCCGTACGGATATGGAAACAAGACATGCCTGAACCCTGGGTTTCACCCCAATGGTTCTCTCAGGCAAGCCTATATGGATCGACTTGAAAATATACTCAAGGAGGCCGACAGGCTTGGAATGGTGGTCATTTTGGGTTTCTTTTATTTCGGTCAGGACCAAAACCTGGAAAACGAGCAAGCGATAGTCAACGCCACAAACAACATGGTGAATTGGTTGCATAGCAAACCCTACAGGAATGTGTTGATAGAGGTATCGAATGAAACCCATGCCAATGGGGCCTATGATCACGAGATACTATTGCCCCATCGCATTCACGAACTGATAAAACTGGTAAAGTCAAATAAAAAAGACGGCTATGTTTTCCCAGTAGGAACAAGCTTTGGAGGCTGCAAAGTACCAACAGAAAATGTGGTTAAGGTGTCTGACTACATCCTCATCCACGGAAATGGGGCCAAGGAGCCAAGGCAAATACAGGAATTAATCGACGCGACTAAAAATGTCAAAGGGTACAAAGGAAAGCCTATAGTAATCAATGAAGATGACCACTACAATTTTGACAATGAGGTCAACAACTTCACAACTGCGTTGAAAAACTACGTTTCCTGGGGATACTTTGATTTCAGGTTTCCGGGAGAAACTGACATCAAAGAGGGGTACCAAAGTGTGCCTGTTGACTGGGGCATCAACTCCAAAAGAAAGAAGGAATTTTTCAACTATGTGAAAGAAATCACTGGTGGAAACTAGAGGAAAGCATGAAAGCATTTTGCCAAATACTGATCCTTTTTGCCATCGTTTTTCAAAGTTGTCAACGTTATAAACAGACCACAAAAAAAGAAGCGAACAAACGGCCCAATGTCATCCTAATCATCACCGATGATATGGGCTATTCAGATATTGGCTGCTACGGTGGCGAGATACAAACACCTGCCCTCGACCAACTGGCCTCTTCGGGAATTAAGTTTTCCCAATTCTACAACGGGGGAAAATGCGAACCATCACGTGCGATAATCACTACCGGGCATTATTACCATACCACCCGAAACCAGCTTTGGAAAGATAATTTGCCCAGTTTTGGAGACGTGATGAGCCAGGCAGGCTACCGAACCATGATGGTGGGTAAATGGCATGCAAAAGGAAAGCCATGGGAAAGGGGCTTTCACAGAACCTTTGGACATATGAGTGGAGCCACAGACTTTTATGTAGGTGACAAAAGTTTTCAGCTTGACGGAAACACATGGGAGGTGCCAAAAACGGGCTTTTACAACACAGACGCCAACACCGACTTTGCCATTAAATTTATCAAAGAAGAAAAAGGGAAACACCCGGACAAGCCTTTCTTCATGTACCTGGGGTATAATGCCCCCCACAGCCCCATTCAGGCTCCAAGAGAGGATGTAGAAAAATATATAGGAAAGTACAGAAAGGGCTGGGATGCCATCCGAAAGGAACGATTCGAACGTCAAAAACAAATGGGGTTGATGAATGAAGGCTGGAAAATTACACCCAGACCTGAAAATATCCATGCCTGGAATTTGTTGTCCGAAAAAGAAAAGGATTTTGAGGATTTAAGAATGGCAACTTATGCTGCCATGATCGACCGGGTAGATCAGGGTATTGCAAAAATCATCAGGCAATTGGAAGAAATGAACATCAGGGACAACACTCTGATCATGTTCGTCAATGACAATGGAGGAAGTCCTTATGACCGGGTCAGAGGAAATGGACGTCCATTCAACAGCCCAAGGTCACACTGGAATGTGGGCCTTGGCTGGGCAAACTGTTCCAACACGCCTTTCAAATACTACAAAAGGACACAACACAACGGTGGAAACATGACCCCTTTTATTGCTTCCTGGCCGGGAGTAATAGACGCTAGAAAAGGCTATTTTGATGAATCGAGCCACCTCATGGACATCATGCCAACCCTGATTGATGTAGCCCGAATAGAATACCCGACTACATTTAAGGGATTGAAAATCCCTGAACTTCCCGGAAAATCCCTGGTTCCATTTTTCAAGAATGAAAAACGGGCCCTGCATGATACCCTATACTTTTCATTGTTTCGCAACCATGCCGTCCTCCTTGACAATTGGAAACTGGTGACAGCCTATGACCAACCCTGGGCTCTATATGATCTGGATGCAGACCGCACAGAGACTACTGATTTGTTCTCTGAAAACCCGGAAAAGGCCAAAGAATTATTAACCGTGTGGAATAATTTGAAAGCCAGGCAAGGAAAATTTATTGATAACAGGGCGCAAGGAGAAGCAGAACCTAAACGAGCCTTTGTTTATGATGATGGAGGAAATTTACTACCTCCACAGAAAGAATTGAAAGCAGTTCCATTAGCCCAATGAAAGCCAATAAGCATTACCTAACATCCAGGCCACAAGACATTTACAAGGTGTCTATGGGTTGTTGGTTATACCGTAAAATCAAAATTCAACAATACAACTCAAGTCAATTTTCGTTATGTATAAATTAGCAAAATCATTCTCATTAGCCGCGCTATTTTCGATTTTAGTGGTACCAGTATTTTCGGCCACCATTATACTCACCAGCGACCAGCAACTCAACGACCTACTTGACCCTGACAAGAAAATAGACCTTTCTACGGGTTTCACCAAGCGATATGCCAGCTTAAGGGATGTTTGCGAAGAAGCCAAAAAGAAAGGCGACCATACCCTGACCATAGCCTTTGATGAGTTTTTCAGGCAATACAGGGACCAGGCAGCCACTGAGAGAAAACTCACACCAGATATGGACGAGTACGTGGACAAGATCAAGGTGATTGCTGATTTTGCTTCCAAATACGGAATGGGTATGGGGTTGAGCCTTTTAAGTCCACTCGAACTTGGGCCTGCTTTCAAAAACCAAACCGGGGAAAATGGCTCATGGCTGCACTACAAGGTTGGTCTTCGGGATCCAAACACCGGTAAGTTTCACGTACCACTATGGCAGCAACTGATATGGTCAAATAACAAGGGAAATTTTTCTCTGAAATTGAAGGGATATAGAGCCTATGCTTTTAAGGAAAATCACCTTCCGGGCACTCCATTCAAATCTGTTGATCGGGATGATATTCAGGCACTAAGTAACGTGTCATTTGATGAGTGGGCCGTTGGTAAACCGGATGCTGATGCCAGCAAAATGAATACAAACTCCTGGAGTTCGCCAACCGGGTCAAATACCAAAAGTGACAGGGCCAAACGGGTCAGCGTCTACTCCGATGGTTCGGATGAATTCAAGGGCTATGACAGGGTGCTTGTACTTTTGGAATATGAGGTGCCGGAAATGGAATACTTTAGCCCAAAGGCTTTGCCCTTCCTGAAGGATTTGCTGGATAAATATAATGACCGGGGCATCAAGATTCAGCATTTCTACTCAGATGAAATGCACATTCAGCAGGACTGGATCTATTTCGAACATCACGACAATGGTCAGTTTGCCCAGCGTTACTACGCCCCTACAATGGGCAAACTGTATCAAGAAAAATTTGGAGTTCCATTTGAAGAAAAAGACATTCTGTATTTTGTTTATGGCCCTGACATTGACACAAAAAACGCCACTGCTCCTAAGAATGTTCAATATGTTTTTGGCTCTACAAAAGAAGAGATAAACCAGACTTATCTGTTCAGAGACCGATACTATAAGCTGCTCAATAATCATGTGGTCGATTTGTTTAAGGATGCCAAGCAATATGCCAGTGAAATATTTGGCGTAGATGATTTTGGAACCTTTGGTCACTCCTCTTGGGCAGAAAGCCCAACGGTCGATTTGTGGAATATCGGAAAAAATGAGCTACATGCCTATAAGTATGAATACACTCCCAATTTTGTTTGGGGCAATACGGTACAGCAGGCTGCAGCTGCTTGCTACGACTACTTCAAGTGGGGCGAGTATCTGGAACCAACCAGAAACGATTTTGCAGAGTTGGGTTGGAATGATAGAAACTACTACGGTGCAGCCATGTCAGCTTCCATAGGCGTGCTAAACAGGATACCCAAATCATATCCAGCTTTTTGGGGCATGCCGCAAAAGGTTAAAGAAAGAAAAGCGGCAATTAATGATGCCTACGGCGGGAGGATCAAATCAAAGTCTTTAGAGAAAATTACTGGTGGTGTGCATCGCGATGTGGATGTACTGATGCTCTACCCCATGAACCTTGTTGCCGTGGAAGAAAGGTTTGGCAGTTGGATGACCCAGTACGGCTATGCCAATTTTATTACAGCCGAAAAACTGCTGGAACTAGGCTCTGTCAATGATAAAGGAGAAATCCAAATCAAGGACAAGAAGTATAGCAGCCTGGTGGCCCTCTTCGAACCGCTTCCCCAAAAAGGACTGTTGACAATGATGAGCCAACTTAAAAGTAAAGGAGGAAAGGTTTTTTGGTTTGGCCCACCTCCGGTTTTGGATGGAAATGGTGAAAGTTGCCAAGCTCAATGGGAAGACATTTTCAGTGTGAAGTACACATCAGAAAACCTGACAGGGAAGTTAGCCCCAGGGATGAGAATTGATTTCACAGGAAAGCTTGGGGACGTTCCAAATCAATATATCCTGAGCGATTTTATGATCGACCACATCTATCCTATCGAAGCACAAAGCAGCAATATGGCATTAGCTTTTTGCGACAATCAATTGGTAGGTGCAGGAAAGGATGGCGCTTATTACTTTGGCTTTCGTCCAAGGGATGATCAGTCTGCAAGTCTAGGCTATGAAACGAGAACGTTGTTCGAAATTCTTGACAAGCTAGGAGCCTATCCATCTACCGGAAAATTTTCAGGTATTAATGACAATACAGAGCATATTTCCAGGACGACTGATTACCTGGCCACCCGTTTTCCTAATGGTGCAACAGCCGTAGTTCGACATTACAAAAACCATAAGGAGACCTGGCCAGGTGGTTTTTCCAGAAACGATGAAGAAGATGCCAAGGTGTTGGCATCTAATCCTCTCCCACCCGGGGATATCAGCGTGGAAGATTTCAAAGTCAATGGTCATGTATTGGATTTCGATGGATACTTGAACATGGCATTCAGGACTGATGAGCAACAGCAATTGACTGCATTTGAAGGTCGAAATTGCAAGAAAGTATCTGTAGATGGAACCACCTATACATTCTCTGATTCAGCATTGGAAATGATAGCCTTCAACCAATCTGCAAATTCTTATGAGATAATGGTGAAAGGTACCGGGAAAGTCTCTATTCCGGTTTTTCTAAAGGCAAGAAAGATGTTTCGCCTTTACGATCAAAACAACAAAAGAATCAAATACACAATAAAGCAAAACGCCATTGAATTTGAAGTAAATGCCCAAACCTCCGGGAAATGGCTAACATTAAAATGATTTGAAAAGAAATCTCGAAAACAATGAAAATTCATTTAACTATTTTACTAATAATCGGCCTCAATACAAGTGTCTTGAGCCAAAGCAAACCAAACATCATTGTAATTTTCACCGACGATCAGGGCTATGCGGATCTAGGTGTGCAGGGAAGTGTGGATGATATCAAAACCCCAAACCTCGATGAACTGGCCGCCAATGGTGTTCGGATGACTTCTGGTTATGTCACTGCCCCTCAATGTATTCCCTCCAGGGCAGCACTGATGACCGGGCGCTACCAGCAACGTTTTGGGACAGACCACAACGGAACCATCCCCGTTCCACTGGAAGAAGTACTTATCTCTCAAAGGTTGTCCGAGGCGGGGTATGTCACCGGAATGACTGGTAAATGGCACCTGGAGCCAAACCATCAGCAACCGGAGTGGATCAGGGAAAACATCCCTGCTATTAAAGAGAAGGACCATTATATGCCAAGTGACATCCCATTAGATAAGAAGATGCCCTATTATCCTCCGGCCCGTGGCTTTCAGGAGTACTACTATGGCCCTATGTACAATATCCTGGCCAACTACGATCTACGTGGTAACAGCATCGAACAACAATGGCTGGAAGAAAGCGGCTTCAGGCTGGATAATCAGACCAATGCTGCGGTTACATTTATTGAGCGCAACAAGGACCAACCTTTCTTCTTTTACCTGCCCTATTTCGCACCACATGTGCCTTTGGAAGCAACAGAAAAATACCTGGCGAGGTTTCCCGGGGATATGCCAGAGCGCCGTAGGTACTGCCTGGCCATGATGGCTGCAATCGATGATGGGGTGGGAAAAATTACGCAAACCCTGAAGAAACATGGCATTTATGAAAATACCCTCATCTTCTTTATCAGCGATAATGGTGCCCCGCTAAAAATCCATAAAGAAGATATTCCACTAACCCATAAGGGAGGTGCCTGGGATGGTTCGCTCAACGACCCCTGGGTCGGGGAAAAAGGAATGATCTCAGAAGGCGGCATCCGGGTGCCATTCCTCATGTCCTGGCCTGCTGTGCTCCCAAAAGGCAAGGTGTATGACCGTCCGGTCATTTCCCTGGATATGGCTGCAACAGCTGTCGAGCTCGCCGGGGTGGAGAAGCCCAAAGAACTTGATGGTATCAACCTGATACCTTACCTGACAGGTGAGAAAGAAGGCGACCCACATGACGCTTTATTTTGGAGGTTTTGGGATCAGGCAGCTATAAGGGAAGGGAATTTCAAGTACTTGTCTGCCGGGGAAAGAGAGTTTTTGTTTGATGTATCCACAACAGAGCATGAAACAAAAAATTTGATTGACGAATTTCCAAAAAAGGCAAAATCGCTTAGAAAAAAGCTGGATAACTGGGCCAAAAAACTAAAAGACCCGGGAATTCCTGAAGGGCCGATAAGTCGTGAAAAAAAATGGTACGACCACTATTTCCAATTCTAAAGAGCACACAACCCATACAATGAATTTTATTCATGAAGCGAATACTACTTTCCCTACTTCTTTTCGGCCTGGTTGAAAGTTGCCAACAGCAACAGGGACAGAGAGAGCGCTCTATTTCTGATGATCCTAAGTTTATCCAAACAGGAATGCAACTTTTCGAAGAAAAATGTAGCACATGCCATGGCTTTGATACAGAAGGCATAGGACCGGAATTAGGGGGAGTCACGCGGGAAGCAGAACCAGAGTGGATCAAAAAATTCATCAAAAGCCCTACCGATATGGTGAAAGGCAAAGACCCACGAGCTATGGCCTTGCATCAGCAGTACAAGGTTTATATGCCGGGGTTTGTGACTCTTTCCGAGCATGAGCTAAACTGCTTGTTAAGTTATATGCATCAATTTAAAAAAAAGCGAAGTTCGAAGGTGCAGGATTCAGCCGAAATGATCGCCAATCCAATAGAAGACTCTTTAGGGTATGCTGATTCCAGTTTGGAGATAGAATACCTAACTCAAATACCAGCATCTACGGAGAAGTTCCGTCTGGCATTGATAAACAAATTGGCCAATGCAGGGAAAACAGAACGCCTTTTCATAAATGACCAACGGGGAGTCCTTTACGAGCTCCGGAGCGATGAAACTGAAAAATACCTTGACATGAGGGATTATTTCCCAAACTTCAAAGATAAACCTGGACTTGGTTCTGGTTTTGGAAGTTTTGCCGTTCACTCCGACTTCAGCGAAAATGGACTTTTTTATACATCCCATTCTGAAAACAAAAATAAAATTCCTGCTGACTTTCCTTTACCTGACAGCATCCCAGTAGAGTTTCAATGGGTGGTCAATGAGTGGAAGGCGGAATCACCAGGTCAAAGATCATTTAATGGAAAATACCGTGAAATATTACGAATTGATTTCCCCAGCCACCTTCATGGCATTCAGGAAATAGCTTTTAAACCATCCATTTCAAAATCAGATAATGACTATGGGTTGCTCTATGTTACTGTCGGGGATGGTGGAGCTGTCATAAAAGGCTATCAACAAGTGGTCATGCATGAGGGCACAAAAATTTGGGGAACCATTCTGAGGATAGACCCTCTTGGTAAAAACAGCGACAATGGCCGCTATGGCATTCCACCCAGTAATCCGTATGCGAATAACCCTAAGCAACTAAGAGAAATATGGGCCTATGGTTTTAGAAACCCAAATAGAATCAGTTGGGACTCATCCGGCCAAATGTACGCAAGTGATATAGGCCACAAAATCGTGGAAGAAGTTAACCGAATCTCACCAGGAAAATTCTATGGCTGGCCGATAAGGGAGGGTACATTTTCTTTGAACCCATTTGGCAACCACAGCCTTGCCTATCCATTGCCAGAAAATGAAAACGAGCTCGATATTACCTATCCGATATTTCAATACGATCATGACGATGGCACTGCCATTAGTGGTGGTTTTGTATCCCAAGGCAATACTTTAAAGGGGCAATACATATTTGGAGACATTACCCAGGGGACGGTGTTTGTTGGGGATTTCAATGCAACGACAAAGAGAAATATTCAAAAACTAAGTATTACGATGAAAAAAGAACCCACAAGCTTTTCCAAATTGACACAATCGAGCCGGGTTGATTTAAGGCTAGGTCAGGACCGTGATGGCAAGCTCTATTTTTTCACCAAAGCAGATGGCAAAATTTACAGGGCAGTTGATTAGCTGTATCACCCACTTAGAAAAACTGAATAAGGTGGTATTTCAAGACTTTAAAAAGACATGAAGAAAACACAACCAATATGAAAGGACTGAAGAACGTTGGATACGCAATATTATTGATATGGCTTCTGAGCAATTGCCAAAAAGGGGATCAAAGGCCAAACATCGTCTTCATTATGGCAGACGATCTTGGGTACTCCGATTTGAGCTGTTATGGAAGCGAAATCCAAACGCCCAATATTGATAAACTCGCTGATCATGGTACCCGGTTTACCCATTACTACACAACCCCAATGTGTGTCACTTCCCGGGTAGCCTTATTGTCCGGGATGGAGTTTAAGGCGGCTGGTGGAGAGGGCCTGCCTAATGCTACAAGCCTTCCGAAGGTACTCAGGCATGCGGGTTATAGCACTCATATAGTTGGAAAAAACCATGGGATGTCCAATTTCAGAATTGGTGATCCGGATACGGATTATGGATTTGATCATTTTTTCGGATTCAGTGGTGGCGAGCTGAATAGCTTTACTGGAGAGGGCCGCGTAGAGTGGCAAAATGACGGGGAGATTTTTCCTCAGTCGGAGTTGCCAGAAGACTTCTATACCACGAAAGACTTCACGGATTACTCTATAAAGTACATGAAAGAAGCACTGGAGCAAGGCAAGCCTTTTTTTAGCTTTGTTGCCTATAATGCCCCTCACACACCACTGCATGCTCCTGAAAGAAACGTGCGTAAATACTACGATCCGGCAAATGGCGTGAATGTATATAAAGACGGCTGGGAGAAAATGCGGGAGCAAAGGCTTGAAAGGATGAAGGCACAGGGGATAGTAGATCAGTCAGTTGAACTGTCCAAACCGGGAGTAGAAATCCCAGACTGGGAATTACTACCAGATACTTCTTTGAACAGCTGGGATCTTCAGAAAAAATTTGAGTACCTGTCCAGGAGTGCTTATGCCGGTATGGTTGACAACATTGATGAAAATGTGGGAAGGATTGTCTCTTTTTTGAAGGATCCAAATGGAGACGGGAATGAAGAGGACAGTCAGATTGACAATACGATTATAGTTTTTGTGTCGGATAATGGAGGATGTTATGCCGGACTTTACACCAATAGGAATGCTTTGCCCTGGAGTAAAAGCAATGGGTGGTTTACAACCAACTACGGTTGGGGAACGTTGAGCAATACACCCTTTCGGTACTACAAACATGCCAGCCATGAAGGGGCACTTCGATCACCCCTGGTTGTCCATTGGCCTGATGGTCTGAAACTTCCAAAAGGAAAGTTGAACAGGGAAATGATCAGGATTTGGGACTTCTACCCTACTTTTCTGGAGTTGGCGAATACAAAATATCCGAATAATCAACCAGGTAAAAAAGCCCTAATGGGCAAAAGCTTTTTATCCCTTCTGAAGGGTGAAGAATTTGAACCTGAGAAAAGTTTCATTTCCAGTTTTCATCGTACTCGTGGGTTGATTGATGGGGATTGGAAACTGACAAGCTACTTCGATAGTCCTTTTGAACTGTACAACCTAAAAAATGACCCAGTAGAAAATACCGATCTGGCTGGAGAGGAAGTCGAAACTTACCAAAAACTGATACAAAAGTGGCACGACTACACCGAAAAACATGGGTTTGAAGATGATCCTCAATGGAACCGTCCCGTTGGCGATGTACGGCGGGGTTGGGGCTATGACTTTTTGGCTGCAGGCCAGGGCATAATCGCGACTACACCCATTTGTATGTCCGATCAAGTCCGAACCAACGAGAAGCTGAAAATCAAATTTGACGGAACCATAGATTTTTCCAATACTGAAGAAAAAGTAATTCGATTGCAAAAATATGGAGACCCGACCATTCTATGGTCAGCCGATCCGGATAAGTCGAGCGATTTTCAGGGGAAAAACGAGATCGTTTTTCAAGACTTTCCTGAACTGGAACCAGACACACACTATTACATTACCTGGGATCGTGGATGGGTACGGATCGAAAAAAACGGCAAGTCACAACCACTTCTATTTGCCAAAGAGAGTGCTTTTGCTTTTCGATTTAGAACAAAAAAATAATCTCAATATGATGAAACAGACAACAGATTTTGCTTTTAAAGCCATTCTAAACACAGCATTGCTGGCTCTTGTTCTTACATCGCACGCCCAAAACCTGCCTGGTTTTGACTCAAAAACCACCAAATTCAATTATGCCTATTCATACGATGGTTTCAATCAGGACCGTGACGATGTGGCAGCTTCAGGCATGACTTTGGCCATCTTTGATAAACTTGGCCTGGCTGACCGGATAGTACACTTCCATTTCAATACCAATTTTGGTGGAAAACCTACCCATGCAGAAGAGCATAGGAAGAGTGCCTTGCAAACCGCAGTGCTCTTTGGTATCATAAAGGATGAAAACGGGGACGATGCATTTTTTGATGTTTCCCGATCTGAAAAGGAAAGGACTGAAGCCATCGATCACCTGGCTGCCCAGATTAAAAAAGCAAATAAAAAAGAACCTCTAATGATTTTTGCGGCGGGAGGCGTGCAACTCCCCTACCTGGCATTGCAAAAGGCCATTGACAATGGAACTTCGAAAAAAGCCCTGCAATCAGTAGTGTTTGTTTCCCATGCCAGGGCCAACGAACAAACCAGAAGAAAAGACCACCCTGATTACAAAAATAATTGGGATGATTTAAAGCAATTATCCCCACACGTGCAGTTCGTAGATTATACTTCTCCGCTAGTCAATGGCCGAAGGGATGGTGGAGTAAACCTCTCTCAAAACTCTACCGCTTGGAATCAAGGGCCAAGAGGGGACAAAGGGAAAGGTGTAGAAGATTGGGAATGGCTCAGAGACTATGGCGAGACGGTGAAAGGCTTTGGTTTTGAAGGTACGAAAGGTGAATGGCTACTCACACGGCTGAAAGCTGCTGGCGCCCCGGAGTTGGGACACAACGCCAATGCCGAAGGAGATGCCTCAGACGCAGGAATGGTATTTACCCAACTCCCTGGCGGCATTACAGATGCTACGATGGAGGAAATCAAGCTCTTCTTTATGGACAAGTAAGTCACTGCTTTTGATAAACTTCTTGAGTTATAAAAGAACACAATGAAAATGAGACCATATAACGTTACCTTATTTAGGATTAGTCCTCTTCAGCTGCACCGTTTTTTAGGAAAAAGAATCACAGTGTTTTATGCATTATGCTTCACACTATCGGTAACTGCTACGGCCCAAAGTACAGTATCAATATTCAATGTACACAACTCGCCCATGGTCGATTTTGCACTGAACGACCTGAAAGATGAGCTATATTCTAATCAGACGATCATTAAGAAAACAGGTGTATCAGATGCGACGCTATTGCTTATTACCAAATCGGATATCAGTTCTGGTAAATCATCACAGCTGAAGTATCCTAAGGTTGATTTTGATCTAAAGGCTGAAGGTTTTGTTATTAAAAAAGACAAACAAAATAAAATATGGGTTATTGGTGCGGATGAGCCGGGGCTCATGTATGGCATCCTTGAATTAGTGGAGCAGGTTCAACTCTACGGGATGGAAGGTATAAAAGAAACCAACCAAAACCCATACATGAAGACTCGTGGAACCAAATTCAACCTTCCATTGGATGTGCGTACGCCTACCTATACAGACCCAAGTGAAGCTAGCAACCAAAACATGCTCGAAATGTGGAGCATGGACTTCTGGACAGAATACATCGACAAACTGGCCAGGGACCGGTACAACATGATCTCTCTTTGGAGCCTTCATCCTTTTCCCTCCATGTTGAAAGTGCCAGACTATCCAGAAGTGGCATTGGATGATGTTTGGCGAACGACCCACTCAACGAGCATTTTCCGGCCTGTGGGAAATGGTGTTAAATACCCTAACATATCAGCCAACACAGAGGTGATCAAACAAATCACCATTGAAGAAAAAATTGAGTATTGGCAAAGAGTGATGAGTTATGCCAAAGATCGAAATGTGGACATCTTCCTGATGGTCTGGAACATTTTCGATTGGGGTATAGATGAAAAATATGGCATTACTGAAAAGCCTGAAAACCCAGTGACCAGAGACTATTTCCGAAAGAGTGTAAAACAAATGCTTCTTACCTACCCTGACCTCTCTGGAATAGGTCTTACTGTTGGCGAAAACATGGCAGGATATGAAGGCGAGGTGAAAGAAGAATGGGCTTTTGACACCTATGGCAAAGGGGTATTGGAAGCATTGGAACTCGATCCTGACCGTAAAATCACCTTCATTCATCGCCTTCATCAGGGAGATGTGAAACTTATATCAAATCAGTTTGCACCTCTGATCGATCATAAAAACGTCAACTTCATTTTCAGCTTTAAGTATGCCCAGGCCCACATCATGAGTTCAACCCGGCAGCCCTATGCTGATGATTTTGTAAAAGAAATCGGGGGAATGAAGACGCTATGGACGCTTAGAAATGATGACAATTATTACTTCAGATGGGGAGGGGTGAAATTTTTGAGGGAGTTCATCAAAAACATCCCCTATGATGTATCAGAAGGGTTTTACTATGGATCTGATGGTTATGTGTGGGGAAGGGACTTTATGTCGAAGAATGAACGAAATCCACGTGAGTTAGATATTAAAAAGCACTGGTACCACTGGATGTCTATGGGACGGCTGGGATACAATCCTGGATTGGCCGATCAACGATTTGCCGAAATGCTAAAGTATCGTTTTCCTGAAGCAGACGACCAGTCGCTTTTTACAGCCTGGCAGGAAGCTTCCATGGTTTATCCCGTGACCACCGGATTTCATTGGGGACCCGCAGATTTTAGCTGGTACATCGAAGGTTGTATGTCACGTAAGGGCCACCCCACAGCTTCTATTGATCAAAAGGGCATTCACCATGTAGATCAGTTTATCCAGCAACCAGTGCATCCCGGAACGAACAACCAGACAATACCAGATTATGTAGAAATGGTCATGGCTGGCGAGACTTCCGACTTGACCACTCCCCTGCAAGTTGCAGAAAAGCTTCATGGCCATGCGGATAAGGCTTTGGAATTGCTCATGGGTATCGGCCAATTTAAAGATGAGACATTATCGAAAACAGTAGAAGATATCTGGTCTATCAGCTACTTGGGTAAGTACTATGCCCATAAAATCAGCGGTTCTACCCATGTAGCCTTTTATCGAAAGTTCAGGAAAAAAGAACATCAGGATAAGGCAGTAGAAGAGCTCGAAATGGCACTGGATTACTGCAAGAAATTCACGGAGAATGCATCAAAGCAGCACATCAACCCAATGTGGATGAAACGAGTGGGAATGGCAGATTGGATGAAATTTATTGAGCATGCCGAACAGGATATTGAAACAGCAAAACAAATCATAGATTAAGATGAAAAAATGTAAAACAATTCTACTTTTCTTTCTACTTGCCACTACAGTGGCTATCGCACAGGAAAACCGCTCTAAGGTAGGTATAAGGCCATATCCACGTGACAGTGTTCATGAATCCACTGGGGGCGATAGGGTTGCCAACTGGAAACCAGGAATTGGCAATTATGATGCGATGCTTAGGGCAGATGATTATACTGCCTTGAATATAGATGTGGTTAAGGGCTATAATGGCGTTTTTCGCACTAAAAAACGTTTTTTTGAGCATTACATCCATCAACAAGGAGGAGACTGGGTGGATACCAATCCGAAAACGAATAAGCTTATCAAAACAATTCGTTCATACGAGGAAGCAGGAAATGAAGTGCAACATATCATCATTTGTCGGGAAGGATGGCTATATGATAAAGAAAATGGCGATACCGGGCCCATCGCAGGAGACCCACGGATACTTCACCAAAGAGATGTGGACGATACCCGAAAAGTATTCAAAGATGCCCATGCCCTTGGGCTCATAAAACACGACAATTATAAGCTGATACAAATGGTGGTCCACCCAGCCGTTTTTCTTGACGATCCTCAAGCAAGAGCGATTGTCAGTACTATGGATGGGGTCTGTATTGAATCTCATCAGTATAATCGTTATTGGCCATTAGGAAATGAGATCTCAAACCCTAAGGAAATAGCCAGGGGTGCCCAATGGGTGCTGGAACAAGGGCTGGATTATATTTTTTATTACGGGCCATACCAGTATGAAGGGTGCGAAACTTACACAGACTTTCTAGAAAGAGATTGGTTGAGGTCTTTTTGGGAAAATGGCTTGCCAAAGCACCATAAAAACATGTACTACTACCTGAATGCGTTTCCGCACGGCTGTGGGAATACCAGGCCGATTGGGCCCGAATCTGATCCGTATTCCTACCTCGGGTTTGCCAAGTGGCTTATTCAAGAGATGGAACAGAAAAATGAAACGGACTGACACTGCATAATGAGATTAAAATGAGGATTATAATAGGGATTCTCTGTTTAATAGCTCAATTGACAGAGCTTAATGCCCAAACTTTCAGGTCCAATACAGGTTCAACCCATCTCAATTTCATAGTCATCCTGGCTGATGATCTGGGATATGGTGATGTAGGTGCCTATCGCAAATTGTACAAGGGAACGGACGACAAACCCACAGCCTATAAGCACACCCCCACTATGGACAGACTGGCAGACGAGGGAGTGTTGTTTAGCCGGGCTTATGCCACGGGTTGGTGTGCGCCCAGTAGACAGGTATTGCTTAGTGGCATGTGGGTTGGTCGAACAAAAGCCAGGGAGCAGTCCTGGTTGGGCAACCAACTCCGAAAGAAAGGGTACACAACCGGGCTTATGGGGAAGATGCATGGAAAGTTTCCCATAGAAAGGTGTTTTGCCAATGTCGATGCTGACAAGGCTGAATTTGATGACGGCATTTTCTTCAATGGAGGGGCTCGACCTTCATATATGAAAAAGGGAGAGGCACTTCCCACACGAAAGGCTTTGAAACCCTCAAAGTTTGTAGCCGCAGAAGGGGATTATATAACTGACGTTTTCACCGATCATGCGGTGGATTTTATTAAACGCCATCAGAAAAAGCCGTTCATGCTTCATATCGCCCACACTGCTCCACACACCCCTTTGCAAGGGAAGCCCGAGGACATGCGTAAGTTGTTTCCTGAAAAATATGGCAAGTTGAGCGATGAAAAAATTCGTGCCAGTGCGGCAAAAAAGGAAGACATGGGTTTAATGGCCGACCACTACACTGCAATGGTCTATGGGCTCGATCGGGGCATAGGCCGGGTAATGGAAACGCTCAAGACTTGTGGTATTGAAGATAACACAATTGTCATAATCGTTAGCGACAATGGGGCCATTGAAGGCTCCAACTATCCTTTCGATGGACACAAGTGGGATGCCCTGGAGGGAGGCATCAGGATACCGATGATCATGTGGTCTAGGGCTTTGATGGATTCTAATGCGTCAGGGTCAGTTTGTGATCGAATGGTTTCATTGGCGGATATTGCCCCTACAGTTGTGGCAGCCTCCGGGGCAAATTCCGAAGTGCACACGGATGGCATTGATCTGCTACCTCACCTGATTGGAGAAAAACCTTGGCCAGAAAACCGACGGTACCTGATTACCAATTCATGCTATACCTTTCAAAATACCGGGGCAATGGATTTTGGCTTTGAGTACAGGGAAAAGCAACAGCTCATGCAAAATGTTTACGTCACCGATAGCTCAAAAATCATCAGTTGGAATCCGAATAAGACCAAACATATAGGTGTGGTTTACAAGGAGTTGCCCAATATGATTGGCAAAGAGGCCCCAAACGTCATCCTAAAGGAGCAAACTCCCAAAGATGGAGTACTGCCTGAGAGTAGTTATGCCTTGAACCTTTTCAATGAAATGGCCGGACTGATCGTCAACTCTAAAGGTGACATACTGCAAACCTGGAGCTGTGCTACCCCTGGGGAGCTTGCGAATTACACATGGTGGTGGGAATAATTTTTAAACAAAAAATCAAATCCGTATGAAGATTAATTTAGTAGTTATAGTTGGCATGCTTATTTCCTTTCAATTTGGAATAAGGGCACAAGCTGCAGGCACATCTGCCTTAAAGCAACAAACAATAAGTTTTAAAACGATAGGTGTTAAAACCGTTGATGACCGCCCCTTCAAAATCAAAGCCAGTGCCTCTTCAGGCTTACCAGTTTCCCTGAGCCTGATATCAGGGCCTGCAAAACTGGTGAGGAAAAAGGTCATCCTGACCGGAGGGAGTGGCGTAGTAAGTATTTTGGTTTCGCAAAAAGGTAACGATGAATACTATCCAGCAGAACTAAACCTAACATTCTACGTGGGGCAGCCCGGTTATGGCAAATCAGCCGTTCCGGTAACCGGACTCCTGGTCTGTTGCAGGGGAAATGACAGAGGCCCTTATTTGGTAAACGGCGAATGGAACGAAAGCCACGATTACGGGGACATTGACCAGGTAAGGGGCATATTGTCCAATATCCAAAACGCAGGGATCAACGTGGTATGCATAGATATGTCCAACCCTTCGCAGTGGACAAAATTATGGGACACCTATGAGCCCATGGTGGAGAATATTCGTACTGTCACTGCCGAGAAAAACATGGAATATTTCATCATGATTGGCGGTGTGGTCTCCCCTACCGTCAGAAAAGGGTTGAAAATCCCGGAATCAATTGGCCACATGGAATGGTGGAATGATTACGCAAAGTACATTTGGGAAAACTGGGCACCAGACGCCCATTACAGGACTTATGGATTTGGTGATAACAGAAAAATAATCAACCAGTTTTATCCTGGAATATGGGTCCAGGATATCTGGAACAGCGCACCGGATGGGCATAAAACCTACCTCTCAAAATTTTACCGTGGCACCCACGAATACAACCAGGATTTTGAAGACACTCCTACCGATGGATGGGGATATCGTGACGTTCAGCAAAGTTCTGATGGGAAAATACGTTTCGTAAGCCCAACTTCCGGCCTTTTACCATCCACCTCCACACACATTACGGCTAAAGAATGGTCAGATCGCATAGATTGGGCAAAGAAGGCTTCACACTATAGCATATACGGTTCGTACGACGACAACAACGACAACATACATTGGGGCATCAATGACACCCAAAATGCCACAAGTATGTACAAATATCCTGAAGACAACCCCTATTACTATTATGCCATACTAAAAAATATGTTGACCCAAAACCCTTAAAGTCAGGCAAAGTTCAACGAGACCAACAAAATCAAATAACCCTGACAGCAAATGATATAGGCCAACAGAAAACAAACGATCAAAAAATACAAACCTCTTTACTTATGAGTCTTTCAGCAAAAATCACTTTACTACTCCTTTTGACAACCATTTCAATACGTGGGATGGCCCAGACACCGTTGAGATTAGACCTCAGTAAGAAAAACGATCTCACAGCTGAGGAAATCTCGAAGGATAATTATGAGTTCAACACTTCAGGCACTGACCCATATGTGTTTACTGCCCCGTTGAAAAGTGATTTACCAAATAACCACAAGGTACTGTCGTTCGAGTACTTCTGTCCCAAAGGACTAGATCATCTCCAAGTATATTTTGGACCAGAAATAGGTCCAGGCCATTCCAAACTAGTTCGTGGAATAGCAATAGCTGAAGGTTGGTCCCTCTACACTCTTGACCTCACCAATTCCATAAAGGATTGGGGTAAAGCCGGGGATTTTTTACGCCTGGATTTTGGTGGACGACCCAATATCGAATTGACCATACGCAATATGGTGCTGCGTGACTACACCAAGAAAGAAAGGGAAATAGTCGAAAACAGAGAAAAAAACAAGATCCGTGACGCCAAGTTCAACGAAGATTTAAAGACCTACCTCGCCACCACTTTTCCAGCCAGCGTTGAAAATGTGGATGTCAATGACAAGCATGTGAGTGTTTCCGTGAATACCAATGGACTGAATGAGCTCTACCTGGTAGAACTAACACCCTCAGATGAAATAACTGAAGCAACCGATTTTGTTTTTTCCAAACCTGTGAAAGGCAGGCAGTCTGAAATCAAACTTGAAAGAAAAGTTAATCGAGACCAATTGACCTACGACAGATTGCTTTCTAAGTGGGCACTGGTGGAAAAAACTGACTCAGGTTTTGAACTTAAATCACATGCCCGATATGCCGACACTATAACGGTTCATAACGATTTAAAAGAGGAAAAACCTACAAGTAAAAAAGGCTTGGGAGGTTTCAGTTTTCGAGAGGAAATAGTTTCAGATTTAACAGATCTCAATATTACAAGTGCAACCATAAACATATGGATCACCAATATGATGTATGCCACACCGTCACCCGATAGGATCGAGCATAATTACTTAGGAAAATCCTATTATTTTGACCGAAAGCAAGTAGAAAGGTTGGATGCGACCTTCAAAAAATGTGATGAAAATAATATTGTTACGGCGAGCATTATTCTTGTGAGAAAAGCCAGTGATAGTGCTGATCCGGAGATTGGACGTTTATTGGAGCACCCGGATACCGATCCTGCAGGACTTTATACAATGCCCAATATGACCAATCCTGAAAGTGCTCATTGCTACGCTACAGCACTCGATTTTCTGGCAAGCAGGTACAGCAGGCGCGACCGAAAATATGGGCGCATGCACCATTGGATTATGCACAATGAAGTAAGTGCCGGCTGGGTGTGGACCAACATGGGCGAAAAACCCATGCATGTATTTATGGACGCCTATGTCAAATCCATGCGTATGTGCTACAATATTGCCCGTACCTATAATCCACACACAGAGGTGTTCATTTCACTTACGCACCACTGGAGCGAAGTAAACCACCCCTTCTTCTATCCTGGAAAGGATTTGCTGAATTTATTGGTTAATTATTCAAAAGCTGAAGGTGATTTTGAATGGGCTATCGCACAACATCCCTATCCTCAATCTTTACGCGACCCAAGGACATGGTTAGACTATAAGGTGCAATTTGATTTTAATTCCCCATTATTGACGTTTAAAAACCTTGAAGTTATTGATGCTTGGGTAAAACAACCAAAAACCTTTTTTCAAGGCAAGCAGAAAAGAACCCTATGGCTATCCGAAAACGGAACCAATTCCCCTACCTACTCTCAGGAAGATTTAAATGACCAGGCTGCTGGTTTTGCCCTAGCCTGGAAAAAAATCCAGGCGCTTGATGGCATAGATGGAATTCAATGGCATAATTGGGTTGACAGCAGAGGAGAGGGTGGCTTACGTTTGGGCTTGAGAAAATTTCCTGATGACGAAGAGAATCCTCTGGCCAAAAAGCCTGTTTGGTATTGCTACCAAGCTGCCGGATCAGACAAGGAAGATGAAGTATTTGAACCCTACAGAAAACTGATTGGAATTGATGATTGGGATCAGCTCATCTTCCAGGGAGACATCAACGACAAGCAAAAAGCAGCACGTAACATAGGAGCGGACACCTGGGTAGCTACCGATGCAATAGGTAGGAAATTGCCGGGATATGAAGAGTGCGGGCCGCCAAAGAAGGATAAGTACGTGGGAATATTCTATTTTTTGACCCATACAAACCCTGACGGTCCCGAACCAAGTGATGTCACTAAAATCAAAGCCACCAATCCTGAGAATCCTCAATGGAAAACAGGTACTCATTATTGGGGAGAACCTGAGATTGGGTACTATCTCAATTATGAAAAATGGGCTATCCGCAGACATGCCATGCAATTGGCAGATGCCGGGGTGGATGTGATTATTCTGGATGTGACGAACAACAAGACATACCCGCAGGTGTATTTGAATATCTGCGAGGAGTTCAGGGAACTTCGTGCTATGGGAGAAAAAACACCCGATATTGCATTTTTGGCAAGTGAAATCTCAGCCAATACCTTGTGGAGTGATTTTTACAAAAGGGGGCTTTACCCTGACCTGTGGTTCATGTGGAAAGGCAAACCCCTCCTACTCTACGGCCAGCACGAACAGCCGAAACGAAGCAAGGTAAACGACATAGTCTTCCCGGAAGAAATGGCCAACTATTTTAGCCTTCGTCAGAGCTGGGCCTGGACTTCACTGCCATGGTATGATGATGGAAAAGATGAGTGGCCGTGGGTAGATCATTTCCCACAGTCCATCGGTTGGCACGATGATCCTAAGAAAGCTGAAAATGTACCGGTGGCTGTAGCCCAACACCCCTTATCTAATATTGGTAGAAGCTTCCATGAGTTTAATCAACCGGAAACGGACAAGTATGACTTAACCCCTTATACCGATCAAGGTTTGCATTTTCAGGAACAATGGAACCGTGCCCTTGAGGTTGGTCCAGAATTTGTTTTTGTTACTGGGTGGAATGAATGGTCGGCTGGAGTACAAAAAATGACAGAACCTGTAATTCCCAATTTGCTTAAGTGGTCATTTTACCCTGGTGCCCAACTAGGTGCTACTGGCAAAAAAATAAAAGTTGGCGATAAATATTTTATTGATCAATATAATCAGGAATTCAGTCGGGATATTGAGCCTATGAAAGGAGGGCATACTGATAATTACTACTATCAGCTCATGTCTAATATTAGAAGATACAAGGGTGTGCAAAAAGGACCGGAAGCTGGACCTGCCAGTAGCATAGATATTGCTGGAAGTTTTGATCAGTGGAAAAATGTAAAAACAACCTACTACGATCATATAGGCGATACAAAGGAACGCAACAGTCCTGGGGTAGGTCAGGCAGGGCCTTATGTAAACAAAAGCGGCAGAAATGACATTGTAGAATCGAAAGTGGCTTATGATAACGACAATGTCTATTTCTATGTAAAAACGAAAGATGCGCTAACAAAGCACACTGACAACAACTGGATGCTTCTCTATATAGATGCCGATCAAAACCACAGTACAGGTTGGGAAGGTTATGATTTTTTGGTAAATGCCGAGGTTACAAGCAACTCCAAAACCACGATCAAGGCTTCCAAGAAGGGCAAGTGGAAAACCGTTGGTGAAGCTACCTTCAAATATGAGGGCAATGAAATGATGATAAGCATACCAAGGGCATCAATGGGTTCTGGTGAGCTAAAACTCGACTTTCATTGGGCAGACAACATCCAAAAACTAAGCGACATCACTGAGTTTTTCCGGGGTGGAGACAATGCCCCTGAAAGAAGAGCCAACTATCCTTTCAACTAACTTTTTAAGAACGGTGCAATCTGTATTCCATCCTGAATTCTCACTTCCAATCATGACCAAATCAAATGCATTCACTTTATTTTTTATCCTTTTAGGAGTTTTATCCTGTAAGCAACAACAGCAGCCGAATATTCTCTGGATTGTAACAGAAGATATCAGCCCTTATCTGGGGAGCTATGGCTGCAAGGAAGCACAGACCCCAAACCTGGACAAGCTCGCCGAGAATGGAATTCGTTTTACCCATGCTTATGCCAATAGTCCTGTTTGTGCCATAGCCCGTTCAACATTGCTAACCGGGATGTATGCTACAACAACAGGTACAAACAACATGCGGGTGAGACAGGTCATACCTCATGAAATCCCGGTTTATTCTAAGATCCTTATGAAGAATGGCTATTACTGCACCAACAATGCAAAAACGGACTACAATTCACATTTGGAGTTTGAAAAGAATAATTTGTGGGACGAGACCAGTAAAAAGGCACACTGGAAAAACAGGCCAGAGGGAAAACCATTCTTTTCAATATTCAATATTGGGACGACCCATGAAGGTCAGCTGATTGAAGAACGCATCAAAGGATACATAGATAGAGGCGAAATACCATCTAAAACAAGGACGAATCCAGAAGATATAGAATTACCACCGTACCAACCGGATTTACCAGAAGTGCGTCAGGATTGGGCGCGTTTACATGACCTTGTCACCCGCATGGACGAAACTGCGGGCATGCGTTTGCAAGAACTGGAAGACGAAGGAGTAGCAGATAATACCATTGTTTTCTTTTATTCTGACCATGGGGGTCAATTGGCACGATCCAAGCGCTTTGTATACAACTCAGGCACACGGGTTCCCTTTATTGTATATCTGCCGGATAAGTGGAAACACCTGTCTGACGTACGCAAAGGCGAAACGTATAAAGACCTTGTGAGCTTCGTTGATTTTCCCAAGACATTAGTATCCATCGCTGGATGTGACGTGCCAGAGTTAATGCAGGGTCACGTGTTTCTTGGTGGGAACAAAGAGGAATCACCAGACCATGTTCATTTATACCGGGACCGAATGGATGAACAACCTGGGTTTTCACGTGCTACAACAGATGGTAAATACCATTTCATTCGAAATTTCTTACCTCATGTGCCGGATGGAAGCGCATTGCATTTCCCCTACACAGTTCAAGCCAATTGGCGAGCTTTCGAGCAGCATTTTAGGGACGGACAATGCGATGAAATTCAATCCAGGTTCTTTAGTTCTAAACCAACACTTCAACTATTTGATCTTGAAAATGATAAATGGGAGATCAATAATCTCGTCAGTGAGCCGGAGCATCAGGAGAGACTGAAGAGAATGTCACAGAAATTAGATCAATGGATGATCGATACGCGTGATATCGGGCTTATTCCGGAAGCCATGTATTTTGACCTGATTGGTAATGAAAAAAAGTACAAAACACTTTATGAATATGCACAAAGCAGCGAATATGATATTGAGCGAATCCTGGAAGTCGCAAAGGCTGCATCCTTGGGTGAGATAAAGCGAATGTCTGAATATGTTAGTTACATGAAAGACAAAAACCCGATTGTTCGGTACTGGGGTGCGTATGGGGCTTTTCTAACCAAAAAGAAGGATAAGAAGGCAATCGCGACCCTAAAAAAAATACTGAAAAGTGATGATAAGGTAGTTAACCGCCTGATGGCCGCACAATATTTAGGAATCATTGAAGAATCTAATCTGGCCTTCAAAGCCATCCTCAAAGATGTAGAGGCGACAGATGATGGCAGTGTTTTTCATGCGGCCATTATGGCTTTTTACTACAGTCATACTGATCACTTGCTGTCAAAAGGTGACTTATTGAGGTTTTCCAAGAAGGCTTTTCCCAGGGACATAGGGATAGATCAAACGGCTGCCCATTACACTAAAAGAGTATTGGATAAGGCCTTGAATATGTGGCCTGAAAGAATAACAATGGATTAGCTGTAAATGTTAAAAACCAAGTGACGATGCTCTTTACACCGAATGGTGGTCTGGTTTTCTTTGGTAGTGATGATTATGGATTCCGCCATTGCCAAAAAACTTATTCCCTAAAAAGAAAACCAATTCACCGTACAAGTCTGGCCAAGCCGCGAAGTTTTTGGATGGGACTACCTCGCAGGAGCTTGCCAACTACAAATGGTGGTGGGAATAGCCGGTATCTACAGGACAGCAAAAGGGTTTATTAGCCATAACTTAAAGGTTAGGTTCTGAATTGAGGTGATATAATAATTCTTTACTGATTAATTGTATTAAGAATACAAAATAAAACATCATGAAAACTTACAGATTACTATTACTTCTATTTCTTCTCGTTTCAAGTGGACTTTCAGCGCAAAACGATAAGCACCGTCTGATTGTTCTGGCAGATATGGGCAATGAACCCGATGAGGAACAGCAGATGCTTCACCTGTTAATGTATTCTGATAAAATTGACATTGAGGGGCTCATCGCCGTGTCAGGCTTGCATCTACGTCCCGGACAGAAGTATGCCTATCGCAGAAAAATCCACCCCGAATTATATGAGCGTTTGGTACGTGGTTATGAAAGGGTTTATAACAACCTACACCAGCATTCAAGCGGTTGGATATCTCCTTTCAACTTACGGGTAAGCATTGTATCGGGGCAATCAGCATACGGAATCGATGAAATTGGGGAAGGTAAAACCAGCGAAGGGTCTGAGCTCATTATTAGACAAGTTACAAATGACGATCCACGACCACTTTTTATCGTAATTAATGCTGGCTCAAGTACTCTGGCGCAAGCATTATACGACTATCGTAAAAATCATACTCCCGAAGAGGTCGCTGCGTTTGTGGCTAAGATACGCGTCATGGAAAATGGTGCACAAGACAACTCCGGTGCTTGGATCGTACATGAATTCCCGGATATCCATTGGGTCCGTATGAATTTTCAGAACAGAGGCTATGGAGGGCCTAGTAAGAAAGATATTGGCCCTCATGTATGGAAGCCCTACGCATATTCCACCAAAGGGCAGGATGATTGGGCCCATGAACATATTCGTACTGGCCATGGCGGTTTAGGTGAGTTATATCCAATGCGATTATTCTTTACACATACCTTTGATGCACCTGATTTTATCGAGGGTGGCGGGACCATCCCTTGGTTGAGTTTAGCAACCAGCGGACTTACCGATCCCTCCGAACCTTCATGGGGTGGGTGGAGCGGCAGATATTCAGCCGAGAAAAAGTTGAATGTCTCTTCACTATACAAAGACATAGCTGAGGATGAACAGAGGAACAAACCTTTTCATGTTTATACAGACGCCATTGATCAATGGATCGATCCGGAAACAGGCAAAGAATATAATGACAAATACACTGCTATTTGGCACTTTCGACAGGCCATGTGGAACGATTTTCGGGCACGCATCGATTGGTGTGTCCAGCCCTATGAGGAAGCGAATCACAATCCTGTGGCGGTACTGGATGGTGATGCCACTGATGCCATTATCTTCAAGGAAGTCTCACCTGGAGAAAAGATGAGCTTCGATGCTTCTGGGTCAACCGATCCTGACAAGGATAAGCTAGAATATAAATGGTGGATCTACAGTGAAGCCGGAAGAAACCCATATTCGAAAAGTATCCAGATTATAAATCCCAAAAATGCAGAGATAACTTTTAAGATTCCGAAGGATACCCAAGGAAAAGAGCTTCACCTCATTCTTGAAGTATGGGATACAAGCGAAATAGTCCCTTTGGTCGATTACCGTCGAGTAGTAATGAAGGTCAAATAGTCAAACAAAGACGGATATTCCTAATCCCACAATAGATGAAAAAAACAATTTTATATTTCCTAACGATTGCTTTGGTGTTTCCATCGCTTACGCAAAAGACTAACGAGCAGAGCTGGACAGACACAGACTACCCAGATTACATCACCAAAGTAACTGACTTTGGTGAGCGGGCAGATTGGTCTCATGATGGTAAGCGCATCCTTTTCGTAGAGCGCTCATTTGGAGATGTATATGAGTATAACCTAGAAACAGGTAAGTACAAACCACTCACCCACCACTACTACCATGCAGGTTATGTGCGAGCACTTTACCTAAGCAATGGAGACATCCTCCTTTCTGGCGTAAAGGACTTTCCTGGCGATGACTGGCAGGAAGCCCGATTTCGGTTGGCTGAGTTGTGGGTGTTGGACAAAGATCTAAAAGGTCCACCCACCAGACTTGGGGAGTACTGCTGGGAAGGACCTGCAGCCTCAAGAACAGACTTGAAAATCTCATGGGTGCAGCATCACGGACTTTTTCCAAAGGACAGAAGGTACTATGAAATGTGGGTCGGTGAGCTGGACTACTCCTCTGACAAGCCGAGAATTGTGAATCAACGTGTCGTTCTCAATAATACATGGGAAGAAGTAAAAAATATGGTGCTTGAACCGCAAAACTTCATTCCCGGAAAGGAAAATCAAATTACCGTTCAGGCCTGGCCAAACTGCGAGGTGTTTGGGCTGGACTATACCACCGGAAAATTGGTCAATTATTCCAATAACCCCGATGCATACGATGAACCGGAAGGCATTTATCCCGATGGAAAATACACACTCGTCGAATCGAGCAAACACAACTCCACGAACACCGGAGCGAACATTGACCTATGGAAGTTGAAGCTAGAGGTAAACAATCCTGAATGGGAGCGCATTACATGGTTCAATGAGGGTGGTATTTACAAGGCATCAAACCCCGTGGTAAGCGACAATGGTAAGTACATCGCCTTTCAGGTGGCCGGAAATAATGAAGTGGCCGGAATTGGCCATGGTATCTATATCCTGGATTTGGAAAAGAGGGAAGAAGCTCTGAAAAAAGCAAAAAAGAAAAAATAGAATTGCAAATTATAAATTGATATGAAAAGAATAAGAAACTTTAATATATCACTCGTTTTAGTGCTGCTTACACTGCCTATTATAGGGGTTTGTCAGAAAAATGTATTGATACTTTTCCCTGAAGACATGGGCAACCATCTGGGGTCATTGGGAACACCCGGGATTGAAACACCTATTCTGGACAACTTTGCCCAAGCAGGCGTTCAGTTTACCGCTAACTTTTGCGCACAGCCGGTTTGTTCGCCTTCTAAGGGTGCAATATACACAGGCCGTATGCCTCATGATAATGGAATGACTGGCAATGTTCACAACCTTTCTATTGATGATCTTCCTATTCCGCCAGATGAAGATCTGTCAGATTTCCGTTTGACATCTATTAAGGAAGAAGTTCCAACACTTGTGGAAATCCTAAATCAGCAAGGATATTTCACGGCCATTACTTCCAAAACCCATGTTCAGCCAATGAGTAAGTTTCGCTTTGATTATGGTTGGGGCAGGATTGCTTCAGAAGGTATCTTTAACCCTGAGAGTTGGGATGGATTGATTCAAAATGTAAAAGAAAAAGCAGCAGGTCAAGGGTTCTTTCTTATGGCCAACACTTCATTGACTCACGCACCGTGGCAAAGAAAACTTGTAGACAATGGGATTAGCTCCAACCCTGAAGATCGGTTGGCACCACCTACATCGGTTGATTGGAAGGAAATTCCAATACACCCTTTTTTACCAGATACGGAAGTGGCAAGGAAAGACCTGGCAAGGTATTTCGCTATGGTGGAGCTTGTAGATAGCTGGGCTGGGGTATTGCTGAAAAATCTTGAAGAATCCGGATTGTCGGACAGCACCCTGGTCATCTTTACACCCGATCACGGAATGGCCTATCAAAGAGGAAAAGTTGCCTGCTATCCGGCTGGTACCCAAGTGCCACTAATTATTGCTGGGCCAGGCGTAAAGGAAAATGTAAAAATTACCGCTCCGGTGAGTCACTTGGATTTGATGGCTACAATCCTTGAGTTTTTGGAAGTTGAAAAACCTGACATTCAACATGGTCGTTCGCTATGGCCTTTGCTACGAGGGGAGGCCGCTGAATTTTCAGATCGTAAAACAGTCATGACAGAAACCAATTCCTACTATGATGGGCGTGCCGTTTCTGATGGCAGATGGTACTATGTACGAAATTTCACCCAACCCAAACTTAAGGGCTCTGAGGGGGATCCGTGGGCCAACCCGCCTATGAATATAGATCTGTGGATGCCAGATCACAAAGTATATGACAATCAGGTCTTCTCTGAGACCATTCGTGCCAAGAATGAACATACCCTGGCGTATGAACTACTTGCCCAAATTGTAGAAGGAAGACTTCCCGAAGAAGAACTCTATGACTTAGATAATGACCCCTGGGCAGTAAATAACCTTGCTGAAAAGGACGAATACAAAAAGACCCTAAAAAAGATGCAAAAGGAACTCATTGGTTGGCAGAAAAAAACCAACGATCCGGTATTGAAAAAATAGCTTGGTAATTAATTGGTTAACTCAATAGTTGAAAAAAAGTTGAAAACAAAAATTGTTTCGTTATTCGTCCTGATTCTAATATGTCACTCGTCTATTGCCCAGCCAAAACACCGCCTGATCGTACTAGCCGACATGGGCAATGAGCCCGATGAAATGCAGCAGATGACACACCTGCTGATGTACAACAATGAGATTGACATAGAAGGGTTGATTGCTGTAACAGGCATTTGGCTCAGACCGGACTTTGACGGTCCCGCCTATCGAAAAAGGCTTCACCCTGATCTTCTTTATAAATTAATAGATGGGTACAGTGAAGTGTATGAAAACCTAAAAAAGCATGATGATGGCTGGCATACGCCCGAATACTTGAGAGGAATTGTGCGTACCGGCCAGCAAAATTATGGCATTGACGATGTGGGGGATTGTAATTCCAGTCCGGGCTCAAAGCTTATTGTTAATGCCGTTTTAAAAGATGACCCAAGGCCACTTTATGTTGTGGTGAATGCGGGATCCAATACGTTGGCACAAGCGATTTACGACTATAGGCAATCACATTCTGAAGAAGACCTCAGGGCTTTTATCTCCAAACTGATTGTGTATGAAAATGGGGCACAAGACGATGCTGGCGCGTGGATATTGAAGAATTTCCCAGACATCCATTGGATTCGAAGCATAAACCAAAAAAATGCTTATGGTGGAAATACCGGAGTGGAGGCAGGAGATTCTGAAGGTTTAGGGCCATGGGTTTGGAAACCATACTCCAATTCTGTTGAAGGAGTTCATGATTGGGCCACCGAAAACATCCAAACCAATCATGGGGCGTTGGGTGCACTATACCCCGACAGGTTTGATATAGGAAGGTTTCATTTCATTGAAGGAGGAGGCACTGTTCCCTGGATTGGACTGATTGAGCCTGATTTATACGATCCTTATCACCCGGATTGGGGTGGGTTCAGCGGTCGTTACACTTCGCAAAAGCAGGCCAATGTCTGGTCTATCTACTACCCTACCATCTCAAAACGTGAGAAAGAAGAATTCCAAGGGTTTATGGCCTATGCCGATACAAGCGACACCTGGACAGACCCCTCTGATGGAAAGACCTACAACAACATCAATACGCCTGTGCACCGTTGGCGACAGGTCTTGTTCAACGATTTTAAATGCAGAATGGATTGGTGCGTGGCAGAGTATAAAAACGCCAATCATCCACCCGTAGCGGTACTGAATGATTTACCGGGGAATGGAATAAAATTTCTGGAAGCCGAGGCGGGCAAGACCATTCAGTTCGATGCTTCCGGATCATCCGACCCGGATGGTGACAACCTCGTTATCAAGTGGTGGGTTTACCCTGAAGCCGGAACATATACAGGTGAGATCGCCATAAAAGATCCGAACCAGCCAAAATGCTCCATACGGGTGCCGAAAGATGCATCCGGAGAAACCATCCACCTGATCCTGGAAGTAAGGGACGAAAACAAAATAGCGAGCCTCTATGATTTTCAAAGGATTGTAATCAAAACCAAATAACAAGATGATGACGAAATACCCCATTGGACATATAAGAAGAACTGTATCCTGCTTAGTGATTTTACAAACGGCCTTTTTGCTAGCAGGCTGTACTTCCAAACCAGCCGATAACAATAAAAATTCGCTTTCTGAAAGTCGGATGGATGCGACCAGTAATGATGGATTTGTGCCACTTTTCAACGGAAAAGATTTTAATGACTGGGAGTTGCTCCTTCGTAACGGTTCTACTTCAGAAATCAAAAAGGTCTATACCATTGGTGAAGATGGTATTTTGCACTTCTTTCGGGATTTGCCCGAAAACTCGGGATCTACGACAAGGATCAATGCTTTCCATGGCGTGATGGTAACCAAGAAAAGTTACAGCATGTATCATTTGAAATTTGAATTTAAATGGGGCAAGAAGCCGGTCAACAATTTCCATCAATTTCAGTATGATGCCGGGGTATTTTACCAAATTGAGGAAGTAAAGGTATTTCCGATAGGATTGCAGTACCAGATCAGGTACAACCATCTGGAGGACACGAACCATGTCGGTGACTTTTGGGCGGCAGGTACCACCATGCAATGGTATTCTGAGGACGGCAATACCTTTAAACTCCCTTCTAAAGGTGGGGTAAAACAACCTTTAAAAGAAGGCGAACATCGGGCAGTTTCAGGTGCATCATTTCATGGTCTGGATGACGAATGGAACCAATGTGAAATAATTGTAATGGGCGATGAATACGTCATCCACAAACTCAATGGCTCAATTGTCAATATGGCTACCGACCTGCGCAATGACAAAGGGCCTATAGCTTTAGAAGCTGAAACAGTCGAAATTTTCTGGAAAAACATTCAGATCAAAGAATTTGAAGAGCCAATTTCTATGCAAAAATTTCTAGGCGAAGGGTAACTTTCAATTACCCAACAAAATCAAAAAGCAATACTCAAATCGTACATTTAAAAAACCAAGATTAATGAAATTTCAAAAAGTCAAAAATCACCTACTCTTCAACTCATTCTGTTGCGGAACCATCATTTTGTTACAAGCCTGCACCCCTCCCATTCCAGCCTCTAAAGCTTCTACTCCCCCTGCCAGAGGAGAAAATACTTTTTACCAATACAATATATGGTGGGGATTTGTAAATCAGGTATTTGAAGGAAATCTCACCGTCAAAGAACTAAAGGAGAAGGGTGATATCGGACTGGGTTCGTACTCCAAACTTGATGGGGAACTGGTGATGTTGGATGGAGTACCCTACAGGGTTAGAGAAGATGGTGTAGTAGATGTGCCCTCAGATGATGAGATGGTGGCCTATGTGGATGCGGCTTTCTTTGATCCGGAAGGGTCGTTTCAAATAAAACCTACCAATTTTGATTCACTCATAGCTGAGGTGAATGAGCGACTCCCAAGCCTCAACCAATTTTACTCGTTTAGCGTGAAGGGCGAGTTTTCATATATGAAGTGCGGTGGACTGCACAAGCAGGAAAAACCATTTGAAAAAGGGCTGGATGTACTGATCCCTGAACGCCCCGTCTTCGAAAAGGAAAACATTTCAGGTACCATGGTGGGCTTCTATTGCCCGGAGTTCATAGGACATATCAATGTAGCAGGTTATCACTTTCATTTTATTTCAGATGACAAGTCATTTGGTGGACATGTTATGGAGTTCAGTTCGGACGTGCTCACTGTAGAGTATGACCCCCTACTGGATTACCAGTTCACCCTACCAGGGTCTTCAGAGTTTTTGAATGTGTCGCTCGATAAAGAGTTTCAGTACCAAAACAAGTAAACTTTCACTTCTCTCCACTACCTCAGCAGGAAACAACAGGATGGTTATTAAATTATTGATCATTTACTTACTTTCAAATTTATACGCAAGCAATTGCTGACCTTACTTTTCAATCTTTGGAACAAGTCAACGACAAAATACATTGGTTAAACCAACTCCAATCCGTACTGGCTTCAGGTCAGTTGCTGGTTAGCCCGAGTGAAATGGTGGCATACGAATCTGATGCACTTGGCTATAAAAGTTACAAACCTGATGCCGTTGCAATACCTGCCAATATTGACGAACTGACCGCATTAATTGAAGAAGTAAAAAGAATCAACATTCCGTGGGTGGTACGTGGTGCAGGTACATCCCTTTCAGGTGGACCGGTCGCAGCACAAAATGGCCTGGTGATTCACCTCTCCAGTTTAAAGTCGATAGAAGAAGTGAACCCTGAGGATAAATATGTTGTCGTTCAGAGTGGGGTCACTCTAAAACAGCTCAATAGGCAGCTGGAATCTTATGATCTTTACTATCCACCAGACCCTTCTTCAGAACTAGCCTGTACACTGGGAGGGAATGTTGCCTGTAATTCCGGAGGGAGCCATTGTTTTAGATATGGTGTCACAAGCAATTATGTGCTGGGGGTTGAGGCTATACTTGCCAACGGGTCTGTTGTCCGGTTTGGTGGGCCGGCTGGGGGTCGGGGAAATTGGAAGGCAGACTGGAAACGGTTATTTATAGGATCAGAAGGTACACTCGGGGTATTTACCAGGTTTTGGCTTAGGGTTGTTCCCAAACCCGAAAAAGTATGGACATTCAGGGCTTCTTTTTCCCATTTTGGCCAGGCTGTAGAGGCTATAAATCAGTTGGTTTCCCACCATTCATTTCCCTCTGCTATTGAATTCATGGATCCCCGGTCTGTGAATATGGTAGAAAATAGCCCTATGTCAGCGGGTATCCCCAAAGACTCCTATCTGATCCTGACCGAGATTGATGGCCCTACCCTATTGGTTGACTCTCGGGTAGATTCGGTTGTCGGCTTATTAAAGGCCTGTGGAAGCGTAGATGTAGCTTTCAGTGATGACCCTGAAAAACGCTCCCAACTCTGGAAAGCGCGAAAGGTAATGGGAGGGCTTATGGGACAGGTAAGTCCTAATTTTTTGGTACAAGATGCCGTAATACCCAAAAAACACCTCAAACAAGCCCTCAGGTTTATCTACGAAATATCGGATGCCCATAACATCAGAGTTGCCACCATCCTTCATGCCGGTGATGGCAATTTGCACCCCAATCTATTGTTTGATTCAAAGAAGCCGGAGGAATGCGATGCGGTAGAGCAAATAAGCAAGGAACTGATGAGATTCGTAATTGACCATGATGGAACATTGTCCGGAGAGCATGGTATCGGAAACGACAAATCCCATTACACGTCAGCGTATTTTGGAAAAACTGGCAAGGACCTCCAACTTTCCATAGCATACATTTTTAACCCTACACACCGTTTAAACCCACTAAAGATTTTTCCCGAAAGGAGATTTGGGGAAAAGCATATACCCCCACAAACCAACTAAAAGTATAGATCCAGTCGTCATATTCACACGATTCACCACAACAAATGTAATCAACCAACGATGAAGAATAGACCAATAGACTTTCCAATTGTAGATGCCCATATACACCTGTGGGACATCAATAAATTTAGTTATCCGTGGCTGGCTGATGTTCCCATCATCAACCACACTTTTGGCCTTCCCGATTACAATAAGGCCATGGGTGCACAGCAAGTGCAAGCCATGGTTTATGTTCAGTGTGAATGTAGGCGAGACCAATCCCTCGACGAACTTAAATGGATAGATTCCCTTGCCGACCAAGACCCACGTTTGCAAGCTATAGTACCCTGGGCCCCACTAGAATATGGGGCACTAGCCGAGCCCATACTGAGGGAGATGGCAAAAAACCCTAGAGTGAAGGGAATACGGAGAATCATTGAATTTGAAGATGATCCCAACTTTTGCATTCAACCAGGATTTGTGAAAGGGGTTCAGCTACTTGGTGCTTTGGGGCTCCATTGCGAACTGACTATAAGCCCTGAGCATTTTCCAAATGTATTGAAACTGATGAAGCTATGCACGCAGACCAGGTTCATTTTGGATCATTGTGGCAGTCCTAATATTGATAAAGGAGAGTTCAAACACTGGGAAGAACACATCACCGCCTTTTCGGAAGCAGGCCCGCACTACTGCAAGTTTTCAAACCTTATCTGCAATGCGAACTTGCAAAACTGGTCTCCGGATGACCTTCAGCCATACGCAGAGACCGTGCTAAACTGTTTTTCACCTGACCGGCTAATATGGGGTAGTGATTGGCCACATCTCTTGCGGGGTGCTACGATTGAAAAGTGGCTTGAAATAGCCCGGGTTTTCACAGAAAACCTCTCTATCGAAGACTTACAAAAGGTATATCGCAACAACGCTATAGATTTTTATGGATTAACAACTCACTAAATGAAAATGACATGAATACTTCACCAGAACATAAAAGCATCCCCAACCGGTTCAAAAATAAAGTCTGTATCGTAACAGGTGGATCAGCTGGCATTGGAAAAGCCATTGTTAACGAATACTGTCAGGAAGGGGGCAAAGTACTTTTCACCGGACTGGACAAACAAGAAGGCCTCAATTATCAAAATGAGCTGAATACATCTGGCTTTCACTCAGTATTTGTCCATGGGGACATGGGGCAGGAATCATTTTGTCAGTTGGTTGTAGATAAGACCGTGGAAGCCTTTGGAGGAGTTGATCACCTGGTCAACAACGCTTTTTCGTTTGTTGCCAAAGCCACAGATGCAACGACCGAAGATTGGAAAAGGAGCTTGTTGGTGGGGCCTGTAGCCTATGCCCACATGGCACGGTTCTGCCAACCTCATATGCATAATGGTGGTGCAATTGTCAATATGTCGAGTATTTCTGCACACATTGCACAGCCCACCCGGTGGACTTACAACGCAAGCAAAGGAGCAGTAAATCAACTCACAAAATGTCAGGCCATGGATTTGGCACCAGATAATATACGCGTAAACAGTATTGATCCCGGCTGGATTTGGACAACAGAAACAGATAAGGCCGCCAACCTTGATGGTGGTGGCAGGAAAAAGTGGGATCCTATTTGGGGGAAGTTCCATTTGCTCAGGCGCATGGGACACCCTATCGAGGTGGCTCGCGCCACATTGTTTCTTTTGAGCAATGATGCTTCTTTCATCACCGGTACCAACTTAATGGTTGATGGCGGCTATTCGGCCATAGGCCCGGAAGGGCTTGGTGATGACACAGTAAATGCCGGCTCCTATTAATGGCCTTTGAAAACGGAAAACCAATGACATTGCCAAACACCGAACCAAAACTGTTCAAACACTTTGTAGATCCTGTGGATATGGTAATGTGCTGCCCTGCCACAAAATCTTGCCACAAGATTAATGAAACTGCGGGTGAACATGGACTCAGGTTTCCATTGCATTATGATTTGAATTCAAGTGTAAAAGAACATTTGAAAGTCATGGAATTCGCCGAAGGTTCTACCAGGTTCGGCTCGTACCTGGACAATATTTTGGGAATGAATTGGCAATTAAGTTCCGGCAAAATCATCCGGATTGGCGAGCAAGTGGTTAAATCCACCACTGGGTATGACTTGTTCAAGTTTTTGTTGCATAGTGATGGTAAACTAGGACATGCCCTTGATTATGTAATACGCCTAAGGCCGGAGGGCGGGGATAATTTTCACTGCCAGATAAAAGGGGATAAAACAAACCTGGAGCATTTTCAAAACTCGCTGATTAACAGTGCCTGGGTTCACTGGATTGATAGCTTGAATTACATCACTAGATATAATGAAGGTGAATATGTGGAATTGTATGTAAATTGTATTCCCTCCGAAAAACCAATCTTCGAAAAACATTTTACAAAATTGGCTGATGATGTTGGGGTCATATTATCCTCCACGAAGCGGCCACAACGTTTGCTTCCTTCATTAACTGTCAAAACAACAATTTCTGAAGCGATCCCTCTAGCCAATAAATATGTGCAAAAATTCGGAGGATCAGTTGTGTCATTTCCATATAGTGGAGTGGTATTGATCCATAACAATGATAACGAAACATTGCATCAAGACGCCATTTCCTATTTGGATGAGGAGACCAGCAGATTGGGAGGTGGTGTATATCAAAACCAACAAGGTATAACGGAAAATAACTGGGACACTGAGTCTTCCTGGCTGGAAGAACTGCAAGACACCTGGAGCAGATTATGAAAACGATGACTAAAGGACAAGCCAACAGCAGTGCAAACCTATTAGACGCATGTGTGCACTGCGGACTTTGCTTAAATGAGTGCCCTACTTACAGACTTACCGGTAATGAGGCCAACTCTCCAAGAGGGCGGCTTCAACAATGGAAAGCTATAGATGAAAACCGAATTGATGCCGATCAGTCAACTGATTTTTATGCAGATCAGTGTGTGGGTTGTCTTGCCTGTGAATCCATTTGTCCTTCAAAAATTGAGTATGGCCAACTTCTGGAGCAATACAGACACGAGCAGGTCGCTTCTGGTAGAGGCAATCTTGATTGGAAGTTGACTTTGATGGCCAAAGTCCTTGATAAACCCAAATTGTTGAATGCATTGTCATTTCCTATCAGGCTACTCCGCACAACAACGGGCTTTCCCCATCAAATGATCTTTCCAGGAAAACCACACTTATTCACTTCCACCAGCCAATATGCTTCCCAACTCAACAAAAGATACAACCCCACAGGCCCAAAAGTTGCCTTGTTTACAGGTTGCATCATGGAAAGCTTTTTTAGAGAGGTCAACTTTGCAACAGTTCGAGCTTTAGTCAAAAACAACATCCGTGTCGTGATACCAAACGACCAAGTTTGCTGTGGGGCCTTTTATACCCATACAGGACAAGGCCCTTCTCTCAATTTGGAACAAAAAAACCAAAATGCTTTATCGGCTACAGACTGTGACCTGCTGCTAACCAACTCCTCGGGTTGCGGGCTCCAACTGGCCAAGTCGTTTGCCAGTACCGGAGTTAAGGTTCAAGATGTGTCCGGCTATTTGGGTGAACTGGAATTGAAGAAATTAGAACAGAAAAAAACTAACCATAAATTGTTTGTAGATCTCCCTTGCCACTTGGTACATGGACAAAAAGTAAGTGGAATTTCAGACTCAGTGCTTGATGCCACAGGTTATGACTGGGAGCTTGCTCCAAATGCCGACCATTGCTGTGGTGCGGGTGGGTCATACAACATCCAACAACCAGAAAATTCCAGGGAAATCCTGAAAAAAAAGGCAGGTTTCTTAAACGACCTGCCCGCAAACCTGAAGATCACAATAGCAACATCCAATCACATCTGTATGATGCAATGGAATATGGCCAAACCCATGGTGAACAAAAGTTTTGATGTAAAACATATCGTTCAGTTATTGTAACCCTAAAAAACTATCACATAGTACAAATCACCTAACCAACTCAAAACTAAAATGGAAAATTTATTCATTGCAGGATTTCTCCTTATGTTCATAGGAGGAGCTTTTGAAGGTATATTTTCGTTCCCTTTAAAATACACCCATCAGTGGGCTTGGGAAAACACCTGGGGGGCTGGCTCCTTAATGGCCTTGCTCCTGTTACCCTGGCCCCTTTCAATATTGCTGCTCCCCGACCTTTCAGAAATTTATGGTAGCGTCTCCCCGGGCATTATTATTCTCGCTGTGTTGTTTGGCATTGGATGGGGTGCCGGAGGTATTTTTTTTGGAAAAGGGTGAGCCGAAATCGGGTTTTCCATTGGCATGGCCATCATCATGGGGGTCATTGCAATTGGAGGCTCCATTATCCCCCTATCTGTTAATAAACCTGAAGCACTTTTAAGCCAGTCCGGGCTTGTCCTTTTACTTGGCGTCCTTGTAATGATTATAGGCTTGACGGTTACAGCTAAAGCGGGTTTGCTGAAAGAAAAAGACCAAATCATTGATGATCAAGATGTAGCTGGTGGTAAAAATGAAAAGAACTTTCGAAAAGGGTTGCTTTTTTGCATCCTTGCGGGTGTTTTGTCCTCGCTTGTCAATTTTGGCTTCATCTATGGAGGAGCTGTGTCATCAGCAGCCATACAACATGGTGCGCAACCCATTTATGCCGAAAATGCTTTGCTATCACTCGTTTTGACAGCTAATTTTCTGGTCAACATTACCTACTGTATTTTCCTCCTATTTAGAAACAAGACCTTTCAAAACTACAAGCTGCCGGGTACCGGAAAGTATTGGTTGTTGGTCGGCATTATGGGCATTTTATGGCCTGGAGGCATAGTTGTTTATGGAATGGGTATATCGCTTATTGGCGACCTGGGGGCCTATTTGGGGTTTCCTGTAATGATGATAGTATCCATCGTCATTGCCAATATATTTGGAGTGTTGACCGGTGAATGGTCAGGTGTGGCATTAAAGGCCAAGCGATTCGTATTTTTAGGCATTACGATCCTGGTATTGGCAATAGTGGTACTTGGAATATCGATCAACCTGGCCTGATCACTTTAGATCAGAAAAGGTCGGGCACATTGGGTTTTGATACCACTAATGTTTGCTGGATGACAACTGGACGCTACTTTCGATTGAATACCATTAAAGACGAGACTTAATAAAAAATCCACTTTTATAACCCAAACAAGGAGATGCAGTGACCTTAAGCCTACAGGAACCTGAAATTATAAAAAATGGGCGTAACCACCCAAACGGATGAAACCATTTTTGACATGGACAAAGCCGAGTAAAAATTAGCTATATCATATAAAAGCCTTCCTAAAGTTTGTTTTTGTTGCGCCGACCGACTGCCCTCTGCTTATGGGGATAGCCCAAGGAGATAAACATGAAGCTCCTGGAAAAGAAGTTTTAAAACTGCCATAACCTCTGTATTTTTTATTGAATAGTAACTCCACCTTATACCATCAACAATTAAGCAATCCAATCGGTTGCTGAATACACGTCGAAGCACCTGAAAAGCCAAATACTTGCTTTCAAGTCATTTTATGGCCAATTCAGCTACCAGGACAGTACACGTACCGGTAGGTGCAGGATAGTTTTAGATAATATCAAATCTATCTTTAAAGAAATGTTTTACCAGCAAAATATCACATTTATAACAATTCAATTTAAAAATTTTAAGCAACGAATGATCGATTGGTTGTTGGTTTCATTTATCGCATATGCAATGTCAATGTTACTAACTAAAAGTGAACTGATGGTTCCCTTTCTAAATTGAAATTTCATGATAAGAGAAACAAAATTTTAGTTACCAAAATATTAGCAGGTTTAGGCAGGTTCCACTATACACGAGATTTAATCCAGCATGGAAACTACATAAATTGGATACCCCTGGTTAGTGGAAAAGCTTCCCAATAGGTTTGTCGAAAACTTTCAGTTCAAAGAAGCTTACTGACCTGCAATGTCAACGGATCGAGCCCCAGGCCTTCGACCCGCAACTCACTTAATACGCGCGATGATACAAATGCATTAGTTGAAAATGCATCGCGATGTTTTATAAGTGCAAATTGAACAGGGGTATCTTTTACACCAACAAACTCCATGCTATTCCTTGGCCATGAACAATTAGTTCCTGGTTTACATATAATTATTGAAACAATCAAAGACCCTCTATGAATACACTTTTACCAGAAGCCAGAAGATGAAAATATTAGCCCAACGGATTGGAGATAAGAAAAAAAAACTCATCCCCCACCAAATCAAAGCGCTATTGCTATCATGCGCAATACTCATCATCATGATGCCAGCAACAAGCATGGCCGATACCATTACCCTGACCAACTCTGGTTTGTGGACAAATAACTCAATTTGGCCGGGGGAAAATATACCAACAGCCAATGACGATATCATTGTCCCTGAAGGGGTTATTCTCACCATGGTCGGTACCTGCCGTGCAAAATCTATCATGGTTCATGGGACATTGAACGCCCTGAACACACAAGAAGCAGATGCCTGGATCGACCTGGAAACTGAAAGCATAATGGTCGCTTTGGGTGGCAAACTGGAAATCGGAACAGAAGCCCAGCCCTATCATGCCACTGAACGATGTATTATCACCTTAAAAGGAGCCAAAACCAACAACGCCTCACCTGCATACAAAGGCATAATGGTAATGGACGGAGGTGCGATCGAACTCCATGGCAATAAAAGAAAAAGCTGGACGAATATCGCTTCCACCGCAAACGTCGGAGCTACCCAAATCACGTTAAGGGAGCCTGTTGAATGGGAAGCCGGGGATATGATTGCATTGACTTCTACAGAGCTGGCCGTTGATGTAAACAACAATCAAAAAGGAGCCTGGGAAAATGTGGATGAATCGGAAATCACAGCAGTGAGTGAGGATAAAAAAACACTTACCCTTAAATCACCACTTCAATATAAACATATCGGTGGATCAAAGTCCTACGAAAGGGGTACCGACGGAAAAACCTGGGACGTAGATATTTTTGGGGAAGTTGGTTTGCTGTCGCATTATATCAAAATTCAAGGGGCAATGGATGGCACCAATGAGCAAGATGGCTATGGGGGCCATATCATGGTTATGAAGGGTTCTACTGCCCATGTAGAGCATGTGGAGCTTTACAAAATGGGACAGAAAGGAATACTGGCAAGATACCCATTCCATTGGCATTTGAATGAAGATAAAGCACAGGGCAGTTACCTGAAAAACAGCAGCATCCATAAATCATTCAATCGTGCCGTGACCATTCACGGTACAGATTATGTGACTGTAGATGGCGTCTTTGCCTATGACCACATAGGGCATGGCATATTCCTGGAAGATGGCGGAGAGCGATTCAATACCATCAAAAACAACGTGGTATTTGTAACCCGGCGACCCAAGCTGGGAGAAGAATTAACTCCTTCCGATAATTTTGCGGACAACCCTTCTGATGCGGATACCCCCCAAAACAGGTCTCCTGCTTCCTATTGGATCACCAACCCAAACAACTACTTTGAAAACAATGTGGCAGCAGGAACAGAAGGCACGGGCTTCTGGTTTGCTTTTCCAGAAAGTCCTATGCAACTCAGTTCATCCCTTCCCTATTTTCAAGGTTTGAACCCAACAAACGAACCGTTAGGGAAGTTTGACGGTTTTGTCGCCCACACCTGCATGACAGGCTGGGATGTTTTTGACCAACTGAACCCCGACCATTCAGTAAAAAAGAATTTTGGATGGAATGTAGGAACAAGGCAGCTTATCGAAAATGGTTTGTTTTATGGAAACGACCAGGCCCTTTATTGTGGGCTGGGGGTTGGTGGCCAAAACGAAAACACCGTTTTTTATAATTGTGCATTTAGTGATAATAAAACCATCACCATGTTGGCTGGTAACCTTACGATTGAAGAAAGCCTTTTCAATGCAGATACAGAACTGGGGGTTTTTGATGGCGTACGTGAATTCTTTAGGTTTTATGACGGTCCCGGCCAGCATATAGATTGTCATTTCGAAGGTTGGAACCGCCCCAACGCCGAAATGATCAAGCAGGTTACCGGTGGCGGTGCTACAGAAAATTTCAACCCTTCCTTCAGGGGAACAACAAAAGGGTTTCCCGAACCCTTTCCTTTCAGGTATAAAGCTTTACCAAATACAGATGACACACGCACACGAAAAATCGGCCAGTTTTTCAAGGATTATGATGGTGGGTTGACGGGCAAGGCGCATACGACCCTGATTCGAGATATCCCTTTTTTGAGAGATGGCCATGAATACAGACATCCCTCATGGAAAAATGCTGCCAGGTCGGATTATTACTTTGCTGGATTATGGCTTGCCGGGATAAATGCAAGCGGGGTTCGAATGTCGATTGTCAGGTCTAAACCTGGTACCGAGGATGTCTGTTTTTACGAGTCTGGAACCCCGGCATCCGGTACATATAAGTTTCCCATGATTGTTAATCAGGGCTTTATGTATAGCTATTACTTTGACAAGGCCCCTGATAATAAAAGTATCCATGTCATATGGAACAGGGGAGAGCCGGGAGACTTGGCCATGGCGTGCTTTAAAGGCCTGGGCAAACTGCGCAATTTCAGGGTAGAAGGCCATCAATTTAACCTCCCGCTCCTCAACTCTAAAGCAGCGGTGGAAAATGCTACTGATAATGCCTACTTCATTGACTCGGTCGGGGATGTATATCTTAAACTAAAAAACGAAGGAGGGGATGATCGCACAAATATTTTTTTCAACTGGGACAACAACGGGTCTTTTAAGGGCGGTTCTTTACCCTGCACAACCAATGACCTTGATGGATTATATGCACATGATAGCGATGGCGATGGAAGGTCAGACCTGATGGAAAAAGAAACCTGCGGGCTTGTTAACAGTGCTTCAGATCTCAAGTTCGACTTCAATAAAACAGATGAGGAATTTACTAAGGTAAATATAGCTGCCAGCAACACAAATGATGACACCTTTTGGTTGATCAGGTCAGATAATTCCAATGATCCATACGTGATCAGGGATAATCTCAAATTTAAAGGATCTGAGGTACCTCAATTAAGGGTCAGGGTTAAGTCTGAAGCAGCAGGGCCCTTTCAACTATTCTGGGGAACGGCCAATGAAAACAATTTTTCCCAATCAAAATCTGTAGTGGTTAGCCCAAAGGAGACCAACGCATTCGAAGAACTCCTATTTGACCTGAGTGGCCTTGATAGCTGGATGGGTCAAACCATTACAAAAATAAGATTGGACTTACCACCCGACACGGAGGCCGTGAGGCATCATTACATCGATTATATCCATGGGCCGGATGGTAATAAAACATTTTGTGAGCCCCTGGAAATAAGTTTTTCAAGTCCTGCCGATGATCTATTCTATGAAGGAGACGATTTGGGTGTAGCTGTATCTGTAGATAAAGGGTACGCTTCCAATATACAGCTCTTTCTCAATGGTGAATTGGTAAGGCAAAAAGACGCAGAGCCATATAAATGGGGTAATGCTAGTCCCCAAAATGAAGACCCTGCCCTTCTCGACCTTGCTATCGGGACTTATGAGTTAAAAGCCGTAGCAACAGATTTTCACGACGGTACAACTACTGACAAAACAAAGACAATTACCGTTGAGCCAAAGATCCTAAATATTGAAGCATCCCATGCAGACAGGGAAGTTGCCATCTACCCCAATCCGGCAAAGGGTTTTGTAAACTTATCACTAAGAAAACCATGGAAATCCGCTGTTGTTCAGGTCTATAATACCGCTGGTTACATGATGACTAGCAGAAAGGTAGTGGGTGGTGAAAGTACCCTGAACATCAGCGCGTTTACTCCCGGGCTCTACCTGATCAAGATATCATCTGATAAAATTATGGAGACCAGAAAGTTGCATATCGAATAATGATTAGTCCTACCATCAATGGAGAGCTCTTAACCCATGGTTTTTAGAACTGTTCTTTTACCAGCCTTGGATAGCTCAATAACCACAACTGATTCAACCCATGAATTACTGAACCATAACTAAAATAAACTAAAACAAATCCTATTAAATTATGAAAAACCATTCCAAACAAGAAAGAGGAAGGAAGAAACGCTTCCTTCCGAAACCAATCCACTCACCAATACTATGGTGTTTGATGCTCATGGCCATAGTGCCTCAAATAAGCATGGCCGCAACCATCACAGTGGCCAGTTCTGGTTTGTGGTATCAAAGCGCCACTTGGCCTGGCGGTACTTTACCAACTGTTAACGATGATGTAATCATTCCTTCAGGGATCAATCTCATTATGGCAGGAACCTGCCGGGCGAAAAACATTACCGTCAACGGAACATTGAGTGCGGTCAATTGGCAACCAGGAGGTGCCTGGATCAACTTAGAAACTGAGGGCATAACGGTAGAAAATGGAGGACGTATGGAAATTGGTACCGAAGCGCAACCCTATCATGCCACGGAAAGGTGCCTGATTACCCTGAAGGGAAACAAAATAAGCTCTCCTCCAGGGTCGTACAAGGGCATAATGGTTAAAAATGGAGGTACCCTTGAGCTCCATGGAAAAGTGAGAAAGAGCTGGACCAACATTGCCACCACAGCCAATGCCGGGGCAACCCAGATTGCACTTCTGGAAGCCGTGGATTGGGAAGTAGGCGATAACATTGCCCTTACTTCTACTGACCTGGCTGTAAGCAACAGCGGCGCATGGGAAAATGTGGATGAAGTAACAATTAGTGCGATAAGTGGAGACAATAAAACCCTCACATTGACCCAGCCCCTTCAGTACAAGCATATCGGAGGATCTAAAACTTACACCAGATCTACCGATGGCAAAACATGGAACGCTGATATTTATGGAGAAGTTGGGTTACTTTCTCATTACATCACGATTCAGGGTGACATGAGCGGAACCAACGAACAAGACGGTTTTGGAGGCCATATCATGTGCATGAAAGGATCTACGGCTCATGTAGAGCATGTGGAACTGTACAAAATGGGACAGAAAGGAGTGCTGGGCAGATACCCCTTCCATTGGCACCTCAATGAAGATCAGGCTCAAGGCAGTTATTTAAGAAACACAAGTATCCACAAATCATTTAACCGGGCAGTGACCATCCACGGTACGGACTATGTGACGGTAGATGGTGTGTTTGCCTATGACCACATTGGACATGGCATCTTTTTAGAGGATGGTGGCGAGCGCTTTAATTCCATCAAAAACAATGTGGTATTCGTAACGCGAAGACCGAGCAACGCTGATAGGCTTACACCTTCAGATAATGAAGCTAACTCTCCTCAGAACAGGACTCCTGCATCTTACTGGATTACCAACCCAAACAACTATTTTGAAAACAATGTTGCTGCAGGTACAGAAGGTACAGGATTCTGGTTTGCTTTCCCGGAAAGTCCAATGGGCCCTAGTGGAAGTCTGCCGTATTTTAGTGGCATGAACCCGTCCACACAGCCTTTGGGCAGTTTCGATGGGTTTGTGGCACATACCTGCATGAATGGTTGGGACATCTTTGACCGGCTTAACCCTGACCACTCGCTCAAAACCAATTTCGGATGGGACGTAAGCACCCCTCAACTTATCAAAAATGGTTTGTTTTACGCCAATGACCAGGCTCTTTATTGCGGGCTTGGGGTAAATGGACAAAATCAAAATGCAGTTTACGACAATTGCGTTTTCAGCGATAATAAAACGATTACGATGCTCGCTGGAGACCTTACCATCCAAAACAGCCTGTTCAATGTTGACACAGACCTTGGTGTTTTTGATGGCACGCGAGAATTCTTCAGGTTCTACGATGGGCCGGGAAGGCATATCAACTGTCATTTTGAAGGATGGGACAGGATCAATTCCGAAATGATTAAGCAGATAACTGGTGGAGGTGCCACTGAAAATTTCAACCCTACTTTCAGCGGAACCACCAAAGGGTTTTCAGAACCTTTCCCATTCAGGTTTTACCCATTGCCCAACACCAGTGATACCCGTACGCGCAAAATCGGACAATTTTTCAAAGATTACGATGGTGGCTTGACCGGTAAAGCAAACACCACGCTGATTAGGGACATTCCTTTTCTGACCGATGGCCATGAGTACAGACATTCCTCATGGAGAAATGCCGCCAGGTCTGATTATTTCTTCGCCGGACTTTGGATCACTGGAATTCAAGCTGGTATTGAAATGTCCATTACCAGAACCAAACCAGGAACACCCGATGCATGCTTTTGGGAATCAGGAGGCCCTGCTTCAGGAACTTACAAGTTTCCCCTTATTGTAAATGAGGGCTTTCAATACACTTATCGATTAAGCCAACTTCCAACTTCCAATTCCATGCATCTTATATGGTATAGAGGCGATCCAGGGGACTTAGCTCTGACATGCTTTAAAGGACTGGGAAACCTGGGCAATTTTACGGCAACCGGGCATCAATTCACACTCCCACTCCTTAGTTCTAAGACAGCAGTAGAGAATGCCACAGATAACGCCTATTTTATTGATGGAAATGGAGATGTCTATGTGAAATTCAGAAACAATGGAGGCGATAGCAGGGTAAACGTTTTCTTCAATTGGGACAATAATGGAACCTATCAAACCCCTACTCTGTCTTGTACTACCAATGACCTGGATGGAGTCACTGCCCAAGACAGTGACGGTGACGGAAGAACAGATATTTATGAATCTGAAAATTGTGGGCTTGTGTACGATGCTTCTGACCTCAACTTTGGCTTCAATCAATCTGATGAAGCATTTCAAAGGGTAAATATCACTGCTAGCAATACCTCTAGCGAAGAATACTGGCTAACAAGAGCCGATAATTCCAACGATCCTTATGTAGTCAGAAGTGGGTTAGAGTTTAGCGGAAATCAAGTACCTCAAATAAAAGTACGGGCTAGATCAGAGGCCACAGGCGCATTTCAACTATTCTGGGCCACTACCAATAACCCTGGATTTGCTGCAGCAAGATCGGTGACGGTATACCCGGCCCAAACCAATGTATTTGAAGAACTTGTATTTGATATGAGTGGATTCAATACCTGGATGGGACAGACTATTACCAAATTACGTCTGGATTTTCCGCCAGACCCAACATCGAATGTACATACATTTATCGATTATATTGAAGGGCCAAATGCGACCAATGAACCTTGCACCAACCAACCTTTTGTAGTTTCGTTTCTACAGCCTACCCAAACACAGTTCAATGCAGGTGATGACCTGGGAGTAGTGGCTTACGCTTCAGATGGTACTACAAACGGCCAAAATATTTCCAATGTACAATTGTCTTTCAATGGTCAGCTGGTAAGACAGGAAAATGCAGCACCTTACGAGTGGGGCACAGCCAACCCAGGGCAAACGGACGCGCAGCTATACAATCTGGCTGCTGGTACCCATCAGTTGAGCCTTGTTGCCACTAACACTCAAGGTGTATCAAGCACGGCCACCATGACTATCAATGTAGCCGCATGCAACGATGACCTACCCTGGTCTGATGCGGATTTCAACATCAGCGCCACCACGGTGAATTACAATTCAGGGGCCATTGATATTTCCTGCGCATCGAATGCCATCTTATCACTGGACATTGCGGGGGTAATCGGATCAATGGAAACCAATCAGGATTATTTGACGGTTAGTTACAGTGTGGATGGTGGTTCGCCTGTAACCATTGCCAATAAACAGGGCAACTTCAATGCCGAGACACTTAGTGTAACCGGCATATCTGGTTCTACCCTTGTGTTGTATATTGATGGCTACACCAGTGTAGCATCTGAAGTTTACGAAATATCAAATATAAGTGTAGTTGAGGGTGGAGCTGGATTTAGACAGAGTTCAGTTTCAAAGACTATTGCCGAAAAGGAAGTAAGCGACAACATGGTACTTTACCCCAACCCCGCAGAAGGGTTTGTGAATTTATCCCTGGGCAAACCTTCAGAAACTGCTATAGTTGAGATTTATAATACGGGCGGTTCAATGGTGCTACGCAAAACTGTAACAGGTGGCGAAAGTACGTTGAACATCCATGCACTTCGTTCCGGACTGTACGTGGTTAAGGTATCGTTTGGAAAAGTTATAGAAACAAGAAAGTTGCACATAAAATAGTGTTAATCCAATGATCATTAGACAGCTCTACATACCGACAGGTTGGAGGGCTGTCTTTTTTCAATCCATATACACCATAGGTAATTCATCAGTTTAAATATGTGATTTCTTACATATTTTCGGAAACCGAACGCAAGTCTTACCTAAATAAACTAAACTATACCTAACTGACAACCAATGAAAAATACTACAGTACATTAGATTAAAACTTAACTGTGCAATGTTTATCAAACATATAATTTCTTCTATCCAACTTTCCCCAGGTTGAACCCTGGAAAATTCTTCCTTAGCAAAAGACAATCAAAATCTAAAAACAAAAAATAAACTAAAACATGAGAAAGACATTATTGCTGCCATTAATATGCACCTGCCTTTTTACCGGATACAGAGGAACAGCACAGGAGAGTGAACAGAAAAATGAGATAAACAAAAAACAGAGCCATCAATGGGTGGCCACAGATGCCCTGGGTAGAAAATTACCCACATTTGAAGATGTGGGACCAATAAGAAAAAACAAGTTTGTCGGTATGTTTTACTATATATGGCATGGATTCCATGACAATACAGTTTATGACATTACCAAGATTCTTAAAGAAAATCCTGAGAACCCGAAATATGGCCCTAAGGGGAAGTTTCATTTTTGGGGTGAACCTGAATATGGCTATTACCTTCCGGAAGACCCTTGGGTAATCCGGCACGACCTGCAAATGTTTGCCAATGCGGATATCGATTTCATATTTTTCGATGTAACCAACAATTACACTTACCTGAACACAGTAAAAACACTCTGCGAAGTTTCGTTAGAGATGAGAAAACAAGGAATAGCTACGCCAGAAATTTGCTTTCTATCCAATACCAAAAGTGGCCGGGTACTCAACGAACTTTATGATGAATTCTACTCAAAAAAACTCTTTCAGGAACTTTGGTTTTACTGGGATGGAAAGCCACTGGTGTTAGGCCATGAAGACGATCCGGTTTTGAGGCCTGAAGTAAAAGACTATTTCACCATCAAATACAGCTGGGCCTGGACCGATACACCCAAAGAGCCAAACCACTGGCAGTGGCTCGACACCTACCCTCAGGATTATGGCTGGAGTGAATCACGGCAAATTCCTGAGCAAATAGTGGTGACTACTGCCAACCACCCACTTCAACCCATCGGAAAAAGCTTTAGCAATGAAAAACAGCCCGAAGTGGATCAATATTACATGACTGAATTCACCGATCAGGGTTTGTATTTTGCCGAACAGTGGGAAAGGGCCCTGGAAGTTGACCCCCAGGTCATTATGGTGACCCAATGGAATGAATGGGTGGCCCAGCGGTTTATCAATGATGACAAAAGAAAGGTTTTTGGTGGCAGGCCAATCAAAGAAGGCGACAGTTTCTTCGTAGATGCCTTCACGCAGGAATTTAACAGGGACATTGCGCCAATGAAAGGTGGACATACGGACAATTACTACTACCAGTTGATAAGCAACATTAGAAAATTCAAAGGGATGAATAGCCCTTCGGAATATTCTTCAGCCAAAAAGGTCAAAATAGACCGGGAGTTTAGCGAATGGAATAATGTCCTCCCTGTGTACGCTGATTATGAAGGGGACATTCAGCACAGGGATTTTCTGGGATACGACAAATCAACTACCTATACCAATAAATCCGGAAGGAACGACATCATTGAAAGCCGGGTCAGCCAGGATGAATCGCAAGTATATTTTTATGCCAAAACCAACGATGAACTCAGCCCATATTCGGATGAAAACTGGATGCTCCTTTTTATTGATATTGACCAAAACAAATCCACTGGCTGGGAAGGATATGATTTTGTGGTCAACCATGGAAAAGTATCTAAAAACTCTACCACACTGAAAAAATGGAATGGAAGTGAATGGAAAGAAGTAGAAAAATTGAGTTTGGCTTTCGACAACAACCAGTTGGAGATTAGTATTCCATCCAAAACTTTGGGCAGTTCCAGTTTTGATTTTCACTGGGCTGACAACCCTGAGCACTTAGAGGACATTTCGGGGTTCTTTCTGCATGGAGACTCTGCTCCTGACAGACGTTTCAATTATAGATATCAGGTCCAAAAGTAAAATAGGCTATAATGCGGTTCTTTTTTACAGGATACCACAGGACAAATTTCTAAAAATCCATTGGCAACTTGAGGGCTGAATATTTCACAAAGACGAACAATAATCAATTATGATCAGAAAAGCCTTTACGATGAAGTTGTTTCCAGATACTATAAAGGAATACACCAACCGGCATTCCCCTATTTGGAACGAGTTGCTAGTGGTCTTAAAAAACCATGGCGTCCACAACTACAGCATTTTTCACGATGAAAAATCAAATGTTCTATTTGCCTATGTGGAAATTGAGTCGGTAGAAAAATGGGAAAAAATCGCTTCCACTGAAATATGCCAGAAATGGTGGGCCTACATGACGGATATCATGGAAACCAACAGCGACCTCAGCCCGGTTTCTGTTCCCCTTAATGAAGTATTTCACATAGACTAATAAAAGGTATGAAGATCAGAAAAATACGCACGTTCCTTATTGTTTTATTTACAATGGTCATCGGGGTTTGTTTTGCAGAGCAACCGCCAACCGGCCGATTGAACATTGTCCTGATTCTCACAGATGATCAGGGGGCACATTTGTCTGCATTAGGGACTCGTGGAATCAATACCCCAAATGTAGATCAGTTGGCCAGGGAGGGAATGTTGTTCACCAATTCATTTGCCTCGGTTCCCTCCTGCTCACCCAGTCGGAGTTCCATCAACACGGGCATGTATCCCCATGCCAACGGGCATTGGAGGAATACCATCACCCCACGCCTCTCCGATCCGGATTCAGAATTTGGGAGGGAAAGCAATACCGTTGATCAGGTCGGAATACATGAATACATCCAAACACTGCCAGAGTTGCTGCAAGAGCACAACTACTTTACAGCCATTACACAAAAGTTTCACATGAGCCCGCCATGGAAGTTTCCATACAGCGCCAGGAACCCGGTAAACAACGACCCTGAAGGCTTCAAAAAGGCAATTTCGGATTTTATCGCAAAGGCAGGGGATCAACCCTTTTTCTTTCAGGCCAACATCAGCCCACCGCACAGAAATTTTGACCATCACATGAATAAATTTGGCCAATTCCTTCCTGATCCGGCACAAATCGAGGTGCCCGAATACCTGGCTGACACCCCAGAAATGCGTAAGGACCTGGCTAAGTACTACGGTTCGGTGCAGTTGGCTGATGCCTGCACAGGAGCAATCCTGGACGTGCTCAAAGAAAAAGGCCTCTATGACAATACGCTGGTTATTTTCACAGGCGACCAGGGAGAGCCTTATCACCGTGCCAAGGCTTCACCATATTATGCAGGACTACATGTACCTTTTGTCGTAAAAGGCCCTGAGGTAAAAACCAATGCCAAGTCAAATGCGCTTATTTCACATATTGACATTATGCCCACCATTCTCGATTATGCCGGCATTTCCATTCCTCCAACAGTCCAGGGTACTTCACTCAAAAGCCTTTTCTCAGGAGAAACCAAACAAGTGACAGGGCGAGAGTACATTTTCGGAGAACACAATTCCCACGGGCCACCACGCAATGAACATTACCCCAGCAGGGCCATATTCGACGGACGCTATTATTTGATACATAACCTCATGCCAGGAAAAGGATACAAATTACCAGCTGACCTTGAAGTAGAAAAAGGCTGGGGAAACCACAGCTACAGCGCCACAATCATGGCTAAGGACAGCCATCCAATGCACTACCAACTTCTGAGACAATTGGAGTCCGGAAGACCTGAGTTTGAGTTGTATGATATGAAAAAAGACCCTGGACAAGTGACTAACCTGGCACAGGATGGTAAAAACGCTAAAAAACTGAAAGAACTACAGGAAGCATTGCAGCAATGGCGACAAAAAACCGGAGATTTGGCCGATGACCCTTTAAATATAAAAACCAGGCTGCAAAGTATGCCATAAAGGACGAGGCTATTCAAAAAGTCCCACATCCAGCCCCGGCACCACTTTGAGAGCGTTCTGATAATAGACTTTTTTGAGCACTGAGTCAGGTAAATCCAAGCCATACATTTTCCAATGGGCATGGCGCTTGCGATAGTAGTCGAAGTATTCATCGGCTGTTTCCAGCACACGGAAGTAGGTATAATATTCCTCCTTGTCATAAGTGTCTTTGCCCATCATCACCCTATCCTGATAGCGGATCATCCAGGCCCTTGCATGGCGTGGTTGCCTGCCCAGTTCGGCCAGCACCGCACCGAGTTCGGTATGGACATTGGGCAATTCATCGAACAAACGGCCAAGCCTGTCCAGGTCATTGCCAAACCACCCCAGATGAGCGTTGATAAAAGTGGTGCCCGGATGCTTCCTGAACACATGGTGCTGTTCAGCCATTACCTCCTCAAACGATGGATATTTATCAGGCGAACGGTAGCGGCTCGGGTATTGCTTCAACTCCAGCCAGCGTTCATTGTATTTGTCTTTGGGCTTCCAAAAGGCGGAAGGCTCTCCCGAATGAATGAGTATGGGAATGCCCAATTCCCCACATTTTGCCCAAATAGGATCAAGCCTGGGGTCATCTACTGCAATCCGGTTGCCGTCATTGTCTTTGTCCGTTAACCCTAGGCCCTTATATACTTTTAAGCCCTTCACACCCTGCTTCACAGCTTGCTCCATCATGGTGAGGGCGTTTTCAGGCCAGCCTTCATCGTCAAGGTTTTCGAAATTGATATTGAGGAAAACAGCAAACCGGTTGTGATAATTTTCCTGTACATTGTCAAGCGACCATTCTAGGTATTTGCCCCTGAACCCGCTCAGGTTTACCATCACGGCCATGTTGAGGTCGTCCATATCTGCCACCAGCTTGGACAAATCCTGAATGGGCATGACCCACTGGTGGTTGTGTACATCTACAAAAGGAAACTTTGCCCTGGTGAGCAAAGTTTCCGGTACTTTCAGGGTAGAAACAGGTTCATATTCCTCCACGTCCATCACATTGAGGCGGTACTGGATTTTACCAACAACCCAATACACGATTGCCAGAAACAGCAATATCGCCAGGGGAAATAAGAACCATCTTTTCATTTAGGGCCAGCTATTGTACTACTATCGGTACAGTGAACCTTACTTTGTCCCAGGTAAAATGCATTTGAATTTCCGAGCCGGATTCCTGAAAACTTACCGTAAAGGTTTCTGTAACATTGTCCTGCATGGTGACCGGTGCATCCACAGATAAAATGTCAAGGGAAGTATCAGGCTCTGCTACACCAAAAAACACATCCAATTCACTGTTTAGGGTTAGTTTGAAAGCTTGTTTGCCCGGTACGGCATACATGCGGTAGGTACCCGCCTTCACTGGTTTGCCGGCAAAAAGCACATCTTTGCTCAGGGATATTTCGGTAGCTGCATTGGCACCAAGCCTCCAGTATTTGCCATAAGGCTGCAAAGCTCCTTCCGATTCATCTGCAAAAATCACGCGACCCTTCTTCGAAGGGCGGCTATAGTTTACTTCAATATCGATCCCCTGGCCAGAAAATTTTGCAGTATCAGGCGGGCTCACTGGTGTGGCGATAAACAAAGCATAAACAACGTAAAGTACAAAAAGCAATAAGGCCACTCCAAGGCCCATTAGAATTTTCTTTAACATGACTGTTGGTTTTGTTGAACTTGTAAGATAAAAAGTAATCACCACATAAAAGAATGATCAAATCAACTAAATGAGAATGTAACCTGCCACAGGTTTGGTGCAGCGATCTTGGAGATACTTCACTACGTTCAGTATGACAAAGCTGGGATTTTCTTTCCCATCATAGCTGGCTTAGTCACCCTGACAAAGAAAGGCTCTCATAAAAATGAGGCTGCCTCAAAAGTCCAACAAACCGTCCCCGCATCTAGTGCGGGGCAGGCTATCACAAGACCTAACATTTTTGTTTCCAAAACACACAAATTGAAATGACGATAGTATGTGCTCATGCGCTGGTGCGAGCCTTTGGCTCGTATCCATCAAACCAGAT
>JAVKDJ010000074.1:0-149345 GCA_040222275.1 Cyclobacteriaceae bacterium
GCATTCAGTATTTATTGCCCCAACTTGAACATTCTTGACAAGCAAGGTTCGATAGTGGTTCAATGCCGTAGGCATTATATATCGGTAATTGGAACCCGTATGACATTCAGTGCCATAGGCACGAAACATAACTGTTCACGCACCTTAAACACAAAATCCCCTAAGTACATAGGTCTCGTCCCTCTGGGACTGGTATTCAGCTTTCTTCTGTAGTTACCTGTATCATGTCCCTATGGGACAATTTGCTGGCATTTAGCTTTAAACCAATCATCCTAAAAGGTTTCGTGGTAACCAGGCATGTAGTATTTATTGCTTCAGCTCGAGCATTCTTAATAAGCCCGAAATATATTTTGGTTTTTTCGCTGATAGGGTATCCGTTTATTTTAAATTAATGGATTATTAATATTTCTGGGATAATATTGCCTTTCTAAATAGTCAAACTTTGCCCCGCATCCTGTTGGTGCCTGTTCAACCGGTGGTGTATGGTTTGATTATCCATTTATTCTTACTGCAAACAACTAAATCTACTATGCGTACTTACTACTTTCTATTTTTGATATTGACACTACTTTATTCTTGTGCCCCGCAAGAGGAAAGCAGCGAACAAACCGTTAACAACAAACCCAATGTCCTGCTGATTATCACTGATGACCAGGGGTATGGGGATTTGGGCTTTCATGGCAATCCCCACATCAAAACCCCTACGCTGGATGCCTTGGCTAAAGAAAGTGTGCGTTTCGAGCGATTTTTTGTGTCGCCGGTTTGTGCCCCCACACGCTCCAGCCTGATGACGGGTAGGCATTCACTTCGCACCGGTGTACACGATACCTACAATGGTGGTGCTATCATGGCTGGAAATGAAGTAACCATAGCGGAAATATTGAATGAAGCTGGATATGCGACCGGCTTGTTTGGCAAGTGGCACCTTGGCGACAACTATCCAACCCGTCCGCATGACCAGGGCTTTGAGGAAACTTTGTACCACCTGGGTGGTGGTATCGGGCAGCCGGGCGATTGGCCTAACTACCCCAAAATGGACAGCAGCTACTTTGATCCTTCGCTTTGGCGTGGAAATGAAATGGTGCAGACCAAAGGCTATTGCTCTGATGTGTTCGCCGATGCTACTGTGGATTTTATCAAAAAACACAAGGATGAACCTTTTTTCGCCTACCTGTCATTCAATGCACCGCATGGGCCATTGCAGTTGCCACAGGAATATTACGACATGTACAAAGACACAGACCCATCATCCGGGTTCGAAAATGATGGAAAGCCTTTTCCTGAAATGGATGAGCGCTACAAAGAAATTGCCAGAAAAGTATATGGCATGGTCACCAACATTGACGACAATGTGAAAAAAGTACTGGATAAGCTGGAGGAACTCAATTTGGCCGAAAATACGCTGGTTATATTTATGACCGACAATGGCCCGGCAGGCCACAGGTACCGCGCAGGCCATAGGAGTACCAAAGGGTCAGTATTTCAGGGTGGCGTAAAAGTGCCCAGTTTCTGGCGTTTGCCTTCACAATTTGAAGGTGGCAGGGAAATTATGGTGAATGCCACCCACATGGATATTTTGCCTACATTGGCCGCTCTCTGTGGTGCAAATGTACCTCAGGACAGGCCAATCGATGGCAAAAACCTGCTGCCGGTGATAGCCGGAGAGGTGCCGCAGTGGAAAGACAGGGACATCAACCTGTACTGGAACAGGAGGTACCCAATCAGGTATGAGAATATGACAGTGGTACAGGGCAACTACAAACTGGTGGGGCAAAATGGACAACATCAGGAAACATCCGAATTTGAGTTGTTTGACCTCTCCAAAGACCCTTACGAACAAACGAATTTGCTGGCAGACATGCCGGAAAAAGCGAAGGTGCTCCAGGCCTCAATGGACAGCTGGTATGAGGAAATGATTTCAAGTCCCAACCTGGCCACACACCCCGGGGCGGTAATTGACAGCCGATATGAAAACCCTACCGTGTTGAGCCGGAATGATGCTGGGGGTATGGAAGGGGTATGGAACCAGACCGAGGGTATTTTTGGCCAGTGGGAGGTAGAGTTTCCCCAGCCGGGATATTATGATTTTGTATTTAAATTCAGCGAAGGGTATGACCTACAGGGGGGATTGATGAAAGTTCAGATAGGCACTGCCTTGCATTCCATAACGCTAGAGGATGTAAGCGGGAATGAATGCCGTATGAACAAAGTGTTTGTGCCGAAAATGAGGGGGAAGCTGATCCCTCAGGTAGTATTGGGCAACTGGCCTGACAGAAAAAGGCTGCTGCCATTTTTAGTTGAAATACACAAAATCGAAGAAAATTGACATTAACTATGAGAAGTACCAACCAGAATTGTTTGATTGTGTTGTTTCTGGCGTTGATAGCCTGCCAGCCCAAAGAAACCGGCACACAATATCCATCCGTTTCTACAGCTAACCTGGTGGATTATGCCAGCCCATTGATGGGAACTGATTCGGATTTTAGCCTGTCCAACGGAAATACCTATCCAGCCATTGCTGTGCCCTGGGGGATGAACTTTTGGACACCACAAACTGCCAAAATGGGAGATGGCTGGGCCTATAAATACGATGACAAAACCATCAGAGGGATCAAACAGACACACCAACCCAGCCCTTGGATCAATGATTATGCGGCTTTTTCCCTTATGGCCGTTACGGGCGAAATGAAGTATAAGGAAGAGGAGAGGGCTTCCTATTTTTCCCATAAGGCAGAAGAGGTAAAGCCATATTACTACAAAACCTATCTCGCCGATTATGATGTAAACGTGGAACTGTCACCCACAGAAAGGGCAGCCATGTTTAAGTTTACTTTTCCGGAAAGCACTTCTTCACATATTATTTTGGATGCCTTCAATAAGGGATCGATGGTAAAGGTTATCCCTGAAGAAAGGAAGATTATTGGCTATTGCCGAAATAACCATGGCGGTGTGCCAGATAACTTTCACAACTACTTTGTGGCTGTGTTCGACAAGGATTTTAAGTGGAAGCATACCTGGGGGAATGATTGGCAGCTAAAGGAAAATTCAACGGAAAATGAAGGCGATCATGTGGGTGCTATCATAGGTTTTGACACCAGCAGCGGTGAGGAGGTACATGTAAAAGTTGCTTCTTCATTTATCAGCCCTGAACAAGCCGAACTCAACCTCAGTCGGGAAATTGGCGATAGGCCTTTTGATGAAGTGAAATCGGCTGCCAAAGCTTCGTGGGAAAAAGAATTTCAGCGTCTGCTTGTGGAGGACGACAACATCGACAATGTGCGTACTTTTTACTCTTGCCTTTATCGATTGCTACTCTTTCCGCGAAAATTTTATGAGTTGGACGAGTCTGGAGATGTAGTGCACTACAGCCCCTATAATGGAAAAGTCCTGCCCGGATATATGTTTACCGACAATGGTTTTTGGGATACCTTCAGGGCGGTTTTCCCTTTTTTCAACCTTATGTACCCCGAGCTGAATTCACAGATTATGCAGGGGCTGGTCAATACCTACAACGAATCGGGCTGGCTGCCGGAGTGGGCAAGCCCCGGCCATAGGGATTGTATGATAGGCTCTAATTCTGCATCCCTGATAGCGGACGCCTACATAAAAGGTGTCAAAGGGTTTGATGCGGAGAAGCTGTTTGAGGCGGTGGTGAAGAATGCCGATGTAAATGAGGGCAGGCCGGTGAAATCGGTGGGCCGTGAAGGCGTGGACTACTACAACGAACTGGGTTATGTGCCCTATGATGTGGGCATCAACGAAAATGCAGCCAGGACCCTGGAATATGCCTATGCGGATTTCAGTATTGCGAAAATGGCAGAGAAATTGAACAAGGAAAAGGACGCCAAGAGGTTTTACAACCAATCAAAAAACTACGAAAATCTTTATGATCCGGAAACCAAATTGATGCGTGGCAAAAATGAGGACGGTTCTTTCCAAAGCCCGTTTAACCCGCTCAAATGGGGGGATGCCTTTACAGAGGGCAACAGCCTTCATTATTCCTGGTCGGTATTTCACGATGTGCAGGGATTGGTCAACCTGATGGGGGGCGACAGGGAATTTGTGCAGATGCTGGACAAGGTTTTTACCATGCCACCAAAGTTTGACGATTCCTATTATGGTTTTACCATCCATGAAATCAGGGAAATGCAGATAGCCAACATGGGCAACTACGCCCATGGCAACCAACCCATTCAGCACATGATTTATCTTTACAACTACGCAGGCCAACCATGGAAGGCACAAGACAAGGTACGGGATGTGATGCAAAAGTTGTACTCTTCGGCACCTGATGGATATTGTGGTGATGAGGACAATGGCCAGACTTCTGCCTGGTATGTGTTCAGTGCCATGGGATTTTACCCGGTCACCCCGGCCACTCCGCAATACGTGATCGGCAGTCCTCTTTTTGATAAATTGACCCTGACACTTCAAAACGGCAACCAACTGACGCTGGAAAGCAAAAACAACAATGAGGATAACAGGTACATCCAGGGATTGACCATAGATGGTGCAGCTTACGGCAACACATGGCTGGATCATTTTGACATGCAAAAAGGAGGGCATCTGGTGTTTGAAATGGGGGAATCACCCAACAAAAATTGGGGGGTATCCTCTGAGGCAAGACCATATTCAATGACAAAGAAATAATCAGGTTTAGGTATTTAGTATGAAAAAAGTAGGAATTGGGGTTGATATCGGTGGTAGCCATATTGTGAGTTGTGCTGTAGATATGGCATCCGGAAAACCAATAGAAGGGACATTGTCCGAAGGGAAAGTAAACAACAAGGGTACCAAACAAGAGGTTTTTGAAACATGGGCCAGGGTGATAAACACTACAATGGGAGCTGCCGGAAGTAATTTGGTGGATGGCATTGGCTTTGCTATGCCGGGGGCATTCAATTACAAAACCGGTGTAGCTTACTATGAGGGCAATGACAAATACGAGCAGTTGTATGGGGTCAATGTGAAGGAGGAATTTCCTGAATACCTAGATAAAGAGGGGCTTAACCTGAGGTTTATCAACGATGCAACTGCTTTTGCTGTAGGAGAGGCATGGTTTGGCCTTGCCAAAGGAAGCCAGCGGTCTGTTTCTATTACCCTGGGTACCGGTTTTGGCTCGGCACTGATTGAGCATGGTGTGCCGGTGGTAAGAAGGGAAGACGTGCCAGAGGAAGGTTGCTTTTGGCATTTGCCTTATAAAGATGGTATTTCGGATGATTACTTTTCCACGCGGTGGTTCGTCAATTCTTTTGAAAGCCTTACCGGTGAAAAGGTACCCGGGGTAAAAGAGGTAGCAGGATTGGCATCAGAGCGAGAGGATATCAACCAGCTGTTTGTTGAGTTTGGGGAAAATATGGCTGATTTTTTAATTCCCTGGTTTGAAAAATTCGAACCGCAGATATTGGTGGTAGGAGGCAATGTTTCCCGTGCCTTTGGTTTGATCCAACCAGCTTTTGAGCGGATGATAGGTGAAAAGGGCATTGACCTGAAAATTGCCATATCCAGCATGATGGAGGAGTCTGCACTGGTGGGAAGTGCACGGCTGTTAGATGATGGTTTTTGGGACAGAGTTAAAGATAATTTGCCAGAGAAATAAGGGATGCCGCAGCTGCTGTAGTTATCGTCTGTAATGATATTCCGACCCATCGTGTTGCTGTATTTAGGAAATAACGACCGAAATATTGAGTATATTTGAGAATGAACCTGAATACGCTGATAAAAGCAAGACGATCTGAATTCCTGGATTTATGCAGGACTCACCATGTGGATAAGATGTATGCTTTTGGGTCTTCCATTACAGATCATTTTGATTCCGAAAAAAGCGATATTGATATTGTTGTGAAGATCAATATTGAGGATGCTGCAGATCGAGGAGAAGTACTTATTTCCCTTTGGGATAATCTGGAGGCTTTTTTTCAAAGAAAGGTGGACCTGTTGACCGAAGCTTCGATCCGAAATCCATACCTCAAGGCCAGCATCAACAAGACAAAAAAAATAATATATGACCGGGAAGGAGAAAAAGTTTTTGTCTGATATTAGCTACTCCATTGAGTTAATCGAAGAGTTTATAAAAGACATACCATCCTTTAAGGAATATGAATCTGATTTGAAAACTAAAGGAGCGGTTGAGCGTCATCTGGGGATTATAGGGGAGGCAGTAAATAAATTCCAGAAAGAATCAAAATCAGATAGATTGGGTCATGCTGCCCAAATGATCAGCTTACGAAACAGGCTGATTCATTCCTATGACAATGTGGACGATTCCATTATTTGGTCAATTGTTACCCGCTATCTGCTACCGTTGAAAAAAGAAGTCAAAGGGCTGTTGGGATAGGTCAGGTTTTAATTTTGAAACACGCTCAAGTTCATGCGGATTATTAGTTTGGTTATTTTAGCATTTCCAACGGTATTTAAAAACTTCTCACAATTAGTATAGCAGTAGGTTAGAATATATTCATGATGACGGTACTATCAAATTATAGATACTATCCGATTTGACAAATCACCATAATTCCATAATTTGCTGTTATGAACCGGATCGATCGACTGACAGCCATTTTGGTGAAGCTGCAAAGCAAAAGGACTACCTCTGCACAAGAGATTAGCGAACATTTCGATATTAGCCTCAGAACCGTTTATCGTGATATTCGTGCCCTGGGTGAAGCAGGTGTGCCTATCGGGTTGGACCAGGGCAAGGGATATTTTATTGTGGAGGGCTATCACCTGCCTCCGGTGATGCTCAATAAGGAAGAAGCAGGCGCGGTGCTACTGGCGGGCAAGCTCATTGAAAAAATGGGGGACAAGTCCGTGTCGGAAGGGTTCAACAGTGCGCTGGCCAAGATCAGGTCGGTGCTTTCTGGCGATCAGCGCGATTTTGTGGAAAACCTGGACAAGTACGTTTCTGTAATCCAGCGTGATGCACCGGTCAATGACGAATTTCCGGATCATTTTTTGGCCGATATTAAATTGGCTTTGGTTGGCAACCAGGTACTCGAGTTTGATTATTATTCAAAATATAAGGACAACTACAATTCCCGTCAGGTAGAGCCCTTCGGCCTGGTGTTTTATGGAGGCCATTGGCATTTATTTGCCTATTGTCGGCTAAGGCAAGGCATTCGTGATTTTCGCACCGACCGCATTATGAAACTGGTGGTGCAGGAAGAAAAATTTGAGCAAAAATTTAGCGGAGACTACAAAAGCCTCATTCAAGACCTGGTACAAGGCAGTGAAGTTCAACAAGTCAGGGTAGCTTTCTCAAAAAAAGTGGCGCCTTTCATTTCCGAACAAAGGTACTATTATGGGTATGTGAGCGAAGAGGTAGTGGAGGACAAAGTAATCATGACTTACATGGCGGGCAACCTCAATTATTTTGCACGATGGTTGATGATGTTTGGAGCCGATGTGGATGTTTTGGAACCTGATGAATTGAGGGAGGAAGTAGTCGGTTTTATGGATGAACTTACCAGGCATTATTCGGCTGATTTGCTGGCTGACCATTAATCGAAAGAATTCCCCGGGACTTTGTCCGGGGTACCTATGAACCGTCATCCCCGAGAAAGCGGGAATCTAAATATAAAATTTCTGCTTTGGATCTTGAGATTGAAATAAAACCAGTGAAAGCTACCCTGCCGTAGGCGGGTACCTCCATGGCTCTTCCTCTTGGATAGGAGTTTTTAAGAAATTTTTTATTTTCCGTTTTTTTCTATCCTTATAAAACTCCCTTTTAGGGCTGTCAGCCCCGTTTCTTAAATTATTTTACATTTTTTCTTTTCCCACTGACATAGGGTTGTCACTGCCTGTTTTTTTATTTGATCTGTCAAATGAAAACAACAGATATGAACGATCAAATAGTAGAACTGGTGGTGTACAAAGTGAAGCAGGGCCTGGCCGGGAACTTTACCCAGGACATTCTGCCAAAATTTCAGCAGCTAGTCAAATCTTTCGGAGGAGTGGTGTCTTACCAAACCTACGGCTCGGTGGGCAAAAGCGGTTTGTATGTGGACAGCATCACCTGGGATAGTGCCGGGTCTGCCAAGGGTGCTGCTGCCAAATTCGATGAACTAAAAACTCAGGGAAAACATACCGAATTGATGGATTTCTTTGAGGAAGTAATATTAATGGACCATTTTAAACCAATATCATGATGGAATTGACAATGCAAAAACTTGATTTGAGAAAAGAATACCCAAGTTACTACAAAGCCGGTAACACTCCTGAAATAATTGATGTGAAGGAAGGCAAGTTTCTGTCCCTGATGGGCATGGGAGCCCCGGAAGACGAGCTTTTTCAGAATAGTATCATGACGATCTATCCGGTGGCGTATTCAGTGAAAAAATACTACAAAGAGCAGGGAAGGGATTTTGTAGTCCCAAAAATGGAGTGCTTTTGGTGGGTGGAGTCCAACCTGCCTTTCGATGAGACTCCCCGAAAGGAGTGGTTTTGGGAGATTATCATCAGGATGCCAGAATTCGTAGATGCCGTGCGTGTGGACGAGATCATTTCGGAAGTGATCAGGACAAAAAAGAACCTCTTGCTGGCCAATGAGGTATATTTAAAGAAAATGACCGAAGGCAAAAGTGTGCAGGCCATGCACATCGGGTCGTACGAAGCAGAGCTACCCACGATAACCAAAATGCTTGACCATATTGCACAGCAAGGATATGAGTTGAATGGCCGTCACCATGAGATTTATATTTCGGACCCTAGAAAAACACCTGAGGAAAGGTTGAAAACTATCCTGCGGTATGCTGTGAAGCCTATTGCACGGCAGTAGTAATGGCGTGATTCCAGAATTTTTCTTTCCAAATTTTAATAGGGGAAGAAAAATATTCCAGCCTATCGGCTGGCAGGAGGAATCTCTTTGGTGAAAGGTGAGATTCCCGATAAATATTGATCTTTTTGAAATTTAGATCAATATTTTCGAGCCTGTCTGCCGAAACAGGCAGGAATGACGTGTATATATTAGTTGAATTCTGGTTAATAAAGGCTTGTACTGATGGCAGAACCATTAAAATATTTTTTCAACCCCGAATTTGTGTCCGGACTTGCCAGTGGTATCAAGGAGGTGCATGCTCCATTTGACGCGATTGGTTTTCAACAGGCCGTGCTGGACGATCAATGGGAGCAGCGTGAGCTCAAAGAACGCATGAGGCACATTACGGTGTGCCTCGGTGCTTTCCTGCCACATGAGTATCCTGAGGCGGTAGGCATACTCATGAAAATGGCACATGAGCTATCCGATTTTCCCGCAATGGTGCTGTCAGATTTTGTAGAAATATATGGCCTTGATCATTTGGACTTATCGCTTGACGCCCTGGAGCTATTTACGCAAAGCGCCAGCGCAGAATTTGCCATTCGTCCATTTATTGTAAAGTATGAAAAAGAAACCATGGGTAGGATGCTGGATTGGTCGAAGCACGAAAACCACCACCTGAGAAGGTTGGCTTCCGAAGGATGTAGGCCCAGGCTGCCCTGGGCAATGGCCCTTGGAATTTATAAAAAGAACCCAGCACTCATTTTGCCTATTCTTGAAAACCTGAAGGATGACCCGTCGGAATATGTAAGAAAGAGTGTAGCCAACAACCTGAACGACATATCCAAAGACAACCCGGAAACAGCCCTGAAGTTGGGGCAGGCATGGTACGGCAAGTCCGAGCGCACCAACTGGATAGTGAAACATGGCCTGCGTACTTTGCTCAAAAATGGCAATGATACCGCCCTGAAAATATTTGGGTTCAAGGAAAAAGTGAATGCTGCCGTTTCTGGTTTGTCTTTGTCCGATGAACAGGTGCAGATGGGTAATACCCTCCATTTTTCTTTCGATATCTCCAATTTGGACCGGTCTTCCTCCCTCTTAAAAGTAGGCTTTGTGGTAGGCTATATGAAGGCCAATGGTAAAGTTTCCGAAAAGATTTTTCATATAACCGAAAAGGAGTTTGGGGCAGGGCAGAGGGTAAACTTCCATAAGAAATTATCATTTAAAGACCTGACCACCCGCAAGCATTATCCGGGTGGTCATTATTTGTCTATTATTATTAATGGTGTACCTATGGCCAGAGGGGAGTTTGAGCTTACCACCGCTTAGGTTGTCAGGATGCGAGTTTCCCTATTTTGCTATAGAGTTTGATGTTTTTGGCTGGCTCCAGAAAGTCAACAATCGAAGAGACTACAAATTCATTCCACAGCATCTTATAGTGCCCTATTTTCTCAAGCGATAGGAGGGTGGCATTAGGCCATTTGTTTGCTACCGCAATAGAATTTTCATACTTCAGTACTTTGTCCATTTTATCATGGATGAGCAGTAGTTTATGGTAATCGATTTGGCCTCCCATGTCCTCAATACTCATATCTGCTACCGGGCGTTGTATAAGGTCCTCAGCCATTCCGACGGTGGTTTTGTAGGCCTTATCACTTAGTTTTATAAAGCCTTTAAACTCCTGGAACACCTGGCTCAACTTATTGGGGTTGGTGAGAAATACCAGTTTATCTACTTTAAATCTGGAATCAGCCAGCGAGAACGCAGATACCGCAGAGCCAAACGAATGGGCTATGACTGAAAATGGTTGATGTGGGTATATCTTTTCCACCACTGCCAGGAAGTACTCCCTGCAAATTTTAAGGTTGGCACGCTTAAGCGATGAAAACCCATGTGCGGGTAGGTTGAAGGCTACTACATAATAGCCCCTTTGTACCAATTCAAAGGCAATAGAGGCCATACTGCCCGCATTGCTGTCCCATCCGTGTACCAACAATACGAGCTTGCCGGCCGGGTCCCCCAGTTCATAGCAATCGATGTTTTCCAGATGGTGCCGTACGGTAAAATGCCTGCTGAGGTTGTAGAAAGGTTTTTCATTTTTCCGAATGGTTTTCTTTCTGGTTTTTTGAAAAAGAAAGAAGGCCTGTCTGCCTGCTAGCGCAGGGGCCAGGTAGGATAAAAACCGGAAGTAAAGCTGAATTAACTTGATCATGGTGAAGTTTTTATAGTGCGTAATTAAAATATACCAAACGGTATATTATTGGATAAATTTTTTTATTTTTTCAGTTCGTTGTTGATCATGTGGTCTATGAAATCCATCATATCTGTCAGGTAGGAGCGGTCGTTCATGGTCACTGCCATAAAGATGCTTCCTTCCATCAAGGCAAAAATCCGACTGGCATATTTCTTTGCATCTACAGTGGGCTTAATATCACCCACATCTATTCCTTTTTGTATCAAAAATGTAAGGTTGTCTTGAAATTCTTTAATGACCTGTTTCACCCGTTTAAAGAGTTGTGGGTTGTTGTTTTTGGCATCAACTCCGATATTCAGAATTGGGCATCCACCGAGGTTATTGCTGTAATCGTGGTAATTTCGGTAAAATTTGGTCAGTGCCAGCAATTTATCGATTGGTGATTTTACTTGACGGGTGTACGAACGAATCTCATCGGATATCTTCTTGATATTGAATTCAAAGGCCGAAAGGGCAAGTTGCTCCTTGTTTTCGAAGTTGCCATAAACAGCCCCTTTGGTCAGTCCGGTAGCCTTCGTAATCTCGCTCATACTGGTGGCCATATAGCCCCGACGGTTGAATACGGGAGCCACCGATTCCAGTATAAATTGTGATGTACGTTCGGCTTTTGAAGGCATGGCCTATTCAAAATTTTGGTAAAGGTAAGAATAAAAATACCAATCGGTATATTATTGAAGGATTTCTCCAATTATCTTGAAGTATGTCACCTGCGCGACGCAATGTCAGGTGCCTTCTTAACCCTACTTTCCCATATTTGAGAACAGCAAAACCTGACAGGTTTAATGGTGGGAAAGCCTAACTTGCGCCAGTTAAGAGACAGAAACCTATCAGGTTTAACCCCCCTACCTCGACTTTACAAAGTAGGGTTAAAACTAAAAGACAAAAAAAGGGAACGATTTTCACCGTTCCCTTTTATTCAATAAGCTTTTATTTTATTCATTGTGCAGCCAGGCTTTTTTAGCCAGCAGCTCATCTTCTGTTTCCTCATAATCGGGATCATCCACACAACAATCTACAGGACATACTGCCGCACACTGTGGTTCTTCATGAAATCCATTACACTCTGTACACTTGCCTGGAACAATGTAATATAACTCATCGGATACCGGTTCTTGGTTTTCGTTTGCATCTACCTGGGTGCCATCTTCCAACTCCACCTCGGTGAGTTCAGTACCTCCGGCCCATGTCCATTCAATACCTCCTTCATAAATGGCAGTATTAGGGCATTCCGGTTCGCAAGCCCCGCAATTGATGCATTCGTCTGTGATAATAATTGCCATTTCGATCTACTTTTATTGTACTTAAAAAATTAAGAGTGCAAAATTAAACATTAATTTTGCCTGCCAAAGATTTTGAATTATATAATACGAGAATTTTCGAAATATGATAGATAAAGATAGAATTGTGCCATTTGTGAAGCTGGGAGAGCATATTTATGATATTTTGAAAAATAGTGACCGGGACTTTTACCGGTCTATCCAAAACCAAAACAATTGGTTCACTGAAGAAAGTGTACGGCTGGCGTTGGATGGAGTTGCCAGTTGCTTGAGTGAGAAGGCTTTGACGCAGTGGCTGGCACCATACCAATTGGATGGCTTGTCGGACAAACGGGTCGGTGTAATTATGGCTGGCAACATTCCCATGGTGGGTTTTCACGACCTGCTGTCGGTGCTCATTTCCGGTCATCGGCTAATGGCAAAACCGAGCTCTCAGGACAGCCTGTTGATAGGGATGGTAATCAAAGCTTTGGTGGATATAGAGCCGGCTTTTAGTAAGCGGATTGAAATAGTAGAACGGTTGAATGAGGCAGATGCCTTTATCGGGACGGGCAGTGACAATTCAGCCCGCTATTTTCAGTATTATTTTGGAAAAAAGCCCCACATCATCCGGCAAAACAGGACGAGTGTGGCAGTACTGACCGGTGATGAAACCATTGAACAGTTTCAAAACCTTGGTAAAGATATTTTCACCTATTATGGACTGGGCTGCAGGAACGTATCCAAAGTGTTTGTGCCCAAAGGATATAGCTTCCAAAGCTTTCTGGATGCCCTTCAGGGCTTTGATCATGTGGGCGATCACCACAAATACCGCAACAACTACGACTACAACAAATCTATCTATTTGGTCAATAGGGTACCTCACCTTGACACAGGTTACCTCCTGTTGAAAGAAAGCCCGGATTTGGTGTCACCCATTTCAGTCCTTTTTTATGAAGAATATCAGGATGAAAAGCAACTCGGATTACTACTTGAACAATATAAAGATAAAATACAATGCATAGTGGGTGAAGGGCATGTGCCATTTGGTACAGCACAGCAGCCTGAGCTTTGGGACTATGCGGATGGGGTAGATACTTTGAAATTTCTAAGCCAGTTGCGCTAAAATTTATGGAAGACCAAAGATTTTTTTCGTTAAATTAGTATTATGAAAAATGAGGACAAAATCATAGAAATACTTGCTGAATCATTGAGGAAGCAAGACAGACAAGAAGAGCTGCTTACCAAACTGGTTGACTCACACGTCAATCAAGGAACACTAATAGAAAAACATGGAGGGTTACTTGAAAAGCAGGGTGGCATTCTTGAAAAACAAAGTGGCATTCTTGAAAAACAAAGTGGTATACTCGGTAAGTTATTGGAGGGGCAGGAGCGGTTGACTTCAGAGTTTCACAGGATGAACGATCATTTGCTTACAAGGCAAGAGGAAATGGAAAACCGTATCATGCGCCTGGAAAACAAGGTGTTCAAAAAATAGCTTAACAATCCTCCAGTTCACAGGGTTCTTCTACACAATCCACTTCTATCGTCACATGGTCTATGGCTTGCTGGCCCATGACTTCCCTCACTTTCGATTTCACCTCCATTTGTTCGCCCATGGTTATGCCTTTTTCCAACACTATGTGGATACTCATAATGTGGTAATTGCCATCCATAGTCCATGAGTGCAAGTCGTGTACACTTTTTACTTTCGGTACGGTCAGCACTTTTTCTTTTATAGCTTCCTGGTTCAATTCCTGCGGGTTGGCCTGTAGTATGATCTTAAAACTCGCCTTGAGGTTTTTCACCACGTTGTACAAGATAAACCCGGCAATCAAAAGGGACAACAATGGGTCTAAAATAGGCACATCATAGAACATCATCACAATACTACCTATGAGCACGGCCACCCAACCCAGTACATCTTCCAGCAGGTGGAGTGAGACTACCTTTTCATTGATCGACACTCCCTTTTTCATTTTCAAAACAGCGGCACCATTGATGATGATCCCCAATATGGAGAGCAGTAGCATGCCTTGGGCATTGGGTTGAACGGGCTGCCAGAGCCTTGGCACAGTCTCTGCCAGGATGAGCAGAGATCCGGCCACAAGTACGATCGAATTGATGATGGCCCCCAATACTGAAAACCTCTTGTAGCCATACGAAAAGGTCTTGTCCCTGCCTTTTTTGGAGAGCTTCTGAAAATACCAGGAAAACCCCAGGCTCAGGCTGTCCCCCAGGTCGTGGACTGCATCTGACAGTATCGCCATGCTGTTGACGTACAGACCTCCAATGATTTCCACTATGGTAAACAGCAGGTTGAGGAAAAATGCCGCTTTGATGTTCTTTACATCACTACTATGATCATGTGTATGGTGGTGTCCCATTTTTTGAATACTCGTTACCCGTTGTAACCCTTTTGTCTTATTTAGGTTTCACCTTTTGGCTTTTGGCTTTTGGCTTTTGGCTTTTGGCTGTTCGCGATCCAATACCCAATACCCAATACCACTCCCAACTCCCAACTCCACTCCTAACTCCCTACCCCAACTTCCCCTTCGCATGTTCTATACCCAGGTTGATCCATTCTGTCAGTTGGTTTTCATCGCCATAAGCAGGTGGTTCTACATAGATAAATTCCTTCATAGACCGGCCGGTAAAATCCATTTCCCGGACATGGGGCCGTTCGAGTATCTCCTTGAATTTGCTATCGACTACCCGCACCATCAGGTCGTTGTTTACGATTCCCACGGTCATTTTCCCTTTGTATAAAAATGCCAGGCCACCGAACATTTTCTTCTCGGTAAAATCCGGGCCAAGTGTTTGTATATTTTGCCTGATTCGAAATGCAAGCTCTTCGTTGAATGCCATAGTCAATTTTTGTGTTTGAATAAAGTTAACGCCATTTCACCGTATTCCCTTATTGATCACAATACTATGTGTCCAATTAATAGGCAGAAAGCCCAGCCCTCCCCGTCACATCGACGAAGGAGATGTCCCCTTGTTTCATGCTGGATACCTGACAATTCGGGTAGTACTTTCTTCGTTTGGGGTAGTCACAAGCGGGACGATTACATCAGAGGCGTGTATTTTAGACAGGTCATGCAGCCCATTCACTGGTGTCATTCCGTAGTGAAACGAAGGAATCTTTACCCTTTAGAAGGTATTTCGTTTAGATAAAAAGGAGTCTCCCAGCTTCATGGCGGTCGGTATTTTAATGCGACATGACCCATTAAACGGACATTGGTTTTCGGTGATTAGGCACATCACTAGCTGGCTCCAATCGACACGCTAAAAGTCCAGCCCTCCCCGTCACATCGACGAAGGAGATGTCCCCTTGTAGAACGTTGAATGCCTGAAAAGTGGGGCAGGGTTTTCTTGATTTTGGCAGGACAAAAGCGGGACGCCAGGGCCAGGGAGGTTGGCGCCTCTGACAGTTCACCATTCAAAATATTTGAAGGCAACTGCATGAAGTGCAAAATCCAAAGACAAACCCAATGCCCTGCAACGGTTCTGTAAAATTTACTATTCCCCCAACTATATGCCGGATGGGCTGGTGGCTCTACCGGCACAAGGCCTGCTCGAAATATGATTGATTTTCCCTTGATTTTTAAAGATAAATTATGTAATCGTTTATGCGAATGCATGATCTGACATATAACACAATGCTGGGGATTATCCCAAAATATTACATTATTTTTTTGATAAATGAGGTTTTTTGGTTCGATTTTCAGAGGGTTGCAATTGTTGATTTGACCCTTAAATGCGGGTACCTATATCATTGTAAATCAATGCGATACATATTGTCCCTCATAATTATTGTATAATTTCTATAAAATCGTAGGATTATTAAAAGAGCGTCATTAAGTTTACAGTTGGATAAATTCTATTTTATTGAAACACGAATACAACCGCCAACTTATGAAGACATCATATTCGCAATCCACTGGGAGTGCCCTCCCATACAGTATTCTTTCTCAAAAATCCAATACTCCCCTTTCTCCTGAAAGGGAAGGTCAAAATAAAAAACTCAAAGTAATTACTAACCTCATTTCCCTTACCGCCATGAAAAATCTCATAGGTAAACCAACTGCCGTTAAGGCGTTTTTATTTTCAATGTTTATTATAGGGGCTCATTTAGCAAATGGGCAGGATGCGTCAAACGCAGTTCTTAACGATAATAACGCTATCAACATTTCAAATGAAACTAGTGTTACTTGGAGTTTTGATGCTTTAGCTAGTGGTTTGTTTCATATAACGTTCAATGACGAGGACATAGCAACCAATACTGTGACTGTGGATGTCAATGCCTTGTCAATCTCAAGTCAATCAGGAACTGTTGATTTATCATCACTTAGTGATGGGACCATTACAATGGTGGTCACTGGTGATGTTGTTGGCACTAGTTCTTCAGATACAGAAACCATGGATACAGTTGCGCCATCAGTGGCCATCGATCTGGATGCCGGATCAGATTCTGGTGATTCCGATTCGGATGATTATACCAATGATACAACTCCAACATTTAATATAACAGGTGATGCCAGTGACAATGTACAGATCGACAGGACAGGGCTGGCTAATGTGGCAAGTGCCATGCCATTTGATGGTAATGAGCCATTAACTATTACACCAGCTATTGGTGTAGATGGGGTATATGCCTTTACTGTTACCTCAACCGATGCGGCTGGTAACACAGGAGTCGCAGGTATGACTGTGACCATTGACACTTCCGACCCTACATTTGCGGGAGATGGAACTGATGTAATATTGAATGGATTTAATGGAGCAGGTGGGTTGGACAACCCTGGCCCTTTCCGCATAACCCCTGCCAATGAAACCAGTATAAATGTGGTGGTAGATGGCAATAGCGGGGAAACTGGCTATCCATATTTATTGGATTATACCATTTCCAATGGCAGCTCGGTAGCTGGCACAAGTACTGTTGGTACTTCTGGCAACAAGACCCTTACCGGAATTGATGTTTCTTCATTGCCTGATGGGGAGCTTACATTATCTATAACACTTACAGATATAGCCGGGAACAATTCTTCGGTAGCGCAAGACACTGAAACAAAAGATACCACCTCACCAGTTGGCAGTACCATTCCAAATGTTACGGAGTTGGTAAATGCACCTGATAAGTTGGTGGATTTAGCGGCCTACTTTGAGGACGCAATAGATGCTGATGAGGATCTTACCTTTAGTTTGGTTACAGGCGAATCGTATGACGTATTCTCTGCAAGTATTACGGCCAACACACTCACCATAGATTTTGATGCCACGGGTACCACAATGGCCAACACGGTAACGGTACAAGCACAGGATATTGCCGGGAATACGAGTACGCAGACTTTCTTTGTAACTGTTTCGGGTGCGGAAGTGGAATTTGATATTACGATCGATTCCGAAACGGTAGCAGAAGAAAGTGGTACCACCCGTACTTTTACAATTACAAGAAATACGATTTCCGGGGATGTTTATCAGGTAAGTTCTTTGACCTACACTTTGACGGGAGAAGCAGCCAACCTAATGGATATTCAGAATATTGTCAATTCAGGTGGTACGGATGGATTGCTTACCGGGGTAATCACCTTCGGGGCTGAAGATACTTCACATACCATTACCTTCGAGGCTACCAATGATAATTTGGTAGAAGGAAACGAATTGCTGACAATGACATTGTCGGATGCAGCGATCGTTGGTGGAGGTACAGCCACAATTGGTGATGCTGTCAATACCAAAACCATTGATGACCAGGATCAAGCGGTTATCTCCGTAAGTGACGCCACTGCGGATGAGGACACCGGATCCCTTGTGTTCAACGTCACTATGAGCACACCTGTCGATGAGCTGGTGAAGTTTGAGAACTCCACCGGTGAAGTCACTAATGAAGCCACCGATGGTGGAGTCGATTTTAATGATCTAAACTTTCAGGTACAATTTGCAGCTGGTCAAACGACTACTACAATAACTGTTACTATCATTTCCGATGATGTGGTGGAAGATGATGAAGATCTTAATGTGATCAGTTCTATAATTAGAAACTCAAGCAACGTACTTTACAATACTATATCAGACATGGATGTGGTATTCGCAGAAGGCGCAGTGGAGACTGCCTTGGGTACTATTGAAAATGACGATGTGGCCAGTATTTCTGTGGATGCCACCAAGTCTTTCGATGAAAGCATCGCAGGGGCTAATGTAGCGGCCAACTCTGTTACAGTAGTTGTAACAATGGTAGGTGAAGTGGAAGAAGACTTCCAGTTACAATGGCAGTTGAATGCCGGTGATGCACCTACCATACCTGGTGACCCGGGAAGTGCCTTGGCAACACAGGATTTTGTGGATACCGGAATCCAGTCTATTCGACTTGGAGGAGTGGAAGGCAACTCGAAAACTATAACTGTCAATTTTGTAAACAATAATGTAGTAGAAAGGGATGAAACATTCAAAATCAACCCTTTCTTGATAGCAGGTGGTTCAGTTCCTTATAAGATTGATGGGGCAGATGCTGTTGTTTTTGATTCTGATCCAACAGATGGTGCGACCGTAACAGTATCACCAAACGGAACTGGTATATTTTCCATCATTACCATAGAAAATGACGATGAGGCGGAACTGAACATTACCAGCCAGATCGACAATAATGAAACTGTCACCAGTGGCAATTTCCTTATCACACTTTCCAATCCGATAGATATTGATATTACGGTCGATTATAGCTTTACAGATGGCCTGGCCATCAATGGTACAGACTATAACGGAACCGATGGTACATTGACCTGGACAGCTCTAGACAACACCAACAAAAGTGTGCCTTTCACAGTGGTGAATGATGATGTGGTGGAAAGAGATGAAGATTTCGATTTTGATATCTTCAATCTGGACAGGGATTTAAGTGGCGCCAATGGAGGTGTTGAAGAACGCACAGCAGTAACCATTGGAACCAATGACAACAGGACCTACACTATTCTTAATGAAGATAAGGTAGAAGTGCGGATTTTTGCGGATTCGAATACCTTGTCCACTTCGAGAACGGTTACAGAAACTAATGAAGATTTCACCACTGAGATAAGGGTGCAACTTTTTGACCAGGATGAAAACATGGCCAATGGTAACGTTGAAACCATAGACAATGACCTGGTGGTTACACTAGACAGTGAAACCATAACCAGCGCCATACAGGCTGGTACTGATATGTCTTTTGAGGACTTTACTATACCTAGTTCAGTAACTATTGTAGCCGGTGATTCCGAAACCATTTTTACTGTTACGATTAAGGGAGATGAAGTAGTGGAAAGACATGAAGTTTTTACCACTTCTATTAATAATGTAGAGGTGGTTTTTAGTATGAGTACTACGGCTATTGCTGAATATACTGCGGATGACGAAGTGATGTTTGATGCAGATGTCAATGCTGCTTCCATCACCATCAACAACGACGATGTTACCCAGCTGTCTATCACTACCATGCATCAGGCAGATGCCAGTGTAGAAGCCAATACCCTTACTTTCATAGTAAACTCTTCACTGGCTGTAGATGCAGACTATGAAGTAACATTTGATGTAAGGACACCAGCCATGGCAGTTCTGGAAGGAAATGGCTTGGTAAAAGACAATGACTATACAGTACAGGTACTGAATAGAATGACAATGAACTACGAAACGGTGAGCTCGGACAGTTATACCCTCGAGTTCAACGACTATGTGGTGAATGAAACCAAAGAAATTAGAATCATACCAACCAACGATGTGTTGGTAGAATTGGATGAAGATTTCGAAATCATCCTTATCGATCCGGCAACCGTTGATGTAATGGGTATGTCCACTACGGTAGCTAAAGACGGACGTATGTCTGCCCTGGTTGCCAACAGCGATACAGGTACAGGTACCATTGTAAATGACGATGAAGCAGCAATCACAGTAGCAGATTTGATGTCTGTAGATGAAGGTGACAATGGAGATGATACACAAGTGACATTTACAGTGACCATGGATTTCCCAGTTGATGTGGATGTAAACGTGCCGATCACTTTTACTGACGATATCATAGCATCCATTGTTTCAATTGATGATGCCATTGCATTTGATGATTATATAGAGCCTGCTTCCCTGACGGTAACATTTGATAAACCGGCGATGAACGATGTATTGGCCGTAGGGCCATTGACTCGAACTTTCACTGTGTCTATTGTTGAAGATATACAGGTAGAAGAAGATGAGGCCATGGAAATTACATTGGGCACGCCAGCTGGAATGGGCGTACCGGAAAGGTCGGTTGCCATCGGTAGTGCAAGTTCGGCCAGCGTAACGATCGACAATGATGATTCTGCTCTGTTTTCGATTGTAACTTCCGAACCACTTAGTATCAATGAAGAGGGTATTGGAAAAAATACCAACAGTGGAGACAAAGACCTCAAAACTACAGTGGACTTTACCATTGAGTTGAGGGACGCTGACAATGATATGTTGACTTCTGCTGATGAAACAGTGGATGTGGGTGTGGCCTTTGACTTGAGTGCCATGACCAGCACAAACTTTAGCGACAGTGGGGCTGATTTTGATCCAATCGATGCTTTCGCTGTAGAGGGGGAAACTGTTACCGCCAGCTTTGATGCAGGCACGGGTATCTATTCTATGACCGTAACTTTTGCAGCCAATAGCCAGACTGTTGATATCTCATTTACTTTCAACGATGACGAATTGGTAGAGAGCAACATGGGAGAAGATTTTACAGTATCCCTGACAGGAATACAGCACAACATTGACCCTAGTAAAAAACCGAATCCTTTGGCAATCGATCCCGCAGAGGACGAAATAACCATTACCGTACTCGAAACAGATTTTGCTATCATCAGCATGACACAGACGCTGGCAGGTGATCCTAGTGGTGTATATGATGAAGGTGATGCAGGCAGCCAAACAGTTACTTATCAGGTAACTATAGATAAAGATATCGACAGGGATATTTCCATTGATTGGACTATTTCTGACAATACAGCCAAAAGGGACGATGCGAACCTATGACAATCGGTGATGGAGACTTCCTGGCCGATATGTCTGGTACGTTGAGCAATGTACGTACCAATGATGCTACTTATACATTCAGCATGACCATCTCCGGTGATGATATGCTGGAAGCAGATGAAATACTGGATATAGCCCTTATTGATTCTGATGGCCCTGAGTTGAACAGGGATGTGGTATTCTCCAATAGCAATACACCAACCACTGGTGATGCGGATGATTTGGAAATCACAACAGAAATACACAACGATGACGATTCAGAACTGAACATAGATCCAATCGCATACAATGGCGATGAAAATGCTGGCCCTATTGCCATGACATTTACGTTGAGTGCGCCAATAGATTTGGATTTAGATATCAGCCTTAATGATATCATGGGAACTGCAACCTTTGGTAATGATTACACCTTTGCCAATACGGTAACCATTCAGGCTGGCTGGACAACCCTGGGCGTGAATGTTGTATTCCCTAACAGCGACACAATTGTTGAGCGTGATGAGACGGTGGGTATAACTATTCCATCAAACGGATTGACTATTGCCGACAACAATTACCTTAACGATGGTGATGGCTTTATCCTTGATATCGGAGCTGCTGATGCGGCTACTATCACCATAGACAATGATGACGAAACGGTGATCAGCATCACAGTACCTACTCCGAACAACATGGATGAAGGTGATGGATCCAATACAATGGATTTTGTAATTAACTCATCTCTCCAAGTAGATGAAAGTTTCGTAGTAACTTTTGACATCAATGGTATTAATGGCAATTCTTCTACAGATGGTGGAGCGAACATGTACACTAGCGACCTTAGTTTCGACAATAACGAAACTGAAGGTGGTTCTGTAACGCTTTGGACGGTAGAGTTTGATGCATTCTCTACTGCATCGCAGACGGTAACAGTAACTGCCCTTGACGACAACATTGTGGAATTGGACGAATACTTCAGTGTAAGCCTGGAAACTTTTGACAGTGGAGTCTTCACAGAAGGAAGACAGGCGTCCATTTCTGTGGCAGCCAATTCAGCTACAGGTATCATAGACAATGATGATGTAGCCTATTTTGTAATCAACGACAACATAGAAGCACGTGAAGGTGATGATCTTGTGTATCAGGTTCAGATCACTAACGATGGCAACCAATCCAATGGTAGCAATAACGCAAGGATTGATGTGACTGGTTCGGGTGCAACTGATGTGGTTGTGAATTACAGCATTGGTGGTGGCATGATGAATCCTATTGATGCCATAACAGATATCGGGTCAATGACAGGTACAATTGAATTTGAAGCGATAGACGGAATTACCCAGGATTCACAAACCTTAGAAATAACAACACTTGAAAATGAAGTGAATGGACGTCAGTTGGTTGAAGCTGATGAATCTGTTATTATCGGTTTAACCTCTATTGATGAATTGGGAATTGTAGTAGATGCTTCTGTTGGTGTTACTATGGTAGCCGATGAAGATGAGGGTACAGGTGTGATCTATAACGACGATGACCTGGAATTCAGCTTTACGTCTGTTGCCGACGTAAATAAACTTGAAACGACATTAGGAAACGATTATACCATTGATATATCAAATCCTATTAGTAATACGGTTACGGTGAGCGTATTCTTCACATCTGAAGAAACTGTTCCAGGATCCAATAATGACGTAGAAACAGATGGTACTGATTACAACATTATTGGGCCATCTAACCTGAACTTTGATGCTCCGGGAGCAAGTGCGATGACAAAAACCATTACTTTCTCACCACTTGGCGCATTGCAGGAAACTTATACATTTGGATGGATATCCGATCCGAATACAGTTGAACCGAACGAATGGTTTGATTTAACATTGAACGCATTCGATGCTGATTGGGTAGGTAGTGGATCGAATACAAACCCAGTTACCATATCGAGTTCCAGCAATACTGTAAATACAACTATTATAGAAGCCAATACGGCTACATTCTCTATTTCCTCCGATGTGGCTGGAAATAGCGTTACTGAAGGTGATACAGGGGACAATCCGGTGGTGACTTTCACAGTTTCAATAGATAAAAACCTTGAAAACCCTATTGACATAGAATACCTTATCCAGGATTATTCAATGTCAGTAAAAGACGCAACGGCAGAATCCAATACAGGCGCTGCTGTTGGGGACAATGATTATGACCCTGACTATAACGAAGATGGTTTCTCCTTCGGGTTGTTAGAGGATTTGAGTTCAATGACGGCTACAGTTGCCCACCAGTTTACTATTACCATCAACGGTGACAATGTAGTTGAACTTGATGAACATTTTATTAGTTCAATTGCTTTCGAGGAGGGAATGGGAAGTAAGGGCTATCAAAATGTTGTGATTAGCGAAGCTCCGGGTGACAATGATGTTGTGACTAAGATTAATAATGATGACAATGCAGTAGTTATCATAGAGAAGGGCGCAGAAGATGTAGCTACAGATGGAAGTGTGAATGAAGCTGACCCTGATTTGGATGCTGACTTCCTGGTGAAATTTGATCCTACCTATGACGTCCTTGTTGATGTGCCGGTAGTGTTGAATTTTGCTACCAGGGATGGTGGAATTTCAAGGGACTTTGAGGCCGAATTCGTTCAACCTGACAATAATGCAAAATCAACAAATGATGGAGTTGGTCGCGATGACTTTGTAGTGGTGAATAAAACTATTACGATAAATTCAGGTGAATCAAGTATAAGTCAAACTGTAACTATAATTGATGATGAAGTTGTCGAATTGCAGCAGCGTTATGAAGTGGTGGTAGTTTCTGACGGTGTATTTGCGATGAGCCGTACTGTGGACATCAACCATGTTGGTGGAAACACAGAAACCACAGCTGTGGGAACCATTGGTGATGACGACAATGCTACAATTTCAATCACTGCAGATGTATCATCGGTGGTTGAAGGAAACTCCGGTACTTCTCCTTATGGTTTTACCATAGTTTCCGATCATGAAGTGGAAATTGCCGCTGGTTATACTGTGGATTATGACCTGGTAGAAGGAACAGCCACTGATGTGGTTACTGTAAATAGTTTTGATGATGACTTTGACCCTGAGGGCCCTCAGGTGATTTCCTTCACAGGTGAATTCAATGCTGTTTCACAAGAAAGCCAAACCATAGATGTATTGATCAATGGTGATCTGGATGTGGAATTGTTAAATGAAGAATTTGGAGTACAATTGACTACAATTGATCCTAATGATGGTCTATGGACGGGTAAAATCACCCTTGACATGAGTGGAGGTGACCAGGATACAGGTACTATTGTTGACAATGATCAAGCCATTATTAGTGTGACTACAGTGGCCAATCCGGTCGTTGAGGGAACACTATCGGTAAACAATGCGGTGTTTAATGTGTATATGTCTGCGAAAGTTGACCAGGATATCAATATTCCTTACGTATTTATTTCGGGTACTGCCTTTGAGGTAATTGATTGGGGAGCGACTAACCCTGTTTCAGGTGATCTGTTGTACAGCGCTGGTCAAGAAGGACTGCAGCCTGTTGTACTTGATATTGTAAATGATGACTTGGTAGAGGATGATGAGATATTCAGGTTCAAACTCAGAAGGATTGAAGATGGCTTCAACCAGTTGACTACAAGGGATGTTATTTTTGTAGGGAATGTGTCTGAGTTGAACGATGATGTAACCATACAAGACGATGATGTAGCTTATGTACATCTTGAAGCAGATAAGTCCTTCAATGAAGGCAATGGTACTAACACCATAACTTTTGAAGTGACCTTGGATGGTATTGTGGACAAACCTTTCACTGTATCCTACCTCACAGAAGACGGTTTCGACCTGAACGGGAACAATACATCACCTAACGCAGCACTCGTTGCTGGTGCCAATGGAAGTGGTGGTGATGACTATGAAGCAACTAGTAATAGGTTGACTTTTGATGCCAATACCAGAAACCAGGTAAATACCATTACCATTACGATCAATGGTGATGAGGTGATTGAAATGGATGAATTCTTTGAAGTTACCCTTGACAACAATGGTATAGGGGATACATCTTCACCATTCCCTAAAACACCAGCTGAGATTGGTTCGGCTATCTTTGGATACAACATTCAATACAAAGAAGGCGATCCTGGAGGATCCGGTGCAGAACTCGGCAATTCCGGTATTACCCATACAGCTAATGTTATCAATGATGATATTGGTGTGGTTGTATTGACCCATACCAATGAGGGCAATGATTTTGAAATCAGAGAACCAGATAATTTCACTACTCCAGGAGCAGATATGACTTTCAAGGTTGCTATTGTTGGAGCTGGTACTTCTACCATTTCAGCTGTTGACGTACCTGTGACGGTAGATTTCGCAACAGTTCTATTGGCTACTTTTGATGCGGCCAATGCAGCGGATTTCACTTCTACACCCAGTGGGTTGATCAATTTCCCCGCAGGTGTTAAACCAGAAGATGTGGTAACAGTATCTATAGCAGATGATTTTATTGTTGAGCTCGACGAGAAGTTTGATTTAACAGTCGATAATTTGGTGGCACGCAATCGCGCCATCACGTTGGAAGATGAGGACATGGGAGCCACTCCTAATGCCCTGACAAAAAGGAATACAATTACCAATGAAGACAAAGTATTTGTGGAAATGTCAATTGATCCTGCATCGTTTGATGAAGGAAGTGACGGGGGAGCAAATACGCGCACGTTTACTTTAACGCTTGTCGATCAGGGCAATAATGGAACCTTATTTGGTACTGTACAAGAAATTGACAGGGACTTGCTTATAGATATAGAAGACATCACAGGGGTGTTGTCAGGTGCTAAAGCTACGTTTGCTGTTGATTATAATATTGACGCTGATTCGAATACCAATCCAATTATACTATCTGCCAATTCTACTACCACAACTTTTGAACTGTATGTAGAGAAGGATGATATAGTGGAAAGGGCGGAAAGTTTAGCATTGAACATTGAAGATTTAATAATTGGTGATTGGAACGGTACGGCATTCGACAATGTATATGCTGCTTACAATGCAGATGTGGAGAGCAGTGCTACAGCAGGTAGCGCAACAGCTACCATCAACAACGATGATATTACCCAACTGTCGATTACCACTGCAAGCAGTACTGGTAGTGAAGGCAATGCTGGCGATAACACCGTATTGACGTTTAATGTACATAGTTCAAATGCTGTTGACACTAGCTTCGATGTGGATTTCGAAATATTGACCACAGAAAATGTATTTGTGATGACTGCAGATGATGCGGCAGAAAATGCAGATTTTGATGCACTGATGGGCACTGTTTCATTCGCAGGGAATGTAGGTGAAGTACAGGTACTGACAGTAACCATCTTCGAAGAGAATATTGTAGAATTAGACGAAGAATTTGGGGTTGAATTGTCCCTTAGTGATATGACCTTTGATGCCAATACAGTGAATCCAAATAGCACTGGTAGAATGGCTCAATTCGTGAATGATACAGCCAATGGTGTAATTCAAAATGATGATACTGCTATTATTACCATTGATGATCCAGTAGCCGTAAGGGAAGATAAAGATGGGGCAACTACCAATCTGGTTTATACTGTCTCTATTTCAAACCCGGTAGATGATGCATTCACAGTTCCTTACACAATCACTGATGATGGAACTTTGGGTACTGTCGATAGTAACGATTATAGCTCTGCTACAAGTGGTAGTGTAAGCTACAATTTATCAGGTACCACTACCAGTACAGATGATCAGACAATCACCGTGGTTGTGACTAATGACAATGTGGTAGAACCGGATGAAACCATAGTAGCAACTCTTACACCTGTAATGGATGCTGACGATAGAAGCATAATCCTTACAGCGGCGGATGCGTCTGTAGCTCAGGGTACTTCTACTATTTTGAACGATGATAGTGCGGAATTTACAATTGATGTTACCGCAGGTGTGATGGGCAATAGTGTATCTGAGGGAACAACTGGCTCAGACCATAAGGATGTAACCTATACCATCACTATGTCCAATCCAGCCAACAGATCAGTGAGCGTTGATATCAACCATGATTTACATGTGGTCGGTGAGTTTGAGCAGGGTGTTGCTGTTGGTGGCAATATGTACGATGATTATGATGCCGATAATGCCTTCGATGGCAACAATGTTCCCAATAAAACGATCAGTTTCGCTGCAGGCGTCACTTCAATGACATATACATTCACAGTAGCTGACGACAACCTTGTCGAATTGGATGAAATATTCCTTACAGGAATCAATATGTTAAATACCAGTGCTTACAATGGACAAACTTTTGACAATGGTCTTTCAAATGCCCTGACGATAAGTACAGTTGAAAACGATGTAGTTGTGGAGGTTGTGGATTTGGATGAAGCTGTAATAAATGTGGTGCACTCCGAAGGCCCACCTTTTGGTGAGGCTGATATAGACTTTTTGGTATTTGAATTAGAGGTAACTGCGGATATAGACCCTAGTTTAAGTGTGACACTTGATTATATGACCTTCGATGTTGGGCCTACGCTGGCAGCTACCGCTTCAATAGGTGGGGCTACACCAGATGTTGATTTCGTGGCGCTTAGTGCAAATACCGGAACTTTGGTAAGTAGCAGCGATTTTGAGTATGTGGTGATCGTTGATGTATTGGATGATAATATTGTGGAAAGGGATGAATGGGTAGGCCTGAGTATCGATAACCTAATGAAACATGCACAGCTGGATGTATCAATTGGTATTGCGGCAGCAACGGGTACTATTAGAAACGATGATGAAGTGTTTGCCAGCATTAGTGGTGGAAACTCGGTATTAGAGCCTGATTTCGGTGACGCCAATGCAGTGAGTAGTTTCTCGATTACACTGAGTGATCAAAATGGGGGTGCTGTCGATATGGTGGACAATACAGTAGTACTTTTTTCTATAGATTTTGGAGGTGTTTCTACTGCCTCAAGTGACGGATCAGGCGATGTATTGATTGATTATGAAGGATTCTTCAGCTTTGCTGTAATTGATGCCTTACAATCTTCTGTTACGTTTTCTGTAGATGTGTTGGGAGATAATGTTGTTGAAAATGATGAAACTATTTTGAAATCTATCTTTAGTCCAGATTTTGCCTCTGAATTCATATTTGTAACAACACAAACCAAGGCTGAATTTGAGGCCTGGTTGAGTGCCAATATTGATGATGAAAATTTCTTTGACTTGCTAGAAGATTATGTAGATCAATACGGTATTGGTGAATATACTTCTACAGTTGAAGGAACGGCCAGCATTGATGTTGAAGAAGGTGTATCGGCAGCTACCAACACGATACTGAACAATGATAACACAGTGTTCTCCTTGCAGGCACTTAACGGCGGTTCAGATGAAGAAGATGGTGGGGAAATCATATTCGAATTGACTTCCAGCTTGCCTGTTGATGAATCTTATGCGGTGCTGTACTCACTTGACGCGATGACAGTTACATTAAATGCTGCTGAAGAAGATGATTATTCGTCAGGAGGGGATTTTATATTCCCCGCATACGATGGTGGGGTACAAGGGCCACAAGCGGCCACAGTAACGATTTCTTTTAATATTGACAACATAGTAGAACTGGATGAAGAATTTACCATGAATGTTGAGACCAGTCACGTTTACAACAATGCTATAGGTGAATTCATATTTGATTTCCCGGGAGATGGACGCATGTTTACCGTTCCTGGTGATTTGATCACTGCACAGGGTGTGATAGAAAACGATGATGATGCGATTATCACCATAACACCGCTGGATGCTACAGATGAAAGCGTGTCACAAGAATTTGTGATCAATATTACTAATCCTGTTGATGAAGCATTTACCGTAGAATACTCAATAACAAATGATGGCACATTGGGAACCGTTGATTCTGATGACTATGTAGGGGCCACTACAGGTACCTTTACTTATGGATTAACAGAAACCTATAGTGTTTGGACAGATATTACTTCGGCCAATTCACAGACGTTGGATCCCGGCATATCCGATGATAGCATAGTAGAACCAGATGAGAATATAGCCATTACACTTTCTGCGGTAACCGATGCAGGTGGTAGAAATATATTCCTTGAGTCAGCAATGACCCCTGAACCTACTTTATCAGAAGACTATGATGTGCTGAACAACGACCTGGCAGAATTTACGCTGAATGTAGATGCTGAGCCTGCAGGTGGTAGCAAGACCATTGAAGAAGGTGACACCAATGTGAAATTCACAGTCACTTCCAGCAAAGACTTCAACGCCGATGTGAATATCGACCTTGATTTTGACCTTTCAGATTTACAGAGCGATATCCAGAATCCAACGTACCCTGATTACAACGATGGACAATTGGATACTACTCCATGGTTCACATTTGGAAACGGAGCTTCTCAGTCTCAATCGTTTACATTTATGATAAATGAGGATCAATTAGTTGAACTGAACGAATGGTTTACAGTGGCTCTGCAAAACCTTGATGTTAGTGCTTATGGAAGCCTGGCATTTGGTGGAAGCGGTACTGCTTCTACTGACATCACAGTACCTGGTGGAACAGACATGGTTACGGTAACCATAGACGATAACGATCAGGCTGAGATTAATATAGCAAAAGTGAGCGGTTCCAGTATTTCTGAAGCCGATGCAGGATCAACGGATATTGAATTTGAAATTACTGTATCCAAGGATATTGATCCTGACATGACTGTAACTGTCGATTATGCAACTTCTGATGTGACTACTGAAGAAGCAGGATCGACAGCTGGGGATGATGATTATGTAGGTATTGGTGCTACTACATCTGTTGCCCTGAAAAGCAAAACTCCAGGTACTTATATAATACCTGTAACTGTCAACGCAGACAATACTGTGGAACTTGATGAAACCTTTAATTTCACGATCAGCGATTTGATGTTTGATGCTGGTCTGGATGTGGTGCTTGGTGATACCAAAACAGTGAGTGGTGAAATAGTGAACGATGATCAGGTAGAGTTGAGGATTTCTTCAGTGGGTACTGTAGGTGAAACAAATGTGGATCAAGTGTCAACCTTTACACTTACGCTTGATGCGCAAGCAGGAAGTACCGCCATCAATATAGATGAAGATTTGATTGTAAATATTTCTGGTAGCGACTTCAATTTCGGTGCTGGTTTGCTGGCTACACAGAATGTGGATTATACCATAGCCAGCCAGACAATCACTCTAAGCAAAGGATTTAGTTCTACAACCTTTGATGTAACCATTGAAGGAGAGCAAGTGGTGGAACGCGACGAATTGTTTGAAATAACCATTGCGGATATCGCTGTTGCTTCGCCTGAAATTACAGCATATACTACTGGTGATATGGATGTAATCATCAACACTACTGATGCCAATGATGTAGCAGGTCTCACAATTACCAATGATGATGAAACTACATTCTCGTTAGAGAATGACGGTGGCCCACTCACAAGTGAGAACTATCCTAAGCGTGATGAGGATGAATCGTTTACTTATACTGTAAGAACAAGCCATGCGATCGAATCTTATAACGGTGAGTCATTTGGAATTGGTTATACCATTTTAAATGGTGGTGCTGCGCAGATTAAATACAGGGATACAGAAGATGTAGAGGATTTTGTTACCCCATTGACAGGAACAATCACATTTGATCCTAATCCAGGTGTTAATGCATTCAAAACTCAGCAAGTGACCATGGTTGACGAGGTGCTGGTTGAATTAGATGAAGACTTCAGGTTCAGGGTAGACGAAATTGATCCTGAGTTGAACCTCAATGGTAGAATGGCACAATTTACAAGTGGTAATTCATTCCGAGAGTTTATAGGTATTATCGAAGACAGTGATGTAGCCTTTGTATCAGTTGTGGTACAAGGAGATTCTGACAAACTGGAAACAGACTTGGGTGAAAATGATGAACTTGTTTTTGATGTTACTTTAAGTGCTCCTGTTGATGACCTGGTAAGTGTAACTTATTCGTCACTTGATGGATTTGTGGCAGAACCTGGTCAGGACGCCACCACAGCTGATTCAGATTATACATCCAAAGTGGGAACAGCGTCATTTGATGCCAGGACTACAGCGTCTCAGACCATAACCATTCCAATTCTGGGAGACTATAAAGTGGAAGATGACGAAAAAGTAGGTGTCTTGATTCAAGACTTGAAAGTGGATAATGTACTGGTTGGACCTGGTAGCCTTTGGGTAGAAGAAGTGTCTGTGATGACAGCTACTACAGAAGGTACTATTATCAATGATGATGCTGCTACGATTATTGTAAACGATGCTAGCCTCAACGCAGGTAACGAATTTGAAGGTGATATTTCTGGTACCCCTGGAAAATCAACTTTCGAGGTTTACTTATATGACAGAACAGAATATGTTGACAATGGTGTATTCATACCCGTAAGTGTAGATAGGGACGTGTCAATTCAGTTTATTTCCCAGGATGGTGATGCTGGTACCTTGAACGGGCTGGATACCAATGCCGGGTCTGATGACGGGCCGAAAAACGATTTCGTATCAGCAAATGGTACGCTGGTGTTCCCTAAAAATAGCGATGCTGCACAAATCGTACAGGTAACTTATGTGGTGGATGATGAACCAGAAAATGATGAAGAATTCAAGGTTCAATTGCAGAACGCTACATTGGCATTCATACCTGATGCTGATCTTGATCCGGGAACAGTTTCCAGGGCAGTAAATGTTGACCTGGCTAACAGGACTGGTTTAGGATTGATTTTGAATGATGACCGTCCTAAGTTTAGTGTTTCCACTACCGGCGGTAGTGAGGATTCTGGTATAGTAGAGTTTACAATCTCATTGGATGGGCCAATTATCGGTGCAGCCACTGTGACTGTAGATTATGCAGTTGTTGGAGATACTGCCGATCAAGGTGTGGATTATACAGACAATTTGGACGGCTACACTGGTACGGTAACTTTTGTGTCGGGTAATTCTTCTACTGTCGTTACTCTTGAAGTAGTGGACGATGTAATTGGTGAAGGTAACGAAGAACTTACCATGACCATTTTAAATCCTCAGGCTTCTAACAAGGCAGAGTTGAGCGATATACCAGGTGATTTGTCTGCAACAGCTACCATTACTGACAATGATGTGATCAATGTAACTGTTGTGACCAGTGACGCCACAATTGGCGAAGATGGGGGAACGGTTATTTTTACTATAGATATAGACAAGGATATTACAGGAGGTGATGTAACCATGGATTTTGATATCCTGGGTGCTCTGGTATCTGGAAATACCGCCACTGTAACAAACGACTATACAACAGCTTCAACTTCAGGTGTTATTACTTTCCCTAATGGTTCAATGGCTGGTGATTCACAGACCATTGAAATTACTTTAGTGGATGATGCCATAGTTGAAGGTGATGAGTTTGTGTCTGTTCAGTTGTCGAACATCGCTACTACTATACCTGATGGGCAGGCGGCCTTGAACATTCCAAATGCTCAAACAGAAATTACAGACAATGACAATGCTGTGATCTCAATTGCAGACTTCATAGCAAACGAGTCAACTGAAACCGCAACTGTTGTAGTTTCAACTTCTGCTTTGATAGATAGGGATGTAACAGTGCTGTTGACTACAAGCGAAATAGGTGGTACGGAAGCTGAAGATGGTGGTGTTGATTTTGCAACAACCAGTCAAACCATAGTAATTCCTGCTGAAATGACGTCTGGTAGCTTTGCCATAGCACTGAATAATGACGATTTGGTAGAAGGTGATGAAGATTTTAACATAGCAATTGGAATACCTACCGGAGCTGGTACTATGAATGATGCAGCAGTTGCTGCCGGTACCAGTACGGCAGTAGTGACCATCGATGATGACGATTCTTCTGTTTTGGCAATTGCTGCTACTGCTTCTGTAGTGGAAAATGTAGCAGGTGGAATTGTAAACGTAGCAGTTACATTGTCTAAAGCCGTTGACGAAGATGTTACCTTCACAGTAAATACTGCTGATGTATCTACTGATGGCGATGACTTCACCGCGATTGCAGCGATGACATTTACTATCAATTCTGGTGACACCAGCATTGATGTTCCTGTAACTATTACGAACACAAACCTTGTAGAACTCAGTGAAACCTTCACTATCACAATAAGTGATCTTGTAGTCGCTGGTGGTATCATGGATAAAGATGTGACGTTAGGAAACGATGTATCTACAGTAACGATTACTGATGATGATCAGGCAACAATTAGCATAGCCAATATTTCTGATACTGAAGAAAACCTTGGTGGTGCGCAAGTGGTGGCCATCACCATGAACAACCCTGTTGATACGGATGTCACGTTCTTGCTGAATACTGTAGAAGGAACAGCGAAAAGTACAGACGATGGAAGTACTCCAATCATTGAAAGTGACTTTGTTAAAATTGAAGATCAATTGATCACTATTGATGGCAATGGAGGCCTTGCACCAAATACCACAGTATTCGTGACCATCAACGACGATGATTTGGTGGAAGCCGATGAAAGTTTTGCCCTAAGGTTAGGTACGCTGTTGGCTGGTGGTAGAAATGTGGTATTCTCTAGTGCTGCGGCAACAGTTGATGCTACAGTATCTATAGACGAAACAGATAAATCAACCATTTCTCTGGCGAATATTACTCAGAGCGAGGCTTTGGGTACTATGAATTTTGATATTCAAATTACCAAGCCAATTGATCAACCAGTTAATTTGACTGTAAATACCAGGGTGGTGACTGCAACCCCGGGAGCTGATTATACAGCTATTTCTGATGCTACATATGTAATCCCTGCTGGAACTTTGTCGGCATCCTTGCTTGATCTTCCAGTAACAATTGTAACTGATAACCTGGTGGAGGCTACAGAAAGCTTTACACTTGAATTGAGTGGTTTGACTGTAACTGCAGGAAGGGATGTGTCCTTCACAGGATTAGGTGCGACATTAAATGCTTCAGGTACGATTACAGATAATGATGAGGCTCAAATAACCTTTGACGTAACTAACAATCCTGTAGGTACTGAAGGTGTAGGTCAGTTTATTTCTTTCAAAATTGACATGAGCAATCCTGTCGATCAAACGGTAACTTTTGATTATGCAACAAACTTCAATGCCAATGCGAGCATAGGATTTGATGCTGAAAACAAAAGCAATCAACTGACTTATGGAGCAGGAAATAACACAGACAAAACAGTCACCGTGAACCTTGTGAACAATGAGATAGTGGAAGGTGACGAGTTCTTTGACTTGCTGTTGACTAATTTGGCTGTACCAGCAGGAAGGAATGTTTATTTCTATGATTTGGATGCCATGACTACAACAACATCGTTGAGTTCAACTGCGACCATTGAAGATGACGATACAGCAATCATTAGTATTGCTGGCGATGCTGTGACAGAAGATGTAGATGGCAATGCGGTATTGGTATTGACTACCGATAGACAAATTGACAAATCTATTGACGTGGATGTTACCTTAACAGATGATACTGCCAATGATGGTTCTGATTATGATGCTACCGGTTTAGTGAATGCTACTATCAATGCATTGGCTACTACAGGTAACCTGACAGTTCCGATACTTGGTGGAGATATCGTAGAAGGCACTGAAACATTTGATGTAACTATAAGTGATGTGGCCATGTCATTGACATTGGATGGCTACAACATATTTATAGATTCAGCGCCTGACAATGTTGGTACTGTTACCATTACTGACAATGATGTGACTACATTGGATATTGCGGATGCTACAGTTTCTGAGGATGGTGGCAGTATAACAATTGAGGTTTCTACAGCCAAAGCTTTTGATTCAGATGTGACGGTAGAAATTGATTTCGCAGATGTATCTACAATTGCAGGTGATTTCGATCACACTGCTACAAGTATCCAAATTGATGAGGGTGCTTTGTCTGGAACTATTACAGTAGCTATTACTGATGACAATATTGTTGATGGTACGGAAGAATTTACAGGTACTATTAGCAACCTCACTGTTGTGACCCCTGTAGGCGCTAACGACTACATGGCAAGCATTAATGACAACCTCGGTGAATTCACCATATTTGATGCAGGAGATCATGCCGACTTTAGCGTGACGGTCGATGCAGCATCATTCATTGAAGGTGCATCAGCTACACTTACCGTAACTAATAATGGTGAGCAGGTAGATGAAGATGTGACAGTGTCGTTCACTTACACGGATGGCACAGCCGAGGATGGTTCAGATTATACTTCTGTAGCTAGCGTTGTAGTAGGGCAATTGACCTCATCTGCAACCCTATCGATTGCTACTTTAGAAACACCAGGTCAACCAAACGGTGTGTTGGTAGAGGATACGGAAGATTTCATGTTGAATATTCTCAGCTTATCCGTGGCTAATGTGGCCGCCCACAGCGTGTCTATTAATGCAGTGAATGCGGCTACAGTTACTATTGATGATAACGATGCTGCTCAATTGGCTGTGTCTGATATAACAGTAGATGAAGATGCTGGCAGTGTGACTGTCGAGCTTACCACTACTAATGAAATCGATAACGACGTAACTGTTGATATTGACTATGCTGATATAGGATTGGCTGTTAACGGTGTGGACTACAACAATGGTCCTGCAAACGTTACCATTCTGAGTGGAGATTTGAGCGCAGATATTGTTATACCGATCATTGACAATGATATGGTTGTTGAAGCTGATGAAACATTTGGTGTAACAGCAAACACTGTGACGATCGCCAATACAGGAGATAACAATGTAACAGTGGGTACTGCCAACGCAGTAGTTACTATTGATGATGCGGATGCTACTACAGTATCAGTATTGGCGGCTACCGTTGGTGAAGCTGATGGAACAATATCTGTTCAGGTACAAACTGATAATGGTTATACATTCGATAAAGAAGTAACTGTGGCTGTTGATTTGACCCATGTGTCAACGGTGGATGGAGATTTCACTGACTTTGTGACTACTGAAACCATTTCGATTGCCGAGGGTGCTAGTTCAGGTAGCGTGACATTCACTGTGGTAGATGACAATATCGTTGATGCTACAGAATCATTCACAGCGTTGATCAGTGACTTGTCAGTGGGTGCAGGTAATACTTCTCCTGATGACACTTATGATGCGTCCATCAATGTGTCAACTAACACAATGACGATTACCGATAACGATACAGCTGAGTTTACAATAGCTGATGGTTCTGGTACTGAGGGTGGTACAGCATTGATGACCATCACAAGTAACCTGATGATCGATGAAAATGTTGAATTGACATTCACGTTCACAGATGGTGTAACAGCGCAGGGAGCTTTCGAAGGAGATGATTATACAGCGATATCAGTACCTGTACAATTGGATGCTATGTCTATGACAAAAACATTCACGATTGATCTGCCTAACACACCAGGTGTAAATGGTGAAGTGGTAGAAGGTACAGAAATGTTTACTGTTGATATTGACGCCATTACTTCGGTAACGATGGAGGATCATAGCTTAATTGAAAATGATGGTACTGCAGAAGTTACTATTGAGGATAATGATATGACTGTTGTTTCTCTGGCTGCCAACAGTGCAGTGGAAGGCGCTAACATGGAATTTGTAGTGAATTCTGCTCTAGAGTTTGACAAGGATGTGACAGTAACTGTAACCACGACAAGCAATACAGCCAATGCCCTAGCTGCAGATGACTACACGGAATTGAGTGTGGCTACATTGACAATCTTGCAGGGTGCCACTTCAGGAACAATTACAACTGCTACGTTGGACAACAACATTGTAGAAGGTACAGAGGACTTCTCAGCTATGATTGCTGACTTGTCTGTAGGTGTTGGACTTGGAGGCTATGACGCCAATATTGGTGTGGCTTCTGCTACATTCACCATCAATGATGATGATGAGACTACTGTTAACATAATAGCAAGTAGTGCAGATGAAGGTAGTGATGTTGTGATAAGCATAGAATCTACCTTGCCTTTCGATAAGGATGTAACAGTTGATCTTGCTTCTATGGGAGGTACTGCTTCAGGCTTGGCAACTGCCACAACAGATTATGGTACAGTGGGAGCAAGCGTTACTATCATGGGAGGAGCAACAAGTGGAAGCATTAACGTGAGTACTGTTGATGATAACATTGTGGACGGTACTGAAACGTTCTCAGGAACTATAAGCAACTTGTCAGTAGGATCTGTATTGACGGATGGTTACAATGCTGTTTTGGGTACTACAACTACCAACTTCACAATAAATGATTTGGATGCTGCTTTGTTTAGTATAGCGGACGCTACAGGAACTGAGGGTGGAAATGCTGAAGTGACATTAACTACTGATGTGGTATTGGATGAAATTGCCAATGTTACATTCTGGTTTACTAATGTGACTGCAGAGTCAGGCCTTGACTATACAGAGGTAAGCGTACCTGTGTCAATAGCAGCTGGTTCAATGACGAGTACATTGACTATACCTCTCCCTAATACCACAGGTGTCTTAGGCGAAGTTGTGGAAGGCACTGAAACATTTACAGTAGATATTGTAGGTATCTCAGTAGAAAATGATGCAAACCACGATGTGAGTGGGGGTGATGGAACCGCAACTGTTTCAGTAGAGGACAATGACATGACCACTGTATCACTCACAGGCGCAGTTGCCGAAGAGGGTGAGAGCATGTCATATGAAATCAATTCTGATCTCGAATTTGATAAAGATGTGACGGTATCCATTAACACAGTCAACAATACGGCCATATCTGGTGCATCACAAGATTACATTGCACTGGCTGGATCTTTGATCACTATTCAAGCTGGAACAACCACAGGTGTGATTACCAGGGGTACAGTGGAGAATGAAATTGTGGAAGGAACTGAAGATTACTCTGCAACTATCAGCGTATTGTCTGTAGGTTCTGGAGACGGTTATGATGCCAGTATAGGTGTAGCTTCTGCTACATACACCATAAACGATGACGATAGGGCTACTTTGAGTATAGCGGGCGATTTGGTTGTAGAAGGTGTCACAGCTACTGTAACAGTAAGTACTGATAAGGCTGCTGATGAGAACATCACAGTTGACATCAATACATCAAATGGTTCTGCTGCTGCCGGTGCTGATTACACAGCAGTATCTACTACAGTTACAATACCGGCAGGTTCTACTTCTGCTACTCAGGATGTGTCTATACTTGACGAATCTATAGTAGAAGCTACCGAATCACTGAACGTGACTATTTCGAACGAAATGGTGGCTAATGACAGAGGACATGATGTTGTGATAGGTACGGCTACTGATCAGGTTGAAATCACGGACAATGATGCCGCGGTAATCAATATAGTGGGCGTATCTGTGAATGAAGATGAAGGTTCTGCTGATGTTACATTAACGATTTCTAATCAGGTGGATGAGGACATTAAGGTAACTGCTTTGACATCAGACGGAACAGCTTCGCCGCTGAATGGAATAGCCAAATCGGGTCAGGATTATACTACTAAGAATCAGGTTGTGACCTTCCCGGCATTGTCTGTCGCTACTCAAACTGTAACGGTTGCAGTATTGATTGATAATACTGTAGAGTATGATGAAAACTTTGTAGTGAACCTAAGTAACCTCGTGGTTAACGGTGGTAGGAATGTGACTCTGACTAATACCTCAGCTGTTGTTGATATACTCAACGATGACCAGGCAATTATATCAATTGCTGATATAACTGTGAAAGAGGTTGATAAACAAGCGATCATGAGCATCACAATGAGCAATCCTGTTGATCAGGCTGTTACCGTTACCGGTAATACAAGGCCAACTGGTAGCGCTGCAAAAGGTAATGATTATGATCAGATATCTGGCAAGTCCTATACCTTCGATGCTGGGGAAACCTTTACAAATGCAGAGGTGATTGTGACAATTGTTGACGACAATTTGGTGGAAGCTACTGAATCATTCTTGTTGGAATTGAGTGACATTGTTGCCAACGATAAAAATGTAGTATTTAGTAGTGGTGGAGCTACAGACGCCGGTGAGATTACTGTAACTGATGCAGATGCTGCCACGATTTCTGTCAGCAATGATACCAAGACTGAAAAAGTGGATGCCAACATGTTGTTTACAGTTTCGTTGAGTGCACCCGTTGATAAGAGTGTAACGATAACGGCTAATACTCTGAGTGGTACTGCAATTGGTGGTCTGGATTTTACCAGCATTGTTAATTCTCCGATTACATTTAGTCCAACCGACAATCAACCGCAAACTTTCATAGTACCAATTGTGGACAATGACATAGTTGAAGCCACTGAAGAGTTTATCTTGGAGTTGACTAACATCACTGTGGAAGCAGGAAGGGATGTAACATTTGTAGGCGGGGGTTCAAGCACCACTGGTGTTGGTACCATCACCGACGATGATGAAGCGTTTATTAGCATCAACAACGTAACTATGAACGAAGGCAATGATGGTACTCAAACTTATACCTTTAATGTAACGCTTGATAAAGCTGTTGATCAGAATGTCACTGTAGATTTTGCCACAGCAGATGGTACTGCCATTGAAGCTGAGAACGACTATGATGGAAACAGTGGAACACTTGATTTCACTGGAGCAGAGGGACAGGTGCTGACAGTTCCCGTAATAATCAACGGAGACTTGATTGTAGAGGATGACGAAATATTCACTGTTATCTTAGACAACCTAGTCGTGGAAGGGGAAAGGAAAGTATCTATCTCAACAGAATCTGGTATTGGTACAGGTATATTGCTTAACGATGATAGCCGACCTGTGATCGACGCTGGGCAGGAATTCCTCATTACTGAAGATCCTGCCGAAATTGGTGCGGTATTAGGACCTGTTAAGGTCACTCAGTTGAATGGATCGGTTGTTACCTGGGAGATAGTCTCAACTGTTGGTGTAGATGAAAATGGTGGTACGGCTACAGTAACTGGAACTGAGTTTAGTGCCAGCACTGCCAACGCTAGTGGAGAAGGTGGAATTACAGTTGTGTCTGAATTGGATCGTGAGAAGGTACAGACCTATACCTTGACAATGACAGTAAATGATGGATTGAATACAAGTGAGCCTGTTGATGTCACTGTTGTTGTGACGGATATTAATGATACTGCGCCAGTTGTGACTCCTGCTACCTTCAGTGTATTGGATAATGTAGGGTTAGGAAAAGAAGTTGGAACAGTTGAAGCTACAGATGCTGATACAGAAGTATTGACTACATTCGATTGGTTACTCGAACCAGCAGGAAACGAAGATGGTATATTTACTATTGATAGGGAAACAGGTGTGATTAGTATTCTTGACAATCAGAACCTGGATGCAGATGATAAAGATCAGTATCAGTTAAGTGTGCGTGTTAGTGATGCTACGAGCGGTACTCAACCAAGAAATACCAGTGCTGCCCAGATTATTGTGGTTAACATCATCGATACGAACGATCCTCCACATGACATCATATTGACAGACGCTTCGGATGAAGATGAAATTCCATCTACAATTGATATCATCGAAACCGCTGGTCCTGATATAATAGTTGGAACGTTAAGCACAGAGGATGTGGATGTTGGTGATACGCACAGCTATACATTGGTTGAGGGCAATGGTGCAATAAACAACGATTTCTTCAAGATTGAAGGAGATAAGTTGGTTACCAATGCACTCATGGATTTTGAGATAACGCCAACATTGAGTATCAGGGTTCGTTCAACTGATGCTATTGGAGAATCTTTTGAGAAAGTGTTTGTGATCAATGTTGTTCAGGATATCACTTTGGAAATAGAATTCACAAATACGATCACTCCGAACAACGATGGTATAAATGATGCGATTGTATTGAATAATATTGTCAACTTCCCTGATGCACAGATAATCATTGCTATCGGAAGCAAGGTGATATACAATAACATTGGATATACCGTGCCATTCAATGGTACATATAATGGAAATCCTTTACCGACCGGGGCGTATCCGGTACTTATTAAGAAGGCATCCGGACAAAAGATTAAAGGGTTTATTTATATCCTTACGAATTAATCGTCAATTGATAATTTAAAATAAAGTTGCAATGAAAAGAATTGGCATAATTTTACTACTGGTAGGGCTTCAAGTAGAAGTGATGTCCCAAGGCGTACCAAATGTATTGCAGAGGTACAGACATTTACCGTTTTTTAGCCCTGCCCTTGCAGGGGCAAATGACTTTGTCGACATAAATGTCGGATATGGAGTTCAACCTTTAGCCGGTGGACAATCAATAAATTCCACGTTGTTGAGTGGGTACTATTCGACAAGGGAACATGGTCATACACGTAACAATTCTATTCGAGGATCGGGAACTGAAACCATGGATGATTTTTATTCCAATAGAAATCAGAAGGTTAAATTAAAACTTGGTTTTGGAACAGCTTTGTACACTGAAGGAATTGGGGCCTTTAGCGATACATACAATAGCAATACGTTTGCTGTTCATGTGCCAGTGGCCAACCACACCTATCTCACCTTGGGATTGGCTGCTGGTATTAATATTTCCAGAGTAGATTTGTTTGAATTGACCATTAGAGATCCGGGAGATCCAATTTATGATAGGTGGGCCAATTCTAATGGTAATAATACCAACTTCAAAATTGATGCAGGTATAGGTGTGATATCTAATTCTTATTATGCTGCCGTGGGTGTGAATAATATTGCCAATAGCAGGATATCTGGTGATGAATTGACTTTTAGCAATCCAACTTTGTTGAATTTATTGGGTGGGTACAGGTTCTTTCATAGCCATAATTTTGAGGCAATGGCTGTGACCTATGTTACTATGCAATCAGGTGTTCCTACGCGATGGAATGCAGGGATGAGAGGACGGATAAATGAAATTGCTATGGTAGGCGTAAATATTACGTCAACTAACAATATTTTCGTCCAATTGGGAATCGATATTACAGACATGCTGAATTTTGGTTATACCTATACAACATCTACTGGTGATGCTGTGATAACAACTTCGCATGAACTGGGTATAGGGTTAAGGTTTTTGAACCATGGAAATTATGTCCCACTTTGGTAATTGAATCTTTCGTTCTAAACGTATGTCCATGAAGTCGATCAACTTTACTCTCTTATTGGTTTTTATTGCAACTGGGTTTTCTATGGCCCAAAAGAATTACAAGTACGAATTTACAACGGCTGAATTTTTAAAGGAGCCAGACATTAATGATAAGTCTGAGGAAATTTCTCCATTTTATAATAAGACTTATGATACAATGTACTTTGTTCGTTCACATCATTATGAGAATGTTGGTTCTAACAACGACAATTTTGATATTTGGTATGCTTCTAAACAAGGGGGTGTTTGGTCTAAAGGGACAAACATCAAAGAATTGAACAATTCCCATAACAATTCGGTAGTAGGATTGGGTAATGTTACAAATTCACTGTTCGTAATTAATAGCTACACCTCTGCTGTCATCAGGGATCAGGGTATATCATATACTTCGTTGAAGGAAAAAAAATGGAGCAAACCGATTCCAATCGATTTTTCTGTTGATACACATCACAAAGTTTATTCTTTTTTTATTAACCATTCTGAGGATATTATTATGATAACCATGTACAATAATTTGTCAGAAGGGCATGAAGATTTGTTTGTGAGCTTAAAAAGTGAAGATGGACGTTGGAGGGATCCAATTTACTTAGGGCATGACATCAATAGTGAAGGTTACGAGACTTCTCCATTTTTGGCAGATGATCGAAAGACCTTATTTTTTACCAGTAATGGTTTCGGGGGATATGGCGATGGAGATATTTTTGTCAGTAATAGACTGGATGATACATGGATTCATTGGTCTGAACCTGTGAACCTAGGAAAAAACGTAAATTCTGAAAAGTTTGATGGTTATTTTTCTTTATATAAAAATGGAGAATATCTTTTGTCAAGCAACAGACATTCAAAATATGCTGATGTTTTTACCGGTAAATGGGAATTGATTGAGGTGAAGGAAGATAAAAAGAAAGAAGAAGCTCCTGTTGTGGTTAAAGAAGTGATTAAGGAAACGAGTTTAATGGAGAAGTTGCCTAAGAACGTCAAAATTAAGTTTGATTTTAATTCTTTTGCCTTTGATAAGGCAAGGTATAAGGCAGATATAGACAATGCGGTGAGTTTTTTGAACACGCACCCGAATGTTGGGATAGTCGTGGAAGGTAATACGGACAAGAGGGGAGATGAAATATATAATTTGGTTTTGTCCCATAAAAGAGCAACTGGCGTGGCAAATTACCTCAAAGACCAATTACCCTCAAAAGATGTAGAAAAAGTCCTGGTAATGCCTAATGGTGAAGCAAACGCAACATCTGATGAAGAACAGAGCAGGGTAGTAGTCATTAAGTACGTCTTATTGGGCGAGTAAAAATATTTTTGATCATAGAGAATGGGGTTAAGGTTTAGACTTTAACCCCATTTTTATTTTATTTGCTATTGTCTAACATAGCTATTGTATTTTGGCAAAAAAGAAAAAAAATAAGATTAAGGGAAAAAAGTTAGCTGAACCGAATATTCAGGAAAAGAAAGTTCGCAACTGGTTTTGGAATAATAAGCTCAATTGGATACTCGCTTTAATGGTGATTCTCCCATTTGTCTATTCCCGTAAGAGTATGGAGCCTGCCTTGTCCCCACGGTTTATGTTCGAATCCGCTTTTCTGTTGGCCTATCATATTTATTTTTTCGGATTTAGAAAGGAAAAGTACATCCTGCATTTGAATAAATTGGCCGGTATTGGGTTTGTCTTGTTTGGAGCTTTTGTAGTATGGAGTGGAATCTCTATGTCTGTATCCATCAACCTGGAGGAAAGTATTTATGAGGTTAGTCGAAATGTTTTAAACTTATTGTTGCTGTTTACAGTAATTCATGCGGTAGTAACCGACAAATTCAATTTAATCTCCTTTTGCCGTTTTGTAGCTGTAGCCGCGTTGGTGCATAGCTTTATAGGGTTCGATGAATATTTCGAATGGGGGCATACAAAATTCCCGGGAGGAGCCAGTCCACATGGATTAATGGCAAACCGTAATTTATTTGGTTCGGCTCAGGCGTTGGTCTTTCCTTTTGTGATATACCTGGTATATAAAGATAAGGGTGTTTGGAAATTTCTGAGCGTACTGATTACCTTTTGTCTGATCGGCTCTCTTTATGTATCTCAAACGCGTGCTGCCTGGATTTCTGGTTCGCTTGTTTTTGTTACGGTTGTGGGGATATCTTATTGGTTGATACCAGAATATAGAAAGAAGAGTTTTCAATTTGTTATTACCTGTTTGGTGAGTTGCGTCATTATTTTAGGTCTGGTTCAGTTTGATAAGGCTTTGAATGAAAGACCAAAACCCAAAAGAAAAGTAGAAAGTTTGGTTCCTAAACAAAAGAAAATTGTTAAAGAAACCTATAAAAATGATACAACCGAAAGGAAAATCGATAAGGCTGATATCAATACGAAAAGGACTGCAACTAAACAAAATCAGAATAGTTTCTTGCCGTTTAAAATCAGGAGTGAAAGTGTAAAAGAACGATTGGTTGTATGGCAGGAATCGATTGGGATCATAAAGGATAGCCCTGTTTTTGGAGTTGGGCCAGGAAACTGGAAGGTTTCAGTGCCATATTATAGAATCGGAGGCATAAGGAATGATTATGGCAAAATTGTTAGGATTAGACCTCACAATATATACGTTCAGATTCTGACAGAGAATGGATTTATTGGGATGGTGCTGTACTTCGGTGCATGGATATTGGTGCTAATCATGGCTATTCAGGTGTTTGTACGAACGAAAGATTTGAAGGAAAAGCTGCTCATGATTCTAATGATAGCAGGTTTCTTTTCATTCGCATCTGATGGAATGTTCAGTTTTCCGTTGGAAAGATATGAACACACCCTTTTTCTCCATATAATGATAGGTATTGTGATTGGAAAATACCTGTTGTTATTTGCGAATCAGGATTTAACCAAAAAATATAACTGGACCAGATTGATGGTGTTTCCGGTTATTGGTTTCTTATCCTGGAATATTTTTCTGGGCATGGAGCGCCATAGGTTTGAATACCACATGAACAGGGCGAAAGTCTTTCAAAAAAGAAAGGACAACCAAAAGATAGTAAAAGAAGTAAAGGCTGGAAAAAGTAAATGGGTCACGCTTGATCCTAACAAAGACCCATTGGAAATTCAAAGTGCTATGGCCTTTAAAAACATAGGAAAGGCTTTTAAAGATAAAAAGAACGAGAAGATATCAAACCTGTACTACGATTCGGCCATGGTGGAAGCTAAGCAAGCCTTGGCCTACAACCCACACAGTACGCGGAATTTAAATACCCTGGGTACCATTTATACGGAAACCAAAAGGTATGAAGAGGCGATTGAGATTTATAAGAAGGCTTTATATTATGCGCCCTTTTATGAGGTAACTTTGAAAAACCTTGCTTTGAACTATATCTATTCCAAAGATTACAAGTCTTGTTTGGAAACGCTTGAAAAGTTCAACTATGAGGGAGATGAGTATTTCGAGAAAGTATTTAAAGTAGCCAACTATCAGCTTAAAAAGCAGGAAAAGGAAGCGGCTAAGCAAGAAGAGCAAAAACCGAAAGGATAGCGTTTATAAAACATTGCTTTTGATCACCATCATTTTTTCGCGTGACATGTCGTGCATGGAATGTGGAATGCTTCCTATTCCCAGCCCGCTTGCGTCACGTCCTCCGAATGGCATCCAATCTACCCTGAAAGCGGTGTGGTCGTTGACCATCACCGCTGTGGCATTGAGGCGTTGAACGGCATCCAAGGCATTGTCTATGTTTTTGGTAAACACAGAAGCTTGAAAATGGTAGTCCAGACTATTGGCCTGTTTGATCGCTTCATTGCGATCGGTATATGAATACAAGCAGACTACAGGCCCAAAAATTTCCAGAGTGGAAACATTGACACTGGATGGTGGATTAATGATGAGCGTAGGCTCATAGCAAGTATCCGAAATCCTTTTTCCTCCACAGGCAATGGTGCCTCCTGCTGATTTGGCTTCATTGACCCATTCTTCCACACGATCTACTTCCCTGGGCAATATCAACGGGCCTGCTTCGGTGTTCTTGTCAAGTGGATCACCAGTTACAATTTTCTCTATAGTGGAGACCATTTTTTGTTGTACTTCTTCCATAATAGATTCGTGCACAAATACACGTTGCACTGATACACAAACCTGTCCGGCGTGGTAATACCCACCTTTAACCAACGGTGCTATCATGGCATCAATATCCGCATCGGGTTCTACAAGTACGGGAGCTGCCCCGCCATGTTCCAGTGCACATCTGGTGCCCGGAGCTAGCTTAGAGCGCAGGTACCAGCCTACTTTGGCCGATCCAATAAATGAAAAGAAATTTACTTTCGGACTGGTAACCAATATTTCGGCCACATCATTGTCACAGACCATAGTGGTACACCATCCTTCCGGAAGGCCCGCCTCATCGTATATCTTGTTTAGCAGCAGGCAGGTGAGGGGAGTAGTAGGGGCCGGCTTCACAATGACCGGACTTCCCACAGCTATGGCAGGTATGGTTTGGTGAATGATCAGGTTGATAGGGTGGTTGAAGGCACTGACCGAAGCAACTACCCCAATGGGTTCGCGCATGGTAAAAGCCAGGCGGTTGACCGAAGAGGCTGTATGGCCCATAGGAATCTCTACACCACCAAAATGCCCGATGTGTTCTATGGCCAGCTTTACACCGTTGATTGCCCGGGCCATCTCCACTTTAGTATCCATATAGGGTTTTCCTCCTTCCCTGGCCGAAGTAGTGATGATTTCTTCCGAACGTTCTTCCATAAGACGGGCTATTTTCTCCAATATAGCCACCCGCTCAAATTTTGGCAGCCATGACTTTCTATCTTGAAACAGGTCATGAGCTTTTTCAATGGCCGCATTCATTTCATCTTTTGTTTTTAGGGGTATTTCGTCTATCAGGCTTAAGTCGTATGGGGCATATACTTTTAATGTGTCCATTTCGTTGACGGGGGTTAGATTAAAGTAATTCTTTTGCTTTTTCCTTGATGCCTTTGTTGAGAATAGCGTGATTGAGAGAGTAGTCAACAGGGCAATCTATCAAATGTACCCCATCGGTGTTCAGGCATTTGGCCAGGGTTTCCGTAAAATGTTTGCTGCTGGTAATCCTATGCCCAATGGCACCATAGCTTTGGGCATAAAGTACGAAATCAGGGTTTTTATAGTCCAGGCCAAAGTTTTCAAAGCCCATGCCCTCCTGTTTCCACTTGATCATACCATAGGCATTGTCATTCAAAATGATCACCACGAGGTTGAGCCCGATCCTTACTGCCGTTTCAATTTCCTGCGAATTCATCATAAATCCCCCGTCACCGCATACGGCAATCACTTTTTTGTCAGGATTGATCAGTTTGGCCGCCATTGCAGAGGGAAGCCCGGCACCCATCGTTGCTAGGGCATTGTCCAGCAAAAGGGTATTGGGTTCGTAGCATTTATAGTTTCTGGCGAACCATATTTTATATACACCATTGTCCAGGGTGACGATCCCGTCTTCAGGCAGAAGCTCCCGGACTTGGTTGACTACCCGTTGAGGTAATATTGGAAAGCGTTCGTCTTTGAAGTATTTTGTGATGTGGCTATCAACTTCTTTTTTCACCTTTTCATAGTAGCTGAAATCCCAATGGCTTTGCACTTCGATGTTTTCTGCCATGCCCCAAACTGAAGCCGCAATATCCCCCAATACATCCAGGTGTGGAAAATAAACCTGATCGATTTCGGCGGAAAAGAAATTAACATGTATCACCTTACGTCCGCCTTGCTGCATAAAAAATGGTGGTTTTTCTATCACATCATGTCCTACGTTGATTATCAGGTCGGCCTTATCGATGGCATAGTGCAGGTAATCGCTGCTGGAGAGTGCGGCGGTACCCAGGAAGAGGGGATGCCTTTCATCCAGCACACCCTTGCCCATTTGTGTGTTGAAAAAAGGTATTTTCGTTTTTTCGATAAAGGCCATCAGGGCGTTTCCTGTTCTTTTTCTATTGGCTCCAGCTCCGATCAGCAACAAAGGCATTTTAGCATTTTGGATCATTTCCACGGCGGCATCAATGGCCTTATGGTCAGGTGCAGGACGTCTGATCGCCGGTGTTTCAAATACCAGTTCATCAGTTTCTTCAGCAGCCACATCTTCTGGCAATTCTATGTGTACAGCACCAGGTCTTTCTAGTTGTGAAATTCTGAAAGCCTCTCTCACTATAGATGGGATGTTGTTGCCACTTACAACCTGCCTGGTGAACTTGGTGATTGGCCGCATCATATCTACCACGTCCAGTATCTGAAACCGTCCCTGCTTACTTTTTTTGATAGGCTTTTGGCCTGTTATCATCAGCATAGGCATGGCACCTAACTGGGCGTATGCGGCGGCTGTTACAAAATTGGTGGCCCCTGGCCCCAGAGTAGCCAGGCATACCCCGGGTTTTCCTGTCAGCCTGCCGTAGGTGGCAGCCATAAAGCCCGCACCCTGCTCATGGCGGTTGAGTATGAGTTTTATTTTTGAGCCACGCAGGGAATCCAGAAAGTCAAGGTTTTCTTCACCTGGAATCCCGAAAATATATTCCACCCCCTCGTTTTCCAAGGCTTCTACAAATAGGTCTGATGCTTTTTTCATGATGATAAATTCAGATTAGAGTTAGGTTCGCATGTCAACTATTCTTCCGAAATACGAGTATTTGTATTGAGAAAAGAATGGTTTACACCTGGCTTATACCAAGGGCGTTTTGGGTTATTCAGTATTAAAAATCTGTTTACAGGTTCACTGTTTAAAACAAATGAACCCTATAAATATAATGTTAAAAAATACAGAAGACAAAGAGAAAAGCCTTTAAGAACCTTCAGGGGAAAATTTAACGAAATACTTGGAGCAAAGGCTCAGTATAAATACTGAATAGCCATGAAGGAATCTCAGCTAGCAGCAATTCGCAGGTTTAAAGGCATCAAACATATTGTTGAATTTGGTTTGTACTTTTTTCCAAACATCGGGATCAATGCAGTAGCATGTCTTCACCCCTTCAATTTCGCCTTTGATCAGTCCACTGTTTTTCAATTCTTTTAGGTGCTGGGATACAGTGGCCTGAGATAGGGGCAATTCGTTTACGATATCCCCGCAAATACACGACTGCTGCTTGATAAGGTATTGAAGAATGGCTATGCGGGCAGGATGTCCAAGTGCTTTGGCATAGGTGGCCAATTCGTTTTCTTCACTGGTGAAGGCTTCTGATTTTGCTGATCCCATAGTACGCTGAATTATATCGGTAAAATACGATTGACGCGAGGTTTAGTTCGCCCAAACGGAAATAAATTTCGTTTGGCTAAAATAAGCAAAACTTTAGAGAGGGTTTTCATGCCTATTGGATTTGGGTAATACTACCATGACAAATCATATATTTAGGATGGGGTTTTGGTTCCCTGTCATGTCAGAATTGTTTAACTTTCACATCAAATAGACACTATGGAGGCTTTGATCGCATACTTCGATAATATTCCGACTACATTTCGGGCAGCCATTCTGATTGGCGGGCTTTTCTTTTTTTGGGTTCTTGAAGGTATTTTTCCTTTGTTTTCACTTAAATATGCCAGGTATAGGCATGCTGGGATCAATCTTTTTTTTACAGTCACTACCATGATTGTGGGTTTTGGCATGGCTGGTATGCTCCTATGGGTGTCTGATTACTCCTCTTCGCATAAAATTGGGCTTTTATACCTGTTCAATCTACCATTGTGGGTGCAACTTATAGTTGGGGTCTTACTCTTGGATTTGATAGGGGCATATTTCATCCATTGGTTGGAGCACAGGGTAAAATGGATGTGGAAGTTTCACCTGGTACACCATAGTGATACCAACGTAGATGTCACTTCAGGCCTAAGGCACCATCCGGGGGAAACACTTTTCAGGATAGTGTTTACCATGCTGGCTGTTTTCATAATTGGTGCACCGATGTGGCTGGTTATGTTTTATCAGAGTATGTCCGTTCTTGCTGCCCATATTACCCATGCCAACATCAATATGCCAAAGGGTGTGGACAGGGCCTTGTCATTCGTGTTTGTAACACCACTAATGCACAAAGTACACCACCATTATAAGCAACCCTATACCGACTCCAATTATGGCAACATTTTTTCGCTGTGGGACAGGTTGTTTGGCACCTTTTCCCAGGTAGGGCAAAGTACATCATTGGTATATGGTATTGATACCCACATGAAAAGTGAAGAAAACTCCAGTTTGATCAATTTGCTGGCGATCCCATTTCAAAAGTACCGGGCGCCAGAAGAATCAAAATTTGGCGGAAAATGAAGAGTAACCTATCACACGCTCTGTAAAGGCACCTAAGGGACGGTAATAGACCAAAATATCATAGTCATTTCTGGTTTGGTAAAATGAACCTTCGTAGTAGTATGGGTCGTCCTCTACATAATAGGCATAGCTGTAAACTCCCTGTTTTAACAATAAATTGCATGTGTACATTTGAGTATTGGGGTTGTAGGCCATTCTGTTGGTGCTGTTTCTTGCCCAGTCGTTGAATGCCCCGATCACATACACCGGACTATTTTGGCGTATGGGGGAAGATAGTTCAAATTGCACATCGAAGTAATCACTTTCGAGATAGCCAGCCTGTGGCTCCCTGGTTTCGATAAAGTATTGGCCATTCAAATCTTTAAACTCTGAATAGACGTCATTTGCCCTGGAGTGGTCGGTGAGCACAGAAGCCACCATTGGGTTGGCATCAGAATTGATATGGGCGATTTTCTGCCCCCGGAACAGATAGGTACGAAGGTCGAAAAAACGAAACTCGTTCCCTGCCTGAAAGTTGTTTTCCTGATTGAAATGCCTGTATTCCATATAAGACTGGTCTATGCGTACGAGGGTGGGGCGCAAGCCATATAGGGCATTGTCCCACCGTTGGTTTTGGCGAACGACTACATAAATATCAGCATGGGGATTGGATACTTTGAGTCCTGAATAGTTGAGGGAAAACTCTATTTGGTGGTTGAAGTTTCTTTGTGACACCCCTGTTGAAAGCCTTATGTCAGATTGGATATTTACCCTGTCTTCAAAAACAACAAAGCGCTTGGTGAGCAAAATGTCCTCCGGATCGTTGTTTTGATAGACCATAAGGATAAAATTGCCAGAAATTTTAGTGGGAGGCACCTGGAAAAGGTAATGCACATACAGTGTTTTAGTATTTTCCGAATATTCAAAATCATCGAGGTTGAATGCGTTGTATTCCCTTAGTATTTCTATATCCGACAACATGGATTGGGTCCAGTCTGCATTGCAATGTATGATCTTGGCTTGAAACTGCTCGTAATCTTCCAGTAGTGCATCAAACTCAAGGACCAGGCCGGGGTTGGAAGTGAGTGATACCACCGGGGCTTGTAGATCCTGATCGACAGTATTGAAAGCCGGGTACAATCGTGCTGTTTTGATAAAAGGCTGGAACACCCGGTCGGTATATACTACTTTGTTTTGTGCTAAAAGTTTGGCAGCCAGAACAAGCCCAATCAGGCAAAATAATATAGGTAATCGTGATACAGACGTCATTTTAATGTAGAAAACGTTTAGTGGGTTGTTTTATTCCTTCAGTACCATATCGATACACATCACAGCCGCCATGATCAATACCCTCAAGGCATTGTCAGGTGGTATCTTGTCGTCTATTTTCAATACATAGTTGTCTGCCGAAGTAAACAATTCCTTCCCAAGCCCACTCCATTTTTTGCTCACATGTGCGAATTCCATTCCATCTTTCACAAATTTAAAATCCCAACTGGTCCATTTTCCCTTGAGCTGGCACAATACCTTGTCGTCCGGATCTACCACATCAAATTTCCCGCCGATTGAAAAGAACTTCTGCCTGAACTTTCCAATAAGCCCATCATTTTCATCAAATACCTCAACGGTGGAAAGAAAGATGGAAATTCCCCTTTTGACCGAAAGTACCTTTTGTCCTGATGGAGTGGAAATGATTACCTCGAATGGTGTCATGCGTTTGTAATCTGTGAACCGGAACATCTTGGTAAAGAAGCCCAGGTTAGGTTCCCGGCAATTCAAGATCAATTGTCCACTTTCCGGATCGTATATATCGTAGTTGTTGGCCGCTTTGAACATGCCCACGTGCTCCTTTACAAGAAACAGGTTTTGATTGAGTATTGGGTTCATCAGAATGGATTAAATGTAAATAAACGATCGGCAATATAGTGTTTGTAGCTTTAAATGGAAAATGGTTTCAAAGCGGGAAGGGGAGTTGGAAGTATGTGGCAGCACCAACCCTTCCATAGGTTTACTTTACCAATTCCATTGTCCCAAAAGAGCTGGCTACATGAAAATCCGGCTCTGGTGTTTTAGGGTCGATCCAGCTGATCCACCGGAGGTCTGCGTTTGTGCCTTCCAGCTTCACGCAATGTCCGCGGTAGAGCCCGGCCACCATTTTATTTCCTTTTAGAATGCCCAGGTTTTTAAGTGATTCCAGGGTGACAGATCCATCGAGACGGTAGCCTTTTTCCGTTTGCTGGGTGTTCACATTCAGGGCGTTCGCAGGCCATTCCCAGTCAAACTCCATGTTTCGATAGAAGTGTGCTTTGTAGTCAAGCACTCTTCCCAAAGGGTCCATCTCCAGGCAATAGTAGGTCTCCAATTTTTCATCTACCTGAAAAAAAATCTCAACACGCTCAGAATTCACTACCTCCATTTTGTCGTTGGTATCCACATAGGTGAGCATGTGAGGGTCCGTCACTTCGTATCGGAAATAGAATTTATCGTCATCATACATAGCCTGAAAGGAAGTTTCGGGTGGTGTTGCATCTTCCCACGGATACGAAAAACGGGTAAGCACGTCGGCCTCTTTCCAGTCCGGATCTGGCTTGTTTGTGCTTTTTTTTACTTGGTAGGTGTTCATAGATTGGCTTGATGAGTTGGGGTTGTGGGTTGAGCAGGCAAATGCAACAGCCACAACTATAATGATATATATTGAGAAGTACTTCAGTTTTTTATCCATAATTCCCAAATCCTTTTTGTCATATACCTATTGGTTGAATATATAGAAACTAATGATGTCTAAAAATATAAAATATGGTTGTTGGAACGTCTTACTTAAGGAAAAAATTGATGATTAATTTTTTGAGGTTCAAAAAACACTCCAGTTGGAGAGTTGTGGTAATATCTGCCATGTGTTTCGTACGGGTTTGGTTTTCCACTTTTAGTCATGATCAATAATGAAACTAATTGTACAATATGAAAGAATCAAAATATAAATGTGCCAAAATCCAGCGGTTTAGATGATTTTGTTTTACTAAGTTTGTGTTATTTCTGGATAAAGTTTACGATTGAGCAGAATGATTGTTAAATTCGTAACTTAACTATGGCAGGTTATTTGTACGAACCACACCGTTGATAAAATCCTAATGAACGCAAATAGTTTTCAATTCTAAATATTCATTCCTTTGACACACTTCGTAATATCATTCATTTTAGCTTACACTCAAGGTTTTATGGGTTTGCCGGTGGAAAGTGGAGTAGAACAAGGAAGAAAGTATGCCATAGGTGACAAAGCCCATGGCGGAATTATTTTTTACCTGGACCCTTCGGGCGAGCACGGTTTAGTTTGTGCCACAGAAGATCAGGAATTAAGTGGAAAAGACCGCATGGTTTGGGGGTGTTTAGATTCATACATCAGTGGGGCAAGAGGTACTGCTTTGGGTAGCGGAGAGCAGAATACCAAAGATATCGTGAATACCTGTACAGCAGGAGAAACAGCGGCCGATGTGTGCGCCAAGCTGAGGTTGAATGGTTATACCGACTGGTTCCTGCCATCCAAGGGCGAGTTGAACGCCATGTATAAAATGAAGAAGAAGGGCAAATTTAAGTTTCGAAAAGCGGGGTATTGGAGCTCTACCGGAACAGGAACCGGGAACGCCTGGGTTCAGACTTTTGGCATGGGATTTCAATTCATAAGTGCAAAATATGGGAGCCACAGGGTAAGGGCCGTACGAAAATTCTAACTGCAGATATCACTGAATTCCATCCTTGGCAGAAAATTTTAGCAAAGTATGGTTTTTGTTCTTGAAATGCATTGCACTTACAAAAAATCATTCTATCTTCGCACCTCGAAAAACAACAAAATGTTTTTCAAAACAACGGATACGGGATGTAGCGCAGTCCGGTAGCGCACCTGGTTTGGGACCAGGGGGTCCCAGGTTCGAATCCTGGTATCCCGACAACAAAGGTTCATCAGAACCCAAAAGCCTGCAAATCTTACGATTTGTGGGCTTTTTTATTTTTTACGTATCAGTTCGATTTAGACAATTTCAGCAAAAATGAGACCTATCCGGTGAACCAAATGAATGGTTTATTTTAGTTCACCAGATTGATGCAAATAGCTGTAAAACAGATAGTTGCATGAAGTATTTTGAACTGCTTTAGGTCTGTTTGAGTGACCTTGTGGAAGCAGTTCACCACGAGAGGAATCATTTTAACACAAACACTCAAAAGCTGAATTGTCATGAGAACCACAAACACCTTCGGAGTTCAGTTCATCACAAGAACGAACAAGGCCAAAGATGGCCTCCTCCCAATCTATGCCAGGGTCACCGTTGATGGCCGCAGGGTAGAAATATCATTGAAACGCTGGATCAAACCGAGCGACTGGAATGGTAGCAAGGGCATGGCCAAGGGTAGCCGGGAAGAAATCAAATCGCTCAATCATTATTTGGATGAGGTCCAGGCCCGTATCATGGAATGCTACCAGGAAATGCAGGTACAAAAGCGGTTGATCACCGCTGATGCCATCAAGAGTATGTTCCTTGGTACTGACCAAAAAGACTTCACCTTATGTAAGCTAGTGGATTATCACAACCAGGCCATGAGGGACACATTGACTTGGGGCACGATGAAAAACTACTTCACCACTCAGAAGTACATCCACAGATTTTTGAAAGAGCGTTTTGGTACTACTGACATGTTTCTATCCGAGCTCTCCTACAAGTTTATCACCGATTTTGAATTCTACCTCCGCAACTACAAACCCAAAGACCATCAAAAACCCCTCGGTAACAATGGGGTCATGAAGCACCTGGAGCGGTTCCGGAAGATGGTGACCATGGCTGTAAAAATGGAATGGGTAAGCCGGGATCCATTTGATAAGTATCAACTCAAATTTCACCGGGTGGATAGGGATTTCCTTAATCACGAAGAACTGGAGGAAGTAGAAAACAAAGACTTCAAAATTGTGCGTTTGCAATGGGTAAGAGATCTGTTTGTCTTCAGCTGCTATACCGGACTGGCCTACATTGATGCTATGAACCTGACACCATCCAATATTACGATTGGTATCGATGGGGAGTACTGGCTTTCGACCTGTCGACAGAAAACCGATCAACCCGTTAGGGTTCCCATCCTTCCCAAAGCGTGGGAGATTATCGAGAAATACAAAACCCATCCCAGGGCTTTGCAGAAGGGCTCAGTGTTTCCGGTTATCTCTAACCAAAAGCTAAACTCCTACCTGAAAGAAATTGCCGACCTGTGCGGGATCGAAAAGAACCTGACCTTTCATTTGGCCAGACATACTTTTGCCACTACGGTTACCCTTTGCAATGGTGTGCCGTTGGAGACTGTCAGCAAAATGCTCGGCCATTCCAAGATCACTACTACGCAGGTCTATGCCAAGGTAGTAGAGAAAAAGGTAAGTGAGGATATGCAAGCACTCCGGGAGAGGCTGGAAACACCAAAATTAATGAGAAGGTCAAAGTAGTTCCTTTTCTTATTTAAGTATTTGCTTAAATACATTAAATCCCTTAGCTTTGTTTAAGCAAGTACTTAAATATAAAGGAATGAACAACACCTGTATCCGTGTCTTTGCCGACACTTCCCAGATCAGCCGATGCAAAGAAGAACTGGTGAAAAATGAATTTTCCGAATTGACTGGCTTTCTGAATCTCACTGGTAATGTAGTGCGTCTTAAAATCCTGTACCTGCTGAAACAGGAAAACGAGCTTTGTCCATGTGATCTTTCCGATATCCTTGGCATGACCGTTCCGGCCATTTCCCAACATTTGAAAAAACTCAAAGAAGGAGGTATGGTTACCAACCGGAAATCAGGTCAGACGATCTTCTATTCTATCGAAGGACCTTATCGTTCAGCCCTCAACATCCTTTTTGATCTTTTACCGGAAAATAAAATCCAACCCTCATTATGATACCACATGACCTCACCCAAAGCATAAAGGTTTCCTTAAAAACCACCACAGGCCAGTTGGGGTACATTCTCAGTAAACTTGACGATGAGAACCAGGTTGAAAACATACTCCTGCAGCTAAAAGCTGTACAATCCATGCTCAACAAGACCACTTTTGAGCTGCTCGATGATACCTACAGAAAAGCATTGGCAGAAAAGATCTCTTCGGCTTATCAAAGTTGTCCCGGAAACTGTGGTAAGGAAGCAACGATTGAGCGGTTGAGAAAGCTGTTTCCTGAGTTTACATTGGAAGAAGTACCAGAGAAACTAAGGGAAGCCCGGCAGATGGAAGAAGAATTGAAGAAATTTTTATCTGATAAACGTTTGGACACCCCCTCCCCCGGTGACTGACCTTTGGAGGGATATGTTTAAACTAAAACAAGACAGAGATGAAAAACAAACTCATGGTATTCACAATGGCCGCAGTACTTGCGATTGGTGGCCTTGCATACGGGATCAACTCATCCCCAAAAGCTTGTCCTTTGGAGGGCACTCCAGATTGTCCAAAAATCAATTGTCCGTTGGCAGGTACGCCGGACTGTCCTTATGATATGAAAGTGGCGGAGTTACCGGCCTGTTGTAAGAAAAAGTAAATGTTGGGAGGGCTTCTATTGCCCTCCCTTTTTAAAGACCGATTGTATGAAGAAACCCCTTTTAACAGGTGGCATTTTGGCAGCCCTTGCAAGTTCACTTTGCTGTATTACTCCAGTTCTTGCGGTGGTAGCTGGTGCAAGCGGTATTGTCTCAACATTCTCCTGGCTGGTTCCTGCACGGCCCTTTTTCGTCGGCATCACAGTAATAGTACTGGGGTTTGCCTGGTATCAAAAGTTCAAGCCGAGAAAAAAAGACGTAATAGCATGTGACTGTGAGGAGGATGAAAAGCTTTCATTCTTGCAAACAAGAAAATTCTTGTCAATAATCACTGTTTTTGCTACCCTGATGCTGGCATTTCCACTTTACGCGCACATGTTCTACCCCAAAGCTGAAAAAGAGGTAATAATTGTTGATAAATCGGACATACAGGCGGTAAGGTTTGAAATCAAAGGTATGACTTGCCAGGGTTGTGCAGCACATGTAGATCATGAAGTCAATAGACTAGATGGGATTCTGAAAGTTACCACGTCTTATGAGCAGGGTAATGCTGTCGTTGAGTTTGATAAATCCAAAACGAGTACTGGGAAAATTGAGGAAGCAATTAACTCAACAGGATATTCAGTGACCAACGAAATAGAGAAATAAAATGGAAGCCATATTACAATCAATCATCACCTGCCCCAATTGCGGACATCAAAAAGAAGAAATCATGCCCACGGATGCCTGTCAGTATTTCTACGAGTGTGAAAACTGCCACCAGGTACTAAAACCGAAAGCGGGTGATTGCTGTGTTTTCTGTTCACATGGAGCGGAAAAATGTCCCCCAATGCAGATCAACAATACTGATAAATGTGGTTAGGCTGGACCTACGTTTTGGGTGATTAACTCCTAATTCCTCAACCTTAGTGAATTACCAATCACCGAAACGGAACTTAAACTCATGGCCAGTGCTGCGAGCATCGGACTCAACAAGAGGCCAAAGACCGGGAACAGAACTCCTGCTGCAATTGGCACTCCCAGCATGTTGTACACAAAAGCAAAAAATAGATTCTGCTTGATGTTTCGCATCACATCCGTACTAAGCTTTCGCGCTCTTACAATTCCATCGAGTTCTCCCTTTACTAGCGTCAAACTTGCACTCTCAATAGCTACATCTGTGCCTGTACCCATAGCAATTCCCACGTTTGCCTGAGCCAATGCTGGAGCATCGTTGATGCCATCACCGGCCATTGCAACGATCTTTCCTAATTCCTGTAGCTTCTTTACTTTCACGTATTTGTTTTCTGGCAAGAGGTCTGCTTCGTATCCATCCAAACCAAGTTTGTCAGCTACTGCTTTGGCTGTGTTTTTATTATCTCCTGTAAGCATAATTACCTCCAGTCCCTGTTCCTGCAAGTGTTTGATGGCTGAAGCTGACGATTCTTTGATTGGATCTGCTACACTTATGAATCCGGCTATTTCTTTATCAATCACCACAAACATTACTGTCTCGCCCTCTAGCTGTCTTCTTTCAACATCGTTCTGAAAATCGGATTCCAGTTTTAGTTCAAATTCTTCCAGGAACTTTTTGTTGCCAATAGCCACATGAGTTCCCTCAACCTTTCCGGTTATTCCCTTTCCAGTGATGGAATTAAAATCATCTACTTTTTGAGGTTTTAATCCTTTGTTCTCTGCACCTGTTACAATCGCATGAGCCAATGGATGCTCACTACTTGTTTCCAGTGATGCAGCCATTTTTAGAATTTCATCTGGGGTGTGATTATCATTTACTGACTGTACATCCTGAAGAGATGGTTTGCCCCGTGTGATGGTTCCCGTTTTGTCGATTACAAGGGTCGTCACCTTGTGCATTTCCTCAATTGCTCTTGCATCCTTAACCAAAATTCCCTGTTTCGCACCCCTGCCGGTTCCTACCATGATGGACATTGGAGTTGCCAAACCTAGTGCACACGGACAAGCAATAATGAGGACTGTTACTGCACTTGTAAATGCATAGACCAGCTTTGGATCGGGTCCCCAAATAGCCCAAATCGTAAAAGAGATGATGGCGATAGTTACAACGATTGGCACAAAATAGCTTGAGACTTTATCAGCAAGGTTTTGGATGGGTGCTTTTGTGCGACTTGCTTTATTCACCATTTCGATGATCTGCGAAAGCAGTGTATCGCTACCTACTTTTAATGCCTTCATTTGGAAAGTGCTGGTTCCATTGATGGTGCCTCCAATCACATTGGCACCTGCAGATTTCTCTACAGGAACAGGCTCACCTGTGATCATGGATTCATCAATACTGCTTTTTCCTTCCGTAATCTCTCCATCAACTGGTACCTTTTCTCCTGGCTTAACTTTGATAAGATCATTCAATTTCACATGCTCCAATGGAATAGTCATCTCTTCACCGTCTCTGATCACCGTTACTTCAGGCGGTACCAGATTGAGCAATTCTTTAATCGCAGAATTAGTCTGACTTCTGGCTTTTGCTTCAAGTAATTGACCTAAAAGAATTAAGGTAAGAATGACAACAGCTGCTTCGAAGTATAGGTGAACTGCTCCTCCTTCCGATTTGAATTGATCGGGAAAAATATCCGGAAACAGGAGTGCAAAAATGCTGAAGAGGTAGGCTGCCCCAGCTCCCAGGGTAATCAGTGTCCACATGTTTGGTGAACGATTGATGATGGATTTATATCCTCGAACGAAGAAGTTCCAGCATGAATAGAAAATAACCGGAGTGCTCAATGCAAACTGTACCCAACCCCAGCTCCTTTCACTGGCGAGACCTGAAAGTGATATACCTATCATCTCACTCATCGCAATGAAGAAAACCGGAAGAGTAAAGGCCACCGATATCCAGAACTTCTTAAGCATCTTCTTGTATGCCTTTTGCTCTTCGGAACCTTCCTCGCCCGTGGTTTCTTTCGGTTCCAGATCCATTCCGCACTTAGGACATGAGCCTGGATGATCCTGCTCAACCTCTGGGTGCATTGGACAGGTGTATATCGTTTTTGAGCTCGCTTCCTTTTCCAGATCCATTCCGCATTTGGGACAATCTCCTGGCTGGTCGTATTTCTTTTCTCCCTCGCATAGCATTGGACAATAGTATTTGCCATTGCCTCCTTTATCCTGCTTTTTTATTTCAGGCATTGCGTGGTGGTGCTCCTGATGTGTGCCAGGTAGATGAATGTCATAGCGACCACCATCATTTTTCAAGGCTTCTTTCAGCTTCTCTAGCGGCACATGCTTTTCCATGTGGACGATAGCCTCCCTTTCTTTTAAATTAACAGAAACCTCAGAAACCCCTTCAACTATTGCAAGGGTTTCTTCTACATGACTTCTGCAACCATCGCAGGTCATACCGGATATTTGATACGTGTGTTTCATTAGCAAAATTCTATTTTGTTATAAGCCATATTGACGGAATAACCCAATACTTTAATTTTAATTGAAACAAAGTTCCTAAGGAAGATGCTGCAATCCGTTACAGCATTCGGAGAATGTTTTATGATTTTTTGGACTGCCAGTCTTCTACAATGAATCTAAAGAACGCCGATCCGGCTTCTTCAGTTTTTTAAACTCAGTAGGTGTCATTCCTGTCTCGTTTTTAAACTGAGTAGAAAGGTACGCCACACTGCTGTAACCCATCTGAAATGCAATTTCTGAAAGTGTCAACTCGTCATAGATAATCAACTCTTTGACCTTTTCAATTTTTTGACGAACAATGAACCGCTCGATAGTGATCCCTTCTACTGGTGAAAACAATTTACTCAGATAAGAGTAATCGTGATTGAGATTCTCTGAAAGTAACAATGAGAAATTTTTATTTGAAGTCTCCTCCGGATAATGGATCCATTTTATTAGCAGCGATTTGATCTGGCCGATCAGTTTGGATTTGCTGTCAGTCAACAGCTCAAACCCATGATCTGTCAATTTCTCACTCAACATTAATTTCTGAGATTCATCCAGGGAATGCGGTGGGATTACTTCTCCCAGCTGTATCCTTTCAATGGGTATGCCCAAATCTTTAAAGATGTATTTAACTGTAGCGATACAACGAGGGCAAACCATGTTTTTGATGTATAAATTCTTACTCTCAGTAATCTTCATTGCTCCTCTGTTTTGTTGTAATAATTTATAGATTTTTTATCGGTTTTACTATCCAATGGAAATCGCATTTACTAGCTCCGCCAGCTATGCTTCCTTTCCTCTCCAACCTCGCCTCCCACATTTCAGCCAATGGAAAATCCAATGCACACCATGTATTTACACAAAACTGAGACAAACCCCGTTCGTGGAAATATTCAGCAACAGGACATTTCAAACAGTTAAATCCAACAACATTTTTATCTGTCATCAAATTTTCCCACAGATAAGCAGGACTATTGAAAGGAAATGCCCTGAACAGTCTGGTGGCTTTCAGTAGTCTGCTATTGCTGTTTCGATTACCCCATCCTGCCAACCACCAGGAGTATCTGCCCATTTTCTGATAGATCTTCCAGGCAATGTCATAAAACAGTTGCGTGGTTGTTTCTTCACCTACACCTCTTGCAATTAGTTCCTGATAAAACCCTGTCGACATGGCCGACAAATGGATCATGAGAGAGCTACCTAGTGTGGACATTTCGGGTAATTCAGGCTTTAGAGCCAGGTATCTATTCCAATAGACTTGAAGAATATCACGTATTTCATTGTCATTGAAACATGGTGCGAGAACGTGTTTGGCTGCTTTAGCTGCCTGTGTTTTGAACCAGTATAGCATCAGCGTTCTCACATTTCTTTTTATGCTTCCGATACCTTTCATTCTATGTCTGGATAAATGTCATCAAGGATCGTTCAAAGGGTGGTACGCAGGTTATTTATATTGGAAAGGCCAAAAACGATCATCATAAAACTTTGGACAATCTCCATCACCACTAAAATTTTCGCCGGGATTGTCACCGGAACAATATCCCCATAGCCTATGCCGACAAACGTAACGATACTGAAGTAAAATGCTTCGAACAAATGTTCAAAGTAGTTTAAACTTTTCTGCGCAATAAAGCCTTTAAATGATGATGGATCAGCTGCTACTATACAAGTGAAATCTGCTGCATAGGAGAACATGATCAGTAGGATCAACAATCCAAATACCCATAGAAGTTGACCAAAAGAATGGCATTGCCTGATGGATTTATTTACTTGTTTAAACGTGAAAAAGGTAAAATATCCCGTTTTGACCAAAGCTAGAAAAATCACCAGGAACGGTACCCAGCTAAGTTCATGATCCACAAACTGCATCAGGTAGATGTATCCAAACGCAATAAAGGCCACCAGCACAATTGCAGGACGCAGGTGCTTGAGTAGTTGCTTCAAAAAAATCTGTGAGTCCATGTTATGTATTATCAGTTAGATATTGGTTTGTTATGATATCAAATTATAGCATGTGTCTTTATTTTTGAAAAGTGCTTGATCACATTTCGAAAAAAAGAAAAGGCCTGCCCTCCGACAGACCTTTTGATCACCATCACTACTCACCTAACCTGGTCTGCGGATCAGAAGCTTATTGCCGCTTCAATCACAATGCCATCAAATTCTGCTCCCTGATATAACGTACCGTCAAATCCCGCCCCTTCATATTTTTGGCTGACGTACTCAACCTTGGTCAATACATTTTTGGTCAAAAACCAGCCAGCTCCGATATTGATCCTACTGATATCAACTGTGGAGGCATTGTCGCTTGTTTCACCACTTACAGAATTGTATCTACCTCCCAAGTAATATTGTTCATCCCCTCCAAATCTATACAGCGCCTCAGCTCCAAGCTGGGTAAATCCTCCTCCTGTAGCATCGTCACCATTATTAGCTACCTCATATACCCCAAAGAACTCGAAACCCTGGAATTTCACAAATGGATTGATTTGAAAAGAGGTCAGGTAGCTAAACCTTGGGTTATACCTTCCGGAAAAATTACTTCCCTCAGCAACGGCATAGTACCGACTACCTGCACGGTCACCTCCATAGATGTAGTCCCTTGTGTTTTTATCTGAGCTGCTATAAAAGGAACCGGTCAACCTTACTCTCAGGTCATCATTCAATTGCTTGTCATAGCCCAGTTTACCAAATACCACAAAACCTTCATCGGTACTTGTCACACTTTGGTTCAGCCGACCGTTCGTTGCACCTAAAACTCCAATAAATCCAGCACTCTGAATAGTCAATTCAGCAAAGGGTTCGGTGGTAAAAGCATCCATGATATAATTACCAACAAATGGATTGAAGAGAGCCCTTGCATTATCCGATCTTCTAAAGTGAACATCGCCATAATTAATCTCATCCATTCCAAATCTCAGGGTAGTCACATTCATCAATCCACTTAATAGTCCCGGTTTGATAAAGTCAAGCTTGTCAATCTGAAGGTAACCACCCTTGACATACGCTTCGGTATGATTCCTTGATGATAGATAGGTTCTTAAGTGCATCCTCATACCATCAGCCAGTTGTACATCCAGATTCAGATTGGCTGTTGGAAGATTGAAATTATTCCCAAGTGCTGCTAATGAATCACCAGAATTGGTTTGAGAGATACCCTGAAACTGTAGGGCGAAATCGCCCCCTATACGAACTTTTAAACCTTCAAATTTGACCGTATCATCTTTTGAAGTTTCAAATACATTAAGGCCATCCTTATCATTGGATCGATAATAGCCTAATTCCGGCTGCTGTGCAAATGCATAGCCAGTACCCAAGACAAACAAAATTGCCAGATATCTGGGGTTAAAACGAGTTTTCATGATTATTCTGATTTAAGTTATATTATATGTTTTCTACAATTATTTTGTATTCAATAGTTACTTCATCACCGGTCTTTATAGTTCCAAAAACAGCCGTGGGAGGTGAAACCTTAAAGTCCGTCATTTTGAATGAAACCGAACCTGTAAATGAGATTTTCTGACCGTCAGGATCTTTGGAGTATTTGGCTTTTACGGGTATTTTCCTTTCAGTTCCTGCAACTTTCAATATCCCATCGGATGCAACAACCTCGTTTTCAAGGTATTCGAAAACCTCCACTTCGTAGTTAAGGACAGGATATACGTCCGCCTTTAAAGCATCATAGGTTTTGTTATCCATAATATTTTCACCGCTTTTGATAGATCTGGTAGGAATAGTCATCCTTAAATGCCCCAACAGCATGGGATCTGTATCTTCGATGTGTAGCTCTACTTTCACATCTTCCATGATCACAAGCGATTCCCAATCATGAAGCGTAGAAGTACCTTGAACCGCTATTTGGCTCTCCTCCGGATAAAACCTCGCCTGTGAAAAGGAGTGCAGGGAGAAAAAGCCGAGTAATATGATGCTTAAGAATTTCATTAGTCTATAAGTTTTTAAATGCTATGTGAATTTACGTCCAAACCGAGCTCAACTATTTTTGAAATTTTGTAAATTATTGATGATACTTTGGTTTTCTTTTTGACTGAATCTGGTTAAGCCTGTTCAGTGAACAACAGTCCAACCTGCGACTGCCAAAGGTGCTATCTGTGTCACTGGTCATGGAATCCAAAAACCGCTTCCAGAGGGACTTATTCTCCTTCGCTTTTTCCTGAAAACCTGCTTTTTTGGCAACTTCCAGGATGTATTCGGAGCTATGCTGGTAGGACAGAAAGTTTACACTAAAGCTGTCATGGTTGATCTTTTTGTAGCTGACACCCTCTTTGCTTCCAAGAGCATTTCCTATTGCGTTCCACACCTCCTCCGGTATTTCACCGGCAGAAGTCAAATTCAGTGTTATTACAAAATCTTCCATCTTTTTGAGGCGTTTGTTCTACTGATTTTAACTGGCTGGTTGGTTGGCGGTTTGATGAAATTTTGACTTGGATTTATAGTTTTTTGCCTTGTTAAAAGACCACTATCTAGTCCAATAGATCTGAGCCTTTCTCGAAATTCCTGAAGCAATGTTGATTGTTTTGTTTCCTGAACGGCTCAACCGAAACGGCAATAAATCCTGCGATCTGCTATGTAAATTTCAATAGCCAGAATTTCCCCTCTCATCAAGTACCTCGCGGTTCAGTACTGTCTGAAATAGATAAATGTCTTCCACCTGTCCGAACGAGCGGAGGACAAGTTCTGTATCATCCACAAGCTTGATATCCATGGTCAACAGGCAGGACATAACCTCACTGCCTTCCCAGTGCTCCAGCACCCCAACACCGGTAATGTAAAAAGCAACTTCATCATAATAGAGTTCGCCCTGGATGCTGAAATTTCGGGTCGGGTGGGATTGGGTTTCAATTTCACTGAGTGACAGCCTGGACTTGATGGCCACATCATAGTCATAGAAAAAGCGATTGGCGGGGATCTGATCGTCGAGGCTGTCATCCAGCTTGAAATTTATGATGACTTCCGCCTTGTCATAGTCCAGTAGTACGTTGATGTTTTTGAACTCGTGAGTGACCAATGAATCGCCATCCCGGGTTTTAGCAACCAGAGTGCCTTTTCTGGTGATATAGGTTCGCTGAGCAAACGTTTCCGAAATGGTCAGTGCGAACAAAATCAAATAACTAAGAAGCATAAAGATATTTTTCATCATCGGTATTTTTAGAGGTTGCTAAGTAATTATACCTTTCAAATCACCAGCTTGTTTTACCATATGATGATTCTGATTGATGAAATTTACGCTTTATCAAATCTATCTATAGGGTGTAGAAAACAGCTTAATCATGTATTACTGATATGGTCGATGGCTTTTAAGTGCATACCATATACCAACTATCATCACCGCAGAAGCAGCCAAAACAATCCATAGCCCTGTAATCATGCCCTCTTTGACGGTTTCATTTTGAATATTCGGCACCTTAATGCTAACTCTATCGGGTAGGGTTGTATTGGCCACTTCTTCTTTGATAATCACGACCGGATCAGGTTTACTATTGCTCAATGTGGTAATATGATCAAGGATTGCATCAATCTGTTCATCGCTAAGTGGCATTGAAGGCATGGGAATCATGCTATTGGCATTAAATACTGCCACGGCTTGTTCATCACCCTCTTCAATCATTACCTGAGATTCCCGAATAAACCGGTTTATCCATGCTATATCATATCTATCTCTAACTCCACTCAAATCCGGACCAACCAGTTTGCCGCCTCCAATGGAATGACAGGCTGCACAATTCGTATTGAACAGTGCAGTACCATCTACTCCCTGTGCTTCAGACTCAAAAACAATGCTTTGAAGGACAATTGATACAACAATGTAAAGGAATGCCTTCATAGATCAATTGGCCAATTTCATAAATTCCGCAATTTTTTCAGCTTCTACCTGTGTGAGTTGAGCCCTCAGTTTCATATGTGTCACCGCAACATCCCACTGTACATCACTGAATGTAGACGGTGAGGCCGTATTATGACACCTGATACACGATTCTGCCCACAACTGTGCCCCGCTTTTCTGCAACACGTATTCAGGAGCTCCTTTTGTAAGTTCATCACCATTTGATACTGCTTTCTGAGATGCACACTGTGTAAAAACAACTACTAGACAGGTAACAAAGAGAATTAATAGTAAGGTGTTGTTGATTTTCTTCATTTTTCAAGAATTAAAAGCCTAATGTCCATTGAATGTAAAGGGTGTTAATATCCAGTTTTTCTGGTTCATCACCGCCTTCAGCATGTCCTCCTGTCACACGCTCTGCCTGATAAGCCAACTTGATGGCCGTCCTCCAATCGATCCAGTAATTGAGTCCAAGCGTTAACTGTGTACTTTCAGACTCCCATGGGGCTTCCTCTGGGGTGTTTAGTGTAGAATATCTCCCTACCAGCTCAAGGTTTTTCACAAACTGACTATTACCAAATGTTGGGCGATAACCAAGTTGTAAAAAAGAAGAATTTGACTTATTATCAAAGCTGTAGGTTTCAGATACGCTATCTTCTATTACTTCATATTCCTGATCATCGATATTGATAAAATTCAACTGTCCTTTGATGTCAATTATGCCACCAAGTGGTGATACTTTTTTGACATAAGTCCAGTCAAAGGCATACATCATAGTTCCAATATCTTCAAATTCAGAATCCCGATTACCAAGTTTTCCAGTTAGACCCGAAAACCCCAGCTCCAATGATTGATCTCTGAGTGGAAATAATCCCAAACGACCTCCAATCGCTTTGTTATTATTGTTATCCTCGATTGGATTATGCACAATCATACCCACCTCATCAGGTTCCTCGGACCCATCTTTGATGCGAGGACCATTGGTCACATACAATGAATAATTAAATTTCATATTGCCCAAGTAAGAGGCACCCCGCAATTCAACACCCAAATCAGAGGTGGGCAGCAATCCATCATGTCCATATCCCAGAGGGTTTGTGGGGAGCCGGTTGATCCATGAGGGGTGCAACCGGTCAAAAAATATTCCAAACGGCACAAGAATTTTACCAGCACGAAGATGCACATTGGGAGCCAGAGAATAGTAGAAATTAGCATATTCAACAGCAATTTCTACTTCGCCATCTTCATAGGCAAATTCCAGCTCCCCTTCGTAAAATAGCTTGTCAGATTGTTGATATAAAAAAACCGGAATAATCCGTGCATTTCCAAAGGTTGATTCTTCATCATTTGACAAGAAAGTAGCATCCGAATATCCTCTCAACATAAACTTACTGTTCCCTGGCTTTGGGTCGTAACTGGTTGTCGGACTTTGGGCATTTAATTGAAACAGAAGAAGTAATGCCATTGATGTAATGAGGTAGTTGTATTTCATAAGGCTATATTATTTATTGTTTCATGGATCTTATGTAGGTGACCAACTGCCATCTTTGTTCTTCAGATAAAGTAGCTTTATAGGAGGCCATCGGCGCACGTCCTTCAGTTATTTTCCAAAAGATGGCTCCATCGCTCTGAGCATGAAATGCTGCTGTGGTCATGTTCGTAGGTTTTGGGTTTAGGGCAGCTCCCGCAATCCCATCTCCTTTACCCTTATCACCATGGCAAATGGCACACATTGTTGCGAATAACTTTTTTCCTCCTTTGATTGCCTCCTCCTGTCCGGCAAGCAGATTTTTTAGCTTGTCAGCCTCTGGTGGAGCTTTCCATGGCTGCTGAATCACGCTCAAATTCATCAAAACAAAAATCATCACTATTGCTTTCATTATCCTTTTATTTATGCTTAATACAAAAGGGAGCACGGGTCACGCTCCCTTTAAAAACAATCTCATTCTATTTGAGAATTCTACCTAAATCAAAAATAGTGAGTAATTGACTCCATCCTGTTATGATATTTTGGTTATGATTGATGAAATTATGACTGGCGCCAGGTTACCGAGAAAACTGAGTGTCTCATTTTGTTGCTGTATAGTAACAAAATGATCCTATCAAGGTATTGATAAAACCAGATTCTCTGGCTGATTTAAACCCAGATTCTTCTATATACTTAGGGATTCTTCCCTTCACATTGTCGTTAGTGGTTTTAAAACCGTCTAGCAGCTGAACTGCATAAAATACTATCCTCATCAACCGAGATTTTGCTTTACCCCAGTCCCCAATAATCAACTTCCCACCGGGTACTAATACCCGGTAAATTTCGTTTAATGCGCTTCGCTTGGCCTCATCGTCCAGATGATGAAACACCAGACAACTGTATACCTTCTCAAACGATTCTGATTTAAATGGAAATCCTGCTCCTTCATAGAGTTCGAGTGGGATTACCAATTGATTTTTTGTCAGCTTATGCGCTGCGATCTCACGTATTTTCGGATCAATATCTAATCCAACAAAATGGCAATTTGGATTTTTACTTGCACCAATCAGAAGGTTGGCACCCGTCCCAAAACCAAACTCAAGAATATGTTCTCCATTTCGGGGGTCTACAAGATCGATCAGTTTGTTCCTGAACTTATTCTCCGGCATAGTCAGTCTGATGGCCAGATCGTACCATAAGGTCAACCAGCCAAAACCTAGTGCGGGGGTATATTTCTCAGGTTTAGCTTTTCGATTCATTCCAGACAATTCTTGCTTTTCTTCATACAATTTCCACCCTTGCTCGACCAAGCACTTATGAGATCCGAAGGCACAAAACACACAACATTCTCCAATAGGTGTTACTATCACACTTTCGCAACCAGAACAAAAATATTCTTCGAGGTTTTCAGTAGGAATTTTTTGCTCATGCTGGTTTCCACATATAGGACAAGTCAGCATTGATTCGTCAATAAGCAGCATATAGACTTTGTACCCTTACTGTCAGTCTTTGAAAAAACTCACACAGTGCGGTCTTTTGTCCTATTCATCCTCAAGTGCCACAGTTTCTATTGATTTGATCAATACGGTTCCGCTACCTTCCAACAGGATACCTGCATAGCCATCCGGCATTTTGTCACCATGGCCATGCGTAACAGTCTCATTACCAATGTATCCTTTATAGTGCGTCCCCGCTGCAGAAACCCGCAGGTTGATCCAGTCGTTTGCCGTATCAAAACTACCCTCATCAAACACTTTTTCGTTTCCGTCTACCATCCTTCCCAGCTTCATGTTTTTACCCTTGATACTGACAAACTCATGGTTATTCGCATTTTTGGCATGATGAATAAGTTTTAAAGTACCTTCAAATTGCCTCACATTGATCATGGCGGCCATACCCACATTGCCATAGGTCTGATGAAATACAAATGCGGTGGACGAGCCATCTACAGTAAGTTGAAGAAGGTTGTCACCGGATTCGTTTTGGATCACCTTAGGGCTAATGCTCTCCATACCCCCTACAATAAAATGAAAGTCCTTGGTGATCGTATAATCATTCCCGCTTCCCGGTTTCCAGTTCATACTTTCGTTACCTGACATCTCCATTGAGCCCTCGTCATGGTGGCCTTCTCCAGCTGCATGTTCATGTTCCGCTTGTTCTTCAGCCATACTGTGCCCCTCTTCGTGGCTCATTTCACTTTCAACCTGCTCATTGGCATTTTCATTTTTTTTACCTTGGGAACAACCTGATATCAGGAAAACAATTACTAGTAGAACAGTTGAGATCGAATATTTTGCTTTTATCATGTATGTATTATTTAGTTTTTAATTCCTACTCCGTATTTGTAAACCAGCTTTCCTCCCAGATCAGCAGTCTTGGCAATCATACCTGCACCTGCTATTCCCAGCATAAGCATAAGAATAGCTACCACTCTTTTCTTATCCCATCGTTTCCAAAAGACAAACAGTCTGATGATTGCATAAGAGACAAAGAAATAAATGGTGTATTGACCCCAATCCGAATGACTGCTGGCCGTTATCTCACCCTGAAAAGGGACGACCACCAAGTCAATAGCCTGTTTGCCGCTGAAAAAAGCTGCAACTGCGCTCATTGTTGCCAGACCGTAAATGGATATGGCAGCCTTTTTTAACCAGTCATCCGGTTTGATTACAGACAAAAGATCAAACAATAAGGCCACAAACCATAAAGCAATGGGAAAGTGGATGATCAACGGGTGCACATTAGGCGCCCAATCAGGTAAGAGCTGCTCCATACTTGCTTGTTTACAGTGGATGTATCAACCAAAATTCGCAAGAGTCAGGCAGTATCCCGTTATGAAATTTTTACTATTTGTTATGAAATTATGGGAAGGGGTATCAATATAGTTTTGACATGAGAACGACTATTGATTTCTCCTTCACCTTGAGGTTTTTACTATCGATCTGCCGGGTTCCAAACTTCCAAAAAGATGACTCCCCGCACGTGTCAATTATTTTGTACCATCTATGGTCTGTTGATGGAATGTCAAAAACGAGCGGTTCATTCCACGCATTGATCATAAAATGGTACTGGTAATCACCAAACTCTTCTTTTAACTGATAGGCCAGGGCATGTGAATGAAAGCTCCAGTCCGGCTGAAAAAGTCCAGTACCATGCCAGGTAATACACTCTTTACCTCTTTCCGGTTTTTCACTCCAGAATCTTTCCATACGGAATATCTTTTGAGACTTGTTAAATTTGATCAAATGATCCACGAATTCAAGAAGAGCATGATTTTTCTCCACCAAGTCCCAGTCAAACCAGCTTAATTCATTGTCCTGGCAGTAGGTATTATTGTTTCCTTTTTGAGTTCTTCTTACCTCGTCACCCATGCTGATCATAGGGGTGCCCTGTGAAAGCAATAACAAGACCATATAGTTTTTGATCTGTCTGAGTCGAAGGGCTTCTATCTCCAGGTCATCCGTTAAACCTTCCACTCCATGATTCCAGGAATAATTATCATTACTTCCATCCCGATTTTGCTCCCCGTTGGCCTCATTATGCTTGTTGTTGTAACTCACCAGGTCATTGAGCGTAAATCCATCATGGCAGGTAATCATGTTGATGCTGCGGTTTGGATCCCTAAAGGGTTTGTTGTAAAGATCGGGGCTGCCAGCTATCCGGTTGGCAAAATCACCCACCGCACCCTTATCTCCCCTTAGAAAACGCCTGATGTCATCCCGAAAACGTCCGTTCCATTCTGCCCATTTATCACCTACAAAAGACCCTACCTGATACAGTCCTCCTGCATCCCAGGCTTCTGCAATTATCTTTGTATTAGCCAATATGGGATCAGATTCGATCTCCCATAAAATCGGTGGGTTTTCCATCGGATTACCATGTTGATCCCGTGACATAATTGATGCCAGATCAAACCGGAATCCGTCGACATGCATTTCCACTACCCATCTTCTCAATGCATCCATGATCAGTCGCCGCACAACCGAGTGATTGGTATTTAAGGTATTTCCACACCCGGTATAATTCATATAATATTCCTTCTCCTGTGAGAGAATATAGTACGTTTCATTTTCCAGCCCTTTAAATGAGAGGGTAGGTCCTGACTCATTGCCTTCCGTGGTGTGATTGAAAACCACATCCAAAATCACCTCCATGTTCGCTTTATGAAAAGCTTTGACCATATTTCGGAATTCGTCTGCGATCATGTGAGGATCGTCACAGTAGCAGTAACCATTGTGAGGGGCAAAAAAGGCCAGTGGGGAATATCCCCAATAGTTGGTCAGTACTCCATTGACCACATCCCTTGGATCAAACTGGGTCACCGGCATCAGTTCCACGGTGGTTATACCCATTTTCTTTAAATATGGAATCTTCTTTACGATACCCGCATACGTACCCAACCTTGACTTTGTAATCCCTGAATTTGGATGGCGTGTAAACCCTCTCAGGTGGAGTTCGTAAATGACAGATTTTGAATAAGGATGATATATGTGTCGATCTTGTCCCCAGTTGTAAGCAGTCGGGTCCACAACCACACCTTTCATGCTAAGGGAAAAATCGATTTCCAATTGCTCCGATGGATTAATGATTCGATTATATGCTTTTGGAGTAACCACAGCCCTCGCATAAGGATCAAGTAATAATTTGGTAGCATCGAATCGCAATCCTGCTGACGGTTCAAAAGGACCATGCACCCGGTATCCATACAAAGCACCAACCGGAAGGTCTTTTACCAATACATGCCAATAATGAAAGCTGTGATTGCCTGATGAGTTGAGCGGGATTACCTGAAAAGGTACTGCCTCATCAACGCCTGTAAAAAGACATAGCTCTACCAGGGTGGCCGATTTTGAATATAGACTGAAATTCACACCCGACTTTAATACAGTAGCCCCTAAAGGATTGGGATCGCCAGCCGCAACGGCATAGTTTTTTACTTTTGGCCTGTTTTTAATGCTTGTCTCCATCATTGCTAGGAATTTCAATCGGGAATTTCTTCATCATCTTATGGATGGCAGGATACAGGTCCTCGTACATGACTTTCGGGTCATACAGATCGCCCTGAGCCGTTCCTTCCCACACTATTTTGTTTTCTTTTCTGTCAATCACCGTCAACCTGGCCCTACCATGAGCATAAGTGACTTTTTCCTTTTCGGGGTATCCGTTATTCCAATCGGGGTTACCCCTTACCTTACCTCCATAGAGGTAGATTGTAGGGGCATCATAGTATCCGGGATCATAATAATTGGGTAAGTGCTGCACGGCAGGTATCTCCACTTCTCTTGCATGACTTAACCATTCGACCTGTAGCAATAAATCCGGGTTGATGGTATCAGGTGTTAGATGACGCTGTGCCATACAGTGACCAAAATAGTTTTTTGTCTTTTGCCTGATAAAGTCATTATTGAAATCTGACGGCTCTTTAGATTCCTTGTCAGGTAGCCATGCAAAGCTTTCGTACTGATCAAAATTTACGGTCTTGTCTTTGGTTATTTTGACATCATTGTAAACACTACAGGAGGACAGAACGGTCAAAGACACTACTATTATGGTATGAAAGCTTTTTAACATAAATATTTACTTGATTGATAGTTGGTCTCCGGCGACCGGCTTACCCCAACCAAACGGCTATAGGCAAGCCGGAACATAGCCGGAGGTGTAAAATCCTACAGGTAAAAAAACGAAGATCCGGTACGCTTTCTTTAAGAAATCTGGAGGAACATTGAAGATATTTCGCTCTCACACTACCTTGCCTAATTATTACCTTTGACTTCCAGGGTACTCTCATCAAAAGGTTCCATTGTAGCATTCAGACGGATGTTTACCACCGGATAATTGGAATATTTCATAAATCGGGCACCCATCCATTTGCTCCGAAAACCGAAATACATGTAAAGTGACAGTTCTCCTTTTTTGTTACCATCCGGGCTATCCCCAAACCTTCCCATAAGGCTTAATGGTTCGCGCTCTACTTTATTGAATACATAGCCAATCATAGAAAACTGAAGGAACTCCTTTTCGCTATGAACAATGTCATCGAATGTCAGGTCGGCCTTGATCACAAATTCATTTTCATTCTTGCGAAAAAGCCGCTTATCAATTTTCCGGTTCCCGGTCTTAAAGTCCGAACCCTTCACAGTGATCCACAAGACCATTTTTTCCCTGTTGAAGATGACATCCACCTTCTCACTGTTAGCAATAGATATACCGCCTTGATATTCAAACTGGATTGACATATCACCACTTTTTACCAGGTAGTATTTCTGTGCTGTTACTCCTTGCCCGATGAGCAACAAAAGACCGACGAGGAGCCATTTCACGCTGTTCATTCTTCTCTTAATTTTCATTTTCTGCCTCCTTTCATTCACAAAGCCAAAGAAGCTTATTGAACATGTAATAACTCATTTCTTCACATCCGTTTTCGGATTTGCACAGATCCACCTTCTGCTTCAGCTGCTCATAAGTCGTGACTTCACCCTGTTCTATCCACTCACTGATACACTTTCTTCTATCATCCCATATCGGGAAAAAGTGAGGATCATGAGCACAGAGCATATAAGAAACAACATACCTTACCATGCGTATGTAGGGCAGGTCATTGCACAGGATGTTAAATACTTTGAGATCCTGGCAACTAATACCCCTCTTCACGTCATCTTGGATAAACCTTACCTGAACATCATTCAGCTTCATGTCGGCGATGTGTCCGTTAAGGTCCAGAGCTCCTAATTTGGCTACTACGCTTGCTTTGTCCCACAGATCACGATTCAACTGGATGTAGTGAAGCATCCTGTGGTCAGCAATAAAATATCCCTGAATGGATTGAAAAGTTTTCAATCCCGTTTTTATTGATTTCATGGAATCTACAGGCTTACGAATGCCCAATACTCACGAAATGAATTAGGTAAAGGATTGAGCTTGCCCATAGAGCCAGAATTAGATTTTGGAAGAGGCCACATCAATTCCTCTTGCTTCTTGTGTTCGGTGTGTCCGACAGCACAGTGACAGTCCTCACAGCCACACTTACAGTTACCCCGTTCTGGCTGAGGTTCCAGGGATGTCTGTCTTTCAAAAGACCGCCTTACTTCATCCTCCCAGTTTTTCCGGTAGTCAGATAGCGACATTCCTGTGTACTTTTTGAACTGACCTGATAGGTAGTGAATGCTACTGTAACCCACAGTAATGGCGATCTGGCTGAGATTGAGATCACCAAGCTTAATGAGTGTCTTCACTTTATTGGTTCTTAGTTCAATAAAATACTGCTCTATGGTATTGCTGGTATATTTCCGGTATATTTTGCTGAGCTGATGGTAGTTTCTCGCCAGCTCCAGTGAGATGTAATCTGATAGTTTCTGTTTCCTACTTAGGGAACTGATATTTTCAAGATAATAAAGGACTGATCTATTGATCTCCGTGACCAACACTTCGTTTTGATCCCGAACCAATCCCAGATCCAGTGCTTGTAGCTTTTGATCGATCAGATCAAAGTCAGGGAAGTTTTCAGTTTTTAAGGTAGCATAGCCCAGATCGATTTCAGTAAATGGTACGTCCATGTTACTAAGGATCTCCTTGACCACATGGATGCATCGTGGGCATACCATATTTTTTATTTGTATTGTGATAGTTTGCATGACAATATTGATTTTTGTGAAAAAATGAGATAGAGAATCACCTCTCCGGGAGATTCCAGGATAATCAATATTGTATTTTAACAGAGGAAGGACTGATACAGAATACGCAGTTGGAAACCACTCAATGGTGGTGAAAGCGAACTGTTCAGTGAATAAACATTTGGATTTTTATTGGTATTAAAATTGGTAAAATCCTGATCAAAGACTACAACCTGCAATAAAACCGGGACTTTCTCGGTCTGGAAAGTTGGTAGCTCATAGTTGACCAGACTGGCCAATAGTTGACGGGTTTCCTCCTCGCAGCAGTCGTCTTTGTCTTTACCGTTATGCTTATGCTGATCACCGGAAGGGCCATGCACATCATGATGCTTTACGTCTGCAACGTGGTGACCGCTGTGAGGCTCATCGGCATCTCCATGTTGATCATGGCCATGCTTACTTCCATGAGAATCATGGGCTACAATAGCTGTTTGGCCATAATACATCCTGATATCCAGAATGCCCAAATCACAGAGCGCATTACATATAAATACTCCTGAGAATGCTAAGAGCAAACCTAGCGTCAGTTGAATTTGTATTGTACGTAATTTCCTGATAATCATGAGATCCGACTTTCAAGCAAATTACATAAGATTTGAATTCAATTAAACTGATTTATATCACTTTGAAATGTGATACATACCATTTAATACCTTATGCTATCAAATAGTATTAGTTGCTCAATGCTCTGTATGCTTGGAAATTTTCGGGAGATTCAAAATAAAGCACCCCGCCATACTTGGAATCAGGGTTGAGGTAAATTAATGCCATGGATTTATCTACCTGTTCCCCGGAGAATGGATCGATTGCATACCGGGATTCTGGTTTTTGGTTGAGGGTGGTCACGCACATTTCACAGCAGCCGTAATATATCTTCCCGTCTACGGGTACTTCTATCTGCTGCACACCGAGGTAGGTATTATTGACCATACAAACCTTGTTCCTCGGAAGTACTTCATCTTCGGACACCCAGGCTGATGGAGGTGTGCTTCTATATAAGTTGTAACCAATAATACCAAGGACTACAACCACAAAAAATGATAAGATGATGATTGACTGTCTATCGAGTTGGAGACTCCCTCTCTTTCCTGACTGCCGTTTATTCCTTTTCATAATCTTACTGTTAGTACCTGGGCACCAGCTTACTGATTATCACCGCCAATTTTCAGAATTAGAAGCTGAGTGCCCAGGGTTTTAGATTTATCAATACTTTAAACCTACTCATCAACCTGAGGAACTTGCTCCTGTTGCTTTTCCAGAAAAAAGCAATGCGTCACACAGGCATGCATCTTGTAATTTTTGTGCACTGTACCTCGCTTGTGTCCTTCCGGATCCAATATCTCGCACTTGTCACCTATTGTTTTGGTGTTTAGTACCAGCATGCCGTCATTGTTGTAATACCGTCCGCCTTTTTTGGCCTTACCCAGTTTATTGCCCTCTGCGTCAAACACAAATCCATTTTCAATGAATCCGAGTTTTTTCCCATCGTTGTTATAAACAATGTCCTCTTTGCTTATGTACCCCAGTTTCATTCCCTGGTTATCATTTACCTCCCCTTTGGAGTTGATGTGAAGCTGTCGTTCATTTTTGTTGCTCGCCTGAGCAAATGAACCCTGTGCCATCAGCAGCATTCCCACCAGGAACACCATGCTGTAAATCATTTTATTTTTCATTTTATTGTTTGTTTGTGATTAGTTGAGCCTGCCCCATACTGGGCATTATCTTAAATATTTTTAGTTGATCGTTTCACTGGTACTGCCACATGACAACATACTGCCACCAAAAAATGGATTTCTGATCTCCTTGCTGTCACTTAGCCAAAAAGCTCCCTGACTATCTAATGCCATCGGACAATATTGATAATAGATAGTGCCTGCTGAAGTGCCAAAAGCCTTAAGACTTTTGAATAGTGGCTGATTAAATGAAGCATAAGCTGTCCGCTGTTCTTTCACGTCAGTCGATGAAGAAATCTTATCCATCGCAGTATTCATTTCTTTCAGGTTCATCATCCATTCCATATGTGCCTCAGAACTTTTCAGAAGACTCATATCAACATTTTTCAGGCTGGATTGTACCTGTGCGCTGCTCTTTGAGACCTCATTTGCTTCGGCTTTAATAAAGCTTTCAGTCAATGCTAAAGAGGCTTTGTAAACCTCGATGAGTTGATTTTGGAAATCAGTTGAAACCTCATAGGTCATTGCCCCGTCCTTATCCATTTTCATACCCGTGTGCATGGCGTGATCCTTCTTAGCATCATTAGATTTTTCATGAGCACCGTGATCGTGTTGTGAATTTGCTGCCCCCAATGCTACAAAGAGGGCGGCTATCATCATTATTTGCTTTTTCATTTTCTACTATTTAATGTTTTGTTTCTTAATTATTTAAAGCCAGATAGTGCTCTTTTGAAGCAAAATACCACACCGTACCGCCAGCATTTGGTTTAAGTACAATGAAGGCATCAGCTTTGTCCACTTTTTGTCCGGTATGTGGATCAACGGCATAGCGGGTCTCTTCAATATTTGTCAACTTATCCACGCAACCTTCGCAACATCCGTAGTATACCTTATCGCCGACAGGTACGGGTATCTGTTCCTTGCCCATAAAGGCATCATTTATCATACATACTTGGCTTGTAGGCAGACTTGTTATTTCAACTGCACTTTTTGATTTTTCATTTTCGTTATTTGAATTACAACTTGTTACCCCGATAATTAATAGGAGGAAAAACAGGTGTTTGATAAAATGAGTTTTCATAATTATTGATTTTCGTCTGTGATATCAGAGATGGATAAGTCCCTACTTACCTCTAAGCAAGGACTGTTATCATTGGTATTTTTTTCAATTTCCTCCATCGCCAGTGTCCACAATGATTGGTAATCCATCTTTTCCCATAGGGACAAAGTAGAATTTTGTGTTGGGGCTGGTAGTCAGCTTATCCTGAACCTCAAGGGCTTTGTATTGGAGATATTTCTGAGTAAGACCTGCATCTATGATCTGCTGGGCATCCCTCTGACCTTTAGCTAGTGTGCGTTGAATTTCAGCCTGCTTTTCCGCTATCTGGATTTCATAATCTTTTTGCTGAATGTCTTGCTCAACAGCCAGCTTACGGTCTACAGCTGAAGTTACAACCTGTGGATACTTAATATGATCGATGGTGATATTATCAATCTCCAGATGTTTCCCTTCAATATTCGATACCAGCTGCTTATATATTGCGGCTTCTATCTCTGGACTTTTAGGTGATACTACCTTGTATTCATAGTCAGCAAAGATGTTTCTGGTAAGGCTTACAAATTCGGGTCGAACCACATTCTTGTAGTAACCCTGACCTACCTCCAATTCCAACTGTGCAAGCTCTGCCTGGATGGGCCTTAGAGTTACCGAAACAGTAATTGGAATATGAAGCTCATCCTTTGTAAGGATGGCTACATCCTCAGTAAATGTCTGCCATTACACACTGTAACGAACCACCCCATTCCAGGGCATGTGCCAGACTACTCCATCGTTATAAATCGTTTGCGTCTGAAGTCCTTTTCCAAAAGGTCTCCATTTCATTGCCTGTGTTCCTGGCTTTACTACTGAGCAGCTTACTGCAAATAGTGCAATGATCGCCACAACCCATATATTCATTTTCGTTTTCATGATTTTAAAATTTTGTTTTACTTCTGATAGAACGGAAAGTGTTCCGTTCCTTTTTAAGAAACTTGGTTTTTGGTTCATGTTATTTTGACTTTTCCAAGCCTAAAATTCACCTTGTCATCAAGTAGATTGAGTCCATCAAAAGTGAAGTTTTTTCTACACCAGTGATGTAGCTCATTGGCCTCTTCTCTTGCCAAATGATTCAGTGCTTTTCTGAGTTCTTTCTTGAATAGATATTGACAAAAACTCACTTTATCAAGAATCAATTTATCATACTCCAATCTGCTCATATCATCAATGTTTTATCCGTTACTTATTGGTTAAAACGAGACGGACACAAACCCTTTTTTAAGATATTTGAACTTTAATTGATGAGATCGTGGTTCTTCAAAAACCAATTGTATCAACAATCGCCAAACCAATCACTATCGCCAACAGGAGCGCCCAAAACAACCTCTTGGCTATCCTTTTCGCCTTTGTGGGTTTTTCGTCATCAACTCTACAGCACTCCTTCATTTTATCAGTCTTTCAAATTAAAAGAGAAATGAAGTCCCCGGTATGCGAGTGCAGGGATCGGGGACTCACTATCTCCGCCTACTCTAATACTTCTTTGTTTTCACCACATGTTAGCATCGCATCCCCGTAATAAGGGTTTTTGATATCCTTAACTGTACTCAACCAGTATGCTCCTTTGTTGTCCCTGGCCATCGGGCAGAATTGGTAATAGATGGTTTCACCAGATGTACCAAACATTTTAATGGCGCTATAAAGAGCATCATTAAAATCTGCATAGGCTAACCTTTGCATTTTGATGTCCTTGGTAGCACTTATCTTATCCAAAGTTTCATTTAACACTTTGAAACTGGCCATCCAATGATTGTGCATTTCTCCTTTCACAAGACTCATATTAACTTTCTCCAGCACTGTTTTTACTAATGGAGCCTGCTTTTTTGTCTCAACTGCATCTGTAGCTAAAAAAGCATCTTGTAAGTCCAATTGTGCCTTGTACACAGCAGTCAATTGCTTTTTGAAGTTCTCATCGATTGACATATCCGTTTTCATAGTATTCTCCGCATCACTGCTCTCGTGTCCTTCATGTCCAGATTCGGCTGGCTTCTTCTTATCACTTGAGCCACCGTGGTTATGCCCCATGGAGACTTTACCACCTTCGGGGTTCATCATGCTTTTTTCGCCTTTGAGTTGAGCCGCAGCGTCAATCTTAAAGACCCCATTGGTCGCTACCATTTCTCCTTCATTCAGACCGGCACCTACAACGTAGTATTCACCTGCATCTGCTCCCAGCTCAATCTCCCTAAACTGGAACATATTATTGTGATCATCTGTCATCACATAAACCACGGCCTTTTTACCCGTCCATAGCACAGCCGACTTGGGTACCACGAGCTGATCTCCTGATCCTGGAAGCATCGTTTTTAAAATACCATCTGCCAACATCTCCGGCTTCAAAAGATCACGCGGGTTGTCCAGTTCTGCCCGTACTTTAGCCACACGTGACATAGGGTTGAGTACTGGATCTATGAAAGTCACGGTTGCATTAAATTCCGTGCCTGGTATTGACTTGATGGAGAATTTGATTTTGTCCCGCATTTTTATCCATGGAATATCTGATTCATAGGCATCAAACATGACCCATACATGGCTTAAGTCTACTACCTGAAAAAGTGCTGTTCCTTCTTTGACATAGTCACCAAGAGATACGTGGCGCATCGTTACGGTTCCTGAAATAGGAGACAATACATCAAAATAAAAATCCACATCCCCAGACTTCTCTATTTGATCGATCTGAGCTTCCGTGAGATCCCATAGCTTAAGTTTGTTTCGTGATGCCTTATAGTAGCCCGGATTTGTCTCCTTGAATTTCATGGCTTCAAATAGTTCCCTTTGGGCAGTTACTAACTCAGGAGAATATATTTTCGCCAAAACTTGTCCTTTTTTCACCTTCTGACCTGTAAAGTTGATCGTCAGCTTTTCAATCCGCCCGGGATAGCGGGCAGTTAGTTCTGCGATATTGCGCTCATCCGCCATCACTTTGCCGGGTAGGTAAACTTCCTTGTATGGAGCTTTCTTTTCAATGGTCGACATCTCTACTTCGGCTATTTTCATGGCAGCATTGGAGAGTTTTACAGAATATTGACCTGCTTTAGCGTCATCTTCATCCTGCTTCATTGGGATCAGTTCCATTCCGCAAATGGGGCAGTTACCGGGCTCATCTTTCTGGATTTGGGGGTGCATGGAGCATGTCCATTTAGTTCCAACTGCATGATCCATTTCTGAATGATCAGCGGCCATTGTTTCCTGTTGTTCACTGCGGCTTCCACCAATGAGCAACCATCCAATGAGCACGCCCACAATCAATACTCCCAGATATGGAAGTATGTTTTTACTTTTTATTATTTCTAGAATCTTCATTTTTAAAATTGTTTTCCGGTGATGTAATTGATATATGCAACGAATGTGTTTTGATCTGCACGCGCTTTTTCAAGCTCCAGTTCGTACCTGAGCAGTTGCCTTTCCATCCGCAGGACTTCTTCAAAATCTGCCCCTGCAGTAGTATATTGTGCTACCAGTATGTCCAGAGACTGAGTGGCATAAGCTATCAGACGATTGTATAAACCCACTCTTCGCTGCGCATCCGCATAATCCCGCCAGGATTGTTCCAGAGCGGTTTCCAGTTTATTTTCCCTGCTCTCCTTGCGGTTTTCTACCGATGTTTTGAGCAGTTCTTTCTCTTTCACCATGGCCCGGTACTTACCTCGATAAAGTGGGATCCTGACACCTACTTGAGGGAAAATAAGTGCATCTTTTCCATTTCCGGAAAAATCCGCTACATCGGTTCGAGGTGAAATATTGATATAAGAAAGTCCCAGGTTAAATGATGGCAACCCCATTTTTTGTGCCACGTCAACTTCTGCATCGAGCGCAGACATCTCATAATCAAATCCTTTCAAAGTGGGATTATGGGTGATGATAGAATCCAGCAACACATTTTTTCCTTCATCAAATGCCAATGTATTCAATGTGTCCGGCACATTAATAGGTATAGGCTCTTCCAAATTCAAAAGTTCATTGAACCTTGCTTGGATTGGATCACGTGAATCTTCCAGGTATAACAATTGATTGTTCAGTTCGTCCAGATCCATTTCTACCCGGAGTAAATCAACCGCACTCCCTGTATTAGACTCCAACCGTACATTGGCCAACTGTTTAAAGGATTCTAATAGCCTGACATTCTCATCGGTAATGGAAATGGCTGCCTGCAATACATACAAGTCATAGTATGTGGATCTAACGTCAAAGAACAATTGGTTTTTGGCATCTTCAAACGCCTCAAACCGGGCTTTGGCCAACATGGCCACTGCTTGTTCCTGTGACTTCAACTGACCAAACCAAGGAAAAGCCTGACTTAGAGAAATACCTGCATTTTGCGCACCTACCCGGGTTTCTACCGGACTGGCGAAGATATTGAACATAACCGTAGGGTCTGGTAAAGCCCTTGCCTGCGGTATTCGCTCCAGAGTAGCCAGGTAGCTGTTGAAAATTGATTTTAATTCAGGGTTATTCTCGGCAGCAATTTTCAGATATCCTTGTAGAGGCTCTTCTAATTGTTGTGTCTGAGCCATTGTGTTACCAATTGGGATCAGCAACCACAAAAGCATGATTGTATAGATTTTGATCTTCGTTTTCATGTTATGCTGATTTTATTTGTTTTTTGATTGATCTTTCCTGCCACATACAATACAATACGGGCACCACAAATACGGTAATGGCCTGAACTAACATTCCTCCGAAAGTAGGAATAGCCATTGGAACCATGATGTCAGAGCCTTTACCCGTTGAAGTAAAGATGGGAAGCAAGGCAATGAGTGTAGTGGCGGTTGTCATAACAGCCGGTCTTATTCTCAACTTACCAGCGTGAAGTACCGCCTCTTTTACCTCGGCCACATCGCCTGGCTTTCTCTCTGCAAAGATTTGCTTGAGATAGGTTGCCATGATCACTCCATTATCAGATGCTACCCCGAACAAGGCAATAAAACCTACCCATACAGCTACACTTAAGTTTACTGTGCCTATCTGAAAGAGATCTCTCAAATTTGTGTCAACAAGTGGAACGTTTAGAAACCAACCTTGTCCGAACAGCCACATCAAAAGAAAGCCTCCGGAAAACGCTACGAAAACCCCTGAAAACACCATCATCGTAGTGGAGACATCTCCAAATTGGAAATAGAGAATAAGAAAAATGGCAAGCAGACAAATAGGTACAACTATAGCCAGCCTCTTGGTAGCCCTGATCTGATTTTCATAGTTCCCGGTGAATTTGTAATTGACTCCAGCAGGTAACATAAACTCACCAGCGTCCATTTTGGCCTGAATAAACCGCTGAGCTTCTTCTACCACATCTACTTCAGCTTCGCCAGCTTTTTTATCAAAAATGACATAACCATTTAAGAAAGTGTCCTCAGCTTTTATAACCTGTGGTCCTCTTCGGTAGGTGATGCTTGCTAACTCAATTAGTGGTACCTGCGCCCCTGATGGTGTGGGTATCAATACTTTTTTGAGATCTTCCGGGTTGTCCCGATACTCACGTGCATACCGTACCCTGACCGGAAAGCGCTCTCTTCCTTCTACCGTAGTAGTCAGTTTTATACCCCCGATGGCTACTTCCACATAGTTCTGAAATTCTTTCATTGTCAGTCCGTAACGGGCAATGGCCTTGCGGTCTACATCAAATTCTAAATAGGGTTTACCCACAATTCTGTCTGCAAACACAGAAGAGGATTCTATACTTGGAACCTGCTGTAATATTTTTTCCAACTGAAGTCCCACCCGCTCTATGGTCTCAAGATCCGGACCGAAAACTTTGATGCCGATGGGTGCCCGCATACCGGTAGACAGCATGACCAAACGGGTCTGAATAGGCTGTAACTTAGGTGCAGAGGTCATACCCGGTATGTTGGTAGCCTTCACAATCTCAGCCCATATATCATCTGGCGACTGGATATGATCACGCCACTGTCTATAATATTCCCCTTTTTTCTTATCGATCACCAGCTCGTCTTTCTCCACTTTTCTAAAACCATCTCGCTCCGGATGATAGGTGCCACCGTCTTGAAGTACATAGTTTCCTTCTTTGTCAGTTTTAAATCGCAACCTGTGCCCGTTTTCATCCACCATGTATTCCGGTTTATAGTTGATGGTATTTTCAAACATAGAAATGGGTGCCGGATCTAATGCAGAGTTGACCCGTCCCCACTTACCCACAACCGACTGGACTTCTGGAATCTGGGCGACATATCCATCTACCTTTCTGATTACGTCAATGTTTTCCTCAATTCCTGAATGCGACATAGTGGTGGGCATCAAGAGGTATGAGCCCTCGTCCAAGGCCGGCATAAACTCTTTACCGATTCCTGGCAGCGTTTTATTGAGAGACTGCCAAAAACTGGTTTGTCGAATTTCCCAGCCTGTCTTTTCAATGGTGTTTCCTATGGACCCAAAAGCACCCTCAAAACCTATCCAGGTAAGTATTCCAAATAAAAAGACGAAGATTGGGAGGGTGAAAAATTTCCACTTATTATCCAGGCACCACCTTAGTATTGGGGTATAGTATTTTACCAGCAATAGTAGTGAGCCTAGCACGAGCATTATTACTATGGCAACAAACAGAAAATTCATAATCATACTATTTTGCGCACCTAACGGGAGCCATTCACGTGTTAGAAAGGCTGCAACTGTAAGCATGATAATGGCAATATTGAGATATTCAGTAAGCCATTTCCGTTTTTCAGGTAAAATTTTCTCTGCAATATTGTTGATTCCCAGAGCCATAAGAACGATTCCGAGCCAATTTCCTGCGAAGATCAGGATGAGTAATCCCAGGGCGATAAGGGCTGAATTCCATATTCTTTTTGTTCTTTCCTTTCCAATCTTAACAGAAAATAACACATGCGCCAATGCGGGTATCACAACGAGTCCTACAAATAGGGCAGCCAACATGGCGAATGTCTTGGTAAAGGCCAGGGGCTTGAATAGCTTACCTTCTGCTGCCTGCATGGCAAAAACAGGGAGAAAACTCACAACTGTAGTAGTGAGGGCGGTAATAACTGCTGAAGCTACTTCAGTCGTGGCTACATAGATTACCTCTAATTTCTGTTTGCCGGAAATACCCTTATTTTCTGGCAATTCCAGGTGCCGGAGGATATTTTCAGTAAATACAACCCCCACATCCACCATAACTCCAATGGCAATGGCGATCCCCGAAAGAGCTACAATGTTTGCATCTACTCCGGCATACCTCATCGCAATAAACGTCATTAAGACCCCAATAGGAAGTAAACTAGAGATGAGAATGGAGGCCTTAAGGTTCATAACAACAATGATTACTACAATGATACTTATGAGTATTTCCAGCGTCAGTGCCTCCTCCAGTGTACCCAGGGTTTCTTTAATTAACCCGGTACGGTCATAGAATGGAACTACCGTCACTTTTGAAACAGTACCGTCTGGAAGAACTTTTGAAGGCAGCCCCGGTGAGATCTCTTTGATCTTTTCTTTCACATTTTCAATTACCGCCAAAGGATTGGCACCATACCGGGAAACTACTACTGCACCGGTTGCTTCCGCACCACCTTTATCTAAACCGCCCCTTCGCGTTGAAGGTCCAAAATTGACTACAGCTACATCTTTGATACGAATGGGTGTGTTGTTGTGCTGCGTGATTACGGCCTCTTCAAGGTCTTCCAGGCTTCTGATGTATCCCAGCCCTCTGACCAGATATTCTGCTTTGTTATATTCTATGGTTCGAGCACCCACGTCTAGGTTGCTTTCCTTGACGGCCATCATAATTTGAGCCACGTTGACATTGTACTCCTTCATGGCTATTGGATCAATGTCCACTTGATACTCTTTCACAAACCCTCCAATAGCAGCCACTTCGGATACACCGGTAGCAGAGGTAAGTGCATATCCTACATAAAAATCTTGTATTGTCCGTAGTTCCTGCGGATCCCAACCTCCTGCCGGCTCTCCTGTTTCAGCGTTTCGACCCTCCAGTGTATACCAGAAAATTTGACCCAGTGCTGTGGCATCTGGCCCGAGTGCAGGTTGTACTTCAGGAGGTAATGTGCCAGATGGAAGCGAATTCAACTTCTCGAGTATTCGCGTACGGCTCCAGTAAAATTCGACATCATCTTCAAAAATGATATAAATGGTAGATAGTCCGAAGATGGAGTTGCTACGTATTGTTTGTACTCCAGGAACACCCAGAAGTGCTGTGGTCAGTGGATAAGAAATTTGGTCTTCAATATCCTGTGGAGACCTTCCCATCCAGGTGGTGAAAACGATTTGCTGATTCTCCCCAATATCCGGGATGGCATCAACGGGTACAGGGTCGCGTGGAAAATTTTCCATCTTCCAGTTGAATGGTGCAGTAGATACTCCCCATCCAATAAAAATGATTACCAGCAGTCCGGTAACTAGTTTGTTCTCCAGAAAGAACCTTATGAGTTTATTTAACATTGCTAATGTATTTGATAATTATATTTTATTTTTCTTAATACCCCCCACTCAATCATCCCGAGGCGTGGTAAATCGGGGTTGTATTCTATCATAGGAGGAACAACTGTATCCGAATGAGAATATCCGAAACAGTTATGGGCGTTTGCATGAATGCCTTAATAATAGAATTGTTCGATATAGCTATCTCGGAAAGAGAGGGGAACTCAAAAACATACATTAAAACGGGTACCTGTGCTTCAAAACTATAGACGGAAATAGGAGTGTTATCATCGTGCTTTAAATCTTGATGTTCCGTTTCGCAACATCCTGACTTTTCCATCCCATCACAGCAAGAATCCAGTTGTTGAAAAAAAGCCAACTCCATCAACTCACCACCGCAGTAATGCTTAACCATTACCATACCCCCGGAAGACGAAAGTATGAGTATGGAGAACAATATGATAACGATCTGTTTCAAATTTAAAAAGCTTCAAAATAGCTTAACGTAAATGTAGAAATAGGGATTAGACCAAATGTTATGATATTCTTGATAAGATTTATGATATTTTGGTTTTGTGAATTGTACTAAATGATTCAACCATTTTTTCTCCTATTTTGCATACTAAACCGCTAGCACATTCAGGACATTTTGGGAAATATTTGTTTGTAAGATCGCAACGTAATTAACTATAAACCGAGCTATGGAATTGAAAACTCATTTTTTTGATGGTGGAGTCTTTTAACCAATTGTTTGATGAATTAGAGGATAAGCTTAGAATGATTGATTTAGAAGAGGATAATCTTCTTAAAAAATCAGAGCAATGTTTTCATATAGCTTTAACCGCAATCAACCAGCTAAGGAAGGACTTGGATCAAAAACCTTTGGACTCCCAAGTCACTGAAATTCTGTTTTTCAAAGAGATCAAACCAAAGTTTATCAGTAAACTGATTTATCATCTTAGCGTATTCAATATTGAGACCAACAAACCCAATGGAGGAATAAAAGTAAAAAGAAAATACTATCACAATGAACTCGATAAATTGAAATGCTACTTTGATAACAATCTGGAATTTTACCGCTATTATCGTACTCATAGCAATTACCTAGATCACAAATATTTTGTCAGAGGCAAGCAAGATATAAGATTAACCCTTGACTCTTTCTTCTTTGAAACCGATCCTAACTTTTCTACCAGTCACGATTTCAAGGTCTCTAACATTATTGCCAATGATCTGCTCAATGTCTATTTGGAAGATGAACTGAATAAACTGGATATGAGAGACTTGGCCAACGGAAAATCACAAGTCGAACCGAAGGTGAAACTAAGCTGGACAGATTCCAAAGTGGCACTAATTGAGTTGATGTACGCTCTCCAGGCCAGGGGTGTTTTTAACAATGGCATTGCCGATCTGAAAGAAATTGCATCCTTTTTAGAGGATGCGTTTGGAGTTGAATTAGGCCAGTACCATCGTACATTTCTTGAAATCCGCATCAGAAAGACAGGTAGAACCAAATTTCTCGACTCTCTAAATGAAAGCCTCATGCACAGAATGGATGAAGCTGATGCGAAATAGTAAAAAATCTTTCCCAACTTCGGTTTGCCTTGTGAATAAAACCCACTAAACGGTAACATCTTCGCTGTTCAATCATTATTTATTAAGATATGGCAACAGAAGTTATTACCACTGATGATTTACGAGAGTTCAAAATCGAACTCTTGGAAGACCTCAAAAGAATACTCAAAGAACACTCAGGTCAGCCTACCAAGAAGTGGCTTAAATCCTATGAAGTCCGCAAGCTACTTGGTATTTCACCCGGCACATTGCAGAACCTGCGTGTGAACGGCACATTACCTTTTACCAAGATCGGGGGTGTGATTTACTATGACTATGCGGACATTCAGTCTATGCTCCAGTCCAACAAGTTTCAAAACCGATTGAGGTAAAAGTACATGGCCGGGCATGAACTACATCAGGCACCTTTCCGCAGCGTTCCAGCAGATGGATGCAGATACCAGACTCACGCCCTACCATATCAGTTTGTATATGGCCTTGTTCAGGCGATGGAACCTTAACTTTTTCAAGAACCCAATATCCGTTTCCCGGGACGAGTTGATGAGGTTGTCAAAAATCGGTTCGGTGAACACCTACACCAAGTGTCTAAAACAGTTGGATCAATTTGGGTATATCCGTTATGAACCTTCATACAATCCGCATCGGGGCAGCCTCATTTACCTGTACAGTTTTGATAAAGGTAGTGATACAGGTGCTGATAATGGAAGTGAAATAGCTGTGAGACCTTATACAAACAATACAAACCCTTTAAACAGTGAAAATGAATCAAACTTGGATGAGCCATCAAAAAAAATGGAGACTGGTTTAAATAATTTGGAAATGAAAAGAAAATTGAGTCCGCCTTTAGCGAACGAAATCCCGACTGATGTCGGGAAAAAGTTGCGGCAAAAGAAAAAGGAAGCTGCTGGCTATGGCCCGGACATTCCTCCACTGGAAGGGCATGTCAAAATCTACTTTGAAGAAAAGGGCTATCCTCCCGTGGAGGCAGAGAAGTTTTACAACTACTTCCAGAGCAATGGCTGGCTGGTAGGTGGTCGCTCAAAAATGAAAGACTGGAAAGCAGCGGCTCGTAACTGGATGCTGAACGCCCAAAAATTTAATGCCTATGCAAAAGATCAGCGAAACCATCAGCAAGGCCCTAAACCCGGAAACCTCCACACAGGAACCGGTAAGGACTATGGCGAACCGCTCTAAATCCTCCCTTGAGGGAGGTGTCCGAAGGACGGAGGGTGTTCAAAGCAACATCATCCAATTCGATAAATGCCTTGAGTTTCTTGAAAAGGCAGGCAAAGAATACATCAGCCCAAAATTCAGGATATGTAGGGAAGATCATCTTATCCTGTTCAAACTCCTGATCTATTTTTACCGTGATGAGGTCAATGCCGAAAGACACAGCATTGACCTTCATAAAGGCATCTTGCTCACCGGCCCGGTCGGTTGTGGCAAAACCTCACTAATGACCCTTCTAAGGTTCATGTTGGCTCCCAAAGAACAATACATTATCAAATCCACCAGAGACATTACGCTGGAATTCATCCAAGACGGCTATACAGTTATCAACAAATACTCCAAAGCAGCCTTTCAGCAAACGAGTGGAGAGCTGTCTCCAAAAGCCTACTGCTTCGATGATCTGGGGGTAGAATCCAACATCAAATATTATGGTAATGAAACCAATGTGATGGCAGAAATCCTATTGAGTCGTTATGATATGTTCATTAGTCAACACATGCTCACGCACGCCACCACCAATCTTTCCGCCAGTGAAATCGAAAGCTGCTATGGCAACAGAGTAAGATCAAGGATGCGTGAGACAATGAATGTAATTGCTTTTGACAAGGAGGCGAAGGATAAAAGGGTATGAACATGTCCCTTCGTGGTACTTGTGCAGGTTTTCATGTCCTATTCTTAAGGTTTTTATCTCATGTCCCATCCTGGTACATATAACTTGTTTCATGTACCAATTTTCTTATTTTTGTCTCATGTATCTATCGAAATGAAAAATATTGATCCCTCAAAGCCATTCAATGACCTGCCACTTTTACCTCCACCGATGGAAAAAGTGGAGGCTATCCAAATCCTCAAACAGGAAAGCAAAGCTGCTGTTGCCCTTGCTGAGCTGAAGGGATTGGCAAGAACCTTACCCAATCAGGGTATTTTGATCAATGCCATCGTACTCAAAGAAGCACAGGCCAGTTCAGAGGTGGAGAACATCATTACCACACATGACAAGCTCTACCAGGCTTTAGCGGCCAAGTCAATGACAATTGATCCTTCGACAAAGGAAGTCCTTCGATACAGGGAAGCCCTGCTCTATGGCTTTGATGAGATCAAAAAGAAAGGCTTCCTGAATACCAATGGTATTGCTCGCATTCAGGCTATACTGGAAGAGAATGAGGCCGGGATCAGGCAGCTACCAGGTACTTCTTTGAAAAATGATCTGACAGGGAAAACAATTTATACACCACCAGATGATAAGGAAGTAATCGTCAGACTGATGAAAAACCTGGAAGACTTTATCAACGATGAACCCGATGGAATGTCACCTCTGATCAGGATGGCCTTACAACACTACCAGTTCGAAAGCATCCACCCTTTCTACGATGGGAATGGCCGGACGGGAAGGATCATCAACGTGCTTTACCTCATACTTCACAACCTGTTGGAAATACCCATGCTGTACCTCAGTGGTTACATTATAGGCCACAAAGGAGCTTACTACATATTGCTACAAGAAGTGAGGACTAAAGGCAATTGGGAAGGTTGGATATTGTTTATGCTCAAGGCAATTGAGGATACTGCGACAAAGGCTATTTCCCAGATTCACGGGATCAACAGCATCTTCAATGAGATCCAGGACAAGGTAAAAAATGAAGCCCCTAAAATCTACTCGAAAGACTTGATCGAACAATTGTTTGTTCACCCCTATACCAAAATAGAATATATCTCCAATGGACTGGGCGTAGAAAGAAAAGCCGCTTCCAGGTACTTAAAGACTTTGGAATCCATTGGAATCTTGAAACTCGAACCTATCGGGAAGGAGAATATTTTCATCAACCAGCAATTGTATCAACTATTGAAGCAAAGTTAGTCCATGGCAAAAGCTCGAAAATCCATACCCCAAAAAACGAAATCTCTTTTACAACAAGAGATTAACTCCCAGTGTCCAATCTGTGATGATCAAAATGTGGATCATTTTGAAATTCATCATATTGACGAAAATCCCGAAAACAATTCCCCTGACAACCTTTTGATGCTTTGCCCGATTTGCCATTCTAAGATTACCAAAGGTGATATTGGTGAGGAGGAGGTCAAACAAGTCAAGAACTATCTTATGATTAAAACCAAAGGCAAATCCAATGCAAAGTCATCAAACACTATCAACATAAAAGGTAATGTGTCCAACTCCACGGTAGCTAATTCGATCAATGCACAGACCATTGTTTATAAATCCCGAAGTAAACCAAAAATGGAATTTGCTGATGGTGCTATTGGTAAAAAGGCAGAATTGAAAAACTATGTGAAGCATCTGATAGATCGATATAATGAATACAAGGAAGGAGATGTCGGTAAGTCTAAAATGAATTATGCCGCCATTTGGGGCATCATCAAAAAGGAATTTAAGGCTAGTGCCTATCAAGTTCCGGAAACGCAATTTGAAGCACTTTGTTCCTTCCTTCAATATCGTATTGACAACACAAAACAAGGAAGGATCAATAGAGGAAAAGGACACAAAAATTACTCGGGATTCGATGACATTTATAAATAGGTATTCATTTTCTGTGGTCAAAACCTGATGGAACATTTGAGCAGTAAACAGCAATTCGTTATTCACCTGAATGATATAAGTGCATTGTCCTCACAGGTAAGTGATGCTATTTTGAATATGCTGTCTGAGGTCAAAATCAAAAAGAACCACGACCTCCAGTCCATCGGTCAAACCTGCAAAACTATCTACTTCGTACAGCAGGGAGCTGCAAGGATCTACTACTTTAAGGATGGCAAGGAGGTGACAGAATATTTTGCTTTTGAAAATGACCTAATCATACGGGCAGAAAGCCTTTTTACCGGAAAACCCAGCCACAAAGCAATACAGGCCATCAGTGATACCGATTTTGTAGCCATTCCTGCACATCGACTTTTTGCACTTTTTGACCAGCATCGGGATATTGAGCGGTTATTCCGTAAAATCGTGGAACGCTCCTATGTTGATACCATCAATCGCCTCGAAAGCCTACAATTCCACACAGCAGAAGAACGCTACCACTCCCTGATCGAAAAGTCCCCCGAAGTGGTCAAACAAATCCCGCTCAAACACATCGCCTCTTATTTGGGCATCACACAGGTAAGCCTAAGCAGGATCAGAGGCAACATGTCCTGATTATTTAACATTTGTAAAAGGATTTCATTGCAGCAATCCGGTCTTTTGCATCATCACAAAGTATAAAAAGATGGAGCAAAAAGAGATCAATGCCAATACACTAAGGCAGTGGCTGGATTCCGGCAAAAATGTAAACGTGCTGGACATCCGTCCAACCCATGAAAGGGAGGAATGGCACATTTCCGGCAGCATCCATGTAGATGCCTATGACGAGCTAAAAAAGAACAATCCGAATGCTTTGGAGGCTATCAATTTTGACAAATCCATTCCGGTTGTTACCGTATGTGCGGGAGGTAAAACCAGCATGATAGCCGCACAGCTATTGCATGATTCAGGATATGATTCCTACAACCTTCAGGGAGGCATGAAAGCCTGGAGCCTTTCATGGAATACGGCACAATTATCATTTGACCGCTTTGAGCTTGTTCAGTTCAGGCGTACTGGTAAAGGCTGTCTTTCCTACATGATCATTTCCGGTCAGGAAGCAATGGCGGTAGATGCTTCGTTACCTGTGGAGGTTTATCGGGATTTCATTGAATACCGAAACCTTACTTTAAAATATGTGGTGGATACGCATGTCCATGCAGACCATTTGAGCCGTGCCAAGGAACTCGCTGAATCCTTTGGCCTCAAACCTTCCATTCCAAAAAATAACAAGCTTGTTTATCCTTTTCATTCAATTTCGGACAATACCACTTTTGAGGTTGGTGAGGTTCAGGTAAAAGCCATTCACACACCGGGACATACTTTGGAAAGTACTTCTTATCTGGTGGATGATAAGGCGTTGCTTACAGGCGACACCCTATTTACAAATGGAGTGGGCAGACCTGATCTAAAGGCAAATGAAGAGGAGGCCAGACAGAAGGCAAGCCTGCTTTATCACTCATTAAAGAAGCTCATAGTGTTGGATAGTAATATAGTAGTCCTGCCAGGCCATACCAGTCAGCCCATTGATTTTGATGGCAAACCAATAAACTCCAGCATTGGCGAGGTATTGCAGAACGTTCCGTTACTTCATCAGGATGAGGATGTTTTTATCCAAACACTATTAAGTCGGATACCAGAGACACCATCAAACTATCTCACCATTGTTGAGAAAAACCTTGCGGGAGATTTTACAGGCATCAACCTAATTGACCTGGAAGCTGGAGCTAACAGGTGCGCTATTTCATAGGTCATGGAAATAAAGCTGGGATTAAGGGAAAACTGGAAGCAGTTCACGCTATTGGTCATTGTCAATGGCTTTGTAGGCGGCATGGTCGGATTGGAGCGTACTATTCTTCCTCAGATAGCGGAGGCAGATTTCGGGATAGCTGCCAAAACTGCAATATTATCATTTATTGTAGTTTTCGGAATCTCCAAAGCAATTACCAATTATTACACCGGGGCTTTTGCCAATAAAATCGGGCGTAAGAACTTACTGGTCATCGGTTGGTTATTGGGGATTCCTGTACCACTCATCCTGATCTATGCCACGAACTGGAACTGGATCATTGCTGCGAATATTCTGCTAGGGGTCAATCAGGGGCTTACCTGGTCCAGCACTGTGGTCATGAAAATTGATTTGGTTGGTGAGAAAAACAGGGGTCTGGCTATGGGATTAAATGAATCTGCTGGCTATCTGGCCGTTGGAATTGTGGCATTTCTCACCGGATGGCTAGCCTCAGAATATGGCCTTCGTCCCTATCCATTCTATTTAGGGATTGGTTTTGCCGTTATTGGATTACTCACCAGTTATTTCCTGATAAAAGACACGGTTCATCATGTCAACTCAGAAACCAAAGTGAGCCAGGTCAAAAAGCTGAAAAACATTTTCCGTGACACAACCTGGACAAATCCCAACCTTGGCTCAATCACGCAAGCCGGATTAGTCAATAATCTAAATGATGGTATGATTTGGGGACTTTTGCCCATCCTATTGGTCAGTAAAGGTTTTAGCCTAACCGAGGTTGGAAAGCTGGTAGCAATCTATCCGGTGGTCTGGGGATTGGGACAGTTGATCACAGGCAAACTGGCTGATATGCTGGTGAAAAAATCCATGTTGTTTTGGGGAATGTTGCTACAAGGAATTGCCATCACGACCATGATATTTGTTAATTCATTTGCTCAGTTTGCACTTTTGAGCATTGTTTTAGGCATTGGTACGGCAGTGGTCTATCCCACGTTCCTTGCAGCTATTGCAGACTACACCCATCCTGAACAACGAGCCAACAGCATTGGTGTATTTCGTCTGTGGCGTGATTTAGGTTATGCCATAGGTGCAATTCTGACCGGAATTACCGCTGACTTTTTTGGGATTGAAATTGCCGTGGTATTGATAGGGACAATTACATTGGTCTCGGGATTAATCATCAAACATAGAATGGAATAAATCCAAACGCACACCCCCTGTGCTTCCAGCCTGCTCGTTCCACTACGCTGCACTTACAAGCTTCCAGCACCGCACAGCAAGAGTGGCACGCTATTGCATTCCGCTTAGCTCCATTCCATACCGTGCCACACTTGCTTTTTCCAACCCTAACCCCCACGCAGGAAAAGCGGTGTTCGTCTTTCGCCCTCGGCATAGCATCATGCCAGGCCACCACAGCCCATTTTTTGAAATTGTTTGTCTTTTAATGGTCAAAAAATAAGCTGTGCTGCCTTTCAGGTCTCCGCTAAAGCTCCGAGCCTGTCACGCTGCTTGCATCTCGGTTGTCATCCTCACGGCAGCCTACTCTGTCTGCTTATGCCGCTTCTCTCCACTCCGCTATCGCTTCGTTCCGCTCAGCCGCAACGCATCCACCGGCTGCCCGTGTTTTTGCTCGCCTGCGGGTCGCTGCGGGCTACGGGACTGTCATGCTTTTTGCATCAACACCTTGGTATCCAACCGCTCTTGCAATCGCCTATACCTGGCCAACACTCAAAAGGCAAAAAATCACGCCAGCCCTTGTGTAGTTCCGTTTCATTCCGGGCTTTTGTTGGATGGGTAAAATACAAAAGCCCTGCATTCCACTTCACACATAGCAAGCCCCCGCAGTTCGTGCCTCACTGCTTTCCGGTCTAGCCCCCTTGCTCCACTCGCAGGACGGCTCGCAAGCCTCCGTTCGTTCCTCTCTCCGGCTGGCTTGGCCGTTCGTCCATTACGCTACGCTCCACAGCCTCCGGCCAGCCGTTTTGGTTTTCCTGCGTTCCACACTAAATTCAGTTCCATATAGAACAGTTGATACAATATGAATTGCAGAACCAGGAAAAGAAAGGAAGAACTCAACCGCAAATTTTACATTCAGCCAGTCAACTACTTGAAACTTCTAAATGGTCAACAAAAACAAGGTTGTTGCGGATCATTGGATGACAAATACTACATCTTTTCGTACGGACCCCGTGGAGATTATGACGCTCAATCGAAATACTTTTTTGTCGGGACTCATTGTGCCAATGAATTCCTTGAGATTATCAAACACGACCCACTTCCTCTTTTTAATCCTTTAATACATGAACAGGGGAACCATACCCCAGGCAACAGTAATTCTTCCGGTTCCAAAGACAAAAAATTAATACATCCCCTTAACCAGGAGCTACTTACTGCCATTAATATGCTTTGTATTTCATGGGACATTATTCCAGAATCAGGACTCGAAAGTATCATCAAATTCACCAATAATAAGTCAACTGATCCTAATCTCAATGGGATCGAATGGTTCAATAAGATTGTCGCAAAGGATGCCAGAAAAAGAACCCTTAGACAAATGATCAATGAGTTAAGAGAAACCAATGACCTAAAAGAGATGAAATTCGACTTGATGAACCAACATCTCGATGAGAAGGGATTCGAAAATTACATTCGTTAACCGAAAGGAAACAAAACAAAGAGTGCAGCGAAGTTAGGCGGGCCGCACAAGGCCAACCCAAATCAGGCCCGTCAAGGTCAAGCCCTTCGGGTTTTTGAAAAAATCTCCACCCTCTGGGTAGTATTTTTCCAAAAAACCTTGACTGCCCTGTCCATGCCCACCTGACCAAAAGCTTTCTCTTTTCTTTTTTTCCCTTTTTTCTTTTCTCTTTTGAAATGTGTGCGAAGCGCAGCGAGCAAAATCTTAAATGCTCATACTATGCACACTTTTCAGATCAAAACGTACCGGGAAGGCTTCACAAGCACATTGCCCCATTTCTTCATCCTGTCCAAAGGCCTGAATGCGGGAAAGCCGCTCGAAACTCCTTGTCCCAATTGCTTTGCCATCATCACAGAATCAGAGGAGGCACGGAACTTTTATTTCTGGCTCTCTTATGGCCTTTGGCAAGCTCAGGCGTTTAAGCCACACTTGACAGGCTCAGTAGTTCCATTCATCAGGATAGGTGATGCTAAATCCGTATTGCTGGCAGGTCAGGAAAAGGCCATGAAAGATCGTAGGAAGTACCTAAAGTCATTGGCACTTCTTCAGGACTTTGAGCAAAAAGCCAAAATCCTGCAAAAGCAGGTGGAACTGGTAAAGCAGGTCAAGAGAGCTATCATGTTTCAGGTACTCCTGGAATGAAAAAAGGCCCCACGAGGAGGCCATTTTCATTGAGAGGAACACAAACTTTCCCGACTTGCGGGAATTACATCCCCTTCGGAGGTGGATGCTTTCTTTTGAACCGTTGAAATAACACTTTCAGCAGAACTGAAACACTGAAGCTGACAATAGCTCCAATGGCAGCCAATACAACTGTGTGGAGGATATCCCCTGAACTTATGTTCACCAGGACACTAAGCAACGTGCCTCCGGCAGTTCCAGCCTTCGTACCTCCACCACGAGCAAGATTAGCCATCTTTACTGTCCGCTTTTGCGCTATCCTCTACGGTCACTTGACTGACTGCAGTCAGTACAGTCCCGCCCACAGTGAGATAGCCACCCAGGGCAACTATTCCGGCCGGTAAACTGATCGGAGCTGCCAACAAAACGCCACCAGCTGCGGCCAGTGCCAAACCTACGTTACGGAGCACTTTGAAAAATTTTGGAGTTGGGGCTTTCGCCCTTTCTATGATAGTCATACGCTATTTGCTTTTTGAATATTGAGAAATACACTTTCGCCTTTTTCAATGGCCTCAAACACAAGTGTTTTCAGCCTGAAATCGGCTGCTTTGGAGTCCGTCCCTTTACCTGGGCCGAAGACCTTTGAAACCGGAGCTATGCAGCCTTTCAGTTCCTTCAAAGCGTCATTGGCAGGGTGAAAGAGGATGCCACTCCTGTTCGGAACTCCTGTCACCAGCAAATGCCAACCCCGTTTGTCGGTATATCGCTTAACAAGCTCATACCTCCCTTCCGGGATGCATGACACCATCTGCTGGTTGTCCCTCCAGGGAAGCTCGATGGTGGAGCTGATCAGCAGCTCCCCACCATAGAGATCCCCGTTAGTACCGTCCTGATGATAAACTCTGAATAGGGTCAATTCCATTTCAGGGCATCATTAGTTCTCCGGGAGCTGGATAAATTTGTCTACCTCAACCAAAGCCAGACAGTTAAATCCACCGTTCTTCATGGCATACATTTGGCCGTTTACAGATTGATAGAAATCAATGCCAAAGGCCACTAGAAGAACCTCTTCACTGTTGGCATTGAAAGCCAAGTCCAGCTTCAAGGGACCGGTTGCGACATTGTTGATTTCCACATCTGCGGACTCAGCCAGGTTGAAAGTGAATTCATCATTATCGAAGTTCACCTCCGATAAAGCCGCTACCATTTTTAAATGTGTAGCGCCCTGCGGATATGCAAGGCTATTGGCTGGAATGAACTCAGGAATATCAATGGAAGCTGTACCAGCCGCACGGTCAAAACTTACTTCATAGGGAGCGTATAATGTGGCCTCCAGGCGGCCATCAGCATTAAAGTCAAAGCCCTGAATCAAGTCCAGATTTCCATTGGAGACCGTCCGCTCTCCTCTTAGGTTATCCTCATCCGATTGAAGAACGATCATTAATTGCTTAGTAAGCCTGGAGGCTACCTTGCTGTCTGAGGTTTTCAACAAGAGTGGCCTGAAGGCCGTGCGGATCAGCTTACCAGCTTTCCCTGCCCGTCCAAACTCTGATCCGTTCTCCCGAGTCCTTTGGAAGGCTGGATCATTCTTTATCCGATCTCCGTCAACTCCACCTTTTTCCCTGGCCAAATAGCCGTCTTTGCTTTTGTAGAAGGACACATCCCCGATGGTTCCTTGCAGTTTAATGATGCCTTTTTGTCGTGCCATACGTCTTGATTTAGTTCGTTGCTTCGTTGCAACTCACCGAAAATCAGCCAAATCCTTCATGCAGACAAAAGACAGGTTCCGTATCTGGCAATTGGAAACCGTTTATTCCGATTCGTTCATAAAGAACACGCAAGCCCATTTAGTATATTTACAGTATAGCAAAGGCATAGATTAAGTATAGATAGAGTATGATCGAAACCAAACGAGCCTGTATTTATCCAAAAGACGTGCAGCGGATCACAGGTAAGAGCGAACGTTACGGAAGGAAGCTCTTAAATAAGATCAGGGATGAGTTTTCCAAAGAACCTCACCAGTTCATCAGTGTAGATGAATTCTGCGAGTTCACTGGCCTTGCACCGGCCATTGTAGAGCGTTACATCACCGATTGATCTGCCAAATGAAGGCAGCCAAACGGCACTAAAATCTATCACCAATTACCCATAAAATTTAGCACTTTTTGCCACGATTTGAACCCGAAAAGCCAGCTTTTTTGTATCTTTACAAAGGTTTCGAAGTTCACCAATTGCACTCAAACCAGTTTGAATAAATTGAGAACTGAACGGTGAACCTGCTGAAAAGACGTTTTATAACTTATTGATACATAGAGATTTGCATGGGGTGGTTGTAATCCTGGTATCCCGACAATCGAGTGAGTAAATCACACCAAAACCCTCTAAATTTAATTTTTAGAGGGTTTTTTGCTTTTGGGAAAGACCATTTTATTCGTAAAACACTACTCCTATGGTGAACAATTCGGGGATCAAGTGAAAAACGAGATTGGAAACTTCAAAATATTCCAACGTACCCTCAGACAACTTAAATCTAATCAAATCCTTCCTTTTAACTATTGGAAAAGAAATATGATTTAGTCATCACTCACAACTTTTCGGATTGATCCAAAATTTCCTATTTCTATGTATCGCAGTTTATGGGAAGAACTAATATCTCAAGTATAGAATTTAATGGGAGTTAGTAAGAAGATATCATAAACAATTTTTAAGAGATAGAAACCTAACGGAGCTCATGTGTTAAAAGGAGTTGTGTTGGATATTGTGAAAGTGAAAATGAACCCCTTGCCATTTTCAGTTCCCTGTGAATCAAATGACCATGCAAATGGCAACATCATTTCCTGCATTTGGCGAAGTAGCGGCCTACTTTTGTTAATCATACAGTTCGTTTAGCAGTCGTATTTCCTGATTGTATGTTTGATTCGAATGGAGCTTAATTTTTGACATGACTATTTATAGATACTCGCTGTTTCTTGCATTTTGTATAGTAAGTTTTGGGGTACAGGCACAGAAAAAGAACATCTTGTTAATTGTATCGGATGACCTTAACACCCGTATTGGCCCTTATTTAGACATTGATAAGCACACACCCAATTTGGATAGGTTGTCAGCAGAAGGGGTGAAATTTACCAAGGCATATTGTCAATATCCGGTATGCGGGCCTTCCAGAGCCTCATTTATGAGTGGTCTGTATCCGCAAACAAATAGTGTGCTTTCCAATAGCTACAAACCTGGGGGCTACAAGGGGCACAATGCATCGCTGGCACATCACCCATCATTAGCAGGTTTTTTTCGGGATAATGGATATTTTACCGCCAGGGTTTCAAAAATATTTCATATGGGAGTGCCAGGTGATATCGAACGAGGTACTTCCGGTGCAGATGACGCGGACTCCTGGGACTATGCTTATAACGTGATGGCACCCGAAACCCTGAGTCCTGCGAATCTGGAACTGCTTTCTCCCGGGAATATCCATTATGGTTCTAATTTTTCAAGAATGCTTCTTCCTGATGAAATGGCACCTGCCCAAGCTGATTATTTGGCTGCAAGCCAGGCCATTGCCATTTTGGAAAACCGTGCGGGAAGAATAGCTTCAAATGCCAGAAATGCACAGAAAATAAAGCCTGACTCTCCTTTCTTTTTAGCAGTAGGTTTTGTTCGTCCGCATGTTCCTTTTATTGCACCGAAAAGCTTATTTGATGCCTATCCTGAGGGCGATATGTCTTTACCAGACACAGTGGTAGCAGACAATGTACCGAAATTAGCATTGGCCCGTCAAAACCAAAATATTTGGAAAATGAACAACAGCCAGAAGCGCAAAGCTCTGAGTGCCTATATGGCAAGTGTAAGATTTATGGATGAGCAGGTAGGACGGATACTCAAAGCCCTGGACAAGTTAGACATCAGGAAAGAGACCATTGTCATTTTTTTGTCTGATCATGGCTACAACCTGGGGGAGCATGATTGCTGGTCCAAGGTTAGCTTATGGGAAGGCAGTGTCAGAGTACCTTTAATAATATCACACCCAGATTTTAAACAAACTTCTGGAAAAGAGATGCGATCGGTTGTGGAGTTGATAGACCTGTATCCTACCCTTACAGAGCTATGCCATCTGTCTGAAAAACAGCCTGGTATCCTTCAGGGCAAAAGCCTGGCCGGATTGCTGTCTGGTTCTCAAAAAGATGATCTGGAGTATTGTGCCTACACTGTTACCAGTGGCGGAAGTGCTGCTAGCATTCGTACAGCCCGGTGGCGTTATTCCTTGTGGGGTGAAGATCAGGTCAGTGCTAATGAGGAGTTGTACGACCATATGAATGATCCTACGGAATCCACAAACCTCGCAGATGACCCCTCAAAATTGATTCAACTAAAAATAATGAGGAAAAAAATGATGGATATTAAATCAAAGGCTACAGGCCATTGAGCCGCTATTGTAGTTGTTGTATTAAGAATATTTGGTTCGCCTGGTATATCTACTTCTAATTTTACTCTAGGGCTGATTCCAAATGAAGTATCAGAAGTATCATTAAATTAATAATGGATTATAAATCACGACAAATGAACAAGTCTTTACTAGTACTAAGTATAGTTGCCCTTTTGGTCATTATAACTGAAGGTTTTGCCCAATCATCAGGTGATTGTGAATGGAAGATGGTTGACGGGGTTTCCATACCTATTCCACCTAAAGAGCATCCGAGATTGTACTTACGATCACATCATATTCCAGATTTGGCAAACAGATTGAAGGATCCAAAGTTGGAAGGAGTCTGGAATACATTGCTTGACATGCAGGAAGATTGGAAACCAGAAGATATACCAGAAGAAAAGGGTTGGCGGTTTTACGTTCAGCAGAAAGGGGTAACAGTCCAGGCAGAGCTAAACGCTTTGAAATATCTTGTAACGAAAGACAAGAAATTGGCCAGAAAAGCCATTACATCTATTATTGACACCCTTGAGACAGCCCAATGGCCCCATGTTGGAGATATATCGAGGGCAGTTGGGCGTATGATGGTGGCTGGCTCTATAGTGTACGATTGGTGCTACGACCAGTTAACCTCAGGAGAAAAAGACCGCTATGTAAAGGCCTTTGTTCGGTTGGCCAAAATGATGGAGTGTGGTTACCCTCCAATAAATCAAAATTCTGTCACAGGGCATTCATCAGAATGGATGATCATGAGGGACATGATTTCTACAGGAATAGCCATATATGATGAATTTCCGGAAATGTATAATTTGGCCGCTGGACGGTTTTTTAGGGAACATTTGCCTGTCCGCAATTGGTTTTACCCGGGTCACACCTACCATCAGGGAACATCTTATTTCAATGTAAGGTTTTCCAGTGACCTTTTTGCGCTGTGGATATTCGACCGAATGGGTGCTGGAAATGTTTATCATCCGTCACAACAATTTGTGTTGTACGACCTGCTATACAGGAGGAGACCGGATGGTCAAATGCTTGCGAGTGGGGACATGAGCTACTCTAGGGGAAAAGCAAGGTACTATTCGCTACCCACAATGCTGGCCGGAAGCTATTATAAAGATCAATACCTGAACAATGAATTTTTAAAGAACACAACAATTGATAGTAGGAGCATACTTTTTGATTTTTTGTGGCGTGATACTTCTTTAGGAACAAAGACACCTGATGACCTACCCCTAACAAAGTTTTCGGGAGCTCCCTTCGGTTGGATGATTGCACGAACCGGTTGGGGTCAGAATAGTGTAATAGCCGAAATGAAAATCAATGAGTACAATTTTGTAAACCATCAGCACCATGATGCAGGGGCTTTCCAGATTTACTACAAAGGTCCTTTGGCAATAGATGCGGGTGCCTACACTGGATCTTCAGGAGGCTACAATAGCCCACACAATAAAAATTACTTCAAGCGAACGATCGCACACAATAGCCTGCTGGTTTATGATCCCAATGAAGTTTTTCATGCCATTAAATATGGAGGGGCAGACAAAACTGAGTATGTAGAGAATGACGGAGGTCAAAGGCTGCCCGGCGATGGATGGGGACCACCCCAGGATCTTGGTGACATGTTGAACCTTGACTACAAAACCGGCCAAATTTTAGCGTATGGATTTGGACCCGATATCCAAAAGCCGGAATATTCTTATTTAAAGGGGGATATCACCGAAGCATATTCTCAGAAGGTGAAGGAAGTAAAGCGTGCCTTTACTTTTCTAAACTTAGGCTCTTCAGAAATTCCTGCAGCACTGATAGTTTTTGATAAGGTTGCTTCCTCGAACCCAAACTTTAAAAAATATTGGCTTCTTCATAGTATAGAGGAACCTTCTGTATCTGAAAACAAAATCACTATTAAAAGGACAAAAAACGGTGATTCAGGGAAACTGGTGAATACGGCACTTCTTCCGCAACTGGCTGATGCGGACATCACCTCAATAGGAGGAAAAGGAAAAGAATTTTGGGTATTTGGAGAAAATTATAAAAATGACCCATACCCGGGCAATGATCCAGCAAATGAACGGGGATCTTGGAGAGTAGAGATATCTCCTAAAAAAAGGAGCACTGAGGATTATTATTTAAATGTAATGCAGGTGATGGATAGCGATCAGAAAAGCCTACATGAAGTAAATTATATTGAGAATGACAAGATTGTTGGGGCTCAGATAGCAGATCGCGTAGTAACCTTCAGCAAAAATATGGAGATTATTGATATGCCTTTTACCCTGTCAATAAAGGGTCAGGGGAAGTTTAAAATAATGATATCCGACCTACTGAGTGGTCCCTGGCAAATACTCAAAGACGGAGAGGTATTCATGCCTTTCATGCCGGTGCGGGAAGATGATGGCATTCTTTATTTTGAGGGTGAAGCTGGTGTTTACGAATTTTTAAGATAAAAAAAGTATTACAACGCATGAAGGGAAAATACACATTCGACAAGGGCATAAGAGGTTCAGTTTTGATGCTCATCTTAATTTTAATGCTTTCTAATGGCCTGGTAGCCAGGGAAAAGGTTTTTGCGGATTACTTTGACATTCCTGTTGGGAGTAGCCCGGGTACCGAAGTGATTGGCCGCATCCATTTAGAGCGAAACAAGGATGTACGACATTCACCTATTCCGGAGGGCTATCACTTTGAAATCAAAACCCAGGATGGCAACCTGTTCGATGTAAAAACCGAATATGACCTTTCCAATCGTATTATGGGAGTTTTTGTAGTAAGCCAGGGCCAAAATACTGGAACCGCCCCATCGGCATATCATTTGTCTGTTTTACTCAAAGATGCTGAGGAAGTGGTTCAGGAATTTGAGGTCAAAATAAATATTGTGACAGAAACCTTATGGAAAACATTCTGGAATAGGTACAAAGATCTTACGGTGAGCAGTGGAGGAAGTAGAATGTATGGCAGGAGAACCTACAGCGATGTAGAAGTCGAAAAACTCATTGCGGAACTGAAAGAAACCAACGGAAAGTTCAAAGGAATAATGTGCTATGAAAGGCATCCTGAGGATTATCTGGCCGAAAGCACCATCGATCCCATGAATGGTAGGGTATATGGTACCATTGAGTATGAGTGGGAAGAGGTAGCCTCCAGAATTGGTGGCCTGGGATACGCCTATGCCAAATCAGCAAAATATGGCCCCAATGGCAATTATTCAGATAGAATGAAGTTAAAAGAAGCCATTTATGCGTCAATTTTGGCCTATACCAATTGTGTGCCTGTGGAGGGTGATGACATTAAGGTAAATGGAAAACCTATTGGGCAATATACTGGCGATGGGTTTTCACGACTCGATGATTTCAAACTGATTGGGCATCAGGTAGCCACTCACCAATGGGTTGTAACAGATCCATTGATGGCCCCAGGAGTACATATTATGCCTGATTTGCTACAAGATATCCGAAATGGAAACGAACAAGCCAGAAAAGTACAAGACGCATTGATCCGTTTTTTGCAAAATTTCACATCTATTGTTTCCGGAAGGAGAGAGATAAGGAATGCTGATGAAAGATGGGGTTATATAGCCGACACCACCTATTCTCATGGAGCATGGGCAGATGCAAATCTTGGCCACAGGTCCCGCACCCTTTTGGCACTTCCCATTCTTTGGGCAGACTACAATCGTCCCATGACCTATGTGCCGTACTGGTACAGTGATTTTTATAAAGATGACCCCTATAAAGGGTTCAGTTTTTCCCCTGGCTGGAGTCCCCACGGGGTGGTATCAGATGTGCGGTATTGGTTTACGAAGTTTAACATTCCGGCACATTTTTATATCCAATCAGGGTTTCAACCGGACGGAACCATTTCACACCATACAGGCCATGGTACGGATGCAGCGATGATAGCTTACGGTTTTGAATGGTTGACCCATTCATTCGTTGGCCTCAATCAATTCAAGGATACTCCATTTCAGTTGGATGATAAGTTTTATCAGTTTGCTGCAGACCGCTTTACCAAGGTTTATGCGAAATTGTTTTATAAAGGGTACTTTGATTACACGATAGCAGGCAGGTCTTTTTTTAATGATTTCAATAAGTTTAGAAGTAGGTCATTTCTGCCTGCGATTGATGAGTTGATAGAAGTTAAAAGCGAAGATACCCAGCTCAATAATGAAGAAGATCTGCTTAGATTGAAAAAGGAGCTTCGAAATGGCACTTACGAATACTCTGGCACAACTGCCTATTGGGTGAATGAATATCTTGCCCATAGGAGGGGAAAACAAGAAGCCCCATTTTATGCATCAGTAAAATTGAAATCTGAAAGAGTCATTGGTGCAGAGGATTTTGACCGTGTGAGAAAATCGTGGCATGCGGGAAGTGGTGTCCTACAACTGAAAGTGACAGGAAACGAATATGACACTAAAGTGCTGGGCAATTATGATTGGCACATGCTTCCAGGTATTACGGAAGAATGGCGCACAGATCCCTTGCCCAATACAGGGGGGGCACAAGCTTCCCTGCCTGGGAAAAACAACATCTCAGGCGTATTATCTGATGGTACAAATGGAATGGCATTATACCATCACTTGCCGGGAGAACACTACAGTTCTGCAACAGCATTGAAGAGTTATTATTTCGTTGGTGAAAAAATCATCGGCCTGGGAAGTGATATCTCCAGGTTAAAGGAGGGGCAAGGGCAAGGCATATATACATGTATGGACCAGTCAAAAATGGGGGAATCTGACTTGGTGTACTCTGTAAAAGGGGAAAAAAATGTAATTAAACCCGGGGAATCCAAAACATTGTCTTTGGACATCAATAAACCTATCTGGATCCATCATGGAAAAAAAGGGTACCTGGTTTTTCCGTTTGGGAATCAAACTTTGACTATTCTAACCGGTGATGAAATAAAGACCACCGATAAAAAACATAAAAGCGATGAAGCAAACTTTCTGTTGGCGCTGGGTCACGGAACCAATCCAGAAAAGAATGGCAATAACCAATACTACTACATGATGGTACCCAATGTAGGAGTGAAGGACATGCCTGGATTATTAAGAAGAGCCATAAAAAATGTGAGTGTACGAAGTTTAGATGATTCCATTCATGCTATTTATTCTGCCGAAGACAAAATATCCCAGGCTTGTTTTTTCAAACCTGGAAAAATAGAAATGAATGCGTCGCTCCAAATCACCAGTGACAAACCTTCAATGGTGATGATGTCGGAATCGAACGAGCGTTGGGTCATCAGTTTGAGTGATCCAACGGCGGACATTGACTTAAAAACCATTACCCTAAACGTATCGTGTGCACTGAAACCTGGCAAATACGAATACGAAATGCCGGGTATTTACCCCCGGCCAGGAGAATATGCTATGGTCAAACCTGATGGACGTGGTGGGTCTGTTGTCACAGTAGAATTGCCGGACAACACAGACCAAGAGTATTATAACTATCAGGCGGCCCTTTATGCCAATGCACCGGTAGTCTTGGATATTCCTAAGGAGAATACCGGCAAATAGCAGAGCAAAACTGGCACAATGGTTTAGGCATTTTATTGCACCTGCTTTCAGTGAGATTGGCTTTTTGTAAAACTATCAAATGGATTCTATGTAAAACTGACATCCAGGTCATGGGAGTGGTGTTCTCATGGTATTGGACCAAAAAAATTAGAAGCGTAAATAAAGTTTAAGTATGAAAAAAAAGGAATCATCTGTTGACCGAAGGAAATTTATTTCAACGAGTGTTACAGCTCTGGCGGGAGTTACCATCTTGCCAAGCCATGTAATAGCAGGACTGGGGCATACACCCCCAAGCGATAAATTGAACATTGCAGGTATTGGTGTCGGAGGTAGAGGGTTTGGTAATTTGAAAGAACTACAATCAGAAAATATTGTGGCCTTATGTGATGTGGATTGGAACTACAGCAAACGTGTTTTCAACCATTTTCCAAAAGCCGAAAAGTTCAGGGATTGGAGAAAAATGTACGATGAGATAGGGAAATCCATCGATGCGGTAATGATATCAACTCCCGACCATACACATGCGGGACCGGCTGCCCATGCCATTACACTCAACAAACATGTGTATTTGCAAAAACCATTGACCCATACCGTATATGAGTCGAGACTGCTGTCCAGGCTGGCGCAAAAATACAAAGTGGCTACTTCAATGGGGAATCAGGGGTCATCGCTGGATGACACGAGCAATGTAATAGAATGGTTGCACAATGGTGAAATTGGTGAAGTAAAGAAAGTGGATGCCTTTACCGATCGCCCCATTTGGCCGCAAGGCCTCAATACACCCGAAAAAGGAATGTGGGTGCCGGACTATCTTGATTGGGATTTGTTTATAGGTCCTGCCAAAATGAGGCCCTATCACAACCTATATACACCATGGAACTGGCGCGGCTGGTGGGATTTCGGGACGGGTGCCCTGGGGGATATGGCATGCCATGTGCTGCATCCGGTCTTTATGGGGCTTCAATTGGGGCACGCTGAGAAGGTACAGGGCAGCTCTACCCTTTTATTGGATGATTGCGCACCTAGTGCCCAAATTATCAAACTTACTTTCCCTGAGAGAAAGAAGCCTAAAGGTATGAAAATAGGCCTTCCCTCATTGGAGGTTACCTGGTACGATGGTGGTTTGCAGCCCCTAAAACCCGAAGGGTGGCCGGAAGGGAAAAGTATGAACGTAAGGGGAGGTGGAGTGATTTTCCATGGGGAAAAGGACACTTTGGTTTGTGGAAGCCAGGGGAGGGAACCCTGGTTGATGTCTGGCAGAAAACCTAACGCTCCGAAGTTTAGACGTAGAATCGAGGTAAGCCATGAAATGGATTGGGTCAGGGCATGCAAGGAAGCCCCGGGGGTTAGGACACCAACATTGTCCGATTTCAGTGAAGCAGGGCCATTCAATGAAATGGTGGTTATGGGAGTATTGGCAGTCAGGCTCCAGTCTTTGAACAAAGAATTGATGTGGGATGGGGAAAATATGCAGTTCACCAACATTGGTGAAAACGAGACCATAAAGTCGTTGGTGAAAGATGGTTTTGAAATACACGATGGCCACCCAACATTTAAGAAAGAATGGACGGGACCAATCAGTGCACGTCAATTTACCAAAGAACTCATTCAGCACACATACAGGGATGGCTGGACATTGCCAGACATGCCGCAATAATCGAAACACTTAAAATTAGAGATACAAGTATGAAAACAAAATTTATAGTAATAGGCCTAATACTGGTCGCTACGAATGTATATGCACAGCAAAGTAATGTCCTTACCAAAACTGAAAAGAAGGAAGGATGGGAGTTGCTATTTGACGGCAAGAATTTGAATCGATGGAAAAAATTCAATCGTGGCCAGGTATCCGGTTGGAAAGTTGAAGATGGAGTACTCAACAACTCTGGTATTGGAAGTGACCATGGAGGAGATATTATCACCAAAAAGCAATACGATGATTTTGAGTTGTACATGGAATGGAAACTCTCAAAAAAGAGTAATTCGGGTATTTTCATCAGGGTACAAGAGGGGATAGTTCAAAAAATTTATCAATCAGGACCCGAATATCAACTCTGTGATGATCAGAATTTTGCGAAGAATAGGGATGAGAACCAGTTTACAGGATCTGCCTATGCTATGTACACAGCCGAAAATCCCCTGATAAAGCCAGTGGGGGAGTGGAACTCCTCCAGGATAGTGGTAAAAGGGAAAAAAGTTCAACATTGGATGAATGACAAAAAAGTGGTTGAATATGAAATCGGGAGTGACGATTGGAAAAAGAGAAAGTACAATTCAAAATGGAAGGATGAACCACATTATGGTATGGCCGACAAAGGGCACATTGGGCTTCAGGATCATGGTGGATTGACACAGTTTCGAAATATAAAAATCAGGCAATTATAGAGATTGACGACATCACCTTTTCAAGAGGTCAAAATACATTGAACACTTTTGGCCTCTTGATGAAGAACCAAGACTCGGCCGATAACAAACTATATTATGTGTTTTTTCGTGGATTAAAGATTAACCATGATGTTTCGCCAAATAGACAAACCAATAGCGCACAGTGCTTTTTTGAGTTGGATAAAATATAAAGAAACTGTAAATTAAGAAGGTGAAACCTCCATCATTGAAGTTTAGGTCCAGGATGTAGTAAAGGTAGATAGATCATAAAACCAGACTCAAATGAAACACTTCAAGCTTTTTTTGTTGCTCATATTCTGCACTCAGGGTACGCTGGGCCAAAACCCTAAAATTAGCTTTCAGCACCTTACAGTCGAAGATGGGTTGTCGCAAAATGGAGTGATGTCCATTTACAGGGACAAACAGGGCTTTATGTGGTTTGGTACAAGGGACGGCCTCAACAGATATGACGGGTATGACTTTCATGTTTATAGAAATCTGCCCTATGATACCCTGTCAATCAGCAACAATTTTATTCATACCATCCAGCAAGATCATCGGGGTAACTTATGGATTGGTACCAACCGGGGTGCATCTAAATTTGATGTAAAGCTTCAGACATTTAGGCAATATTTCTTCAGACCCATTGAAAACCGGAATTTTAGTACGAATGCCGTACATTCCATACTAGCCCAAAAGGATGGAACCGTTTGGTTTGGAACTTCAAGTGGTCTTTTTTCATACCACGCGGATATTGATAAAATGGTTCCGTATTATTTTACAGATAGGGGACGCCATGAGAAGGAGGTAGAGGTGCGCGCCCTGAGCCTGGATGACCAAGGCAAGTTGTGGATAGGAACAACCTATAGTGGCCTGTTCATGGTGGATCCTAAAAAAAATGAAACAAGACATTACCAAAATATCCCCACAGATAAGGCGAGTCTTGCCGATGACTATATACACTGCATTACAACGGACGGCAGGGGCAACCTTTGGATAGGCCATGATACCGGAGGACTGAGTTATTTTGATATAGAGCAAAAGGAGTTTACCAATTACCAGTTTGATGTCGCTGATAATAACAGCTTGAGCAACAACAGGGTGAGGGCTATTTCTATTGACGTCAATGGTAATTTGTGGATTGGTACTTATGAAGGCTTAAATTATTTTGACCTTTCCAGACAAAAATTTATACGGTATTTCCATTCGGGCAATCGGGTCAACAGCTTGTCAAATAATTCGATCAGGTCAATTTATATTGATGAAAACAAAGTGATTTGGATTGGCTCCTATTTTGGAGGTGTAAACATCATCGATCCTCACTACAAGAATTTCATTCATTATAAAAACAACGACCTGGACGAAAAGAGCCTAAGTTTTGATGTAGTAGGACCATTTGAAGAAGATAACAAAGGAAACGTTTGGGTGGGGACAGAAGGAGGAGGGCTAAATTATTTCAATAGGGAAGACAATACCTTTATAAAGTACAAACCAAACCCGAACCGTTCCGACTGGATTAGCTCCCACACCATAAAGTCTTTGGTTCTTGACCATCAGGGAGGGGTGTGGATAGGTACCCATCAAAAAGGGCTTGATTTTCTGGATGCCGAAAAACAGAAGTTTAAGAATTTCAACAGTAAGAGCGACATGCCTATAAATGCCAACAATGTTGAGGCACTTTTTGAAGATTCACGGCACAACTTGTGGATTGGATCTAATGGAGGGGTCAATGTGCTAAATAAAGATCGTACCGAAATGGAGGCATTCGGTGTGTCGGGTGATGCGCGGCATAGCCTTACAGATGAAAGGATTAAATCTTTTTTTGAGGATCGTTCCGGCAATGTCTGGGTGGGTACCAATGGTGGTGGCATAAATGTCTTCAATTCAGATAAGAGGATTATCAAGCGCTATTTGCATAACCCTGGAGATAGTACCAGCCTCAGCAGCAACCGTGTTTTGTGTTTTCTGGAAGACAAAAAAGGAATGATATGGATGGGGACTTACGGGGGTGGGCTCAATGTATTCGACCCCAATACCGAAACCTTCGAAAGTTTTAGGGTGGAAGATGGCCTGATAAATGATATAGTATATGGGGTATTACAGGATGATGTAGGCTTTTTGTGGATAAGCACCCCCGAAGGCTTGTCCAAGTTTGACCCCATTCATAGGGTGTTTACAAACTTTGGAAGGGATGAAGGACTACCCGTTACAGAATTCAATATTTACTCCTATATGCAAACCAGAGAAGGTGAGATGTTTTTTGGTGGGTTAAACGGATTCATGATATTGAGGCCTAATCGTATTGATATCAACAGATCCATTCCACCAGTTGTCATCACCGGTCTAAAGCTATTCAATAAAGAGGTGGGGATACGTGAACCAGACGGCATTTTGAAAGAACATATCAGTAAGACAGACCAGCTTATATTCAACTACGACCAATCCAATTTTACTCTGGAATTTGTTTCTCTAAATTATACCGTGCCTAGTAAAAATCAGTATGCATATAAGCTGGAAGGGTTCGACAAAGGATGGAGTTTTGTTGGAACACAAAGATGGGCTACCTATACGAATATAAATCCGGGAAAATACGTTTTTAAGGTAAAGGCTTCCAACAATGATGGTGTATGGAACGAGGAAGGTCGGGCTGTAGAGATAATAATGTTGCCCCCACCCTGGAAAACCTGGTGGGCCTTTTTGATCTATTTTTTGATGGTAGCCGGGGCGCTGATTACCATTCGACACTTTTTAATTTTTAAACTCAGGTTAGAGCACAAGTTGGAGTTAGAAAGGTTGAGCAAGGAAAAAATACAAGAACTGACCAAAATGAAACTGAGGTTCTTTACCAATATTTCACATGAGTTTAGAACGCCTCTCTCCCTGATTCACGGTCCTGTTGAGGAGATGTTGTCTAGTGAGGATCTGAGTAAAAGCGTCAGTCAAAACCTGAAGCTGGTAAAAAGAAATGTCAGGCATTTACTACGTCTGGTGAATCAATTAATGGATTTTAGAAAGCTGGAAAATGATAAACTTGACTTATCTGTACTTGAAGGAAATATCGTTGCTTATATACAGGAAATTATAAGCTCATTTTCGGGTCATGCCAAACTCAAAAAAATATCCCTCGAATTAGTCTGTCATGAGGATTCAATAGTTTTGTTTTTTGATAGGGACAAGATAGAGAAAATCCTGTGCAACCTATTATCCAATGCTTTCAAGTTTTGCAGTGAAAGAGGTGAGATACGAGTGGAAATAAGCAAAAATGTAATAGAAAAACCAGATGAAATGGCTTCACTTGTTGCAGAGGAGTATGTGGAAATTAAGGTTAAGGATACCGGCAAGGGTATTTCGCAAGATCAGTTAAAAAGTATTTTTGAGCCTTTCTATCAAGTCAAAAATTCTAATAACGTAAATCCGGGAACCGGCATAGGACTAGCCGTAACCAAGGGATTGGTGAAACTACACAAAGGTTATATCAATATAGCCAGTCAGTTGGGAGTAGGCACGGAAATAGTGATTGGGTTGCCAATGGATGGCAGCATCTATTCCACGCATGAAAAAGGAGGGGTTAAGGATGCCCAATTCGAGTTCAAAGAGGAGTTAATTGGAATGGAAGAGGATTTGGAAGAACTCCATGAAACTGTTGATCGTAATAAAGACGAAAACTTCACTATTCTGATCATAGAAGACAATGATGATCTGCGGTCATTTTTAAAAACAAGCCTGAGCAAGAATTTTAGCGTACGAGAAGCTAGCAATGGGGAAACTGGAGTACAAGAGGCTTTAAAATCCCCTCCTAATTTAATCATCAGCGATGTAATGATGCCCGTAATGGATGGTGTGCAGGTGTGCAAAACGTTGAAAAAAGACCCTAAAACCAAGCACATACCTATAATCTTATTGACAGCCAAAAGCACCTTTGCCCAAAAAATCAGAGGATTGAGATATGGTGCGGATGACTATATTACCAAACCCTTTAGCATTACTGAGCTGAATATAAGAATTGCCAATTTGATGCAGTCCCAGGAATCTATCAAGAAAAGGCTTCATAAGGAGGAGTTTTTAACAGACGAAAACCTGGACAAGTCATCGGCTGATGAACAACTGCTCGATAAGTTGGTTCAGTTGGTGAAGGAAAGAATGGCTGATGAGAACATATCTGTGTCCGTATTGGGCGAAGAACTGGGCATGAGCAGGGTACATTTATACAGGAAAATAAAGCAGCTCACAGGTGCTTCACCGGTGGAGTTGATCAGGAAAATACGGCTGAATGCTGCAGCTTTGCTTTTGAAACAAAACAATTACAACATCAACGAAATATGTTATAAAACCGGATTTCAGGATTCAGGTTATTTTAGAAAATGTTTCAAAAAACAATTTGGAGTTTCTCCTTCAGAGTATTTAAATCATGAGTCCGGTGTGGAAAAGGGGAATTTCAGGTCCATAGAGGTGCTTTCAGCTTATGAAAAATGAAATAAGTAACAATTTTACGCCCTTTTGGAATCATATGCACCTTTCCAAAATCAGTCTGTTTTCTTTCTTTGCCTCTATAGGTTTTTAATACTACTTCAAGTGGTATGGTTAGATGAGTCAGATAGTCAACCCTTAATCAGTTTGAGTAGTATAGGTTTAGTTGCGAGTTATTGCAGAAACGGTTGTTTCTGCAATTTTTTTAGCCAATACCCACCAAGAAAATCGTGGTTGTTGTGAAACAATAACCAAATAAGGAAAGTTTTTAAAAAGATTTCGATATGAATAGGGATGCGAAAGTTCTGGTTAGTTTGTTTTTTTTAGTGGTATGGATAGCAGCAATCAACGCTGCGGATGCAGGTGTAGAAAACGGTACCAGGGATATTCGGCCAAATATAATTTTCATTACCACCGACCAGCAGGAGGCGAACTCCATGAGCTGCGCGGGTAACGGAGATGTCAAGACCCCAAATATGGATCGAATCGCCAGAGCTGGGGTTAGGTTTACAAAAACATATTCCACCTTTCCTCTTTGTACACCTTCCCGTGCCAGTATATACACCGGAAAAATGCCCCATGAGCTGGGGGTATATTCCAATAATAAAACCCAAATCCAAAAATCAGACTTTGAATTTGGTTTGGGTAGTCTGTTGTTAAAAAGCGGGTATGACTGTGCCTATGGAGGCAAATGGCATGTACCTGAACTAGACATTCCGGAAGATATTGGCTTTAGAAAAATTGCCGATATGGACGAATCCAGGTTAACACAAGCTTGTATTGAGTATTTAAGGGAAAAACACGAAAGGCCTTTTTTTCTGGTGGCTTCATATGAGAGTCCACATGGGATATGTGAATGGGCCAGGGGCCAAACCTTGCCTTATGGGGAAATAAAAAAGACAGACCTGGAAAACTGTCCCAGCTTGCCCCGAAATTTTCCGATAGCGCCTTTCGAGCCAGGAATAATAAGAATTGAACAGCAATCAAATCCACATGCTTATCCTACGCGAAATTTCACCCCTGAAGACTGGAGGCAGTACCTACATGCATACTATAGATTGGTGGAACAGGTGGATAATGAAATAGGACAAATTTTAGATGAAGTTGATAGGTTGAAACTTGAGGACAATACGATAATTATTTTTAGCAGTGATCATGGTGACGGTATTGCAGCTCATAATTGGAACCAGAAAACCGTCTTATATGAGGAATCGGCCAAGGTTCCCTTGATAATTAGTTACCCAGGGGTCAGTCAGAAAGACATTGTGAACGACACACAATTGGTTTCACTAGGCTTGGATATTTTGCCTACAGTATGTGACTATGCCAACGTGCCTGTGCCAAAAGGGCTCAAAGGCTTAAGCTTGCGTCCGCTTATAGAAGGAAGAAAAGTGGATCAATGGCGGGATTATGTAATAGTGGAAACAATGTTTGATGGGAAGAGCGCGCATCAAACGAAAGGGAGGTCACTTATTTCTGATAAGTTTAAGTACATCATATATGACTTGGGTAAAAACAGGGAACAACTGTTTGACTTGGAAAAGGACCCGGGAGAAATGGTCAATCTGGTTCAGGATGGAAAATATAAATCTGTATTGAACAAAATGAGGGGTGATTTGCTGGCATGGTCAAAAGAGACTGGAGATACGCTGGAGATGAGGAGATTTGTGGTTCCAAAATAATGCCCTGAGGTGAATATCTAAAGGACCTACTGATGACCACTGATACGTAAGCACCTAGGTTACCAAAAATGTACCTAGACTGATTGCCGGTAAACATGCCAAGAGTTCGAATATGAAAATTTGCAAGATATAAGGATAATATATTCAAACAAGGGAACGAAGTTTTCGCAGCTATGACTACTATGTGACCTTTTGAGACACTTAAAAAAATTACACCATGAAATTATTGTTTTTCAAGAAACCAAAGTACAAAATCACAGTGCTGGTTGTAATATATGGAATATTATTATATTCCCTTTTGGCAGGAGCACAAAGTAGCAAAACACCTCCAAATGTGATTTTTATTATTTCTGACCAGATGAGGGGGGATGCCTTTGGCGCGGCGGGAAATGCTAACATCCGAACCCCAAACATTGACAAATTAGCCAAGAATGGAGCTATGTTCAGAAGCAACTTTGTCAATAACCCGGTTTGCCTTCCTTCACGAACTTCTATGTTTAGTGGAATGTACCCTAGTCAAACAGGTATATTAAATAATAGACACGATGGGAAATGGCTGGCATTCGAAAAATCACTGCCCTGGTATTTTCAGCAAGCGGGATATCGCACCGCATACATTGGAAAAAACCATACATTCAGGCCGGAAGACCTTGACAATTTTGACGTCACGAGTTTGAGAAGCCGGGAAGAATGCAGGGCATATTCCAAATATGTCCCACCCAATTGGCACTCCGACATATTCTGGCCTGAAGAGGACTGCAACCCGGCAAAAAACACCAAAGATGCCATAGACTTTATCAATAAAAGTAAAGAGGGTGAGCCGTTCTTATTACATATCAGCTACTTCGACCCACATCCGCCCTACATGGCCCCAGCCCAATATACAAGCCGATATTGTTCGGGCGATATGGAATTGCCAGACTACATAGACCCCCACAAGCTGGGCAAAAGGCTGGCCCAGCATCAGAAAGCCCTTCATTATGACAGGCTTTCTGAAGAAGAACTCAAAGAAACCATGCGCTATTACTATTCATCCGTGGAATGGGGAATAGACCAGCAAATAGGTAGGATACTACATACCCTGGAGGAAATGAAAATAGTGGACAATACTATCATCGTATTTACTTCAGATCATGGTGATTTTATGGGGCAACACAAAATGGTGCGCAAAGGAATGTTCCTTTACGATGCGCTATTGAGGGTTCCAATGATCTGGCATGCACCAGGACTGATTCGGGAAGGCCAGAGTTTGGAAAACTTATCACAAAATGTGGACATATTTCCCACCTTGCTTGACCTGGCCGGACTCAGCATTCCCGGCCACTTGGCAGGCAGGTCACTTAAGGATATCATGCAAGGAAAGGCTGTATTAGATGAAGACTTTACGGTTTTTGCTTCTGCAGTGTATGGGGATTTGCCAGCGGACTATTGGGATGATCCGGAACCATATTTCGACCCAAATAATGAATTGCCTTTTCATACCAGGGTGGAAAATATAACCTGGAGTGCTGAACATCGAACGGTAATGGCCAGAACCATAAACTGGAAATTGATACTGAGTGAATCCCACAAACCCGAATTATACAAAATGGATGGCGGCCATATTGAAAAGGAAAACCTTTACGGAAACCCGAAATACGAATCCGTGGCAAAGAAACTTGAACGAAAAATAAAGGCAAATTGGGAATGGTAGGTATATCTATGCTTTTTTTTCCTTTAGTTGGTCAAGATGAACCAGCCTGCCTACCACCGAATCACATTTTAAAATTGTACCAGGGTTAAGTACCGCATTTGCCCCAATTCTGCACCTGTCTCCAATAAGTGATCCAAATTTAGTAATATTTGTATCGACTATCGAATTGTCAATGAGGGTAAGGATATTTTTGTTATGGCGTTCATTGAAATGATTGGCTAAAATGGATCCTGCCTCTAAATTTACATCTTCTCCTATTATCGAATTTCCAACATAATTTAAGTGAGCCACTCTCGATTTGTCAAAGACCATACTTTGCTTGATCTCACAATTGGCTCCTATAGTCACTTCATTGCCAAGTAAGACACCACTTCTCAAATAAGCACCAGCTTTTACTATACTGTTCGCCCCAATAATTGTGTGCTCTTTTAATGTAACATTTCCTTCTATGATGGCAGACCGATGGATGGCAACATTTTTCTTGATTTTAAATCCTTCATCTGAAAGACCTGCCAAAACTTGTAGGATCAAATCCTCCAAACCTGAGGTAATATCCCACGGATAGCGGTACCTTCTGAGCTGGGGAAACCGAGCGTAACATTTTTCGATATAAGACGAAATATCCATGTATTCGTTAAATATAGCCCTTGTATCTGACTTTTGAAAAGGTTTTGAGTTCTTACATGGCTATTCAATGGTCTGCTTAAACCCACTACAGTCCACCTTAAACCCATCATCCCAGGGTTTGTAAATCCCGAATTTGAAATAAGGTCCCAGCTCATCGTTTTTTCCAATGTTTACGGCCATGTCTGTGACCATTTCATCATCTATCCAAACTTTTATGTGCCCAGGAGACAAGACCATATCCTCTTCATGGCTGTATTCCGAGTATCTGATTTGAACTTTGAAATGAATCCATTTATTGATGGGTACTTCGGATGTCAATCGTTCGAATGCGATAGTTCCTGTTTTGCCATCCTGTCCGATTACAACTCCAAGATGCTTTCCAGGCTTAGGTTTTACCCGGGTAACACTTTCTGACATTCGGTGTGCATCACTTCTTACTATCAGGTACATATAAGGTGGCCTGTAGTGGAAAGCCCCAATAGGCCCACCTGCCGCAGCATCTACCTCCCATCCGTTTGGTTCATGGGTTGTAAGATTTTTACCAGTATGCTTGTCAAAGTACATGGTGTCCAGCATTGATATAAATTGCGGAATTGACAATTTCATAATATTGCCATTAGGGTCCTTGATCAGAGTCCTGTCTGGCCGTCCATGCCATTGTGCAAAAATCCCACCTTTGGTAGCGGAAGCTTGTTCGGGAAAACGGGCATACCATTCATAGGTGATTAAATCTCCGTATTGCCCCTGGTCGTTATCGATATAGCCATCAGCAATTTTTAGTAAATCTTCTATTTCTTGTTGGCTATAACCATTGGTATTTTCTTCCGAACCAAAAGCCGTGGTTAACTCAATACGGTTCACCTCACCTGTGGCAGCAAAATGATAAACTGGAACTCCATTGTGCAATTCGAGGGTATTTCTTTGTAGAGTGCCCCTCGGTGGAGGATCTCCAATGGGGATAAATGTATTGTCAATAATCTGGTCAGTTGTGGCCAGGTCTTTTTGGGCACTTAGCCTCCAGGTAATATCAGTTATATTTCCTGATTGATTTGTCTGGTTGTTTTGATCACCACTTGTATTGTCACTAGTAGCTGATTGCCCGAATGAACAACCCACAAGCACAACCCCTGTGCAAGCGTAAGCAATAGATTTGAACATGAACATAGAATAGTATTTTAGTTTAAAACTGTTGTCAAAACTAGAAAATGCCCCACTAAAGAAAGTGTATAGGTGTTTCGAAAGAGTGGTGGTTTTGTTACACAGGGGTTTATGGGAAAACCAGATAAACCCCAATAATCAACCATTAACCTATATCCACGAATCAAAAGGACTGCCAATGGAAACATTTTTACCCCTCAGGTTATATGTCATAAAGTATCATTGCATGATCAAAAAAAAACACAAGAATCCAGAGGATTACTAAAATATGAAAGTAAGAGCGTTTTTTATTCTCAACCCTATAATAGTTTTGATGGCAGCCTGTATGCCGGAAGACACAGGCGTAGAAAGTGCCGATCAATATATTCAGTTACAGAGTATTATGCCTATGGTAAGGACTAGCCCATTTCCTTCCTCGGGCAAAGTGAATATCAATTCGCCTCATTTTATGTGGTCTCCCGTATATTCCAAGAAAACAGGCGCGAATAGCTATGAGTGGGATGATGGGTTTCAATATAGGGTTAGGATATCGAAAGATAGGGAATTCAAAGATGCAACGACCATTAGTTCTGAAGTACAGGATTGGACTTTCTTCAATCCCCATAAAAAACTCGAAAAAGGAGTATGGTATTGGCAGTATGCAGAAGTTGATCGACAAAAAGGGCAAGAAAGGTGGTCAGAAGCTATAAAGTTTGAAATTGATGGAAATGAAAGGGAATTTGTAACTCCAGACCCAGATGTTTTTACACAAAGGATACCAATGTCGCATCCCCGTTTTCTTGCTACAAAGGATGAAATAGGGAAACTGAATTTTCCAGAAGAAAAAAAATCGAGCTTCCTAATCAATATGGATCGCAAAATCGGTGAAAAATTCCCTGAAACATTGATATATAATGATGGCAAAGTACTCGATAGAAAGAAAAAGGAACTGAACGACAAGAACTATCACCGCTATGTTGACAAAGCCACTAAAGAAAAATATCGCCCCCATGTTCAACAGGCTATATATTTTATCAAAGCGTTTTTGATAACCGGGGATCAGAAGTATGAAAAAGAAGTGCTTAGAAGGTACTTTTATTTGAAGGAACAATATAATGATATTAACAAGGCAGGCCTTACCAATGATTTTACCAAGGGTTATTACTATTCCCTGGTGACCAACGTTTTTGATGTGTTTTATGAGAACCTCGAAGAGGATGAGAGGAGATATATGCTTGATATCCTTGTAGAAAACCAAAACGAGACATATCATCACTTTTTGTATTACTCGGTAACGGAGTTGATGAGCAGCCATAAGTGGCAGCATCACATTAGAAACTTTTTCACCACGTCAATTTCATTGTTACATCATACACCAGAAGCAGAAAAGTGGACAAAATACATTTATGATTTGTGGACTATCAGGGCGCCTACCGGTAGCTTGGATGATGGGGCATGGGTTGCGGGAAATGGTTATATGGGAGCAAATATTGAATCGCTCTTTGTGATGCCTTTTCTGCTTAGCAAGTATTCGGGTGTGGACTATTTTGAAGACCCGTGGTACAAGAATGTTCCAGCCTATTTGTTTCTGACCTCCCCTGTAGGGCATATTGCCGGTGGATTTGGTGATAATGCCGATACCAAAATTACACCAACCATATCGTTAGTGGGTGCATTAAATGATGTAAAGAATAATGGATACAGCCAGGCTTATATCGAACTGGATGAGAAATTTGGCACAGGATACCTAAAGAGCAGGCAAACAATTGATAAGGGTGGAAACATATACTGGTTTCAAAATCAATCATTGAATTTTGACAAGGGAGAAATAGACAGCCAGCCTTTACAAAGAGCAAGGGTGTTTCGTGATGCCGGAATAGCCGCCATGCATACCAACATTAGAGAGCCAGATGAAAACCTTATGCTTTCTTTCAGATCGAGCCCATTTGGTGTAAGTGGCCATGCCCATGCCTGTCAAAATACTTTCAACATACAATACGGTGGAGAGCCGCTATTCTTTAGATCCGGCTATTATTCGAGTGGGTTGGATCACCACTCATTACAGAGTTATCGACATACTCGTGCGCACAATGGGATATTAGTTGATGGGATAGGTACCAGTATGTTTGCAGATGGTTATGGTTGGATACCCAGATTTATTGATTCAGAAAACATAAGTTACGTTATGGGTGACGCATCGAATGCCTATGACGGTACAATGGCGCGGGATGAGCACCGTGAGAAAGGTGAATTTTGGAAGGTAGATTTTACGCCAGAAAATGGTTTTGGGAAACCTGGTGTGAAAAAATTCAGGCGCCACGTTACATTGTTAAGACCTGATATTATAGTAATTTATGATGAATTGGAGGCCGCAAAGCCAGTTACCTGGAGTTGGTTGATCCATAGCAAAGACACTCTTGCACAACATCAAGACAATTCCTTATATACTGAAAACCAGAAGGGCAAAGGGCTGCTTAACCTCTTTAGCTCCTCTCCTTTAAAACCCACAGTTACAGATCAGTTTTACGCACCAGCAGTTGATTGGCTGGGAAATGGAGAGAAAAAAGGAATGAAATATACAAACCACTGGCATGGAAAAATGGACAGTAAAAAATCTGAAAAAGTTCGATTTCTAGCAGTAATTCAGGTGGTTGACAAGAGCTCTTACAGCAACTTTCACCCTATAGCAAGATCTGGGAATGGAAGGTATAAAGTAGGTGATTGGACGATATCGGCTCAACTTGATCCAGATCAACCTTCAGAATTTAAGATTGTAAATGAGAGGGAACTATGCGGAATCAGCATGGGGCGTGAGAAGCTCGTCATAAATGGTTTAAAATATAAACATTCCAAAAGAGGGAGTACAGTTATTGTTGATGGCAAAGAAAGCGGCTTTGAAGAAGCATTTGATGAATTGCCATCAGCTGCGATCTATAGATAGTTAGAAATACACAGATAAAAGAAATGAACAGAGTATTATTCGTATTGGCTCAGTTGATACTCCTTTTGAGCCATAATATTTATGCCCAGGGTTCTCGATCAAGCATAGAAGGATATAGCGAAGAGGTAATTTCAGCAACTGATTTATCAAATTGGTCTTTTTATGGAAAAGGAAAAGCTTACGAAGACAAAATACACAAACAATTTTGCATCTCAGAAGATGACGGGTCAAAGGGAGTGGTAATGGTAAGTCCTAAGGAGTATGGAGAAAATGTGGTGGTAAGGTACAGCACGATGACGTTAACTCCGGCTACCGTTTTGGTAGCTATATTGTCGGCTTCTGATTTGGGAAAAAGTAGTGATCTATCGATTCCACAAGACTATGATGGGGGAATATCCTATTGGCTCAAAGAATGCGAAAACTATTTTTTCGCTTTTCGAAATGCCCCTCATAACAAAACACCCTTTCTGAGAAAATGGCCTATACCTGGTTCGACTCCCTTGATTCAGGCAAAAGAGAACGTGATGTCATCAGGTATTTACTACGATATGGAAATTGGGAGGAGAGGCCATACATTGTGGCTAAAAATAAATGAAAAGTTGATCTTCAAGATCAAAGATGAAAATATACTTGAAGGGGGACATGTGGCATTTCGGGCAAGGGGTATTCCAGGATTCAAAGCGGCTTTTTTAATAAAGGATGTATCAATTTTCACTCCTAATTAAATAGCACACAACAAGAACTCTACCTCCAACTACCTCCTTATGATACCAAGTTTACAATAAAAAAGAGATTTTAGTATGAAGAAAATTAGCACAGGTTTTAGAGTGATTTGTATAGTATTTGTTTTTCTGGTTCCAAAGCTGGCAACTGCCCAGGCCAACCGAAAACCAGACGCTAAAGCTCAAAACGATGTTTTTGAAGGATTTAGAAAGCAGGGGGCGTTGTTTTCCGCTACACGAAAAAATATTAGCTCAGAGCCAGGTCATAACGATTCTGGAACCAAGCTGTTGGACATGGCTTGTATCAGGCAAAAGGGAAACCGGGAATTGCCCTACCCCATACAGGGACATGGCATTATCACCAATCCACCGGTTTTTACCTGGCCCATGGATGATTACATAGTTCCTGACACGTTCCCCCACATTGCCCAACCACATGATCTGTATGGCTTTAACAAATATAGCATTCAAATAAGTCGTTCTGAAGATTTCACGGGGAAGGTACAGGCTGCATCTGGTCTTTTTTTGCCGTTTTACCATCCTCATAAAAAACTTGAACCAGGCCGATGGTTCTGGAGGTATATGGTAGAAAGGGAAAACAAAAAACAGGAGTGGTCACAAACTTACGTTGTTCAGGTAGATTCTTCTGTTCCCGTTCTCGAATCACCCAAAGCATCTGAGGCGTTTGCCAGGATTCCCGATGCTCATCCAAGAGTGTTCAGGTTTCAAAGTAGCAGGATTTTGACTGATGACCAGAAGGCGTTGGTGCAGAACTATAAGAAAGCGGCCAAAAATGCCTTTACTACGAACATTTCCGAATATACCGTAAAGGGAAAACCAATACCCAAAAACGCTACAAAAGGTGAAGTTGCTCAAATTGAACGTTTTCTAAATCGCTATGAAATATCGGGGATATGTAACTCCATTAAAAACCTCTTACAATCATACCTGTTTGAAAAGAATTCAGATTATTTGCATAAGGCCTTGGAATTGGGCGAGAATTTATTGGTGAGGAATCCGGTAAAATTATACCAAAAGTCTGATTTCTCAGGTTCCAATGCCATGCAAGCCCTGGCGATGCTCTATGATATTGCTCAGGAGAACCTTTCAAAAGAACAACGCAAGCGCTATCAAGATTTCATTGGTGCGGTTATACCACTTGTTATAAGTCATGCAATGGAAGAAAATGTGGGCTCGGCTGATGGTATCATCAATGCCCATTTTTTTCAGATATCGTTTTACGATACTTTCGTTTCGGCCATTATAATGAAGGAGCATATCAGAGATGCCCAACTGTGGTTTGAAATGCTCTATGATATCTGGCTGGCCCGTACTCCTGGGGGTGGATTTATGGATGATGGACTCTGGCCAAATGGCAATGTCGGGTATGTACATGTGAATATGGAGTCTATGGTAGGAAACTACCTCTTGTATCGAGACCTTTTTGATGTCAACTTGTTAGACTACCCATATTATAGCAATTGTGCCAATGCATTGGCCTATGTCCTGCCCGCTTCTTCTACAGGAGATGGTTTTGGTGATGGTGCTGAAAACATTTCGAACCCAAATCCAAAAAGGGCTGCTTTTGCATATATCCTGGGGCAGGAAACCAACAACTCCTTTGCTATTGATTACGCCTATGCCCTTTCTGGTCAGGATCGTAAAGAGCCGTTTGTTTTTCCCTCAGATTTTTTTTCCGGTTACAGGCTTCAGCACTTTCCTAAAAATATTGAGTCATACACCGGAACAGTACCTCAGGCAGCAGTGTTTCCGCAAACCGGAATTGCTGTAATGCATACTGAGCTCAAGGATAGCGACAACAACCTATACGTTTCTTTTCGCAGTAGTCCTTTTGGGGTTGGCTCACATGGGCATGCGGAGCAAAATTCGTTCAATATTATATACAAAGGAGAGCCGATTTTTTACCCTACAGGGTACCGCATCACCACCAGGGACAAACACTATCTCCTGAGCCAAAAACATAGCCGCGCTAAAAATACTATAACCATTGATGGAAAAACCCAGGCTTTTGGCCATAATGGCTATGGTTGGATCGCCCGATACCTGCATGGAGAGCAAATCAGTTACGTGTTGGGCGATGCATCAGAAGCTTATAAAGGATTGCACGAAACATCGATCAATTGGAAAACCGTACTGGAACTGGCCAATAGTTACAATGCCAGGGAAGGGTTTATACTAGATCCGGGCGATGACCCCAAAGTCACGTTGTTTAGGAGGCATGTCGCATTGCTCAGGCCAAATACGGTGGTGGTATATGATGAGTTGGAATCTGACAAGGAAGTAACATGGACCTTGCAATTGAATGGAAGGGAAAGAGGAAATTTTTCATTGGATAATGAACAATTACGAATAATAGCCGATACGGATAATGCAGATGCTGCTGCAGATGTCTTTGGTTCATCAAAACTTGCAGCAAGTTTGAGTGATACCAACTACATAAAACCTTTTGATTGGCTCAACCCACAAAGGGGCAGGCCTGCCAAAACTTTTGAGAAACAACAGTATCATGGCAAATTTGAAAATCAATTGAAAACGAAGAGAATGCGTTTTCTAACAATTATCCAACTTGACAGGCAGAACAAACTTCAGTTTAGTGCTACTGATCCAGACAAAAATGGGGTTATCAACATAAACGGATACAAGATTGAAGCTGAGCTGGATGTTTCAAAACCCGCACGGTTAACGGTCGAGAACAAGAAATCCGGGGCTTATTTATTATACGGTCCGTCGCTGGACCATAAGGCGTCTGGAAGGCGCAGGTACTCAAACAGTACCATTTTGTACGAAAAACCCAGAGGCTTTCAAGAGGCGGTTGATAGGTATCCACTAATGGTTCCGAGGTGGGATTGATAGGAGGCTGCCTGTAATTCAGCGTTACTTTGGAATTTAGTGCTACTCCAATAGGTGTTGGAGGTGAAAAATGAAAGAGCATGGTTAAATATTTGTAAATCAATTGTTTGTCATAGAATTTTTTTGCCTTCCCGGAAGTCCGAAACAAACCCTTCAGAAGAAGAAGTTATGAAAACGAACGAGTTAATATCAAAACAATGAAGAATATATTTATAGCCACCATACTGGGTATTATTGGCCACTATCAAAATGTTTTTGCACAGGACAAGCCCAATATCGTGATAATTTTAGCGGATGATTTGGGTTACGGGGAAATTTCTTGCCAAAATGAAAAAGCATTGGTAGCCACACCACAAATTGACAAACTTGCCCAAAATGGTATAAGGTTCCGTGATGGGCATGCGGCAGCTTCTGTGTGCACACCTGCAAGATATGCGCTGTTAGCCGGACAATATTGTTGGAGGACCCAATTGCAAGCAGATGTACTAAAACCTTATGAAGAGGCATTAATCAGTGAAGAAACATTGACCTTGCCTGAAATGTTGAAGCAAAATGGCTATAAAACAGCCATGATAGGAAAATGGCATTTAGGGCTTAATTACCATTTGAAGAAACCAGGCTTAAATCAACATGGGTCAACAAAAAACAAATTTGCCAAAGCAATGTCAATAGACTGGACTAAACCTATTGGTGGTGGTCCGGTCGATCATGGTTTCGATTGGTATTGGGGAGAGAATGTTATCAACTATGGACCATTTACATTTATTGAAAATCGACATGTGGTAACACCACCAACAGTTGTGCAAGATGGAAAGCTTACTGCTTCGGACTGGGATGAAACTATGGTTTTGCCAACAAATACCAAAAAGGCTGTAGAGTATATTCATAAAAACTCGAAGTTAGACAAACCATTCTTTTTGTATTTTTCAATGTGCTCTCCCCATACTCCCCATGTCCCAACAGATATGTTTAAAGGAGAAAGTGGTATTGGTAATTATGGAGACTACATTATGGAAACAGATTGGTCTATTGGGCAGGTGGTTCAGGCTATTTCAGATGCTGGTATTGCCAATAACACTATGATTATTTTAACATCAGACAATGGCCCGGAGAAACATGTTTATAACCTTGCTGTGAAACATCCTGGGTACCATTCCGCTGGGCCACTAAGAGGTGTGAAACGTGATTTATGGGAAGGAGGCCATAGAGTGCCATTTATAGTAAGTTGGCCGGATCGCATACAGGGCCCCAAAATCAGTGATCAGACTATTACCCAAGTTGATGTAATGGCCTCACTGGCCGATTTGATAGGGGCTAAATTAAATTCAGGCAATTCGGTAGATAGTTATAGTGTACTCCCTGCCTTGTTAGGCGGGAAAACTGACCGGTCGTTGAAATTTCCCATCCTCCATCATCGAAGGGACAAGTTTGCAATTCGTCAGGGAGACTGGTTGTTCATTGATTACCGAACAGGGAATATGAATAAACCCAATGATCCAATGGAATTTGAGTCGCTTCGCAAGTATGAGAAAAGTGATTACTTGGGCGGGTTGTATAATTTAAAAGAAGATATAGACGAGCGGTTCAATCTTTACAATAATTACCCGGAGAAAGTGGAAGAACTTCGGGAGCTTCTTTTAAAATTAAAAACATCCTCTTCCACAGTTAGGCGATAAGGATTCCCACTATTGAAGGCTTTTTCCTGATACGAAAGCTTTTTTTAACGGGAAAGAAAATGAAAATAAAAATGAGAACGATTAAGTTGACGGCATTTGCCCTGTTTGTTATTTTCTCCTATGGTTGTAGCAGCAGGAAAAAGGAGATCAAGCATTACGATTTTGAAGATTTAGCCCAGTTGTCTGATTGGTCGATTGAAGGAAATGGAAGGGCCTATATCTCATGCGGAAAATTAATTCTGGAGCCGGAGTTTTATCCTGAAATGAAAACCCTGATGGATGAAGGAAGCATTTCCCCGAAGAATGACCAGTCCGAATACAGTTCATATTTGATAAATGCTATGAAGGAAAAGTATAAGAACGAACTTGATTGGTTCTATTACCACGAGAAGGGCAAAGAACCGGTTTTTCGGGGAGGGCATTTTAATTTTTGGAATAGAAAGTTTCCAACTCAGGGAGATTTTTCAATTGAATTTGAGTTTAGGAGCCTTTCCAAAGCACCGTTGCAAATGGTTATGTTTTGTGCAAGTGGCTCAAATGGTGAAGATATATTTGATCCGGCAATGCCTGAACGCTACGGGCTTGCCCACGAGATAATGTATGGCCCCATGGCCCAATATCGCATTTCGTACTTTCACCCATTTCGCAAAACCGCCAATATGCGCCGGGCACCTGGGCGGGAAATGGTCGCTCAGGGAAGGGATTTGGTATCTGAAAACCCCAATGATACTTATGTTTGTCGGGTTGAAAGAAAGGGTAGCTTGGTGCGCTATTTGGTAGATGGGAAAGAGGTGCTTTCCTTTAATGACGAGGACCCAATACCCGGTGGGTATTGGGGGTTCAGGTTGATGGTTTGTGCCAAAGGTGAATATGACAATATTCGCATCTCCAGACTTGATGATTGACACGAAGGTGTTTTAGTCAAATGAGAAGATGGGCATATCAGGTATCGGCACCAAGCAGTACCTTATACTGACCTTTTCGTCCTGTTCCTCAATACAGCCTACCTCGATTTTACCACCTTCATAACCGGGTCGGGCGGTATCGGTTATCCCGGAATGTTTTTGCAAGTTTCAATAGGGCTACAAAAACCCGATGAAATGAAAAACTAAAGCACTTAAATTCTAAAAAAATGCCTAAATAGCTTCTGTTGCTATCATTTGTCCCGTTCTGTGTAACATTTTTACCGTGTTTGTCCAAAGTAAATAAAGAACTTACATCCAGTTTTATGTTTCATTAAAATCATTTAAATATGAAGAAAAAGTACAAACAATTTAAAATCAGGTATCTAGGCGGTGCGCTGGCTGTCATGCTGCTTTTCCTGATTAGTGGTACTTCGCATGCCCAGGAAAATAAAATTGCAGGTGTAATAACCGATGAATTAAATGAGCCAATGCCTGGGGTCAACATCATCATTGATGGTACCAGCACAGGAACAGTTAGTGATATAAACGGAAAATATTCTATAGTTGCCAAAAGTGGCGATGTTTTGAAATTTACAATGGTTGGTTTCAAATCTGAGAGCATTACCGTTGGTGGCCAGTCTGTCATAGATGTCTCCCTCACCAGCGATGTACAGCAATTGTCCGAAGTGGTGGTAGTAGGATATGGAGAAGTGAAGAGAAGGGATCTTACCGGGGCGACCGGTTCCGTTAAGGTCGATGAAATGATCAAAGCCCCTGTGGGTTCATTTGAAAATGCAATGGCTGGTAGGATTGCCGGGGTGCAGGTTACATCCAGTCAGGGAAAGCCGGGAGCTCCCGTTAGTATTAAGATTCGGGGAACGGGTTCATTGTCCCAATCCAGTGCTCCTCTATGGGTAATCGATGGTTTTCCGATGGAAGACTTTGACCCATCGACTATGGACCAGTCGGATATAGAAACCATGGAAGTACTAAAGGGGCCTTCCGCAGTGGCTATTTATGGCGCCAGGGGAGGAAATGGTGTTATCATGATTACAACCAAAAACGGAGTGCCTGGACAAGTGAAGGTCAACTATAGCGGCTTTGTAGGGCAGGAAGTGATAACCAAAAGGCTGGATGTATTGTCCCCTTATGATTTCGTTGATTTACGATATGAAGTAGATTCTTTAAGTACTGCCCAGCAATATGGCCCCCTGGAGGGGTATCTGAGGCCTGATGGCACAAGCATAGAAGGTATCAGCTGGCAGGACGAAGTGTTCAGAAAGACAGTGGTGAAAAGCCACACGCTTTCTGTAAATGGAGGCACGGACAATACAAGGTACAATATGTCATTGTCTCGTTATGATGGGGAAGGATTGATAGAAAACAGTCGGTTTGAGAGAAATTATGTAAAACTCAAACTCGATCAGAAAGTAACCAAAAGGTTAAGCGTAGGAACGAACATATCTTACAGTTCTGCCAAGACCACCGGCGTAAATACTTCAACCAATATTTTGGGTAACGATCCGGATGGGGGTAGTGGCAGTAGTGCCAGGTTCAACTATCTGAAAGATGTGGTACAGGGTAGGCCGACCGGAGGTATTTTCTATACCAATGAAGAGCTCTTGTCTTCATTTGATGATCCAGATACAGAAAATGGCACCCCTATCACTAACCCTTTGAGCAATGCCCGGACTTTGCAAAGGGGAAACATCAACAATACGTTGTTGCTGAATGCTTATATGAAATATAACCTGTTAAAAGGCCTGGATGTAAGGGTGAACGCCGGAATATTGAGAACTGACCAAAGAAGGGAGTCTTTTGATGACAAAGGAAGTGCCTTTGAAAGGAGGAATGGGTTCACCAGGGGGTTCGTTAATATCCGGGAAAGGAACAGCACCAACCTGGCAGCTACTTTGAACTACAAAAGGAAAGTCGGCAATGACCATGATGTAACAGTTTTGGTAGGAACTGAATATCAGGACAGGAAAGGTCAATCCGTTACTGCGCTTGGTTCAGGTTTTCCTGATGCTAATTTGGGGATTAACGACCTATCTGCCGGAACGATCCTGGGAGTGAGCCAGTCTGATAAAAACCCTACGGATAGGGTGATTTCAGCTTTCACAAGGGTCAATTATACTTATCTGGACAAGTATTTGTTGACAGCAACCGTCAGAAGGGATGGCTCTTCAAAATTTGGCCCTAAAAATAAATTCGGGGTTTTTCCTTCCTTCTCACTGGCCTGGAGGTTTGCTGACGAGGCATTTGTGAAAGAGTCTGGTGTCTTCAGTGATGGAAAATTGAGAATGGAATGGGGCAGGGTCGGTAACAACAGGATTCCACCATTCAAATCCCAGGCTGTTTTGACCACCACCACTTACGGACTAGAGGGTGGGATAGCGCCTGCCGTTCAGCCTAGTAATTTCCCCAACCCTGACCTTAGATGGGAATCGCAGGAGCAGATCAATATAGGAGCAGACCTGGGTTTTCTCGACAATAGGATTACCGTTACAGCAGACTTGTACAGAAAGGATTCCAAGGATCTTTTGCTTGCTGCACCAATACCCTCCAGCAACGGATTTACGGAAGTATTTCGCAATATAGGATCTATTAGAAATGAGGGGATTGAGCTGGCGATTAGCTCAGTGAACATTGACAGGAAACTCAAGTGGTCAACAAATTTCAACATCACTTCCGGAAGAAACAAAACCCTGGCACTTGCGGCCAGTGATACTTTGATTTCCAATTCCGAATGGTATGGTGGTGGTAACGGGGACCTTTTTGCTGCCGATTATGTCAGTATTGTTGGCCTTCCATTCGGACAGATGTATGGCTATATTGATGGTGGACTTTACGGTGCTGAGGATTTTGATGAAAACGGTGACCCGTACATAACAGTGGCTTTCGCAGGCAGGCAAGAAGAGATGGGTTTCCGAAAACTCGTAGATATGAATGGTGATAGCATCATCAATACGGATGATAAGGTCATACTGGGGAACTCTAATCCTAAATTTTACGGGGGCATGAGCAATAACTTTTCCTATAAAGGATTTGACCTGAATATCTTTTTACAATGGTCTTATGGCAATGAGGTATATAATGCCAACAGAATATTATTTACCCAGGGGTTGGCAGCTACGAGGAATTTTTCAACTGACGTCCTCAACAGATGGAGAACGGACAGAACGGATGAAGAAAATGCAGGGGCAACATTGAGAAGCAAGGATGATGTCACCAATGCCCTGACCGATGTGTATATTGAAGACGGCTCTTTCGTGAGGTTAAAAACCGTTTCGTTAGGCTATAGTCTCTCGCAAAAATGGCTGGAGAAGATAAAGGCACAAAATGTACGCTTTTATGTGACCGCACAAAACTTGTTGACCCTTACCAATTACAGCGGCTTTGATCCGGAAGTAAGTACCAGGGGAAATGGGTTGACGGATGGTGTTGACTTTGGGGCATATCCCAGGACCAAGGTGTTTATAGGAGGTATCTCAGTTACATTTTAACAATTTTTAAATAGCAATAAAATGAAAAAAGCAGATATATATAGAAAGACAGGCCAAGGCATATTTAAAATACTAAAAATCAGGCTCTGTTTGATCATTTCTATGGTTTTGCTCTTCTCTTCGAGTTGTAGCGACCTGGTAGAGGAAGAAGTTTATTCTTCTTTTACTGCTGACAATTTTTTCCAGGATGGGGTATCGGCCGAAATGGGCATGTTTGGTATATATGATGTTATCACATCGGCCAATATGTACGGCAACAGGTATATCCTTGTGATGAACAGCAATACGGATCACGAAAGACACTGGAGGCAAAACAGGGGGCTGGTGGATGATTTGATGGCCAATTTTCAACATAGCGAAACTAACAGCGCTATAGGACAGATGTGGGCAGCTTTTTATGAAGCCGTCAACAGGGCAAATGTGGCGATAGATGGAATCACCCCGCTCTATGAACAATTGACCGCTAAAAACAATTTAAACCAGAGTGAGGCGCAGGAACTAACCAGAATCACCCACGCATTAGGGGAGTCACATTTGCTGCGGGGTTTTGTGTATTTTCAACTGGTGAAAACCTGGGGGGATGTACCGTTGAAGTTAAACAGTAAACCTAGTTTGGATCAGCTCAAAACTGAGCGCACAGACAAGGTATTGATATATGAGCAAATAGAAAAAGACCTGGTTAAGGCCATTGATCTCATGCCAGAGGCATCCGAAGCTTTAAGCGTTGGGCGTGCCAATAAAGGGGCCGCCAGGGGTATTTTGAGCAGAGTGTACCTCAACTGGGCCGGGTTTCCAATCAATGATGTTTCCAAATATCCATTGGCAGCAGAGCAAAGCCTGGCGGTTATTCAAAGTGGGCAACATGCCCTGAACCCTGAGATTGTTAAATTAACCATAGGGGCACCTTTTGATGGCATGTTTCCCAAAATATTCCTTAACCTGGCAGAAAAGGTATTTGACAATACGGAAAATATGTGGGAACTGCATTACGCCTATCCGGGCGAGTCAGGGGCGGATGCAGGTTTAATAGGGTCATGGTATGGCGTGCTGCAAAATACCAGGTCTTCTTACAAACGAGGAGCACCGAGGACATATATGCTACCTTCCTTTTATGATTCTTTTGAGGCTGGGGATTCGTTGAGACGAGATTGGTCTGTTGCCACTTTTGAGATCCGTTCCAATGATGAATTTCGGGAGATACAAAGAACAGGGACAGCACTACCTAAGTGGGGGATTGGAAAATACAGGAGGTACCTGATGCCAGTGAAATCGCCGAACAACAATACTGAGGCAATGAACTGGCCGGTTGTACGCTATGCAGATGTGCTGTTGATGTATGCAGAAGCGGTGAACGAAAGCCTGTTGAATGGTCAAACCCTGCCAGCGGGTGCTTCATTGGCACAGGCATACGATGGGGTAAATCAAATAAGGCGCAGGGCCAGGAACCTTCCCTTGAACACACCAGATGCCAGGGTGGACCGCACCGGTGGTGGTGGAGAACAATTCAGACAAGAAGTAAGGGATGAAAGGAGTTGGGAGTTATGTTCTGAAGGACAAAGACATGCAGATTTGGTGAGATGGGGAATATATGTGCAGACCGTAAAGGAAACCGGTCAAACAGTAGTGGACATGGGATATACCAATAACGACCAATACATCGCAGGTGACTTTATTCAAGACCACCACATTTATCATCCTATCCCATTTGCTGCAGAAATCAGTCAAAACCCCGACATTCTGAATACAGATCCTACCAATAATGGATACCGGGGTGCCGGTAATTAGACCAAATATGGATTGGTTTACAATTGTTGAATTTTAGATAAAAAATTATGAAATATAGAGATAGAAATTTTTCAGCAGTGAGGATCGGGTTTTTCCTTAAAGCGATAGGCATTTGTGCCCTCACTATCATCTCGGTAGCTTGTGGTGACGACCGGGAAATCCTCACAGATCTAAGTGGAGCCAACGAACCGGACGCAGGAATCGGTTTTTTCCTTGATTTACAAAATAGTGAAGAAGGGGAAACACTGAACCTACAGGTAAAGGCTACCAAAAAATTGTTTGAAGACCACACCTTTAGCGTGGTAGATAGTCTATCAAGAGGAGGATTTACCCTGACAGATCAAAACGGAGGAAATGGGCCTTTTAAGATATTGGCTGGTACTGATATCACAGTATTAAGGTTTAGTTTCAACGATGATGATGTTTTCACACCTGAAAGCCCCAGCGATACCGTGGTGTTGCACCTGGATAATTTAGTGGGTGATGGAGCATTCTTGGTTCGTGCCAGGATGGGATCAGAATCGAGGGAAACTTCTGCGTATCCAAGTATCCGTATGGTGAGAATCGAAAACGATTGATTTGGGGAAGAAGCGAACGACCTTAACTGGTCGTTCGCTTCTGTTTTAAGTGGCGAATTTTTCTTAAAAGTATTGAAAATAGTTTATTCCCATATAGGGTTCCAATCGGGTTCGTTGATTTTGGTGTTTTTACTTTTTTGTTATTGCAACAGTAATCCTTCCGCCGGTATCAGAAAAAATACTGAAGAAACTGGTTGGGCTATGAATGCACTGGATATAGCCCAAAAGCATTTGCAAAACTCACAGCCAATAGTACTTTCTACTAAACTAACTCCGCGCTCCAGGGAAATGGGTTTGACCCCATCCAATGATTGGACGAGTGGATTTTATCCAGGGTGTCTTTGGATAATGTATGACTATACAAAGGATGAATCTATTAGAAATAATGCCGAGACGATTACAGGTTTTTTGGTTGAGGAAAGGTATAATACCAATGACTCTAAAATTGGATTGAAAATATACTCGAGCTTTGGGAAGGGTTTGGACCTAACCAACAATGCATCGTACAGGGCGGTGGTAATTGAAGCAGCTAAATCTTTAGCCACTCGTTTAAATGTTGAAGTAGGTGCCTTACAATCTTTGCCTCACAATATCCACCATGACTGGACATATCCTGTTTCAATTGATGATATGATGAACCTTGAGTTGTTATTCGCTGCATCAGAGTTGTCGGGAAACCCAACTTATTATTCAATAGCCAAAGCGCATGCCATTACAACGCTCAACCACCACTTCAGAAGCGATAACAGCTGTAAGGCCATGGTCGATTGTAAGCCCAAAGGCAGTGAGGTGCAAAATATAGGTTTTAATAATGAAACCACCAGTGCATGGTCAGCCTGGAGTCGCGGGCAAGCTTGGGCACTATATGGATTTACCTCTTGTTATAGGTGGACGAAAGATGTGAGATTTCTTGAACGGGCTGAAAAAAGTGCCTTATTCATACTTAATAACCCGAACCTCCCTGACGATATGGTTCCCTATTGGGATTTTCATTCCGATACTATCCCAACAGCGCGTGATGCGGCTGCCGCTGCAATTATAGCCTCAGCCCTTTTAGAATTGTCAAGTTACCCGCTTCACAACAGTATCCGGTACTTTAAAGCGGGGGAAAGCATGTTGAAATCCCTTTCTTCACCTCAGTATCTGGCTGAGCCGGGTACCAATTCCAATTTTATCCTAAAACATGCCACGGGCAATTTCAACTTAAATACTGAGGTAGATGATGCCTTGATTTATGCAGACTACTACTATATCGAAGGCCTGTTAAGATACGTTAATAAAATCAGTTCCATTTAAGAACTACCCCATTTTTTGACCCAAAACAATAGAATTTAATATTGTCTCCACCACATCCAATACAAATCATGTATTTAAACTCAAAAACTCATATTAAGTGCAGTTCATTTTTAAGGCAAACGATGGTCTTGTCTGCAATTTTGTTATTTGGTTGTTCTTCACAGTCAAATCAACTAACTGAACGTGATGCCGGGTTGGTTTCACCCCCCAATGTTGTCCTTATTTTTATGGATGATCTTGGATATGGAGATATAAATACCTACGGAGGAACTGGAAGTGAAACCCCGAACCTGGATAGGTTGGCCTCAGAAGGCATGCGTTTTACCAACTTTTATGCAGCTCAAGGGGTATGTAGTGCATCTCGCGCAGGGTTACTGACAGGCTGCTATCCAAACCGGATAGGAGTGGTTGGGGCTTTAATGCCCTGGGATGATCACGGTATTGGGGATGGAGAAACTACCATGGCCGAATTACTAAAAAGCAAAGGGTATGCCACTGCCATTTTCGGAAAGTGGCATCTGGGGCACCATAAACAATTTTTGCCCTTACAGCATGGGTTCAACGAATTCATGGGAATCCCATACAGCAACGATATGTGGCCCGTGGATTTTGACGGTACCCCTGTAGGAAAAGATCACGATAGGTCAATATGGCCAGTACTTCCATTTTTTGAAGGCAATAAACGAATAGAGGACATTACCACCCCAGCTCAGCAGAACATGCTCACAACGAGAATTACGAATAGGGCTGTGAATTTTATCAACCAGCATAAAGACACTCCTTTTTTTCTTTATGTTCCGCATCCAATGCCTCATGTGCCTTTGGGAGTATCCGAAAAATTTAGAGGAAAAAGCAAACAGGGTAAATATGGGGATGTGTTGATGGAAATTGATTGGTCGGTTGGAAAAATTATGGAGGCCTTGAGACGAAATGGCATAGATGATAACACCCTTGTGATATTTACCAGCGACAATGGGCCCTGGCTTAATTACGGAGATCATGCTGGTAGTACCGGAGGATTGAGAGAGGGCAAAGGAACAAGTTGGGAAGGAGGCCAAAGAGAGCCATGCATTATGAGATGGCCAGCCACCATACCCGCAGGAAAGACTTGTCATGAATTATCTTCCACCATTGATCTGTTGCCTACATTGGCTGCTATTACAGAGGCCGAAATCCCAAGCAATAAAATAGACGGGGTAAACCTTTTGCCATTATTGAAGGCCGTGCCCAATTCAGAGCCCAGGAAGGAGTTTTATTACTACTATGGCTATGCTCTGGAAGGCGTGAGAAAAGGGAATTGGAAGTTGGTCTTCCCTCATGATCACAGGTCTTACGAAGGTGTGTTGCCAACCAATGGCGGATGGCCGGGACCTTATAGAAAAGGCCATACGGGTTTGGCTTTGTATGATTTAAGGCGCGACCCGGGCGAAGAATATGATGTAAAGGATTTGTATCCGGATGTAGTGGAACAACTAAAAAATATTGCGAGCAAAGCAAGGGAGGATCTAGGGGATGATTTGATGAGCATTGAAGGCAAAAATGTCAGGCCTGCGGGAAAAATATAGAATGTAGCAGTTTTGGTACTGGAATTATTCTTTCAAGTTTTGGTTAAACGCACTTCTGCTTTTGGCACATGCAATACAGACTGAAATGGGCTGAACGTTGGTGATATTACATTTCGTCTTAAGTCTATGGATTAAACCAATATGGGTTATACTATTGAGGACAAATCAGCAATATACACTTGCCTTCTACCCTCAGGAGAGCCATTGAAAACAACCTTTTTGTAGTCCCTACTCCACACAGGATGTGGGTCCAGTTTATAATGGCTGCCTGTTTCTCCTTTTACAGACCGCACCCAGTTGTTGCCGACATCTGTGCTGATTGAGCAAATCATTTGCTCTTGATCCGTTTTGAGATCGATAAGCCTAATGGGCAATTCACCTTTTGGGGATGGGATATATTTTTGATGTGGATATGCATCTGATAGCAGGTACGTGGAATCGGCATTTACGCTGGGATGACCAGTCCCCAGGTGTTGCTCGGACAGAATGCGAAAGTCGGAACCATCAAATTTGAATTGGCAAAATAACATATCTTTATATCCCAGCCATGTAGGGACACAGTTCATAACAATATGTTCACCATCGGGATGCCAATTGGGATGGTTGCCAGCACCACCAAAACGGGCCTGTTGGTTCCATTGGTTTCGCGTAAGGCATTGTATCAAGTTTTTGCCATCTGTGTCCATTGTAAACAGAGAGGCTTCCCGTCCCTTATTGTTTACCTGGGCTCTAAACACCTGCATTATTTTTGTGTTCTGCCTGTTTATTTTTGAGTGAAACAGATAGTTGATGTTTTTCTCATAGAAAGCCCTTTCATCCTGTTCCTCCACTTTGTCGTGGAATTGTGAAAAATCTGCCAGGAGAGTAGTCTCGTTGGATTCAAGATCTGTTTTCCAAAGCCCCTCATTGGGCATATCATCTTTGGTAAATACATCAGGCCTTCCATAAATTCTGTCAGGTACAGCATAACCATATTGATGGGTGTTCATGGTTAACAGATTAGGGCTTACGATGTATCTTTCATCAGGAGAAAGGTCGTATTTGGCACCTGAATAGGACTTTATTTCTTCGGAATGAAGATCGATTCTAATACATACAGGCTTGCCGTCTATAATATCATTGGTGTAAAGATACCTGTCTGTTGAGCCCCATTGCACATTGGTTCCCAGTTGGAACGACCATGCCTTGGTTTTATATACTGTTTCTATTGTTTCGTTGTGCAGGTCGATAACACAAACCTCCGATTCATCGCCCCACATTGGTGTTTTTTGTTGATATGGAAATTTGGTCACCACAAGGTATCGCTGGCTGGGGCTTAGGGGGCATACATCATAAAAAGTATGGAGGTAAAACCCATCATCGGGAGTTACACATTGCACGGGTGACAGAAAGCGCCCAGGCTTGTATGCCTTGATTTTGAAACCCTTTTTTGCCCTTTTAGGGTATTGGAATGACATTATGACGGGGGAGATTAAAACAGCCCCCAGTCCTACTGAGGTTCTTCCAATAAAGCTTCTTCTTTTCATAAGTAATTTTTTTGCCAGTAATGTGATCAAAATTAGGTGATGAAAATTTGTACAAGAGGAAGCAATGTGTCTGAAAGCAGGGTATATGTTTCTGTTGGTATCATTTGTCCATTCTATTGGTAACCATGCTTCTGCCTTAGACCTTTATTGGAGCCTAGTTTTGTGAAATGCAAAGTGAAACACCACCTGAGTCCGGTGAAGATTGAAAAGATATAAATGAGCTGGTATTTGATGGAATGCACAAAAATGTTCTGGTTGAATCCATCAGCTTTTTTTGGATGCAGTTTTCACTTGCCAGCAAAAAGTAACAATTAAGTAAAAAGAGTAAATTTCTACGGTATGAAAAAAGACATCAACCTCCTTTCAACCATGTTTTGTATGGTTATATTTCTGGTATCATGTAAGCACAGCCCATCTCAAAAACTGGAGGCATCATTAGAAGCCACTCCAAAAAGAATGTCCCTGACTGAAATTGACCATACATTTCAGGTTGCCAGGCAGCACATTGGCCACTCATGGAAGGAAGTATCAAAGAACATGGAATTTCCACGGTCAACAGAAAAAGGGCTTAAACCGATATCCGATTGGACAAGTGGGTTTTATCCGGGGATTTTATGGCTTACATACCAATACACGAAAGACCCCAGCTTGCTACAATATTCGAAAATAGCAACCAAAGCGCTCGAGGAAGAAAAGTATAATACCTCTGATCACGATATAGGCTTTCGTATTTCATGCAGCTATGGCAATGGGTATAAATTAACGCGTGACCCGGAATATGCAGATGTATTGGTTCAGGCAGCCAAATCCGCCATTCAGCGCTATAGCCCACAAGTGAAATCAATCAAATCATGGGAGTCAAGGGAAAGCCGGGATTGGCAATACCCTGTAATAATTGACAATATGATGAACCTTGAGCTCTTGTTTGAGGCGACACGACTGACAGGTGATTCCACTTATTACGATATAGCAGTAAACCATGCCCTTACTACCATGAAGCATCACTATAGAAAGGACTACAGTTGTCCCCATGTGGTAGATTACGATTCCCTTACAGGGCAGTTTCGTAAGATGGACTGGAATAATGGATATAGTGACCCTGATGTAGCTGCCTGGAGCCGCGGGCAAAGTTGGGGGTTGTATGGTTTTACAATGGTATATAGGGAAACTGGTGACACCCGGTTTTTAAACCACGCCGAAAATATTGCCCGGTTTATTTTGGGGCATAAAAACATGCCAGATGACATGGTGCCATATTGGGATTACAATGCCCCAAACATTCCCACATTAAGAGATGCATCCGCTGGTGCTATTTTAGCCTCAGGGCTTTTAGAACTGAGTAGGTATTCACAAAAACATGGCCAATGGTTTTTCGAAAGCGGAGAAAAAATATTGACAAGCCTTGCATCACCAAACTATTTGGCCGAACCAGGCACCAATAACAATTTCATATTAAGGCATGCCACAGGAAATTATTTAAGGGAATCAGAAAAGGATGGTACTTTGATTTATGCAGACTACTATTTCCTAGAGGGGCTGCTTCGTTATCTTGAGTTGACAGAAAGTTAAATTTTCCAGGTTTCAATAATGCCCCTATTTGTAACATATAAACCACGCCTGGCAGGCCTCTTAAGCTAGGTTTGTGTTTAGCGTAAATGTACGAAAGTGAATTTGATAAGTGGATACAGCGAAAAATGAACAGACAACAAAAATATGCCAGAAGAGAGAGATGAAAAATCAGGTAGCAATAGGTTTGGATATTGGAGGAACCTCCATAAAATATGGGTTGGTGAGTTCTGAAGGTAAGGTTTATTGGGAGTCAAGGAGGCCTACACTGGCCAAAACTACCCGAATGGTGGTCGAAGACAATATACTGGAAGCAGTCTATCAGTGTTTAGAGAAAGCAGAGCGCATGAATTTGCTGGTAGAAACCATTGGGGTTGGTACGCCTGGCCTGGTCAAAGACCACAATGTTATCATCGGAGGAGCAGACAATATTGCCGACTGGGTAAATGTGCCCCTGGGCAAACTGATCAGCACTGAATTGGCAATGCCGGTGTACGTTTCCAATGATGCTGAAATGATGGCCATTGGTGAGTATGGTTTATCATCTCCAGATACAGCCTCGCTTATTTTCATCACGCTGGGCACTGGCATAGGTGGGGCCATTATTATCAATGAGGAACTATATCGGGGGCATTTTGGCTTTGGGGGAGAATTAGGTGTTTTTCCGATGATCATCAATGGGGAAGTGAGAAACTGGGAAGATGTCGCTTCTACATCGGCCTTGATTGAATTGTACCAAACCAGGTTTGATGATTTTAACAATACAGTGGATGGTAAATACATATTCGGTAAATATTTAGAAGGAGAGCAGCTCGCCACGGAGACCATTGTCAAATGGGTAGAACTTGTTGGAATGGGGCTAGCCGGTTACATCAATATATTTAATCCGGGAAAAGTCATTATTGGAGGAGGGGTATCTGAAGCAGGGTGTTTTTTGATTGACATGATTAGAAATCAGGTAAGACGGTATGCCATCAAAGAATGTCTCGAAAATGTAGAGTTGCTACCCGCAGAGCTGGGGAACAGGGCGGGGTTTATTGGTGCTGCTATTTATGGAATTAAAAAACTGAAACAGAAAAGATGAAAAGCAATGTGTACACGGTGGGCCTGATATTGGTGGTCTTTTTTGTCATTTCTTTTTTGACCAACATTCTTGGTGCCCTTAATCCCGGAATAAAAGACAGCTTCGATCTGGAGTTTTCATCCCTTGGTTTTATGACAATGGCATTTTTCTCGGCGTATGGCGTCATGTCCATACCATCAGGCTTGCTGGTGGAGAAATACAAAGAAAAGATCGTGATGTTGATGGCATTTGGGTTGGCTTCATTTGGAGCGTTTGCATTTGCCCTTTTTCCAGTATTTCCCGTTTTTCTTGGATCACTTTTTTTCATAGGCTCAGGAATGGCCATGTTGCAGGTGGCCATCAATCCATTGCTGCGGGAAGCAGGAGGTGAAGGGCATTTTGCCTTCAATTCTGTCTTAGGGCAGTTGTTTTTTGGATTGGCCGGTGTAGCTGGCCCATACTTGTTTTCTTTTTTGGTGAGCAACGATGGAAAAACAGGCACTACCAGTGGTGTTGCCTCCCTGCTCTCCGGCCTGGTGCCAGAAGCTATGAATTGGGTTTCCATTTATTGGATTTTCGCCACCATTGCTTTTGTGATGTTTGTCATCATTTCAATGTACAGGTTTCCAGCAGTGAAACTGAAAGAAGATGAAAGGACAGGGGAGTTGGCCATCTACCTGGCGCTGTTTAGAAACAAGACCGTGATGGCATATTTCATCGGCATATTCTGTTATGTTGGTTTCGAACAAGGCGTTTCATTCTGGATGTCCCAGTTTCTTGAGACCTATCATGGTGTCGATCCCGATACTACAGGTGCTGCGGCAGTTGGCAATTTCTGGGGAATGCTCACCCTGGGTTGTTTGTTGGGATTGGTTTTGTTAAAATTTATTGATAGCAAAAAGGTGCTCATGGTATTTTGTGGCCTGGCCTTCCTTTCACTTACCACGGCCCTTTTTGGCCCTGCCCACATTGCCCTGGTGGCCTTCCCATTGGTGGGTTTCTTTGCGTCAGTGATGTGGTCTATTGTATTTTCCTTGGCACTCAATTCAATGAAAACGCATCATGGCCCTGTTGCTGGCATCCTCTGCACAGGAATAATTGGAGGTGCCATGGCACCATTTCTAGTTGGAGGCATCAGTGATTTACTTGGTCTCAAGGCTGGGATGATGTTCAACTATATAACACTTGCTTACATTTTTGGGATAGGAGTCTGGGCCAATCCGTCGGTCAAAAACAAAACACTGGTTTCCCGTGGTAAGGAGCAGCACAATTCTGAAAAAGTACAACTCGAAACTGCCAATACCTTAATATGAAAGCAAAGATTCCTGACAATAGTGATAAGAAATTATTAAATAAAAATTTAACAAAATGAATATTTCTAATAGCAATGCCTTGCTATCCGTTGTTATAGCCATTTTATTGATTGGTTGTAATAGCAGTGAAAAGAAAAGTGGAAGTAGCAAAAAGCCGAACTTTTTAATATTGATGTCTGACAACCACTCCTGGGACCATCTGGGAGCCTACGGCGATCAGGTGATAAAGACACCAAATATCGATAAGGTTGCCAGGGAAGGCATCCAATTCAACAATGCCTTTTGCGCATCGCCATCCTGCTCACCAGCGCGGGCGGCTATGCTGGCCGGCCAGGATATTTGGCGGTTGGGGGAAGCTGCCAATTTGTGGGGTGGTTTTCCTAAAGTGAAAGTGTACACAGAGCTACTGGCCCAATCCGGCTATCATGTAGGGATAGAAGGCAAGGGCTGGGGGCCTGGAAATGCAGAACCAAATGGATGGGAGCACAACCCCGGTGGCGATCGCTATGATTCATTTGAGGAATTTTACAACGAAATTGAAAAAGGAAAACCGTGGATGTATTGGTATAGCAGCCGGGATCCCCACAGGCCATTTCGTAAGGAGGGTTGGAAAAAATCAGGCATTGACCTTAAAGACATAGTAGTGCCTCCGTACCTGCCAGATACCGAAGAGGTGAGACAGGATATAGCCGATTATTATTATGAAATCCAGCTATTTGACAGAGAAGTTTCTTCCTATATGTCGTTAATTGGGGAAATGGGTCAGTTAGAAAATACGATAGTGGTGATCTGTAGCGACAATGGTTGGCAAATGCCCAGGGGGCTGGCCAACTTGTATGATTTTGGCACCAAGGTGCCACTGATTATTAGCTGGCCGGAGCATTTTACCGGCGGACGGCAAATTGATGATTTTGTAACGTTAAATGATTTTGCACCTACTTTTTTGGAATTGGCCGGAATCGACATTCCTGCTGAAATGAATGCTGCTAGCCTGGTGAATATCCTCACAAGTGAAAAAGAAGGGCAGGTGGAAGAAGGCCGCAGCTTTGTCGTGACAGGACGTGAACGCCACGCCTTTGTAAGGCAGGGTGGGGTTGGATATCCGGGCAGGGCTATTCGCACAGCCAACTACCTGTACATCAGAAATTATCAACCGGATAGGTGGCCAGCGGGCGATCCTCCGTTATTCGGAGATGTAGATGCGCACATGTTGCAATACCCCGCACCTACTAAGTTTTACATGCTCGAACATCGGGCAGACCCGGGTGTCAAGCCTCTTTTTGATATGGCTTTTGGTAAGCGCCCGGCAGAAGAACTTTTTGATCTTTCAAAAGATTCCTATCAACTCATAAATGTATCCAATCAGCCCGAATATAGTGATGTGAAGAACGAGTTGTCAGGCCAGTTGACAGAGTACCTTGTAGCGACCGGAGACCCTAGGGAAACCGGTACTCCGTATGATTGGGATAAGGCCAGGTACTATATGGAAGGGGATAAACGACCCAGGCCAGGAGAGGTGGCAATAGAGGTATTGGGCTTAGAAGAAGAATATAATTATGTAGGTAATTAGTTTGAGTGATGATTGATAAAGTCCTGGATTTCCCAGGACTTTATTCTTTCTACATTGGAGTAGCTTCAACTCGAAAGTAGAAGCCCTTCTGATGCCATATTGGTGAATACTGTATACGAGAAAACCACTGCCTAACCCCATATCATGAACAGGGCCGGTCTATTTTAGAATGGATGTATTGGAAACTAAGGTTCAACAGACAATATGTTAAAAAAGATACACTTTTTGATTTTTTGCAAAAGTAATTGCGGTTTGTATTGTTGCTGCTTCTTGCTCCAACAACAAACCCAAAGTGAGTAAAATAGAGGCTAAAAAAAGGACGAGCATTTTATTTATTATGACTGATGACCATACTATACAGGAAATGAGCTGTTCTGATAGCAAATTGATAAACACTCCCAATTTGGACAACATAACAAAAGAAGGTATGCAATTTAACTGCTGCTATGTTACCAGCGCCACCTTCGCTCCGTCCAGGGCTGTAATCCTCACAGGAAAATTTAGTCATCAATATGGGGTAACCAATAATCTGGATGAATTTGTTGGGAAACAAGTGACTTACCCCAAACTATTGCGAAATGCGGGTTATGAGACTGCCATGATCGGCAAATGGCATTTGGGGTCCACTCCCACAAGTTTTGATTACTGGAGCGTGTTGCCGGGGCAGGGGGATTATTACCAGCCGGAGTTTATCGAAATGGGTAAAACCATTACTGAAGCTGGTTATGTGACAGATATAATAACCCACAAAGTGATTAATTGGCTTGAGAATAGGGATGAAAGTAAACCTTTTGCCATGGTTTATCAGCAAAAGGCTCCACATAGAAACTGGATTCCCGCCCCAAGGCACCTTGGAATATTTGAGGACAAATATTTTCCAGAACCTGAAAACCTCTTTGATAAATACGAGGGCCGGGGTGCTGCTGCAAGTGGGCAGAAAATGGAGATAAAGAACTACATGTGGGACGCATGGAATTTTAAGCTTGCGTCCAAAGAAGAGCTGGAGCAATTTGCCGCGAAGAACAGTATTGAGGCCATTAAAAATGGAAAAAAGCATGATATGGATGGTGCCAATTCCCGAACAGGAAATAGTATTGAATCCAGCACTTTTGGAATCTGACCCAACAAATAATGGGTATAGGTCTCAGTAATTTGGTATTGGCTATAAGGAGTATCTGATTTGGATGCTCCTTGATAAGGAAGAATTGTTTTTTCATCAACCTATAGGTGATATCGCGTTATAGATTTGAAGCAATCGTCAAACTTAATCATGTTTGCCGGATGTACTTCTTATACATGTAACCCTTAATAGGTTAAGGGGAAGAATAAAATTTAAGAATTTTTTATCAATCATTTTAATAATAGACAGACCTGTATGAAATATATAATTTTTGCCATTTCTATACCATTGGTGGTTTTTGTTCTTTATTCATTTAAATCAATAGAAAAAGAGGAAAATGAAACCTGGACCTTTGTTAGCATGCCTGATTTTCTAAACGTTGACTGTGATTATCCACAAGAAGGATGGGAAGAGGCCTTGTCTTACATTTTAAAATCTGTCAAAAACGAAGATCCTGATTTTTTGGTAGTAGCTGGAGATTTGGTGATGGGGCATTGGGATGAAACTATGTTGAAGGGTGACAGCAAAAACTTTAACAGCAAAGATTCAATAGCAAAATATTCGAAAAGATATTATTCGGCCTGGAAAAACAGAATGGATAATCACAATTTAAAATACTATACCACGATTGGCGATCATGAAATCGGAGATAATCCATGGAAATTGCCCGCAAAAGTGGAATCTGTGAAATATTATAAAGAAGCCTTTGTTGAACACATGAATATGCCCAAGAATGGGCCTGAGCATATGAAGGGTACCGCATTCTGGTGGAGGCATAAAAATGTCCTGTTTATCTCGGTAGATGTTTTTGAAGAAGGGCAAAGCGACCAGGGAATGATTAAGGCAGGTGTCACAGAAGACCAACTCAATTGGTTCAAGCAAGTCCTTGAAGAAAATAAGGATGTTGATCATAGGATAATATTGGGGCATACGCCTATTCTTGGCCCGGTCAGAAAAGGGAGTTCAAGCGGGCTGATGATTAAAGAAGGCAGGGAATCAGAATTCTGGCAGACTATGAAAGTGTACAACGTTGATGCTTACCTGTGTGGTGAAGTACACGCTATTACTTGTACTGAAAGTGATGGTATCATGCAAATGGCTCATGGAGGATTAATAGGCTACAATACCCGAACCAACTATATGGTGGTCAAAGTGTCTAAAGATAAAATTTATCTGGAAATAAAAGAGATCGAACTGATGCCAAGTGGAGATCATCTTTGGCAGACAGGGAGCAACCGACCACTTCAAAATGTGACTATCAGTGATGAAAGCAAGCTAAGAGGGTTTTACCCTGTAGGTATTGCTACTATTGACAAGTCTCATGGAAAGCGGTTTGTAAAACGCAAGGGCTACTTTCTAAGGAAGCACGAATCGAGTGATGAACGTGCAGGGCCGGTTTTTAAAAATTCTACCGGGATGACAAAAATTGTTATTGAGTAATGGTTTGATATTACTCCTAGAACGAGTTTTTACTTTCTATTAAATAATTTATCAAATGAGCAAAAATCTATTTCTCACAGTTTGGATGGTCATGTTTACTATTCATTGTTTACAAGCCAATTCAGGAAAAAGAAAGCCCAATATCCTCTGGTTGACTATCGAAGACAGCAGCCCGTATCAATTTGGTTGCTATGGCAATAAAGATATCAAGACTCCAGAAATTGATGCCATGGCCAAGGAGGGTATATTATATACACATGCGTCTTCAACAGCCCCACACTGTTCCCCGGCGCGTTCCACCCTCATTACAGGTTGTTATGCGACCACTTTCGGAATGGATATTCACCGGGAAGATTATGATACACCAGCGGACATATTCTACCCCAAATACTTACACGAAGCAGGATATTTTTGCACGAACAATAGTAAAACGGATTACAACACAACCGTCGACAATACCAGTATGTGGGATGAATGTAATCGAAATGCTACCTATTCAAGCCCACAGAGAAAAGCAGGCCAACCCTTCTTCTCGGTTTTTAATGCAGAAGCCACCCACATGGGACTGGTAAGGACCATTACCACAACCGGCAGGCCGGATTTGGAGAGGGAGGGCATCCATCCAGATCAGATTTTTTTACCGCCTCATGTGCCGGATCTTCCGGAGGCGAGATCTGATGAATCCATGATGCTAAAGGCATCCAGGGAATCAAGTAAATGGGTGCAGGCATTTAGGGATGATTTGAGGGAAAAAGGACTTGAAGATAATACCATTATTTTTTTCTTTAGTGATCACGGAGGTTGTTTACCAAGAGGCAAAGGCCTGCCCTTTGAAAGTGGCCTGCGTGTGCCCTTGATCATCTATGTTCCACCATCCTGGCAAAAAGAACTGGGCATTTCCACGGGTATAGTGGATACAAGCCTGGTTGGGTTTGTTGATTTTGCACCTACTATTTTAAGCCTGGCAGGGATAGAACCTCCTGCATACATGCAGGGCCGGGCTTTTCTTGGCAAATATTCCAAACCATTGAGGGAGCTGCAATTTGGGTTTAGAAGCAATCAGGAAAATTACCACTACGACCCTTGCCGGACAGCCACAGATGGTAGGTATAAATACATTAGGAACTACATTCCGCACAAGCCGTTCTGTTTGAGGAATTTGTACCAATGGGGAATGCCAGCAAACCAGGCCTGGGACAAGTATGTCATGTCCGGGGAATGTAAAGAAAAAAAATGGCTACTACCGTACGGGCCAAAAAAGGCCGAGATGTTGTTTGACCTGGAAAAAGATCCATGGGAGTTAAACAATCTGGCCGATGACCCGAAACATGCCCAAAAGCTTAAATATTTTAGGAATGAAACATCCAGGCATGTCAGGGAAACCAAAGACCTTGGTTTCGTGGTAAGAGGAATGAGAAAAAAGGAAGGAGGGTTGTTTTCATGGGTGCATCAGCAAAATTTTCCACTAATCGAATTGTACGAAGCTGCAGAGTTGGCAAGTAGGCCAACAGTTGGTGATGTTAAGAAATTAACCGAACTGCTTGATAGCCCATACCCGGAATTGAGGTATTGGGGCGCCATTGGGTTTTGTACCCTTGGTTCACAGAATAAAATCACGCAGGCACCAATCGAATTGGTGAATGCGGTGGATGATGGTGCATGGGAGGTAGCTACGGCGGCTTCAGAAGCATTATGCTATTTGGGCAAATTTGAACTGGGAATGGAAAAGCTGATTGAATTATTCCAGGTTAATTTTAACCTCGCTTATTCTTCCATTGAGACACTTACGTGGTACCCGGAGCAAAAGAAAAAAATGATGGCGTATTTGCCGTTGTTTAAAGAAATGTCAGAACAACAGCAAGCAATTAAGCAAACCAGAATGGGACTGGCAGTAAAGGTTCGTTCAATTCTGGTAAATCTGGATGCCATACCAGTTTCTGAGTTATACTCCGATGTGGAAATGAAAGAGGGAATCATTTCAAATAAGAATGGGAGGAAGTTCAGATATCCTAGAGGTATTTAAACAGGTTACGCCGTTGTGAACCTTTGGCCCGTATCTGGTTTTATGAATACGAGCCAAAGGTTGGCAACAGTGCATTGACACATCCTACAGTCAATTCGATTTGTGTTGCGAAAACCAAAACGGTATCTCCTCAAAAATACTATGAATCAGGAGTAATTGATTTTGTTTTGTCCAGTGGGAAATTTTTTCCCAGTGTTTATTGTCTTTTTATGGGTCGGGGGATCTTCAGATAATAGAATTACGCTCAATTCCATGGTCTAAATTGGTAGATTTTGGTGTATTGGCACAGGTATCCTGCAAAACCTTTATTAGCCTGGTTTGTTAAGCGGCTATTTTGTCTAGTGGTGGTTCTTTTTTGTTGGCCATTGCCATGGCATTGGCAGACATTGCTCCAAAGAAGTCCCCCGAGTTTGACCCGGTTTTGCGATAACAATCTGATAAAGAGCTAATTAAAAAATGGCTTTCGATATGTAAATTATCGTAAGCAGCTGGTTATCTGCACTTTATGAAACAGGCCTTGGAGGGGTTTTTCGGAGACTGCCCCTAAGAGTTTTTGACTGGTTTCGGTGTGCTTAGAGCGAAGGTAAAAGTACCTTTTGCCCTGTACAATCAGGTTGAGCTGCTATCTATTCAAGGTTGCACTGTTAGTAATGATTCAATAGGGTGTGAGCGTAATATTTCTAAAGAGATACTCAAGAAAGGTAAGCCTGCGGTCGTACACATCTGGTTTAGTTTGATGTGTGCGTTTAGTTTAGCGGGATGTTTACCTTATCTACTGAACACCGCTACCTGCTTTACAGCCAGCCTACCGATATGCGCAAGAGCTTTGACTCCTTGTCT
>JAVKDJ010000075.1:0-747 GCA_040222275.1 Cyclobacteriaceae bacterium
CCCTCCCTTTGAAAACTAAAAAAGCCCCATAAGTAGGAATGGTCATGCAGGTTATTTCTGAATTTTCTTAAATTAACCTCATGATCGCAAAGGGTGGATATGTTTACATTGTTGCCAATAAATACAGGACAACTATTTACATTGGGGTTACATCCAACCTGATGGCAAGAACCACTCAACACAGAAGCGGCCAGGGCTCAAAATTCACATCCAAATACGCATGCCATGATTTGGTATATTGGGAGTTTCATGAAAGGATTGAGCATGCCATTGAAAGGGAGAAACAAATAAAAAAATGGAAAAGGGCATGGAAGGACCGCCTTATCATATCCAAAAATCCGACATGGCGTGATTTATACGATGAAATTCATGACATGAATTAGGCCAAACTTTCTGAGAGGCATATGGGTTATAAACAGACAGAAACCCCGCCACATTTGGTAGAACCCGTCACCCCTGCGCAGGCAGGGGTCGCATTAGAAAAATCTACAATCTATTTATGGGATACCTGCCTGCGCAGGTATGACGGTTAACCAACAGCATCTGGTTACCCGGCAGTTCGTACCCTCCATTTGAAAACTAAAAAAGCCCCATAAGTAGGAATGTCCATGCAGGTTATTTCTGAATTTTCTTAAATTAACCTCATGATCGCAAAGGGTGGATATGTTTACATTGTTGCCAATAAATACAGGACAACTATTTACGTTGGGGTGACATCCAACCTGATAGCAAGAACCACTCAACACA
>JAVKDJ010000076.1:0-12083 GCA_040222275.1 Cyclobacteriaceae bacterium
GCCCTCAATAAGGTGCACCATTCGACAAGCAGCAGTCTCTACAGACCACCTCTTTGGTTCACTTACCACTTTTAGGCAGCACCCATACTCATAGGGACTGCTTCATTCCGCTGCGCTTCATTCGCAGAGACGTGCATTGAAAGTTGGACTGCCTTGCTTCCTGATTTTTTTTAACTACAGTAAAATTTCACTTGTCTTAGTATATAATACGAATAGCAGCGTATAGTCCTGCCGTCTTCGCGAGGAGGTACGACGAAGCGATCTGTTAGTTATCCAATTTCTCACACAAAGAGGTGCCCTGCCATTCGATAGGTAGATGTCTCCATAAGGCACCTCTTTGGTTCGCCTACCACTTTTAGGTAGCACCTATATCCATAGGGACTGCTTCATTCCGCTGCGCTTCATTCGCAGAGACGTGCATTGAATGTTGGGTTGCCTTGCTCCTGAATTTTTTTAACTACAGTAAAATTTCACTTGTCTTAGCATATAATACCGATAGCAGCGTATAGTCCTGCCGTCTTCGCGAGGAGGTACGACGAAGCGATCTGTTTGTTATCCAATTTCGCCTAGCGTTTGCGCGTTCATGTGTACAATTTGATTCGTTTTATGTTAATTTTAATCACCTAAGTAGATTCAGCCACGTTTTGGTTGACTCATTTCATTTTGACCAGAAAGATTATGCCGTACATCAATACCCTGAAAACTCGATTTGCATTTCTCACGCTGGTTTTGTTGTCCAATTCTCAGGCATTCACCCAGGACCGTGTCAATGGCAGGCTTTTTTCTACAAGATCAGAAGTAATTGCCAGGCACGGAATGGCCGCCACCAGCCAGCCACTGGCCACCCAGGTGGCACTGGATATCCTAAAGCAAGGTGGCAATGCGATAGATGCGGCCATAGCAGCGAATGCGGTGCTCGGTTTGGTAGAGCCTACAGGAAATGGAATCGGAGGTGATTTGTTTGCCATCGTTTGGGATGCCAAATCGAAGCAGTTGCACGGGCTCAATGCCAGTGGCAGGTCGCCCAAATCACTGACGCTAAAATACTTTCAGGAAAATGGGTACACCAGCATTCCGGCCTACGGGCCACTGCCAGTTTCTGTGCCGGGTTGTGTGGATGGCTGGTTTGAATTGCATGGCAAATTCGGGAAACTTGAGATGTCAAAAATCCTGCAACCGGCAATTTCCTATGCCGAAGAGGGTTTTCCTGTTACGGAGCTGATTGCTTTTTATATGCAATTGAGTGCACCAAGGCTTTCGAAGTACCCCGGGTTCAGGGAAACATACATGCCCAATGGGAGTGCTCCCAAAAAAGGGGAAGTATTTAAAAACCCCAACCTGGCCCGTACCCTGACCATGATAGCCGAACAAGGCAGGGATGTTTTTTACAAAGGGGAAATAGCCAAAACCATAGCCAGCTACATGAAGGAAAACGGAGGGTTCCTCTCTTATAATGACCTGAAAAACCATGTCTCGGAATGGGTGCAGCCGGTTTCTACCAACTATCGGGGATATGATGTATGGGAGCTGCCCCCAAATGGGCAGGGTATAGCCGCTTTGCAAATGCTGAATATATTGGAGGGGTACAACATCAGCGACATGGGTTTTGGAAGTACCGAATACCTGCATGCTTTGGTAGAAGCCAAAAAACTGGCTTTTGAGGATCGGGCAAAGTTTTATGCGGATCCTGCATTTCGTGATATCCCCGTGGATCAGTTGGTTTCCAAAGAGTATGCCGATCAACGGAGAAAATTGATCAATCCCGACCGGTCGGCATCATCCTATGAACCCGGTGAGTTGAAAAACGGGGATACCATTTACCTGACGGTGGCCGACGAAGAGGGCAATATGGTCTCTCTTATTCAGAGCAATTTCAGGGGAATGGGATCGGGCATGACACCAACCGGGCTTGGCTTCATCCTTCAGGACAGGGGAGAGCTTTTTTCCCTGGAAGAAGGGCATTACAACCAATATGAACCAGGGAAACGGCCATTTCATACCATTATCCCGGCATTCATCACCAAAGATGGTGCGCCTTATATTAGTTTTGGTTTGATGGGTGGGGCCATGCAGCCGCAGGGCCATGCGCAAATTGTGGTCAACCTGATTGATTTTGGTATGAACCTACAGGAAGCCGGAGACGCACCAAGGGTAAACCACGAAGGTTCTTCCCAGCCAACTGGAGGGCAAATGACTGATGGGGGATTTATCCAAATGGAATCGGGAATACCTTATGAGTCGGTAAGGGGCTTGATGATGAAGGGGCACAAGGTGAAATATTCGCTTGGGGCGTATGGCGGCTATCAGGCCATAATGCTCAAAGATGGGGTATATTATGGGGCATCAGAGTCCAGAAAAGATGGGCAGGCGGCTGGGTATTGAAGAAGTAAAACTAATGTAATAATTTTTTGAAGAGACAATGGGAAAGAGAATTGAAGCGCTGACACCAGAATTAAAAGATTTTATCAACCAGCAGAAAATATTTTTTGTAGCTACTGCCATGGAAAAAGGCAGGGTAAACCTATCACCAAAAGGAATGGATACCGTTCGGGTACTATCACCACAAAGGGTGGTATGGCTCAATGTGACCGGCAGTGGTAATGAAACTGCTACACATTTGCAGCACCTCAATAGGATCACTGTTATGTTTTGTGCTTTTGAAGGAAAGCCGATGATCCTAAGGCTTTATGGTACAGCAAAAGTATATCACGAAAGGGATGAGGAATGGAAAGACTATATCCACCTGTTTCCTGAGCAGCCCGGGAGCAGGCAAATTATAGACATCAACATAGACCTGGTGCAAACTTCCTGCGGTATGGCCGTGCCTTTTATGGATTTCAGGGAAGAAAGGACAGAATTAAAGGCATGGGCAGAAAAGCAAGGAGAAGAAAAACTTGTTGACTATCGCAAAAATAAAAACACTATGAGCCTGGATGGAATTCCTACAGGAATTTTTGACTGATTTATGGCGTAGAAGGATACAATACGAAACTAAACAATTAGCATACATTCATGAAAGCCAATCCATTTACCATCAGAAACCTGGGCTGCATGGCACTTTGTGTCCTGTCGGTTGCCCTGTTCAATTGCAAACAAGAGAAAAAAGGCGATGAGGATGTGCAGGCCCCATTTAAGTTTGTGTCGAACCCTGTAGTAGTGCCAGAGCAAAAAGTAGCGCCACTGGAAATTGGGGCAAAGGCTCCTGATTTTCGATTGCCGGGCGTGGATGGCCGGTACCACAGTTTGTCGGACTATGCCCAGGCCAAAGTGTTGGTGATTATTTTTACTTGCAACCACTGTCCCACGGCCCAGGCCTACGAAGAGCGGATCATGGCTATTGATGCCGACTATAAATCAAAAGGTGTGCAAGTGATAGCCATATCCCCCAATAGTCCATTGGGGCTGTTGTATGAGGAGCTAGGCTACTCCGATCTGGGCGACAGCTTTGAAGATATGGTAATCCGTGCCAAAGAACGCCAATTCGATTTTCCCTATCTCTATGATGGCGATGACCAGAAAGTATCCCTGGCCTACGGGCCTGCAGCCACACCACATTGTTTCGTTTTCGATTCGGACGAGGTGCTGAAATATGTAGGCAGGATAGATGGTTCGGAAAAACCCGGCACAGCCAATGGGGAGGACTTAAGAAATGCGATTGACGATGTATTGGCTGGCAATGAGGTCGCAAAACCCGTGACGAAGACCTTTGGATGCTCCACCAAATGGGGATGGAAAACCAAAATGCGCGAGAGGGTGGACGCCGAATGGGCTGAAAAGGAAGTGGCCCTGGAAGAAACCAATACCGATGGATTGAAATCGCTGATGAAAAACGAAGGCAGCAACCTGAGGTTGGTCAATGTATGGGCTACATGGTGTGCCCCCTGCCGGTTGGAATATCCGCAGTTTGTAGTGGTCCAGAGGATGTTTGGTGCCCGGGATTTTGAATTTGTGTCGGTATCGGCAGATAAGCTGGAAAAGAAACCAGAAGCACTGGAGTTTTTGGAAAAAAGTCAGTCAGCGGTGACCAACTACATCTCCACCACGGATGATAAATACGAACTCATAGAAGCCATCGACCCGGATTGGAATGGAGCCCTTCCTTACACCGCTCTGATCGAACCTGGAGGCCGTGTTGTTTGGAGCTATCAGGGCGAGGTGGACTTTCAGGAATTGAAAAGGACCATCGTTGACCATCCGATGATCGGGCGGGTGTATTAATGAAGAAAAAAAAAGGGTTTAACATTTTTGGTTTATATGAGATTTTCTTTCCTTTTCCTGCTTACACTCCATTTTACCTTTGCAGGCGCCCAGCCCAAAATCAGCTTTACCTTTGACGATGGCTCTACCGCAGACCGGGCAGGTTATTTGCTGGAGGAATGGAACACCATGATACTAGATAAGCTGGATGCTGCAGAAGTCAAAGCCATTTTTTTCGTATTGGGAAAGGGCAAAACTGACTCCAAGGGTAAATACCTGTTGAAGAGTTGGGATGAACGGGGGCATAAAATTGCCAACCACACCCTGAATCACCCCAATTTCAATAGTGAAGCCATCAGCCTTGAAAACTTTCGGGATGAATTGATTGCTAACGATTCACTTATTGATAGTTATAGCAACTATTTAAGGATGTTTAGGTTTCCATACCTCAAAGAAGGGAACACTCCCGAAAAAGTAGATGGGTTCAGGGAGTTTCTCAGGAAACAGCAATACAGAAACGGGTATGTGACCATTGATGCATCGGATTGGTATATAGACAGCAGGTTGAGAAAACGCCTTAGGGAAAACCCGGATGCCAGCCTCGAAGGTTTTATGGAATACTACCTTGACCATTTGTATGACAGGGCTATGTACTATGAACAGCTTTCCTATCAGTTGACAGGTAGGCATATCAAACACACCTTGTTGCTTCACCACAATTTGTTGGCCGCCTTGTTTTTAGACAAAGTAGTAGAAAGGTTTCAGGAAAAGGGCTGGGAGGTGATTTCTGCCCATGAGGCATATACAGACCCTGTTTTCAGAAAAACACCCTTGCATGCCGGCGAGAGTTTGATTTGGGCACTTGCAAAGGATTCAGGTCAATTTGAAGATGCACTGAGATATCCTGCCGAAGACAGCAGGTATGAGAAAGACAAAATGGACAAGTTGGGCTTGTAAATAGCCCAAGCCCAGTATTAAAAGGCCTGTCCAATCCCTTTGTTGAACCGTTCCCGGAAATATCTACAGGAATTCAGGTAAAGTTTGTAACTTTTCGCGTCCCGTTTTTTTCAAACAGGCAAACAACAACAATATTTTAAACCCAAAAATCAATTAAAAATGAAACACACATTAACCCTTGTTTTAGTACTATTTGCATGGATTTCCCATGCACAAACCAAATCCATTCAGGTTACCCCACCGCTTTCCGAAGGCACTGCTGCCAGTGTAGGCATGTCAGGGGAGCGCTTGATGCGCATCGAAAACATGTGCCGGGAAGCAGTAAAAAATGGCGAGGTGCCTGGCATGGTGGCCCTTGTGGCCAGAAAGGGCAAAGTAGTGTTTCACAAAGCTTTTGGTACTGCCGATTTCGAATCCAAAAGGGCTTTTCAAACCAACGATATTTTCAGGATTGCGTCACAAACCAAGGCCATTACGGCCACAGCGGTAATGATGCTTTGGGAAGAGGGGAAGTTCCGGCTGGACGATCCCATAGCCAAATTTATCCCTGAATTTGCCAACGTACAGGTGTTGGATTCTTTGATAGAGGCCGATTCATCTTTCACCACCACCCCCGCCAAAAACCAAATAACTATCCGGCACCTGCTTACCCACACTTCAGGAGTTGGCTATGGTTTTATCGATAGTGATGAGAGGTTCAAAAAAATGTACCAAAAAGCAGGCATCATAGATGGTTTTACCACCAGGCCTGTGGTGCTGGAAGAGAACATTAAAAAACTGGCCGGGCTTCCCATCCATCAAAATCCCGGTGAAAAATATGTGTATAGCGAAGGGCTGGACGTATTGGGATATATGATAGAAATAGTATCAGGCATGCCCCTCGACAAATTTTTCAAAACACGAATATTCGACCCGCTGGGGATGAAGGATACCTGGTTTTATCAACCAAAATCCAATAACAAACGACTGGTGCCGGTGTATATGCAGGCCGATGGAAAATGGCAAAAACTGACAGCCAACCCACTATTTGATCCGGATTATCCTATCACAGGTGCCAAAACCTATTTCGCAGGCGGGGCGGGGCTTTCCAGCACTGCTATGGACTATGCCAGGTTTTTGCAAATGTACCTTAACGAGGGGGAAGTGAACGGAATACGGCTCCTGAGCAGGACTACCGTGCAGGCCATCATGAGCAATCAGATCGGTGATTTGTGGAAAGGGTCAGGAGCCTATTATGGTCTGGCATTCGGTGTGCTCAACGAAAAAGGGCAGGCACAAGGTGGAAGGGGAAGTGCCGGTACCTTTGATTGGGGTGGTTATTTCAATACCCAGTATTTTGCCGATCCAAAAGAGCAGGTCATCGGGATTATAATGAAGCAGACCAGCGGTTCGGTAAATGACAACACAGGCTGGAAATTTCGCCAAATGGTGGGACAGGCCATTGATGATTAAAAGCATGACAGACAGTACCATGGTTCCGGAGCACCATGGTACTGTCATTAGTTGGTGTGCATGTATGGCATTGGCCCGAAAAAAATCGGGTAAGAGTTGTCCTATTTCGTAAAAGTTAAATGTCACAATCATAAAAAAGCATGCAAGAGTTTTTATTGATACTGAAAGGCGATGGTATGAACCATCTGTCTCCTGATGAACTTCAAAACATAATGGAAGAGTACAAAGCCTGGGTGGGCCGACTTGGCGATCAGTACCTTGGGGGCCAGCGGCTGGAAGAGCATGGGGCATTGCTCACAGGCAAGGACGAAAGCATCATCACCGATGGGCCATTTTTAGAATCCAAGGAAATAATAGCCGGGTATATGCTCATCTGGGCCGCCAGCCAGGATGAAGCTAATGAGATAGCGCTTTCCTCTCCCCATCTTGGGCTGTACACCATAGAGGTGAGGCCTTTGGTCTTTCCCAAAATGAAATAGACATACCTTGACTGGTAAAACCGATCAAATCGTAGAGCATCTTTTTCGTGCCGAATACGGAAAGCTCGTAGCTACAATGACCAGTATTTTTGGCACAGCCAACATCCAACTGGCAGAAGATGTGGTGCAGGAAACGCTGATCACAGCTTTAGGCAATTGGGGTACAAAAGGGATTCCGGATAATCCAACAGCGTGGCTCGTTCAGGTGGCCAAAAGAAAGGCGCTCAATGAATTAAAGAGAAACCAGATGGTCTGGATGCATCACCAAGCTGATCCTATAGGGATGGGAGGCAGCCATGACGCGGATCCGGTTTTTTTGGAGAATGAAATCGAAGACAGCCAGTTGAGAATGATTTTCACATGCTGCCACCCCTTGTTGAACGTAGAATCGCAGATCGCACTTACCCTGAAGACCTTATGTGGTTTTGGGGTAGGAGAAGTAGCCAGAGCCCTGCTCACGACCGAATCAACCATCAACAAGAGGCTTTACAGGGCAAAGAAAAGCATCAGGGATTCGAATTTACCCTTTAGCATTCCGCAGGGTGCTGAGTTGGAAAAGAGGTTGAAAGTGGTGGGCCTTGCCCTCTACTTGCTTTTCAATGAAGGCTATAATTCCACCTCAAAAGATACCATCATCCAAAAGGAACTTTGCCTTGAAGCCATCCGGCTGGTCAAGCTGCTGTTGTTACATTTTGACAACAATCAGGAGCTGTGCGCTTTGCTTGCATTGATGTGTTTTCATACCGCTAGGTTTGAGGCGAGAATTGACAACCACGGGGCAATTGTCTTGTTTGCAGACCAGGACCGGGCACTTTGGAACAAGGAATTAATTGTGATAGGCATGAAATATATGCAGAAATCGATGGGGGCCAGGCGCCTTTCAGCCTACCACATCGAAGCAGGCATAGCAGCTGAACATTGTATGGCAGAAAGCTTCGAAACCACCAACTGGCAAAGCATATTTGACCAATACAAGTTGCTTGAAAAGCTCAAGCCCAATCCTGTCATTGCCCTCAACCTGGCTGTGATCCAAAGCCAACTGGAGGGGATTGAAAGCTCCCTCCGCTCGCTGGACAAACTGAAAAATGATGGGGCCTTGAGCCACTACCATTTGCTGCCAGCTACCCAGGGCATATTTCACATGAAGCTCGGCAACTTCCGCAAGGCCATTGCGCACCTGGAAGCTGCACTACATCTGGAGCCATCTGCTACGGAAAGTAGTTTGATCCAAAACAGGATCGAAGAATGCAAAAAAATGCTCTGACAGGAAGTCGCCAGAGCATTTTTCTTACCAGGGCTGGCCTTCACCCCGCTCACAATAGGATACCAGGCTTTGAACGAAATGCTGCCATCCGGTTTTAGTCATTTCAAAAGGGTCTTGCCCCTTCCATTTTTCATCGAAATTGGCATGGGAAAATGTTACCCTCGACCCTTCATCGGATGGGCTGATCTCAGTGATTATTTTCGTGCCGATCCATGCCGGGTTGGCATTTTCAGTACATTCCCACACCACTTTTTTGTGGGCATTCAAAGACACGGTGCGAAACCCCATCTCAACTATGCTACCTTCTTTGTTGAACTTAAGAAGGGAATGTTCACCTTCCCCGGCACCCACTGTGCAGTCTTTAGACCACCACCCATTGATGCCTTTTTGTGTAGCCACCGCCTCATAAACTTTTGTTGGGGAAGCTTTGATTTCTAAATTGTGTGTAATGTCCATTTTCTTGGATTTTAATTTTTATCAATCATTTTATTCATGACAAACGAACCAGGGGGAATAGGACAATGAACATAAAAACTTCAAAATTGAATGAAATTGTCTGACTGTTTCAGGATATGGAGCCAATGGTTTCGGTCAATCAAGAATCAAATCTTCCTGTACATCTTTCTGAATTCAAGGGGGGTATAACCTTTGAATTTTTTGAATTGCTTGTAAAAGAACGGCAGGCTTTCATAGCCACATTTGTACGCTATTTCTGCCATTTGCAGGTCGGTTTCCAGGATGTGCCTGCTGGCAATATTCACCCGGTATTCATTCACAAACACGAAAAACGGCTTGTCCATGGTTTTGCTGAAAAACCTTGAGAACGACTGTTCGCTCATATTTACGATCGATGCAATGTCGCTCAAAAGGATTTTCTTTTGGAAATTGTTCTTCACATACCCCTGGATTTTGTTCAGCCTGCTTTCGGTATGGTGTGATAAATCATAGGCATAGGAGTCACCAGCTAGGAGCTCGGTGTTTTGTTCCCTGGTCAGTGCTGAAAGAAGGGCAATAAATCCAATATACTGCTCGGTGGGGGGGAGTTTGGTCAGCTCAAGCATACGTTCACCAACTTGCGTATTGTCATTGGTATAGAACCTCACGCCTCGGTCGGCTTTCGATATCATCTTGCGTATCGCCCTCAGTTCGGGGATGTCATTCAATACAGCAGGGTTCCATTGTATCACTACTGACTGGGCGATCTCCTTGAACTCGTCCAGACTTTTCCAGCAATGCGGCAAATTGGGCCCCAACAATACCAAATCTCCGGGCTCAAAGTCTGCCACATGATTGCCTACATACCTGATCCCGGTGCTTTTTTTGATAAAGGTCAACTCACATTCCGGGTGGAAATGCCAGTGTCCGTCGAACTCCGGCTTGTCAAAAAGAAAGGCCCGTATCGACCTTTCATCCGTCAGTAATACTTTTTCGAAAATGGCTTCCATTATCCTATTATGTAACAGATTTCATAAGGTAATATAATAGTTTGACAAAATAGATTACTTTTTTGTGAAAATAAAAGAAGAATATCGATTGTGATACCATCAATTTTGTACCCATAACTTTAAAACTACTACTATGATCAAGGAACTTGAAAGGGATTTATCCCTTCATGTGGGGCTCATTTCAGACATGTTCCCACATTTATCGGCCAGGGAAGCCTGGGAAGAATACAAACTTTCCGATGACCAAATTGCACATTTCAACGAATATGGTTATTTGTCCAATGTAAAAATTTTGGAGGAAAACCAGGTAGATCAGCTCAATGAAGAGCTGGCAGTGCTGGCAGACCCTTCTTATGAAAAAAACGACCTGTTCTACGAATTTCACTCCAACCAATCGGAAGATCCCAGTACTGTACTCTTTCATTCGCTTGGGCACTGGAGAATGACCAAAGGCTTTCATGACATCCTTTGGAACCCGAGGTATGTGGTTGCTGCCAGTCAGCTCCTTGGCCACAAAGCCGTACGTTTTTGGCACGACCAGCTTTTCTGCAAGCCAGCCAAACATGGCGGTGTGGTGGCGTGGCATCAGGACTACAGCTATTGGATCAGGACAGCTCCCATGCAGCACCTCACCTGCTGGGTGGGGTTGGACGACTCTACTACCGACAATGGCTGCCTTCATTACATTCCCAAAAGCCACAAATGGCCTTTGCTGGAGAGAATAGGCCTGGCCGGCGATATGGATAGCCTGAATGAGCTATTGACCGAACAGCAGCAAAAGGAATATGCCAATAAGGTGGCCATTGAAATGCCCAAGGGTTATGGTTCGTTTCATCATCCCCTGATGGTGCATGGCTCGTATGAAAACAAGTCTGAAAGGCCCAGACGTGCTTTTGTGATCAATGTATTTGCGGATGGCACAGTTTCCGACACCAACGAAAAATTATTGAGTGGAGTGCCGGTTGTAAAGAAGGGCGATAAAATAGAAGGGCAGTTTTTTCCTTTGTTATTCGATCCTTCCGATATTTAAGACATAAATGGCTATTTCTTGCAGAGCTGCCATTGCCCAGGGCGATGGCAGTTTCCTTATTGATCAGATTGAGGTGTTCCAACCGGAACCTGACGAGGTTTTGGTGAAAGTGAAAGCCGCTGGCCTTTGCCATACCGACCATGATTCTTTGAATTGGGGAAAACCCATAGTGTTGGGGCATGAAGGGGCCGGTGTGGTCGAAAGTGTTGGTAGCGAAGTTCAGGGACTTGAGTCCGGGGATAGGGTAATCCTCAACTGGGCCACTCCCTGCATGAAATGTTTTCAGTGCCAGGAAGGCAACCAGCATATTTGTGAAAACAATTCCCCCGTAACAGCCGGAGCTAATGGATATACGCCCGGACATGCGCACCTGGAAGGCACCAAATGGAATGGCAACCCTATTGAAAGGTCTTTTAATATCGGGACTATTTCCGAATATACCTTGGTAAAGGCATCTGCCTGCGTCAAACTGGATAGTAGCATGCCATTACCTTCTGCCAGTATCATTAGCTGTGGGGTAATGACCGGATACGGATCAGTGGTCAATTCTGCCCGGTTGGCAGCCGGCAGTTCGGCGGTGGTACTGGGCACAGGCGGTGTAGGACTCAATGTAATACAAGGGGCACGTATTTCAGGGGCAGCTAAAATTATTGCCATAGATATCAACCCGGAAAGGCTGGAGATGGCCAGGCAATTTGGAGCTACCCATACCATTATAGCCGATAAAAATGATAAAGGACTGGCGGATGCAGCTGAAGAGGTGAAGAAAATGACCGGAGGCCGGGGGGCTGATTATGCGTTTGAATGTACTGCCATACCAGACCTTGGAGCCGCCCCATTGGCAATGGTGAGAAACGCCGGAACGGCCGTCCAGGTAAGCGGTATTGAGCAGGAGATTACCATCGACATGAATTTATTCGAATGGGATAAAATTTACATCAACCCATTGTATGGTAAATGCCGGCCTCAGATTGATTTTCCTAAATTGGTAGATTTGTATGATAAAGGAGACTTGATGCTGGACCAGATGATCACAAGAACTTATCCCTTAGACCAATTACAACAGGCTTTTGACGATATGCTGGCCGGCAGGAATGCCAAAGGTGTAGTGGTTTTTGATTAGCAATTAACAATTAACAATTAACAATTAACAATTAACAATTAACAATTAACAATTAACAATTAACAATTAACAATTAACAATTAACAATTAACAATTAACAATTAACAATTAACAATTAACAATTAACAATTAACAA
>JAVKDJ010000077.1:0-127006 GCA_040222275.1 Cyclobacteriaceae bacterium
ATGGCATAGCAAAGAACAACTGGCAAACCAGATAATCCAATATGTCGATACCTACAACAAAGAAAGGGCCAAGCCGTTCGAATGGACTTATGACGGAAAACCAAAAAATAGTTCGGCAAACAACCAATCTTTACACTAGCATGGGGGTTTATCAATTTAAGAGGCAGCAGGTTTTCAACCAACCGATCGATAAATTATGGGATTTTGTGTCAAATCCCGGCAACCTCAAAAAGATCACCCCGGATTATATGGGGTTTGATATCACCTCAGGGGACCTTCCGCAGGAAATGTACGAGGGAATGATCATCAGCTACAAAGTATCTCCGTTTTTAGGCATCAAGACTACCTGGGTTACAGAAATTACACATGTGAAGGTCAGGGAGTACTTTGTGGATGAGCAACGTGTCGGCCCATACAAGTTATGGCACCATCAGCATTTTTTAGAATCTACAGAAGACGGAACGGTAATGTCCGACATTGTGACCTACCAGCCACCCTATGGCTGGCTGGGTAGTGTGGCCAATGAAATATTAATAAAGCGAAAACTGGGGGAGATATTTGATTATCGACTTGAAAAGCTCAATGAGCTGTTTTTATGAAGCTTCCCCATTGACTTCTTTTGACAAGACTCCCAATTGGCGTGATTTTTAACGTGAACTCGATGAATAGTATAACCGTCATGCCAGAAAAATATGGATCAAGCGTAAAGCTTGTGGGGTAATTGTATCTTTCTAAGAAAGTTAAAAGGTAAATTTAGCAGAACTTAATAATTTTTGTTTGTGGTCTGGATTGTTCTAACCCATCTGTAGGTGCTTTACTACGCAATGACACACGTCCAGAATAGGCACAAACCTTTAAGAACCACTTTTTAGAAAGTAGTACGTCCATTAGGACTCTACCAACGACCACTCAAAGCGTCATGTCGTAATGCAATGGAGACATCTTTGCCGAATGTCCAAATGGTAAAGATTCCTCCGCTTTGCTGCGGAATGACTTTCCCGAAACTGGTGCAAACTTTCAAACATCTTTTTTGAAAGCTAAATTAGACTTTTTCTGGATACCCCACAGAAATTCCGCTTGATCCAAAAAATATGCCTTAATTTTCTTAAAAGGCATATTTTATCAGGCCTGCCTGCCGCAGGCAAGCACCTGAAAATGAGATTACGCCTGCATGCCTCAGGCAAGGATATTTTTATCCTTTTTTAAATTTAAGGATAAAAATTCCGAAATAGCCTGCCCCGCGCTTGACGCGGGGACGATCGTAATTTATTGATCATGAATATGTTAAAGTCCTAACTTAGGTTATTTTTAACTTGGTAGTAAAAAACAACACGTCAATATGCATGAAGGGATAACAAAATATAACCAGGCACAGGAACTTGCAGATGGGAAAATCTGTGATGCGCTGGCCCGGGTTATTGATCAGGAACTGCCAGAAGCGGAAAGTAAAATCTGGCATGGACACCCGGTTTGGTTTATAGATCAAAACCCGGTAGTAGGGTACAGCAAACAAAAACGTGGAATAAGGTTGATGTTTTGGAGTGGGGCTGATTTTGAGGAAGACGAGTTGAGTATCAAAGGTGAAAAATTTAAAGATGCATCCATTTTCTACAACACCGTAGAAGAAATCGACACAGTCTCATTACAGCGGTGGCTCAAAAAATCGAGGGAAATCCAATGGGATTATAAAAACATTGTGAAACGAAAGGGTCGGCTAGAGAGATTGAAATAGCTCTGCTTTTGTTTGTACGATACCGTTGGCTGAAGAAAAATACATACACCTGTCTTGTCTGCTTACAGATCAGTGGGTTACTAAGTAAAGTTGTACTAAAGTGAAACTTTAAGTACTTTTGTTGCGTGCGAAAGAATGCAAGAACTATTATCTTCTATAAGGATTATTTCGAATCCTTTTTCGTAAAGCAAACTGAAAAGGTTCAGAAAAAGATCATTTGGACCATTAACCTGATTGAGGAGATTCGAAATATTCCTGAGACCTACCTTAAGCACATTAAAGGAACTGATGGTCTCTATGAAGTAAGGGTTCAGGTGGGCAGTAATATATTTCGGATTTTCTGTTTTTTCGATCAAGGTCAACTCGTGGTACTGATGAACGGATTTCAAAAGAAAACACAAAAAACACCAAAAACCGAAATAAAGAAGGCCCTTAAAATAAAGAAAGAATATGAGCAAGAAAAGTAACATTATGACGCTTGATCAGTTCAAGAACAAACATTTCGGTAATGTAGGCACGGCCAAACGTGACGAACTTGAACAAGGATATGAGCACTTTAAGATTGGTGCCTTAATTCATGACGCCAGACTTGAAAAGGGTATGACACAAGAAGAATTGGCCGTTAAAGTAGGTACAACTAAGTCCTATATATCGAAAATTGAAAATAACATTAAAGAAGTCCGACTTTCCACATTGAAGAAAATTGTTGAACTTGGCCTTGGAGGGCAGCTAGATTTGTCAATCAAATTCTAAAAATCCCATAACAAAGCGTAAGAAATAGACACAGTCTCATTACAGCGGTGGCTCAAAAAATCAAGGGAAATCCAATGGGATTACAAAAACCTTGTAAAACCAAAGGGTCGACTCGAAAGGTTGAAATAGATACGCTTTGGTCCACCGAATTTATTAGCAACATGGAATCCTGTAAGCGATGATAAAACCCAGGGTTTTTCTATCTTGTGGTGGTAACAAGGGTAACGGCAGTATTATTTCTTGGTATCAACAGACCAAAGCGATAACAAACCACAAAAAATACAATTATGAAATTAGGAGCATTCTCAATAAGCCTGGCTGTCAAGGATATTCAGGTGTCTAAAGAGTTTTATGAAAAACTTGGATTCAGCGTTTTCGCCGGAGACTTCAAAATGAATTATCTGATCATGAAAAATGGAAACGCATTGGTCGGGTTGTTTCAGGGCATGTTCGAAAACAATATTTTGACCTTCAACCCTGGATGGGACGAAAACGCCAACACTCTGGAATCCTTTGACGATGTAAGGAAGATCCAAGCCGGTTTAAAAGCTCAAAATGTAAAACTGGAACGGGAGGCTGATGCAGATAGCACCGGTCCGGGGAGCATCGTGCTGACAGACCCTGACGGTAATCATATCCTGATAGACCAGCATATTTGACCATCTCAGTATTTTTGGAGGCAGGCATTTATCTTTTTCGGTGAAATGACCTTGCATCGAAGGTTGAATCAGCAAATCATCCAATAAAAGCACTCTGTTCGCTTAACGTCATTCCCACCTAAGCCGGAATCTCACACATTTCTATGAAATTTTCTACACGAAAACTTGTGTAACCATTTGATTACACTTATAATTGTAACCAATTGGTTACGTAAATTATGAGAAGGGATGTTTTTCAGGCGATAGCCGATCCGGTTAGACGCGATATCATTGATTTGCTGGTGAAAGACGAACTCACCGTCAATGCCATTGCGGGGAAATTTGACATCAGCAGGCCTGCCATTTCCAAACACATCAAAATCCTGAACGAGTGTGACCTGGTTGTGATCCACCAGCATGGGCGTGAACGATTTTGTAAAATCAAACCCGAAAGCCTGTTTGAAATAGCCGACTGGGTGGGCAAATACCGCAAGCTATGGGAAGAAAAACTCGATTCTTTCGAAGATTATTTAATGAAACTAAAAGAAAACAGAAAACATGAGTGAATCAAAACAAGCCAACAACCGCACACTGTCTATCAAAAGGACCCTAGATGCTCCCATCCAATTGGTATGGGAAGCATGGACCCAACCCGAGCACATCATCATGTGGTGGGGGCCAAAGGGAATGGATACCAGGGTTGTCCGGCACGAATTCAGGCCCGGAGGGGCATGGGAGTATGTGATGCAGATGCCCGATGGAAGTGAGTTTATTGCAGATGGCGTTTACTCGGAAATCGAACCGTTCAAGAAAATCATATCATCAGCCAACTTCAAACCCATGACAGAAGGGGTGGAGATACAGGCACTATTTGAAGCAAATGGAGAGCAAACCGAATTTACATTTAATGTGGTACATCCTACGGAAGCCTACTGTAAGCAGCAGGAAGAAATGGGCTTTATGAATGGATGGGGTTCTGTATTCGACCGGTTGGAAAGCCTGTTGGCTACTTTGTCTAAATAGAATAAGTGATTTTATTTACTTGCACTGCATTCCCAATGCAATGAGACAATTGATGGAAGGCCTAACCAGCCGACATTTCCTGACAGGTGCTTGAAATTTTCCAAAGGGTAAAATAATAACGTAATATTTTGAGTACTTTTATCCTGCGAGGAATGCAGGTACACCGTAGTGTATCTTTCCTTAGAATTTATATCTATTCATTTGTAGCTAAACTGATCTGATTAACGAAATGGAAGAAATCCTTAAATTATTACTGGAAAAACCACTGGCATTTATCCTTACCATCGGGGGGATTCTTTTTTTAGGACTTTCTGGCCTTACGAGGTTCTTTAAAGTTACCGTACACCCAGCCAATAGCAAGAGGTTGTTTCTGGCTGGTATTTGTTTGGTGCTTATAGGTATTCCCATTTATTATTTTGTAGATAACACGGATTCTCAAAAATTGGAGGTGGAGCTCCTCAAAGTAGAGTATTTCAAAAATGACAGGGGTTTGATTTGCGATAGCGAAACCAGTATCAACGTCCGGGAGACTTTGCGCATAGAAAATGTGAATGGCGAAAAATTGGTTAAAGTGATTTTGAATGGGAACAAAATGAGGTATCAGGACATTGTATATCAGGATGCGGACAAAAATTTCGCCATAAACTATTGTTTTCAGAAAGGCCTGGAAAGGAATATCAAGTCTATGGTAATCACCAACTCTGGCAAAGCCAGCAACCTGATAGAATATGAAATAAATACAACCAATCCCGAGAGTGCTCAGGAAACTGCACCAAGCCTATCGAATTATTGAGAACGTGAGATCTATGTAAGGCCAAAAACAGTTAGATTTGGGAAAGGCCAAAAAGGTGCATGGTGCACTTTGTACTAAGGTCAATTGTTTGAGCCAATTAGAGATGGACAATTTTATCATTCATCAACAAGCCAGGCAGTATCAATGGTCAGGAGACTGTTTCCTCTCTGTTAAATCATTTTACAACGGCCTTGCCAACTATAATGTTGGGTACAAGGACTATTGCATCAACCACGACAGTTTTCTGGTTTTAAACGAATGCACGAAATACCATTTGACGATCGATACGGCAAATGAAACCGAGTCATTTTGCGTCTTTTTCTCTCCTGAGTTTGTTTCAGGTGTGGTTTCCGAACACTTCTCATCGGACATTCAACTTCTCGACTTTAACCCCAATACCAAACAAAAGGGGATTCATTTTCTGGAAAGAAAATACAAACATGAAGGATTGGTTTCCAGCTGGCTTTTGGAGGGTAAAAAACGACTTTCAAATTCCAAATCAACGCTGGAGCACGATGAGTTTTACCACCAATTGTTGAATGCTTTAATTGCACAAAATGGCACGGCACTGAAGGAAGCTGAAAAATTGTCATTGAAGAAGAAGTCCACCAGGGTAGAGATTTACCAAAGAATATACTGCGCCAGGGACTTTATTGATAATAACTATAGGGCGAACCTCGCACTTTCGGACATTGCAAGAGTGGCTGCCCTTTCAGAAAATCACCTGTTAAGGTGTTTTAAACAGGTTTTTGGGTTGAGCCCTTTCAAATACCTTTCCAAATTGAGAATACAGGAGGCTTGCCGCCAAATAGGGCAAACAGATAAACCAATATCCGAAATCGCAAAAGAGGTAGGCTATTCAAGCATGAGCAATTTCAGCCATTATTTTAAGTCAGTTACTGGCAAGGCACCATCATGCTACAAACTTGGTGATATATAGGAACTTGATCAAGGCACAATAACCTTTCTTTGATCAAAAAGAAAATGAAAATTGTACTGATATCCACCGTTTACTTTCTGACTACTTTCACACTAAATGCAAACGATATGATTGACTCCCTTAAAGTAGCATTGGCTCAAAAAGATGCATCCCGAATGATTAACTTAATAGAGTCCAATCCGGGTATCCTCGACGCTAAGGATGAAAACGGAAGTTCGGGATTTGTGCTCATCGCATACAGTGGGCTAAAACCGGTCTTTGAGAGGGCTATTGTGCTCAAACAATCCTTTTCCTTCCATGAGGCCATTATATCCGGAAACGAACCGGTAGTACGAGAATACCTTAATTCTACCGGCAATGCTTTGGTCAATTCGTATTCAAGTGATGGCTTCACCCCGATATCCCTAGCAGCGTTTTTTGATCAAACGAAAATAGCCATTTTACTACTTGAAAACGGAGCTGACCCTGATTTGCAGGCCACCAACCCATCTAAGGTAAATGCCCTTCATTCAGCTGTAGCAAAGGAGAATTTTGAGTTGTGTAAAATGCTGATAAATGCCGGGGCAAATGTAAATGCTGCGCAGATGCAAAATGTCACCCCACTCCATTCTGCGGCACACAGGGGAAACCTGAATATTGTGCAATTGCTGGTGGAAAATGGTGCTGAAATTGACAATAAAATGGACAATGGTAATACAGCACTGATTATTGCCGAAAGGGACGACCATCAGGATGTCGCGAGGTATCTGGCCAAAAAACAAAAAATGCACTAAAAGTTGTGGCAGGCCATATCGAATATGCCCTTGAACTGGCATACTATTACGGAATAGGGTGAAATGTGTGCCATAATTCGCCTGGCTTTATAATTGTTTACATTTAACGAAACTTTTGTAGCTTTGTGTGTGTTAAGTAAACCAACTGAATGATAAAACGATTTGACACGGTTTTACTGGAAGAGGCCATGAAATTTCTTCGCAAGCAGAACCCGAAACCCAAAAATAAAATTTTACAAAACATTGAACGGGCAAGTCATAAAACCGACCCAAAGTTGTTCAAGAAGCTACAAGGAGAGATTTGGGAATTTAGGACACTTTATGCAGGACTTCATTACCGCCTTTTGGCTTTCTGGGATAAAACTGACAAAGAAGAAACCTTAGTGCTGGCAACCCATGGAACAATCAAGAAAACCAGCAAAGTAGATCAAAAGGAAATAGACAGGGCGGAACGTATTAGACAACAATATTTTAAAGATAAGCAACCATGAAAATGTACTCACTTGATGAAGCAAAAGACGAACTACTAGGCAAACGAGGAACACCTGAGAGGGAGCAATATGAATTCGAGCTTAAGCTGGAACTGGTTGGTGATATGATCCAGCAGGCGAGAAAGCAAAGGAACTTGACCCAGGAAGAACTCGGCAAGCTAATTGGGGTGAAAAAAGCCCAAATTTCCCGACTGGAAAACAATACAGGTAATATCACACTGGAAACAGTACTGAAAGTTTTTAATGCCCTTGGGGCAAAGGTCAACTTCAATATCCAGATGAGGAACAACCAAATCAGTGTAGCTTAAAAAAAGTGGCTAACATTATGCATGAAGTCATAATAGGTTCGAGGTACAGTCATGGTTTGATGGCTGTTGGAAAGTCTGCCAAGATACAAACCGATACCTTTACTGTTTAACCGACACACCTCACAAAAGGGTGTTGTAGCCATTGTGAAAGCGACATGTATTTTGTGGGCGGACAAGAGGAGCAATCCGTTCAAGAATAAGGAAATTAGAACTTGAAGACCTTTATGGATAAAAAGGCTCAATGTGAATTTGTGTAGGTGAATAGAAAATTAACAGGCATTTACTGATCCAAACCGAAAAAATTTGCCCCTGACCCGGTTCTGATAGTATTGGTATAAGCTGGAAGCACCAGGGTAATTCAACAGATTACTTCAAGTAATCTGTTGAATTACAGCGGGTTATAGTTTTAGGGGTCAAAAAATATATGTCATTTCGGATGATACAAAATGTGTAAACAAGGCTATCCACAATAATCACATAGAACCAAAAATACACACCATTACTTCAAAGCCAGCTTTTTCGAATTGACTCCACCTTTGTGGATCAGTTGGAGGACATAGTTGCCGGAAGGCAGGCTGTCCAGTGCTACGGTGGTTTGTCCGTGGACTACTTTTTGGCGCCACACCATTTTGCCTGACATATTCATTATTTGCAGGGTACCAGCTTCATTGGTTTTCAAGGTTACTTTCTTTTCGGATGGGTTGGGGTACACGTCGAATTGAAAAGGTGGTTTGTTCATGGCCGCTATCACAGGTTCGTCTTCCCTTTCCTGGTCCATCAGGCCCACACGCATGGCCACTGCGCCTATGCCTCCTGATTTGCCGTCAGGAAAGCTTACCTCTATAGTGTTTTCCTCCTTGAGCAAATGCCCCTCTACCTTTATGATTTTGGTTGTGGCATAGTCTCCATCGGCCTTGGTGATCCTATCGGCACAATCTTCTATTGCCACATCCAGCAACCTGCCATTCAGTTTGATTTGAATTTCTTTGGAGTGACTCGCCTTGCGGCTGATGCCTACCCTCAGTATGCCATATTTGGCTTTTTTATGATCCGGTACAGACACCTGAAACGTTTTGGATCCGTTGAATTGTGCCCCGGTTGCAGCACTGTAGTACACCACTTCGTCTATGGTTTCGCTACTAGCTATAGACCCCTGGTATGATGCAAAAAGTACCAGGGATTCCTGGGCGCCAATGGTTATGCCGTTAAGCGAGGTGAGGCTTTCTTCTGTCAATACAGGCCTGAAATCATCGGCCCTTCCCAACCTGCGCAGCGTGGCTCCTGTCATGGGCAAGTCAAGGTCTTGCACAGCTACATCTATTTGGCTGGGAGTATTGCTTTGGTTGTGAAACAACATGATCAGGGTGTTGTCTTCTACAAATGAGAGGTGCTGAATGTCCGTGTCTGCGACAAAAGATTCTACCCTTCGGCCTTTCACACCTTTAAAATACCTATAAAAATCTATAAGCCGGGCTTCAGCCCAGTTGTTGCTGTTTTTGTCAAAATTCTCCTTTACCAGCAAGCTAGAATAGTAGTAAGGATCCCACCCAGATGACTCCAGCAGAATGAAAGGAACTGCCTTTTTCACAATGTGGGGGTGGTTCATAAAGGTCAATGTATTGGCTATGGTACTGTTGACCATAATGAAGTTGTCAATATTTCTTTTTTGCATTTCATGTTCAAATCCTGAGCCGGGGAAGTGCTCGTCAGCCAGTTTGTTCAGGGCATAGTCACGGTTGTTGCTGTCGGTAATGTAGCCGCCATGCTCGCTGGCTACATAGGTCAGTTCCCGGCCATATTTGTTGAAGGTGTAAGCGGCCATAGCATCAAATACGCTTTCCAGCGGCAACCCGGAGTTGATACTGCCCACAAAATCATGGGCGGAATCATCCCATCTCATGTAGTCGTAGGTATGGAAGGAGTAAAAATCCAAACCAAAATTTGTATTGTCAATGAAATTGGTCAATCGGCTCAAACTGCCGTATTCATGCTGAAAGAGGTTAGAGACTGAGTAGCATGGCCCGCCAACCTCTGTGTTCAGGCCCATTTCGGCTACCTTTTCTTTGGCCTTGCTATGAAAATCAGCAAAGCGCTGGTCACCCCAAAACTTCCAGTGTGGCTCATTGACCAGCTCGAAGTAGGAGGGGCGCTGAAAATCCGTATATCGGTGCTTCAGCAACATGGCCACCATTTCAGCGGCTGCATCATTGTTGACAGGGTAGTATTCACCACTGTCGTCTATAGTGTACTGCTCCATAAAGGATGGATATGCATCGTGCCGATCGTGGTTGGCCAGCCCCTGCCTTTCACCAAATAGGGACTTTAGCTCATCCATGCCACTGTCATTGGGGCTTTTTCTGGATATGAAATAGTCCTTGTCCATATAGCCGGGCCTGTTGGTGTCTTCACGCAAGGAATTGCCCCAGCGAGTCTCGGCATGCACCATGCCCAGTTGACGTCCGACCGTCATTTCCAGGTCTTTGAAATAATAGTCAAACCTCCATTGCTCTTTGATGTTTTTGGAAATTTCAGCTACCGAACCGGCCAGGTTGAAATACTTTGACCTGTCCAGTTCCAGGTGCCCATTGATGGATGTGTTTACCGTGGGTGAAACATTGACAGTGATTTGCTGTTGGCCTTTTGTCTCCATGCCAACTATTAATAGGATCAGGAACAATAAAAAGAATCGAAATTGTGTGCTGCTGCCACTATGAATTGTCATAAGAAAAATGGTTGAAGTAAAAATCTTTGTTACCAAAATAAAAGCAGACAGGCAACAGAGGGTTGATTATATCAGGCCTTATAAGGGGGGTAAATTTTTTGCCTCCTTTATAGGGCACAAAATGCCCCTCGTAGCAGTTTGTTGGGCGTGCCCTTTGGAAAGGAATGCATATATTCCTGGCTTTGCCCAAAAGGAAAGGGCTTTGGTTATTGAACGATCAGTTTAAGGTTTCCAGCCACGGAAGACACCAGGTAGATGCCCCTGCTTAATTCACCTAGCTGTAGTGAGGTTGATCGGGTGCTGTGGTTGAAATTCGCCCGCCTTACCGGTATAGTACGCCCCTGAAGGTCGTATATTGTAAAACCCAGCCCTGGGTAGGTGCCAGTTATTGTCAATACATTTGATCCTTTTAGGGGGTTAGGATAAGCCTGTAGGCCAGCTTTGGAAGTAGAAATACCAAGCACCTTGCCTTGGAAGTAGCTTTTCGCCAATTCGAAAGCCTGCTTACCGATTTTTTCACCAACTATACGCCCTGGAATATCATCGGCGGGTGGATGGATACCTCCCCATATACGCGAGAGGCTGCATTGGTCCGATGCATCCCTGTAGGTGGCCCATTGCAAAGCGACATCCTGACTTGGGCCTTCTTCGAAAATCAGGAATTCGTTTTTTTTGGCCACAAACTCGCCCATACCTCCCGGAAAGTATTCACTACCCGTAAGCATAGTCATCACTTCTGCTGCTGCCCTGGAAAAGGTGGAGTGCCCTGATACATACCCGGCAAAAGGAGGGGTGACAAAAGAAGGCCTCTGATAGGGCCACCAGTTTTCAGCCAATATCCATCCTACGCCTGCTTCATCCGTGCTGGTATTTTTGATGTAATCATGGCCTTTCCAGGCATATAATTTTATCTTCCCCACGTTGGCATCACCTTCACCAGCCAGCTCGTCCTGTTCTTCCACCAGTTCTATAAAATCCTTTATCAATGGGATGCCTGATGGATGGAAATGACCAAGTTCAGGATTGCTGCCCTGCCCCAGTCCTGCCATGTAGCGGATAGCCGATATTGGCCGAATATAATCGTACCATCCTTTGATGCCCCAGGCCGAAATAGCCGCATCGTGCATGGCACCACCCAGGGCAAAGTAACTCTTTACATCCCATTCAAGGTTTTCAACTACCTCACCTTTTCCTTCTACCCGTTTGTTGAAATCCGAATGGTCGCTTACGTAGTTGAGCAAAACAAACCAATGGCCGGGTGGCGTTTCAGAATCGGGCCCGTCTGCCCAAAATTCTGCCAAAACCCTGGCATAGTCTCCCCGGGGTACGAGTTGTTCCTGGTAGGGTTGGTTGGTTATGGGGTTGGTAGGGCGACCCTTGCCAATATCCCCGCCATTTTTCAAATGGTAGAAATCAGGGTACGCTTCAAACTTTTTGGGCAAAGAAGACAAATCGATATTCCCCAGGCTTTTGGGTGAAATGTCCCACATAACCCCGTCATGTGGGTTCAAATGCGCACTCCAGGCAGAGACCAGGGCAAAATTCCACTGGTACAGTTCATTGGATTGGGTGCTTTCGTTAATGTCGAGGTGTGGCGGAGCTCCGGGATCAAAGTAAACCTTGTAGCTGTTGCCATCCCTTTTATGCTCCCTGGACTGGTCGTGCGTTAAGGAAAATGGGCTCACATTGCCCCATTCCGGGCTCAAAAATGCCGGGGCTGAATCGTCAACAGGATTCCCTGCCTGATCAATGTATTCGTTCAACTGCAAGGGTTGCCACCTGTTTGGGTATAAAATAGCAGGGTTGCCAGGTAGGTTTGGCCTCAACACAGGATTGACTGGTTGATAATGGGCATTGTCATAAAAATTACCCTCTCGTGACCCATCCAGTTGTCCATATAAAATCAGCGATTCGGCGATGTAGTTGCCTAATGCCCGTGGGTCACCATTGGAATAATCATTGGAACTGAAGTCCCTGTCATACCCTAAAAGCTCCATGGTATCATCAAAGCTTTTTAGGCTTCCTGCTGATCCTGGAGATTTTTTAAACCTGTGTGTCAATAACTTGTACACCGCATAGCTGAGCGTTTGCCGTATCGCCTCTTCGGTTGGCACGTCTGTGTCCATTCCCTGGAATTGACTGATGAAGTTGGGAAATTTGTTTCCTATGAGGTAGGGGCTGGCATTGGGGTGATAGATGGCCCATGAATCGTATAGGGCCACACTTACATGAAACAGGTTGCGGGCATGTACGGTTGGTTTTGCATAGTCGTGCCGGATGGCCTCCAGTAGTACTTCATTCCAAAGCCTGGCCACAGAATGTTTTTTGACGAATTCGTTGGAGGAAAGGGATATGTCTAGTGACACCTGCTCCCCTGAACAATCCTGAAATTCTTTGACGCTTACCTTGCCATTTTTGTGAATCCCCCATTCCACATCTATCGAATGCGTACCCTGACCGGATAGGATATTTCCATTGTCAACCGCCCACTGGTAGTGGCCACCTTCACTATTGGGGTAGGTGTAGGTCTCAATGGACGTTATATTGGGTTGTCTGTTACCGGTAATGCTTTTAGCTGGCAGGTAGGTGCAGGAGCCATCATCGAGCGTGGCTTCCGGGTTGTAGCTGCATGAGTTTGAATCTGTGCATCCTAAAACTTTTTTGGCGGGTTTATCGGCAAGAATTTCAAACCCTTCACCTTCCAGGCAATAAATGGTTTTGTTTACGGGGAGGTTTTCATATTCTTCCACCATGCCAGATGGCCATTTTATTGTTAATTTATCAAGATGGTCGGCATCAGAAGTGCCAAAATGGACAGGCTGAAGGCTTTGTGCATACAATCCTGCGCCATGGTACCATCTGGTCATGGTTGTGTTGTTGGCCACCACTTCAACTCTGGTACCTATGGCATCCCTGTTGGATGTGGTGCCTTCCAGTTCTATTTTCACCCAGGATTGCTTTCCGGTTTGGCTTTTTTCCTGAGTGTCGTTTTCGTAGAAGTAAGGGGTTTCGCTGGTGTTGGAAAAGAGAATGTCCAAATCCCCGTCATTGTCATAGTCAAAAGTAGCGACACCATTGCTCATGGACAATTCTACACCAATACCGGACTCCTGGCTTTGGTTTTCAAATCCCTCACTTCCCTGCATCAAGAGGTTCTGATAGTAGAAATTGTATTCCAGGGCTGTCCTGGCAAGGATATACCCATTGGCCACTACCAGGTCTTCATCCCCATCATGGTCAAAATCCCCAAATTGCACACCCCACGCCCATCCCGAATCCGAAATTTCAAAATCTTCGGCCCGGTTGGTGTAGGTGCCCGGTCCGGTTTTTTCAAAAAAAGAATTTTCGTTGATATTGGTGACGTAGATTTCGAATTGCCCATCGTTGTTGTAGTCTGCCGTGGCAAGCCCCATTCCATCCCTGAAATCTGATAAGCCATAGCTAAGTGCCTCTTCTTCGAACGACTGCCCTGATTGGTTGGTGAGCAATTCATTTGGATATATAAAGTCGTTGGCTACATACAAGTCTAGCCATCCGTTGTTGTCAATGTCCAGAAGTAGTCCCATGAAGGACTTCATGTCATTGGCTTCTGCCTCCACAATGGAAGTTACCTCCCGGAAAGTGGCATCTCCATTGTTTATAAACAACCTGTTTTTGGCACACTCACCATATTTCGTGATGAAGATGTCTAAATGGCTGTCGTTGTTGAAATCGAACCATGTAGCGCCCGAATTAAAGCATTCATTGTTGCTTTCAAATCCGGACACTTCGGTGAGGTTGGTGAATGTGCCATCTCCATTGTTGTGGTAGAGTTCGTGGTGCTGATGGCTAGCCAAAAATAAATCAGGAAAGCCGTCATTGTCATAATCTCCCCATGAAGCCCCCAATTTCAACCCAAAATTCAACACAAGATCTGTGTCTGTATAGTCATGGGTACTGGTTATACCGGAGGCCTGTGTCACATCTGTGAACGTGCCATCGCCATTGTTTTTAAACAATCTGCTTTCTTTTCCAAGTCCATTTTGTTCCGTTTGCTGGCGTGTAACCATGAAAATGTCCAAAAAGCCATCCTTGTTGTAGTCGGCTACTGCCACTCCGTTGTTATTTCTGATTTGAGCCAGCTTTGCCTGCTTTTCGATGCGTTTAAAATGCTGGCCGAAAAGTGGGCTTGAGAAGCCTATGGCGATGGCAAGTAAATAATGGCAATATGTTGAATAGAGCAGTCGCACGAGTAGCCTGATACTCCCGCAATATCCTAATATATGCACCGGAATGGAAGTTTCGGCGCTTGACAAAAACTGAACAATCCTCAGTTGTGTTCAGTATTCCCTGAACAATGTGCATGGAATCGTTGTGGGCCTGGTTTGGTTACAGATTGGAAATAAACTCGGTCAGGTTGGCGTTTTTTTCCAGGCCAAGCTTTTTTCTTAGCCGGTATCTGGTGGTATGCACGCTTTCTACAGAAATCCCAAGCAGCCGTGACATGTCCTTGCTGGAGAAGTTGAGTTTCACCAATGCACAAAGCCGCTGGTCAGATTGGTTTAAGTCCGGGTAATTTACTTTAAGACGCTTGTAAAATGATTTGTTTACCGCCACAAATCGCGTTTCAAACTCCTTCCAGTTGTTCGCCGTGTTCAGGTCAATCTGCTTGGCAAGCCTGCGAAGCTCATTGGAATTTGAGTGCCCCTTTTGATCATTCAGCTTGGCTTTTAGATCCGACAGCAGTTCTTCTCGTTGTATGACTTGTAAAGCTGATGCGGTAAGTTCTTTGTTTTTTACTTCCAATACCTCTCTCGCCCTTTGCATCTCCATTTCCTGTTGTTTGACCATTAGCTTCTTTTCAGCTTTGTAGCGCGTGCGCAAATAACGGTATAATAAAAAGCCAGATAATATTAGAAAGAAAATTGTACCTCCAAGGATGACTGATTGCAGATAGGCAATTTGACTTTCTTTTTCCAATTGTGTCAAACGCTGTTCACGGATAAAAGAGGCTTGCCTGTCTTTTTCTATGCGGAAGTCATCTTTTATTTCTAAAAATTGCTTACTGTTTTCACTGCGGCTACCATAATACCTGTCGTCAAGTTCCTTAGCTACCTTGAGGTATTTGTAAGCACTATCATATCCGTCTCTACGTGTGTACAATTCTGAAAGGCTGAGGTATATTTTCGGAAGCAAATCCAGGTGTCCGTTACTCTTTTTGCAAATGCCTATGGCTTGTTTATAGTAAGATTCGCTTTCGTTCAGCAACCCCAACTCCATGTAAGCTTCGGCAATAAAAGAAAATAAGATGATTTGGAAAGGGGTGTCATAATGATCAAACCTTGGTGCTATCTCCAACAATTCATCAAGGGCCTGTTGGTGTTTCCCTTCAAGGTGTTTTAGAATGGCCGATTCAGATTTCAAATAATCATTGGGTTGTCCTGGGAGAATGAGTTTGCAGCTATCTAAATATTGTTTGCTTTTTACAATGTCTCTATCCCCCCGATGGAGTGTAACCATGGCATAGTAGCCCGCTATCAATGATTGTATGCTGGTACTGTCTTCACCCAGGTGTTTTTTTCGTATGGATATTGCTTTGTTGAAATACTCTTTGCTCTTTTCGTTTCGTTTGTAAAAACTATACAACCACCCGAGCCCTTCATAAATTGCCCCTTTCAACTCATCGTGTTCTATTCTATCGGCTAAAATTAAAGCTTCCCAGTACCCGTCATAAGCCTGACTGAAATCTGCATTGTTGGCGTATGAATTTGACAAATCATTTAAAGTCTGAATGGCATGAATAGTATCCTTTGCCTTCATGCTTTTATCATAGCTCAGTTTGAATAAAAGCACCGAACTGTCCATGTCTATATACCTCAATTGATTGGCCGTTTGGAGGTAATGATGATAGTCCTTTCTTCCATCATTAGGGCTATTATGATTTTGTCCATAGACAAAAGTGGAAATGATTGTTAAGGACAAAATAAAAAACTGTCTAGTGAATGTATGCATGGTGATTAGATTGAAGTTTATTTAAAACTCTTTAATTCAGGTAGTTGTGATTAAATCTGTCGTGTTTTGTTGAGTTTTTTGGTAAAAATATAGAATTATGTTCAGTTTTTGATCAGTGCCATTTTATTGGAATGAGAAATTATGATCTAACATTTGTGAAATGCTGTTGCGATTTACACCGAAAAAGTAACGGCTTCAACAAATAACTATTTTTAACTTAAATCCTATGTGAATGAGAAAATTTACTAATTTCTCGAAAAGGTATTTGACTATCTTTTTGATCCTATCCGGGACTTTTCTGGCACACGCCCAGGTCAAGGTCTCAGGAGTTGTGAAGGATGCCAATAATTCTGAAGGACTTCCTGGTGTCAACGTAATCATCAGCGGAACCACCACCGGTACTGTCACCGATATTGAAGGCAAGTACAGTTTGGAAGTACCCGGTTCTGATGTGGTATTGAAATTCTCCTCCATCGGCTACCTTGAACAGGAAGTGACAGTGGGCAACAGGGCCACCTTGGACATTGTTTTAGAAGCTGATGTCAAACAACTGGAGTAAGTTGTAGTGGTGGGGTATGGTACGCAGAAAAAGAGAGAGGTGACGGGTGCTATGGCTTCCATGAAATCGGAGGCAATTTTAAAAACTGCCACTGCCGACTTGAGCGAGTCGCTGCAGGGAAATGTGGCTGGTGTAAACATCCAGGCCAGCGATGGCAGGCCGGGGGCAAGGTCAAACATCCAAATCAGGGGAGTTGGTTCCTTGCAAGGCAATGGAAGCAACCGTGATGCCCTGCCTGTTTTTGGTGATGCACAGTCGCCACTGTTTGTAGTAGATGGGATTCCATTTCAGGGAAACCCAAACCTGTCTCCCGAGCAAATCGAATCAGTTGAGATTTTGAAGGATGGCGCATCGGCTGCCGTTTACGGGGTAAGGGCTGCCAATGGAGTGATCCTGATTACTACAAAGAGAGGTGTTGAAGGAAAACCAAAAGTTCAGCTGCGCGCCTACAAGGGTGTGCAAAATATAACTTCCGGCACACCGCTTATGAACGCCCTTCAGCAATTGTATGCCGATGATGTGGTGATGGCAGCATTTGGTACTGACCCGGTTACTTTTGCACTCAATGCCGATGCGCTGGATTTTGATTCCAACATCGTAGGTGATGTGGAAAACCAAAACGCAGCAATTGAAAACTACAGTGCCAATGTTTCCGGAGGTACTCAGGGCCTGACTTTTAATGTTAATACCAACTACTTCAAGCAGGACGGGGTATTGATCAATTCAGGTTTTGAACGGTTGACCACCAGATTGACGGGCGAAATTACCAGCGGAAAGTTCAAGGGGTTTGCGAGTGTAGGGTTTACAAACGAAAACTCAACTAAAGAGCCCTGGGGCCTTTATACCTATGCGATCAACCAAAGGCCAACCCAAAGGGGGCTTTTCGAAAACCCCATAATTGGGCCGAATACTGTTTCATTGGATAGCAGTCCGAATGAAATTCTGTACAGCTTTATTTCCAGGGAACTTGACAATGAAGATTCCAGGAAGATCAATAGTACCAACATAGCCCTGAAGGCAGAATATGAGTTTATTGATGGACTAAAAGGAGCTGTAAACCTTGGTCGAAACAATTGGAACTTCCAAAGGTTCTTTTTTCAGCCACAATATCTGGTGTACAACAGGCTTGGCGTGTACAATGCTACTGCCAGCCGCCCCGAGGCAAAACTCAACGAAAACTTTATTTTTAATACCAGGGATACCTTCGAAGGTATGCTGATGTACAACAAAACCTTCGGAGGTTCACATGATTTGAGTTTGTTGGCCGCACTCACCTACGAGAGGTTCGATAACAAGAATGTAGGTGCTGGTGTAGAAGGGCTTCTAAGCAACGATACCAGGGTGCTTGGTGCCGGAGCGGTAGGTATTGCACCATCAGGGAGCAACTCTGCCAACACGATTGCAGGAAAGTTGTTTAGGGCACAATACAATTACAATGATAAATATATGCTCTCGGCAAGTATCAGAAGGGATGGGTCGTCCAAGTTTGCAGCGGCCAACAGGTACGAAAACTTCTTTGGTATTTCTGCCGGATGGAACATTACAGAAGAAAATTTCTTCAAGTCTGCGGGGTTGGAGTTCATTAGCAACCTGAAACTAAGGGCCAGCTATGGCGAGGTTGGCAACATGAACAGCCTTGGCAACTATGACTTTATCAATACCATAGAAGGTGGTGTGGACTATGTGCTTGGTGAAAACGAAGACCTGGCAGTTGGGGCAATTCAACGAGGTATTAGAAACCCATTGATCCAATGGGAAACCAAAGTAGAGAAGAACTTTGGACTTGATGCGGATTTTTTTGGAAGCCGTTTGTCCTTGAATTTTGACTACTACATCAACAATCGTCAGGATATGCAATTGGGCCAGCTAACGGCACCAAGTTCAGGTACCTGGCCATTTAGGTACGAATGGGCTTTCAACAGAGTGGCTGTGAACGTAGGTGATATGGCCAACAAAGGGATGGAGCTTGCCTTGAAATACAGGGACAAGACCAATTTTGGCCTGAACTGGAACGCCGGGTTGAATTTTACCCGAAATAAAAACGAAATAACCAACCTGGTGCCTGGAGCTGGAAGGTTTGGATTTGGCGGAGGAGACCCGATCGGAGGTGTGAACGGCATACGCGGGGATAATACCACCTTTCTGGTCGAAGGATATGAAGCGGGCGCTTTCTTTCTTATCCCTACCGATGGGGTAGTTTCAACCGCCGAAGAATTGACTGAGTACAGGGAGTTGGTGGCGTCTGCCAATTTGGGCGATTTGAAATATATAGATGTGAATGAAGATGGGGAGCTGAATGACAATGACAGGATCTACATGGGGTCGGGTCAGCCTGAATTCGAACTGGGTGCATCCTTAAACGCAAGCTACAAGGGGTTTGACCTTTTCGTGCAGACCTATTATGTACACGATGTGGAGATATTCAATGGTTCGAAAATGTATGCTTATACAGCTGGAAGGCATCTGGATTACTACTATCAATGGACTCCTCAAAATGCGGGATCACCTGTTCCAACCTATAGGCAAAGCGGAGAGCACGATAACGTACGGTCCAGGTCTGATTACTTTCTGGAAGACGGCACATATTTGAGGATCAGGAATATCACATTGGGTTATTCATTACCTAAAAAAATCCTTGGAGATGGTATAGAAAAAGTCAGGGTGTACTTCGGTTCGCTGAATCCATTCACCTTCACCAGGTATGATGGCTATGATCCGGAAGTTGGTGGTGATGGACTCTACATGAGGGGAGTTGATCAAGGAAACTATCCGGTGGCTCGAAGATTTATGATGGGTCTCGAGGTTAATTTCTAATATTTAATCTATAGAGAAATGAAACAAATAAAAATATTCTTTCTAGTAGTTACAGTGTTGATGGCGTCAAGCTGTAATGAAGACGATTTTTTAACAGAGGTAAACCCAAATGCGATTACCCCTGATACTTTCTGGAAATCAGCAGATGACTTTGATACCGCATTGAATACGGTGTATGCCGCACTCCAATCCAACTATGTAAGTGGTAGCCAGATAGCCTATGAGTTGATCAGGGGCGATGAAGGCAATACACACAATTGGTACAGGCCTTACTCTTTTATGACCATGACCTTCAACGACAACACAAAACAGGTGAGGGAAAGGTGGAATGATCTGTATGTCGGTGTTTACCGTGCCAATCAGGTAATAGCTGCTCTACAGACAACTTCCGCCGAGTTTGAAGCTGGCGAAAAGAAATCAATAGAGGCTCAGGCCAGGTTCATCAGGGCATTTTACTATTTTCAAATTGCACACACCTATGGCAAGGCTGTTGTTCATACCACTACGGTTTCTGACCTGAGTGAATTGAACAGGCCAGCCGAGGACATAGCGACCGTCAATGCCCAGGTGATCATTCCTGATTTGGAGTATGCTGCAGAAAACCTGCCAGAAGAGTGGACAGGTGAAGACCTGGGAAGGGTGACAAGTGGAGCCGCAACCACCATGCTGGGCAAGGTGGCACTATTTAACCAGGAATGGGCCAAAGCAGCTGCATACTTTAAGGAAGTGATCGATTCAGGCACTTATTCATTGGTGGCAGACCCCCGGGACAACTGGACAGATGTCAACGAATTCAACTCTGAGTCAATCATGGAAGTAGGTTTTAACATTGCCCTCAAACCTGGAACAAATGGTGCTGCAGTGGATAGCTACGGTGGTGGAGCTGATGCCGAAGCAAACGGGATCGTTACTGAGATTGCGCCTTTGGCATTTGGTGGGTTCAATACGGTATTTCCGTCCATCTTTTTGCACGAACTTTTCGAGTACGATGAAATGAACCCGGATGATGCCAGAAACATCAACCAGACCCAGTCTTTGCGCATGCGGGGTTCGATAGTGACATTGGATGCGGATGAGTTGTACTATGGAAAACCAGCAGACGATGGTGCCGCATTCAATATTGGTATGACCGCTTTCATCAAAAAATGGACGAATTGGTATCAGGTCAGTTCTGAAGATCAGGGTAGAAGTGGGATCAATTTCAGGCACATTCGCCTGGCAGACGTTTACCTGATGTATGCAGAGGCCATTTTGGAAGCACAGGGTGACGCTGCATTGACGGAAGCCATGTCTTATGTAGATATGATCCGGGACCGGTCAGGGGTCATTACCCTGTCAGACTACATGGAAGACAATAGTGGACAAATTCCCGAATTTCATAATTCACCATTGGTGAATGGAGGGGTGGTTAGCTTTACCACAGCAAACGCCCAATCGCTGCTCACCCACATAAGGATGGTAGAAAGGCCGCTTGAATTGTGCTTTGAAACCCACCGGTGGAAAGACCTGGTGCGTTGGGGTATTGCCGGCCAGGTAATCGACCAGCAGCAGGAAAATGAGCAATGGAGGATAGATAACATAGATGATTTCCGTAGCGAGCCCCCTATGTTCATCAGCGAAACAAGAAACGACTGGGGATTGCCATTGCAGAATTACAACCCTGCCGCCCACAACTACCTACCTATTCCTACTGATGAAGTGCAGATTAATAACCAGCTCGATGGAGGTGGTAATTGATCCAATTCAAACTAAAAGAAAAGAAAAATGAAGAATAGATTTATATATATGTATTGCTCCATTGTCTTATTGGCAGTGGTGCTTTGGGGTTGCGACAATGAATTCGTTGCGCCTACTTCCGAACCTAATCACTTTACAGCGGTAGTTTCAGAGGAAAATTTTGCAAATACGGTACAGGTAAATGGAGATATTGATTTTGCAGACCTTTCCCGTGGTGTTGTGACACGTACATGGACCTTCCCGGAGGGTGTAGTAGATATTATTGATGCAGAGGATGATGTTACTTCGGCTGAGAGAAAAGTAAAGGCAGTTTTCCTCCAACCAGGAGATCATGAAGTTACCCTTCACCTTGAGTTTGCGGGTGACGCATGGTTGGAAGACCAGCAAGTCGGCACAGTGATAGACACCACCTACACCGTGCATGTGATTGATTCCGTAAGGTCTTCTTTTACGGCACAAGAGTTTCTCTTCGATGGTAGCCAGGGGGCTGTTGTGGGTATAGGCAACAACCAATCGGCCAACAATAAAATAGAGGCAGGGGGCTCGATCATGTTTACGGCCACTTCTTTAGGTGAACCTGGCGAGCATACTTGGATTTTTCCGGGTGGCGATCCAGCCGAGTTTACCCCCACACCCCAAAACAATGGCGAAACGATAGAAATCAAATACAAGAGGTTAGGGGTTTATCCTGTCACCCTGGTGTCATCCAGGGCCAGGCCGGAGGGCGCTGATACCCTTGTGTATCAGGATATGATCGAGATCATACCATCTACCGCGCCCGTTTTGGTGGATAAAGCTTATGTGACCGCTGATGGTAAAATAGCATTGGACTTCAGCCGGGAAATTCAAAACCCGGCATTTGAAGGGCCTAATTTTACAGTGACTATCGAAAATGAGGGCCGAACGATCACACCGGAAATAGGTGCTGTAACAAGGCACAATAATTTCAACAACATTGTTTACCTGGAGTTGGCCAACGAGACCCTCTACAATAGTGATCAGGTGACTGTGGACTATGCCCAGGGCACTTTGACCAGTAGCGATTTTTATTTGGTGGACAATTTCTCAGATACAGAAGTACGTCCGTACCTGGTCAATTCGTTTGTTGGAACCACCTTCGATTATAGTTTCGAATCTGGTGATGCAAATAACTGGCCCAAGAGTGGTTGGGGAGCCCCGTTTGAAAACAGCGATTTCACATTCAACTTTTCCAGTGCTGTGGTACAGGCTGGTGCATTGAGTGGGCACATGACCATTGATGCCGACAAAGGAGGGGCCATTTCACCTCAGGGAACTTTTAACCTGGAAGGTGGGGCGAGGTATTTAATAGATATGTCCCTGAACTTCGTCTCTGTTGGAGATGGATCTGACAATATTGAATTCCACTTTTACTCGTTTCCTACCACCGATTGGGGTGTTCCGGGGGTATCCGTGGGAGCTGGTGCCCCAACAGGAGAATGGATAAACCGCTCGGTGGTATTTACCGCTGCTGGTTCGTCTGATGCCTCTTCGTTTGTGTTCAGGGCTTTTAATCCGAATAATTCTCAACAGGTTGAATTTTACCTGGACAACCTCCAACTGGTAAAACTGGATGAAAGGCCTTAAACCATGAAGTTAATAGTTAATTTTTAGTTTCGTATAGTTTGTGTAGATGGAGGTGACATGTGCACCTCCTCTTTTTTCTTTTTTGAGGAAGATGCGCCAGAGGGCAATCAGGAGTTCAGCGTGGGTGCCGCTATGCGATATTTTACCCATCAATATTGATAAAAAAAAATAGTGGGGAGCGTCTCAAAAGTATTTCGTTATTGCGAACGGAGTGAAGCCTGCCTGTCGGACAGACATGGCAATCTCATTATACAGAGTGCAATCCAAAGTGAGATCACTTCGCTGCGCTCGTGATAGCCTGCCCCGCACTAGATGCGGGGACGGTTTATTGTACTTTTGAGACAGCCTCATACCACTGTACAGATTTTGTACAGTTCCTAAATATTAAAAAAACAGAAATCAACTGCAAAATTGCGCCTAAAATCAAGGTAACCCAGCGATGGATCAGTTGATGTAAAACGAATCAACAATAACCCTATGAATAAAAACACCATTTTATTAGTTTTTTTGATAGGCAGTATTTTTCAATACTTGTATGTGCCTGCTCAGAATACACAGATAGATGTCAACCTGGATATCAATCATGTAGTGGGTGGTATTTCGGAATTCGACCGCAGTAAATTCATTACGGTACACGCAGTAATGACCGGCAATGATTGGAATGGTGAAGATGCCCATTTAAAATATTTGTTTGAAGACCTGGATGTACACATGGGCAGGGACAATGGGGCCATGCCCTGGCAATACAACCAGGCCAACGAAGACCCAAGCCGCCCGGGGTATGTAGATCCTGAATGGATGGCCAGCCAGGGGCAATATTATAGAGAGACTGTGTATGGGCAGCAGCACGCTTCCCGGCATCAATATGAAGGTAACCAAGAGTTGGTGATCGGAGGGCAGAACATACCCTTTTGGCCAGGAAGTACCACAAATCCCTGCTGTGGGAAAACGGGCTGGGATATCGCCGGTTCAGAAGCTACCGGGGATTTTATGGGAAGGTTTGTCAACGAATTTTTTCGGGACGAAGGCCAACTTTCTACGAAAGGCCCCAAAAGGCCCAAATACCTGGAAATCATCAACGAGCCGCTCTGGCATTTTGTCGATCAGGGCAGCAACGACCCAATAGATGTATTCAATTACCACAATACAGTAGCAGATGGTATCAGGGTACACAATCAGGAGATAAAGATTGGGGGTTATACAGCTGCATTCCCCATTTTCGAGGAAAATAATTTTAAGCGTTGGGAGGAGCGCATGAAGCTATTCATGGACCACAGCGGCGATAAGATGGACTTTTTCTCGCTGCACTTTTACGATTTCGACCAGCAATGGATTTCCGGATGGGATGGCCCGGTGCATTACAAAGGAGGGCGGTTGGAGGCTACTTTCGATATGATCGAGCAGTACAGCCACATGAAGAGGGGCAGTGTAAAGCCGATGTATATCTCCGAATACGGAGGTCGCGACCTGGAATTGGAAAGCGATCCCTGGACACCCTACAGGGATTGGGTTACGCTGAAAGCGATGAACTCCCTGATGATGCAGTTTATGGAAAGGCCCGATGTGCTGATCAAGACCATTCCTTTTATTGTGACCAAGGCTGAGTGGGGTAGGGACCAGGAGACCGGAGTGCCCTATGGCCCGAGGTTGCTGAGACAAAATTTTGAAAACCCTGGCGACACAGGTGACCATTGGGTTTTTACCAATCTGGTTCAACTTTATGAGTTTTGGCAGGGGGTAAACGGGACACGTGTTGATACCTATTCGACAAACCCAAATATCATGGTGGATGCCTACGTGAAGGGGAATACCGCATACATTGTATTGAACAATCTTGGGTTTCAAGCGGAAACTGTTGATCTAAACCTTTTGGGTGATAATGGAAATACGATCACTGCAATAGAAACCAGACACCTGCACCTCACGGGCAATGAATCAGTGATCGATATAGACAGGCCTCAGAAATTACCAGATAATATGGAGATTGGGGCAGAAGCGTCTGTGATGATCAAGTGCACCTTCACCCAGGAAGTACAGATTGATGAGACATCAAATGAAGAAAAGTATTACGCAGACACATACTACCAACCGATTGCTGCCGGAACACCGGCAAATTTTAATTTCAACAACCTCAACCTTGCAGCCCATGGGGAGGCCGTCCTGCGTATCGGCGTTGGTCGGGACCATGGCAAGTCACTGAGGCCTGTGGTAAAGGTAAACGGCACCACCGTGCCCATACCGGCTGAATACCGCGGTGATGACCAGAACAAACGCCCAAGGTTTTTTGGTATGCTTGAAGTGCCGCTATCGTATGACCTACTTCAGTCCGATAATACAGTCAGTGTAGAATTTGGTGACAGTGGAGGCCATATCAGCTCTGTAGTGCTGCAAACTTTCGGTTTCACCAGGGAGGTTGCCAGGTCCGAGCCCGAGGTTCCGGTGGCCGGTGTGAAACCCAATTTAAACGCACAAGTCGAAGTTTTTCCAAACCCTACAGAGGGCCAAATTAAGCTTGTATTGCCAGCAGGACTGGGGAGTGGCAGGGTGCAGCTGAAGACATTGGGAGGAAAAATTTTGATTAGCAGAGAGATCAAACCAAAAGAAACATCGATCGATTTAGGAGCCTTATCGAGCGGAATTTACGTCCTGACAGGGAAAACAGAACAGGGAATATTTACCAAAAAAATCAATATTTTATAAAAATGAGAAAACTTTTCAATGGTGTCATAACAGCAGTACTTATAGTAGGATGCACCGTGCAGGGAACTGAAAAAAGTGCCATTACGAGTGAATACAATGCACGCAGCAATGACTTCAATTTTGGGTGGAAGTTTTTGCTTGCAGAAGACTCAGCTTCTATAGATGAAAGTGCTCCGGGGTTTCAGGACAGTGAATGGAGAGATGTGAGATTGCCCCATGATTGGAGTGTGGAGCATCCTTTTGACTCAATAAATGGAGAAGGGGCTACAGGCTACCTTCCCGGAGGTACTGGCTGGTACAGGAAGCATTTCGACCTCAAACCAGAACAGAACAAGACCACTTACATAGTATTTGACGGAGTTTATAACAACTCAGAAGTTTGGGTAAACGGTCAAAAACTTGGGTTCCATCCATACGGATACTCCCCATTCTATTATGATATTTCCCATGCCCTGAATGGTGATGGAAAAGGGAATGTGGTAGCGGTAAAGGTTGACCGGACCAGGTATGTTGATAGCAGGTGGTACTCAGGTTCTGGTATTTATAGAAATGTTGAATTGATCAGTACAGACCGGTTGCATATTCCCGTATGGGGCACGTTTATCACCACTCCAGAAGTTTCTTCTGAATCGGCTTTGGCCAGGATGGACGTGCAAGTGAAAAATGATTATACCAACGATAAGTCTGTTGAAATTAACACCGATATACTTGATGCCAATGGCAAAAAAGTAACCTCTTCCAGGTCTTATGTGAATGTAAGGGCTGAACAGACTGCTTCAGTGCTTCAGGAGTTCAATATTCCTACCCCTTCATTTTGGGACCTTGATGCCCCCAGCTTGTATAAAGCAGTTACTACAATATCTTCAAATGGGAAACAAACCGATCAATACGAAACTGTTTTCGGAATAAGGTCCATTCGTTTCGACACTGATGGAGGTTTTTTCCTGAATGGTAAAAACATTAAGATAAAAGGGGTGTGCCTGCACCATGATGGTGGCCTGGTAGGGGCTGCCGTGCCCAAAGGAGTCTGGCGAAGAAGGCTCCAGAAACTGAAAGATGGAGGGTGCAATGCAATACGGATTTCGCACAACCCCGCCTCTCAGGAATTCCTCGACTTGTGCGATGAAATGGGTTTTCTCGTACAGGACGAATTCTATGACGAATGGGATTACCCAAAGGACAAGCGGCTTAATCAGCAAGAACGCCATGTTGACTACCATAGCAGGGGGCATGCCGGGCATTTTCAGGAATGGGCAGAAAAGGATTTGAAAACCGTCGTTCAGGCACATAGAAACCACCCCTCGATTTTCCAATGGAGCATCGGTAACGAAATAGAATGGACCTATCACCCCAGGTACAGAAATGTGACAGGTTACTTCAACATGAATTGGAAGGGGAATTACTTCTGGGAGCAACCTCCAATTTCACCTGAAGAGATCAAACAGCGTTATAAGGACATTCCCGGTAGGGAGTATATCTTGTCCGAAACTGCCCAAAAGCTCTCCAGGTGGACAAAAGAAATGGACACCACACGCTATGTTACGGCCAATTGCATATTGCCCTCTGCCAGCCACCTATCCGGCTATACAGATGCCCTCGATGTGGTTGGCTACAGCTACAGGCGTGTGTTGTACGATTATGGCCATGAACATTACCCCGAAAAACCGATTATGGGTACGGAAAACCTTGGCCAGTGGCATGAATGGAAGGCAGTAGCTGAGAGAGACCATATTTCGGGCTTGTTTATTTGGACGGGAGTGGACTATATGGGGGAATCCCATAACGCCTGGCCAAGAAAAGCAACACCATCGGGCCTGCTGGATGTGGGTGGATTTGAGAAAGGTTCATATCACATGTATAAAACCCTCTGGGATGATGCCCCACACATCCATATTGCTACGCAGACCCTTGAAAAGTCAATTAATAAGATCGATGAAGCAAGCGGGCTGCTGGTGGCCAATGATCCCGATGCTTGGAAAACAAGAACATGGTTTTGGCAGGATGTGAACAACCATTGGAATTACGATGCTAAAGAGACCATGAGTGTTGAGATTTACTCCAATTGTGAAGAAGTTGAACTTTTCCTGAACGAAAAAAGCCTTGGATCCAGAAGACTAAGTGAGTTTGAAGACCACATTTACAAATGGGCAGTTCCTTTTGAGGAGGGAACACTTGAAGCCCGTGGAAAAAAGGATCAGGAAATGGTCACTTCGAAGCTGGTTACCGCAGGGCAGCCAGCTGCTATCAGTATTGTTACTGACAAATCCGTATTGAACCCTGACGGGTATGATGTTGCCCATATCATAGTACAATTGGTAGATGCCGAAAGCAACCCGGTGAAATCCGAGGACCGTCAGATAAGTTTTATGGTCAATGGGGATGCCAGGATTCTTGGCGTTGATAATGGGGCACCCGACAATGTACAGCATTATCAGGCTAAATCCATCGTTACCAGTCAGGGTAGGGCCATGATGCTCATACAATCCAACCAGAACCCTTCGGACCTAACCATAACTGCCAGGTCTAAAGGGCTGGGAAGTGCCAGTGTGAATTTGACCATCAAATAATTGTGGAAGTTATTTAGAATTGAGTCTATGTAATTTGGAGTGGAAAGCCTTGTACACCTTTTGCTTTGTCTTCAACGACAGGTATTTTTAAACTGTAAACTTCCACAATCCAAGAGGCGATCTCAAAAGTATTTCGTCATTGCGAACGGAGTGAAGCCTGCCTGTCGGACAGACATGGCAATCTCATTGTAAAGAGTACAATCCAAGGTTGAGATCATTTCGCTGCGCTCGTGATGACGGTTTGTTGAACTTTTGAGACCGCCTCTTGAATTTAGCTTGTACCAAAATACTATCAGCTAATATTTCCGTGCCTGACTATAGGCCGTTAAGGCCTTTGTTCCGGACTCAAAGGGAGGGTGTTTTGGTCGCCAATAGAAAATACTGCGGCCATGGAAAAAATGGTACTAAAGACATCAGTGAAAAAGTAATAACGGCTTATTTGCTTCATACTTGTATGATTGTCTAGAATTTGTCTAGTTGGTCCATCTCCAACGAATAGGGCGATTTGATAAGTTTGTGTGATGTCAGATTGACTCACCTGGTGGTTAATAGAAACAGCCGGGAGAAGCTTTTTATCCTTGATAAATCAATTAAATAAACTAAACAATTTATGAAAAACTATTTACTTATGGCCATGCTGGTGGTTTTGGCGCTTTCGTGCGAAACCCCGGAAACGAAATCAACAACCGATGAGAAGAATGAGTACCCCGAAGGCTTTCCATACGGCAATGTGCCAAGGCAAAAGCCTAACACACCCATGAGTGCAGCATTCAATCGAATCTACGATGGCACCTACACAGGTTTGGAAGTGCAGAGCAATGAGCTCTTTTCAACATTCAAATACACACCGCTGAAGGGGTTTGACTATAGAAATGGAGATGCCACCATATCGAGAAGGGACGCCTCGAAGGTGATCAAGGCAAATGGCAAATACTACGTATGGTACACACATAGGGATACACCTACACCACCGGATGCCTATAATGGAAATGATACCATTCCTTCCCGCGATTGGGATTTGTCGGAAATATGGTACGCTACCAGTAATGATGGTTTTACATGGGAAGAGCAAGGGGTGGCCGTGCCAAGGTTAGAAAAGCCCAATGCCGGATGGAGGTCTGTATCCACTGCGGATATCCTGGTTTTCAAAGGAAAATATTACCTCTATTATCAGGCATATACAGAGATGCCTGGCAAGCCGGGTAGTGGTAGGGGGGATTATTGTCCGGTAGCCGCATCCGTGGCAGATTCTCCAGACGGGCCATGGACACCTGCCAACAAAGTAGTGATTGAGAATGGGGCTGAAGGCACCTGGGATCAATTTGTGATACATGACCCATACCCCTTGCTTTACAAAGGAAAAATTTACCTTTATTACAAAGGGGAAATGGGAGGCGATCCAAGGGTGCGGGCCCAGGGACTGGCAATAGGAGACGACCCCTTTGGGCCATTTGAAAAGCATCCTTTAAACCCTGTGATCAACTCAGGGCACGAAACAGCGCTTTTTCCATTTAAAGAAGGACTGGCGGCAATAGTTAGCCGGCACGGACTAGAACACAATACAATTCAATATGCTCCTGATGGGGTCAATTTTGAAGTGGCGTCTATCTCTTCCCTTTTGCCCATTGCCCCTGGGGCGCATGTGCCGGATGCTTTCCTTGACAATGGCAATGGCCGTGGGATCACCTGGGGGCTGTGCCACTTTAGGGATGTTCTGAAAAAAGGTGGTGCCAGCCAAAGCTACAGTATGCTTGCGCGGTTCGATTGTGACCTAAGCCTGGATATCGATGATCAGGAAATGAAGGACAGTGATATTTTCAACCACCCGGAAATCAACTTCAAATTTGGTTTGAGTGAGAAGCAGAAAGAAAGGATCATGGGGGAAATTAACAACCGTTAAGGCCCAGTTGTTAATCGAAGGAATTCCCTGGGGGCAAGCCACGGGGTGCGCTTGAATCGTTGAGGTAGTCTTAAAAGTATTCCATTGTAGCAAACGGGATGAAGCCTGCCTGACGACAGAAGGTGTCAATGCGCTGGTGCGAGCCCAATGTCGTTAAGTTAAACCGTCCCCGCATCTAGTGCGGGGAAGGCTATCGCGAGTTTCCCTGTCGTCAGACATGTAGTCGAAACGGTCTCATTAAAATGGAGAGATAACATTAAACAGAAAGACTGCCGCGCTACGTCCGCAGTTTCAAAGCTGAACCAAGCGACACTGGTTGTTACCTCAAAAACCCAAGGGATTACCCCTGGGTTTTTTGTTAAAAAAGACGCTCATGTTCCTGGCTTAGTGAATCCAATTTCCTGATCTTTATTTCCTTAAAAAATATTTCAGCAGCCTCACTTTGTAGCTGGATCTTACCTTTTGTCATTGGAACATTTGTACCATCTTCTTCGCGATACCTGGAATTTTTCAGGATCATGACCACTTTTCCATTAACAACATGGAGACTTTTGTCTTCAAAGCAATACAGGTCAAGAGTGTTCCATTCATCCTTCGGTTTTTCATAATTGCCACTTCGTGAGCAGTAGATGCCATAAGGGCCGCCCCAAAACAGGGGAATATAATCTTGAGATTCATGTGCTACCGGATCCATGACGGATTCGGGTTTGTATGCTCTAATATCAATTGCTGAGCTGGCCTGGCTCCAGAAGTCCCCGGTGTGGCCCTCCATAATTTGAAATTCATGTGACAGCATCCAGGACCGCCAAAATTCGGCCCCATGTGGCCCATTGGAATGGTACAAAATACCCGAGTCCATAAGCTTGTCTTTTCGGATCGCCCATTTCGTATTTCCCCATTTGTATTTCAACTGAAAGTGGTAATTTTTATATTCCTCTTTGGTGACTAAACAACCGTAGTATTCACCGGTAACCCTGATGATGGTATCATCCCCATCCTGAACTGTGGTGAAAACATCATAATTGGGTTGGTTTAGTCCAATTGGATCGATCAGCTCACCCTGCGCGTTTTTTGGAGGGGTTCCGTCGTAACCGGCCTGGTGTTGGAAACTGAGGTATTTATCCCATTTCGATAAATGAGCATCAATTAATTCAACCCACTGGTGATTATTTTGTTTGGCTGGGTTCACTTCATCTTTAATTGGGGCGCAAGCTCCCAAAAGGAAAAGAACCACAAATGCTATCTTGTTGAAATTCATATTTTTTGATTTGGTAGAATAAATTATGCTTAAACTAGTTTTTCTTGGGGCCGGCACTTTCACCTCTTCCCACGGTATGGGTTTTTCTCTTGCCCTGGTATCTCCTGATGTGCTGATAATCATAGCTGGCGTACCTATGCGTGAGGCCCCATTCGAAAACGGCGAACGGCTCCTCAGTATCAAGAGACCTGTTGAGGCCTATGGCATGCGGAGGTGCCTTGATACTTGCTATAATCTCAAAGTTGATACCATCAGGTGACCATTGTATGGTATTCTTCTCCGGGCCATCTGTTGTGATAAGGGATGCGATTCCGTTTTTGTGCGGCCATACACAGATCTCATGTCCACTGTTTGAAATCGGATTGAAAGGGGACTTTAGGTACGGACCCAGTGGATTGTCTGCCACTGCTACACCATGCCGAATCTGGCGACCTCCCCAGGTGACCTCTTCACCCATCTGTTCTCCTTTGTAGTAGAGGTAAAACTTCCCGTTATAAGGCAATATACATGGATCATGTACTTTGTGGCTATCAAAATCCCCCTTCTTTTCCACCAAAAACCTGTTTTGCTCGGCACCTTTCCAAACGCCATTATCAGCAGGGCTTAGTATTGGTTCCTTGCTCTTGGTCCAGGGGCCATGCGGAGATTCCGCCCAGGCTATCCCAACTTGGTTTTTTACACGAACAGTATAGGGTGATTTTACCGTTTGGTAGCTCAGGTAGTATTTTCCGTCCCATACCATGATTTCGGTAGTGAAAACGGAGCGGTCATCGTATGAGCCTTTTTCTCCCCGGGCTACCGAGATTCCCTCTTCTTTCCATGTCCAGCCATCATCGGAGGTGGCATACCAGATGTCGCAGCGGTCCCAGGGAAATACTTTGTCTTTCTCAATGTCTCCGGCAAACCCCTGGGTCACACCTACACTTTTGCTGTACCACACAAAATATTTACCATCCACCTGAATGACAGCACTGGGGTCTCGTCTTACCACACCTTCTTCATAGGCCAGGTCTCCTTTCAGGTCATGCTCCGTAAATTCCCCGAACCACTTATTGGTCAAATTTTTGTCCCATTTCAGCGCACGTTTGGATGCAGCACTCAACTGGTCAGGATTGGTAATGCCAAGGAAATCGACCTGCTCTGGTGTGGGTTTAACCTCGTCCTTTTTGTTACAATCACCAGATTGGGATTGTGCGCTTGAGCAGAACGTTATTGCTGCCAGTGTAAGTACTAAAAATGTTTTCATAGTATATTATTTAAATTTTTAAATTGAGTTCAGTAGATAATCCTACCCTTAAAGCTGTACCTGTTATATACAATCCGGCTGATGATTCAGCCGTCTGACAACTCGCCTGACCCGACATAAGGTCTCCTTCTTTTTAGAATTCATAAATAACTGGTTTGTTCTCTTTCACCTCTAATATTCCGGCCTTACTCATGGAATGAAAGATGTTCAGAATGATAGTTTCGGGACTTAAATGACCGTTTTTTTCATCTTTCCCCGATATTCTATAGGACAATCTTAAGGAATTTTTGTGGTGGGAAAATGGCTTGTTCAGAACTAATAATCGAATGTTCAGTTTTTGTTCAGTGCCTCCAAAACCATTATTGACCTTATTCATGTCACATTTGTGAAGCGGGTTGCCAGGGCAACCATAAGGACAAATAAAATTATTTAACTAAACGAATTTTGACATGGGAAAAAGAAGAACAATACGACAGGTTTCGACATTTATTACAAGATGCATTATGAAAATGGATACTTATAAGAGCAAAAAGGAAAACAACACTGGTTCGATTTTCATTTGGGGGTGCTGCCTCTTTGTGGTGTTCACCTTTGCAAGCGCAGGCCAGGGTTATTCCCAAGTAGCAGATGCACAGGTAGCGAATGAAGAAACCAAACCAAGGGCAAGGGTCACTGGCTTGAGATACATCTGCGTGCATGTGCTCGAACTAGAGAAAACCCTGAAGTTATACCGTGAGATCCTTGGTTTTAAAATGTCCGATGCTAAAGTCCTTCACGGGCCGGGGCTGGAAGGAATGCTGGTTATGAAGTTGAAGGCGGACGATCTGGAAATTAGTCTATCACTCACTGCACCGGAATTTCAGCATACCATCGGGCCTGTCGGAAATACCAACCACAACCATTTCATGCTTAAGGTCAATGACATTGGACCTATCGGGGATAGGTTGAAAGAAGAAGGGTATGAGCTGGAAAACGAACACTACGTTCGGGACAAATACACGTTTTTCGTAGGGCCCAATGGCGAGATCATTGGCCTTTCTTCCTGGGAGTAGTGAACGTACCTCTTCTCACCGATGTGCAGGTTGCTGCTGACGGTTAATAACCCTGACATCTCTAAGACTGTAGCCCGGGCACATCAGGTGAATACCTTATTTGAAACCAATTTTTTTACTAAAAAAAATAAATTTATGAATATATCAAATGGACTAAATATAGCTGTTTTGGGTTTTCTTTTTCTTATGCCAGTATTCATGGCGTGCTCAGATGAGGAAGGGGCCTTTCCTTCGGGCATTGGGGGCGATGATGAAAAAGAGGAAGAAACCAACGGGCCCACAGCGGAGGATTTTGAAAACATTGACCCTAATTTTCCGTCCTTCGTTTCATTGGACGATACCACTCCCGAGGACATGAAGTGGGTGAAAGTAGAGGAGCTTTCAGATGAATTTGACGTATGGGATGACGCCAAGTGGTTCAATTCGTTTTGGAATTATGGTGAAACACCCGTCTGGATGCGTAGCGAAAACTCTGGAGTGGAGGATGGCAAGCTTTATATTAAAGCAACCTTGCGCGACCATCCCACACAATGGTTTCAAACTGCGAGGGTTCATTCCAAAGGAAAAATAAGCTACCCCATGTACACTGAGTGTAGCATGAAGACAGCACATATCTCTGCATTCAATACATTTTGGATGAATAATGGTGATATTGATAATCGAGATGAAATTGACATTGTCGAAAACAATTCGAATCCTACCAGCGAGTGCAGGGACCAATCGGATAAGCCTTCCAATTACCCGTGGACACCATGGTTTTTCCCTACCCAAATGAACTCTCAGTATTTTATTGCAAAGAACGGTTCGACCGTAAGGCATGAGGACAATTATGACACCCGTTTTTTGTCGGACACAAACCCAAAGAAGGACAAAACTTGGAATGAAGACTATCATACCGTTGGTGTGTGGTGGATAGACAAGCGAAATGTCCAATTTTATTTGAATGGTGAGCCTGCTGGTAAGGTGAGCACCAGTAGGGACTTTACCCGGGAGCTGGAGCTCATTTGGGATTTATGGACTACCGAAGATTGTTGGCTCGGTGGACTGCCCGAAAAGGAAGACCTGAACGATGGATCAATAAACACCATGCGGGTGGATTGGGTGCGTACCTGGCGTTTAGAAAAGAAGTAAGGACGTAGTGATAGTGATTGCCAACCAGCTTTTATCCGGTAGCTGGTAATTGGGGGAGTCAGAAAATCCCATGAATTAATGTTCATGGGATTTTCTTTGCCAGGTATGCAGTATTCTCCTTATTATAAGCCAAAGGAAAGGGTATCCCTGGTGTTTGGAAGTTTAAAATTGAAGTGCAGCCATACAGCCAAAGCAAAGCGATGGTTCGTTGGTACGCAAACGGCCTAGTTTATCCCAATGATCAATTCTTCTAATTTGTCTTGGCGAGAGAGGTTCATCTTTTTTCTCAGTCGATACCTTGTGGTATGCACACTTTCTACAGCTATATTGAGGAGTTTCGACATATCCACACTATCAAAGCCCAGTTTGATTAGCGCACAGATTTTGTGGTCGGCTGGAGACAGTTTAGGATACTGGGCCTTGAGGCTGGCGTAAAAGTTTTTATTTACTGACAAAAACCTCGACTCAAACTGTTTCCAGTCATCAGCCTGGCTCAGGTTGATGGTATTTACTATTGCACCCAACTTGTTGTCGTCCGGGTTGTGTTTTTGTTCAGCTATTTGCTGTTTTATCTGGTTAATCGTCCCATCCCTTTTGAGGATTTGAAGTGCTGAGGCGGTCAATTCCTTGTTTTTCAGTTCCAAAACCTCATTGGCCTTTTCCATTTCTATTCTTTGCTTTTCACTGAGTAGTTTTTTCTCGCTTTTGTGTTTGCTCCTTAGGTATCTGTAGTAAACCACTCCTAGTAAAGCAAGAAACAATACGGTGACATAATTGGTCATCATCCTTAATTGGGAGAGCCTTTCTTCCTGTTCCAGTACCTGAATGCGTTTTTCCTTTTCCAATTTGTCCTGGCGTTCTTTTTCCAGTCGAAACTCATCTTTGATTTCCAACAGCGATTGGTTCAGCTTGCTGCGGCTGCTAAACAGGGAATCATTCATAGTTTTGGCCATTTCCATGGCATAAAAAGCCTCAGAAAAGCGTTGCATTTTGAAGCTCAGTTTCGCCTGCATAACAAGCACGTCCGGGATCATGTCCTGATGGCTTTTGTATTGCCTGCCTATAGCCAGCGATTTGTTATAAAAATCCAAAGCTTTGCCATTTTCTCGCAGGGATTCGTAGGCCTGTGCTATATAATAGGAAAGGATAACAAGGTAAGAGTGCTGTACCTGCTCGAAGGTGGCCACCAGTGGCAATAGGGTTTCCAGGGCTTTTTGGGCATTGCCTTCCATAAAATGAAGATAGCCTTCTTCAGCCTTTAAATAGATACCCGTTTTCAAGTCAGTTTTCCTTTTTAGGGAAAGACAGCTGTCTAAGTAGGCACGCACATGGGTTGTGTTTTTTTGTTTTCTGAATAGTGTAAGCAGGGCGTAGTATTCCCTTCCCATTTCTTTGGCCGAACCACCATGCTCTTTCAAAATCCCCAAAGACTTATTGAAATAGTTAATGGCTTCTTTGTTTTTATAAAACAAACTGTAGAGCCACCCGAGACCATTGTAAACATTGGCAATGGCTGAGGGGTTGTCCATTTGTTCAGCTAAAAACAAGGCCTTCCAGTAGATGTCGTATGAATTGCTGAAGTTGGCATTGTGGGCAAAAAGTTGGGCCTGCTCCACCAGGGCATCCACAGCACCTAAAGTGTCGCCGGACAGCAGGGCGTTTTGATAGCTTCTTTCAAACCAATAATGCGCGCTATCAGGAGTAACAAACCTCAGCTCAATCGCACGTTCCAGCAAGGGGGTATTATCCGTGTCACCGTCTTGTGCCAACACCTGTCCGTCAGGTAAAAAAGAGCTGTACAAAAACAGAATTAAAGCCAATTTGTCAAGTTGTATATTTTTCCCCATGATGATCAATAATCGATCAAATATAGCCCTATTGAGTATAAATGAATAGTTCGGTGGCTTTTTTAGTTGTTTTGTCTAGCAGAGAAAATCAGTTTGTCTAGTTTTTGTTCAGTGCTAAAAAGCACTTTTTTAGACTTATTTAAAAATATTTGTGAACTGAAATGAAGAGATTTTGATACATGTTCAAATCCTTGTGGGCTGAAGAACAAAGCATTCTTTAACCACTCAGAATATGGAAAAGTCTTTGAAGAAATTGATGGGGACATTGGTCAGGGGTTGAAATAATTACCCACCCTTTTTAACCATATTTTGACCCTCTGGTATCGTTAGGAGAGGCATTAAATTAGTCGAAATAAAATGACAGCACTATGTATGGCTATAGAATACTGTGAAAATTGATTTTTTGGAAAAAACGATGGTCGGCTATGGACATTTTTTTATTTGATGTCTTTTAATAATTCCAGGGGACTAGAAACAACTCAAATACATTTGATACAACCTATAAATCAAAAAAGCCCTCAGATATAATAGAACTGACAGCAGGTGGGCAGTAAATAAAACAACAATAATGAAAGCAGCATATTACAAAGAAAAAGGAAAGTTTGAAGTTGGAGAAGGGCAGGCCATCAAGCCGGGGAAAGGCGAGGTAAGGTTGGATGTGGCCTATTGTGGGGTCTGTGGTACAGATGTTCACATTTATCACGGTGTGATGGATGGCAGGGTAAAAGCTCCCATGCCTGTTGGGCACGAGGCTTCAGCAGTGGTAGCCGAATTAGGCGAAGGGGTATCCAATGTAAAAGTTGGGGACAAAGTGGCGGTGCGGCCATTGCACTTTGGCGAGCCACACCCTTACGACAAAGGCCACCCTCATGTGGGGAAAAACCTCAAATTCATTGGAATAGACAGCCAGGGGGCTTTTCAAAACAGCTGGACAGTACCCGCTTATACTTTGCACCACTTGCCAGAACATCTATCCCTGAAACATGGAGCCTTCATAGAGCCTTTAGCTGTAGCCTGCCACGACGTGAAAATTGGAAGGGTAAAGGCAGGCGAAAACTGTTTGGTGATTGGAGGTGGGCCGATTGGTACACTCATCGCCTATGTGCTCAAAGAAAAAGGGGCCAATGTTTTCATTTCGGAAGTGAACGAAACCCGATTGGAAATGCTGGCAGGGCTGGGTTTCCAAACCATTAACCCTGTAAAAGAAAATCTACAGCAAAGGGTGGCAGAACTGACTGGAGAGGCCATGATCGATTGTGCATTTGAAGTTTCCGGTTCAGCGCCTGGCGTTCAGGCCATGACGGATGTGGTGAACGTACGTGGACGCATCGTGATGGTGGCCATTCACGGAGGAGAGAAAAAACAGGTGGACTTGTTCAAGTTTTTCTGGGCAGAAATAGAGTTGTTGGGGGCCAGGTTGTACGAAGAAGATGATTACGAGGAGGCGATACGCATAGCGGCCTCAGGAGACATTCCCTTCGAGCAATTGATTACCAAAGTGGACACCCTGGACAACATTCAATCCATATTCGAAATAATCGACAACAACCCGGCCGGGATGAAATACCTGATTGATTGCCAGGCCTAGTCACTAAACTATTACTATATGAAAACTATTCTCTATACAATTTTAGGTATGTTACTGGTAGCATGCTATTTTAAACAGCCCATAGCAAAAGAGGAAAAACCTGAAATACCCGACCAGGCCATTGTGGATGCATTGGGTATCACGGATGCAGAACATTTGAGTGCAGCATCCAAGAGGGCCATTGAGTCCAATTATCATCAGGGAGCCGAATGGTGGACCAAATTCAGGCAATTCGACCTGAAAGGTGACTTTGTTTTTGAACAAGGAGTTGTGCGTAGGGATCCTAGTGCCGTGATAGAAGTGGACGGTACCTATTACACCTATTACACCAAAAGCGTAGGAAAATCTCACGGCTTCAAAACAGGTGATCCTTCCAAAAAAGTATTTCCTTGGGACCAATCAGATGTGTGGTGCGCAAGCTCCAAAGATGGCTGGGAATGGAAAGACGAAGGGCTTGCAGTAGGCAGGGGGCCAGCCGGCAGCTACGACGACAGGGCCGTATTTACACCGGAAGTATTGGCGCATGATGGCAAATTTTACCTTGTCTATCAGGTAGTAAAGGCCCCATATTCCAACAGGGTGAAAAATCAGGTAGGCATGGCTATTGCAGATTCGCCCCTCGGTCCGTGGAAAAAGCTTGACGCCCCGATTTTGTCACCCGCCGATAATGGTGAGTGGTTAGGTGAGGTAGATGACCGCTATCAGGTTGTAAAAAAAGGGGATTTCGACAGCCAGAAGGTACACGATCCCTGTTTGATGTTCTACAACAACAAATTCTACCTTTACTACAAAGGTGAACGAATGGGTGAAGGCCATACCCTCGGAGGCCGGGAAATCAAGTGGGGGGTAGCCATCGCAGACAACATTGAAGGGCCTTACGTCAAGTCGCCCTACAACCCCATAACCAACAGTGGGCATGAGATATGTGTGTGGCCCTATAAGGGAGGTATGGTAGCGTTGCTCACCTCAGACGGGCCGGAAAACAACACCATTCAATTTGCTGAAGACGGCATCAACTTTCATATAAAATCCCATATCGGTGGCAGAACAAAACCACCGCATGCAGCAGGCCTACTAAGGTCACTGGATACCGAAAAAGATCCTTTAAAGGGCCTGGAGTGGGGGCTGTGCTTTGACCACAAACAGGGATGGGACTATATCAAACGATTTGAAAGTTATACAGCAAAAGCATTATAAAATTTAAAAGGAAGAAAAGCAAAATGAGCATTTTAGATCAATTTAAGTTAGAAGGAAAAGTAGCACTGGTTACTGGCTGTAAAAGGGGAATAGGAAAAGCCATGGCCGTAGGGCTGGCCGAAGCTGGTGCCGACATCATAGGCGTAAGTGCCTCACTGGAAAAAAGTGGGAGTGAAGTGGAGAAAGAAGTCACAGCCCTTGGACGAAAGTTCAGTGCCTACACCTGCGATTTTTCCGACAGAAAATCACTTTATGATTTCATTTTTGAGGCAAAAGCAGAGCATCCGGTTATTGATATTTTGATCAACAATGCAGGGACAATATTGAGGACACCGGCGGCTGAACACCCTGACGAAATGTGGGACAAGGTGATTGAAGTCAATCAAAATGCCCAGTTCATCCTAACAAGGGAAATAGGAAAAGAAATGGTGGCGAGGGGGTCTGGTAAAATAATTTTTACCGCTTCATTGCTCACCTTTCAGGGGGGCATCACTGTACCCGGCTATGCTGCCAGTAAAGGTGCCATTGGACAGATGACCATGGCATTCGCCAATGAATGGGCTTCAAAAGGGGTGAATGTAAACGCCATCGCACCCGGGTATATCAGCACCGACAATACTGAAGCACTCAGAAACGACCCTGAAAGATCAGTTTCCATATTGGCAAGGATTCCCGCAGGACGATGGGGCAAAGCAGATGATTTTGCAGGGCCTACAGTCTTTCTGGCTTCAGCTGCCTCGGATTATATGAGTGGGTCTATTGTACTGGTAGATGGAGGCTGGATGGGCCGCTAAACGAAACCATTAAAACCTTGGGTTTAAAAAAAAGATAATTCAACCAAAAAGAACTGATGTACCGAATAGTTGCAGTCTTCTTGATAGTTATAGTGTCAATATTGGCCTTCGTCACTGACACAAGGGCGGAAAGGCCACCCAATATTGTGCTCATACTTTCCGATGATGCCGGGTACGCCGATTTTGGTTTTCAGGGAAGTCAAACTTTTCAAACTCCGAATTTGGACAAACTGGCTGCCAATGGGGTAAAGTTCACCCAGGCCTATGTCACAGCTGCTGTTTGTGGCCCTTCCAGGGCAGGTTTGCTGACGGGTACATATCAACAAAAATTCGGGTTTGAAGAAAACAATGTAAAAGGCTATATGAGCGCATCATCCCGTTATTTGGGGGATGATATGGGCTTGCCACTGGATCAGGTAACTATGGCAGACCACCTGAAAGCTTTAGGCTACAAGACCGGTATTTTTGGCAAATGGCACATGGGGCATGCCGACAGGTACCACCCCTTCAAGAGGGGGTTCGATGAATTTGTGGGTTTTAGAAGCGGGGCTAGGAGCTATTTTCCCTATGGTGATGACAATCCTAATGATGACTGGGCCAAATCGCTGGAATACGGTTTTGGGAAATATGAAGAAAAAGAGGGCTACATGACCGACATTCTGGTCGATGAAACCGTAGCTTTCGTAGAACGAAACCGAGAGCAGCCATTCTTTGCTTACCTGTCATTCAACGCCGTACACACTCCCATGCAGTCTTTGGAAGAGGATCTGCAGCAGTTTTCCAGCCTTACAGGTAAGCGAAAAACCCTGGCTGCTATGACCCTTGCCATGGATAGGGCCGTAGGACGCTTGCTCAACAAGTTGGATGAACTGGGGATAGCAGAGAATACCCTCATTGTATTTACCAACGACAATGGTGGGCCCAGCGACACCAATGGTTCTGTTAACGATCCATTGAGTGGAACCAAAGCCAATCATCTTGAAGGTGGCATTCGTGTCCCTTTTTTAATGAGTTGGCCAGGGAAAATAAAACCTAACACCAACTTCCACCATCCAATCAGCACACTCGACCTTTTACCTACATTTCTCAATGCAGCAGGTGGCGAAGCATCGAAAGTTGTAGGGTTGGACGGGGTGGACTTGATGCCATTTTTGAACGAGGAAAAAAATGGACCACCCCATGATGTTTTATACTGGAAAAAGGAAAACAGGGCAGCTATTCGTCAGGGCGACTGGAAGTTGATCCGGTTTCCCGACAGGCCTGCTGAGCTGTACAATCTCAATGACGACATTTCTGAAGTCAATGACCTGGCCGCAGCGCAACCAGACAGGGTGAGGGCCATGTACAAAAAACTATTTGAATGGGAGTTGACCCTTGACAGGCCGCTGTGGCAGTTGAAGAGGCTTTATGAAGGCAAAGCCGCTATCAGAATGGACAATTTTAGAAAAATGAAACCTCAAAATTAAATACTATAAAATAATGTCAAAAACGTACGATCTATTTATAAATGGTGAATGGGTGCCATCATCTACCGGGGAGCGGGCTTCTGTTTTTAGCCCGATTGATGAAAGTGAAGTGGGAACCACCGCCATGGGAGTGGAGGCAGATGCCAATGCAGCCCTGGAAGCGGCAGAGGCTGCCCAAAAGCAATGGAAAAAATGGCCGTCCAGGAAGAGGGCAGAGCTGATGAGGAAGTTCGCCGCGGAAATCAGGGCAAATAAGGCCCGGTTGGCAGAGTTGCTCACCAGGGAGCAAGGCAAAATCATTTCACTGGCCGAGATCGAGGTGGAAGTGACAGCTACCTTCATAGAATACGCCTGTGATTGGGCCAGACAATTTGAGGGGGATATTGTACAATCAGATAACGAAAACGAACACATATACATACACAAAATACCTCGTGGTGTGGTGGTGGCGATCACTGCCTGGAATTTTCCGTTGGCCCTGGCCGGCAGGAAAATAGGTCCGGCTTTGGTGGCAGGAAATACCATCGTGGTAAAACCAACACAGGAGACCCCATTGGCCACTTTGGAGCTTGGCGACATAGCCAATAAAGTAGGTATTCCCCAAGGTGTATTGAACATCGTGACTGGGCCGGGAAGGGTTTTGGGAGAAGCTTTGGTGAGTAGCCCGATTACTAAGATGGTGACGATGACAGGCTCGACTCCCGCCGGACAGTCTATATTCCGTACAGCTGCAGAAAACCTTACCCACGTCCAACTTGAGCTGGGCGGGAAGGCCCCAGCAATTGTATTTGCCGATGCGAATATCGATGAGGCTGTGGCGGCCACATTCCATTCCCGATGGGACAATTGCGGTCAGGTTTGTACCTGCAACGAACGGATGTATGTCCACGAAGATATTTATGATGAATTCATGGAAAAATTCATCACCAAATCCAAAGAGATCAAACTTGGTAACCCGCTGGAAAGGGAAACTGAGATGGGCCCTAAGGTGAATGGTGCCGAGCTTAAAAACATGGAACACTTGGTTGCCAAATCTATCGAGGAAGGAGCCACCATCGCCTTAGGTGGCAAAAAACCTCAGGGGGCACAGTTTGAAAAAGGTCATTGGTTTGAGCCAACCATCATTACCGATGTGACCCAGAACATGACTGTGGTGCACGAAGAGTCATTTGGTCCGATCCTTCCAGTGATCAAATTTAAAGATTTTGACCAGGTGATCGAATGGGCAAATGATTGTGAATTTGGGTTGGCAGCAATGGTTTTCACCCAAGACTATAAAAAAATTGCCAGGTTGACCGATGAGCTCGAGTTTGGGGAAATCTACATCAACAGGGGGCACGGAGAACAGCACCAGGGCTTCCACAACGGCTACAAAAAAAGCGGCAGTGGGGGAGAAGATGGCAAGTATGGCTTTGAGCAGTATTTAGAGAAGAAGACATTTTATGTGAAATATTAAAGTCCATAGACGGTAGTCCATGGTCAACTGAGAATACACTATGGACTATTGACTATGGTCAATCGACTAGTTTATGACTAAAATAAAAGACATAAAAGTACGCTTGTTCGCAGTGCCCCTGCCGGAGGTACTTTCGGATGCCAAACACGGCGATCATTACCATTTCGAATTGGTAACTGTCACCATCACCTTGGATGATGGCAGTGAGGGTACCGGATACACCTACACTGGAGGAAAAGGCGGCCATGCCATCAAAGCGATGTTGGAGCATGATTTTGCCCCGGCGTTGATAGGCCAGGATGGGGACGATATAGATGCAATATATGATTTTATGGAATGGCACATCCACTATGTAGGCCGTGGAGGCATTGCTTCGTTTGCCATCTCTGCTGTGGACATTGCCCTTTGGGACATAAAGTGTAAAAAAGCGGGACAACCCCTGTGGAAAATGGCTGGGGGTGCTGGAAATACCTGCAAGGCTTACTGTGGTGGTATTGACCTGATGTTTCCTTTGGAAAAATTACTGGATAATATCCGGGGATACCTCGCCAGCGGCTTTAGCGCTGTAAAGATAAAAATCGGTAGGGAAAACCTGAACGAGGACATTGAGAGGATAGCGGCGGTTCGCGGGTTAATAGGCCCTGATGTCACTTTTATGGTAGATGCCAACTACTCGATGAGTGTCGAAAAGGCCATTGAGTGTTCGAAACGGATGGAGCAGTATGACATTACCTGGTTTGAAGAGCCAACTATACCGGACAACTACAAAGGCTTTGCCCAGATAGCAGATGCGACCAATGTGCCCTTGGCTATGGGGGAAAACCTGCATACCATCCATGAATTTGAATATGCTTTTGAGCAGGCCAAACTCTCGTTTGTACAGCCAGACGCTTCCAACTGTGGAGGTATAACCGGATGGTTGAAAGCCGCCAGGTTGGCCAAAAAATATGGGATACCAGCGTGTTCCCACGGTATGCAGGAACTGCACGTGAGCCTGGTTTCTTCACAAGAGAATAGTGGCTGGCTGGAGGTGCACAGCTTCCCGATCGACCAATATACCACCAGGCCATTGGTCGTGGAAAACCACCGTGCAGTGGCATCTGATGAGCCAGGTACAGGAGTTGTGTTTGATTGGGAAAAATTGAAAGCTTATGAAGTATAAGTTACTTGCCATCGGTTTATGGTTTGTTTTTTCCCTGGCTGGCAAAGCACAGGAAACAAGGCCTAATGTGATCCTCGTGATGACGGACGATCAGGGCATTGGTGACCTTGGCTGTCATGGCAACCCATGGATAAAAACCCCAAACCTGGATCGGTTTTATACAGAATCGGTAAGGTTGACCAATTTCCATGTGAGCCCGCTATGCACGCCTACACGTGCGGCGATTATGACCGGACAATACCCGATCAACAATGGCGCCTGGGCTACATTCAAAGGAAGGGCAAGCCTTCATGGAAGCACCCCAACCATGGCCAGGCTTTTCAAAGAAAATGGCTACACCACAGCCATGATCGGCAAATGGCATTTAGGGGATAACTACCCATCCAGGCCATCTGATGTTGGTTTTGACTTTGCCCTGCACCATGGCTCGGGTGGCATAGGCGAGATCACCGATTATTGGGGCAATGACTATTTCGATGATGTATATCTCAAAAACAACATTGAAACACAGTATGAAGGCTATTGCACCGATGTTTGGTTCGAAGAAAGCATCAAATTTATCAAAGAAAACAAAGACAAACCCTTTTTCATTTACCTGCCAACCAATGCGCCACATGGGCCATTGATCGTCGATAAAAAGTACTCTGACCCCTATGAGCCGCTGGAAGGAATGAAAATACCCAGTGCTGAATATTATGGAATGATACAGAATATCGATGAAAACTTTGGGCGCCTCGATACTTTTTTGAAAGCAAATGGCCTTGCCGAAAACACTATATTGATATTCTGCACAGACAATGGTACCCAGTATGGGTATCAAAATGGCCTTGGGTACAACAAAGGTTTTCGTGGCAACAAATCCGACAAAGAGGAGGGTGGTCACAGGGTGCCTTTCTTTCTGAGGTGGCCTGAAAAAGGCCTGGATAATGGTAAAGATATCAACACATTAGCAGCGCATATCGACCTCATTCCTACCTTGGCGTCATTGTGTGGCATGCCCATACCTGAAAGCATGGATTTGGACGGGGTTGACTTTTCCCCGGCATTGTACGGACAAGCCCTCAATGATCGATACCTTTTTATCCACCACAGACAAGACTGGCGCGAACCTAAGGATGTAGAGGCTAGCTGCATCATCAAAGACAAATGGCGGTTGATCGGCGGAAAAAGGCTGTACGATGTATCCTACGATCCCGGACAAACGATGGAAATTTCTGCCTCCTATCCTGATGTTGTCGAGCGGCTGTTGCGGCAGAATAGGGATTTTGTTGAAAAAGCTAAAAAACGTACTGAATACCGTGAGTTTGCGGCGGCTATAGTTGGCCACATGGCTCAGGAAGAGATCAAATTGACCATCCAACATGCCATTGGTGACGATCGGGCCATTTACCGCACAGATCAGGTAGCGATGGGTATGAAGAACACCAACAACAAACATGCGATAGAAATAGCCCGGGATGGCAATTACCGTTTCGAATTGCGAAGATGGCCGAAGGAAAGCCCTGGCCCAATCAAGGGTATCCAGACAAAGCCACTTCCGGATATGGAATATCAGGCGATAGCCCCCGAAAGTGCTAGTATAAATATAGCGGGACAGACCCACAGCAAACCAATTTCCGAAAATTCGGAGGCAGTGGTTTTCGATGTAAAACTGGAAAAGGGCAAGACTTTATTGGAAGCCGATTTTATAGAGGATGGTCAGCGCTATGGAGTGTACTTTATTTACTCGAAGTTGCTATCTGAGGAAATATAAATTGATAAAAAGATGAATGTACAAGAGCAGTATTTCGGAAGTATAGAAGGCCAGCCAATTACCCAATTTGAGTTGTCCAATGATCCGGGCATGGTCGTTAAAATCATCAACTACGGGGCTACCATCACTTCCATACAGGTGCCTGTTGAGGGTGATATTCGTGAAATAGCTTGTGGTTTTGATACCTTGGAAGGTTATTTTTCTGACGGGTACAAGGCCAATTCACCTTATTTTGGTTGTACGGTGGGCCGGTATTGTTCGCAAATCAAGGATGCGGCTTTTTCATTGAATGGAAAAAAGTACAAGCTTGCCCCCAATGCGGGAGAAAACAATTTGCATGGAGGCCGGGTAGGTTTTGACAAAAAATTGTGGCAAGCTACAACGGTAGAAGGTGATCATGGAATAGGGGTGAAGATGGTGCTGCATTCACCGGATATGGAAGAGGGCTTTCCTGGCAATGTAGTGGCTACCGTTACATTCATGCTCACTGATGACAATCAAATCCAGATCAGCTACGAGGCTACCACCGACAAAGAAACACCGCTTTCGCTCACCAACCACACTTACTTCAATTTGTCTGGTTTTGAAGAAACCATAGAAAACCATGTGGCTACAGTCCATACGGACCAGAGGCTCGTGCTGGATGAAACCGGGGCAGCCACAGGTGGGATCACCAGATTGGATGAAAAGCCCGATGATTTGCGGAAAGGAAAACGCATCGGGGATGTGCATGCAGCCATCAATGATGGATTTGAGCATTTTTATGTGTTTGATAACCCTTCCTTCGAGCTGAGGAGAACTGCATTGATAGAGAGCAATGAGTATGGACTAAAACTGGAGGTAAGCTCCACTGAACCTTGCATGCTGCTTTATACAGGTAAATACACTTCAGACGATTTGAAGAGGGAAAACGGGGGGCAGTTTGGCAAATTCAGGGGTTTTTGCTGTGAAACACACCGCTATCCCAATGGCCCGAACATTATAGGTTCTCCTGGTACCACCACGAGTCCCGGAAAAAAATTTACAAGCAAAACACATTTTAAATTTATAACTACTAATCACTAAAACTATGGTTGAAGGAATAATATGGGCAGTTTCTGCAGGCCTTATGCTGGGGCTTTATGCTTTACCCGAAAAGTTTACCAAGGACTTTACATTTGAAAACACCTGGGGGCTGTTTTTTATGCTTACCATGTTTATTGTCCCTATCGGAGCTTCGTTGCTTTTGATCAATGGTTTCGGTGAGGTGTTTGGTGGAGTGCCTACAGATGTATTGGTCAAGATGGCCATTGCCAGTTTCTTATGGGGAATCGGAGTGATGATGTGGGGAAAAGCCATCAGCCATATTGGGTTGTCATTGGGTTTTTCCTTATTTATAGGTACGGTGATCCTCATTGGTTCTATCCTGCCTTTTTTGGTGGATGGCGTACCCGAACCCTCAACCTTCATTACCCTAATGGGAGGTATTTTCGTGGTGCTGCTGGGTGTAATAGCCAATGGAAAAGCAGGCTTGATCCGGGAAGCAGATGAAAAGGACAACAAGGGCGGTCAGGATGATGGTAACGATCAGGGATCTGTGGCCATGGGCATTTTGATAGCTGTAATCGGGGGGCTCTTGGCTACCGGCTTCAGCTACGCCAATGCTGTAGGCAGGCCGCTGCTGCATGAGGCAAGCCAGGCTGCCGGCAACCCCGAATGGGTGACTGCTGTGGTCGTCATGTTTCCTATTTTTATGAGTGGAGGTGTGGTAATGGCGGCCTATTTTGGTTGGCAATTGTCACAGAAAAAGGCCTGGAATGGTTTCAAAACCTCACATTTTTCAAAAAACTTTCTCTTGATACTCGTCATGGCGGTGTTTCACTATGCAGCTTCGGCCTTGTTTGCTTTCGCAGCATTCAAGCTGGGTGGATTGGGCAATACCGTGGGCTATGCGATTTTCAACACCTCCTGTGTGGCAACTGCCATTGTGAGCGGGATTATTACCAAAGAATGGATAAATGCCAGCCCAAAAGCCCGGAAGTTTCTCTATCTGGGATTGACCTGCATGGTGGTGGGTATCATCATAGTAGCCGTGGGCAATGGTATGGCATAAGGTATGAAATTTAACACATTAAATAAAATGATCATGTTTAGAAATAAAATTAACTCCCTAATATACTGTTTATCAGTTGCTTGTTTGTCGGCATGTAGTATGGGCAGTAGTCAGCAGGCCAAGGTTGAGCCTATGGCCGAATCGTTTGATATTTCCGAAGAAAAAATGGACTACCTGGGGATCACCAACAAGGAATACCTAAGTGCAGCTAGCAAACGCGCCCTGCAATGGCCTGATGTGGGAAATGAGTGGTTCGGTGAATTCCGGGTTCAGGACCTCAAGGGAGACCTGGCCTATGAGGAAGGTGTGGTACGTCGCGATCCTAGTGCCCTGATCAAAGTAGATGGCAAGTATTTCGTATGGTACTCCCGGAGCACGGGCGAATCCCAGGGTTTTGGGGGCGATATAGAAAATGACAAAGTCTTCCCGTGGGACAGGTGTGACATCTGGTTTGCCACATCTGAAGATGGCTGGACATGGAAGGAAGAAGGGCCTGCTGTGCTCAGGGGTGAGAAAGGGCAATATGACGACAGGTCTGTATTTACGGTAGAAATCATGTTTCACGAAGGTACCTACTACCTTTGCTACCAGACGGTAAAGTCACCCTACAATGTGCGTGTAAAAAACCAGGTAGGCCTGGCCTGGTCGGATTCACCCTATGGCCCCTGGACCAAAAGCAAGGAACCAATCCTGAGCCCTGCCGATAACGGCGTTTGGAAAGGTACAGAGCAAAATAGGTTTTTGGTTGAAAAGAAGGGGGATTTTGACAGCCACAAAGTACATGATCCATGTATCATTCCATACAAAGGTAAGTTTTACCTCTACTACAAAGGAGAGCAGATGGGTGAGGAAATCACCTTTGGTGGCCGTCAGATTCGACATGGTGTAGCCATCGCAGATAATCCAAAAGGCCCATACGTCAAGTCTAAATACAATCCGATTTCAAATAGTGGGCATGAGATATGTGTATGGCCATTCAATGGTGGTATTGGCGCTTTGATCACTACAGATGGGCCTGAGAAAAACACCATTCAATGGTCGCCCGATGGTATCAATTTTGAAATTATGTCCGTCATCAAAGGAGCGCCACATGCCATTGGCCTCAACAGGGATTTGGAAGGTTCGGACAAGGTTCCTTTTAAAATATTTGAGTGGGGGCTGACCCACGAATACAAGACCGGCGATTGGCAATACATCCGCAGGTTTAGTGGCAAAAGGAGGACCAGCCATGTGGCAAAAGGCGCAAGTGCAAAAAAATGAGTAAATTTATAGAACCGCTACCGCGAGACTAACCCAAAACAGACCATGAAATTATCCAAGACTATTCAGTTTCAGGATGACACTACTATTGGTATGGGCCTAAAGGGCCAAAATGCCAATTCGGACGAATCGCAGATATGGTCGGATTTTCTTGCAGGTAGCGATTCTGCCTTGTCCTTTATTTACAGGAAATACACCCCCATGCTTTTCAACTATGGCAGGCAGTTTTGTGAGGAGGAAACGGCCTATGATTGCATTCAGGATTTGTTTTTTTACATCATCAAAAAAAGGGAAAAGCTACGCCCAACCACGGCCATCAAACCCTACCTGTTTGCCAGTCTTAGGCGCATGATCAAAAGAAAATCTGACAGGCTGAGGAAGGAGGTCAAAGATGATACCCTGGTACTCACAGGTAATTTCAAAATTAGCATTGAGGCCTGGGCCAATACTGAAAGTTCACTGGAAAAAGAACAATTGACCAATGTCCTGGTAAAGGCATGTGATCAATTGCCCGAAAGGCAAAGGGAAGCGGTACTTCTCAGGTATTTCGAACAGTTTTCTTTTGAGGAAATTGGTGAAATAATGGATATAGGAAAAATAAAATCAGTGAGGGCATTGATCTATAGGGGTATTGAGTCGTTGAGGGAATTGCTTTTGAAAATGAAAGACCAGATAGCCTTCTACGCCCTGCTCTACATCACCAAAAACCTCAATCCCCTCAGTCAGCAGGTAGTATAATTATCAATTCGTGTTTTTCCTGTTGCTGTGGGCAAATCTTTTTGAGATGTCTTTAATAGGCCAGGCCAACGATCGGCCAAAAAGTTCACTTCAATCACTATAGGGCCAGATGAGTGGGAGGGATGTGATTATGCGTAGTGTTGCGATATTGCCAAGTAATAGGCTGTTTCATTGATTATGTCGATAGTGATAATAATAAATATTGCAATTATTGAAAATTTTAAGTTTTGCTATGGACAAAATAGAGCCTGATGTCTTTTAGTATATAGTTATGCAAAAGTCATATGACAAATACGATACAGTAGATTTCATCCAGGATGACTATTTCGTCAATTGGGTGTCCAGCCCAGATTTTGAAACAAACTTGTTTTGGGAAAACTGGCAGGCTGACCACCCCGGAAAAGCCAACGAGATAGCAGCGGCAAGGCACTTTCTTGAGAAGGTATCCTACGAACAGAAATATGTAATTGATCCATCGAGGATGAATGCCATATTGGAAAATTCCCTCAAGCACAAGCAAAACCTGGAAGTAGAAAAGCAAAACAGGATTGATTTGAGGAGAAAGGTTGTTTGGTATGCAGCGGCCGTCGTGTTATTGGTATTGGCATCATACTTTGCGGTTGATACCATATCAAATGACTCCTCTATGGAGGTACCTACGGTATCAATGGTGCGCCAGCATGCCGCATATGGGGTGAAGAAGACTTTTACATTGCCAGACGGCTCCCGTGTGAAACTCAATTCAGGCAGCCAACTGATGTTTCCAGAAAACTTTAACGGAAACCAGCGCAGGGTGGCACTGGAAGGTGAAGCATTTTTCGAAGTAGCCAAAAATACCGAAAAGCCATTTTTTATTGAACTGAACGATATGGTAGTCCAGGTAGTGGGTACTAGTTTCAACATCAGGGCAGTGGACGGGGAGGATAAATTTGAGGTGGCAGTGGTAAGCGGCCTGGTCAGGGTGATGAGCGACAGTGATTCATTGTTGATCCACCCAAACAATATGGCCGTTTTCAACAGGGAGCAAAAACAATTGAGCGTTTCCGGGTTTGACAGTGCCAAACAGCTCGCCTGGAAAGATGGTGTGCTGCATTTCAAGAAAGCCCGTTTAAGTACCGTCTTTGCCGAATTGGAAAAATGGTACGGCGTACAATTGATTGTTGCCGATCAGGTAAATACAGAAGAAAAGTATAGTGGGGAATACTACAACGAAACCCTTGAAAATGTATTGAAAGGGATTTCTTACACTTCCCATTTTGATTTCAAAATAGATGGCAAACAGGTGACCATCTTAAAACCTAAAAAATAGTGCCTATGATGTAAAAAAGAACAGCTTCAAAAAAAAGACCAGTTTCGCGAAAAACCGGTCTCCAAACTTTAAAATTCTTATGCGCATGGTCTAGATGCGCAATAAAAAAATTGTTTTACTCAATTACAAAACTATGAAGAAAGCTATTACAAAAAAAATTGTTATGATGTGTAAATACACGGCAATTGGTTTCACGCTTCAATGCCTTTTTCTGAGCTTGATATTCGCTTCCGACAGCAAAGCACAAAATAAGAGCATAGGTGAGATATTTTTGGATTTCAGGGCTGAAGGCACTGTTTTCGAAATATTTGAAGCCCTGGAGAACGAAACAGGCTTCAAATTCTCTGTGAATCACAGCAACGTAAAGAAAAGGGATTTTAAACAAAATCTGGCTTTCAACGAAAAGTCTAAATCCCTGAGAGGAATACTTGAAAAGCTATCTGCCCAAACCGAATTGAAATTTCAGAGGATCAATCAAAGCATCCACGTCGATTATTTGGGCATCCATAAAAGGAGGGTAGTAGATGGTTTTGCCGATATGGCAGATAAGGATATTACAGGAAAAATTACAGATGAAAATGGCGAAGGGCTTCCTGGGGCCAGTGTGGTGGTAAAGGGAACTACCAATGGTACTACTACTAACCTGGAAGGAAATTTTAGGCTAACTGCCCCTGAAGAGGCCATCCTCACCGTATCTTATGTGGGCTACAAAACTCAGGAAGTATCCCTTGCCGGACGCTCTGTTATAGACCTGGCCATGGTACCGGATGCTGAGCAGTTGGATGAGATAGTGGTTATCGGTTATGGTACAAAAAAGAAAAGTGATGTAACCGGCGCTGTGACTACAGTAAACCAGGATTTTCTGAAGCAGCAACCTTCGGCCAGTGTGACTAGGGCATTGCAGGGAAGTGCATCGGGTGTTACAGTAGTGAGTACTTCCACCCCCGGGGCAAATGCAGAGGTGCGCATTAGAGGCCTGGGAACAATCAACAACAATGACCCGCTATGGGTGGTAGATGGGGTATTTGATGCAGAAATACCACCACCAAACCAAATCCAATCGATACAGGTACTGAAGGATGCATCTTCTACAGCCATTTATGGTGCCAGGGGTGCCAATGGGGTGATCTTGGTTACTACCAAAACTGGTAGGGCCAACCAGAAAGCCAAAGTGGAATTTAGCATCAGGACTGGTGTGTATGATCCCACCGCCAAATTTGATATCCTGACCAATCCTATTGAAATCGGCCAGATGATCTGGTTGGAACAATACAACGACTACCAGTTGGCTTTGGAAACAGATCCCAATGCGGTATTTACACCCACTCACCCGCATTTTAATTTCACGAGTACAACTGAACCAAATGTTGAATTGTATGACTACTTATTCCCCAATTCAACCAACAACGGGGCTGCTTCTACCAATTTGGATCTGTACGAACCAAGGAATTACCCTATTACACGTACCAACAAAGAAGGGACTGACTGGCTGGAAGAAGTGTACGAACCAGGATTGACACAGGATTATAATGTATCCATTACTGGCGGTTCAGAATCTACCAGATATGGCTTTCATGGCAATTACTACACTGAAAATGCCCAGTACAAATTTGGAGGGTATGACCGATATGCCTTTAGGGCCAATATCGATACCGATATCAACGATTGGTTTTCAGTTGGCCAACGTCTGGGAGGAACTCTGGAGAATTTCAAAGGATACCGAAGCAACAACTCACGTGGGTTGCTCAAAAATATGATGGAGATCAGCCCGATTATCCCTATGCGTGACGAAGCTGGCAATTATGCGGGAAGTATAGTTGGTGGTGGTATTCAGGATGCCCCGAACCCGGTAGCACATCTGGAACGCCTCAAGAACAACTTCAACCGGGAAACGACGGTAAGTGGTAATTTTTACGCCACTATCAAGCCAATCGAAGGGCTTTCTGCGAAAACCCTTTTTGGTTACAACATCAGGGGCAGTAAATCGACAGGATATGAATTGCCTGCACCAGAATTCAACAATGGTGTCACAACTACCGCACTCAACAATGGCAATTCCAACAACCTGAGCTGGAACTGGTCCAATACTGTTTCCTATCAAAACAATTTCCAGGAATACCACAGCATAAATGTTTTACTCGGAGTAGAAGCCAGGAAAAATACTTTTGACTTCAATTCGGCATTCAGGTCAAATTTCTTTTCTACAGACATAGATTATCTTGTGCTGGATGCAGGTAGCGATGCGCAGCAAAACTCTGGATCAAGGGGTGGCAGTTCTACCTCATCTGTTTTTGCCAGGGCATACTACGACTACAAAGGAAAGTACCTTGTAGATGCTACAATCAGGCGCGATGGGTCTTCTATTTTCAGGGAAGACAATCGATTTGGAACATTTCCGGCAGTTTCTGTTGGCTGGAAAATCAGCGATGAAGCATTTTTGAACGGCTCATCCGGGTGGCTTAACCTGCTCAAGTTTCGTGCAGGGTGGGGGCAATCTGGTAATGACCGAACAGGAAATGTGAACAACCAATACACCTTGTTCAATCAATCCCTGGGATCGTCCTTCTATGCGATCGATGGCAGTGACAACAACATCGCACAAGGGTTTCAATCTTCCAATTATGGGAATCCGAATGCAAGGTGGGAAACCACGGCTACCACCAACGTAGCAATAGACGCGACCATGTTTGGTGCCCTCTCTATCAACCTGGATGTATGGCAGAAAAAAACGAACGACATGCTCCTGAGGGTTCCGATTCCGGCAGTAGTAGGACAGGCGGCTATACCTTCCGTGAATATCGGGGATATGGAAAACAAGGGATTCGACCTTACCATCGACTATGCATCATCCGCACTCGGAAAGGAATTGAAATACAACGTGAGCTGGACTTTTTCCAGATATAAAAATACCGTCACCAAATTGAGCGGACAGGAAGAAGAGCCACCTATTTTAGGTTCTAGCCTGAGGGGGGCCACTTATACGCAAGTAGAGGCGGGCAGGTCTTTCCCTGAGTTTTACGGGTACCAAATCGATGGTATTTTCCAAACCGATACGGAAGCCGCTGCTCATGCCACCAATGGCACATACAACAGGCCTGGCAATTTGATCGTGAGGGATGTCAATGGAGATGGGGAGATCACGCCCGACGACCGTACTTATATCGGAAACCCCCATCCTGATTTTACCACTGGCCTGAGGGCTGGTTTGGAATACAAAGGTTTTGACCTTTCCATGACCTTTTACGCAAGTGTAGGTCATGATATCGCCAATTACCTGGCAAGGTTCAGGCACTATGGATTGTTTCAGGGGCCAAAGTCTAGCAGAAGGTTGTACGAATCGTGGGGTAGCCCATTCCTGGCAGACAACTCACAGGCCACTTTACCGCGGGCATATTCATCCACCGGTTTTGAGCAGTTTTCGATTTCCGAGCATATTGAGGATGGCTCTTTCCTAAGGTTGCAAAACCTTCAGGTTGGATACAACCTGCCTCCGTCTGTTTTGGAGACCCTAAGTCTGGAATCAGCCAGGATATATGTAATGGGCTCAAACCTTTTCACCATTACGGGCTATTCAGGGCTCGATCCTGAGATACCTAGCAACTGGGGCCCTGATGGTGTAGATCCTGCATTCAACAAAGGGATCGACATTGGGGCCTGGCCGATCGCCCGCCAGTTTATGATAGGCGTAAACTTCTCATTCTAAAATGGTAAAAGAAATTTAAGAATTATGAAAAGCATATATAAAATATTAGGTATAGTTCTGCTACTGGGGGTGGTTTTTAGCTCATGTAGCGATGAATTTTTGAATCAAAAACCAATAGGCCAGATCAGTCCTGAAATCCTGGTGAGTGCAGAAGGTGCAAATGCTGTGTTGATTGGGGCTTATTCCCTGCTTGATGGTTTTGAGCAGGATGGCAGCAAGGGCCAGAGGGGTGCCAGTTCGGGTACCAACTGGATTTGGGGTGACGTGCGCTCCGATGATATGTACAGAGGAGACCAGACAGGTGGTTGGGATGCCGTAAACAGTATCGAACGGTATGAGATCACGCCTACCAACGAATGGGTTTGGCGTGGCTGGCAGGGATGGTACGATGGTGTATCACGTACCAACGACGTGCTGGATATCCTGCGCATAGCCACTGATATACCACCCAAGCAGGCCAATCAGATAGAATCTGAAGCCAGGTTTTTAAGGGCATGGTACCACTTCAATTTAAGGATTATCCACGAAAGGATCCCCTACATCACTGAAGATGTGGACCCGGTCACTGTAGCAAATGACAGGGAAGTTTGGGATGACATAGAAGCAGATATCAGATGGGGAATAGATAACGAGATGGAAGAGGCACCATCAGAAAAAGGCCGGGCGTCCCGATGGGCTGCCAAAGCCTTCCTGGCCAGGGTACACCTGTTTCAGGGCGAATTTTCCCAGGCCAAACCATTGCTGGATGATATTATCAACAACGGGCCGTTTACGCTCATGCCACACTTTTATGACAACCATAGCGAGGAGTTTCAAAACAATGAGGAAAGCATTTTTGATATCCAATATTCTGTAAACGATGGTGCCGGTAAGTGGAATTCAGGTATCGACCATCAGGTGGCATTTCCAAGGGTTCTGGGTTTTTGCTGTGATTATCAAAAACCATCATTCGACCTTTTCAATGCCTTCAAAGTGGATAACAATGGCCTCCCGATGTTAGACACCTTCCGGGACAACCTCGACCTGCACGATCAGGATATTACTTTTGACCAGGATTATGACCTGCCTACATTCACGCTTGACCCGAGGGTAGATTGGACATTGGGAAGAAGGGGCGTGCCATACCTCGATTGGGGCGTTCATCGCGGAAGCAGCTGGGCCTGGAGACAAGACGAAATGGGGCCATTTCTTAACAAGAAAATCCAGTTTTGGAAAAGAAATGAATCAACAATTAAATCCAGTGCAGCGCATTGGGCCGGAGGCATCAATGGCGACAATTTCAACCTGTTTAGGCTGGGGCATGTCATGCTTTGGAGGGCTGAAGTGGCCGTGGAAGAAAATGACCTTACCACAGCCATGGACCTTGTGAACCAGATCAGGGCCAGGGCTTCCGATGATATAGTGATGGGCCGTGTATCCACCAACAATTTTGGTGGCATTTCCGATGAAAGTGAAATTATGGTTGACGAGAACCAACCAGCAGCAAATTATATGCTGGGTGAATATACTTCTTTCCCGGATCAGGACTATGCCAGAAAGGCCGTTCGCCATGAGATGAGGCTGGAGTTCGCCCTGGAAGGAATGAGGTTTTTCGATCTTGTGCGTTGGGGTATTGATGCCCAGGAGTTAAATGCCTATCTCCAAGCTGAGGCGGGAGTGCGTGTTTGGATGAATGGGGTGCAATATAATGCATCGCAGGATGCCTACGCACCGGTACCGCAGAGTCAGATAGACTTGCAGCCGGGGGTTCTTGGGCAAAACCCATCAAATGGGGGTAGTTAATTCAGTCAAAGGATGTTCCCACTTTTGTAGTGAAAAGTTGGGAATGTTCTATTGTTAAGGATGCAATTATTCCGCAGCAATGGCAACAAATAATTGAATATACAACCTCATGGCTATGTCGTGAGGTTGTTTTTTATCTGCCTGCCAGCTATAGTGAATTAGGTTGTTGGCCATCTGCGGTTCTTCATATTGGAAGTTTAAGGTCATGTTTTAGAAAAGTTTTCTATGAAAAAATGGTTGTACCATATAGCATCTGTCAGCTTGATCATCCTGTTGGGTGCCTTTGCCTGTGCGGAGAAAGACCAGGTGCATCAGTCGTCAGTAGATCCAATTGATTTTGAACTATTTCGGGAACTTTCAATGCAAAGTACCGGTATTGATTTCGAAAACAAAATCATTGAAAATAGCAGGATCAACATCCTAACGTACCTTTACTATTACAATGGAAGTGGCGTTGCTGTAGGGGACATCAACAACGATGGCCTCCCCGATATCTATTTTGCTGCTACCACAGGCAAAAACAAACTCTATCTAAACCTTGGAAACCTGAAGTTTAAAGACATCTCCAAACAGGCGGGGGTAGAGGGTAGGTTTGGCATCACCACAGGGGTAAGTTTTGTGGACATCAACAACGATGGGTTTCTGGATATTTATGTGTGCAAGTCAGGAGAACAAAGCAGGGCTTATCGCACAAACCAGCTTTTTGTAAACAATGGAAAACTCGGTTTCATTGACATGGCCGGTCAATATGGCCTAGACGATGCATCTTTTTCCAATCAGGCCTATTTTTTCGATATGGACAGGGATGGCGACCTGGACATGTACCTGGTGAATCACCCAATAGACTGGCTCAATGCCAATAAAATTATGACCGGTGACCAGGAGCTCAACGGGTTTGATTACAATGCATCCGACAAGCTCTACAGAAATAACGGAAACGGCAAATTCGATGACATTACCACCGAGGCGGGCATCAAAAACAGGAGCTGGGGGTTAAGTGCATCCATAGGGGACTTCAACAACGACGGCTGGCCAGACATCTATGTGGCCAATGATTTTATCAAACCAGACCTGCTCTATATCAATAACCGCAACGGCAGTTTTTCCAATCAATTAAAAGATCATTTCAGGCATACCTCCTTCTTCTCGATGGGTTCGGACTTTGCCGATATCAACAACGATGGACACAACGACCTGTACGTGGTAGATATGGCAATGAAAGGCCATGTCCGCTCAAAAAGAAACATGGGCTCCATGAGCACCGAAAACTTCAAGACCATACTGAGAAGGGGCTATCATTACAACTATGCCATCAATACGCTTCAACTCAACCTGGGCAACAACCAGTTTGCAGAAATAGCCCAAATGGCGGGTGTGGACAAAACTGACTGGAGTTGGTCCCCGCTGGTAGCGGACCTGGATAACGATGGCTTCAAGGATATCTTCGTTTCAAACGGAGTATATCGCGATATCATTGATAACGATTTTCTGCTCAAAAAGACGGCTTATGACAAAGCTGATATGGAGCATAAAAAGTACTCTGATATGCTGGACAAAATTCCCCAAACCAGGGTAAAGAATTTTGTCTATAGAAACCGGGGCGACCTGACTTTTGAAGATATGGGGCCAAAGTGGGGAATGGAAAGGGCCACCAACACCAATGGTACTGCCTACGCTGACCTGGACATGGATGGCGATCTCGATATAGTGGCCAATAACCTGAACGAACCTTCCATTATTTATGAAAACAGGTCATCGCTGCTGGGTAGGAACTTCCTTAAAGTTCGACTGGTGGGTGATGATCAAAACAGGTTGGCTATAGGGGCAAAAATTGAACTTGCCTACGCAGGGAAACTACAGAGGCAGGATGTGGGCCAGACGCGGGGATATTTGTCCTCAAGCGACTACAATATTCATTTTGGGTTGGGTAGTGCTGTCAAAATAGATTCTTTGATGGTGACCTGGCCGAATGGTAAAAAAACACTGATAGAGCACCCTGAGATCAATAACACTGAGGAAATTCATTATGACAATTCCAGTTTTTTGGAAAATACCAGTCAGCTAAAAAAGGCTCCCATGTTTGATGGACAAGCGCACTTGGCCCGCATTGTGCATGCGCATACCGAATCAGGGTATGACGATTTTGAGCAGGAACTACTGCTTCCCCATAAGCTGTCGGAGCTGGGACCGTGCCTGTCTGTTGCTGATGTGAATGGGGACAATCTGGAAGATGTTTTTATAGGTGGGGCCAAAGGTCATCCTGCGGCGGTTTACCTGCAAACGGACAAAGGATTTTTTGAAAATTGTTCACTGTCCCCCTGGCAGGAAGATAGAAACTACGAGGATGTAGGGTCAGTATTCTTCGATTCGGATGGCGATGGTGATTTGGATTTATATGTTGTCAGTGGTAGCAATGAGCAAGCCAATACAGCACTGTATCAGGATAGGCTTTATACCAACAATGGCTATGGCCAATTCACCAGATCAGAAAATGCCCTTCCCCAAATGGTTTCGAGTGGTAAAGCCGTGGATGCGGCTGATTTTGATCAGGATGGGGATATTGATATTGTAGTTGGGGGTCGGGTGGTGCCTGGCCAATATCCAAAAGCCCCGGCTAGTTTTTTGCTGTTAAACAACAACGGGATATTTTCTGATGCCACTGGTGATCTGGCTCCCGGGCTTTCCAAAATCGGAATGGTGACAGATTTGAAGTTTACCGATTATGACAATGATTCCGACCTGGACATTTTGATGGTAGGTGAATGGATGGGGATTACTTTTTTTGAAAACAACAACGGTGAATTTGCCCTTTCAAATGCCAACCCGGAACTCCTGAAAAAGTCGGGGTGGTGGCAGAGCATTGCGGCTGGGGATATCGACAATGATGGGGATACCGATTATGTGCTGGGAAATATTGGAAAAAACAATAAGTACCATCCCACGCCAGATAATCCACTTCATATCTATTTCAACGATTTTGACAACAATGGAAAAGGGGATATTGTGCTATCAAAAAATGAAGAAAGCAAGCACTATCCCATCAGGGGACGTGAATGCTCATCGGCTCAAATGCCCTTTATAGCTGATAAATTCCCAAACTATGAAAGTTTCGCCACAGCCTCTATGGACGAGATTTATGGCAAGGTTGAGTTGGGCAACTCCTTGCATTATCAGGTGTCCGATTTTCAAAGCTGTGTGGCCATCAATCTGGGAAATGGAAAATTTGAAGTAAGATACCTGCCCAATATGGCACAACTGTCACCCCTTATGGCCATCAAATTACTGGACTTAAATGCCGATGGGAAGCTTGACATACTGGCCGCTGGCAATTTTCATGAAACGGAAACCGAAACCATAAGATATGACGCAGGATCCGGGATATGCCTTATGGGAGATGGAAACGGGAATTTCGCACCCCTCACAGTCAGTGAAAGTGGCGTTTATCTGCAAGGCAATGTGAGGGATATGGAAATAATCCAGCTGGCAGACGGAACAAAGGGGATATTGGTAGCCAACAACGGTGGTTCTGTGCAATTGCTGATAGCCCGACAAAAAGCCGAAAGCACTTGATCCCACTTCATAAAGCAAAAGGGGCATTTCTAAAATGTTTCCGGGTAGCCCGATCTCCTAATTGAGGTGCACATATTTCAAAGAATTGGTATCCATGGAAAAATATAAAACCATACTACATGCTTTTATCTACCTGATATTTCCGTGCGTGATTTCCAGCCATCACGCCATTTCACAGTCTTTTAGGGAAAAACCCATCAGGGACTTAACCAAGATGGCAAACAACTATGGTTGTGCTGTGGCCGATTATGACCAGGATGGGGATTTGGATGTGTTCATTGTGGCCTACGACCACTTTCTCCCAGATAGCCCCAAGACATGGAGCCGGTTGTTAAAAAACTTTGGAAATGGTCGTTTTGAAGATGTGACCGTGCAGGCCGGATTTGCCATCCAGTATAAAAGCTCCGTGGTAGAGGAAAATAAATATGGTGCTTCCTGGGGCGATTATGACAATGATGGGTTCTCGGATTTGCTACTCACACATACCGGCAAGGTCCAGCTCTATCGCAATAAAGGAGATGGTACTTTTAAGGACGTTACCAGAAATTCGGGCATCAAACCATGTATATCCTGTATAAATATGGGTGCCATTTGGTGGGACTATAACAGGGATGGCCAACTGGATTTGTACATCAACAACCATGTTGGTAAAAACCGGTTGTTTAGAAATACCGGAATGGGGAAGTTTGAAAACCTGACTGACAGTACAATCCTTGCCGATGAAAAGGCTACCTGGTCGAGCCTGCCATTTGATGCCAATGATGATGGGTGGCCCGATCTTCTTGTATTGAATGATTTCGGACAAAGCCGCTTTTATATCAACCATGACGGCAAAGGATTTACCGAAGAAACACAGGCCTATGGCCTGCAAAATCCAGGTGACGCCATGGGGGGAGCACTGGGGGATTATGACAATGACGGTTATTTTGACATTTACATCACCAACATCTCTGAATTTTATCCCAACAGGCTTTTTTCGAGAAAAGCAGATGGGGTTTATCAGGACGTGGCTATAGACCTGGAGGTAGGCGTAGGACATTGGGCCTGGGGTACCAATTTTTTTGATGCCGATCACGATGGTGATGAAGATTTATACATAGTGAATGGCATGGATGCCTTCGTCAATGAAAACAAGTTTTACAAAAACATGCTGATGGAGGGGGAAGCAGGATTTGTAGATTGGTCAACGCCTTCAATGGCAAATGGCAAAGACAATGGCATGGGTTCTGAGGTGTTTGATTTTGATGACGATGGGGATTTGGACATTTTGGTATCAAATACCAATGACGCGCCAGTGCTTTACGAAAATATTAGCATCGGTGGCCGAACCTGGCTTCAGGTTGAACTAGAAGGACAAAAATCGAACAGGAACGCCTTCGGAGCAATAGTGTCTGCCTGGACTGGGGAAAAAAATTTCCAGCGTTATCATCACGGGACTGGAATTATGATGCAAAGTATAAAACCGGTTCATTTTGGTTTGGGAACTGCATCTAGACTGGATAGTCTGAAGGTTTTCTGGCCATCAGGTTATGAACAAATTCTTTATGATGTGCCTGTTAATCAAAAAATAAGAATCACGGAAGGTGTAAGTTTGGAGCCTACTATTATGGGCATTAATACTTTGAATGACAAAGGAGATTTAAATGTATATCCTTCAATTTTTGACTCAAAAGTTCAATTCATTCTCCAAAAGGAGCATGCTAAGGAAGCTGCGGTTCGGATATATTCTATAAAAGGAAATCTGATATTCGATTTAAATGTAAGTAAAAAAAACAGTCAGGGAAATTTATCTTGGGAATGGAATGGAAAGGATGCAAAGGGAAAAGCCCTGAGCCCCGGAATATTTATTTACAGGGTTCAATCGGATGTTGATAGTTGGTTTGGAAAACTAATATTTGAGCCCTGAGAAAATGTAGGATTAGCAAAAGTTAATACTTAAAGATGTTGGCAGTACAAGAAACTGGACTCTTGACGTATTGAATCATTTAACATACAAAATAAATTATGAAATTAATCTATCAAATCTTTCCGAACACAAATTCAATGAATTCCGGTTGTGTGAAGAGCCTTATGTGTTCACCTTTAGTGGCAATATTGCTATCAATTTTATTTTCAGGGTGTACTTCTAATGTTGAGAAAAGTGCTTCAGCCGAACCTAAAATCACAGCAGGCAACCAAGAGGCTTTTCCATATGATATGCCGGAAGAAAAACCCGACCGGCCTTTAAGTGCGGCTGTGGAAAGAAATTATGACGCCTATATGGGTGTTCGCCCTGAAACCAATGAACTATATTCGCAATTCAAATATACTAAGCTCAAGGGTTTTGATTATAACGATGGCGATGGGACCATTTCACGCCGTGACCCTTCAAAATTGATCTTCGAAAATGGCAGGTATTACGTTTGGTACACGCATCGTCAAACTCCCGTACCTCCTGTCGGCTTGCACAGGGCAAGCGAAAGCAATGATACCATTCCATCAGCCGATTGGGATTTATCCGATATTTGGTACGCAACCTCTGAAGATGGTTTTACCTGGAAGGAGCAAGGCGTAGCTGTTCCCCGACCCCCTAAGCCAAATGTAGGATGGCGTTCTGTCACCACTACCGATATTCTGGTGTGGAAAGGAAAATACTATTTATATTATCAAGGTTTCACGGAAGCCAGTGGCAAGAGTGGTGGGGATTATTGCCCTGTTGCAGTTTCGTATGCTGATTCTCCCGATGGTCCATGGACAGCACATAATGAAGTGGTAATCCCCAATGGGGCTTCAGGGGAATGGGATCAGCACTCTATTCACGACCCATATCCATTGGTCCATGATGGAAAAGTTTATTTGTATTATAAGTCAGATTTTGGTCGAAACGAAACAGCTAAAAATGTGCGCATGCACGGCCTGGCTGTTTCAGATAATCCGTTGGGGCCGTTTACGAAACACCCTTTAAACCCGCTTGTGAATTCAGGGCACGAAACAACTTTATTTCCATTTAAAGAAGGTGTAGCAGCTTTTGCAATTAGGGATGGTAATGAGAGCAATACCATCCAATATGCTAAAGATTGGGTCAATTTTGAAATAGCATCTTCGGTTGAGTTAATGCCTGATGCAGCCGGACCATTCGTTCCCGATGCTTTTTCAGACACCAAAGATGGGCGCGGAATCACATGGGGGCTATCCCATTTTGCCAGACCACATGGCGACTGGAAAAGAAACCACGTTATACTTGTACGTTTTGATTGTGACCTAAGCCAGGATATTGATGACGAACAAATGAAGGGCCACCATAACGCTCAAAAAATTGAATTCCTTTATGAGCAGGGGTTAGTTGAGAAACAGTTGCAAAGAATAGCCAAGGCTAACAAAGCATTGAAAGGGCAATCGCAATAATGACTATTCGGAAATTCCAATAAAACTGACATTCCGGGAACCACACTTCATGAGAATGCAAGCTTTATTTTTAATTGCCATCAGGGCAATACTACCGTTATGGGCAAGATTCTTTTCCAACCGAATTAAAAATACTTCGAATACAGTTCATAAAGGCCGTTTAGGCGTATGGACAATGTCAAATTCTTGCTTGATATTGTCCATGCGTAAGGCAAACACAGAATCCCTCAGGGTAAAAAAAGTGGTAGGTGAAAGGGATGTATCGGGCCTAATTTTGAACCGCAAAAGGGGCGTTGCTCCCAAATCAAATTAACTAAAGAAAAGAATGTCAATAACTATTACTGGAATCGAGGTAAAAGATGTACGGTTCCCTACGAGCAGGTCCCTGGATGGGTCTGATGCCATGAACCCTGATCCTGATTATTCAGCAGCCTATGTGATATTGAAAACGAACCACCCTGAAGGATTGGAGGGCCATGGCCTCACGTTTACCATAGGCAGGGGAAATGAAATATGCGTGGCGGCCATCGAATCACTTTCCCATCTTGTAGTAGGCAAGAGCCTGGAGTCATTCACCACAGATATGGCGGGGTTTTGGCGCATGATCACCGGCGACAGCCAGTTGAGATGGTTGGGGCCTGAAAAAGGCGTAATCCACCTGGCCACTGGTGCTGTTGTCAATGCGGTGTGGGATTTGTATGCCAAGTCAGAAGGCAAGCCACTTTGGAGATTGCTGGCTGATATGTCTGCGGAAGAATTGATATCGTGCATCGATTTCACCTACCTCACAGATGCCATCACACCGGAAGAAGGACTAGAGCTACTCAAGTCCCTGGAAGGCACCAAAAAAGAAAGAATTGAAAACCTTGAGAAAAATGGATACCCAGCCTATACCACATCAGCCGGATGGCTTGGGTACAGTGATGAGAAAATAAGAAACTTGTGCAAGGCTGCCGTAAAAGATGGATGGAAACACATGAAGATGAAGGTGGGATCAGACCTACAAGACGACCTCAGGAGGGCGGCCATTATCAGGGAAGAAATAGGAGATGACCTCAAGCTGATGATGGATGCCAACCAAAAATGGGAGGTAGGTGATGCCATTGCCAATATGAAAGAACTGGCACGCTACAATCCCTGGTGGATTGAGGAGCCCACCAGTCCGGATGATATATTGGGGCACAAAGCCATAGCTGAAGCTGTGAGGCCCATCAAGGTAGCTACTGGCGAGCATTGTCAAAACAGGGTGATTTTCAAGCAGCTCATCACATCGGGAGCCATTGACATTTGCCAGATAGACAGCTGTCGTGTAGGTGGTGTCAACGAGATTTTGGGTATTCTTTTGATGGCTGCCAAATACAAAATACCAGTTTGTCCACATGCCGGTGGGGTAGGGCTATGTGAATATGTACAGCACCTTTCCATGATAGACTACATAGCCATCAGTGGTTCGCTGGAAAACAGGATGATAGAATATGTGGACCATTTGCACGAACACTTCCATGACCCTGTGGTTATAAAGGAAAGTGCCTATATGCCTCCTAAAATGCCTGGGTATAGCATTACCATGAAAGCCGATTCCCTCGAAAAACATACGTTTCCTGAAGGGGAAGTTTGGCAGGAAAATGTATAACCAATCTGACTTATTACAAAAGCGGAGAACAGTTCATGGTTGTGTTTTATTGACCTTGCCAGTGGTACCTGGGGTACAGGGTTAGAATGCTTATTATGCACATTTGGTCAAAAGATAAATTGAGGTGCAAAAAAAGTATAACAAACCGACAAGAAAAAGGTAGTCCGGTTTTGGATGGAAGTATAATTTTGTAGGCATAAGGTTTAAATACTTTATTGTTTAGTTTGAAGAAAGGAGCCTGAGATATCAGGCTCTTTTCGTTTGGATCAATCGATCTTTTGATCAAGTCAAGCTCTCGACTAAACTCTTAATCCCGGATCAAGCGGAATTTCTGTGGGGTACCCAGAAAAAGTCTAATTTAGATTTCAAAAAAAATGTTTGAGGTTTGCACCAGTTTCGGGAAAGTCATTCCGCAGCAAAGCGGAGGAATCTTTACCAATTGGACAGTTCTTTGATTCGGCAAAGATGTCTCCCAGCCTCGCCGGCTGGCGGGCATTACATTGCGACATGACGCTTTGAGGGGTCCTTGGTAGAGTCCTAATGGACATCCTACTTTCTAAAAAGTGGTTTCTAAAGGTTTTGTGCCTGTTCTGGACGTGTCATTGCGTAGCAAAACACCTGCCTCGGGCAGGAACAATACGGACCACAAACAAAAATTTTTAAGTTCTGCTAAATTTACCTTTTGGCTGTCTTAGAAAGATACAATTACCCCACAGAAATTCCGCTTGATCCCTAAACTCTTAATCCCTACTTTAGCCTCAATTTCTTTCGATAGCCTTGAGGACTGTGTCCGGTAATCAGTTTGAATTGCTTGTTGAAATTCGAGATACTTTGAAAGCCACTTTTGAAGCTGATTTCGGTGATGTTGAATTCTTCCTTCAAGAGCAATCTACAGGCTGCTCCTATTTTGTATTCATTTAGGTATGAAAAGAAAGTCTGGCGCGTCATTCTCTTAAAGTACCTGCAAAACCCGGAAGGGGTCATGTGGATGAAGGCAGAAAGGTCTGCTAAAGATATTTCCTTTTGAAAGTTGTCTTGTACGTATTGGTAAACCTGGTTGATCTTGATATAATCTGTTTGCTTGATTAGCGGACTAAATGCCGGGCTCGCCAACTGCTCATGGTTACACGACTCGGAGAGCTCGTGGAGGATATTAAACAATTTTATCAAACCTACTATAGGACTGCCCTCCAGCACCTCAAACATTTTTCGTCCAATTTTCCTGCTCGTTGCTTGATCAAACTTAATACCCCGGGAAGACGCACTCAGGAGTTGGTTTATGCCCTGCATCTCGCTTCCTTCAAAAATCGGCCCTTTCCATAATTGGTAGTTCAACTGAATGACCAGGGATTGGGATTTTTCCAGAGAATGGTCACTTCGCCAGGAATGTGGAAAATTAGGCCCCAACAAGAATAAATCTCCTTCTTTGAAGTCAATTAGGCAGTCACCCATCAGGCAATGCCCATTTCCTTTTTTAAGAAAGGTCAGTTCGTATTCCGGGTGGAAATGGAATAAATTGTTGAAATGTGGTACAATGTTGTTTTTTGCAATAAACAACCGGTTTTCATCTATTTCTATTTTTTGGAATAAAGGTTCCATTTCATCTAATATTAACTTTGGAGTGTGTCTATGTAGCTGTATTGGGTATATATTATGGCAATTATACGCAACAATGAGGTGGTATTTCGTTCATGGCACAACCAATTTTGTACTGTATTAAATGATTACAGCAATGAATAGATCAGACGACCTAAACGACCCGGTTTTACAAAAAAATCTCAGGTTCCAGTTTTTGAAAGATGGCTTTATTTTTTTTCCTGGTTTTTTGAATCAAATTGAAATAGACCTGGTCAATGAACATGTCGTGTCTTTTCTAAAAGAAAAGGTGAAAGACATGCCGGAGGATCAGGTTTATTATGAAGACCTGGAAAACAGGCATACCCTTAAACAATTGCAAAAGATGTTTCAGTATGATCCATTTTTCTACAACCTGATGTTTGGCAGCAGGTTTGAAAAATTAGCCTCCATCTTATTGGATGACAAGGTACTTGGAAAAAACCTCCAATATTTTAACAAACCGGCCCAAATCGGGAAAGCCACCCCCGCCCATCAGGATGGGTACTATTTTATGCTCACCCCTAACGAGGCGGTGACTATGTGGATGGCCCTGGAACCTGTGGATGAGGAAAACGGCTGTGTGCGATACATCAAAGGATCCCATAGGTACGGCATGCGCGACCATGGACGTACAGGCACATTGGGGTTTTCGCAGGGTATTACAGATTTCGGTTGCCCAAATGACCTGGAGAATGAAGTCTTTTTTCCCACCAAACCAGGGGATTTATTGGTGCACCATTCCCTGACCATACACCGGGCAGATGCCAATGGGAGTCAGGACAGGAGCAGGCAGGCCATGGGGTTTATTTATTATGCGGCCAGGGCCACCGAAGATGAAAAAGCCCATAAACGGTATGCGGAAAAACTCGCTGACGAATTAAAAAAGGATTCGAAGATTTAATCATAAATATGGCAGCTGCGACAAATGGTTTTACCACCTGGCAGATTCCAGGCTAAACGATCCTGATATTTGTTGTTTCCTGGAGAAAACCTAAAGGGTTTTCGGGGAATGTAGGCAGCAGTCAGCTGCCACTCATCATTTTCTCATTGAAAAGGACATGGCAATTTTCGACATTGCGCCCAATTCTAACCAAACCTTTCATTGATGAAAAACTTTAGCACCACCTCCAACTTGTATCTTATACTAATTTCCCTGTTTTTGTTCCTTTCTTGCCAGGAGGGCAATGAGGCGCAAGAACAAATCCCGGTCAAATTTGATATTTCCATTCCAATGGGAGGCAATACCTGGGTGGTGAACAATGAGGAAGAGTCAGGGAAAATTATTTCAGATGAAGGGGTGAAAAACTGGTCGAACCCTGCAAGCCGCCTGCGGACATATTTCAGGGTAGAGAAAACTGGCCGGGTAGATTTGGGTATCCGCACACGGGCTATTTCGGGACAATCGAAAGTTAAAGTCACTATAGGGGGCACTACCAGGGAAATAGAAGTTTCGAGTAGAGATTTTGATACCATTCCATTGGCCTCCGTGAATTTGGATAAAATAGGCTACTACTGGGTCGAAATGCAGGGGTTGGAAAAGGAGGGTTCAAGCTTTCCTGAAGTTACAGATTTGTTAATAGGGGGCGACATTGCCAGCAGCGATGTGTACTTTGTCAAAGATGATATCTATTGGGGGAGAAGAGGGCCATCGGTGCACCTGAGCTATGAAGTGCCTGAAGAAGCTTCAGATGTCAAGTGGTTTTACAATGAAATCACAGTGCCTGAAGGTGAGGATGTAGTAGGTTCTTATTTTATGGCCAACGGATTTGGTGAAGGGTATTTTGGCATACAGGTCAATTCACCCAGTGAGCGACGAATTCTGTTTTCTGTTTGGAGTCCTTATAAGACAGACAACCCCGGGGAAATACCAGAAGACCAGAAAATTCGCTTGTTGAAAAAAGGCGATGAGGTAAACACCGGGGAGTTTGGCAATGAAGGCTCGGGCGGGCAGAGTTTTCGCAGGTACCTATGGAAGGCCGGCACTACCTACAGGTTTTTGCTCAAAGGACAGCCATCGGAAAATAATTCCACCGATTATTTTGCCTATTTCTTTGCTCCTGAAATAGGGGAGTGGGAATTGATAGCAGGGTTTAGAAGACCAAAAACAAGCACTTACCTCACCAGGCCCCATTCATTTTTGGAGAACTTCCGTACCGAAATGGGGTACAAGAGCCGAAAGGTGATGTACAGCAATCAGTGGGTGAACGACTCACAAGGCCAATGGCACGAACTGACGAAGGCCAAGTTTACCGCTGATGCTACGGCAAGGAAAGACGCCAGGCTGGATTATGCTGGTGGGGCAGAAGGCGAGCAGTTCTTTCTGAAAAATTGTGGTTTTTTCGATGAGAAATCAACCATTGACTCCTTTGTTTCCAGGACCAAATCGGTTGATGCCCCCGATATAGACTTCTCAAAATTGCCTTGAATAGAAAACTAAAAGGCTGTTCTATAAATGTAGTGAACAGCCTTTTTATAAATTTTACTTGATCTCAAGCAGTTCTACTTCGAATATCAGTGTAGTGTGTGGTCCGATTTTAGGGCCTGCACCACGCTCACCGTATGCCAGCTGCGATGGTACGAATAATTTCCATTTTGAACCCAGGGTCATTAGTTGCAGTGCTTCAGTCCAGCCGGCTATCACTCCATTCACAGGAAATGAAGCAGGTGTGCCACGTTCAACAGAGCTATCGAAGACTGTGCCATCGATGGTGGTACCATGATAATGGGTGGTGACAGTACTCTCTATGGTTGGTTTCGCTCCTGCCCCTTCTTTCAGGATTTGGTATTGCAAACCACTTTGCAGTGTGGTAACTCCTTCTTTTTTGCTGTTTGCTTCTAAAAATGCCGCCCCTTCCTGAATGGCCGCCTCGTGTTGTTTGGACTGTAGTTTGGTAAAATGCTCGTTCAGGAAATTTCCAGCCTCCTGAGGATCCAGTTTCAACTCTGATCCATTCATCACATCATCAATGGCTTGTCCAAATGTTGATGAGTCCACCTCTTCCAATCCCTGCTGTTGCAGGCTCATGGCAACATTGATTCCTAAACTGTAGCTTAATTTTTCTAATTCGTTATTCATAATATATTGTTAATTCAGCGCAAAGTTAAGGAATCGCCCCTCCCCATCTTGTCTCAATAAATATTATTTTCACGTTGAAAATTCTATATTGCGCCCTAAACTATCACTTACAATCACTAGCGTAGCTAAAATTATGAACATTAAAAATCAGATTGCCATAATGCTTGGCTTCTTACTTATAGCCGGTTGCCAAACCTCTCAGAAGGACGGGGAAAATGAGCCTGAAAAACCCAATGTGATCCTGATACTGGCGGATGACCTGGGGTGGTCAGATATTGGATGCTTTGGAAGTGAAGTGAGTACACCAAACCTGGATAAGATGGCCACCAACGGTATGAGGTTTACACAGGTGTACAATACATCAAAGTGTTTTCCCTCAAGGGCCTGCTTGCTTACCGGGCTGTATTCACAACAAACCGGATACAACACCAATTTCAAACAACCATTCAACAATGCCATTACCCTCGGTGAACTTTTTAAGAGCGCCGGATATACCACTATGTGGTCTGGAAAACACCACAGTACTGAAAATCCCGTCACCAGGGGGTTCGATCACTACAGCGGGTTGCTCGATGGGGCCAGCAATCATTTCAACCCTGGAAAACAGCGGGAAGGTGAGGGCAAACCTGCCCAAAAACGCAACAACAGGTCGTGGTGCATAGAAGGACAGCAATTCAACCCATATACCCCCGAATCGAAAGGATTTTATACCACGGATACTTTTACTGACTATGCCCTGAGCTGGCTGGACCAGCACCAACAAGAGGAGGATCCTTTTTTTCTATACATGGCCTACACTGCCCCACATGACCCCCTGATGGCCTGGCCGGAGGATATAGCCAAATACAGGGGCAAGTACCGGGAAGGTTATGAGAAAATCAGGCAGGAAAGGTTTGCCAGGCAGAAAGCAATGGGATTGATTCAGGAGGATTACCCACTGTCCGGGTCTATGTACCAGGCCTGGGAAGAGTTGAGCGAAGAGCAGAAAGATGAGGAGGATTTGAAAATGGCCGTATATGGTGCCATGATTGACAGGTTGGATCAAAACATTGGAAGGATACAGGCCAAACTGGAGCAGATGGGGGTAGCTGACAATACCCTTATCATTTTTATCTCCGACAATGGTGCGTCTGCCGAGGTGGTGAACATCGAAGGATCTGGCGAAATAGGTACCATGACCCGCTGGACTTCCCTTGGAGGAGACTGGGCCAATGTGTCCAATACCCCTCTCAGGTATTTTAAAAATTACAGCCATGAGGGTGGGATTAAAACGCCGATGGTGGCCTATTGGCCAAAGGGGTTGAAGAACAAGAACAGCATTTCAGCTACACCCCTTCATTTTATAGATTTCATGGCAACATTTGCCGACATTACAAGGGCGAATTACCCCAAGCAATTCAGAGATCAGGACATACTTCCTATGCAGGGTGTTAGTTTTGCCCCACTGCTTTATGGGGAAAGTAATGTTGAAAGGAAGGCCCCACTATGCTGGGAGTGGAACAAAGGCCGGGCCATCAGGGATGGGGACTGGAAGCTCGTGTCTTTCAAAGGCGACTGGGAACTGTACAACCTGAAGGAAGACCCGGTAGAGTCCAACAACCTCGTGGAAGAATATCCGGAAAAGGTGGCTGATTTGAAGGGTAAATTTGAATCCTGGTCCAAAGACGTTGGTAATGTGGATATTTAAATGGCTACAAATTTCAGGAAAGAGTAGAGCCATTTTAGAATTCAACTAAATTTACATTCGTTTCAAACCTTCAACCAACGCATGCGGTTAAAAACCAGTTATATACTGCTTTTTTGTTTTTCTATTCCACTCTTTCACCTGCATGCACAGGATAGTTTCGAGCATAGAAGCGTAGAAGTTCTCAAGTACAGGTTGGAAGCCGAAGACAATTCCAAGAGGCGTTCGTTTGGATTTTTCTTGTCAAGGAACGAAAGTGCCATATTTTTTGATTTTAAAAACAACAGGGATCAGGAATACCTGTTTGAACAAGAATTTGATCAGTTATTGTCCGAACTCAGTTTGCATTTGGCATCTAACCCTGGTCTGGTCAAGGTTTTGATTTTTAATGGTGTATCCAAAGTTTGGATCGACCGGCTGTTGTCCCAAACGAAGCTTGCAGACAAAATATACCGCCATGATATCAACCAACCCTGGCCAGCGCTCCAGCAGGTGAATGAAAGTGGAAAGCAGCTCATTACATTTTTTTTAGATGATGGCAACCATAGCCTGGTAACAGGGAAGTATATTCCCGACCTCAATTCTTTCCAGCTGTCGGGAGAGGTAACCCTGCCAGGACAGTTGCTGCTCCTGTCGGTGGGAATGCCTGCTAATCAAAATGCATCTTTTCAATTGCCCCCGGGTTTTGTGGATGCGTTTGTTGAAATATGGAAATCTTCCGGTCAGCAGCCAAATTTTGTCCTGCTGGATGGGGTGTCTTTTCCCCAGAACATAAGTTTGATCCTCAATTCTACTGAAAAATTTATTGGTAGCATCAGTTACAGGACCACTGACCATAGTCCCGTATTTTGGTCCGGTGATTTCGATGCAACAACTGGGAGTACATTCAGTTTTCCGGCCTATGCGGGCGAACCTGCTTCGGTAAGGCCGCAGCAACCCGGATATTCTTTCTCTCCCGAGACCCTGACCATCCAGGGTTCTGAAGGAAAGCCACTTAGCATAAAAGCGGCCAAAAAACCGATTACGGAAGGAGTAACAGCGTACTACCCACTAGACAAAAACATCAAAGACAATTCCGGAAACGGGGTGCATGGTGTATCGCACCAACTTGGGTTTTTTAAGGACTTCAACAGGTCAAATGTGGCCGATTTTCGTCAGCAGCACTATGGCGAACTTCCGGATGTGCGTGAATTGGATTTGGTCAACAATAGTTTTACCATTTCTACCTGGATAAAACTGGACAGCCTCGATAATGAAGACCAAATGATCCTGTCCTCTTATCAGAATAAATACTCGGAGGGGTTACATATTTTGTCACGCAACAAAAAACCGTATTTCGCTTTTTACCACAACGACCTGGAGGGTAAAACTACCTTGAAACCCGGACAGTGGTACAACATCATCTGGCAGTACAGAAAGGAGCTACAGCAGCAAGCCATATTTATCAACGGGGAGTTGGATACCCTGGCGGTAGGCAGACCGCCATTGCGCGGAGTTGGCCAGTTGTTCATTGGTTATCGGGAAAAGGCCGATGGCGCCCACACCTATTTCAATGGTTTTATGGATGACTTAGTGTTTTGGAACCGCGCACTGGATGCCAGTGAAATCCAGAACATCTACCTGGGGGCCATCCAGATCGAAAACAACAGCTTTAGGTGGGTGCTTGCTGGGGTGCTGGGAGTGGTGTTTTTTGTATTTGGTTTTTTGTATTTTATCAGAAAGAAAAAAGGGGCCGCAACGGTACTGGAAGATACAGATGAAAAAGTGGTTGTTGACCATGACAGGAATGCCGTATTTATGTTTGGGGGATTAAAGGTATTGGACAGGGATGGCAACAATATTACCAATGAGATTACCCCCAGGTTGAAAGAGTTGTTCATTCTGCTTTATGTTTCTACCTTGAAAAGCAAAAAAGGAATTTCTTCGGAAGATCTTTCACACAATATCTGGCCAGACCACTCACGGCAAAGTGCGATCAACAATCGAGGGGTATCTACGACAAAACTCAGGCAGGTACTTTCCAAGTTGGATGGTATTGAGCTTACTTATAAGAACCAATTCTGGACACTCACCACGGGCGATCAGGTGTATTCTGATTATCATGAATACCTCAATCTGGTTGAGCAGCAGGAACATTCAGGAGCAGGTTTGAAACGCCTGGTTGGTATTCTTAAGAATGGCGAATTTCTACCTAATCTTTCCAAGGAGTGGCTGGATCCATTCAAATTTGATGTGTCGAACCAAATCATTGATGTGTTTTTGCCGCGTCTGGAGCCTGAGTGGCAGGCCAAAAACTATGATGTGTTGATTGGATATTGCGACCTGATCTCAACTTATGATGTGGTGCAGGAAACGGCCATCAAGTACAAAGTAGCTGCGCTCAGGATGCAGAAAAAACATGAACAGGCCCTCAAGGTTTATCAGGGTTTTGTCAGTCACTACCGACAGTTTTACGATGAGGAATTCGTAGTGGCGTTTAATGATTTTCAGCCCTAATGGCACAAACTCTGTAATCAAAATCGCATCCACTTCAACTAAGTATATCCATCTCATTTCGGGGGGCGTGACTTGTGCGAAGCAAGAGGTACGGGTGAATATGGGACTTGTCTATTAGGATGGATCAAGTACTCCCACGTATTCAATGCCCGTAGGAAAACCTAGGAGGGTTGTTTCCTTACACGCTAATCAAATTTAGGTTGCCAACTAAATCCAGTATCTAATCCCCTGAGGTTTTCGGTTTATCCAGGTATTCAGTATTTAGAGCTCCAACTTGGGCATTCTTAATAAGCCACGTTCATTTGTGGTTCAATGCCGTAGGCATTATATATCGGTAATTAAAACCCGTATGAAATGTAGTGCCTTAGGCACGAAATATAACTATCCAAGCTCCTTGAACGCATAATTCCTAATGTGCTTAGGTCGCGTCCCGATGGGACTAATGTTCAGCTTCTTCGCTAGTTACCTGTATTTTGTCCCTATGGGACAGGTTGCCGACACAATGCTCCTCCAAGAAGACATGCGATAGTGGAATGCTCGACAATACTACATCCTGTCTGAATTTAGAGCCAAGTTCAAACCCACAAGCGAAAAAAAACATATAAAATTTCAATATTTCATAAAATTAGCTCTGAATTAAGTCTTAATTAACCCCGAATTTGGGGTATGAAGGCCATATTTGGTAAAACATCATGCAAAGAGTGGAAACACTGGAAGGTTGGCAATGATGTTGAACTAAACTAAAACTTAACTATACAAGATGTACAAAAGAATTAAATACCACTTGGCTTTCGTGCTTTTTTTGGCAATCGCCATGCCTGGCCAGTCGCAGGATGTGGTGCTTGCTAAATTGACCGTAGAGGCCGGGGAATTTGAAAGAAACAATACAGTGGTAGGTGTACCACTTGATGGGGTGCCTTTCGACCAGGCCAATAAAGAATTGAAGTTGTATGAGGTCAGTGGAAAGGAACGCAAATTGGTCAGCTCACATATAGAGCAGGGTTATCAGGCCCGCCTTTGGTGGGTACTCTCTGGCTTTTCGAAAAAAGGAAGCAAGAGGACATTTGAAGCAGTACTTTCCCCAAGGGACACTACAAAAATTAATGTCCCAAAAGTACAAGTGAATAAAGGGGAAGATGATCTGACGGTCAGGGTAAATGACAGAAATGTTTTGAAGTATAGAATAAGTGCTTTGCCGGCTCCTGAAGGTGTTTCCAGCCTTTACCAGAGAAGTGGCTTTATACACCCGTTATGGTCGCCCAAAGGGGAGGTACTTACCAGGGTGCAGCCACCAGACCATTATCACCATGTTGGCATTTGGAACCCCTGGACACATACGGATTTTGAAGGGAGGAAAATTGATTTTTGGAATTTGAACAAAGCCCAGGGTACTGTACGGTCGAAGAAAGTGTCATTACTGGAAAGCAGTGATGTAATGGGAAGGTTTAAGGCCATCCACGAACACATAGACCTGACTGCTCCCGCCGCATCAGGTTCGAAAATCGCCCTCAATGAAGAATGGGAGGTACGGGTCTGGAATGTAGATCCGGAATCAAAAATATGGCTGGTGGACTTCCTTTCCTCCATGAACTGTGATAGCGAAAGCCCCCTGACCATAGAAAAATACAGGTACGAAGGGTTTGGCTTTCGGGCTACAGAAAAATGGGACGACAAAACCGCCACACTTTTAACTTCCGAAGGCAAAAACAAAGGAGATGGGAATGGCACAAGGGCCAGGTGGTGCGATGTGAACGGGGTATCGGATTTTGGTACATCCGGCGTACTTTTCATGACACACCCTTCCAATTTCAACTACCCCGAACAACTGAGGATATGGCCTGTAGGTACCAACGAGGGCAAAGAAAATGTCTTCTTCAATTTCAATCCTGCACAGGACAGGGATTGGAAACTGTTGCCCGGAAAGAATTATGTATTGAAATACCGCATGTTGGTATATGATGGGAAAATTACGTCGGAAAGGGCCGAACAAGCCTGGAATGACTTTGCCAATCCACCCAAAGTAGAATTAACTTTAAAATAAATACAATGATGAACTACAAACAATTTTCACTTCTTACCTGCTTGATTATGGTATGCGCCATTGGGATAACCAACAGTGCTGTAGCCAAAAAGAAGAAGGTATTGCTCTATACGAAAAACGGTGAGGGATTTGTCCATAAAAACATCCCCAACAGCATCAAAAACATTACAAAGATTTGTCAGGAAAACAAGATTGAAATTGATGCAACGGAAGACCCATCGGTATTTACGGATGAAAACCTGGCGCAATATGATGCCTTGATTTTTTCCAATACCAACAATGGTATTTTCGATACCGATGCTCAAAAACTGGCCTTCCAACGCTACATTCAGGCGGGCGGCTCATTTGTAGGTATTCACTCCGCTACAGGCTCAGAAAGGGAATGGCCCTGGTTCTGGAAAATGATTGGTGGCAAATTCAGGCGCCATGCCCCCAACCAGGATTTTATGGTGAAAGTAATCGACAAAGACCACCCTTCGACCAGCTTTTTGCCAGAGGTATTTGAGCGACAAAGGGACGAATGCTACTACCACACCCAACTCAATCCGGACATCCATGTATTGCTGGTTGCTGATATGACCAGTGTGGAGGACCCCAAAAAGGAGGAATATCCCTTTGATATTTTTGGCAAAACCTTTCCACTTTGCTGGATGCATGAGTTCGATGGTGGACATCAGTGGTACACATCACTTGGCCATCAGATCGAACATTACGACGAGCCACAATTTCAACAACACCTGTTGGGAGGCATCAAATGGGCCATAGAGAAGCGGGGAAAGCTCGACTATACCAAGGCAACCAAATCATTGATTATTGAATAAAAACCTTATCACTTACAAATATTGACTTATGAAAACAAATAAAGGAACAAACAGTGGAATGAGCAGGAGGGACTACCTAAAAAAGACCGCAATGGGTTCTGCGGGATTGATTTTTGCACCCACCATAGTGCCTTCTTCTGTGTTTGGAAAGAACGCCCCGAGCAACAAAATAAATGTTGCACAGATAGGTTGTGGGCGTATAGCCAGGGACCATGACATGGCTGAAACCCTTAAATATGACCAGGCACGTATGATAGCCGTTTGCGATCTGGACAGTAACCGTGTGGCTGATGCCAAGGAGCTAGTAGAAGGCTACTACAACAAGAACAAGGGCAAAGGGTATGTAGATGTGAAAATGTACGAAGACTACAGGGAGCTGCTGCTCAACAAGGACATTGATGCAGTTCTTATTTCTACACCAGACCACTGGCATTCCCAGCCCGCTATGGAAGCAGCCCTGGCTGGAAAAGATATTTATCTACAAAAACCAACCTCACTTACGATGGAAGAGGGCAGGTTGCTCAGCGATATCGTACATAAGCAAGGCGTGATCCTGCAGGTTGGTACACAACAGCGCTCAATGCCGCAGTTTAGGATAGCGGCAGAGTTGGTTAGAAATGGAAGGATAGGAAAAATCCATACCGTAAAGGTTGGTTTGCCCGGCGATCCATCAGGCCCGGAAGTAGAAGAAATGTCCGTGCCAAAATCACTCAACTATGACATGTGGTTGGGATCAACCCCGGAAATACCTTATACAGAGACAGGCGTTCATCCTCAAAAAGGATATAGCCGTCCGGGATGGCTGAGAAAAGAACAGTATGGAGCGGGCATGATCACAGGCTGGGGACAACACCATTTTGATTCTGCGGCATGGGGTATGGATACTGAATATACAGGGCCTGTTTCGGTAGAAGCGATTGCCCAGTTCCCTAAGTCAGGCTTTTGGGATGTGCACGGTGATTTTATGGTAAAAGCAGAATACGCCAATGGCATTACCATGTACACCAGCGGAGGATATACCAATGGCATCCGATACGAAGGGGAAGACGGATGGATATTCGTTTCCAGGGGCAGCTATACGGCATCTGCAAGCGATCCGGTAGATAAGGAGAAAAGCGCCAAAGCACTCAACGCAAGCGACCCTAAAATACTTACCTCTGTAATTAAGGAGAATGAAATCAAGCTGTACAAAAGTGATGAGCAGCATGGCAACTGGTTGGATTGTATCAAAACAAGGAAACAACCCATTTCACCAGTAGAGATTGGCCACAGGGCATGTTCTGTATGCCTGATCAGCCACATTGCAATGAAAGTGGACCGAAAACTGGAATGGGACCCGAAAGCGGAAAGGTTCAAAAATGATGATGAGGCCAATTCCATGCTGAGCAGGCCACAGCGATACCCTTACGGAACCAACTATGTAAAATATTAAAATCATGGGAACGATCAATAAACAAATTCTTGTTGTCCTGCTGGGCTTGATTGCCTCCTGCCAGCCGACAAAAGAAAAAAGCGATATGTCTAACAGTGTAAGTAGTAAATTTACTGGGGCCAAAGGTGAGGTGAAAATCATGACATTGGATCCAGGCCACTTTCATGCCGCATTGGTGCAAAAATTCATGTACGATCAGGTAGATCCCAGGGTACATGTATTTGCCCCAGCTGGACCGGATCTGGATGGCCACCTGGCCAGAATTGATGGGTTCAATAGCAGGGCAGAAAACCCGACCAAATGGGAAGAGAAGGTCTATCGAGGGAGCGATTTCTTTGAGAAAATGGTAGCAGAGAAGCCGGGCAATGTGATGGTGGTATCGGGCAACAACGCATTGAAAACTGAATATATTAAAAAAGCGGTATCAGCAGGGATCAATGTATTGGCAGATAAGCCAATGGTCATTACGCCGGAAAAATTTGGTATGTTAAAAGAGGCCTTTAAACTGGCTGAAGAAAATGGGGTGTTGTTGTATGATATCATGACCGAGAGGTATGAAATCACCACCATTTTGCAAAAGACCTTGTCGCAGATGCCGGAAGTATTTGGGGCACTTCAGACAGGTAGCCTGGAAAACCCCGCTGTGACCAAGGAGAGTGTGCACCACTTTTTTAAATATGTATCCGGTAGCCCCCTGATCAGGCCGGCATGGTTTTTTGATGTTACCAAACAAGGCGAGGGCATAGTAGATGTGAACACACATCTTGTGGATTTGATCCAGTGGGAGTGTTTTCCCGAGCAGGTCATCGACTATGAAAACGAGGTGGAAATACTGACGGCAAAGAGGTGGCCCACCAAGCTGACACCTTCTCAGTTTAACAATGTGACAGGGCTGGATGACTACCCCGATTATCTGGAGCGTGACGTGCAGGACGACTCGGTGCTGCATGTATATGCCAATGGTGAGATCAATTATAAGATCAAAGGAATCCATGCCAAAGCGTCTGTGAAATGGAACTACCAGGCCCCAGAAGGGGCAAAGGACACGCACTATTCGATTATGCGCGGTACACTGGCCAACCTTGTGATCAGGCAGGAAGAGGAGCAGGCTTATAAACCCACCCTTTATGCCGAACCTTTACAGGGAACTGACAAAGCGCAATTTGAGCAAGCGCTACGCAAAGGTATCGACCAGATCAACAAGCAATACCCCGGAGTGGCGCTGGAACAATCGGCTAAGGGCTGGATTGTTTCTATTCCTGAGAAATATAAGCTGGGGCATGAAGCGCATTTTACACAGGTAACAGAAAAATACCTGGAATACCTGAAGGATGGGAAGTTGCCGGATTGGGAAGTGCCCAATATGCTGGCCAAATATTACATCACCACCCAGGCCTTTATTAAGAGTAAGTAAAATCATTGAGTGGAGCATGAGGTGATCGAAGTACCGATCACTTCATGTTTTGTAGGTTCAACTGTACCCTTATGAAAACAAACCCCGATCGTGGCAAATACGCATCAAAAAAGCCAGATGTGTTTTTTCCTGCTACGAGGGAAACCGATGATGAACGCTTGAAACTAGAGAACTACTCAGATCAGCAGTTGTGGGCAGAGTTTATGAACGGAAACGAATCAGCCTTTGCCCATATTTATTCCAGGTTTTTTGGTTTGTTGTTTAACTATGGGCTAAAAATCAACACCAACCGCCAAATGGTATCCGATTGCATTCAGGACCTATTTGTGGATATCTGGAATAGCCGAGCCCGCCTGAGAGAGGTGGAGTGGCTAAAGACCTACCTGATCAAAAGCCTCAGGAGAAGGATCCTCAAAGAATCTAAAACCGAAACATCTGTTCTTTCGAGCAGCCTGGATGAAGAGTACAATTTTCAGATAGAACTCTCGCACGACATGCAATTGATAAGGCAGGAAGACCGGCTGGAGCGGGCTAATAAATTGAATGAAGCCATGCAACAGTTGACCGACCGTCAAAAGGAGGCTATTTTTCTCAAATACCACCAACGGTTGTCATACGAGCAGATTGCGGATGTAATGACCATTACAGTGAAAGCCACCTACAAAGTGATGGCAAGGGCTATAGAAGGCTTGAAATCCGCCCTTTCTGCTTTATAAGTTGCTTGATCCATTGTTAGGGCATAGGCATCTGCGGTATTCGCAATTATTTAGACCCCAAGAGTTTCTCCAGCTCAAACATTTCATCCCTTAACCTGGCAGCTTCTATAAAGTCCAGGTCTTTGGCTGCTTTTTCCATGCCTTTGCGGGTTTTGGCGATAAGTTTCTGAATGCCTTCTTTGTCCATATAGGCGACTACAGGATCTGCTGCTACATTGGGTTTGTCGTTCTCAACATAATACTTTTTCTGATCCTTTTTGGAATCGGCTACCTTGGTCTGGTCCATAATGGAATCCTTGGATTTTACCACTGTGGTAGGGGTAATGCCATGCTTCTTGTTGTAGTCCATCTGCAGGCTTCTCCTCCTGTTGGTTTCGTCTATAGCCACCTGCATGGAGCCGGTTATCCTGTCGGCGTACATTACCACCATACCATTTTCGTTTCTGGCGGCCCTGCCAATAGTCTGTACCAATGACCTTACATTTCGCAGAAACCCTTCCTTGTCTGCGTCCAGGATAGCCACTAGCGACACCTCAGGCAAGTCCAGTCCTTCCCTGAGTAGGTTGACACCCACCAGCACATCAAACACCCCCAGGCGCAACTCCCGAAGGATTTCCACCCGGTCCAGTGTATCCACTTCCGAATGTATATAGCGGCATTTTACGCCTGCATTTTCCAGGTATTTTTTCAGCTCTTCGGCCATTCTTTTGGTCAGGGTGGTGATAAGTACCCGTTCCTTTTTCTGCACCCTGTCCTCAATTTCATTCATCAGGTCGTCAATCTGGTTGAGGCTTGGGCGCACCTCTATCACAGGGTCGAGGAGTCCTGTGGGGCGAATTACCTGCTCTACAATCACTCCTTCGGAATGCTGTAGTTCATAATCTGCCGGGGTGGCACTGATGTAAATGACCTGATTGAGCATGGATTCAAATTCCTCAAATTTAAGGGGGCGGTTGTCCATGGCCGAGGGCAGGCGGTAGCCATAGTCCACCAGGTTCACCTTTCTCGCCCTGTCACCTCCCCACATGGCCCTTACCTGTGGTATAGTCACATGGCTTTCATCGACCACCATCATAAAATCATCTGGAAAATAATCAATCAGGCAAAATGGACGGTCGCCTCTTTGCCTTCTATCGAAATACCTTGAGTAATTTTCAACACCGGAGCAATAGCCCAATTCCCTTATCATTTCCAGATCAAACTCAGTACGTTCTTTGATGCGTTTAGATTCCAGCGGCCTGCCTTCTTCCTCAAAATACTGCATTTGCAGCACCAGGTCGTCCTGTATCTCTTTTATGGCCTGTTGCAGCACATCTTTTCCGGTCACAAATAGATTGGCGGGAAAAATGGTGATGGTTTCTTCATCCGATATTTTTTTACCACTATAGGGGTCAATGGTTTGGATAGATTCGATCTCATCTCCCCAAAATATAATCCTATAGGCAAAATCACCATAGGCAATAAAAATATCCACAGTGTCGCCTTTTACCCTAAAATTGCCACGGTTAAAGTCCCCTTCGGTTCGACTGTACAAAATATCCACAAAGGCAAAAAGTAGCTTGTTTCTGGAAATTTGGTCACCAACCCTTATCCTAATCACATTTTTGCCAAACTCTTCAGGGTTGCCTATACCATAGATGCAGGAGACAGATGCCACCACTATTACATCCCGTCTGCCAGTAAGCAGGGCAGAAGTGGCTTTGAGTCTCAGTTTTTCAATTTCTTCATTGATGGAGAGGTCCTTTTCTATGTATAGGTTGGAGGTAGGCATAAAAGCCTCCGGCTGATAGTAATCATAGTATGAGATAAAATATTCCACCGCATTGTTGGGAAAAAACTGCTTGAGTTCACCGTAAAGTTGTGCGGCCAGGGTTTTGTTGTGGGAGAGCACCAATGTGGGTTTTTGCACCTCCTTGATCACATTGGCTACAGTAAAGGTCTTGCCAGAACCGGTAACACCGAGCAGTACCTGCGCAGGTTCGCCATGGTTGATTCCTTCCACCAATTGCTCAATGGCCTTTGGTTGATCGCCTGTTGGTTCGTAATCAGAGTGGAGTTCAAAGTTCATTTGAGCAGAAAAAGAGTGAACGCAATTCTACATGCTTCTTAAGAATTTTACCAACAATGTTTGTGTAAATACTTCAGTGTTGTCGTCGGGGTGAAAGCTAAGCGGCAAAGTGTGTTGAAACAAGGAGCTGAGGGAATGTCGGTTTCAAAAGATGGATGGTAAGTTTAAAGCCCTGTCATGGTTTTGACAGAACTGACATACCTCTACTTTTCTCAGGCATTCCAGATTTCCCATGACTTTTCTGCCTGAAGCACCAGCATGTCGCCCCCATTTTTAGTACTGGCCCCAGCCAATTTTCCTTCTTTCAGAAAAGCGGTCTCCTCTGGGTTATACACCAAGTCGAAAAGGAAGTGTTGTGATGTCAATTGACCGTATGGCAGGTCTGGTTTCTGATCTACATCAGGAAAAGTACCTACGGGGCTACTGTTGATGACCAGTTGATGCTCCGCCAGTATTTCTGGTTTGGATTTTATTTCATCATAGGTGAAGCCGTTGGATAGGGGTTTCCTGGACACGAAGCTAAAATCAATACCAAGGTCTTCAAGCGTGGTTTTCACAGAGCTGGAAGCACCCCCTGTGCCTAAAACGAGGGCTTTCAGGTTTTTGTTGGTGAGCCATGGTTCTATGGATAGGCGAAACCCAAAGTAGTCCGAATTGTACCCTTTTAGGTTTCCATTGTCTTCCGCTTTGATCACGTTTACTGCGCCTATTCTTTCGGCTATCGAATCTAGTTCATCCAGATAGGTCATCACCTCTTTTTTGTAGGGAATGGTGACGTTGAACCCTGCCAGTTGCGGTCGTAGGCTTGCAACAAGTTTTGGAAACTCTTCGATGGTGGGAAGCTCGAAGAGGTCATACTGGCAATCGGATATTTGTTCTTTTTTATATTTCTCATTGAAATATTTTCCTGAGAATGAGTGCTTGAGTGTTTTTCCGATTAATCCAAACCTACGCATGGTTATACTTTTTTAATCATAAAATTGAAAAGTTCAGCCCCGGACAGGAAAATGGCCGAGACGATAATGCCAGCAATCAGTATGCCGCAAGTAACGGCCAAAAATGCCTTTCTTTTTTTGATGCCGAAAATCCATGCGGCGAAACTGCCTGTGTATGCACCTGTGACAGGCAAAGGGATCATTACGAATACCATAAGTCCCCAAAAGCCCCACTTCTCAAGATTTTTTTCTACTTTCTTTCTGGTGCGTGCGACCAGCTTGTCAAAAAGCTCCTGATAGAGTTTAATTTTCATAAACAGGTCATGAAAAATGCCCAGAAACAAATAAACAATGGGGAAGGCAAGGATATTAGCCCCGCAACAGACAAAATAGGCAACCCATGGGTTGATTTCATTGGCCAGCGCATAAGGAATGCCGCCACGCAGTTCGGCAATGGGAAGCATGCTCAGGATGATGGCGTAGAGCAGGTCGTTCATTTTACAGGTCTAGGAAGTGGTCGAATGTGTCCCCTCTCAGTCCCAATCTGATGGTTTCAAGCGGGATTACTTCATTGGGACTAATATTGCCCAGGTTTACATTTGTGCCCAAAAGTTTGATAAACCAAACCTGTTGGGCTTTTTGTGGGGCTTCCCAGATAATTTTTTCGGTTGGGATTTTTGTGAGTATCTCCTGCACAAGCCCGGATCTCACCTCACCTGAAGATCGGAAGAGCCCGACATTCCCACTTTCCCGTGCCTCGCCGATTACCTTCCAGGCACCTGCGTCCAGTTCCTTTTGCATCAGTTCTATCCATTGGTAGGGAGGAATGATCTTCTCCGCATCTTTCGACCCAACTTCGGAAAGTACGGTCACCTGTTTGGCCAGGGTGCTGATGTATTCGCATTTCTGGCTATGGTCCAGGGTAATAGACCCATCTGAAACCTCGCAATATTCTAGCTTGTATTTGTCCAGGACTTTGCGATAATCATCAAACTGGTCCCTGACTATAAAAGCTTCAAAGAGTGTGCCCCCCAGGTACACAGGTATGCCACAAGACCGGTAAAATTCAATTTTTTCTTTGAGGTTGGAAGTGACAAAAGAAGTACCCCATCCAAATTTCACGATATCCACAAAATCACCGCAGGTATTGACCATGTCTTCTGCCTGTCGGATACTTAAGCCTTTGTCCATCACCATCGTGTAGCCTGTCTCTCTAGGTTTGGCTGTCCGCTCAGGGATACTCTTCAAAGTATAATTCATGCTGTCTCTATTACCCAATTAAAATGAGGTGCAAATAAATTGATAATAGTTATTAAATCCAATATATCATTAGATTGATATTGGCCGTCTTTGTTGATGAAATGAACCCCGCTGATCAATTGTAGCTAATGGGTGTTTAATGCCCATTAGAAGAGCCTTGTGGGACTCATTTTATAGTTGATATTCTTGTATATAGGGCTGGTAAAAGTCAGAAGTATGTAGGCCTACTTTTTTACATATAATGCGAATGTTTGCCATGTATGCCGACAGGCTGATGTCCTCACAAACATTTTTCAATGCCATTCCTGTTTGTGAAGACACAAAACGGGGGCGAGGATTTGTAATCTGACAGAGTAGGGTTAACCCGATCACACTTGCGCTCTGCAATAAGTCATTTACCCACCCACTATTTCTTTGAGGTTGTGCATCAGGTTTTCCCATAGCTCGCCCAATTCAGCCAGATCGTCCATTTCGGAATAGTCCGTTACCCGGATGAACACGGCTTGCGTGAGCTCATTCATATCCAGTTTGAATTCTACGAAGTTGGGGTCGTCATCTTCCGGGTCGTTGGGGATAAACTCTATTTTTACCAGGCTATTGGTGCGGTGTGCTACCATCTTGGCTTTATTTTCTTCACCATCCCAGATTACGGTAAGTATTTTATCTTCATCAATATTTACATCATCAGCAAACCACTGGGCCAATCCGCTGGCTGTGGAAAGGTATGGGTAGAGCATCTTTTTAGATGCCTTAAATTCAAATTCTCCTGTATATTCAAACTTGCTCATATTGCCTTCTTTTAATAAAAAACCAATGTACAGAATTTTTTGAAAAATCAGTCAAAAGATTTTTAAATCTTTTAGCAATTTAAATTTCATTGTTTATAACTTTGCATCCGCTTTTGGCGGGGTAGCTCAGATGGTTAGAGCGCAGGATTCATAACCCTGAGGTCGGCAGTTCGATTCTGCTCCCCGCTACAAAACCCTTATATGTGTAATATAAGGGTTTTTCTTTTTATTTCCATTTCGTTTTTTTGTATTTTAGAATCACCCTCATTTTACTGCCTGTGGGGCAGAATTAAAGGATTTGACATAACTGTTGCCGGCCGTATATCAGCTTGATAGATGTAGCGTCTATCGTTTTAGAATTCCCAAACCAAGGCGTCCAGGGATTGAAATGAACAGGTTGATCAGGATGGTTGACCGCTCAATTACAAGGCGTCCAGTTCCTGTGAAAAACTACCCGATAAAATTGGAAAACGGCACCAGGTTTTTGGATCCACATTGAAATCGTCGAGGTGAAATGATGGCGCCAGGCGTTCACGCTTCCATTGGTTGATAGACCAGAGCTTGAAAAATTTTCTGATGTACATTTTCAATGTTTCATCTTTGATTTCAAATTCTTTTTTCACGGCATTGAACGTTGCTTGAGGGGACTGATGGTTTCTGATGGCATGGTATTCAATAGCCCTCAAAACAGGGTAGGGCATCAGGTCGGCTTCATCGGTCTGGTCCATATCTGCCGGACGCAGCTCGGCTGTTGGCGACAGGCTGTTTACGGCGCTCAGAGCTACGTACCCTAATTCCTTTTCGGCATATTGCAGCCATTTCAGGATGAACTCCTTGTCCACCCCTGCGATAGGGGCAAAACTCCCGCTGGTGTCACCATCCATGGTTGTATAGCCCACATCACCTTCGCTTCTGTTTGAAGTAGTGAGCAATATTTGCCCTTTTATATTGGCCAGCATCCAAATGATGGGAGACCTTGACCTGGCCTGGATGTTTTGCAGGGCAATGTCGTCATCTTTCCAATTGAGGTTTCTTCCTAACGCCTGTTCGATTATTGCCGTGTTTTCGTTCACTACTTCATCAATATTCCAATGGTGAAATATGGCCCCAATTGACTCGGCAAGGGATTTGGCCGAGTTGAAGGTGTCCTCTGATGAGTTTTTGGTACCCTGATAAGCTGTGGTCAGCAGTAGTGAGACAATCTGGCGATTTCTTTCGTTCCTGTTTTCGATTGGTGATTCTACCGGCGCGAGGTTTAGGTTTTGGAGAAAGTCATATTCCCCGAGCTGTTCCACTCCGTTTCGAACCATTTCAGCTACCAAAACGGCTATGGAAGAAGAATCTGCCCCGCCGCTCAGGGATAGTGTAAAACCCTTTGTCCTGCTTTTTCTGAGGTAGTCGTATAGCCCCAGGGATGCAGCTTTGGTAAACTCTGCCAACCTTCCGTTCCAGTCTTCCCGGATGTTTGAAATATGGGTTTTCTCTTTGGGGTTGATCTCACAGGTGAGCAGGTTGAATTTTTGGAAAGAAAGCCGGGTGTTTCTTCCGGCAAGTTCTCCCCGGTTGGCCAGCAGTATATCCCCGTCATATATGATGCGGCCAGACTGGTTGCCCAATAGGTTTACGTACAGATAGTAGCAGTCAAATATTTTGCTGCTGCTAATCACCAGTTCTTCACGTGTTTGGTGCTTACCAAAGGAAAAATGGCTGGCGCTGGGGTTTAGGATTAGCTGTACGCCCCTTTCATAAAGGCGACATGCCGGCCTGTCCTTGTTCCAGGCATCTTCACAAATTTCAAAACCTGTTTTAATACCATAAAGGTCGAATGTAATATCGCCGAGTGCGTATTGCTGCCCTTTGATTTCTACCTCTGCTGTTTCACCAGCTTTCCATCCTTCAAACCACCTTTTTTCATAATGCACACCATCATTGGCCAGGAATTGTTTGGCATAAAATCCGCATATTTTTCCATCCTGGATCAGGCATGTGGTATTATAGACTTTATGATTGAAAATGAGTGGCAATCCTACTGCCACTGCTATATCCTTGCAGTGAGGTACAATGAGGTGCAGGATTTCAATGGCTTTTTCGGGAACCCAATCGCTCAAAAAAAGGTCCTCGCACCCATACCCGGTAACGCACAGTTCCGGCAGACAGAGGATTTTAACATTGGCCTTTTGAGCCGAGTCTATGGCCGATACAATGTTGTCAAAATTGTTAGTCCAGTCAATCGGGGTTTGGTTGAGGCTGGCCCCACCAATTCTAATCAATCCTTCCTGTTCTTGTTTAATTCCTGTATTCGACATGTTACACTTATTGAAACCTGAAATTTAATATGGCTAGAAGTATTTAAACCGGAAAAATCTGGTTTAATTTTTTCTGAAGCCGTTTTCCTGCGATCACCTGTGGTGACTTGCTTATATTAATCGCCCCTGCTTAAACCAGCGGCGTGATGATTGAAAACGGTGTGTTTTGTACAGTGATAGTGGTTCGAACAGTAGGCGTTCTAAATTATAGTTCTTAGTCAATATTAAGCAATTGGCATGACTTTTCTGCAGCGTCCTGCTCTGCTTTTTTCTTGGTCAGGCCATATCCTTTTTTTATGGTTTTTTTATCAAGCACCACGCGGGCTTCAAACCTCTTGAAATGTTTGTCAGAATCCACCTCCACTACCTTAAATGTTACATTGCGGTTTTCTTTTTGCGACCATTCAATAATCTTGCTCTTGAAGTTTTGGTCGTTGTTGATCACATGGTTGATGTCAAAGTGTGGGATGATCAGCTTTTTCAAAACAAACTTCCTGCAAAACTTATGTCCTTTATCCAGGAAAACAGCCCCAATCAGGGCTTCCAGGGCATTGCCGTATATGGATTTAAAGGATTGGCTTTTGGTGTTCTGGATGCCATTGAATTGGATCATATCCGAAAGCCCAATGGTTCGGGCCAGGCTGTTTAAACTTTCCCGGTTGACAATCCTGGATCGTATTTCCGTCAGGAAGCCTTCATCTTTAAAGGGAAATTTGGTGAAAAGGTATTCTGCCACCACCATACTCAATACAGCATCCCCCAGATATTCCAGCCTTTCGTTGGATTCCACGAACCCTTTGCGCTCTTCGGTACCGGCAGAGCTGTGCCGCATGGCCAGAAAATACAATTCCAGATTGGAGGGGTTTCCTCCAATGATACTCTTTAATTGCTTATAATAATCTTTATTAGCAGATATATTTCGACCAAACAGACTCAAAAAACTCTAATTGATGTGGTAACTATCCCTCAAATTTACGGAATATAATGGAAGTATTGTGGCCTCCAAATCCGAATGTGTTGCTCAGCGCGATATCTATTTTTCGCTTTTGAGCGGTGTTGAAAGTGAAGTTGAGCTTAGGGTCAAACTGTTCGTCATCGGTAAAGTGGTTGATTGTCGGTGGTACAGTTTGGTTTTGAATGGCCAATACGCAAGCGGCAGCCTCAATGGCTCCTGCTGCACCGAGCAAGTGGCCCGTCATGGACTTGGTGGAACTGATGTTCAGGTCAAATGCATGCTCACCAAATACGGACTGGATGGCCTTGGTTTCGCTCACGTCACCGAGTGGGGTAGAGGTGCCGTGCACATTGATATAGTCAACCGTCTCCGGGGCGATATTGGCATCTCTCAGAGCGTTGAGCATTACGTTGGTAGCACCTACGCCTTCCGGGTGTGGGGCTGTAATGTGGTGCGCATCGGCAGACATGCCACCGCCGATGAGTTCTGCGTAAATTTTGGCTCCCCTGGCTTTGGCATGCTCGTATTCCTCAAGAATAAAGCCAGCTGCCCCTTCACCAAGTACAAATCCGTTTCGGTCTTTGTCAAATGGCCTGGAGGCTGTTTCGGGAGAATCATTTCTTTCTGATAGTGCCTTCAGGGCATTGAACCCCCCGACACCTGATTCAGTTACGGCGGCTTCTGACCCGCCTGTAAGGAAAATATCAGCCATGCCCAACCTAATGTAATTGTATGAATCGAGAATGGCATTTGTGCCAGAAGCACAGGCGCTAACTGTGGTAAAATTGGGTCCCCTGAACCCATGTTTTATGGAAATCATTCCAGGAGCGATATCAGCTATCATTTTAGGAATGAAAAAAGGGTTGTATTTGGGCGTGCCGTCACCAAGGGCAAAGTTGACGACTTCATCCTGAAAGGTTTTGAGGCCGCCTATTCCGGCTCCCCAAATTACGCCGGCCCTGTCTAGGTTGATTTTTTCAGTGTTTAAACCTGAGTCCTCCATAGCCTGATCTGCTACGATCATTCCATATTGGGTAAAGGGATCCATTTTACGAGCCTCTTTTCTGTCGAAATAGTCATTCGGATCGTACCCTTTTACTTCACAGGCAAACCTGGTTTTGAATTTTTCTGCATCGAATCGTGTAATTGGCGCTGCGCCACTTACCCCATTAGATAAACCGTTCCAATATTCTTGTGCATTATTACCTATGGGCGTTAGTGCCCCAATGCCAGTTACAACAACTCGTTTTAATTGCATAAATTTTATTCTTTCGACTATCGAAAAATTACTTTACGTTTTCTTCCAGGTATGCGATAGCCTGACCAACAGTTCCTATATTTTCTGCCTGGTCATCTGGAATAGATATATTAAATTCTTTTTCAAATTCCATGATGAGCTCCACTGTATCCAATGAATCTGCACCAAGGTCGTTTGTGAAGCTTGCCTCTGGCGTTACTTCAGACTCTTCGACTCCAAGCTTGTCAATAATTATTGAATTTACTTTTTGTGCTATTTCTGACATTTTGTTAATATTTGGTTTAAAAAATATGTGCAAAGAAATACATTAAAACAATTAATGCCAAACAAAAATTGTCAATCTTAATCAGGCCAAAATTATCCCCGTGAAAAGAGATAAGGGCTTGTATAAGGAACCTGCTGTTTGAGTATAGCTAATTGATTGCAGCATATCTTGTCAACCATATCTACGCATATTGTAATTTCACAATTGACTTTTGGCTAACCCTCCAAAAGCACCTTACTGATGGTATCTGAAATTAAGGTTTAGACTTAGAATATCCTGTAGCCTGTTAGTGTTTTTATGCAAAAGTTAGTAAAAAACAATACTAAATGCATAAAAGTACTAAAATTTCATAGCCTCCTATCTTAGGTTTGAGCATAAAGAGAATGAGCCCCGATTCTCAGGGCCCATTTCTTTTGGATTTTTATTACGTCACCTAAAATATCCGTAACGTTCTTCGTTTCTGATTTTCAATAGTGAAATGAACTTTACTAAACTTTAGGAGTTTCGTAAAGTTCATTGCGATGCAGATTCCTCATCGGCCGTATCTTCGACCAGTTCTTCCACTAATTCTTCTTCAGCCTCGATAGCGGTAGGCTCTTCAACCTTTTCTACCGGAACAAAGTTTTCAGGAACTGCCTGGTTCAATTCTTCTTCATTGAAAGGGAAAACGTCCACAAAAGTGGTTTGGGCGATCGATGGTATTTCTATAGGAACCAGCATGGAGCTCATGTTGTCTTCGATTCTTTCATAAGCTATTTTGGCATTGTCAGCCCCCACCAGAAAATAGTTGTTGATCTTTTTTTCTTTCTGTGCCTCTTCATCGATGGTGACATAAGCCACCTTGCATTTAAACCATGTTTCCGAATCTTCATAGTTGATCACTTCAGCTATGTTGGTTTTGGCTATATTGGTAATCATAAATTCGCCTCTTATATCCCTTTCGCTGATTTCGTAAATCCTCTTTTCTGCATCGGTAAAAGACACTCCGTCAACCAGAAATGTGTCTGTAACCTGCTTCATCCTTCCATCTTCTGTCGTTACTGCGTGCTTCACCTTGCACGAATACCATGTTTTCATGTTAGTTGTTATTTTGAATGATCATCCTTTTATTAAAATGGCGAATATAAGATCAATGCATGGAACATGTTGAAAATGTGGATAAGTTCTGAAAACCATTGATAGGAAGGATCACAGAGTACACGTTGTGGTGGCTTTTGAGAGGGAATGGCTGGAAATAAAACTATTAGGGATGCGCTACTTGTATTAAATATAATAGAACTACCTTTGCGCCTCATTATAAAGCACATACATTGAGCAACTTTTCAGACCTTGGACTTTCCCCGGAAATTTTGAAAGTCCTTCCCGAACTTGGGATAGAAACACCCACCAAAATCCAACAAGAAGCCATTCCCACCTTGATAGCCTCTGAACAGGATTTCATAGGCCTGGCCCAGACAGGTACGGGAAAAACTGCCGCATTTGGCCTGCCAATTATTGACCTTGTAGAACATGATTGGAGTGTTACGCAGGCAATAGTACTGGCGCCTACAAGGGAGCTGGTTCAGCAGATCACCGACCAGCTACAGCAGTTTTCCAAATACTATAAGAAGCTGAAAGTAGTAGCCGTGTATGGAGGTGCCTCTATTACCGGTCAAATGAAAGACCTCAAGAAAAGTTGTCAAATAGTAGTGGCTACTCCAGGCAGGTGTATTGACCTGATAGGAAGAAAAGCACTCAAGCTTGATAACATTACCCACGTAATCCTGGATGAAGCAGATGAAATGCTGAACATGGGTTTCAAGGAAGAACTGAATAAGATACTCGCATTTACCCCCCAGGACAAACATACCTGGCTCTTTTCGGCTACCATGCCGAAGGCCATAAAAAATATTGTGCATGAATATATGCACGACCCCAAGGAGGTGTCAGTAAGTTCAGGTGTAGAAGTGAACGAAAACATTGCCCACAAATATGTGCTCCTGAAATCCACGGATAAAACAGAAGCCATCAAAAGGATAATCGATACACACTCGGATTTTTACGGCATCATTTTTTGCCGTACCAAAATGGATACCATCAATTTGTCTGAAGAATTGAACAAGGATGGTTACAGCGTAGATGCCTTGAATGGGGATTTGACCCAAAAGCAACGAGACCATGTGATGAAGAAATTCAAGTCGATGAAATTGCGTGCCCTTATAGCTACCGATGTAGCTGCCCGTGGAATCGATGTAAACAATGTGACGCATGTAATCCATCACAGGCTGCCAGACGAAATTGAATTTTACACCCACAGAAGCGGGCGAACTGCCCGTGCTGGAAACAAAGGTGTGTCACTTACCCTGGCAACCAAGGGCGACCTGAAAAAAATAAAGTTTTTGGAACAAAAGCTCAAAATTGATTTTCAGAAAGACGCAGTTCCATCTGCCACCAATATCAGGAGCAATAAGTTGGAGCAGTGGGCCAATTCGGTTGTTAAAGTGAATACATCCAAAAACATTTCGAAAGAAGACTGGCACAAGGTTCAGGAAATATTCTTCGATTTTGATAAGGACACATTGATCCAAAAGCTGATTTCCATGGAGTTACAATCCCTATCTTCATCATCGGACAACAAGGATATCAATGTTGGCGAACGCCCAAAGGGAGACCCTAGCAAACACAGGTATTACATCAACCTTGGTGAAATGGACGGCCTTGATGAAGACGAATTGGTGAGCCTGATCTGTGAAGTTACCGGAATCCCTTCCGAAAAAGTAACTGACCTCACACTTCAAAGCAAATGTTCCTATTATACCATTCCCAAAGAATTTTCCTCAAGGGTAGTTGATGCCCTGGACGGCCTTGAAATCAATGACCGAACAGTGAGGACAAACAGGGATGATGATGGCCAGGTCTATGGAGAAAAGAAAGGCAAAGGAAAACGGTCCGGAGGAGGCAGTTATGGAAGAGGCGGAGGTCGCCGATCGGATAGAAGGAGTGGAGGCAGAAGGCCTTCCGGTGGAGGGAAATCGCCCGCAAGGAAAGGAAGGAGAAGGTACTAACGTTTTACAGTAGAAAAAGACTAAAGGCCTTCGCCAATTGCGAAGACTTTAGTGCAGTGAAGTAAGACAGTTGTTGGCGGTCGGCTATTTGCCCTTAGCAAGGATTCTATACCTTTACATACAAATAGATAAAATTGTATAGCCAATAACAAATGGGATTCAACTGGCGTGGCATTAAAGTGTTGGTAAAATTTCATACATTACCAAGCTCACATGGTTGAAAAATCAATTAAAAGAATTAAAAAAGTCCTGAAGGGAATCCTTGGTATTCAGAATAGAAACCCAAGGCCATCCGTGATTCGAAGGGATGTTACAACCATCAATGTCGATTCCAATTTTCAGCTTTTAGTCTATTGGAAAGTATTGCCAATTGGAAAAGGACCAGCTATAATTTTAAAGGTATTGAATAAAGAGTTCATGAAATTTGATTGTTTTGGTAAGGATAAAGGCCATTATCATATCAGTCCTAAATATAACTTCAGGATATTTTTTATTGAAAACACCCGCAAAAGCCAAATCAAGCGTTCGATAAATGAACTGAAGACAAATACCCAAAACTATCTCAAACATCATCCCGATCAGAGGTTTAATCAACTCGTTCTCAGTACTTCTGCATTCTACGATAGCCTGGATAGGGCCGAGCAGCAGCTTATTGCCTTTGTAGAAACCATTGTAGAATTTCAAGAGCCTTCTATAAAGGTGCAACCAAACCACCCACAGGCCCTTTGAACAGCGCGAAATAAGAGCAGCTTTTTGTTTGAAAAGGTAACCTTAAGGTTAAGGGACAGATATTCCTACAAGAGTTTGTCCTGAGCTGTATTAGATCGTATGGCACGGATTCCCCCCGGAAAAGCCATCAGCCCTCATTGCTCAATTTTCCATCGACCCGTTTAGTATATTGTTCAATGCCCAATTTCTTTTTAGAATTATTATTTACTTGTGACCGGGTCTTTCTAAATTACGGCCATGACTGTAATAAGGGAGATAAAAGGAATTAAACCAGTATTTGGTGACAATTGCTGGTGTGCTGAAACGGCAGTGATCCTAGGTGAAGTAGAGATGGGTGACAACTGTACTGTATGGTACAATGCCATCGTAAGGGGGGATGTTAACCATATAAAGATAGGCAACAATACCAACATCCAGGATGGAGCAGTAATCCACTGTACTTATAAGAAAGCCGCAACTGTTATTGGATCTAACGTATCTATTGGCCACAATGCCATAGTGCATGGCTGTACAGTTGAAGACAATGTGCTGATTGGCATGGGCGCCATCGTTATGGACCATGCTGTTGTAAAAAGCGGCTCGATCATTGGTGCCGGCGCTATAGTGTTGCAAAACCAGATAATAGAACCCAACTCCGTTTATGTAGGCAACCCGGCCAAAAAAGTGAAAGAAATTGGAGAGGAAGGAGTGGGATTGATCGAACGCACAGCGAATAACTACATTAAATATGCTGGATGGTTTCAGGGGGATGATTGACCGGCCAAAGAAAAAATACACCTGCGGCTTACCGCACAGGCTGTGTCAACGTAAACCAATAGGTGGTCTGCATCTACTTTGTTTGAATGGCGATATTTAGTGCGATTGACAGGCCAGGATCAGGAGTGTTTTGATCCATTAGTTTTTTTGAAGGACATTAATATAAAAGTATGATTGAAAAACCGGAACAAAATGAGTATAATGATTTTTATCAGGGGTATATAGACAGGGTAAGAACAAAGGATATCATTGAATTTTTAAAGACCCAAAGAAAAAGTATCGTAAGGTTGTTTAACTCCATTCCAGAAGAGCGGATCAGCTACAAGTATGGGGAAGATAAGTGGTCGGTAAAGCAGGTTGTGAGGCACATCATAGACACTGAAATAGTTTTTGGGTACAGGATACATTCCATAGCAAAAAACAAAGGGGCAGAACTTCCCGGAATGGACCAGGACATGTATATGGACAACTCAAACGACACCCATATTTCCTTTGAATCTTTGATAGATGAATTCAACAATGTGCGCAGGGGCAATATTGCCATGATCGAAAACCTGGATCCGGTAGTTTACACCAACATGGGAAAGGCAAGTGGTTTTCCGGTATCGGTGCGGGCAAAAATATACATTTTGGCCGGGCATGCCGAACACCATAAATTTATATTGAAAGAAAGGTACCTGGGGTAACCAGAAATATAATTTTAAACGTTAGCATAATGCCGTATTTCGATGATGATGGTACTGAAGTTAACCCGGATTTGTTTCCAAAACCTCAATTATGTTTGTCGTGTAGAAAAAACAATGATTCCAACGAAGAGGTGCTATGTAATTTAACACGTATGGATCAACGGGATGAGCCTGATTTTAAATGTTGTGCCTATTCAAATATGTACAATAATGACGACAAAACAAGTTAGTTTTTTTAAGTTTGGTCATGTTCGAATTTGACCCTAATAAAAAATACCAAAAAACAACAAAAACGAGTTCCCTTATTCGTTTTCAGGATTGCGATCCACTCAGGCACCTCAACAATGCCAAGTACTTTGACTATTATTTCAACGCACGGGAAGACCAAGTGCCTAAGCTATATGGCATCAAGCAATCTGTGATTTTTAGTGAGTACAATGCCGTTTGGGTGGTGTACAACCATCAGATAGCCTACCTGCGCCCAGCCGGAATGGGCGAGTGGGTAAAGATTTTTTCAAGGATAATCTGGCACAACCACAACACGGTACTCATAGAGTATTTTATGACCGATGATGAGGAAACCCAGCTGAAAAATGTACTTTGGTCAACATTGCGGTATGTGAGCAATACAGGAAACTCAACAGAACACCCGGAAAAGATCACCCAATACCTGGATGCTGTTTGTATTAGGGATTTTGATATCGAGGCAACAGATTTTCAGGAAAGGATCAGGCAAATCAAGCTGGAAATAGTGAGCAAGGTGAAATGACAAACCCCTGGCCGAAAGGTTAACAACTGCCCACTTATTTCCAAAGGTTTATATTCAGCTCGCTTTCAAGTTTTTCCTCCAGGTCATCCGGAATAAGTGGAAAGAAATCCAGGCCCGTTTGTTCCTCCAACTGGTCTATGCTCAAGGCAAAACTCATGATGTCTTTAGATGATTTTTCGTTTTTCAGGATAAAACCAATAGCTTTTAACTCCGGCTCCTGTATGTCCAGAATGGCCTTGTAGTAGTATTCCGGCACGCTTACTTTGTTTTTGCCTATTTTCTTGGGCCTCTTGCCCACTATCGGTCCTGTCACAATATAAAGCTTGTGGTTGGCCTTTGCCCAGGTCCTCACCTGTTCTTCAAGCACCTTCCAGATTCCCCGGTTAAACCCCGGTACCTGTGGGCTCATGTTGCTCATATAGAATGATTCGTCCAATCCGTCTTCGGTCCAGGTGAAGTCGGCGGCAGGGGCGAGGTGACCTCTGTCATAGCCGGATTTTTTGTAGTCTTCCAGGGCAGCACTGCCGGTTATCACATCAGGGTCTGACTTGAAGTTGTCTTTTCGTTTGAATTGCGCATTACCAAGGTTTTCGGCTGTCAGGGAATAGGCGATCCACCTGGCTTGCTCGTTTTTTTCATCATAAGCAACCGTGTAATACTGATGTTCTACAATTGCATCACTTTGGGAGTACGAGGGCCAGCTAAAGTCAAAACTACTGGTGTAGTAATACTTTTCGGAGTTGGCATATTCCGGCAGGTTTTCGTTGGTTGTTTTTCTTTCTGTCAACCCATCTTTTGATGCAATGTCGGTTGGGTCAATTTTGGCCTGCGGAGTAGGTTTTTTGGCGCTTTTCTTTTCCTCTCGTTGTTCAGGAGCAGGTTTGGCTGCCGGTTTACTCACATTTTGGCTTGTAGGTTCCGGCTCACCCGCAAACTTCCCGGTTTCGTTTAGCCCATAGAAAATAATACCAAAAATCAGGACCAGTATGGTGCCTACTGCCACTGGGTTCTTTTTTCCTCCCGATTGCTGTTGGCCTTTATTTGCTGTTTCTTTTTTCTTAGGTGCAGGTTTCTTTTTTGCCATTTCTTGTTCTGCTGGTTAGCCGGTTTCTCTTAATACTTTGGCGTAAAAGTAATATAAGTGGGAGTAAGCTTTACGCAGGTCAGTGTAAATTGAAACAGTTTTTTTTAAGACTTTATTTGCTGCTTTTTTTGAACCGGTCAGACACCTCAGGTTCCCTGGGGTTGACTTTGTAGGAGTAAAAGCCTTCTCCTGATTTTACCCCCAGCATTCCAGCTTCTACCATATTGGTGAGTAGGGGGCAGGCGGCATATTTGGGATTGCCAAAACCATCGTTGAGCACACATAGAATAGAATGGCAAACATCTAGTCCTATGAAGTCTGCCAATTGGAGCGGCCCCATCGGATGGGCCATGCCCAACTTCATTACTGTATCTATTTCATTTACTCCCGCCACACCCTCATACAAGCTGTAGATGGCCTCATTGATCATTGGCATCAATATCCTGTTGGCTATAAAACCGGGGTAATCCTGCACCTCTACCGGGCTTTTTCCAAGCTTTTCGGACAATAGCATGATAGTCCGGGTAGTTTCATCGCTGGTGGAATACCCTCGTATCACTTCCACCAGTTTCATCATAGGTACGGGGTTCATGAAATGCATGCCGATGACCTTGTCCGGGCGCTGTGTAGCAGCTGCTATTTTGGTAATGGAAATACTCGATGTGTTGGAGGCAAGGATGCAATTGTCAGGACTGGCTTGGTCAATTTGTCTAAATATATCCAGTTTCAGCCCCAGGTTTTCTGTGGCCGCTTCTACTACCAAATCTGCTTGTTGTACACCACTGGTGATGTCTGTGAAGGTGGAAATGTTGGATAAGGTGGATTGTTTAACCTCTTCAGAAATCACCTCCTTTTTAATTTGTCGGTTGAGGTTTTTATCAATGGTGACAAGTGCTTTGTCCAGGGTATCTTGTGAAATATCTACCAGCGATACCTTGTGTCCATTTTGGGCAAATACATGGGCTATGCCATTGCCCATTGTCCCTGATCCGATTACAGATATGTTGTTCATTCTTTTTGGGTTAGGGTTTACAGTGTTGGTTTTAAACACAAGAAGCTGTCTCAAAAGTGTTTCGTCATTGCGAACGGAGTGAAGCAATCTTGCCATTTAAAGTGGAAGTGAAAATTGAGATCACTTCTCTACGCTCGTGATAGCCTGCCCCGCACTAGATGAGGGGACGGTTTGATGGACTTTTGAGACAGCCGCTTGTTGTAAAATTATATGTATTGGCCTTTTAGACCATAGCATTCCAATTATCAGGCGTTCGTGCCTACGTTGTTCAGGTCTTCGAATGCACCTTTCAACCTTTCAACAAATGATACTTCGGCTGCCCTGAGCCAAACCCTTGGGTCGTAGTATTTTTTGTTCGGTTTGTCATCCCCTTCAGGATTGCCGATTTGTGTTTGGAGGTAGCCTTCATTTTTGGTGTAGAAATTTCTGATTCCTTCCCACATAGCCCATTGCATATCGGTATCAATGTTCATTTTGATAGCGCCATAAGAAATGGCCTCCCTGATTTCCTCACGGGTGGAACCTGATCCTCCGTGGAAAACGAAGTTCACCGGGTTGTGGCCCGTTCCATATTTTTTCTGGATAAACTCCTGGGAATTCTTCAAGATGATAGGGGTAAGTTTTACGTTACCAGGCTTGTACACACCGTGCACATTGCCGAATGCAGCTGCTACAGTAAACTTGTCGCTTACTTTCCCCAACTCTTCATAAGCATAGGCCACTTCCTCAGGTTGGGTGTACAGTTTAGAACTGTCCACATCTGTGTTGTCCACACCATCTTCTTCACCACCGGTTACACCCAATTCAATTTCGAGCGTCATTCCGATTTTTGACATCCTTTCGAGGTATTTCTTACAGATTTCAATATTCTCTTCAAGTGGCTCTTCGGACAGGTCGATCATGTGTGAAGAGAAGAGCGATTTACCGGTTTTTGCGAAGTGGGCTTCACCAGCATCGAGCAGGCCGTCTATCCATGGCAACAGTTTTTTTGCGGCATGGTCGGTATGAAGGATCACAGGTACGCCATATTTTTCTGCCATCAGGTGTACATGCTGTGCTCCTGAAATACCTCCAGCGATAGCCGCTTGTTGGTTTTCATTGGACAGCCCCTTTCCGGCGTAGAACGCAGCGCCACCATTGGAAAATTGAATGATCACTGGTGAATTCAGGTCCCTGGCAGTCTCCAATACCCCGTTGATGGTATCAGTGCCGGTAACGTTTACCGCTGGTAGTGCAAAATTATTTTTGTTGGCATAGTTCAAAAGTTCTGTCACTTCATCCCCTGTTAAAACACCTGCTTTAAATTTCATGTTTAGTAAGTTTTATTAAAAAATTAAGCGGCAAATATAAGAGTTCTGTACTCAATTGTACAGCTTCGATAAAATGAAATGCACACTGCACACCTAAAAAAAACAGTGGCAGAATGTGACAGTGATTGAAAAGTATAAAATTGTGATTAATTTGCCGGCATTACTATGAGGATAAGGGCAGAAAAAAAAGGAACCTATATTACCGATGACGACCATCGCATGGCGGCCATTTCCAATGCGTTGGCACACCCTCTACGAATGGCTCTAGTGAGGTATTTGGCTGAAAAGAACAACGGCCAGGGGATAGACAATGTCACTTGCAATAAAGATTTGGTCAGCATGTTTGATTATTCCCAATCCACTGTTTCCCAGCATGTCAAAATCCTCAAGGATTGTGGTTTGTTTATGACCGAGAAAAAAGATAAGTACATTTTCTACTACCTCAATTATGAACTGCTCAGTAGTTACAACGCCTACCTCAGCAGACCGGCATAGATTTATAGGGCTCTTTTCCGGGTGTTGGATTTAACACAAACAAAAGGGAAACACAGAAAATATTAGAAGATTATTCCGGCTGAAGGGAACTGTTTTTAAAATAATATCGTATATTAGCGATAAACGATTTAAAAACATGCCATGATTTACCCTCTCATTGCCTTCGGAATCAGGTCCTTTTTTAAAAACAAGTTCTACAGCGCACTCAATGTAATGGGCCTTATGTTGGGTTTTCTCTCCTTTATATTCATCATGTTTTATGTCAATGATGAAAGGGCTTTCGATACATTTCATCAAAAAGGAAAAAATATATACCGGCTCACATCGGCTTCCAAAGAACGCCATGGGGCCATTACCCCCTATGTGTGGGCCAGGTATATGCAGAATGACCTGCCGGAAGTAGAGAATTATGTGGTGGTACAAAAGCTGAGCCTCACCACCAAAAAGGAAGAACAGGTTTATGCAGAAGAAGGCATCCTGGCAGTAGATTCTACATTTTTCGAAGTTTTTGATTTTCCCGTTCAATCCGGTGACAGTCAAAACCTCCTCCGTGACCCCAACAAGCTCCTGATAACCCGGGAAGCCTCCCTCAAGTATTTTGGAAGCGACCAGCCGGTAGGCAAGACTTTGAAAATTAACCTTTTTGGAACTTTCGTTTCGTACGAAGTACAGGGGGTAGTTGAATGCCCGAAAAATTCGCACCTTCAGTTCAGTATGCTGGTCCCATTTCAAAATGTAAAAAAGCATGCCACCTATGCCCATGCCTACGAGCACTGGAGGATACACTTTGTTTATACCTATTTGTTGATGTCCATCGGTTTTGACAAGGCAGCCGTGGAAAAAAAGATGGGCGATTTTTTGTTGCACCACGCAGGTGAAGAGGTGCAACAAGCTTACCAACCAAGATTAGAGGCTCTGGAAGACATCTACCTAAGGTCCAACCTCGATTTTGATTTTCAACCCAGGGGCAACCTTGCCAGTGTCCGAATACTCACGTTGGTAGCCATTGGCATACTGTTCATGGCCATCATCAATTTCGTCAACATTATGTCAGCACGCTCCCTGAGAAGGTTCAAAGAGGTGGGCATCAGGAAGATATTGGGGTCGGGAAAACGCCTGTTGGTTTTGCAGTTTATGACAGAGTCTTTTATGGCGTCATTGATGGCAGGGGTTTTGGCGCTGGTGGGTGTAGCCCTGTTGTTTCCGTTTTTTAATGATTTTTCAGGAAAGGCCTTTGAGATGGCCGAAGTTTTTCAGGTCAAAAACATTGTCCTTGCCCTAATGGTTATACTTGGTGTTGGGGTATTGTCAGGAATTTACCCCGCACTTGCACTTGCCTCTTTCAGGCCCATACACCTCATTGGTGGTATTTCTTCAGGAAAATCGAAAAGTATATGGTCGAGAAAGGTGCTGGTCACACTGCAATTCAGCCTTTCAGCAGTCTTGCTGATAGCCACAGGGGTAATCTATCGTCAGGTGGAATACATGCACCACAAGGATGTGGGGTTTGACCAGGACAGAGTAATTGTAATCAATGATTCGGGCCAGATATCCTCCAGTGCCACGCGCACCCAAAGGCTGAGGGAGGAATTGATGGCCAACAATAGTGTACTTGCGGTATCGGCTTCATCAAACTACCCGGGCCAGCAATCCTGGGCCATGAGGTACTTTCCTGATGGGCATAGGCCAGAAGACAGCCATTCCCTATCCACCATTTTTGCTGATCACGATTTTTTGCAAACTTATGGAATCGAGATCGTACAGGGTAGGGAGTTCGATCGCAGTGTACATTCTGATTCAGGTGCTTATTTGATCAACGAATCGGCTGCCAGGTTTTTTGCAGGCCTGGATTCTACCTGGGCCTATTCCCCCTTGCACAAAAGGCTCAACTGGTATAGTTTTGATAAAAAAGGAGAGGTGATAGGGGTTTTCAAAGACTTTAACTTTTCGTCTTTGAGAAATAACATTGACCCTCTGATCATCCATATTTATCCCAAAAACTTCTTTACTGTTCAGTTGAAACTTGCCACTGGTGACCTCAAAGAGTCCCTGGCTTTTGTGGCAAAGACCTGGAAGCAGCTATTCCCGGAGGTACCCTTCAATTATAAGTTTGTAGAAGAGGAGTTTTCTAAATACTTGGAGACCGACAGGAAGCTCGGCCAGTTGTTGCAGCTTTTCGCATTCTTGTCCATAGTAGTGGGTATGTTGGGTTTGTTTGGTTTGGCTTCCTTTCTTGTTTTTGAAATGGTCAGGGAAATCAGTATCCGAAAAGTGCTGGGAGCTTCTGAAAAACAAATCGTATGGCTGTTGGTTTGGTTGTTTTTAAAACTGGTGCTCATAGCCAACCTGCTGGCCATACCACTGGGGTATTACCTTATAGATGAATGGCTCCAGGGGTTTGCTTACCGCCTGCCCATACCCATTTACATTTTCGCCTGGGCTTCAGCGCTGACGGTGGTGGTATCGGTTGGTACGGTTCTTTACCATGCGATACGCACGGCTTCTATCAACCCGGTAAAAATACTTTCAACAGAGTGAATGATGGAGCTGACGAGCAAGATAGATGTTTTGATAGACCAACTGGAAAAAGGGCCTGTTGTTTTAAAGGATCTGCTGGATCACATACCAGAAAAAACAATCAAAGAACACCGTAAGAAAGGCAAATGGTCTATACATGAGCATGCCTGTCATATTGCGCAGGCCGATGACATGATCCTCGACAGGTTCAGGAGGTTTCAAAATGAGGAGCATCCTGTTTTTGAGCCGTACCTCCCTGATACAGGTGTAAACAAACTGAACCTTCTGGAACTTGACTTAGGAGTCGAGATGAATAGGTTTATCATTTTACGAAAAAAGATGACCAGATTGTTAAAGGGTTTTCATCACCAAACGTGGCAAAAAAGTGCCGACCACCTGGAATATACCACATACAATGCCTACATCCTTCTGAGACATACCCTGATGCACCAATACTTTCACATGTACAGGATCGAAGAACTTTGGCTGACCCGCCACGATTTTTTGTAGTTGTTCGATAATTTTGGTTCTATAAGATTTATAGTGGGTAATTGCTTTTATCCTTCCACTGTCTATCTGGCCAAATGCCAGGCTTAATAGCCCTCTGCTCTGACTCACTTTCTTCCTCATGCCGGAAGGGCACCTACTTTTCCTAGATGAAAAGTAGGCAAAAATCATGATAAATTTAACGCTCAAGGCCATTCCGCTCACCCGCTCGCCAATTTATCGCCCTCCCTCCTTGTTCAACAACCAGATGACGGTTCTTTCTTTCAATTTCTATTTTCATGAATGGCCTAATTCGAAAAATCATCCTTAAATTTTACTACCCACCATAATTCATATAGAGCCATAATTTTAAAAGCCTGATAAAACCTTATTTTGGGCTTTGAATGAACATTTTTCCGCTATTTATAAGGGGAAGGGGGGGTGGCACCTGCAATTGATCACCTTGGGACACACTGATACTTTTTTTCTTAACGAGATTTTGTGCTAGCTTTAGCCGAGGCTGGGGTGATGTGCTTGGGCATGGATTTTGTGACCGTTTTTTCGAGGGGTCAGGACAATACCTTTGGCAATTTTATTTTCGATTGAAACACTATGTTTAGAAGTACAGCTATGAAAAGATTGGCCCTGATGAGTTGCCTCTTGTTGGTTTTGGCCGGTGTGCGGCAGTTGCAGGCACAAGGCTCCTTTGTAGAGATTTCCGGGACCATCCTCGATGAAGATTCCAACCGCCCGATCCAGGCCTGCAATATTTATGTACGCAACAGAGACATTGGCACAGTGGCCAATTCCGATGGCGAGTTTTCTATTAAAATCCCCTCCGAACACGTTGATAAAAACCTGGTTTTTTCCAATATCGGCTATGAAACCTACGAAGTGCCCATTGCCCAGTTAGAAGAGTCCGGAAATACGATAAAACTGACCGCCACCATTATTGTGATGGAGGAACTGGTAGTAAGGGAGGCTGAAAATATCCTCAGAACAGCCCTTGCCAGGATACCAGACAATTACCCTCTTGGCCCTGAGATGCTCACCACTTTTTATCGTGAGCTCATCAAAAGGAACAATTCTTACGTGGACATCTCCCAGGGTATATTGGAAGTATTCAAGTTACCCTACCACAGGGCGGGGCGGGATTTGGTAAAGATCAATAAAGGTTTTAGAAGCAAGGATTACAAAGCACAGGACACTTTGGTTTTCAAACTACTCGGTGGGCCGCATACCATGCTCTTGCTCGATCTGGTAAAAAACCCGGGCATTGTCCTGGAAGAGGAAATTTTGGAATATTACACCTACGAACTGTCGGACATCAGGGAATTTGATGGAAAACGTCACTATGAAATATCTTTCCAACCAAAGAACGAAAACGACATAGAATTGTATGTGGGCAAGATATACATTGAGGAAAAGACTTTGGCTATAAGCCAGATTGAATTTGGATATCCATCGAAAACGGTGAAAGAAGCTGGGAAGAACCTGGTAAAAAGCAAGCCACGACTGGCCAAGCTTACCCCACTGGTGGTCAACTATGAGGTAAAATTCAGGGAATTTAAGAGCCGCTGGCACTTGTACTACGTGCGCAACGAACTGTCCATGCGGTGCAACTGGAGAAAGAGGTTGTTTAATACAACTTTTCATTCTGTATCTGAAATGGTGGTAACGGACCGCAAGCTCATTGAAGTACAACCTTTCGAAAAACACGAATTGGCCGGCAGGCAGGTTTTCTTTTCAGAGGAGGCAGGCAAATATTTCGATGAGTCCTTTTGGGAAAACTATACCATTATCAAGCCGGAAGACGATATTCAAAAAGCCCTGATGAAAATCAATTCAAGGCCATAAAGCAGAATTTGGCGTGCCTGATGCTTGTCTGGAAAAGATAGGAGAGGGTTCTTGTCATTTTGGTTTGAAAGGAACAATGTTTTCCCCAATCCATTCAACAAGTGACTCTTCGGAAAGATTTCCTTCTGCCAACCTGGTAATTGTGAAAACAACATCGCTTTCACTGGCCTTAATATAGCAATCGTTCAACAGCAAAAAGGTAATGGCGGTTACAAAACCTGTCCGCTTGTTGCCATCATTAAAAGGATGGTTGCGGGTAATGCCAAAAGAATATGCGGCAGCACATTGAGCAAGTGAAGCATTTTGGTATGCCTCAAGGTTTTTAGGACGGGCAAGGGCAGAATCCAGAAGTCCTTCATCTCTCAACCCTTCTAATCCACCATGCTGAGCAAGCTGTTGATTATGAATAGAAAGTACAGCCCGCTTGCTGATCCAACGATAACTCATTCAGCCAGCTTCTTTAACGCATTTCGATAATCACCCATCACTTTACGGGCGTGGGTCATTTCTTCATCAAACTCAGGATTATAGGCAGTGATTTCGACACCATTTGGAGTTTCAATGAAAGTGACCATATCACCTTTCTCTATATGCAGTAATGACAAAATTTCTTTGGGAAGAATAATTCCGGTTGAAGTTCCCACAGTTGTAACCTTTGCTTTAATCATAATAGTTGATGTTATAATGATTATTATAATACAAAGTAACGTAAAAATCTCTAAAAGAGGTGTATAGTTGCTTTTAGCTGAAAAACTTCTTTCAAAATACCGGTGAGTTAATCCACAGTAGATTTTCTAATATTTCTAAAACATTGCTACGCAAAACATCCAAAATTCTACAACTAAAACTACACCTGAAAATTTTAACAAGTAATGCTTGTTTAACTACTGGACTTTATATGAGGGGGCTCTTCATGCCACCCAGACGCGGCTGAAAACGAATCCAATAATTTATTTGCAATAAAGTTTTGTTTACTTCGTATTATGATTTTACTTTGAATAACAAAGTACTTTTAAATATGACGGAAAACAAAAACTACCTGGAAGACATATCCCAAATACGTTCCCTGATGGAGCAGTCTTCAAGGTTTATCTCACTCAGTGGTTTGTCGGGAATATTTGCTGGCTCCTATGCGTTGATTGGGGCGTTTGTTGCCCACCATCTCATCACAGGTAGCAGCTTTTCCGCTGAGAGCAACAGCTACTTGTATGGTGGCGCCAACTTAAAGATGTTGCTTTACATAGATGCAACGGCAGTATTTGTCCTGGCCATAGTGTCTGGGATCTATTTTACCACAAGAAAGGCTAGGAAGCAAGGGGTGAAAACCTGGGACAATACATCCAGACGAATGCTGTTGAATCTGGCCATTCCTTTGGCAACTGGCGGGGCGTTTTGCCTCATATTGCTTTTCAGGGGCATGGTTTCAATGGTAGCTGCTTCGGCGTTGGTTTTTTATGGTCTATCCCTTGTCAATGCCAGCAAGTACACTTTCAGGGACATTCGTTTTTTGGGGTTTATTGAAATAGCACTGGGACTGACAGCAGGTATCGTGCCGGGTGGGAGCATTGTATTTATGGCCCTGGGCTTTGGGGTATTCCACATAGTGTATGGAGTGGTGATGTATATTAAATACGAGAAGTGAACGATTTTTTCCACAAACTAAACAAAGCATTCGAAAACAGGGTGAGGTTGGGCATTATGTCCATACTGATGGTCAATGACTATGCTGATTTCAATTTTTTGAAAGAAAACCTGAGGCTGACGGACGGCAACCTTGCCAGCCATCTCAAGGCACTCGAGAAGTTGAATTATGTGGAGGTGAAAAAGGAATTTGTAGGGAGAAAGCCCAATACCAAGTATATGGTATCAAAAACAGGCAAGGTAGCTTTTGGGGAACATTTGGATGCCCTGGAAAATTTGCTTAAAAACAGGAACTGAATATTTTTTTACACATAAACTTTGAAATTCAAAGTACTTTTAATTTTATAATTATGACATCATTTACCAATAAGCCAACACGTCCCATTGGGATGATGGCTTTGCACAGCTTGTTTAACATAGGCCTGATTATGCTTCTTTATTTTAAATCCACAGAAAGGCACTACCTTTTTCTGGGCTGGAACTTGTTTCTGGCCTGGGCACCCCTGGTGGTGGCCTTTTACATCAAACACTTCAAGGGTTTAAAATGGGGGCTGGGCTTTTATGTTTTGATGGGGGTGTGGTTGCTCTTTTTTCCGAACGCACCCTATATCATCACCGACCTCATTCATTTGAACCAAAGGTACAACCCTGCACGCTGGTACGACATATTGCTGTTGTTTTCCAGCGCCCTCAATGGATTGCTGTTGGGGTTTTACTCGCTTTTTTTGATCCACAACAAGATCAGAAGCCAGTTAAGTGAACTTGTTTCCTGGAGCCTGGTCATCGTTTTTACATTTCTATCGGCGTATGGTATTTATCTGGGCAGGGCCCTGCGATGGAACAGTTGGGACCTTTTCGTTCAGCCCATTCCGCTGTTAAAGGATACTGTACAGCAACTGTTCAATTACCAGGCCATGACCATGACCATCGGTTTCTCTTCATTTATCATCACGTTGTACTACATCTTCAAAAACATCATCAGCTATGAAACTGCTCATCAAAAGCCTTGATAAAAACCTGCGAAGCTTTTCCCACGCATGGCGTGGATTGTTGTTCGTGTTCAGGACAGAAAACAATATCTGGTACCACACCGTGGCAGCCATACTGGTAGTTTTGTGTGGTTGGTTTTTTCAGGTGTCCATCACAGAATGGATGGTGATAGGGCTGCTATGTGGCCTGGTATTTATGGCAGAGCTGTTTAATACCGCGATTGAAAAATTACTGGATTTTGTGTCCCCCCAGCATCACCACCAGGTTGGTTTGATCAAAGATATTGCCGCAGGGGCGGTGTTGATAATTTCGCTCACAGCTCTCTTGATAGGCCTACTCATTTTTATTCCCAAAATTCTTTTTCACTTTAATCTTTATCACGTATGAAAAGCATCACCCTAGTAGAAAAATTAAACCATTGGATAGCCACGTCTGTCAGCGTAAAGTTGTTTTCCATCGGCATCCTTATCCTCATTTTGCTGATACCCATGGCCATGATCCAATCCCTAATTGAAGAACGGGAGGAAATACATGATTTTGCCATAAAAGAGGTGCAGCAAAAATGGGGAAATCCCCAAACCATCAGCGGTCCGGTGCTTACCATTCCTTATAAGACATATTATAATAAAATCGATAAGAATGGGGATGAAATTCGGTATGAGCAAACAGAATATGCACATTTTTTGCCTGAAAGCCTTGCCGTATCGGGTAGCATAAATCCTGAAAAAAGGCATAGGGGCATATATGAGATAGTGGTGTACGATTCCCAATTGTCTTTGTCAGGAAGATTTAAAACTCCCGACCTGGTCACACTAAAAATAGATTCCAAAGACATATTATGGGAGCAGGCATTTGTATCCATCGGCATTCCGGATCTACGGGGTATCAAGAGTACTATTGAAGTGGTGTGGAATGCGGAAAGGCATGTGGTTGAGCCTGGCACAAAACTGAATAAACTGTTGCCTTCGGGAGTGAATACGCCTGTGTTGGTCAATCAGGAAATTGCAGAATATATATTCAGCGCCCTAATCGAGTTGAAAGGAAGCAGAAGCCTAAATGTGGTTCCTGTTGCTAAAGAAACGCAGGTAGAACTGTCTTCCGCCTGGGATAGTCCAAGCTTTGAAGGGGCCTTTTTGCCAAACAGCCACGATGTGTCGGATAAAGGATTCAGTGCCAATTGGAAGGTGCTCCACCTCAATAGGAACTTTCCCCAGCAATGGGCAGGTGAGGATATAGACCTGCAAAGTGCAGCCTTTGGTGTCAATCTCCTGCTGCCTGTGGACCACTATCAGAAGTCGATGAGGTCTGCAAAATATGCCACTATGTTTATCGGTCTCACTTTCCTGATTTTCTTTTTTGTGGAGGTCATAAATAAGAAGAGGATACATCCTTTTCAATACATTCTGGTCGGCTTGGCACTATGTGTTTTTTATGCTTTGTTGGTGGCGTTATCCGAACACATAAGCTTTAATTCTGCTTATGTGGTGGCTTCAGTGGCCATTGTTTCCATGATCACTATGTATGCCAGATCGGTACTGGCCTCTGACAAGCTCGTGGCATACATGTTCATTTTCCTGGTAATGCTCTATACGTTCATGTTTGTGGTCATTCAGTCTGAGGGGTTTGCATTGTTGATAGGATGTGTAGCGTTGTTTGTGATCCTGGGACTGGTGATGGTGTTGTCCAGAAATGTCGATTGGTACAATACAGGTAATACCATAAGCGAACCCAGTTTGGAAAACTAAAGCATTTTGAATTGAAATAAAGCCTGCCATATCCATTGCAAAAATGGTTTGTGGCAGGCATTGCTTTGTCTAAAGTATGTAGTTGGATGGTATCATTTACAACCTACTGCTAATTGTCCCCATTCAGGTAAGTAAGGAATTCAACCTTTGGCTTTGTTTTCGTCAAAGCCAGAAACTTAATGGATGTATTTGTGAATTTCTGAATTTCCATTGGTCGATGGATAACACTAGTTTATCGAAAATATCGATCAATCCGACCATTTTTTTGGAAATAAAGGTATGCGTGCATACATTTGTTGTATATATAGTATGCCTGCATACTAATATCGTTATGTTTAATCACTGAAATCAATGTGATTAATTTATATTAATTAGAATTTATTGTTTAAATTATAGTCCAATAAAATGTTGTAATTGTAATATTTAGCAAATACTACGGTGCACTATAATTGTTATTAAGATTGGTTATAAATGCTATTGTTGTCAATAGTTGTAGATATAAAAAAATTAAGAAGATTGGTTTTGACCAGGAGCATGGCTTGCTGCATTGAATGTGAAAGCTCTTTGATGTTATTCCGATCAATTTAATTGAGGTCAACAGACCTAACATAAGGAGTGCAAGCCAAATAGGGGGGTGAAACCGCTTATCAAATTCCTTTGAGTCTCAATTTATAAACAACATTACATGAAACACCCGTACAACATTTCTCTCATAAATGAAAAGAGCACGTCGTGTAACAAGTACTGGTCAGGCCTTATAAAATCATGGCACCTCATATGGGGTGTTGCCCTGATTATGACCATATCAGGAGTTAACAATACCATTTTCGCTCAGGCCACAGTTGAAAGTTCTTCTGCAAGCTCGGCACAATTAATATCAAAAATTAATGGACAAGGAGTGACCATCACAAATGGTAGCTTTCCCAACCCCAATGATTCCGGCGCTCAATACGGTACTTTTTCCAATGGGCTAAATGGAGCCAGTTTGAGTGTGGACGAAGGGATAATTTTATCCACGGGAGGAGTGACCGAGGCAATGACCAACAACAATCAAAATGGTGCGAGCCAATCCACCGGAAACACCTATAGCGATCCCGACCTTACTGCGATCAACCCATCAGCTATTTACGATGCAGCTATTTTTCAATTTGATGTCACCACAGGAACAGATGTGGATGCTGTTATTATTTCCTACCAATTTGCTTCAGAAGAATACCCTGATTATGTCTGCTCCAGGTTCAATGATGCTTTTGGTTTTTTCGTTTCAGGACCGGGAATAATAGGTACTGAAAATATAGCGTTGGTGCCCGAATCCGGTAATGTAGTAGCGGTGAATTCAGTGAATTCGGGTGTTTGTGGCAGCCAGGCTGATGGTACATCAGCAGATTTAACGAAAGCCGCTTACTTTATCGATAACAATGAAGGCACCCCTGGACCTGTTTATGTTGAATACAATGGGCTCACTACATTACTCAATGGAAAAATAACAGGTTTGTTGCCCAATACCACTTATTCCATAAAAATTGCCATAGCGGATGTGGCTGATGGCTCGTTCGATTCCGGAGTGGTAATCAATCAGGTAGTAGGGTTAAAAACCAATGCCGACAATGACGGACTGGATGACATAGCTGACCTGGACGATGACAATGATGGAATAGATGATATAGTGGAAGCCGGAGGAAATGAGCCCAATGGAGATGAAGATGGTGATGGGTTGGAAAACTGGAGAGACAACCTGGACAACAATGGTGGTGGTGGAGATGGTTCGGTTACGGTATATACCGACAGCAATAATGACGGCATCCCGGATGTTTATGATACAGATAGTGATGGAACACCAAACCATCTGGACAATGATAGTGATAACGATGGTTGTTTCGATACTGTAGAGGCAGGGCACGACGACCCAGACAATGATGGCATATTGGGGACTTCACCCGTAGCGTCCGATGGCAATGGCAGGGTAGTGGGCGAAGGTGGATATACCGGTACCAATAGTTTTGTCACCACCCCTGGGGTGGCCGGGGCTATCACCGTTCAGCCTGTGCCTGAGGATATTTTTACCCGTGAAGATGCTACTTTCTCAGTGTCTGCCACAGGGGACAACCTGGTGTATCAATGGCAGCAAAGCATAAACAATGGTGGCGATTGGACTAATTTGGCAGATGGAGGTTCTATACCTACCATATTAGGGGCTACTACCAATTCACTTTCGCTTACTTCTGTGCCCAATTCTTATGATGGGTACGACTATAGGTTATTGATCACCAGCACTTCCTATGCCTGTACAAACCTTACTTCCACAGAAGTTAACCTGGGCGTAACATCACGTACTTCTGACACTCCCGTTATTACCTCTACATTTTGTCAGGATGCGGCAGATTTTGTAAATGAAGTAAGTGGAACCACCACTGAGGTAGGGGCCAGCCTGACAATCCGTATTTATACCTCATCAACACCTGGTGGTACAAAGACAGAGAGAACCCCCGGATCGGTTGTGTTTTCAGGAAATGAGTGGACAGCAAGTGGGCTCTCGATCGAAACAGGACAATATGTGTTTGCTACTATAGAAAACGTGGGCGACTTTGCAGCAGAAAGCGATTTTTCTACTTCGGTGCATGTCTTGACGAAAACCCCCGATCCAACTAATTCCTTGAAGATTACTTCTGATCCCAGGGAAGGGGATGATATTCTCGAAGGGGAAATTTTGATTTCCACCACTACGGCATACATTGTCCAGCTTTATGTGGATGGTATAGAAGTACCCGGAGCTACTGCGAATGTACCTCAGGGAGCCATTGCAGTGTTGGGTACATGGGAAATTACAGGCTTGAGTACACCTTATGAGAAACTCTATGCCAACGGAATAGCCACAGTGACAATGAAAAACCCGGATGTGGCCTTTTGCGAAAGTGATCCTTCAGCCGGGGTCCTCATAAGATGTAAGGCTCCTGCTACCATCGTTCAAGGTACAACAAACGAACCCACCACCTGTGGGGGTACTGATGGGAGCATACAACTGACAGGTATGGCCAATAGTACCACCTACACTGTAAATTACACCAGGGAAGGTGTACCTGTGAGCTACACAGATACGTCCAACGGAACCGGGGAGTTGGTGATTATAGGATTGAGCGCAGGAACCTATACTGAAATATCTGTTGGTATTTCAGGGTGTAATTCAAACGAGCTTGGGCCTATAATACTTTCGGATCCAGCTACAGCCGATATTTCATTGACGAGTCAGGATGGCCCAACAACCTGTGGGGGGAGCGATGGTACCATTGTAATCGATGACAACCTGGGAAGTTCAACATCATATACCGTAAACTATCGGCGTGATGGCGTGTTGGTCTCCAGATCTATATCCGCAGTTTCAGGCGAAGTTACCATTGATATGCTATCGGCTGCCACTTATACGAATATTGAGATAACAGCATTTGGCTGTCTTTCCAATAGGTTGACAGGCCCTTTTGAGTTAAGTGACCCTACATCACCCGTGATCTCTTATGATAGTGAACAAGACCCGGCATCTTGTTCTGCGATGGATGGTTTTATCCAATTGAGTATCGGTGTTGATTTGTCATACCCAGCTGGCACTCAGTATGATTATCAATATACCTATCAGGGCAGTGTAGTAAATTCAGCTTCACCTATAACCTCTACTGCCGATACCCCTGGTACGATTGTTAGAATAGAAGACCTGCCAGCTGGCACATATACAAACATTAGCATCACCGGAGTGGTTTCTGGTTGTCAGTCCAACCCCATTGCATCCGTTGTACTCAATCCACCAGATATAGTTTTGGGCACGGTCGTAGATCCAACAACCTGTTCAGGTTCTGATGGAAGTATAGAAATTAAAGGCCTGGCGGCATCTACACTTTATGACCTGAATTATGACATAGATGGTGTGACTGCAGGTACAACAACCATTACATCAGATACCAGTGGCAACTATGTTATTGGTGGTCTGATGGAAGGTTCCTACACACAAATAGATGTGACCAACAACGGCTGTGTATCCAATGCACTATCAGCCACCCTGAGTGATCCAACGCCTCCGATGATCTCATTGGGCACAGTGGCTGATGCAAGCACATGTGGAGGTTCGGATGGCAGCATTCAGCTGACTGGCTTGTCCGCCAATACTACTTATTCGGTAAACTATTTCAATCCTGCTGCAAACACATCCACCATCACTTCCAACGGTAGTGGCAACCTGCAGATCAGCGGCCTTGATGCCGGAACTTATACTAATATCAGTGCAACCATTACCAACTGCCAATCCAATCAGATTCCCAGCGTTACCATAAATGATCCTGTTTTACCAACAATAACCCTGGGTGCCGACCCAACAGTTTGCGCCGGTTCTACAACGGCCTCTTATACATACTCTGCAACAAGTGGTGGGGCAAATCAGTACTCTATAGATTTTGATGTAGCTGCTGAAGCAGAAGGGTTTGTTGATGTCACGAATGTTACATTGCCATCAAGTCCTATTAGCATTGCCATACCAATGGCAGCTGCGCCCAATACTTATAACGCGGTGCTAACCGTTTCCAACACCAACACCCTTTGTACAAGTACTGGTAATGCGTTCACGGTTACTGTGAACAGTTACCCCACCAGGCCCACAATTAATTCACTCATTACCAACGATGATACACCAATTGTAACGGGTACAGCTGACCCAGGTAGCACTATTGAAGTGGTAGTAGGAGGTGCTACTTACAGCCTCACTGCTGACGGAAGTGGCGATTGGAACGTAAATACAGAATCAGCAAGTCCATCGAGTGGTTCTTTTACCCCATTGACGGAGGGCAGTCATGAAGTAGTGGCGTCTGCCAGCAACGCGGGATGTTTCATATCCGATAATACCACAGATGAAATAACAGTTGATCAAACTGATCCCGGAGTACCAACTGTAGAGAGTCAAACCACGAATGATACTACTCCGGTATTGACAGGTATGGCTGACCCTGGAAGCACCGTAACGATTGAAGTAGCGGGTGCCACTTATGTGGTGGTTGCCGATGGTAGCGGCGATTGGAGTGTAGATACCGGGGCGGTTTCCCCGGATAGTGGTACATTCAGCCCAAATACCAATGGAACCAATGAGGTAGTGGTTACAAGCACAGATGCTGCCGGCAATAGTTCTGTTGATGTATCAACTGGAGAGCTGGTATTGGATACCATAGCACCCGAAGTGCCTACTATTAATCCTCTGGTAACCAACGACACTACGCCGGTAATAACGGGGACAGCCGAACCAGGTAGCACAGTGTCAGTGGTGGTGGGATGGGCTACTTATGAAGTAGTAGCTGATGGTAGCGGCAACTGGAGTGTAGATACAGAAAACGATACACCTGCATCCGGGACTTTTATACCCTTGCAGGAAGGACAAAATGAAATACAAGCCACCAGCACTGATGAAGCAGGGAATAGTACCGACGATACTACCACCAATGAGGTAACTGTTGATACTGTTCCACCAACAGCGCCAACGGTTTCAGATCAGGCTACCAGCGACACCACCCCGGTAATTACAGGCACAACAGGCACTGGGGCCGCTCTTGAGGCAGGTGCAATTTTGGAAGTAACGGTGAATGGGGCTACCTACAATGTAGTACCGGATGCTTCAGGTAACTGGAGTGTGGATACTGGTGCCGTAAGTCCCGACAGTGGCACACTTGGTGCTTTTGTAGCTGAAAATACCTATCAGGTAGTAGCTGTGGTGACAGATGAGGCGGGCAATACAGCAACAGATTCCAATACGGATGAATTGGTCATATTGATTGCTGAAATATGCGACAATGGTATAGACGATGATGGCGATGGGTTGATTGATTGCTACGATCCCGATTGCTATGGTATTGGCAATTGTGCCGACTTTTTCTATGGACAAAACACACCGACATGTTTTAACCCACCGGCAGTGCTACCGGAGTTTACGCTGGAAAAAATATACATGACTGATAGTGCCAATTATGGTTTTGATCAGCGCTCTGGTGTGATGATCGGTGATATTGACAATGATGGCATTTCAGAGCTTGTGACAAAAGATAGAAGTACAGGAAAAATACTGATCTTCAATGGTATCAATGGTACAATAAAGCAGGTGATCAATGAAGGAACCAGCACCCATCAGTTTAGTATGGTCGCACTTGGAGACGTTGACAGTGATGGGGATGGTGATATTTTCGTAGTAGAAGGCAATAACTCAAGCGCGGATGTGGCCAGGTACGAATATGATCCGGCAGCCGGACTCACAAACAACAATGGAGCGCTATGGTCAACAACCCTGGTAGGAACAAGGATCAATTACGCATCTCCCCAACTGGCAGACTTCAATGAGGACGGGTCGCCTGAGGTATATGTTGGGGCCAATGTCATCAATGTTGAAACAGGAGCCCTAATTGCCCAGGACAACACAATCAATAGTGGTCGTTTGAATTCAACGGGAAATAATGGGGACAGGCTACCCCTTGCTTATAATATTTTCAATGATGGAGATGCCAATCCAGCTGGTGGAAACTTTGGCCCTGAGGCTGACGGGCTTGAATTTATAGCTGGCAACCAGGTTTATTTTGTTGATTTTGGGACCAATTCTTTCACGTTGGCAGCTGAAATTACAGGTGCCAACCTGGGTGACGGACTCGTCTCCCTCGGGGATTTGGACAATGACAATCAGGCTGAAATCATTGTAACATCCGAAGGATATCTGTATGCATGGAACCCCAGAACTGAAACCCAGGTAGGATCAACCTATGACATACCAAGTACCAGCTCGGGAGGAAAAGCCAATGTGGGAGATTTTGATAATGATGGCATTGTGGATATCGGCTTTGCCGGGAGCAATAGGTATATCGTATTAGAATACGATCAGGGCACCAACTCTTTTGGGGTGAAATGGCAAAAAACCGGCCTTGATGATGGCTCTCAACGCACCGGAAGTACGCTGTATGATTTTGAGGGTGATGGAATAGCCGAAGTGGTATATAGCGAAGAGGCTTATCTGTTTATTCTAAGTGGGCTGGATGGTACAGAATTGGCCAGGGTAGAATCCCTGGCAGGTACGAGGATCGAATACCCGCTTGTGGCTGATATCAATGATGATGGCCAGGCAGAAATTATTGTCACTGCACAAGAGGCCAATGGCCCTGGAGATAGCGGTGAAAATGATTTTGTGGCGGTTTACAAATCAGCCAATACATCCTGGGTGGCCGCTCGCGAGGTTTGGAACCAACACGGATATCATGTGACCAATGTGAACGACGACCTCACTATTCCTCAGTTTCAACAGGATATTTTTCACCCCCAGTTTGGTGGTTCTCTCAATGGATTCTTAGTACAAACCACCTATGTGGACGAAACCGGCGCGCCAACTTATGCTACACCTGATCTTGTGGTGACCACTGCTAGCGTCAACCAAAATTGCGGTTCTACGAACAATGGCATTGACATTTCAGTTACAGTGCAAAATCAGGGAGACTGGAAGTCCCCCGCTAAAACACCAGTGACCATATATGATGCCGATCCCTATGCAGGTACAGCCAATGTGATAGACACTTTGCATATCCCTATAAATTTGAATGTGGGCGTAATCCGAACCATGACCACTACGGTTGCTGACAATGGTCAGGATTTTACACTCTATGTATTGGTGAACCACAACCCCTACGAATCGGGTACTACGAACCCAATAGCAACCCCTTTGTCAGCTGGTGAGACCAATACCTCTGTAAACGAGTGCGATTATACCAACAACAGCTTTAGCCAGGCCATCACGAACTGTAACTCAGAACCTACAATTACAGATGTGAATGTCAATGTAAATGAAGACAATACCTATACTTTTTCTGATACCGACTTTAGCGCCGTGTTTACCGATACCGATGGAGAAACTATTGATAGAATTCAAATCACATCTTTGCCATTGGCCAGTGAGGGCATCCTGTATTTAAGCGGGGTAGCCGTTACTGCATTAGATGAAATAGCATTTGCTGACCTGGGCAATATAACCTTTGAACCTGTTCAGGATTTCAACGGCCTGGTAACTTTCGGTTGGAACGCCCATGACGGTACAGAATATGCTTTAGCAGGTGCTAATATCAATATTACAGTTGATCCGGTTAACGACAACCCAACCTTTACACTCGATGCAGACAATTCCGGGGGTGGGGCAGATGATGGGGGCTTTGAAACCTCCTTTACCGAAGGGGGTACGGCCATAGCAATTGCTGATTTAGACGCATCTCTGGAAGATGTGGATGATACACAAATGGCATCAGTGACAATACAGACTGGTGGTGTGCTGGATCCGGCTTCTGAAGAAATAGAAATTGGAGGGGTCACTTTCCCCTTAGATGCAGATTTGAGCACAACTGCTACCGTTGGCGGTACCACTTTCCTTATCGACTATAACAGTGGTACGGGGTTGTTTACCATTACCAACAACGCCGGGGGCGACTTTGACCTTGCTGACGCCAATTCGTTGATAAACGGCATCACATACCTGCATTCAGACAATGACAACCCATCGGCAGGAGACAGGACTTTATCATTCACCGCAAATGATGGGGATGGAAATTCAAACACCGTAGTTTCTACCATCACCGTAGTGGCTCAAAATGACAACCCTGTTGCTGTGGATGACCTCAACAACTCAGTGGAGGAAGATGGCACATTAAATATAAATCTGATCACATCGAACGACACGGATGTAGATGGTACCATTGATCCTTCTACTATTATTTTAATCGATCCTACAAACGCCAGCAATACCGCAGCAGTAGGAGTGCCCCTGACAGTAGCTGGTGTTGGTACCTATACGGCAGATGCAAGTGGCAATGTTACTTTTACGGCTGCTTCTGGCTATTCCGGAAATGCTGATGTATTCTATACGGTAGAAGACAATGGTGGGGCTTTGTCCAATCAGGGAAATATTGGTATAGAGGTGTTTGCCCGACCGACCATTACCCTTGGAGCGAACCCATCCGTTTGTGAAGGTTCAACAAATGCAACTTTAACTTTTAGTGCCACCACAGGTGGAGCAGACGAATACAGCATAGACTATACCGATGCATCATTTACTGACGTGGTGAATGCCGCCATACCGATCAGCCCGTTTACCTTGTCAATTCCCGGAGGGACTACAGAAGGTGTGTACAATGCAACTTTGACGGTAAGGAACAGTACCAATGGAGTGGTGAGTGACAATTACCCCATCACAATCACCATTAAAGATACACCTTCAATTGCAGCTACGCCGACCAATCCTAATACCTGCTCTGGTACCGATGGCAGCATTGCCATTTCAGGCGTAAAAAACTCCACCACCTACAGCGTGTCTTACACTAAGGGAGGGACTACCGTCAATACCTCTATCACATCAGGGGGATCTGGGAATAGTCTGACCATTTCAGGCCTTTCAGCGGGCACATACACTAATATTTTGGTATCAGCTGGAGGCTGTCCTTCCAATAGCATCGCCTCTGTTGAACTTTCAGACCCTACACCAGCCAGTATTTCGTTGGTAGCACAATCTAACCCGTCCACTTGTAACGGGGCAAATGGAACCATAACATTGGCAGGAATGGAAGTGAGCGTAAACTATACCCTCAACTATCAGAAAAATGGATCGGCAGTATCGGTAAGCATAATGTCTGATGGCAGTGGCAATTATACCATTTCAGGGTTGACTTCCGGTACATACGAAAACTTTTCAGTAGTCCGGTTGGGATGCACTTCCAATACGGTTCCTGGCCCGGTCGTGTTGAGTGATCCTGCCGGTCCTACTATTGTGTATGACAGTGACCAGGATCCTGCTTCCTGCTCTTCAACTGATGGGTTTATCATTCTGAGCAGTTTAACTGCAGGAAGGGATTATGTATATTCCTATACCAAGAATTCTGTGACCACAACCGGAACCCTGACTTCTGACGCAATGGGCAAGATAAAAATTGACAATTTGCCCGCAGGCAGTTATTCGAGTGTGTTTGTAGATGATGCCATCACAGGTTGCCAGTCCAATGTAATAGCCAGCATAGTATTGAACCCGCCTGATATCGTATTGGGAACGGTGCAGAATGCTACCACCTGCTCAGGGACGGAAGGTTCGATTCAAATCACAAGCCTAGCAGCCAATACCCAATATTTATTGGACTATACGGTTGATGCTGTACCCGTGGCATCAGCAACCATTACGGCCAATGCCAGTGGAGCCTATGTGATCAGCGGATTGGGTGCAGGCAGCCATACCGATATTAGGTTTACCAACAATGGTTGCGTTACCAATTCATTGAGTACTACGATTACCGAGCCTACACCAGCCACTATCGTACAGGGAACGGTTACAAACCCCACCACATGCGGTGGAACAGACGGGATTATCCAAATAACGGGACTTGCAACAAGTGCTACTTATACGGTAGATTATCTGGATGATGCCGTTCCGGTAAGTGTCAATTTGGGGTCAAATGGGGCTGGCGTACTTGACATAGGTGGTTTGAACGCTGGAAACTACACCAATATAACCGTCACCAAAGATAATTGCCAGTCCAACGCAATTGCGGGTGTTACCTTAAATGACCCGGTTTCGCCAGCCATTACTTTAGGCGCAAATCCCGAAGAGTGTGCCGGGACTTCCAGCACCACTATTGCTTTTACAGTAGATTCAGGTAGCCCAAATCGCTATAGTATAGATTTTGACGCAGCGGCCAATACTGCTGGTTTTGTAGATGTATCTGATGCTGCCCTTCCCTCTGGAAGTATCAACATAGCCATAGGTTCGGGTGTGGCTGCTACTTATAATGCCTCTTTGACAGTAACTGATAATACAACCGGGTGTGAAAGTGTGGTTTACCCAATTACCATCACAATTCAAGCAAATCCCACAATAACACTCGGGGCTAATCCGGAAGCCTGTCGGGGTGATCTTTCTACCAGCCTTACCTACTCTGCCACCAGTGGTAGTCCGGATAGGTACACCATAGACTTTAATGCTGCGGCAGAAGCTCAGGGATTTGTTGATGTAGTCAATAGTAGTTTAGGAGCTAGCCCAATTGTCATTGATGTTCCTGTGGCAGTTGCTGTTGGAAACTATAATGCTGTTCTTAAGGTTATCAACTCATCAACTGGGTGCGAGAGTACCAATACTGGATTTCAGATTGTAATAAACCAGAAGCCAACCATTACCCTGGGTGCAAACCCCGAAGTATGCCAGGGGGAAACTAGTGCCGCACTGACCTATTCGGCCACCACAGCCAGCCCGGATCAGTACAGCATTTCTTTTAGTGCAGCCGCCAAAGGCGCTGGCTTTGTGGACGTATCTGCTACCAACCTTCCGGTTGGACAGATTGATATTACGGTACCCGGGGCTGTTGCCTCCGGCAATTACAATGCAACAGTGAATGTCATCAACAGTACTACCGGATGTATCAGCGATAGTAAATCAATTATTGTAATTGTAAATCCTACTCCCGATATAACCCTTGGTGGTAATATTGAAGTTTGTGCAGGGACAACCAGTGAGAACCTTTCATACTCATCGTTGAGCGGTGGGGCAGATCAATACAGTATAGATTTTGAAGGGACAGCTGAGGGCGAGGGATTTACAGATGTTGTAAACGCTTCACTTCCTTCCAGTCCTATTGTGGTCACCATTCCTTCAGGTGCGTCAATGGGAACTTACAACGCCAGTCTGATAGTGACTAATAGCTCTACAGGATGTATAAGCACTTCAAAGGCATTTACAGTTACCATCAATGACAACCCAACTTTCACTCTGGGGGCTAACCCCGAGGTTTGCAAAGGGGAGACCGCTGTGGATTTAAGTTTTACTACCTCTGCTGGTAGCCCTGACAGGTACACCATAAACTTCAATTCTGTAGCCGAAGGACAAGGGTTTGTAGATGTGGTAGATCAGGCCCTTGGTGCCAGTCCCATCAGCATTGTGGTGCCAGCTGCAGCAGCTGTGAATGTGTACAATGCGACCATTACCTTCAACAACAGCACTACCGGATGTTCAAGTAGCGCCTCGGCATTTACGTTAAAGGTGAATGCCAACCCAACGCTTTCTATTGGTGCCGATCCTGAATTTTGCGAAGGGGAAACCTCGGGAAATATTCCATATTCTGCCACTACTGGTTCTCCTGACCTTTATTCCATAGATTTTGCAGATGCCGGGTTTACAGATATAGTGGATCAGCCCATTACACCCGGTCAATTGGCTTTTGCTATCCCCGGAGCTACGACGGATGGAAGTTATGCTGCTACAGTTACTGTTAAAAATTCAACAACAGGCTGTGAAAGTGCCGGCAAGGCTTTTAATGTCATTATTAAGAATACACCAGTTATCGGATCCAGCGATTCAGGGCCTTCTACTTGTTCGGGTACCGATGGAAGTATTACCCTAACAGGGCTCAGTGATGCGGTGACATATACTTTGTCATACAACCGGGATGGGTCACCGGTATCCACAACTGTTACACCTTCTGGTGGTGATATAGTGATTTCAAATCTTCCAGCTGGTAGTTATACAGATATAAAAGTGACAGAAGATGGCTGTGACAGCAATACAATTAATATTACGCTCAACGACCCTGCCACGGCTTCCATTTCATCCCCAGTTATAACACACCCCAACAGTTGTGGAGGAAATGATGGTAACATTACCATTGACACTGGTATTCCCTCTGCCATAACTTACACCGTTGACTACCTATTCAACAGTGCACCGGTTTCCAGAAGCATCAGCTCAGATGGTGCAGGTGAATTGGTTATTGGCACTTTGGAGGCAGGTCAATATGAGAACATTGAGGTATCCGCCAATTCATGCGAATCAAATGTGCTTTCTGGTCCTTTTAACCTGACGGACCCGACCGCTCCCACTATATCATTTAGCAATAGTACAAATACCCAGCCTGCGACATGCGGGGCAGGAGGTGATGGTGTGATCGTATTATTTGGAACGGATAACAATACGAGCTATGATTACCAATATACCTATAAAGGATCGACAGTCACCGGAACCCTTACTTCGGAAAATGTTGGAAACCAGCTGAGAATTACGGGGTTAAATGCAGGCACTTACACCGATATTTCGGTAACAATTGCCTCATGCCAATCCAATACTTTGCCCAGCATAATATTAAACCCACCAGATATATCTTTGGGCACTACAACCGACCCCACCACTTGTGGCGGTACTGAGGGGTCTATTCAAATAGTGGGATTTGCTGCCAGCACTACGTATGCCCTTACTTACGAGTTGGATGGAACACCAGTGAATGCCGGCAATGTTATTTCTGATTCCAACGGTGAATATGTAATCAGCAACCTGGCTGCAGGTGCCTATACCAACATCATTGCAGAAAACAATGGATGTCCGACCAGCCCACCTTTATCGGCTACCCTTACTGACCCGGCAGCTCCGGTTATCACCGAAGGTACCCATGTCAACCCTACCACATGTGGAGGAAACCAGGGTATTGTTCAAATGGCATCATTGAATGCATCCACCGCCTATATGGTGAGTTACACCATTGATGGAACGACCACAACAGCTTCAAAAACATCAAATGGCTCAGGAGTAATAAATATCACCGGGTTGGGTGCAGGTAGTTATACTAATGTAACTGCAAGTTTAAACAACTGCGAATCGAATGCATTGGCAGTGACTTTATCAGACCCGGCAAAGCCGGCCTTTACCATTGCCAATACTACTCCTGAGGTATGCGAAGGTACCCTGAGCACTACCTTGTCCTACACAGTTACCTCAGGAAGTGCAGATACTTATAGCATAACTTTTGATGGAACAGCTACCGCTCAGGGCTTTGTGGCAGTAACCGATGCTACCTTGAGTGGAGGGAATATCACATTGGAAATACCTGATGGTGCATCACCAAATTCCTATAGTGCATTTGTTCGAGTGAAAAACACCAGCACGGGTTGTGAAAGCTCAGCTGTAAATGTTTCTTTGTTGATTAACACTGAACCAATAATCACATTAAGCAGCATACCCGAAATTTGTTTGGGAGAAACTACGGCCCTTCTCAGCTATTCTGACGAAACATCAGGTACAGATCTTTATGATATTACTTTTGATGCAGATGCAGGAGGCGCAGGTTTTATAAGCGTATTCGGACAAGACCTTACGGCGGCCAATCCGATATCAATTACTGTTCCAGGCACGGCCACCCCTGGGACGTACAATGCCATTGTGAATGTAGAAAATTCGGCAAACGGTTGTGTTAGCCAGGGATACCCCATCAGTATTGTAATCAATGACAATCCTGACATTACCCTGGGTACAAACCCTGAAGTTTGCGCAGGAGAAACCTCTGCATCAATAAGCTATTCAGCTACAGCTAATAGCCCTGATCAATACACCATTGATTATGATGTGACCGCTGAAGGACAGGGTTTTGTAGATGTGGCTACTACGACACTACCGGTAAGTCCTATTGGCCTGATTGTGCCGGCAGGTGCTGTTCCTGGTATCTATAATGCCAACCTGATTGTTTCAAACAGTTCTACGGGTTGTGAAAGTACAACCAAAGCATTTACTGTCACCATACATGCATACCCTTCTGTACCTACGGTGGATTTCCAGGTTACCAATAATCCAACACCGGTGATTACTGGAGATGCCGATAATGGTACCAATGTGACCATCATAGTGGGAGGGGCTACCTATACTCAGGTGGCTGGGGCCTCTGGCTGGTCTGTCGATACCGGTTCGGACACACCGGACAGTGGTACTTTTTCACCCAATACAAATGGAACCAACGAGGTTCAGGTATCCAGCGAACTCAACGGTTGTTCAGTAAATGATAGCTCATCCGATGAAATTATTATTGATACCACATCTCCCGCCATACCTACCGTAGACAGTCAGGTGACAAACAATACCAACCCAACTTTAACAGGTAAAGCGGAAGCGGGCTCGACAGTTACAGTAGAAGTTGGAACTGCAACTTTTATCGTTACTGCCAATGCAAGTGGCAATTGGAGTGTTGATACCAATGTGGTTCCCAATAGCGGCACATTCACTCCTGATGTAAACGGGGCTAATGAGGTAGTTGTCACCAGTACCGATAATGCAGGTAACAGCAGTTCTGATGTCACAAACCTTGAATTGGTAATAGACACAACACCCCCTAATGCGCCTACAGTGGCCAACCAGGTAACCAACGATACAACACCGGTAATTGCCGGTACAGCCGAGCCAGGCAGTACAGTGACGATTGTGGTGGCTGGTGCTACTTACATAACCACCGCCAATGCTGGTGGAAATTGGAGCATAGACACAGAACTGGTTGCACCTAATAGTGGTACGTTTGCACCAAATGTAAATGGAGCAAATGAAGTAGCGGTGACCAGTACCGATGAAGCCGGAAACAGTACAAATGATATAACAAACCTTGAATTGGTTATTGATACCACACCTCCTAATGTACCTACAGTGGTTAGTCAGGTTACCAATGACCCAACCCCGGAACTAAGTGGTAAGGCAGAAGCTAACTCCACAGTTACTGTGGTAGTAGGAGGGGCTACCTTTACTACCACAGCAGATGGACTTGGTGATTGGACAATTGACACAGGATTGGATACACCGGTTTCGGGAACTTTTAACCCCAATGTCAATGGTACCAATGAAGTAACAGTGACCAGCACCGATGAAGCTGGAAACAGTACCAATGACATAACAAGCCTGGAGTTGACAATTGATACAACCGCTCCTGAAGTTCCTACAGTGCAGCCACAGGTCACAAACAATTCGAATCCCACATTGACGGGTACTGCCGAACCAAACAGCAGTATAGAAGTGACGGTTGGAGGTGCAGTCTTTATCACCACTGCTGATGCAGGAGGTAATTGGAGTGTGGATACAAACGTGGCACCAGATAGTGGTACTTTTTCACCCAATTTAAATGGGACAAATGAAGTAGAAGTCACCAGTACCGATGAAGCTGGAAACAGTACTTCAGATATTAGCACAGGAGAGTTGGTCATTGATACAACAGCACCTGCAATTCCAACGGTTAATGAATTGATTACGAATGACCCAACGCCTATTTTGAATGGTACAGCTGAATTTGGTAGTACTGTGCTTATAACAGTTGGGGGGGCAGTTTATGAAACAGTAGCTGATGGCTCAGGAAATTGGGTATTGGATACTGAAAATGCTACTCCTAATACAGGTACTTTTTCACCGGATGTTAATGGAGCTAATGAAGTAGAAGTCACCAGCACAGATAAAGCAGGAAACAGTACCAATGATGCTACAACATTGGAATTAACAATTGATACCACAGCCCCAACAGTAGCCATCGATGTAGTGGCCGGAGATGACATCATCAACGCAGTAGAGGACGACAGCCCTGTAACGATCAGCGGCACGACCGCCGGGGTAGAAGACGGCCAGTTAGTGACCATAGACCTGAACGGTCAGAGCTACAGTGCCACAGTAACGGCAGGCACCTGGTCAGTAGACATCCCGGCGGTGGATGCGGAAAACCTGGCCCAGGGCACCAGCACCATTACCGCCGATGTGAGCGATGTTGCGGGCAACCCTGCGCCTCAGGCCACCCGCGACATAGTCCATGACTCGATCGCCCCAACATTGGCCATCGATGTAGTAGCCGGAGACGACATCATCAACGCCGTAGAGGATGACAGCCCCGTGACAATCAGCGGCACGACCGCAGGGGTAGAAGACGGCCAGTTAGTGACCATCAACTTGAATGGCGAAGTATATAGTGCCACAGTCACAGCAGGCACCTGGTCTGTAGACATCCCGGCATTGGATGCGGAAAACCTGGCCCAGGGCACCAGCACCATTACCGCCGACGTGAACGATGTGGCAGGCAACCCGGCCACCCAGGCCACCCGCGACATTGTCCATGACTCGATCGCCCCAACACTAGCCATCGATGTAGTAGCCGGTGACGACATTATCAATGCCGTAGAAGACGACAGCCCTGTTACGGTAAGTGGCACGACAGTTGCCGAAGACGGCCAGGTAGTGACCATCGACCTGAACGGCCAAACCTACAGTGCAACAGTAACGGCCGGAGTGTGGTCGGTGGATATCCCGGCAGTGGATGCACAGAACCTGGCCCAGGGCACCAGCACCATTACCGCCGATGTGAGCGATGTGGCAGGCAACCCTGCCACCCAGTCCACCCGCGACATAGTCCATGACTCGATCGCCCCAACCCTGACCATCGATGTAGTAGCCGGAGATGACATTATCAATGCAGTAGAAGACGACAGCCC
>JAVKDJ010000078.1:0-622 GCA_040222275.1 Cyclobacteriaceae bacterium
CTATTCCATCTATGTCGAGGTTGAACCCGGCAACAGCAGCACTGCATTTTCCGTCCTTAATTTCGATGTTGTTGATGTTGTGTTGAGCGTCCAGCTGGATGGAAACCCCACCGCTAGCATTGCTAAACCCAGGAATAGAGAGTGACAAATCTCCAACGGTAGTAATTTTTCCATCTTTTAACAATGTAACTGATGGGTTTAAAACCTTAATGCCAACTCTAGAATCAATTATGCCAGCTGCTTTTCCTGTTATTTTCGCATAAGCGAATCCATTGTCTTTACTATACGAGATTTTTTCACCCTTCAATTCGATTGGAGTGGATAAAATCTCACCATTTCCAGTTGCAGTTGATGCATGGAAAATATTCCCACTATAATTATAGCCGATATCATTCATTTTGAAATTGAAATCTGCATATTGAACATTAATACTGCCATTTTCAATTTCTGCGTTTTTCACTTCGTTTAGCCCGTTAAGCGTAATAGCTATTTCCCCGCTTGCATTTGTGATAGAAGGAAGCTCTATTTCCAAGGCACCAACGAGAACTTTAGTGCCATCATTTGAGCCATAGAATTGTGGGTTGGAAACCTTGAACCCAAGGCCCGTGTCGATTGTTCCCTG
>JAVKDJ010000079.1:0-695 GCA_040222275.1 Cyclobacteriaceae bacterium
AACTGGGTGTGAGGGTTCGTGATTTGGAAAGTGAAGCAGTAAAAAACTTTACGGGAGTGGAGCGCTATCCCATCGACCCAGTATGGAGGGTAGAGGCCACATGGGAAAAATACGAGCCTATCAAATACATTGATATCACCAATATTTTGGGGCAAACGTACCAGTCGCCCTGCCCTGGAGCATTGGTGTTTACTATTGACGAAGTTGAATACCGACTGGATGCCATTGATGATGGCACGGAGGGGGAATACTACATTCTTTTTGGTGACAAGACCAATGAAACAGAAACGTATCCTTCGGGACGATATATGTATGTAAAATACCCCGATGAAGCAGGAAAGGTAATTGTGGATTTTAACAAAGGCTACAATCCTCCCTGTGCATTTACAGAGTACGCAACTTGTCCGTTACCACCCAGGCAGAATGCATTGAACTTAACCATCACTGCAGGGGAAAAGAATTTTGGTCACCATTAACATAGCGTTAGGGAGTAATACTTATGGAAGCAATTGAACAAGAAAAGAAAAGAATCAATACGCTCTTTAAAAAGAAGAACAAAGAATTGTTGTCGGTCTACTATACAGCAGGTTTTCCACTTTTGGAGGATACAGTCCGTATTGGAAAATTATTGGAGGAGTCAGGAGCGGACATTTTGGAAATAGGAGTTCCATTTTCTGATCCGGTGGCTGATGGAC
>JAVKDJ010000080.1:0-579 GCA_040222275.1 Cyclobacteriaceae bacterium
CTGGGGCTTTGCCGCCTCTATTGGGTTGGATTGCTGCTACCGGACAAATAACCCATGAGGCACTTATCATTTTTGGGATTCAATTCATCTGGCAATTTCCGCACTTTTGGGCCATTGCCTGGGTGGCAGATGAGGACTATCAAAAAGCTGGATTTAAGTTGTTGCCTTCCAAGGAAGGTAAGAATATAAACACCGCCATACAGATCATGGTTTATACTATGTTTTTAATACCTCTTGGTCTTCTTCCTGCCGTGTTTGGAATAACTGGAATATATTCGGCCATGGTGGCAACTGTTTGTGGTGCAGCTTTTTTTGCGCAAACATTCGCTTTAATGAGGACAGGAAGTCGTCAATCGGCATTGCGTATTATGTTCGGTTCCTTTTTGTATTTGCCTATTGTTCAGATCGCGTATTTGTTGGATAAAGTGAGTTAGATATGACATCAGAATTTAAAATTGTAGAAGAGCCAAAGAAGCAGTTGGCGATGCATCCGAAGAAATTTGCGATGTGGCTTTTTGTAGCTAGTGTAGGAATGCTATTCGCATCCCTCACCTCCGCATATATCGTACGTCAGGCAGA
>JAVKDJ010000081.1:0-1144 GCA_040222275.1 Cyclobacteriaceae bacterium
ACATCGGCTCTGAGCAGGAAGGAAAACCTGCATCCAGTGGTGGTTTTACTACCACTACCTCCACAGGTGGCCCATCTTATCACACCACCTATTCTGCGTTTGATTTAACCAATGGGAATAGACTTTGGGATAAACCACTGGACTTATCGGGTAAGATAGGAGGTGTCTATTTTGGAAAATCGGGCCTGGTAGTAATGCCTAACGATGGATCCAACACAAAAATAAACAGTTACGATTATACTTCTAAGGAAGGACAGTGGGGCAAAAAGGGAAGAGGTGTTAATGTGAAAGGTGGTATTTACAGTTATACCAAAGTAAAAGACGGGTTGGTATTGGTATCACAAAATGGTTCAGGTAAGAACTTTATTTCCTATCTGGATTTGGCCACCACAGAACTTACGTTTGACAAGCCTGTGCAAATAGATGGCGAAATGGTTTATAGTGAAGTGGGGGCCAAAGGGTTGTTTTTTGTCACTACCGAAGAGGTGAATATTCTTGACATCACCACGGGCAAACTTTTGCTCGACAAAGGCATTTCCACTAAGCCTTCATTGACAGCCCAAAAGGGAGATTTGATTTATGTTTTTGATTTAAGAGAGAATGCAGTGAAAGAATTGGATAAAAATTCAGCTTCACTAAAAACAGTTTCTGGTGAAATAAAATTTGAAGGAAAAGAATTACCAGGCCATCTAGAACTCCGTAATGATGGCTTGTTGATTAGCTCGTCACAAAACATAGCACGGATAGATGCTGATGGTAAAACCATTTACCAAAAGTATTTTGAAGCCCCTCGTGAGCCAGGCATTATTAGGGCCTTGCAATATGCGAACGCTGTTAGGGCCGCCTATATAGGGGCTGTTGCTTACACGGCCTCTGCAGCTTTTGAATCTGCCGGTCAGCAGGCCACTGCTAACAATGAGGCCAGCACAGGTGTTGTTCTATCAGGAGTTGGGTCAGCCTATGGAGAATTGGGAGATGCTGCTTCAGATTTTGCTAAAAAATCATTTCAAGCTGCCAATGCAAGATACAAGGCCACGCAAAGTGCCAATGAGTTTATGGTAGTCTTAAGCCAACAGGAAAAGAGTAATGTGTTGATCAAAATTGACAAGAACACCGGTGAGAGCAAAGGAACGATTGATCTTGG